>CAVUCN010000009.1:0-185849 GCA_963739945.1 uncultured Alphaproteobacteria bacterium | reverse complement strand
AATGGGGTGAATTACGCAGGCTATATTTTCGTCCTATGTCGAAGCGAAGCAAAAGCAGAACGTGCTCGATTACGATGATCTGTCGCTCTACTGGGCGCAGATGATGACGGAGACCTCAATCTCCGAGGACATTTCGGGCCGCTTCGATCATGTCCTGATCGACGAATACCAAGACACGAACAAGTTACAAGCCTCGTCCTGCTCAATCTTAAGCCGAGCGGTCGCGGCCTTACGGTGGTCGGCGACGACGCGCAATCTATCCATTCTTTCCGGGCGGCGAATGTTCGCAACATCCTCGATTTCCCCGGACACTTCACTCCGAAGGCCGAACTGATCACGCTGGAGCAAAATTATCGCTCGACACAATCAATCCTCGCCGCAGCCAATGCAGTGATCGATCTCGCGGCCGAGCGCTTCACTAGATCTCTGGTCCGACCGACCGTCGTCCGATCTTCCATCGCTGGTCAATGTCGCCGACGACGTTGCGCAGGCGAACTATATCGTTGAAACACTCCTGGCTAATCGCGAGGCCGGCATCCGGCTCGAAGTCTCAGGCTGTGTCGTCTTCGCACGTCTCACCATAGCGCGACTCTGGAAGTGGAGCTGACAAGGAGAAATATTCCCTTCGTGAAGTTTGGCGGTCTTAAGTTTCTCGAAGCCGCAGCACATCAAGGATATTCTGGCCACGCGCGGTGGGCCAATAACCCGGCGATCGGGTATCTGGCTTCGTGTTGGCGCAACTCCTTCCCGGAATAGGCCCCGGTTCCGCCGCCAAGTTACTGGATGCGATAGCGGCAAGTGGCAACGCAATCGCAGGACTCGAAGGCTTCAAGCCGCCTGCTGCCGCCGCAGAGCATTGGCAAGACTTCAGCCGTAGACGATCAACGACCCTGCATCTCGGCAATGCCGGTTGGAGCGGAAATCAACTTCGCTTGCCGGTGGTATACGCCGCACCTGGAGCGCAAATACGAAGACGCGCTCCAGCGACGAACCGATCTTGGCGAGCTCGTACAAATTGCTGCGACCTACGCCACACGCGAGCGATTTCTGACTGAACTGACGCTCGATCCACCGGACGCGACTAGCGACGACGCAGGTCCTCCGCTGCTCGATGAAGACTACTTGATCGTCAACGATCCATTCGGCCAAGGACAGGAGTGGAATGCCGTGTTCGTGCTCAATGCGGTGGATGGTGCATCCCGTCGGACCTGGGCGTGGGCAGACACCACGAAATTCGGAAGAAGAACGGCGCTGTTTTACGTCGCGATAACCCGCGCGAAAGATCAGCTGCACGTCATGGTCCCGAAGAAATTCTACACACATGGGCAGCGAGCATGGGCAGCGGGCACGTCTACACACTGCGCACCCGCTTCATACCGAATAGTGTCAGCAGACACTTTCAGAGCCGGTCGTGGCCACAGGCGAAGTCGAAGCTTGACGCTAGCAGATCGACCCGCACGCCGATCGATGTGAAAGCCAAGATGCGGACGATGTGGGACTAGGTTCTGTCGGTTTACCGCAGTCCCGGCCAGAGGAGCCCAATCGGAGAGCACGGCGGCCTTTGACCCGCGAAGAGGCTGCGGCGGCCCAGGGAATCCCTCCGCCACAACAACAGCGTTGTCCGCGTGGAACTTTTCAAATCGCGAGAAAATTGAGGCACAGCTCAACGCGGAGCAGGAAAAGGCGATCGAAAGCTGATGTCTCTCCATTTTCGGAAACCCGCGATTGTTGAGGTCAGTTCCTGGAATGCACCGAGGAAGCGATAGCTCTGATCGCCCCCCTTACTCCCGGTCGCGCTCATCTTGGATGGTCACTTTCGCGGGCCCGAAGCGAATGTATCTTACGAACATGCAGCCCCAAGGGATCACCGCGACGGCCATCGGACCTTCGTATGGAGCGCTGAAGAACTGTGCTTTGGGGGCCTATCGAGGCGGTCGCCGCTGAACTGATCGAGCGCGGCACGCTGACAGGCGATGAAGTCAAATTGACGATGCAGCGGGCGATGCTCGACGACGTGACCAAACAAACAATGAAGGCAGCATGAGCAAGGGTCCGGCCGCGAGCCTTTGACGGATAACTGTCCATGTATCGTCAGCTACGGGGTCTGTCTGAAACTCGCCGCCAATTCGGAGAATACATGCCCCCTTGCGCCCGCTCCCCTTCCGAAAAATAGAAAAAAATAAGTCCGATTAAAAATCGGCTTGCGCTGGAACACACTAAAACCGATTTTCACATTTCTTGCGGTAATCGAGCATCCCGCTTCTTGAAGTTCTCAGCTAAGCGGGACGCTCCATCACGCTAGGCGTCTGGCCCCCAAAAGCCGAGCTTCACACAGTAAGCACAGCGACCGAAATCGTCGAGCACCATCCGGACGGTGCCCTCGTGCATGCCGTAGTGCCTGTAAAAGCGGCCCATCGGATCGGCAGCGCGATCGACGTCGTCGATACAGTCATCCACGATGATCGGGTCGCCATCCTTGATCCGATCTTTGTTCATGATCCAATCTTCCGGCGCCCGATTGACGAAGAACTTTTCGCCGTGCACGCAACGTTCGAGCTTGAGGTAGGCATCGTGGCGGCCCTCGCCATCGCGACCGTGGTGAGCGTGGTTAAAGCGCACAGTGTGCGACGGACACGGGGGGCAGAGAGCTGCTAATGGGTCAAGTTGTCGTTACATCACTGTTCCATCCAATCCGTTCGATCATTTTCATGAAAACGTCGAGAAATATTGGATCATGTCTTTCCTCGACGTGGCGCTGGTTCCAGAGACCTGAGCCACGTACAAGCGGGCGATCCGAAAAATGTCCAAACCAGCCAGTCGATTGTGGATCGACAGCCGGGCGCTCGTGATTGCTGAGCAGCGCAATGGCATTTCGCTCGATCACTCCTCGTAGACTGTCAGGCCCAGGTTCGTCGTCAATGTCCAGCCAAAGGAATGGCATGGTACGGAGGTAATTTGTCACCGCCATCTCAACGGGCGCTTCGGCTGCGGCCAAAGCATCGCGGCTTATATTTAGCGCGAGGGACGCCTTTCGAGCAGCGCCCTTCACGCCCCAGGAACTACACTGCGCGATGTCACCACGTGCAAGCAGCGCCTGGCCGATGAGTAAACGGAAGATCGAACCTCGATGGTTGCCACTGCCGGATACCTGGCCGCGATGCTGTCCCAGGCGTTGGCGAAGCGTCGAACGTGATCCAATTCCTAACGCGTGCGTGCCAACGCGGACGATCCGCGGTCCGTTTCCGCTTTCCTTACGAACCTCAGACAGCTCGAAAAATAAATACAAGCCACGATGCGGCCAATCGCGAGTACCTTTCGAAAGTAGCTAGTGTTCGCATCCCACCAACGCGCTGCTCAAGCCGCTCCAGAAGAGCATAAACGCGCACTACATCGGCAGGCGGCTCATGAATGCGTCGGACAACCAAGCCAACTGTTCACCGCGTGTTAGGTTCTCCATCGGTACTTCAACCTCGATTTCGCATTGTCGAAGTGGTGCGACCAAGAATTCCCTATAGCGATGGCCCGCGAACATCACGACGCGCGTCTCGCCGGACATCTGTGGAAAGAGTTTATCGAGTACGTTGGCAGCCCACTCCCTTCGTTCGGCCACTCCAAGAGTTTAGGGTGTAATCATACGGCGCGATCTCGACGTCAGGCGCTACAAGCCCGTAGCGTGAGGAGAGAACAAACCAGCGTGCGCCACTCGCTTCGACGATGTCCCTTAGCCTTTCGGAACCAAGCTGACGTGTATAGTGCGCGCGCAGGGGCAGAATTTGACAATTTGCTCTTGACGCAAGATACGAGAACGACCGCATCGCCAATGTCGAGACTTCTCCTGGGCTGCGATTGTGTCGGTCTAAAAACTGGTTCTCGAAATCGAACTATCGACCGCTCCGACAACGGACGCGCACTCAGGCTAAATGTAAAATAGACATTTGCACCGTTTGCCGGGCCTACTAGAGCAGTCCGCGTAACACCCGCGAACTCGTCAAATTTACTGCTGGCGATTGCACTGCACACGGCGGGCATTGCATTCAGTCAGAGACATCTCCCGAGGAACATCGCCAGCTCGGATCGTGATTTCGCCGTGTCCGACTGCTCTAGCGGGAGCGATATAGTGATCCCGGACGAATTGCCGAATGCGGTTGGCTTGGATCATGACCAGTCCACTATAATCCACGTTCGCCAGTCACAATCCATCGGGAGGACCCATGCGATGATGCTCAGACCAAGCTCCGTATCCCGTCCAACAACACCCGCGTTGCCCGACAGTCGTCCTCGTTGTAGTCGAGAATACGCTGCTCTCACCGCGGGGTCCCGGTGGTTGACCCAGCGGTCAAACCACTCGATTGACGCCGCTCCGGACGGATGAGTGTCGCGCCATGCAAATCCCAGATACTTCGCCAGAGTTTTGAGGGAATAGTCTCGCGTTGGCCACTCGGTCGCCTTCAGTACCACATCGAAATACAGGTCGACGGTCCGCGGCGAGGAAAAGAGGTCTTCGATGTCCTGCTCCGAACAAACATTCGGATATTTTTGACGAAGCTTGCGATAGATCGTGCGCTCGTATTTTGAATAATAATAGATTGCTGCGGGTTGGGCCGCTGTCATGTAGGCCCACGCATCCCGAAATGCTTTCTCTTCGCTCTCAGGTGTCTCCTCATCAGCAAAGAAAGCTACAAACCGCTCTGTACTGTTGTCACCGCCGGTTCGCTCCAAGAACCCGTGCAGGTAACAAACATCGCGCATAGGATCGACTTCGATGTCGAAGAATAATTCCTTGTCGGCGACGGGAAGGCTCAACGGCGCACTTAAATAAGCCGCACCTTTGGTAGTGATCAGTCGGGCGCGGGCGATGAACTTTTCGAGGCTGTCTGGCCCGATCCCATTGAAGACAGTTTTCTTGCCTGTGATGAACCCGGCTGGATTTGCTGCCGCTAGGTCGGAAATGGTGGCGATGCGGTCAATCATGACGTCGCGCTTAGATCGGCCTAGTCCCGGGATCAGGGTGAGATCGTCACTGTCGGAGAGCTGCTTCAGGCAGGCCGTGTACCAAACGCAATTCTTGCAAGCCGCCGGAATAGGCCGGCAAAGAGTTTTCTGCTCCGCTGACGATCTGTCGCGCCTCAGCGAGCGCCTCTTGATAGTCCTGCCAGAGGGTGTGCGGATTACGCACTCCGTAAGCCTCGTCAAATTTGTAGGGCACCTCTGTCGCCGTGAACGTCCCACACGAAGGCGCGCGGCCCGGCGGAACGTCCCAGCTGTTGCAATATGTCGGTGTAGAGACCGAGCTGAACCGCATAATGGATTTTCGGCTTCCCTTCCTCGTCGTCCGATCCGCCTTCCTCGCCGGCGCCCGACTTGATGTCTCCTGCAACATATCCACCAGTCTCGAGCCGAAGCAGGTCAGGGTCACCAAGGAGATCACCGGCTTTGATGCGCGCGCTGTAGATCAGCGGCTCCTTGCGATTCATCGCGTCAAGCGTTTGCTGTTCTTTTTCGTCGCCCGCGTAGTGAGAGAGATCTGACAAAGGGCAGCGAAAGGCCCTCGATGACTTCCTCTTCGTAGAGCGAACCTCGCTCCCAAAGAAGTTGCACGAAAGGACTGACTTTGTCCTTAAGCGCCGGATCGGCAAACAAATCCATCGTGACCCGGTGCGGGCACTGGACCAAATTATAAAGCATTGCGGCGGTTATCGGGGTTGACATAATTCACTCGTTTAACTGCCGACCCATAGTATCGTCATCGCAAAACATCGGCTTTCTTAAACACCGAACTAGAGCAGAAAGAGTGCGAAGTTTGCAACTCAACCCATGGCACCATCAAAACTGCGCGGGCGCCGACCGCGGATCATCCATATCGGCATCTGGCTCGTGCCCGTGAGCCGGGGTTTGATTTGGTTGGCTGACATGGCGTCACGCCATTCACGCAACGCCACAAGTTTCGACGGAGATCAATCGGGGTATTTACCCTATCGGTAGAACACGCGGTGAAGTCGCTTTGCCGTCGCGTTGCGATCCGGCGTCATGCGATGAAGCTTGCCATTCAGGTCGTCCGTAGCGAAGAGAGGCTGATTTTTGGCGTGCTGAGGTTATACTGATCGCGCTTTGAGTTCTTCCCCGAGCGTTCTTGCCCGGGATGATGGCATTGGCATCCGCACAGCTTACCTCTGGGAATGAGATGGTCTCGACCGCCCGGCCTCGGCCGCCCGACCTCTTGATGGGAGAGATGGACACATCGCTCTGGATCGCGCCGCATGTTGACGCCGCTTCCCTGGTAAAGCTAGGCTTTCGCTTTGGCCGGAGTGGCGTTCATCAGTCGAAGACAATGATGCTGCGAGAGCTCGGGGCGCTACTCCAGGCGGCTCCCGATCCACGATCGGCAGACATTCCCGACCTAATACTCAACCAGAACGTATTGCAGAAACGGACCGGCTCAGGTCGCCGGCTGGCCCTGGAGCGCCTCAACGGCCTCTATGGGCTCTCATCTGGGGCGCCGATCGGGCGCACCCTCGCAAGTTTGTGGCAGAGGGCCGACGGTGACCGGCCATTGCTGGCGTTACTCTGCGCGCTCGCTCGTGAACCACCGCTTCGCGATACAGCAACAGTGGTTCTAAGTGCTAAAGTGGGTTCTGAAGTCCGGTGGCCAGATTTTTCATCTCATTTCGAGGCGCTACACCCCGATCGCTATTCCGCAAAAATGCTCAAATCAATGTCTCAGAACTGCGCTTCTACCTGGACCCAATCAGGACATTTGCAAGGCCGCGTGAAAAAGCGGCGCGCGCGCGCGGTAGCGTCGTCGGTCGCCGCCGCCTTCGCGGCGTTGCTTGGCGAACTCGCGGGATTTGGCGGAGCCACGCTCCTTGCTTCTCCCTGGATGCGAACCCTCGACTGCACCGAAACTGAAAGTTTGGCCCTCCTGCGCCAAGCTGAAGGCGGGGGTCTGCTTCGCGTCCGCAGTGGCGGCGGCGTGACGGAAATTCGGGCGCGCGATGCGATGGCGTCGGCTTTGGGGATCCACGAACTTGGCAACAGTTGACGAGCTCCTGCGACATTTTGAGCGTCAAGTCGCTCTCCCCTGGCGCGATGTGGCGGTGGAGTATCGTGTTTGGATACTCCATTACGATAAGGCGCTGGAGCGTCGCGTTCGCGGTAGGCTGTCAGAGTTCGAAGCTGTCGCTAGACGGCACGCTCATAGCTGGCGCGTCGTGGATCTCGCGCCGCTTTGGGCGCACTGGATTGCAGCGCATGAGCATTTTGTCGGTCTCGTTGATCTACCGGACGAGCTTCCAGGAGTGCTGCCCGATTTCGCCGACCACGTCGCCGCGACAGTAAGGCATGAGCTGGCAGCCTGCGGTCCGTCTGATCTGCTTACAGTCGCAGGCGCTGGTTCACTTCTGGGCCTTTGTCGCGTTTCAAATCTGATTGAGAAAGTGGCTCCGCAGATCCCTGGTCGCCTTCTTCTTCTGTTTCCGGGACGACATGAAGGCGGCGTTTATCGCCTGCTTGATGCCGGGGATGGATGGAACTATCGCGCGACCCCCATTCCCGCCTGACAGCGAGACCGACCGATGAAGAACCGCGATGTCTTCTTTACTGATCCGAGTAAGTACCGCATTGCCAATCAGGGCGTCGCAAAGATTGTCTTTCCGCCGCCGAACGACCTCGCCCTTGAAACCTTACATGGCGAGCTGTCGACCTTTGTCTGTAGCGGCGAATATGCACGAGGTCTTCAGACCATTCTGGACGCTTTTCTTCGCGAGCTCGGGCGTGGCAACCAGGTCTGTGCCTGGATCTCGGGGTTCTACGGTTCAGGTAAGTCGCATCTCGCAAACATGCTCTGTGCGCTCTGGACGGACATAGCGTTTAAGGATGGCGCCCGTGCGACGGGCTTGGTTGCCGAGATCCCGGAGGGAATAGAAGCGGCACTGCGCGAGCTGCGGGCGACCGCGGCGCGCCATGGTGGTCTGCACGCCGCCGGCGGTACGCTTGGCGGCGGTCCCACCAGTCCGATACTCGCCACGCTTGGTATTGTACTTCAATCCGTAGGGCTGCCGGTCGACTTCCGCGCGGCTCGGGTCGCCTTTTGGCTGTCGGACGAAAGCATTCTCGCCGGTGTTCGCAAGCGCCTCGGCGATACGTTCGACGCTGATATCCGAAACTTTGTTCTGTCTAGCCGTTTTCATGGAGCGGTGCTCGCTGAGAAACCCAGCATTGCTCGGAATGTACCCGAACTGCGCGACTATCTGCGCGCCAATTTTCCGCAACCCCCGGAGATCACGGTGACCGATTTAAGTTCGGTGATCCGTCGCGCGCTGTTATTGGGACGAAAGGAATTGCCACTCACACTCATAGTGTTAGACGAAGCGCAACAATTCATTCGTGATGATCCGTCGCGCGGTCTGGACGTTCAGAACATCGCGGAACGATTGTCGTCCGACTTCGATGGTCGCCTTTTGCTTGTATGCACCGGGCAGGCCGCACTAACTGAGATCCCAAACCTGCAAAAGTTGCTTGGCCGGTTTCCCGTCCGTGTCAGCCTCGGCGAGGCCGATATGGATGCGGTCATCCGCAAGACTGTGCTGCGCAAAAAACCTGCAGCCACAAAGGCGCTCCGGGAGATGCTTGACGAGCGCGCAGGCGAAATCAGTCGTCAATTAAAGGGAAGCCGACTGGCGCACAGCCACGATGATGACGATGACGCGATTTTGGATTGGCCGCTCCTGCCTGCCCGACGTCGCGTCTGGGAGCGAATTTTGCGCTCGCTCGATCGCTCTGGCCTTGCTGGTACTCTGCGGACACAACTGGGTGTGTCTTTGGAGGCAGCCCAAGCGGTTGCAGACCGACTGCTTGGTTACGCCGTTCCATCCGACTTTCTCTTCGACCGTTTTTCGGAAGAGGCTTACACGGCCGGTCTCCTGCCGGAAGAAACGCGTGGGCGCATCACAAAGCTCCAGGCAGGCAAGGCAACCGAGAAAGTAAAGGCGCGCGTCTTGATGCTTGTCTATATGCTCGGGTTGATTGAGCGCGACGCCGATCACCACGGGGTGCGGGCGTCTGAGGATACGATTGCCGATCTCTTAGTGGAAGATTTGGCAAATGGTGCCGAAGTTCGGCGTGAAGTACCCGAGGCGCTTGCTGCACTCGAGGCTGATGGTGCCGTAATTCAACTTAATAGCGTATGGCGTCTGCAGACAAGGGAAAGCGCTGCTTGGGAGACGGCATACCGCGCCGAGGAACGTGGCCTCGCCGGCCGACCTACTGATATTGTTCGCGAACGAAATCAGGCGCTGGAAGTTGCGCTGAATGCCGTTCTGTCGGGCGCGGCAGCCGTCACCCAGGGCCGCAGCGCAACCACACGGAAGATCGCTCGTGTTCGTTCCGACGAAAAGGCGCCAACCGACGCCATCGTCTTGCGCATGCATAGCGGCTGGGAAGTCGACTTAAAGACAGTAGAGAAAGAAGTGGAGGCGCAAGCGCTGAACGATCCGACGATCCATCTCATGTTGCCAAGGATTGACGCCGAAAAGCTCGAAGGCGCGTTGAAGCAGCGAATTGCTGCAAAGTATGTCATCAATGAAAAGGGGGCACCACAAACAACTGAGGGACAGCAGGCACAGGCCGTTATGGCCTCACGGGTCAGCGCTGCAGAAAAAACTATCGAAAGTATCGCGCGGGATGCCGCCGAAAAGGCAACAGTGCTTCAGGCAGGAGGTGCTGTAGTTCAAGGAACGCCGGCGGAGGCAGTTAAGACAGCCGCCGCCAACGCGCTCATTCGCCTCTATCCGCTTTTTGACGAGGGGGACCATCCTGGATGGGAGCAGGTAGTAGTTAAGGCTCGGGCCGGGCAACCAGATGCGATCAAAGCTGTCGACCACAAGGGTTCACCTGAGACACACCCCGTGTGCAAGGCGATCTTGGGTGCTCTCGGTGCCGGGCGGAAGGGATCAGAGCTCCGCAAGCAGTTTGCTGATCCACCCTACGGATGGTCGCAGGACGCGGTTGACGGAGCGCTTCTGTCTCTGGACGCGGCCGGACAGTTACGCGTCACCGGCGAAGACGGCCAGCAGGCAAGTTTGCGTACTCTTGATCGCCGCAAAATTGGGGTTTGCAGCTTCCGGCCAGAAACGGCGACCGTTTCGTTGCCCCAGCGGCTCTTAGTGCGCGGGCTATTGGCAGATTTGAACGTGACTTTTGAAAAGGACCACGAGACCGGGGCACTGCCGATATTACTTGAGCGCCTACAACAGGGGGCTGAGGCCGCGGGAGGGGAGCCACCAGCGCCGCTTCACGCGGCGGTTCCTGGCCTCGCAAACTTACGAACACTCGGAGGCAATGATCTTTTGATCGAACTTGCAACACAGGCGCCAGCTCTGAAAGAGGCGGTGAAGGATTGGCGTAACGCGAAGGCGGCGATCGCCACGCGGCTTCCAAATTTTCGACTTCTGGAAAAGCTCGTCGCCTTGGGGGCCACTGGTCAAGCGGCAGAGCTTGCCGTGATCTATGATGGACGTCATTTGCTCAGCGATCCCGACCCGACGCCTCCAGTACTGCACGAGGCTGCAGGCGAGTTGCGTAAGCGGCTTAACGCTGTTGTTGACGACTATGACAAGGCGTGGACCACCGTAGAAGCGCGGTTGAAAGCTGATGCGACTTGGCAGAAGCTCACGCCCGAGCAGAAGCACCGAATTCGATTGGATGCTGGCCTGCTCAAGATCGATGCGCCGTCGGTCGCGACAGCCCAGGACATTGTCGAAGCCCTCCTACAGCGCTCACTTGCGGCCTGGCGTGATCTTGGCAAGGCGCTGCCCCAGCGCGTCACGGATGCGTTGGCCGAGGCGGCGGCCTTGTTTGAGCCCAAGACCCAGAGCGTGACACTGCCCGCCGCGGGCGTGCTGCAGGACGAAACGGCGTTAGATGCGTGGCTGAAGAGAGTTCGCGAGACCCTTGCCGCCGCGCTGCGCGATGGTCCCGTTATACCGCAGGGTTGAGGAGGTATAAGCGATGGAACGCACGGACCTCCCTGCGTCGCTTCGCAAAGTACTCGAGAGGGCAATTCGGGAAGCGCGGATTGCCGCGGAGACCGGCGCGGGTGACTCGATCCGCCGGCTCGCCGTTGCCGCTGCGTCGCCCCCATCGCATCTGGACAAGGTGGCAAAGGATCTGCGTGTGCGGCTACGGGCCCACGCACGAAGCCTCGGCGACACCCGCCGCAGCGACGGCACGCACGAAGTGGGGCGACTTACCGAAGAGGTCGCATACGCGCATTGGCATCGTCTGCTCTTCGCCCGGTTCTTGTTGGAGCGACGTCTGCTGCGTGAACCGGAAAGCGGTGGGGAGGTGTCGTTCGACGATTGTTGGGAACTTGCCCGGGCCCATGGCTTGCCTGATGCTTGGTCGGTGGCCGAGCTATTTGCGGCCTCGATGCTGCCAGGTGTCTTTCGCCCCGATGACCCCGCGCTCGCCGTCACGTTCGCGCCTGAACATGCGACGGCGCTTCAACGAATTGTCCAGTCAATAGATCCAGCAACCTTCCAGGCCGACGATAGCCTGGGTTGGACCTATCAGTTCTGGCGCGCTGCGGAAAAAGACGCGATCAACAAATCGGGCGTAAAGATCGGCGCGCACGAGTTGCCGGCTGTTACACAGCTCTTCACCGAGCCGTATATGGTGCGGTTCCTCCTGCACAACACGCTCGGCGCCTGGTGGGCTGGAAAGGTCCTGGCAGCTGACCCGGATCTAGAAAAGATTAGCGCCGACGAAGCCACTTTGCGTGCAGCTTGCTCACTTCCGGGGATCGACTGGGAGTACCTGCGCTTCTTGAAGGAGGACGGGAAGTGGCGGCCCGCCGCCGGGACATTCCCTGGTTGGCCGGTCGCGGCGAAGGCGATCACGGTCCTGGACCCCTGCTGTGGCTCCGGCCATTTCTTGGTCGAGGCTTTCTCAATCCTCACGGCGCTGCGCATCAAGGAAGAAAAGCTTGCGACTGCGGTGGCCGCCGCCGCGGTGCTTCGCGATAATCTGTTTGGGCTCGAGATCGATGGCCGTTGCGTACAGCTCGCAAGCTTCGCGATTGCGCTCGCCGCATGGCGCCTCGGCGGGACCGCAACTGTACTGCCCAATCCGCACGTCGCCTGGGTCGGTGCGCCACCGCCACTACTGCGAAAGGATTTTGTGGCGCTCGCAAACGACAACATCGAGCTCGGCCGTGCGCTCGGCGCACTCCACGATCTATTTGTGCAAGCCCCGCTGCTGGGTTCGCTTCTGCGGCCGACCGACGGCGACCTTATCGATCCAGTGCGGTTGGCGCGCATCGAAGAAATGTTGGAGCCGGTAATCGAGCGGGCGCGCGCAGCCGAGCTGGAACGCGCTGAAGGGGCAATCGCTGCGCGCGGCATGGCCGACGCGACCGCTATTTTCGCTCAACGATATACGCTTCAGGCGACCAATGTTCCGTTCCTGGGCCGCGGCAAACAGCATCCGGAATTAGCCGGCTACGTCGCACGACACTTTCCGCACTCCAAGGCCGATCTCGCAACGGTCATGTTGGAACGTATGCGACGCTTATGTGCGGCTGGGGGCACGATCGCGGCAGTCATGCCGCAGAACTGGCTAAATCTGAGCCGCTACACCGTGCTCCGGCAAAATTTCCTATTAGAGGCCACGCTAAACATGGTTGGCGCTTTGGGCGCCCGCGCCTTTGAGACTATTGGGGGGGAGATTGTAAACGTCATTTTGATCGAGCTTACGGAAGAGAAGCCAGATGAAAAAGCACGGTTCGCTGGCTTCGATGCCAATGATGCATTTGATCCGAATTTAAAGGCTGAGTTATTGCTGCATTCTACGCCCCGCTTGCTGTTACAAAAGGCTCAACGTGGCAATCCCGATTTCCGGATTACAGTGCACGAGACGAGCACTTTAAGTCTTCTGAGCAAATACGCGAATGCGTGGCAAGGAATAGCTTCGAGTGACTTTCAGAGATTTGGTAGGTTTTTTTGGGAGCTTTCTAAAATCGTAAACGGTTGGACGCTCCAGCAAACGACCGTGGACTCATCACGGGAGTTTGGGGGGAAGGAGCACATTCTTTTTTGGGAGGACGGCTACGGAAAAATCACTGAGGTTTGCCAGAAGGGGGCGACCTTCAGAGGCATGAGCGCCTGGGGCAAGTTCGGTGTTGCCTGTTCGCAGATCAATCTTGCTGTAACGCTTTATCAAGGAGAGAAATTCGACAACAACACCTGTGTTATCACACCTTATGATGAACGAAACTTGGCGCCAATCTGGGTGTACTGCGCGTCGAGCGATTTCAAAACAGCCGTGCGTAAATTGGACAGAAAACTCAATGTGACCAATTCGACAATTGCGAAGGTTCCGTTCGATCTTGATTACTGGCAACAAATAGCCGCCAAGCAGTACCCGAACGGATTGCCAGAACCCTACTCTTCCGACCCGACCCAATGGCTATTTTCTGGCCATCCAGTGAATGCCAACACCGAAATGGTCCTGCACGTGGCGCTCGCTCGACTTGCGGGCTACCATTGGCCGACAGAATTCGATCCCAACATCCGCGTATCGACCAAAACTCGCGACTGGATCGCCAAGTCGGGAACTCTTCCAAATGTGGACGAGGACGGCCTGTTGTGCCTCCCGGCAGTTGGTGGCCGGCGTGCTTTTGCTGATCGGTTCCGCGCCTTTCTTGCCACCGCCTTTGCCAAGGATTGGTCGGACCTGACAGAGCGGAAACTCCTCGCTGAAACCGACAAATACTTTGACAAAAAGCCGCCCCGTGACGCATCGCTCGAGGGGTGGCTACGTGATCGGGCGTTTAGCCAGCATTGCATATTGTTTCAACAACGACCCTTTCTCTGGCACATCTGGGACGGGCAGAAGGATGGCTTCGCCGCGATCGTCAATTACCATCGCCTGAACCGCGCGAACCTTGAGAAGCTGACCTTCTCGTTGCTCGGCGACTGGATCAGTCGCATGAAAGCTGCCAACGACGGTCGGCGTGCCGAAGCCGCGATGATACTGCAGCAAAGCCTACAAATGATCCTGGAAGGCGAAAAACCTTGCGACATCTTTGTGCGCTGGAAGCCGCTCGCCAAGCAGCCGCTCGGCTGGGAGCCGGACCTTGATGATGGAGTACGTATAAACATCCGCCCGTTCGTCGAGGCGGAGGTCCTGCGCGAGGTGCCAAACGTCAAATGGACCAAGGATCGCGGCACCGATGCGAAGAGCGCGCCCTGGTACAATGTGTTCAACGGCCAGCGGATTAACGACCACCACACAACGCTCGGCGAAAAACGCAAGGCCCGAGGGCTTAAATGACAACGCCGCTCGACGCCTTGATCACAGCGTTGCGAGAAGCCGGGGAACATGATGTTCGCGTGGAGGCTCCGCCCGAAGCAGTGCTGTGGTGCGATCCGGGCCGGGAATTTCACGGAACGCTGCCAGACCTTCGTAGCCGTCTGCCTGGGTTACTGACGCTTGGCGGACCTGACTTAGTAACACGCAGCGGCCCAGCATTGTGGCTGCGCGCTGCTGCCGGCCGCGCCATTGTCGGTGTCGAATGGCGGGCCGCAGATCCCCCGATCCTTTACCTCCCTGGGGTCGGCCGGGAGACACTGCGCGCCGCCGAGGACTGTCCCGAACATCTTAAATTGCTCGCCTGGTTTGCGGTCTCGGGTGCGTTCTTTGGACACGTCAACGGCAAGGATTGGACACTGCGCGGCTTTCTGGCTGCGACGCGGGGCGGCCTCGGTCTGGACGTCGCGGAGGATCAGATCACGCGGATGGCGCTCGTTTCGGCGGCTGCGAGGCTACTTGTGAGCCCACTGGTCGACCTTCGTGGCCGACGCATTGATGCGGCTTTCCTGGACGCGTTGCTGGTACCCGATCTTCCGGCCGACGCGCTTGACTGGCTGGATGGACGGCTTGATGCGAAAAGCGACCGCCCACGTTTCACCGCCTTCGCCGAACGCGCGCGCCGCGAGCTGAAAATTGACGCGGCCAAGGTCTCGCGGACGGTCGCCGCGCAGCGCCTCGCGACGCGCGAGGGGCAGTGGGCGTTAGTCTGGACACGTTTCGCGGACAACCCTAAGAGCCATTATCCCACTATCGATCTGTTGTCATCGGTGGTTCCACCCAACGATTTGCTGATCGACCAAAGCACCTACCCACAGGTGAACGAGATCGCGGAAGGCAAGCTCCGCCAAGCATTGCTAGCGTTGGCAGACGTTCCTGCCGATGTCGCGTGCACGAATGTCCTTCGGCTCGAACGCGAACATGGATCGCGGCGCCAAAGCGTGTGGGCGCAAATGAACCGCGCGCCGTTAGCGATGGCATTGGCGCCCCTTGCTCGAGTGGCTAACGCCAAGGCGCTGCCCGCGGACAACGCGACGGTGTTTGCTGAGGCTTACGCCTGCGACGGAGCACAGGTGGATGGCGCAGCCATCGAGGCGCTTGCCGCTGCCCCAGCGAAAGACGATCGTACGGCGGTATCCGCGGCGTTACGCGCAATTTACCTGCCTTGGCTCGAAGCCGGCGCGGCCGCCCTACAGGCGCTTGCTAAACGCGGCGTGCTGCCAGTTGTCACTCCGCATTCTGCCGATGCCGACGCAGTTGTTTTCGTCGACGGCTTGCGAATGGACCTTGGCCTAAGGCTGGCGGAACTGCTTAAGGGTAGGGATGCGGAAGTTAAATGCCGATGGAGATGGACCGCCTTCCCCACTGTTACCTCGACCTGCAAAGCCTTTGCGAGCCCAGTCGCAAGTCGGTTTCGTGGCGGCGATCAGGTTCCAGACGATTTCTACCCAAGGGCCTCCGATGGCAAACCCGCGCAGAAGCCTGTGCTGGAACGCGAGCTGAAAGCCGTAGGCTGGGAGATCGGTGGCAGCCTGCTGCCAGACGTGAAAGCCTGGAGTGAGACCGGCAGCTTCGACAGCGACGGCCACGGCCTCGGTGCGCGCCTCGTCGACCAGATTGAGCGCGGCTTGCGGGACATCGCCGACATGATTATCGGGTTAGCTAAGTCCGGCCGGCGCGTGCGGATCGTCACCGACCATGGGTGGCTTCTGTTGCCAGGCGGCCTACCGCGAGCGAAACTCGACAGCGGATTGACCGACACGAAATGGTCACGGTGCGCGCTGGTGAAGGAAGGCGCGGTGGTTTCTGCGCTCCAATTACCCTGGACCTGGGCCCCCGCTCATGTCGTCGCGACCGCACCAGGCGTGCACGCGTTTCGCGAAGGGCAAGAGTACGCCCATGGTGGACTAAGCCCGCAGGAGAGCATTGTACCGGAGCTGCTCGTTGAACCGATGGCGGTGGTTCACCGGGCCGCCATTGTCGAGGCGCAGTGGGTTGGGCTGCGCTTGCGCGTTGTAGTGGACGGCGGCGACGGACTTACGGCCGACCTCCGCTTGGGAGCCGAGGGCGACGGGCCGTCCGTGCTAGACAAGCCGCGCGAACTGGACGCCGACGGCCGTACGAGCCTCCTTGTCATAGACGACCGCACGACGGGCATGCCGGCGTTGCTAATGATTTTAGATCGTTTGGGCAATTCGCTGGCGATGCAGGCAACGATGGTCGGAGGAGCCTAGCGATGGAACTCGACGCGCTCGATCGCTTGGTCGCGGACGCATTCCCGGGACACATCGTCCGCAAGGATCTGGTGCGTCAGTTTCGCGGCCAGTTCCCGGTGCCGACCTACGTCGTCGAGTTCATGCTCGGTCGCTACTGCGCGACCGTCGACGAGAAGGAGATCGACGAAGGTCTGGAGATCGTGCGTAAGCAGCTCTCGAGCCGGACGGTGCGGGCCGGCGAGGACGAACTGTTCAAGTCGCGCGCGAGAGAGGGCGGCGCGGTCCGCGTGATCGACATCGTCACCGCACGGCTCGACGCCAAGACCGACAGCTATCTCGCGACCCTGCCGAGCCTGCGCCTCAACGACGTGCGTATCGATGACGCTCTGGTCAGCGACAACGAGCGGATGCTGACCGGCGGGTTCTACGCCGAGATCGATCTCGGCTACGACGCCACCATCGCGCAGGAAAAAGGCGGCCGGCCGTTCCAGATCAACGACCATTCGGCCAATCCAGCTCTCGACGCGTGGCATCCTGGACAAGATCGTCGAGGGACGGCGCGAAGCTGACGACCGCGCAGTGGAAGGACTTCCTGCTGCGCAGCGTCGGCCTCGAGCCGGCAGCGCTTACGCCACGTCAGACGTGACATATCGCTGCTTGCGCATGGTCCCGTTCGTCGAGCGCAACTACAACATGGTCGAGCTCGGACCGCGCGGCACCGGCAAGAGCCACCTGTTCCAGCAGGTCTCGCCCTACGCGCACCTCGTCTCCGGCGGCAAGGCGACCGTCGCGCGGATGTTCGTCAACATGGCCAACGGCCAGCGCGGCCTCGTCTGCCAGTACGACGTCGTCTGCTTCGACGAGGTCTCCGGCGTCTCCTTCGACCAGAAGGACGGCGTCAACATCATGAAGGGCTACATGGAGTCTGGCGAGTTCTCGCGCGGGCGCGAGAGCATCCGCGCCGACGGCAGCATCGTCATGGTCGGCAACTTCGACGTCGACGTCAGCACCAGCAGCGGGTCGGGCATCTGTTCGGGCCGCTGCCGCCGGAGATGCGCAACGACACTGCCTTCATGGACCGCATCCACGCCTACCTGCCGGGCTGGGACGTCCCGAAGGTCAGCCGAGCACTCTTCACCGATCACTTCGGCCTGGTGAGCGACTTCCTGGCCGAATGCTTTCACGCGGCTTCGCCCGCAATCGCGGATCGGGACGCTGCAGGGGCGCGTTCACTTCGGTGGCGCATTGTCGGGCCGCGATCAGAACGCGGTCAACAAGACGGTCAGCGGCCTGCTGAAGCTGCTCTACCCGGATCCCGAGGCGCCGGTGCCGGACGATGACCTCGAATGGGCGTGCGGCTTGCGCTGGAATGCGCCGTCGGGTGAAGGAACAGCAGAAGCGGATCGGCTCGGCCGAGTTCCGCAACACGCAGTTCAGCTACAGCATGGGCGCTGACGGTGTCGAGAAGTTCGTCGCGACGCCGGAGCTCCAAAGCGAGGACAGCATCGGGACCGATCCCTTGCCCGCCGGCCAGGTCTGGGCGATCAGCCCCGGCGGGCAGGATGAAGGAGCCGGCCTTTACCGGATCGAGGTCACCGAGGGGCCTGGCGGCGGCGTTCGGATCCTGAACCAGTCGCCGCCGGCGCCGTTCCGCGAGAGCGTGAAGATTGCGGAGCAGAATCTCTACGCCCGGGCCAGCGAACTGGTCGGTGACCGCAACCCGCGCGAACACGAATTTGCCGTCCAGCTCCGATCGTTCGATGCGGCGAAAGAGTGGAGCGGCTCTCGGTGTTGGGGTGCTGATCGCCTTTGCTCCTCCCTGCTCGGCAAGCCGCTCAAGGGCGGCCTGGCGGTCGTCGGCGGCATCAATCTCGGCGGCTCGATCGAGCAGGTCCACAATCCGATCGACGTCGTCGAACTCGCCCTCGAGAAGGGTGCAACCAGCCGTGCTGATGCCGGTCGCATGCCGTCGCGCGCTGATCGATCTGTCCGACGACGTCGCTACGAAGGTCCAAGTCGTTTTTTACCTCGATGCTGCGGATGCGCTTCGGAAGGCGGTCCACGAGGGCTAGAGGGGATCACCGAGCGCCGTTAGAACGCGGACACAGCCAACCCTGGCACCACGCGGCGTTGGTGCGCACGCCATTTCACGGCCAACTCGACGCACCCCCTGAGGCAGGCAACGTTAGAGACGACGCGAAGCAGCTGAAGTTCAGAGCCGAAGCCACTGGTTTTGAGGGCTGACCTTTAGTGGCGAGTTAAATAGATGCGATGGAGATGGTCAGGAGTTCACCCTCTCACGACCGGGCTATCTGTCGCAACGATTTCGTGCCCATGCGAGGCCGCTAGCCTTTCGAGCAGAGTGGAATGTCGCTTCGTAGCCATATGCTTCTGAATGAACGGCAGCATGCTGTCAGTCAGCCCGTACACATACTTGACCGAATGCTGGACGACGAGCTTGTTGACCGCCTTCACTAGATCGCGCCTTCGGCGCGCTTTGAGCCTTTGCTGTGTCGCAGGCTTGACTACGGCCGTGAACAGCTTTCTCGGAGTTATGGGCATTATAATGAAGGCGTCATCCTCGACGAGTGTAGCCGTCATCCAGATCGGCCGATCCGATGTCAGCAGAGGGATTTCATCCTTCGGCACATCCAGGACGAGCCAATGCATATTGTTGAACAACTGACAGAGTTTTGAATGGTTCATGAGCTTTCGGGCAACGCTGAAAGCGAATTCGTCGGTCTGGCCGGGGTTCTGCCGCTCAAGGTACTCGCGAATTGTGGGAGGATCAGTTTCTGACCGCCGCGCAGCGTAGACCTCCTCCAGCTCCGGTATCACCTTCCCCCAATCCTGCCCAACGCTCGACTTCAGTTGAGCGATATCCTCCGGCGTGCGCAACATCTGGGTGAGTAGAAAGCGCGACCAGCTGCTACGGGGCCGACTTGTCCACTTCTTCTCGGGCAGGCCACACTCCAGCAATTCCAGCGCTTCAGCTGCCATCGTGTCCAACTTTGCCATGAAGTCTTTCTCCATGGTCTGTGCACGCTCGGAAGGGAGACCGCGGGTCTCGTAGAGCTTCGGTTCGAAGCCCGTCCCTTTCGGAACAACGCGCTTCGCCTTCACCTCCTTGCCGTGCGGCCGGCTGAAGCGGCAGACACGTTGGTCGTCACCCGCCCAGCGCGAGAGGTAGAATACCGGAATGTAGTGGTGGTCTATTGGCTCGTTCATGGCCCGGCCTGAGGAGTAATATACTCAATCTAAACACATACCGTCCTTTAGGTCGGCCATTCGATTTTCAACCCTCTCGTTAAGGGTCTCTTCGCTGATCCCAAGCCTAGCCCGAACTGGTTTTGTCGCCTCCATGATGTCTTTGGCTAACGTTTCAAACGTCTCTATGTCGTTCGTCAGCTCCGCAATCATTTTTGCACGCCCATCTTCGGTTGCGAACGTATAGCCAGCTTCGCGCCAATAATCGTGAGTTAGATAATTCCGGCGTTTGATAGCTTCTTTAATGCGCCCCTTCAATTCATCGCTTAGGTCTGAAAATTCGTCGACCCGCTTACCGAGCTGACCCATGGTTTTTGAAAGCTGCTCTTTAAAGTACTCATCGAATTCGTTTTCGTACTTTCGTCGGTCGAAATTCTCGCCTTTTGTCGCAATGAACTTCGCCCGTAAATTGGTCATGTACTCGACTTGCAAAATGGTTTGCGCTAGCGCCATTTCCAGCACATTTGCCATGTATGCAGTGCGCCCGAAATAGGCGAGTAATTCTGTGAGGTCAGCTCCTTCTTTGTTTTCTTCGGTCATTGATTGGCTCGACGGGCGTCACACACAGCTAGCCGCTACTTAGTTGTCCTTTGACATCTCATGGTCGCAATATTCATCCGTTTCGTAATCGTCCGTTGAAACATTTTGCGGTTTCAGTGGAGCACTGTCACCGTCCCCGCAATGGGGCCTGCCACAAATAAGGATTTGAGAGCGCTTAAAATGCCGTAGCTAGCTGCTGCCGTTCGTTGAGAAAATGTTTTCGCTCGTTGGCATCCCCCCAATTCACAAGCCTGCTCTCGCCTCCAAGCATTTTCTTCGCATATTCGATCGTTTCACCAGCATCTTCCTGACTTGGCCGGAAAATCGAATATGTTTTGGCGCTTTGGTCCTCTTGTTTGATATCAGTGTACATGTACGCCATCCACCCGGCGCGCTCTCGGACGAGTTTGGGGCGCTTCATGGTGAAATCGATGGCTTCATACACGTAGAGCAGGCCATTCTTCTGACTGAATGACGGCGTGTGAACGACGTGCTTGCCTTTGATAGGCGCGTCTCTGTTCACAGGGTGCCGAACAGTGAGTTTCGCGGTAGCGCTGAGAATATCCAAGTCCGTTAGCGCATGTGATATCTCGGAACCTAAACCACGCGTTACGTCTTCCTCTTCCGCCAATTCGAACGCCTGCATCACCGGACCGTCTGAAATCAAAAGCGAGTAGAGAAACGCGCATACCGCCTCGATCGTATCGGACCCCGTATCCGTTATCTCACCGGCCTCCACAACGAAGTAGTTTGGAGTGGCAGCCTTCACGATGGCATCTAACCGACCGTGGCTAATCTCTTCGCGCCAGTACGCTAGCCACTGCAGATAAACATCGGGGTGGCGAAACCGTTGACCAAGTAAGCGCTTGTCTAGCTCTCCGCTATCGCGCTCACCCATAAACCGCGCGGCATAACCCCGCGCGTCGCGCGCGATCACGCCGACGTTCCGGGTCTCGTTCCGAAACGGGTCATCTATATTTTTCGCTATCCAGTAGTGCACGCTCATGGCCACACCTTCAGGGGCCTATCGCCGGCAGTTTCGGGAATGCCGCTTTATTATTCGTTACGATTACATCTAGGGTGTCGCGCCGCGCACGCAAGAAGTCGAAAATTGCGGCTTTCTTTGCCTGGGGGATGCCGACCTGACAGCTCTCGTCTACGGCGCCCTCCAAACAGTAATCTGGCACCAGTTTCATCTTTGCGATCCAAGGGGCGAAACCGTTCCACGTATTTAATTCCGCAGCAAGGCAATGGCCGGCAATGGCGAGATTACCATTGTTCGCATTCAATGTGGCATCAACGTCGCCGCTCGGTTTCATAAATGCGTGACTGTGATCGAAGATGGTCACCTCTTTGGTGGTCGTGTTGTACGATATATTTCCTGCGTGTCGGTCTCCGTTCATGACGAGCACGTCGAAAAGAGTGATGCCCCAGGAAAGTTCAGGAAGATCACCAACCACGGTTGAGGGAGTGATTGGGGGAAGAGCCTGACCAGCGGTATTGAAGTCGAGGGAGCAGAAGTACACGTCTCCGTCCTTCTGTAACAACGCGCCAGGTGGGCATGGGAGCAATAACATTCTCGCGATGATGTTGCAGGCCAGCTCGTTGCCGACAATATGAGGTTCAGCTGCGGTGGCTTTTTTTGCCACCGCAGACATGCCCACATACACCGAACCCGTGACGCCCTGCCCGACAGGAGCCCCCCAGGCCCACACCTTGTATTTGCTTGCCGACAACGCCGCGCCTCTCGCAAGTAGATCGCACACCGAATGATAACGGCGGGGGAGGAGGATGGCGAGTGGTTGTTGGCTCGTAGTAACCGCACATCGATCGCTTGGGGCCAGCCGATGCGGTGCCGTGCGCGCTTGAGTGATCGATCAGCAAACTGCGCTCTCACCTCGCCGGTGGCGAGAAACACGGCCATTGATCGCCGTCTCACCGACGACGATTTGATGATCGAACGAAAACCGAACATCGTGCTACCATTTTGCTACCCAACCCGGTAGCAGCGCACGACACGGAACGAGGCGCGGTGGAAGGCCTCGCCAAAATCTCAAAGAAAACAAGACCGTGCAGAACAGGCCATCACTGGCTGAAATGGCGGTGACCGAATTTCGAGTGCGGTGCATTCAACCGCCCTGCCACCTCTCCGCAAGACCGAAAATGTTTGAGGTCGCAGCGCAGCATTTGACGGTGGCGCAGATCATCGAATAAGTGATCCAGTTTACCAAAGATATTCGGGCGTTGCGCTCGCGCGGCGATGACGCTGCTCGGCCGACGACGTTCCGACCATGGCTTCCCGCTCCGCCACTCCGTAACGAGCGCCAGAGCACCGCGGCTGCCCGCCTGGGGACGGCATAGGAAGACTGTTAAGAGCCCGTTAGGCGGCCGCCAGAGCTGGCTCTTGGCATTGCTGTTGAAGTGCAGCGTTAATGCGGACACGGTGCGGACACAGCCTCCCAAGTTATTAGGCGTTGTATCCGTAAGTCTTTGATTGATTTGGTGGGCGCAGTAGGGCTCGAACCTACGACCCGCTGATTAAGAGTTAGCTGGTCCTTTCACACCGTGTCATCCAGACAATACATTTCGCATTGGCACAACATTGTCGCCCGATTTGGCCTGAAGGCAGTAACTAGCCCAGGCTCGCATCAGAACCTGCCTTTTCTCAAAAAGATCGCCGCGGCGATAAGCGGCCTCGACCTTGTCACCGATCGCGTGCGCTAGCGCCATTTCGATCATTTCATTCGGAAACTTTGTCTTCTCCGCCGCCCAGTCCCGAAACGTCGAGCGGAATCCATGCACGGTTAGGTCCGAGCGCCCCATGCGCTCAAGCACCTTGAGCATGGCCATGTTGCTGAGCGGTTGATCAACATTTCGGCCGGGAAAGGCTAAGTTGTCCTGATTACCGTCTGTCGCATCGATCTCACCCAAGATAGCCAGGGCGCGATCGGATAAGGGCACGCGGTGCTCCTTGCCTGCCTTCATGCGATCAGCAGGCACAGTCCAGAGTTTGTTTTTCATGTCGATTTCAGCGCGTCTCGCGCCGGTGCTTTCGCTGGTGCGCGCCGCAGTCAGGATAGTGAACTCGAGCGCGCGCGCCGCCATACCGTCCTGCTCGCGCAATTTCGCCAGGAAGGCCGGCAGTTCGGCATATGGCAGCGCACTGTGATGTTTGACTTTGCGAACCTTGGCTCGCGCCGGCAAAAGCTGTTCGAGATGCCCACGCCAGCGCGCCGGATTATCGCCTTGTCGATAGCCGCGCACGGTTGCCCAATCGAGTACCGCCTCGATGCGGCCGCGTAGCCGGCTCGCCGTCTCCGGCTTTTTGGACCACAGCGGCTCGATCACTTTCATGACCACCGTGGTATCGATGACCTGCACCGGAAGATCGCCCACGATCGGATATGCATACGTCTTTAACGTTGCAGGCCATTGCGCCGCGTGCTTGTCGCTTTTCCAGGCGACCCGATGCGCGGCGATATAGGCTTCGGCTGCGTCCTTGAATTTGAGGAATTTGGCGCGCGTAAGCGCAGCATCCCGGCGCGCCGCCTCGCGCGCCTCAATCGGGTCTATCTCTTTCTCGCGAAGCTTGCGACATTCGAGTGCATGGTCACGCGCCTCGGCAAGCGAAACGGTGGCAAACGAGCCCAGCCCCATTTCGCGCGAGCGGCCTTTTACTTTGCCGGTGACCGGATCGCGCACGAGCGCACCGGTTGCAACATCGCGTTCGGCCACCCAATAACGAAAGATCCAAGATTTGGCGCCGCTCTCGGTGACCTGCAGATAAAGCCCGCCGCCGTCGCCATAGGTGCCGGGGCGCTTTTCTCGCGCGACGTTGAGCGCCTTCAATTTTGCGATCGCCAAAATTAAACTCCCCGAAGTGTCCGCCCAACTCGTACCTGAAACCCTACCCGCAAATGAAACCGGATATTTGTGGGTAGGCGACAAACGGCCGCGGATGAGCGAGAACACCAATATCACAAAAAATGATGGTTTTGAAGATGGTTACTGGACGTCAGCGAACAAAAGCGAACGCTGCGATGGCGGAGAGAGTGGGATTCGAACCCACGATACGGTTTCCCGTATACACGCTTTCCAAGCGAGCGCCTTAAGCCACTCGGCCATCTCTCCGGATCAGTGGACGGCGCAATATAGCGGCGGTTTTCTGCCTGACAACTCGACGCCCTTTTCCCCTGTTGAAGACCGCTTGCGTTGCCTCTTGACCGTGGAACTTAACTCATGCCCCGCCGTTGTTAAGGCGTTGATAATGAGGCGACGCAGGAGGACATTATGGGACGCGGATTATTGTTGTGGCTCATCGGGATTCCAATTCCAATTATTCTCCTCATCTGGGTGTTTGGCGGCCTGCACGGCTGATTTTCGCCAAACCTGTATAGTGGTCCAAATATAGTGGTGGAGTAGCAACGGAAGCCCGGCGCGAGCCGGGCTTCCTTTTTGTGCGCTTCCGAAGCCGGCCCCCTTCCCTTACATTACCGGCATGGAACTCACCCGACGACTATCTGCTCCGGCCCGACCCGCACGATCCGCGCCTCACCGAGCGCGTCAAGGGCGTCGACCAGACCGGCGCACCGATCGAAACCGCGGTCACGGTGGAGCGGGCGCTGACGATCTTCCTCAATTCGCAGGAGATCGTCACGGCGATGACCATCAACGATTATCCGGAGTATCTGGCTGTCGGCTATCTTCTGAACCAGAATATGCTGTTGCCGGACGATGTGGTCACCGGCGTCGACTACGACGAGGAATTGTCCGTCGTCGTGGTGCGCACCAAGCGCAAAACCAACTATGAGAAGAAGCTGAAGAAAAAGGTGCAGACCTCGGGCTGCGCGCAAGGCACCGTGTTCGGCGATCTGATGGAAGCGCTGGAAGGCGTCAAGCTGCCGAAAGCGAAGCTGCGCACCTCCTGGCTCTACACGCTGACCCACAAGGTCAACACCACGCCGTCGCTCTATCTCGAAGCCGGCGCCATCCATGGCTGCGTGCTCGCGGTGAAGGATCGCCCGCTGGTCTATATGGAAGACGTCGGCCGTCATAACGCCGTCGACAAGATCGCCGGCTGGATGTTCAAGAACAAAGTCGGCTCAGCCGACAAGATTTTCTACACCACCGGGCGGCTCACCTCCGAAATGGTGATCAAAACCGTGCGCATGGGAATCCCGATCCTGATCTCCCGCTCCGGCTTCACCGCGTGGGGCGTCGAACTGGCGCGCAAGGCGAACCTGACGCTGATCGGCCGCGCCCGCGGCAAGCGTTTTATCGCGCTGGCCGGCGAGGACCGCATCGTGTTCGATCAGGACCTCGCCTATGTCGAGGACGAGAGCGCCAAACACCGGCGCAAGGCCGCGGTGCATGACGATTAGCCGGGACGGCCTGCAACCGGAATCGATCACCCGGCGGCTCGCGGCCGGGGAAAAGCTCGTCTGGTGGGATCAGCCCACCCCGGCGGGCCTTGCCAGGCATGAGCTGAATTTCTCGACACTCACCGGCGTCTTCTTTGTTTGCTTCGCAACATTCTGGATGACGATGGCCTATCGTGCACCGGGACCATTCTTCCTGTTCGGAGGTCTGTTCGTCTTCATGGGATTGTGGATGGTGACGACGCCACTGCGGGCGTATTGGCGTGCATCCTCTACGGTGTTCGCACTCACTGACAAACGGGCGCTCATCGTGAAGGGCAGCACGGCCACCGGTTACCCGCTGGAGCAGGTGGCCTTTGTCGAGACGAAGTCCGGCGCCGACGGGCGCGGCAACGTGTTGTTCATGAACGAGTCGACCTCGCCACTGCCCTGGGGAACCAATACCGGGCAGATGATGCGCAAAGGCGGCTTCGTCGCAATCGCGGATGCGGAGCGGGTCGGCCAGGAGATGCTTCGTTTGATGGAGCAGCGACGAGCTGCACCCAGCGCCTCATGACGATCGAGACTTTGGGCCTCGTGCTTGCCGGCGGCCTGGCGCGCCGCATGGGCGGCGGCGACAAGGCGCGCGTCACGATCGGCGGCGTGACCATTCTGCAACGCGTGCTCGCCTGCCTGAAACCGCAATGCAGCCGCATCGTCATCAATGCCAACGCCGATCCGGCGCGCTTCGCCGATACCAACTTGCCGGTCGTCGCCGACAGCGTGCCGGATTTTGCCGGGCCGCTGGCCGGTATCCTTGCCGGTCTCGATTGGGCGGCGGCTAACGCGCCGCAGACCGAATGGCTGCTCAGCGTGCCGGGCGATTGCCCGTTCCTGCCGAAGGACCTCGCAGAGCGGCTGCATGGCGCGCGCGAAGCGGCTCGATGTTCCGCTCGCCTGCGCGCGGTCCGGCGATTGGCGGCATCCGGTGGTCGGACTGTGGCCGGTGAATTTGCGCGACGATCTGCGGCACGCGCTGGTCGACGAACACCTGCACAAGATCGAGCTTTGGACTGCGCGCCACGGCGTTGCGCTGGCCGATTGGCCGGACAGTCCGGTCGATCCGTTCTTCAACGTCAATACGCCTGAGGACGCAGCGCGCGCGGAGGCCCTGGCCGGGCAATATCCGGATGCGTAATGCTACTCGCGGCTCGCTGTCGGCAGCCAGGGATAGGCCGCGCGGCGTTTGGCTTCGAAATTCTCGATGTCGTTGCGATAGGCCAGCGTGACATCGATGTCGTCGATGCCCTGCATCAGGCGCTCCTTGCGCAGCGGGCTGATCTCGAATGCATGTTCGGAACGGTCCGGTGCGATCACGACTTGCCTGGGCAGGTCGATGGTCATCGCGTCGCCCGGCTGTTTCTTCAATTGCCGCCACAGATCGTGGATGATGCTCTCATCAAGCGTGATCGCGAGAACGCCGTTCTGGATGCAGTTCCCCTGAAAGATTTCGCCGAAGCTCGGCCCGACCAGCGCCCGCAGTCCGAAATCGAGCGCCGCGAAAGCCGCGCCCTCGCGCGACGAGCCGCAGCCGAAATCGCTGTCGGTGACGAGGATCCTGGCGTCGCGATAGAGCGGATCGTTGAACACGCTGTCGGCGCGCGGCTTGCCCGCCGCGTCGAAGCGCAGATCGTAGAGGAACGCCTCGGCGTAATCATGACCGGGCCGCCGGTGCCGGCGCATGTAGCGGCCCGGCAGGATCATGCCGGTGTCGATCTTCGGGATTTCCAGCGGCGCGGCGACCGAGGTGAGGACAGTGAACGGCTGCATCACGGCCTCACGACAGTTGCCGCACGTCGGCGAGCCGGCCGAACACCGCGGCCGCCGCGACCATCGCCGGGCTCATGATATGAGTGAGCGCGCCGCGGCCCTGACGGCCCTCGAAATTCCGGTTGGTGGTCGAGGCGCAGCGCTCGCCCGGCGCGACCAGCTCGCCGTTCGAGCCGTTGCACATCGAGCAACCGGGATCGCGCCATTCGAGGCCGGCGTCGAGAAAAATGCGGTCGAGCCCTTCGGCCTCCGCCTGCCGCTTCACTGCGTTGGAGCCCGGCGAAACCATGCCGGGCACGCTGACGCGCCGTCCCTTGAGCACCGCCGCCGCGGCGCGCAAATCCTCGATGCGGCTATTGGTGCAGGAGCCGATGAACACACGGTCGATGGCAACCTGCTCCAGCGGAATCGCCGGCTTGAGCTGCATGTAATCCAGCGCGCGCTCGACATGGCGGCGCCGGTCGTTGTCGCCGATACAAGCGGGATCGGGCACCGCGCCATTGATCGGCGAGCAATCTTCCGGGCTGGTGCCCCATGTCACCATCGGCGCGAGGCGCGCGGCGTCGAACTTGAGCTCGCGATCGAAGCCAGCGCCCGCGTCAGTCGGCAACGTCCGCCAATACGCCAGCGCCTTGTCCCAGTCGGCGCCCTTCGGCGCGTGCCGCCGTCCGTTGAGAAACTGGTACGTCGTGTCGTCCGGCCCGATCATGCCGATGCGCGCGCCGGCCTCGATCGACATGTTGCAGATCGTCAGCCGGGCCTCCATCGACATGCTGCGCACCGCCGAACCGGCATATTCTACCGCGTAGCCGGTGGCGCCGCCGACACCGATCTGGCCGATGACGGAGAGGATGACGTCCTTGGCCGTCACAGCGGCCAGCAACGCGCCGTCGATGGAAATGCGCATCACCTTCGGCTTCTTCAGCCAGACTGTTTGCGTAGCAACGACGTGACGCAACTGGTTGCCGCCGCCGATCGGCGCCGCCAGCGCGCCGCAGGCGCCGTTGGTCGCGGTGTGCGAGTCGTTGCAGGTGATCAGCATTCCGGGCTGCGAGATGCCAAGCTCCGGCGAGATGACGTGAGCAATGCCCTGATCGCTGTGATACCAGCCGACATGCGGCAGCCGGAAATCGCGCGCATTCTCCTCCATCATTTCGACGACGCGGCGAATTTCCGGATTTGGCATCGCCGAAGGCCCGGCCGCACGGTTGATCGTCGGCAGGTAGTGATCGGTGACCGCAAGATGCTGCTCCGGCCGCCGCGACTGCCGGCCCTCGATGCGAAGCTGGTCAAAGGCCAGAAACGACTGGCCCTCGTTGATCAGATTGAAATCGACGTAGAGCAGTTCCTCGCCCTGCGGCGACGCCACGATGACATGCTCGGACCAGATCTTTTCGAATAGCGTGCGTGGCGTACTCATTGCTGCTGTAACATCCCAAGCTCGGTGAGAATCTTCCGGTTATCGTCATACTCGTCCTGCATCACCTTGGCGGCTTCGGGATAACGGACCGGCTGCAAGGTCCAGAAATTGCGATCGAGATCGAGCTTGAAGTCCGGGTCTTCCATCACCTTGTCGAGCGCCTGCACCCAGAATTTGATCTGCTCGGGCGTCAGTCCGCTCGGCATCAGTACCGTGTAGGAATTGGCGGTGATGACGTCGAGGCCCTGCTCCCGCAGCGTCGGATACTTCGCAAGCTCGCCCGGCAACCGTTCCGGCGACGCAATGCCGAGCATGCGCAGCTTGCCGCCCAGGATGAGCGGCATCGAACTGCCGATGCTGGTCTCGCCGACGTCGATATGATTTCCCGCCGCCTGCGCCGACACGTCGGAGCCGGAGTCGAACACGACCGTGACAAGTTTGCTCGCCGAGGCGCCGACCGCCTTGCCGACATTGACCACCGAAATGTGCAACGGGCTGCCGAGCCCGACCGGAAAAGCGAACGTCACGGAGGTCGGATCGGCTTTGAGCTTGTCGCGCACATCCACCATCGTCTTGAATTGCGAGTCGACGCTGGTGAAAAAACATTGATAGGCGTCGAACAGCTTCACGATCGGCGTGAGATGTTTGTTGAGGTCCGAGCCATTGCGGGCAATCGCGTTGACGAAACTGCCGGAGGCGAGACCGATTTCGTTGGCATCGCCGCTTTTGCCGGCGAGATAATTCATGGCGATGATCTGGCCCGCACCCGGCCGGTTGAGCACCGTCATGCTGTCGACCAGATGTTCCTTGGTCAGCACCCGCTGGATGGCGCGCGCGATCCGGTCGTTCTCGCCGCCAGGCCCGGCGCCGACGACGAATTCGACGTTTCCGGCTGGTTTCCACGATGCGGCCGGTTGCTGCGCTTGCGCTGGACTGACGAGAGCTTGGGCGAAAGCCAATAGCGCCAGTGTGGTTGTCGCCAGCGAGATCGCCCGCGCAAATTGCATGTATTCCTCCGCGCCAGTCTTTTTATGGTGCGCTGTTATAACGGGCGCCGCTTCAGCCGACCAGCGACGCGTACGAGAGGAAGCCGACCGGAGAACCGGGCTCGACGCTGGTAACGTCCTCGCCCAGTTCCGCCAAGCCGTCAGTCTCGGTCAGCGAGGTAATGACGCCCGCGCCATCCTGCGCGTGCTTGACCGCTTCGACGGTTCCGTCGGCTGCCGGCCGCAATGAAACGCGCACGTATTCGCGGCGGCCCTTGCGCTTCTTGTAGGAGAATGCGGCGCGCGCCAGCATCGCAATCAACGGCTCGGGCAACGCGCCGGAGAGCCGCAACAGCAATGGCCGTACCACGCGCACGAAAGTAACGAACACCGCGACCGGATTTCCCGGCAGCCCGACGAACGCGGCGCCGTCGCCCGGCTTCGATGTCGGAATGACACCCATCGCCACCGGACGCCCGGGTTTGATCGCAACGCGCCAGAACACGACCTTGCCGATGCTTTCGACCGTGCTGCGGACGTAATCCGCCTCGCCGGTCGAGACACCGCCCGACGTCAGCACCAGGTCGTGATCTTCCGCCGCGGCTTTCAGCGCGCGCGCCAGTTCTTTCGGATCGTCGCTGAGAATGCCGAGGTCGGTTATCTCGGCGCCCATGCGGGCGATCAGACCGGACAGCAGATAACGGTTGGAATCGTAGAGCGCCGCGCGCGGCAGTTTCGTCCCCGGCTCGACAATCTCGTCGCCGGTCGAGAACAGCGCGACGCGTATCCGCCGGCGCACCGTCAAAGCCGTCAGTCCGAGCGCGGCGGCGAGCGCGACATGCTGAACCGCAAGCCTACGTCCGGCCGGCAACGCCACAGTGCCGGCACGAATGTCCTCGCCGGCCAACCGGCGATTGGCGCCGTGCTTCAATCCTGGCGGCACGATCACCGCGCCACCTTCGACGCGGCAATCTTCCTGCATGAACACTGTGTCGGCACCGTCCGGCATCGGCGCACCGGTAAAAATGCGGATCGCCTCACCGGCGTGCAGCGCATGGGTTGCATCGTGTCCCGCGGCAACGCGATCGACGATTTGCAAACGCATCTCGCCGCCGGATTTCAAGTCGTCGGCACGCACCGCGTAACCATCGACGGCGGAATTGTCGAACGGCGGTACGTTGAGCGGAGCCACGACATCTTCGGCAAGTACGCGCCCGACCGCGTCGCGCAATCGCACCGTTGCGTGACCGTTCACCGGCGTGACGCGCTCGCCGATCAGTCGCTCGGCGTCGGCGACCGGAAGCAGCGGACCATTGAAGGCGAAGCAATCGTCGGTGAGCTGCGCCATCAGTCCTCACCCCGCGCGATCGTACTGTAAGAACCGCCGATCCGATCAAGCGGCAGCGCCTCTGCTTCGAACACGTTTGCAACGCCTTCAAAGTTGTCGAGCATCAGAACCGGCACCTGTGCTTCCGGCAGCGGTGCGTCGGTTGCCACAGCGACGATGCAATCATCGTCCGGATGCAGCAGCGGCTTGCCGACAGCGGCGCGATAGACTTCGAGTTTCGGATGCGAATGGCGCTTGAAGCCTTCGACAATCACAAGATCGACCGGACTCAGTTTCGCCAGCACATCGACCAGCGCCGGTTCAGGCTCATCGCCCAGTTCATGCACGATGGCCCAGCGGCGGCTCGACACGATGGCGACTTCGCTCGCACCAGCCTGCCGGTGCATCCAGGAATCCTTGCCCGGCTGGTCGATATCGAAATCATGGTGCGCGTGCTTGACGGTGGCGACTTTCAGGCCGCGCTTGACCAGCACCGGGATCACGCTGGTGACCAGCGTCGTTTTGCCGGAGCCGCTCCAGCCCGCAAGGCCGATAATGCGCATGCGTCATTATATAGTGGGTTCCATGCCGAGGGCACGGATACGCATACGCGTTTTTTCATCGCGCAGCGCGGCCAGAAAGGCCTGTACCGCCGGCCGGTCGCGGCGCGCCTCACGCAGCAGAAAGTCATATTCTTCCGGTGCGATCGGCAGGAATGACAGGCCGTACATCCGCGCCACCGGCTCGATGCAGACGCCCCAATCGGCGCGGTTCTGGGTCACCGCGGCCGCAACGGCATTGTGCGAGCGCGGCTGATTGGGATAGCCCGCAGGCCGTGCGCCGCCGAGCAACCCATCGACTAGGACGCGCGTGCCGGAGCCGGTATTGCGGTTGACCATCAGCACCGCGGGATCGGAAAGCGCGGCCTTGAGCGCTTCGCTGGCCGAGCAGCCCTCGAATCGCTTGTCGCCTGAGCGGAAAACAAAACCCTGCATCCGTTTCCAGCCCGGCACCAGCGTCAGCCCGGGCGCTAGCAGGTGCTTGTTGTAGATGCCGGTTGCCGGATCGACGAGATGCACCGGCGCCAGATCGCACTCGCCGCGGCTCGCCGCGGCAACGCCACCGAGGCTACCGACAGCGATGGTGCGGGCGCGGAAACCGCGCTCCGCCAGCGCGCCGACCACCACGTCGAGCGCAATGTCGTGACTGCCCATGATGACGAGATCGGGCGCCCTCGCCTCCTCGCCGATCAGTGTGACTTCGGCCTTGGTATCTGCATCAAGCGCGCTGGCCAGCGGATCGATAGTGAGGAACCCGTCGGCTTGCGAAAACGCCGTCACCGCGCCGGAGCCTTTGCCGGTCGGAAACGCGATCGTGCCGTCCTCGCCGGAGACCAGCGACACCAGCACGAACTCCTCGCGGCCAAGCTCGGAAGGAATCCGCACCGGCACGCGCGCCTCCGACGTCCTTGCCGCTTCAGCCGCCAATCCGGCACGGGCGCGGATCACCGGCGCGACGAAGGCATGGAACGTGAAAATCGCCGAGGTCGGAAATCCCGGCAGCACGATCAGCGGTTTGTCCCCGATCACCGCGAGGCAGAGCGGCTTGCCGGGCTTGAGCGCGACGCCGTGCACCAGAATGCCGGGCTTGCCAAGCCGCGACACGATCCGGTGCGACAGATCGCCGGCACCTTTCGAGGTGCCTCCCGAGAGCACGACCATGTCACAGGCTTCGAGCGCCGCGCGCATCGCCAGCTCAAGCGCAAGCTCGTCGTCCGGGAATGCGCCGAACGGCACCGGATCGCCGCCCGCCTCGGTGATCGCCGCGGCGAGGATGGCGCCGTTGCTGTCGTAGACGCCGGCCGGCGGCAGCGGCTTACCAGGCTCGACCAATTCATCGCCGGTCGAGAGCACGGCGACGCGCGGGCGGCGCACGACTTCGATCTTCGCCAGTCCGCACGCGGCCAGCATGCCAATCTCCCGCGAGCCAAGCCGCGTGCCTTTTCGCAGCAGCGTTTCACCGCGCGCGATATCGGAGCCGGCGTAGGACACGAACTGTCCGGCGGCGACCGCGCGACGCAAGTCGATGGCCGGTGTCGCGCCTTCGACAAGCTCGGTGTGCTCGATCATCAGCACCGCGTCAGCCCCGCGCGGAATGACGCCACCGGTCGCGATAGCCGTCGCGGTGCCCGGCTTTACCTCGATCGCAGGCTGCACGCCGCAGGCGATGACTTCGGCATTGAGCTTGAAACGCTTCGGTGCGCCATCGCTGGCGCCATTGGCGTCGGATGCACGAACGGCAAAGCCGTCGACATTCGAGCGGTCGAACGGCGGCGCATCGACCGGCGCAACAACATCGTCCGACAACACCCGCGACAGCACAGCCGAAAGTGCCAGCGTTTCGCCGCCGAGCGGCGAACGATCGACGCAGGCCTCAAAGCGCCGCCGCGCCTCATCAGCCGAGACCACTTCGAGAAATTGCTCCTGCCGCGCCGCGCGGCGTACGGCGTCGAGAACTGCGGACGTCGAACTGCCGGGTTGCGGAGTCACGGCCATCGATTCACCGCGACCAGCGTTCCATCTGCGAAACCTTCGCTTTGGGCAGGCACAAAAATCCACCCAACGCTGCGGGCAAGTGACGTCAACGACAGATAACCGGAGCCAAGCGGTTCCGCCATCCCTTCAACGCGACGCACCGGTACCAGCTCCGTCATGCCGATGGTTGAGGTAATCTTGCGCTTGAGCGGCATGATGGTCGGTATCTCTTCGACGTTGCCACCGTTCAGCGCGGCGACGAGATAGCGCCCGATTAGAAGCCAGGCCGCTACCATGGCGTCGAACCGGCCCGGCAGCAAAAGCACGGGCCGTTCGCCAATCCACCCGAGGGCCACCGTTTCGCCCGGCGTGATCGCCATGCCATGGGTCTCTACGCGGCCAAGTCTGGCAAGCCTGTTTACCGATGCGTCGCGTTGACCACTGCCGGTGCCACCGATGCCGATAACCGCATCGACGGCGTTCTCCGCCAGTGCCGTTTCAAGCAAGAGCGGCCTCTCGGCGACAACTCCTCCGGCGTCCCGGATCGCGCGCGACAACATCTGAAATCGCTCATCGGCAATATCGTCGGCAGGGCCACGCGCAAGCGCGATGCGTGGCATTCGAACGGCGACAGTCCCGATGCCTGCGGCGGCGAGAATGCCCACGTCTATCGAACGAATTCGCTCGCCTGCGCGGCGCAATGGCGATTGCGGCGTAGCATCACCGCCCGCTGGCAATATGCCGTCGCCGGCAGCAACGCCTGCAATCGCTTCCAGGCGTTCTCCGCGCCGGGTGACCACATCGAACGGCAATACGGCATCGGCCCCTTCCGGCATCGCAGCGCCTAAGTCGATCGCCCGCACGTTGGGCAATGCCACCGGCGCATAGGGGCCGGCATCTGCAACAGTACCGGCTTCCACGGGGAAACCATCACGCAGCGCGATAGCGCTTGGCGGCAACGCCGGCGCGACGACATCCTCCTCCAGCACGGCGTTAAGTGCAGCCGTAACAGCAACGGTTTGTGGCTGCACTGCGCTGACACGCTCGCCGATCAAGGCAAGCACGGCGCCACGCGGCGTCAGGCGCGTAATGCGTTGCGTGGTGAAATCCGAAGTCATCATTCTTGTCATGTCCCGCAACGGCGGGGCAACCAGTACACAGCGAAAGGCAGTATATATCCTACTGGACAGGGATTACTGGATCGTCCGCCTCCGCGGACGATGACGGATGCAATGGCTGAAAAGACGCTCAATCTGCGCGGCCTCAAATGCCCGCTCCCGGCGCTGCGCACCAAAAAGGCGTTGGGCGGTATGGCTAAAGGCGACATCCTGATCGTCGAATGCACCGACCCCCTTGCCGGGGTCGATATCCCAAACCTCATCAACCAGACCGGCGATACGCTGGAAGACACGCTCAAGGACAAACGGCTGCTGACATTCCGGATCAGGAAGAAATAGCACCCTATTCCATCTTCAGCCCGGTTTTGAGGATCACCGGTTTCCAGCGCAACGCTTCATTGGGAACGAACGCCTGATAGGCCTCGACGTCCATTGGCATAACGATCATGCCCTGCGCATTGATGCGCTTCTGATTTTCAGGCAGCGCCATGCCGGCATTGATCGCGGCGTTCACCTTCTGCACGATCTCCTTGGGCAACCCGGCCGGACCGGCAAGCCCGAACCAGTTGGTCGCTTCGAGCCTGTATCCGAGATCCTTGAACGTCGGCACATTGGGATAGTCCGGCAATCGCGCGCTGCCGGTCTGTGCCAGCGCCGTCACCGTGCCGCCCTGCAATTGCGGCGACGCCGACGTAACGGTGGGCGTCGCGAAGTCGATATTGCCAGCGACGACGTCGAGCTGGCTTTGCGCCGCGCCCTTGTACGGCACCACCTGGAATTTAACGCCGGTTTCCTGCGCAAACGATTCCGTCACCATCTGTCCGGCGCTGGCGAAACCTGACACGCCGTAGCTCAATGGTTTCGGGCTGGCTTTCGCCTTGGCAATGAAATCCGCCAGTGTCTTCACATCGCTCTTGGCGCTGACGATGAAAACGATTGGCGATCCCGCGAGATAGGCGACGTGGGTCAGATCCTTGAACGGATCGTAGCCGATCTTGGCATTGATCAGCGGATTGATCGCGGTCAGCGACAATGTGGTGATGACGAAATTGTAAGCATCCGGATCGGAATGGGCGACCAGATCGACACCGATCACGCCGCCGGCGCCATCGCGGGTCTCCACGTAGAATTGCTGGCCGAATGCCTTGGTGAGCTGATCCGCCGCCATGCGGGCAAGGATGTCCGCCGCGCCACCCGGCGCGAATGTGTTGACGATTCGGACCGGATGACTCGGCCAGGTTTCAGCGGAGGACGGCAGCGGACACACAAGCACCGCAGCGAGCGCTGCGGCGCAGAGCCGTCCAAATCGCCTGCTCATTCGGCGGCAACGCGGTGCGCGGCAGCACCTTTGGCCTTCACCACCACCTTGATCGCATCTTCGACACGGTCCTTGGCATAGCGGATCGCCGTCGGCAGATCGTCGAGCGGGAACGTGTGAGTGTGGATCTTGGTGGCATCGAAGCGCTTCTGCGACATGAACGCTTCGGCGCGATGCGTCGCGCTCTTGCCCTCGCCACGAATGCCATAGAGATAAATGTTGTTGCGTACGATATGCGCGACATCGACCGGCGTTTCCGCGTGCGGGAATGCTGCAAGGCAAACCTTGCCGCCGCGATTGACCATGCGAACCGCCTCATTCACCGCGTTCGGCGCGCCGGAACATTCGACGACATAATCGACGCCCTTGCCGCCATTGAGCCGCTTCACCGCCTCGACTGCATCTTCTTCGTCGCGGACGTTGATGACGTAATCGGCGCCGAGCTCCTTGCCGATCTTCAGGCGATTATCGCGCGTGCCGGTGAGGATTACCGGGTGCGCACCCATTGCTTTCGCTACGGCGACGCCGAGCAAGCCGATCGGCCCCGGCCCGGTAACGACAACACTTTCGCCGGCAACGAGACCGCCGAGCTCGGTCAGTCCGTACATCGCCGTGCCAGCGGTGACGACCAGCGTCGCTTCCTCGTCCGACATCTCGTCCGGAATCGCGACCAGCGTATTGATATTGTTGACCTGATATTCGCAGAAGCCGCCATCGGTGGTGAAGCCGTTGGCGCGATGGCCCTTGTCGACGTCGCCGTAATTGAGTCCGTAGTTGTGGCACGACGTGTACATCCCGGCGCGGCATCGCTTGCACTGGCCACAGCCGGCATGGATCTCGACCGTGATGCGTTGACCGATCTTGTATTCGTCAACACCCGGACCGAGCGCGACCACCGTGCCCATATATTCGTGACCCGGCGTGAAATTCTTGTTGAACGGCATGCCGCCCAGAAAAGATGCGGGTGGGCCGTGATAGATAATTTCGAGGTCGGTGGCGCAGATGGCAACTGCATCGATCCGCACCAGCACCTCGGCGCGCTTCGGCACCGGCACCGGCTTGTCGATCAGCTTGAGCTCACCCGGATTACCCAGCACCCAGGCTTTCATCGCGTCCGGAATGGGGAAATTCGGATCGGTTTTCACGCCGGGGCCTGAATACATTGGCTTTTCCTCTTTTAGCCTGCGCGGTTCGTATGGCGCTTATAATGACTTTTGATCAGCGGCGAAACTGCGGCACAAATCAGACCGGCACGGTTGTCGCGTCGTAGGTAAACAGCCAGTCGTAGCGTTCGCGAACCCGGTCTTCCTGCCACTCATGCTCGACATGGGCCTGCGCCGACGCGGCATCGACCATGGCCCGGTTGTGGAAGCGCGGGATCATCGCCGCCGAGCCGGCAACCACCTTGTTGGCGCGTTCCCGCCGCGCTGATTTCGTAGCGCGCCAGCGCTTCCGGCTGCTCGCCGTATGTCTCGACGGCCCGCGCAAGAACAAGACCGTCTTCGAGTGCCTGATTTGCGCCTTGTGCCAGAAGCGGCACCATCGGATGACAAGCATCCCCGAGCAGCGTGACGCGGCCCTTGCTCCACTGTTGCATCGGCGGCCGCAACGCCAGACCCCATTTATAGGGCACGTCGATGCTGCGGATCATGGCATGCACGTCTTCGTGCCAGCCGCGGAAATCATCGAGTGCTTCCGCTGTCGTGCCACGCACGTTCCAGCCTTCGACTGCCCAATCGCGCTCGCCCATGCCGACGAAATTGAGCAGTTTCCCGGCGCGCAGCGGATAATGCACGACATGGCCTCCGGGGCCGACCCAATTGGTGCCGATGGTGCGTGAGATCGAAGCCGGCACCTGATCGATCGTAATGACGCCGCGCCAGGCGATGATGCCGCAGAATTCCGGCCTGTCCGCGCCAAACAGATTTTCGCGGATAACCGAATGCACGCCGTCCGCACCGACAACGATTTTGGCTTTGACCGGATCTCCGCTCTCGAAACGCAGCTCGACGTGATCGGCACTTTGCGAAAGCCCGATGCATTTGCGGTTGAGATGGATCGCGCCCGGCCGCGCCTTCTCAAGACCCTGCGCAATCACGCTATGCAGATCGCCGCGATGGATCGTGATGTACGGATAACCGTAGCGCTCGACCGACTCTAGGCCGAGATCGAACAGCTTCCAGCTTTGCCCGGTGTTCCAGAGCCGGATCGCCTTGCCGGCCGGCAGCACCTGCACCTTTTCCAGCGCGTCCTTCAATCCAATCGCATGCAGGACGTGTGTGCCATTGGCGCTGATCTGCACGCCCGCGCCCAGTTCGCGCAGTTCCGGCGCCTGCTCATAGACATCGACGTCGATGCCGCGCCGCGCCAGCGCCAGTGCCGCTGTCAGTCCGCCGATACCGCCGCCAATGATTGCAACTGAATTCATTCGCGAAAGCTCATGCGTTCGATTCACCCGCGGAACCCACCGTCCGGTCCACGGCGTCGCCCCAGCGCCAGTTCTTTCGCATCCTATATGCGTCGCGGTCGCGCCGCGATGCAACGTCCATGACCAGCCCGTGCGGGGTACAAAGCTTCGACGCGATCTGGACCTTGGTCACGCGCGGCGGCGCCAGCACGCGGTCGCTCGCACGCCCGGGTTTATGCCTCGCGAGAGCGACATAGGAGAATTTTTCGTCCTCGAACGACAGTGCGGCGCCCTTGATCTGCCGATGATCGCGCGAGCGATTGAGCCGCTGCGAGAAATGGCACCAGTCGTCTCCAGTCAATGGGCATTCCAGATCGTGCGGGCACGGACAAATCACGTGCCCACCCTGCCCGATCAGGTGCGACCGCACATTGCGGATGCGGGCGAAGCCGGCCGGCGTTCCCGGCTCTATGACAATAAGAGTGTCAATCGCCCGCGACCACAGCGCATCCGCCGTATTCAGGAGCTGATCGCCAGGTACTTCGCCGATGAAATAACTGGCGATCACGAGGTCAGCTTTTTCGGAAGCCGGGAGCAACCGTAGCGCGGAGCCTTTCCCGTAGGCGGCATCGCGTAGTGAGGGCGCGCTGCTTGAGGCGAACAATTCCAGAGCAAGCTCATGCAAATGCGAATTTTCATCGATCAGATGAATGCCGACCAGCCCGGGGAAACACGCACTCGCCGCCCACGACGCAGTGCCTGGCCCCGCACCAACATCCAGCAGCGATTGCGGAGCGAAATCGGGCGCGGCGTCTCTGACGGCAGCGAGCGCCGCAGCCGCGGCAGCGAATGTCGCCGGCAACCGCGCCATCGCGTAGGCGAGCGCATCCTCCCGGCTCCGTATCGTGCCAGCCGAACCTCCGCCGGAACGATACGTTTGCGAGATCGCGGCAGCCCGCTGGCCCAACGCGCTGCGCGATACTCCTTCGGTCAGCGTGTCGAGACCGGCCTGCAAGTCAGAAGGGAGATCAGGTTCCATGCGACGACAACAGGCCGGCCGCGATACTTAAAGATCGAAAAACGAGATGATTTCACCGATCAGCTCGCGCTTTCTTGCGAGCTTGTCGATCGGCTGATAGCGCCCGAGCGACCGCCCCGCGATATCGATCTCGCCCTGCTCGCCGACCACGATGTACAGCGGTTCTTCGTAGTGACCGGATTGCGGCTTGTGCAGGATCAGCTTGCCGTCAGTGAAATGCGCCTCGATGCCGCGCGTCTTCAATGTCTGCGACGGCTTGATGTCCTGTTCGTAGAATTCGCTCAGGAAATCGGCGGCGAACTTTTGGCGTTCGCGACGCTCACGATCCTGCTGCGTGCGCTTGTTCGAAAGTTCATCGAAGACTCGGTCCAGCTCGGACATCAGAGAATGAAGCTCACCGAACCGAGCAGGCCCAATTCCTCGGCGTCGAGAATGGCGCGGCGCTCGGCAATCTTCAGGCGCCCGCCCAGCCGTTTAAGCTTGTGGCGGTAGTGCCCGACGAACACGCGTTGCAGGTCGTTGTGGCGGTAGCGATGAATGATGAAGTTGGCCGCAACCGAAATCACATCGCCATCGACGCCAGTGATGCGCACATTGCCGATCATCCGGCGGGTGCGCGATAGCGGAAATTCGGCATGGCAGTTCGGGTCCTTCAACCGGATCACCCGCTCGCGCAGCCGCACGATATCGTCGGCGATGGTGAACAGCGTGTAGCGGGCGTCCGCGTCCGGCTTGTCGTTCGGCGGCACATAATATGTGGCGTCGTCGGTTAGAAGCTGAAGCCACTCGTCGAGCTTCCATGAATCGAGCAGGTCGGCCTCGTGATAGAACAGGTCCTCGACTTCAGCGCGCGAGACAGTGGACGCAAGAATCTCGTTCATGCGTGTGTCCCCATCATCTCGTTCCACTTGCGCCAGAACACCCGAATATGGCCCTCGTCGGTGGCGAGCTGCTGGTCCGGCGCCTTGCCCATGCCGCGCGACAAATCGGACCACGGCACCTCGCGCCAGGCGGCGAAACCAAGCTGCGCCGCCTCGAGCGCAGCAACGTCGTCCGGCGTGGCGAAACCACCCGGTCCATAGAACGTCAGGAAGGCGTGCAGGCGTCGGGCGCGCTGCGCTTCGGTCTCCTCGACCGGGCCGAGCGCCCAGGCGGTGACGTGCATGCGGTCCGGCGCGACTGGATAGAAGTGGCGCACCGTGACCGAAGAACCATCATTGATGACGAGATTCGGGAAGATCGCGAGATTGCGGTTGGTGTCGGCGACGCGCGCCGCCCGCGCCGAGCCGAGCCGTTCCACCAGCTCGTTGCGCAGCGCATCGATATCGGCTTTGGCGTCCTCGCCATAGACCGAAATCCAGCGCGCCACCGGACGGCCACGATAGTTTGGGTTGTCGGTGGTCAAATGGCCGTTGCCCAGGTCGCGGCCGAACCCGCGCGTTGGCAGCAGTTCGCCCTTCGGCGGCGTGACGTTAACGCCGGAATTGCGCATATAGTTGAGCCACGTGGAGTGCGTCGAGATCAGGTGATAGTCATCGACGCTGTTCTCAACGAGCAGCTTCCAGTTGGCGCGGATGTCATATTCCTGCGTGCCGGAAATGATCTGCATCTTCCCGGACGGCGACTGGTCGATGATGATGTCGATGTATTCCCTGGCCTTGCCGAGATAGGTCGCGAGGTCGATAGCTTCAGCGTCGAAATTGGCGAAATAGAAATCGCGGTACTGCTCGAGCCGCGGCACCGGCACGAGACCCATTTCGTCTTTCTTGAATGACCCACCGTAGGCATCGTCGCCCGGCACCGATTTCAAGCGGCCGTCCGGATGATAGGTCCAGCCGTGATACATGCAGTAGAATTGCCGCGCGTTGCCTTCCCGCTCACGGCAGACCAGCGCGCCGCGATGGCGGCAGCAATTGATCAGCGCGTGCACCTCGCCTTCCCGGTCACGGCAGAAAATGATCGGCCGGCCCGCCACCGGGCGGGTCTTGAAGTCGCCGGGATTTTTCAATTCCGAAGCGTGACCGACATAAACCCAAGAGCGGTCGAAGATGGCGCGTTTCTCACGCTCGAACACGTCGTCAGAGATAAAGACCTCGCGGTTGACGAAAAAGGTCTGCGCTTTCTGGTCCTCGACGACGAACTCGTGACCTGAGGGCTGATAGTTCATGGGCCGCTCCTTTGGCGCCATTCTATATAGAAATACCGGTCACGTCGTCCAATGCGCTCAGGCCGCAGCAACCTGAAAATTCAGCATGATCTCCCGCCGTTCGCGGGCCGATTGCAGCAATGCCAACGTCACCTCGACATTGGCCTTGGCCCAGCGGCCGCTCTGTAGCGGCGGCTTGCCGGTGCGAATTGCCGCAATCATGTCGTCGAGCACTTCGCTACGGCCCGGCACGGCCGCACTCTTCGGTACCGCGACTTCGCGCTTACAGCTGGCATCGTAGATAAACAGGCCGTCGGCAGAGGCCCGCATCTCACCGCCCGCGCAGGTCACGATCATCTCGCCAAAATGCGGCTGGTGTTCCGGCGGTGGTCCAGCCTCGGAACCATAGGCATAGCGATCAACCCGCAGCTTTTGTTCTGCTGCCTGATCGTTGCCCAATGAGCGTCTCGCCGCAGCGTGCTGATCGGGAGTCTTTGCCGAGCCACGTTCGCTGATCCAGAAATGCAGTTCGTCGCTGTCGAAGAAATCATAGCCGCCATAGACCAGCGACGCGGCGGCGCCACTCACGAAGTCGAGAAACACAGCCGCGCTGCCTTCGGTCGGCCGCGACGGATCGAGCCGCGTCACCTGGGCACGGACGCTGCGTAACTGCCCTCCCCCGATGGTGCGCACCATGTCGATCTGGTGCGGCACCTGGTTGAACATGATGCCGCCACCGCGCGCAGTATCGAGTTCCTCCGGACGCCGCGGCCGATAGAGGAAGTTGGTGTAGTTCAGCCCGGCGATCATGCCGAGTTGACCAAGCTCGCCGCCAGCCACGATGCGGCGCATCTCCCGCACCGCCGGGTCAAAGGCATGGGTGTGGCCGATAATCAGCCAGACTTTGGCTTTCTCGACCGCGGCGATGATCGCGTCGCAATCGGCCAGCGACAGCGCCATCGGCTTTTCGAGAATGATGTGCTTGCCGTGCTGCGCCGCCAGAATGGCGTGCGGTTTGTGAAACTGGTGCGGTGTTGCGATGTAGACGGCCTCAACTGCTGGATCGGCGCACAGCGCGGCGATGTCGTCGTAGATCTTCGCGTTGAAATCGCGAGCGAACGCTTCGCGCGGCGCGGCGTGGGTTTCCGCAGCCGCTACGACATTGATGCCGGGATGGTCGGCGGCGGCGCGGACCATCACTGCGCCCGCCATGCCTAGACCGACGATGCCGAGGCCGACCGGCCTGCCGGCCTCGCCCATCAGGCCGGCTCGCCGGCTGCGTCGCGCTCGAGATCGACGCAGACGTCGTCGCCCTGAAGGATGACTTTATATGTACGTAGCGCGATCGAGCACGGCGGCGCCTTCACCGCACCGGTTTTCACGTCGAACGCGCCGAAATGCAGCGTGCATTCGATAATGCCGTCTTCGAGGATGCCGTCTGCCAGGCTTGCCGAGGCATGGGTGCATTCGTCGTCGGTGACATAGAATTCGCCGCCGAGATTATAGACCGCGACCCGCTTGTCCCCGACCTCGTAGGCTTTCGCGGTCTCTGGTCCGACTTCGGACTGCCCACAGACCCGGATGACATTCTCCGCCATGAAATACCCCTCAAGATGACGGGCCGGTGTGGCCCGACGATGAACTGCGACACGACCGCGCGGCGCGCCCGGCCAAGTTAAGCAAAGTTGGGCAGTTATAGCGAAAGGCCGGAATCCATTGCAATTCTCCGCCGGAACGGCGAGTTGAGATCGGACCGATTGCCCGCCACAATGCCGCCAATGAGCCAAACCGCTACCAACCTGCGCGCCGTCACCGGCGCTGAACGCCCCGCGCCCTCGGCGCAGCCGGCGATCCGCATCCGCGACCTGCAAAAGGTGTTCGGTCAACTCACGGCGGTCGATCGCGTCACCGTCGATATCGGCCGCGGCGAGTTTTTCGTCATCGTCGGCCCCTCAGGCTGCGGCAAGACCACGCTGCTGCGGATTCTGGCCGGCCTCGAAACCGCCAGCGCCGGCACCATCGAGGTCGATACGCCCGCGGGCTCCGACCGGCCGGTGAATTCCATGGTGTTTCAGGGCGAGTCGATCTTTCCCTGGATGACGGTGTGGAACAACGCGGCTTACGGGCTTCGCATGCGCGACGCGCCGACGGCCGTCGTCAAGGAACGCGTCGGCCATTATCTCGACGCCACCGGCCTCACCCGTTTCGCCGACTATTACCCGCACCAGCTCTCCGGCGGCATGAAGCAGCGCGTCTCGATCGCACGCGCCTTCGCCAATGATCCGGAAATCCTGCTGATGGACGAGCCGTTCTCAGCACTGGACGCGCAAAACAAGCTGCTCCTGCAGGAGGAGCTGCTGCGAATCTGGGAAGAGCAGAAAAAAACCGTCGTGTTCATCACCCACAGCGTCGACGAAGCGGTTTATCTCGGCGACCGCATCATGGTGATGACGGCGCAGCCCGGCCGCGTCAAAGCGATGGTGCCGGTGCCGCTCGCCCGCCCGCGCAACATCATCGAGTTGCAGAAGGCGCCGGAGTTCGGCGAACTGGTCTCCGGCATCTGGTCCGGCCTGCGCGAGGAAGTGCAGCGCGCCCGCGATCGGGAAAATACTTAAAGCCGCCCACGACAAGGACCGATTAGCATGACCACCGAAACCATTGCCGGCGCTCCGGAGCAGAGTTTCACCATCACGATGCGGACCCGCGAGCGGATCCTGAGCATCGTCTCGCCGTTGTCTTTGCTCGCCATCTGGGAAATCGCGGCCCGGCTACACTTTATCGACGTGCGCTTCTTCCCTGCCCCATCGAGCGTCATCGCCACCATGATCGAGATGCTGCGGTCGGGCGAATTGATCACCAACACCCTGGTCAGCCTGCGCCGGCTGGCGCTCGGCGCCATCATCGGCGGCGTGCCGGGCCTCGTTCTCGGTATCGCCATGGGCCTCAATCGCTGGGTGCGCGCCGCGCTCGATCCGATCGTGGCGGCCACCTACCCAATCCCGAAGAGCGCGATCCTGCCGCTGGCGCTGTTGATCTTCGGCCTCGGTGAAGGTTCAAAAATATTCATGGTGGCGATCGGCGTGTTTTTTCCGGTCATCATCAACGCCACCACCGGCGTGCTCGAAATCAACCGCATCTATCTCGACGTCGGCCGCAACTACAAAGCCAGCCGCTGGCATACGTTCTGGACCATCGCCCTGCCCGGCGCGCTGCCGGTGATCATGACCGGGTTCAAGCTCGGCATCGGCATCGGCCTGATCCTGATCGCGCTCGCCGAGATGATCGGCGCCAAGAGCGGGCTCGGCTACATGATCTGGACGGCGTGGGAGACGTTTTCGGTCGAGCAGATGTATGTCGGCCTGTTCACCATCGCCATCATCGGTTTCGTGCTGACCATCGTGCTCAACGAGATCGAGCGCTTGATCATTCCGTGGAAGCGCGATTGATTTAGCGGATGCAGGTTCTCGTCATCGGCGCAGGGGTTGTCGGTCTCGCGATCGCGCGGCAAGCGGCGTTGCGCGGCCATGACGTGACGGTAGCCGAGATTACCGGCGGCATTGCCAACGGCGTCTCTTCGCGTAACAGCGAAGTCATCCACGGCGGACTTTATTACCCGACCGACACGCTGCGCGCCCTGCTGTGCGTGCGCGGACGCCGCCTGCTTTACGAATTTTGCGCCTCGCACGGCGTCAATCATCGCAAATGCGGCAAACTCGTCGTCGCCACCAACGAGGCCGAGCTCGCCAAGGTCGAGACCATCATGGCGCAGGCGCTGCGCAACGGCGTCGAAGGCGTCGAGATGATCGGCGGCAATGCCGCGCGCGCCATGGAGGAAGAGCTGTTCTGCATCGGCGCGCTGTGGTCGCCGGAGACCGGGATCATCGACAGCCACGGCTATATGCTGGCGATGCAGGGCGACCTCGAGGACCGCGGCGGCGTGATCGCTTTCGAAACTCCGGTCGAGCGCATGAGCCACAACGCCGGGCAATGGCACGTGCAATTCGGCGGCAGCGAGCCGGGCACCATCCAGTTCGACGCCGTGATCAACGCCGCGGGCCTTGGCGCGCAAAACCTCGCTCGCAAGATCGAAGGCTATCCCGCAGGCCTGGTGCCGCGGCTGGTGCTCGGCAAAGGCAACTATTTCGGTTTCGCCGGGAAGCCGGCGTTCTCGCGGCTGATCTATCCGACGCCGATCGACGGCGGGCTGGGCGTCCACGTCACCCTCGATCTCGCCGGCCGCATGCGCTTCGGTCCCGACGTCGAGTGGATCGCGGAAGAGAATTACACCGTCGATCCGCGCCGTGCCGACAGCTTCTACGAACGCATCCGCACCTATTGGCCGCGGCTGCCCGAGGGCTCGCTGGTGCCGGACTATTGCGGCATCCGGCCAAAACTCACCGGTAAGGGCGAAGGCCAGGCTGATTTCATGATCGTTGGCCCGGCGGACCACAGCATGCCGCGGCTGGTCAATCTGTTCGGCATTGAATCGCCGGGCCTGACTTCATCGCTGGCAATCGCCGAGGATGTCGTCGGCTATCTCAAGGACTGATTGCGCAGGCCCTCAAGCGGAGTGTCGAACCGCGACGTGAATGTACCCGGATTTTGATTGTCCTGCACCGGCGTTGCCGTAACATCAGTAGACTGTTTGCCGCGCTGCGACAGCCGCACCGGTGCAGTGTGCATCAGCTGCGCCTCAACGTCGGCCGTATCGATTGGCGTGAACGCCGCGTTCGCGCCGTTCTTGCTGTAGGCCTGGAAGCCGTCCTTGGTGGCGACGATATCGCCCGGCCGCAGCGTCGGATCGCTGGTCATGTCGTAGGGCGCGAGCCCGAGCGCGTCCCTGCCGTTGCAGGTGCAGTTGGCGACGAGCTGCTTGCGATAGATGAAGGCGTTGTCGAGGTCGGCGTAATGCTGGCCGTCACCTGATTTGCTGGCGCCGATTTCGCTGCCGTAGAACACCTTGGTCTTGCTCGCCGGGCACATCGCGCGGCAGGTCTCGACCGGCGTCGAATTCGTGACGTGCTCGAGCGGGAAGTGCTGCCCATCGCAAAGCCGAACGCAGAACGCCACGCCGTGTCCGGTGTCGCTGCCCTGGCGGACATTCTCCGAACCGTTTGGCGACGCCGGCGCAACGCGCCCGACCGGCGCTGAAGGATCGGCGTAGGAGTTCACATCGGCCGGCGGCCGCTGCTGCGCACCGCCGAACAGGAAGTCGAATAATCCGCCGGCATGGGCCGGCATCGGCGCTGCAAACAATGCAACCGCACCGAACACACTCGCGATTGCGCCGGCGCGCCGGCGCGGCGGTATGTTGCAACGCAAATACATCACGGCATTCCTCGCAGCCCAGACGAGCCTTGAATGACTTGCGACAAAGCATCGCCCGAAAAGATTCAAGAAGCTGTGCTGACGCCAAATCCGGCGCGCTCAACTGCGCCGTATGGCAAACAAAGTGTAAACGGCGAGAGCTTCGCGACGCACTCGCGTCTTCCTTGGCTCAAAGGCGTGGATGGCCGGAACAAGTCCGGCCATGACGAACAGGAGTCACATCAAAGACGATACGATGTTTATCCCGAGGGCGAGCACCGCCACATTAAAGAAGAAGGAGACGACGCCGTGTGCGGTTGTCAGGCGGCGTACTGTCTTGCTGGAAATTTGAACGTCGGACACCTGCGCGGTCATCGCCACCACCAGCGAGTAATACAGGAAGTCCCAATAATCCGGATCTTCATCGCCGGGAAAAATCAGACCGCCGATGCGATGATCGCGGCCCTCGCCGTAAAATTCGTGGGCGTAGTGCAACGCGAATATTGCGTGCATGAAGAGCCAGGACAGCAGCACGGTGCCGACGCCAAGGCCGATCCGGAACGGACCCGGTGAATGACCGAGCTCGGCGATCACCGCGGCGAGACTGGCGACCGCGGCCGCCGTCGTGAACAGGAGCAGTGCTATCGCACCTTCGTCGGTGACAGCCGCCCGATAACGAATTGTCTCCACCGAGCAGTTGGCCGCCACACGCCAGATCAGCACGAGGTACAGCAACACGCCGGCATCCCAGCCGACGAGAATACGGGTCGGTATCCGCCACGGCAGTGCCGACAGCGCCATCATCACCGCCGCACCGAAAACCGCAGCGAGAATCAGGCGAATGTGCAGACGCCCGAAACGGGCAAGCGGCGTTCGTTCGCCCAGCTTGAGCCAGGCCTCGGGCAACTCTGCTTTTCCGGACTTCGCCAAAGTGGCCACCAACCGCTACGGCCGCAGCCTTTCGGAAAACCGGCTACGCGCTGGGCGGGACTTTTGCACAAAACACGCGCGACCCAAAGATCGACGGCCACCGCGCTTGCGGCCCGGCGGACAGCGGATGTCAAATCTGCTCGACCGGGGTCACCGATCAACGTTCCCTACGCTGAGCAGGATAAGGCCACCCATCATAACCAAAGAGATCATATCGGAAGAAAAGTGACCAAACATTCCCCGCCCCGGAACAGACGCGCAGCGACAGACTGGTCAATTCACCACCACCGCGCCATCGCAGCTCAGCCCGGCGATCGAGCTACGCGCGGCTTCCGCGGCAAGTTGCTCGACGCCATGAACGACGACCAGATAGGAGTCGTAGGTGATGATGCCAAACAGCATCGCCATGAAAAGCGAAATACGATCGGGAATTCCACCGCCGAAACGGCGGGATTGGTTTGGTGGAAATGATGCAGTTTCGCGTGCGCAAGTCTTCGCATGCGAGAAATATGACATTGGTGAATTACCTAGACCGTGAATGAATCTTTTCACGAATCTGAACCAGCATCACGCAACGGACTTCGCTCGCGCCGGCGGCGGCGCCAGCGCTTTCAGGGCGTCGATAACTGCTTCCGCCGCAATGACGTCGACACCTTCCCGCACAAGGACTCCGGCCCGCACTGGCGCTAACGGAGGCAAATAGTACTCCCTCGCGATCACGAGCGGTGCCACCACCTGCCGTTCCCTGAACGTCGCGAGCCCGATACCGGCCGCCACTGCCGCCACGCGCGCGTGATGATCGGCACTGCTGAAAACGCAACGATAGGCCAGCCCGCCCTGTTCAAGAGTCCGAATGACTGCGGCATCCAGCGGCGTTCCGGTCCATACGACAAGCGGAATCGGACTGCCGGGGCGGAGCACGAAGTCGCGAGCGCGCGCCCAAACAACGTTTTCTTCCCAGCCGAACACACACTTACCGAGGTCGTCGGACGGATTGATGAGGCAGGCAACGTCCAGATAGCCGTCCATCAGGGACCTGGAGAGCTCGGCGGTGTGATTGCAGACAAAGGATACCTGCCGAACCAGATTTGGCGGCGGCCAATTGTGCAGGAATTGATCCGCGAATGTCGTCGAAACCCCCAAGCGAAGCGGCTGCAACTCGTCGCTGGCGCCGCCGATCGACAGAATCTGGTCATTGGCCTCGATCAACTTTTTGGCGTGGGCGAGAATGAGGTTGCCCTTGCCGGTGAATGCGACTCCGTTTGCGGTCTTTTCAAAAACATTGCCGCCAACCAGAATTTGCAGGCGCTTGACCTGAGCGCTGATCGCCGGTTGGCTCAAACCTAGTTTCTCGCCGGCCTTCGAGAAGCTGCCGAGCTCGGAAATCGCGACCAGCGTGCGAAAGACCTCGGTAGGAATATTGATGTGCTGATAGCGTCGATGCATATCCCGAATCTTTACACTGGGTTTGCGGCGACCGACTCGCCGTTACGCGCAGCGGAGGCTTTCTGGCGCCGGGACGGCGCAAGCGCCTTCAGGGCGTCGATGAGAGGTGTGATATGGCCCGGATCGAAATTTTCCCGCACGACGATCCTGGCACGAACCGGATCAAGCTTCGGCAAATAATACTCTTTGGCGACGATCAGCGGCGGAACGAGCAGACGCAACGGTATACTCATGATGCCGATCCCGGCCGCCACTGCGGAGATACGCACGTGATGGTCCGAGCTGGTGAGCACAAAACGATAGGTCAATCCTGCCTTTTCAATCGCGCTGATCATCGACGCGTCCTGTGGGCTTCCCGGCCAGCCAATCAGGGGAACCGGGCTGGCATGCCCCAGAACAAAGTCGCGGCTTCTCGTCCAAACCGCTTCCTCCTCCCAGGCAAAAATCACCTCACCGAGGTCCGGCGGATGCTCGGGCATAACGAGACAGGCGATATCGAGGTAGCCGTCAACAAACGCCTTGGTAAGCCCCGCAGAGTGATCGCAGGCAATGGACAACTGGCTGGCGAGCTTCACACTCGGCAAGCTGTCCAGAAGTTGACCGATGAAAATCGTTGAAAGACCAAGGCGAATTGGCTGCGCATCGTTTTCCGCGCCACCGATCGACAATATCTGGTCGTTGGCATCGAGCAGCTTTTTAGCGTGGGCTAGAATTAGCTTGCCCTTCGGTGAAAGGGCAACCCCACCACCGGACTTTTCGAAGATATCGCCGCCGACCAGAATTTGCAGGCGCTTCATCTGGGCGCTGATTGCCGGTTGGCTGAGGCCCAGTTTGTTGCCGGCTTTGGAAAAGCTGCCTAGTTCGGCGACGGCGACGACCGTCCGAACGATTTCGGTGGGAATATTGATGTACTGATAGCGCCGATGCATATCTTCGACTCCATCGCCATCGTGATGGCTGTTTAGACCATTTCCACCTGCCGACCGTGTACTGAAAAGAACAATCAGTTCGAAATACTATTCATCATACACACAATTTTTCTCGCGCATACGTTGTCTCGTCAGGATTTCCCGGACAACGCTTTCAACAACGGCTGATACTTCACTCTGAGAACAAACAAATAAACAAACGAGGGATCGTCCGCCCAATTCATCATTGTCCCGGCGTGGCGGATTTAATGACCGGCCTTGCGGTTATTGCGGAAAGTGCAAATGCAGCAGCGATGACCAGCTCTGGTCCATGATGAAGAAATAACCCACCGCAGCAAACACCGGGCCGAGGATCACCACCGACCATACCAGATAGCCGAAGAAGCTCGGCATCAGGATGCCCCGCTCGGTGGCGATGGCGTAGATCATGAAGTTCGGCGCGTTACCGATGTAGGTGAGCGCGCCCATATAGACCGCGCCCATCGAGATCGCGGCAAGCACCCCGGATAGCGGCCCCATCAGGTCGGCGGCGTTGCCGCCGGCGAGTTTGAAGAACACCAGATAGGTCGGGGCATTGTCGAGGATCGCCGACAGGATGCCGGTCAGCCAGAAATAGGCGACCAGGTGGGGCTGTCCATCCGCGCTGGTGACCGCTCCGAGCAGCCAGGCGAAAGCGCCGTCATGCCCGGCGCCGAGCATCGCCAGCACCGGAACGGCGCAGACGAAGATCCCCGCGAACAGCAGCGCGACCTCGAGGATCGGCTCCCAGGAAAAGCCGTTGGCTTCGCGATGCTCGTCCGGCGTCAGCCATAGCGACAGCAGCGCGGCGACGATCAAGACCGCGTCACGCGCAACATTCTGCAATTCCAGGACGGTGCCATACACCGTGAACGAGATGCCAGGCTTCCACAGCGCGGAATCGATGACGGCGGCGACGATCAGCACCAGCAGAAGCAGATTGACGATGCCCCGCACTTGCAACGGGACATGCTGGCGCGGCATCGCCGACCGGCGTGACCTTGCGGTCGCCGAAATAGAACCAGGCGTCGATCACAACGAACACGGCCAGTACGCATCCGGCGGCGAACGCGGTTTGCAGCCACAGATGCTTCGCCGGCCAGAAGAAATCGACGCCGTTGAGGAAGCCGATGAACAGCGGCGGATCGCCGAGCGGCGACAGCGCACCACCGATATTGCCGACCAGAAAAATGAAAAACACCACGACATGGACGTTGTTGAAGCGTTCGGCATTGGCGCGCAGCAGCGGCCGGATCAGGATCATCGCGGCGCCGGTGGTGCCGACGACGCTTGCGATTACGGTACCGAAGGCGAGGATCGCGGTGTTGACCAGCGGCGTGCCGCGCAGCGACGCCGATCACCAGGATGCCGCCCGCGACCACGTAGAGCGCGAACAGAATGGCGATGAAGCCGAGATAATCGCCAAGCAGCGCATGGATCAATGCGGCAAGTGCCGTGTCGGCGCCGTAGAGCGCCGCCATCGGCGCCAGCGTCAATGTCGCCCAGACGAAAGCGAATTTGCCGTAGTGGTGGTGCCAAAACGATTTGAACAGCAGCGGTCCAAGAGCAATCGACAGCAGGATCCCGACGAACGGCAAAGCCCAGACCCAATGCAGCGCCGCGCCATCGAGGGCTGCGGCGTTCGCGGCGCCCGGGACGAAGACCAGGACCGCGGCAAAAAGCCCGTATGTCGCACGTAGCAGTATCCGCACTTTATCCCTCGTGAAGGCCGACTTATCCTGCCGGAAACCGCGGCGCCTTCGAGCGCAACAAGCGGTGATGGCTGGAGGATGCGATGAAACTTCCCCGTAGACAATTCCTGCATTTGGCAACCGGCGCGGCGATGCTGCCGGCGCTGCCACTCATGGCGGCGGCCGACACATATCCGTCACGGCCGGTGCACACCATCGTCGGTTTTCCCCCGGGAAGCGCACCCGACATCGTCGCACGTCTTGGCGCGCAATGGCTGTCGGAACGGCTCGGCCAGAATTTCATTATCGAGAACCGGCCGGGCGCCGGCAGCAATATCGGCACCGAAGCCGTGGTGCGCGCCGATCCGGATGGGTACACCATCCTGGTCGACGTGCTCACCAACGTGCTCAACGTCTCGCTTTACAAGAACCTGAGCTTTGACTTTATCCGCGATATTGCGCCGGTCTCGCCGATCGCCAACGCGCCTTACGTTATTCTGGCGACCAACTCGCTGCCTCGCAAATACCATTCCGGAATTCATCGCCTATGCCAGGGCAAACCCCGGCAAGATCAACTACGCGTCCGGAGGCATTGGCACGTCATCTCATATCTTTGGCGCGCTGTTCGCGATGATGGCGGGTGTCGATCTGGTGCACGTGCCCTATCGCACGAATTACATGAGCGACCTGATCAGCGGCCAGGTGCAGTTCGTCGTCAATCCGATCCCGCAGTCCATGGAATTCGTCAAAGGCGGCAAGGTCAAAGCTTTTGCAGTGACCACCAAGGCGCGGCTTGGCGCTCTGCCCGATCTGCCGACCGTCAACGAATTCGTGCCCGGCTATGAGGCGCTTGGCTGGTACGGCGTCGGCGCTCCTAAAAGCACGCCAGCCGATATCATCGCCAAGCTCAATACCGCCCTCGGTGCGGCGCTGGTCACGCCGGATGCCAAAGCCAAGCTTGCCGAACTGGGCGTCGAACCGATGCCGATGACAGCCGCACAGTTCGGCGATTTCATCAACAGGGAAAACGACAAGTGGGCCAAGGTCATCCGCACCGCCGATATCAAGCTCGACTGAATTCGTTTCATCGAAGATCGCAAAGGAGACCGACGTGGCTGTCCATCGTTTTCTCGAATCCGCCGAGCATCCCGGCGCCGCGCGGCTACACCCATGTGGTGGAAACCAAAGGCCCGAGCCGCACCATTTACCTGTCCGGTCAGCTTGGCATGACAGCGGACGGAAAATTCGCCGGTCGAGCCGGGCGACTTTCGCGCCCAGGCCGTGCAGTGTTTCGAGAATATCAAGAACGCGCTTGCCGCGGTCGGTGCCACATTCGAGCACGTGGTCAAGGTCAACAACTACCTGATCGATATGGCGCACCTGCCGATCTATTTCGAAGTGCGCGACCGTTACGTCGACACCAAGGCTCCGCCGGCCTCGACGACGATTCAAATCTCGAAACTGGCGCGTGACGGCGCTCTGTACGAGATCGAGGCCATTGCGGTGGTGCCGGAAAAATAAAAACGCTTTCGCGCCTCCGCCTACCACGGAAACGTCGAAGCGTTTGCGAACGAAACTGAAGCGAAAGGTACGCCGGGGCGACCGAATTGGGGTCTTGCCTGACTGATGCGACCCGCTGGGGCCGCCACCGGCGAACTGTCCGTATATTTGCCGCTATGCCGCGCCCGGACCGAGCTTCAGGCAATCATCGCGGCTCTTTGACCCGGTGGATTCATCCAAACCTCCGCGTCGCAAGAGACGACGAAAATGTTGGACCGTTCGCTCACATTGTCAAGCGGGCAAAACAGTCGATGGAACCTTTACGTCGCGATTGAGCGCGCACACGCGCAAAATCGTGACGGCGAAATTCTCAAAATGAAAAGCAAGAAGCCTGCAGGCTTCTTGCTTCAGCAGATCGCAAAACGCCTGAATCAATTTTCGTTGGCGTAGCCGTCCCGCATCAATTCGAACCGGACATTGACGTCCGGATCCCTGCCCAGGAATTTGCCGTCATTGCGAAACACGAACGCAGAGTCACGCGTGTCCTGGGCGACACGGCGATCGGGCGGCGCAGCGAGCGACGGTGTGGCGAATGCCACAACGGCACCGGCCGCTATCAGGAATTTCAAATTGCGCGACATTGATACCTCGCTTGGATGCCCAGCCGGCGCACGGTCTAGCGTCAAATGTCGTAATGCATGATTGTGCGCAACCGTAACTGTCTCCTCTCTTTTTAGAAGAATTGATTGGCACGTACCGCTAAACCGACAGTTCGGCCGTTGCCGTAACACATGGACCGGCGGTTTTGCTGCAATGGGTGCGGATTGGTGACGGGGTCGGCGTTGGCGCAGCAAACCGGAGTGTTCTATGGCTGGCGCGTCGTTGGCGCGGCGTTCGTGCTCGCCATTTTTGGCTGGGGCTTCGGCTTCTACGGCCCGCCCATCTTTCTCCACACGGTGCAGCACACCCGCGGCTGGCCGCTTGCGGTCATCTCGGCGGCTGTAACCGTCCACTTCCTGTTCGGCGCAATCGTGGTCGCCAACCTGCCGCGTCTCTACCGGCAGTTCGGACTGCCGGCGGTGACCAAAGCCGGCTCAATCGCACTCGCGCTCGGTGTTATCGGCTGGGCTGTGGTCGGCGAACCATGGCAGCTCTTTATCGCGGCCATGCTCAGCGGCGGCGGCTGGGTGACCATGAGTGCCGCTGCTCTCAATGCAATCGTGTCGCCATGGTTTGTGCGGATGCGGCCGGCGGCGCTGGCTTCCGCCTATAACGGCTCGAGCGTCGGCGGCCTGGTGTTCTCGCCGCTTTGGGTCGCCGCCATCGGCTTGCTGGGATTTCCGCTCGCCGCCACGATTCTCGGACTGGCGATGGTGGCCGCCACATGGGTCATGGCGGACATCTACCTTGCCCGCACACCGCAACAACTGGGCTTAAATCCCGACGGCGACAGTGAACCGATAACGCCGTCGACAGAAGTGTCTTCATCGGCAGGCACGAATCCCGGCATCTGGCTGTGGAGCGATTTTCGGTTCCTCACACTCGCGGCCGGCATGGCGCTCGGCCTGTTTGCGCAGATTGGCCTGGTCGCACACCTTTTCTCGTTGCTAGTGCCGGCGCTTGGCGAGCAGTTCGCTGGGCTCGCGGCCGCCGCCGCGACCGCTTCGGCTATTGCCGGGCGTACGGTCGCGGTGTGGCTGATGCCGCGCGGCGACAACCGACGCCTGCTGGCATGCGCCAACTACGCCGTGCAAATCGCCGGCTCGGTCGCGTTTCTGCTCGCCGCCGGCGACAATATTCCATTGCTGCTGCTCGGCGTTGTTCTATTCGGCGCCGGCATCGGCAACGCGACCTCCCTGCCGCCGCTTATCGCGCAAACGGAATTTCCCGAAGCGGAAGTGTCGCGCGTGGTCTCCCTGATCGTCGCGATGAGCCAAGCGACCTATGCCTTTGCGCCGGCGGTATTCGGTCTGATCCTTGAATTCGCGCCGCATGCCGGCGCCGATGCGGCCCGGGCCACGCCGGCCGTTTTCATTGCAGCCGCGGTTGTGCAGGGACTCGCGATCGTCTCCTTCCTGATCGCACGGGCGTCTTGGCCGCGACGTGGTGATAGTTAGGATACCCACGGCGGCAATCAGGCCGCCGGCAAGGAGTCCGAACGTGGCCACCCATCGCTTCTTCAATCCGAAGAGCCTGCATTCGACGCGCGGCTATTCCCACATTGTGGAAACCACCGGTCCAGGCCGCACCATTTATCTTGCCGGACAGCTCGGCCGGACACTCGACGGCAAGTTCGCCGGGGCGCCGGGCGACTTTCGTGCGCAAGCCGTGCAGTGTTTCGAGAATATCAAGACCGCGCTCGCCGCGGTCGGCGCCACGTTCGAGCACGTGGTGAAACTCAACACCTACTTCGTCGATATCGGGCAGATTCCGGTCTATCTCGAAGTCCGCAATCGCTACGTGAACACCGCCGCACCGCCGGCTTCGACCGCGATCCAGATTTCGAAGCTTGCGCACGAAGGCGGCCTGCTCGAAGTCGAGGCCATTGCGGTCGTACCACTTTAGCCAGACTGCGGCGTCATAGCGCGCGTCCAACCTACCGCTTTTGCGCAAACAGGCTAATATGCGCGCCTCATAAGTCTGGGAGGATACAATGAATTTTAAGCGACGAAATTTCTGTGCGCGCGCGGCAGCAGGAACCGGCTTGGCCGTTCTGTCTTCGATGCTGACGCTCTGCGTAGCGCAGGCACAGGACAAGACACCAGACAAGGCACCTGACAAAACCTGGACGATGAAATTCACGCTGCCGACGCTCAACGACCCGAGCTTCTTCTTCGCCAAGAATTACGCGGCGGCGATCGAGAAGGATTCCGGCGGCCGCATCAAGACCGAGATTTATCCGAGCAGCCAGCTCGGCACGATCCCGCGGCAGATCGAGGGCACGCAGTTCGGCTCAATCCAGTGCGCGGTGATCCCGCCGGAGTTTTTTGTCGGCGTCGATGAGCGTTTCGAGGTGATGGCGGCGCCCGGCCTGGTCACTTCCATGGCGCATGGACAGAGAGTTGCCGCCGACCCGGAGGTGAAGAAGCTGATGTTAGGTCTCGGCGCCAACAAGGGGCTGCACGGCGTCGCCATGTTCATGAACGCGCCGCAATCCGTCGTCTCCAAAACGCCGATCCGTCACCTTGCTGACTTCAAGGGCAAGAAGATCCGCGTGCTGGCGTCGCCATTCCAGATGGGGCCGATCTCGCGCCTTGGCGCAACGCCGGTGGCGATGACGCTCGGCGACGTGGTGCCGGCAATCCAGCAAGGCGCCATCGACGGCGCGATCGGCGGCATCGTGGTGTTCACGCCGCTGCATTTCCGCGACGCCGCGCAATACGTCACCGAAACCGGCCAGCCGCCCGTGTATGCGATCGCCGAAGTCAACAAGGCCTGGTACGATTCCCTGCCGCCTGACCTGCAGAAGATCATCGACGACGACGCCGCCGCGCAGCAGTCCGCGATTGCGCCGCTTGCCAGCGAGATCGTCGAGAAAGCGCGCAAGGGCTGGACCGATTCCGGCGGCGAACTCATCAATCTGCCACCCGATGAGCAGGCCGAGCTGATGAAGATCTTTTCCAGCGCCGTTGCCGAAATCACCGCCCAGAAGCCTGCGCTTAACGACGCCTACAAGATCGTGGCTGAAGCGGCGCAGCGCACGCAGTAAGCGCATACTGCGGCATCAGCATTGGGGAGGCACCATGGATCGCCGCTCATTCCTGCAATCAGGCTCGCTGGCGGCAGCGGCTAGCGCCGCTATCGCCAACGCAGTGGTGCCTCCCGCCGAAGCCTCCGAGGGCCGCGGCCGCGACTGGTCGAACCGCGCTCCCAAAGGCGAGCCGGTGGTCAAACGGTTCGACGAGCAACGCTGGCTGCTCGACAACATCATTCAGGCCAACGGCATCGACTGGGATCAGAGCCACACCGGCGCGGCGATCCGCGCCGGCGGCCCTGCGGTGGTGCCGGACATAGCGGAGTTGCGCCAGCAAGTGAAACGGCTGGTCGATATCGGTCCGGCCTTCGAGGCATTGGCGAAGAAGCGCGAGGATATGGCCAAAGACGCCGAGCAGGCCGGCAACAAGACCGCGGCGCGCGACAATTATTTCCTCGCTGCCAACTACTGGGCTTCGGCGATGTGGACTATCGACGAGGTCGACGCCAGACTGAAAATGCAGAACGGCAGGAAGCGCGAGAATTTCGACAAATATATCGCGCTCGCCGACCACCATGTCGAATGGATCGAACTGCCCTATCGTGGCAAGACGCTGCCGGCGATCTTCCACCTGCCGCCGAATTACCAGAGCGGCAGCAAGGTGCCGGTGATCGTCGCGGTGTCCGGCATGGACGGTTTCAAGGAGCGCTCGGTCTCGCTCTACAAGGACGCGTGGATGGAGCGCGGCTACGCGGTGCTGGCCTTCGAAGGACCCGGCTACTGGGAACCACCGCTGCGTGGCATCTATGTCGACGTACCGGGCTGGGCGGAAGCATCGCGCACCGTGGCGGACTGGCTCGCCAAGCGGCCTGAAGTGGATGGCGGCAAGATCGGCATGACCGGCGTCAGCTTCGGTTCGTTCTTTACCGCGATCATGATGTCGGCGGACGCCCGTTACAAAGCCTGCGCGGTGATCGGCACCTGCTACGAGCCCGGCGGCGAAACCATCTTCAATCGCGCTTCGCCGACATTCAAGAAGCGCTTCATGTTCATGTCCGGCATCACCGACGAGCGCGAGTTCGACGAGTTCCGCAAAACCATCGACTGGAACGGCTACGCGCAGAAGGTGAAGGGCTCCTATATCGTCGCCTGCGGCGAATACGACCAGCTCTGCCCGCTGCAATACACCGACGCCTTCATGAAGGCGCTCGGCGGCCCGAAGCAACTCCTGGTCTATGAGGGCGGCAATCACAGCGTCGCACTGACGACGGCGACACAGAACGGCCCGGAGCCGCGGCAGTATCAAGCCGATTGGATGGCGGAACGGCTCGAAGGCAAGCCGATGCGTAGCGAGCGCTGGTTCGTCCAGGCCAATGGCAACGTGCTCAAGGAAGCGATCGCGTAAACTTTAGCGCGAAGCGCGCCGCGAATTACTCACCGCGAGTATCACGATAGCGGCAACACTGAGCGCAGCAGTCGCCATCACGTAATAACTCGGCGCGAGCTTGTCGCCGGTCGCTGCGATCAGCGACGTTGCGATCAGCGGCGCAAAGCCGCCGAACAGGGTCACCGAAAGATTGTAGCTCAGCGCCAGGCCGGTGCTGCGCGTGCTGGTCGGGAAAATCTCCGCCAGCAGCGCCGAGATCGGCCCGAGGCACGCGGCGTTCAACAATCCGACGAAAGCCTGCACCGCGACAAGCGTTGCCAGCGTCGGCCAGGTGTTGAGGATCAGGAACATCGGATAGGTCGTGACGCAGACCAGCGGAAACGCGATCCACAGCACACGGTAACGTCCGAACCGATCCGACATCGTACCGAAAATCGGGCCGGCAAACGATTGAACGAGCCCCACCACTGCCGCGCCGAGATACGCGCTGGTCGGCGGGAAATGCAATTGCGTCAGTGCGTAGGTCGGCATGTAGACTTTGTGCACGTAGTTGAAGCCGGTCGATCCGGCGACGACGCCAATACCAAGCAACAGAGAGGGCCAGTCGCGGCGCAGCACTGTGCGCCATGGCGATTTCTCGATCTGGTCGGCGGTAACCTTCCGGAATTCCGGAGTCTCCTCGATCTTGCTGCGGATGTAGAACCCGACCGGTCCGATCAGCAGACCGACGGCGAACGCGGCGCGCCAGCCCCATTCACTGATCTGTTCCGGCGTCAGCATATAACTCAAGAACGCCGCGATGCCGGCGGCAAACAATGTCGAGACGCCCTGCGTCGACGCTTGCCAGCTGCCGAAATAGCCGCGCCGCCCGGCGGTGGCATATTCCACCATGAACGCGGTCGAAGCACCAAACTCGCCGCCGGTCGAGAAGCCCTGAATGAGCCGCGCCAGCAGCACCAACAGCGGCGACGCCACGCCGATCTGCGCGTAAGTCGGCGCGAACACCAGAATCACGGTGCCGAGCATGATCAACAGGATCGACAGCGTCAGCGACGCCTTGCGCCCGGCGCGGTCGGCGTAAGAGCCAAGCACGATGGCGCCGAGCGGGCGCATCAGAAACGAGATCCCGAACGTCCCGACCGCCAACATCAGCGAAACGGTTTCGTTCGCCGCCGGGAAAAACTGCTTGCTGAGCACGACGGCGAAATAGCCGTAGATCACAAGGTCGTAGAATTCCAGCGCGTTACCGACGCTGGCGGCGCCGACTTCACGCCAGGGCACGCGCGGCAAAGCCAAGGGCGGCTTACCTGAGATTTGCGCTTGTGCCGACATCCAATCCCCCTCACCTCGCCTTCAAAAGTACGCCTTCGCAGCCGCCGATCAATCAAAAAGACGGCGCATGAACCGCGGCTATGCAATTGCGCACAGCGGCCCACTGTGATTCAATCAACAAAACACAAAATCTCCGGGAGGCAATGTCCATGAGGCGACTCCAATGGCCATAACCGTCCAGCCGGTTACGCCGGAATTTGCTGCCGAGATCGGCGACGTCGATCTGTCCGCGCCGCTCGCACCGTCCGACGCCAAGGATGTCCTCGACGCATTCGCCAAATATGCCGTGCTGATTTTTCCCGATCAGCATCTGTCGGCGGACCAGCACCTCGACTTCGCCCGGCTGTTCGGCCCGCTGGAAACTACCATCGCGCTGCACCGCAAGGACGCGAAGCTGCGCGTGCAAAAGGAATTCGCCGACGTCTCCAATCTCGATCCGGAAAACAATGTCTGGGGCAAGGACTCGCGGCAGCGCATGTTCCAGCTTGGCAACCGGCTATGGCATACCGACAGTTCGTTCAAGCACCTGCCGGCGCGCGCCTCGTTGCTCTATGCGCGCTCGATCCCGCCGATCGGCGGTCATACCGAATTCGCCGATGAGCGCGCTGCCTATGACGCGTTGCCGGACGAGATGAAGCGCCACCTCGAGAATCTCGTCGCCGAGCATTCGATCTTCAATTCGCGGGCGAAACTCGGCTTCACCAATTTCAGCGACGAGGAACGGCAAGGCTTGCCGCCGGTGCCGCAGGTGCTGGTGCGCACCATCCCGGAATCAGGCCGCAAGTCGCTTTACCTTGCGTCGCATGTAGGCCGCATCATTGGAATGCCGGAGGCGGAAGGCCACGCGCTGGTCGACCAGCTCACCGCGCACGCCACGCAGCGCCAGTTCGTCTATATCCACCGCTGGCGGCTGCATGACCTGGTGATCTGGGACAACCGCTGCACCATGCATCGCGGCGCCGACTTCGACGACCTGCGCTGGAAGCGCGACATGCAGCGCGCCACGGTCTGCGATATTGCCAATTCCTGCGAGCAGGCCGGCATCCAGATCGAAGCCGCGGAATAAAACCTGCACCTAACGCCGCGCGCCGATGACCGCGATGATTGCGCCGACCAGTGCGGTGGCGCCGCCGTAATAAATCCATTGGCTCTGGCTGATCATGAAGCTCTCCGCGGGCCAGCGGATTATGCCTGCGCCCTGCCCCATCCAGAGTAGTCCCATCGCCAGTAGCAGAAATCCGATCACGGTCAGAGTTGTCTTCATGGCGTTGCCTTTCCTGATGCAGCCGTAAAAGCCTTCTGTTATTTTATGACGCCCGCTTAGTGACGGGCGACAAAAACTCTACCGGGAGGACTTCACATGCGCATTCAATTTTTAGCAGCGGCGGTTCTCGCGACCGCAACGGCGTCGGCCGCTTCTGCCCAGCAGGCCGCTGCCCCGCCGGCCACCGTTTTCATGAGCGACAAGGACATCATGGCGCTGGTCGACAAGGCCAAGGCCGACCGCAAAGGTGACGCGCCGGTGACGGCGGAGCCAATCCTGCTGCTCGCGCCGTATCGAGCCCAGCTCGAATACCGGCCGACCGGTGCGGGGGCGGCCGTGCATGAAAAAGATGCCGAACTTATGGTAGTGCTGCAAGGCGCCGGCAACATCGTCACTGGCGGCAAGCTGGTCGATGAGCAAGCAAGTCAACGCCTACAACCTGAGCGGTCCATCGATCGACGGCGGCGAAGACCATCAAGTCGTCAAGGGCGACATGATCCTGATCCCGCCGAATACGCCACATCAGGTCACGCCAAGCGGCGGCGCGCCGATCGTACTGATGACCATGCACGTGCCGTATCCGCCGGAGAATTGGCCGCGAACGCAGTAAGAGGATCTTACCTCTCCGTCATTGCGAGCAAAGCGACTCGCAATGACGGCATCAATGCGCGGCGTCCCAATTGTCGGCGGCGTGGGCCTCGACCTGCAACGGCACCGAGAGTGACAGCGCCGGCATCGGCGCATCCACCATCACTTTGGTGACGACAGGCAACGTCTTCTCGACCTCACCCTCCGGCACTTCGAACACCAGTTCGTCGTGCACTTGCAGCAGCATCTGCGCGGCGAGCTTTTTCTTGGTCAGCGCCGAGTCCATCCGGATCATGGCGCGGCGGATGATGTCGGCCGCGGTGCCTTGCAGCCGTGCGTTGATCGCGGCGCGCTCGTTGAAGGAGCGGATCGATGCATTCGACGCCTTGATGTCCGGATAGTGGCATTTGCGGCCGAACAGCGTTTCAACATAGCCGTTCTTGCGCGCGAACTCCTTGGTCTCTTCCATGTAGTCGCGGATGCCGGGAAAGCGCTCGAAATATTTCCGGATATAGGCGCCGGCCTCCTCGCGCTCGATGCTGAGCTGATTGGCGAGGCCGAACGCCGAGATGCCGTAGATGATGCCGAAGTTGATCGCCTTGGCGCGGCGGCGGATTTCAGCCGGCATGCCCTTCACCGGCACGCCGAACATCTCCGACGCCGTCAGGGCGTGAATGTCGAGGCCGTCGCGGAACGCCTTCCGCAACTGCTCGATGCCGGCGATCTCGGCAAGAAGCCGCAGCTCGATCTGCGAATAGTCGGCGGAGACGAGCTTCATGCCTGGCCCGGCGATGAAGGCGCGGCGGATCTTGCGGCCGTCCTCGGTGCGGACGGGAATGTTTTGCAGGTTCGGCTCCGACGACGACAGCCGCCCTGTCGTCGTTGCCGCAAGCGCGTAGCTGGTATGGACGCGCTTCGTCGTCGGGTTGACGTATTCCGGCAGCGCGTCGGTGTAAGTCGATTTCAGCTTCGACACCTGGCGCCAGTCGAGAATTTTTCGCGGCAGCTCATGGCCCATCTCGGCCAGCTCTTCGAGCTGCCGCGCGCCGGTGGACCATTGGCCGGTCTTGGTCTTGGTGCCGCCCGGCAATTGCATCTTGCCGAACAGGATGTCGCCGATCTGCTTCGGCGAACCGACATGCACGGTCTCGCCGGCAAGCTTGTTGATCTCGTCCTCGAGACCGGCAGCCTCCTGAGCGAATTCGCCGGAGAGCCGCGACAGCACATTTCGGTCGACGGAAATGCCGCGCCGTTCCATGTGTCCGAGCACCGAAAGCAGCGGCCGTTCCAGCGTCTCGTAGACATTGCGGACCTTGTCCGCGGCGAGCCGCGGCGCGAGTACCTGCCAGACGCGGAAGATGATGTCGGCACGCTCGGCGGAATATTCCGTCGCCCGGTCGATGCCCACCGCGTCGAAAGTAATCCTGGCCTTTCCGGCCTTGATCAGCTCGTTGATGTCGAGAGCGGCGTGACTGAAGGTGCGCTCGGCGAGCGATTCCAGCGCGTGGCTGGCGACACCAGCGTCGGCGACATACGACATGAGGATAATGTCATCGTAGGATGCGATCTCGATGCCGCGCTGGGCAAAAATCTGCCAGGTAAATTTCAGATCGTGCCCGATCTTCAGCACGCCGGGGTCTTCCAGCAGCGGCTTGAGCACTTCGAGCGCTTTGGCCTCCGGAATCTGGTCGGCGGCGATATCGCCACGGAACAGACCGGCGCCCTCGCCGCCCTGGCGGTGCGACAGCGGCACGTAGCACGCCTCGTTGGGCGCAACCGCGAGTGCGACACCGCATAGCTCCGCCTGCATCGGATCGATGCTCACCGACGACGCGTGCAGCGCGACCGATCCGGTGTCCCACGCACGCTCGACCCAGACCTTGAGCCGGTCGACACTACGCACCGTCTCGTATCGGCTGCGATCGAATTTCGCGGCACGCGCCGCCTCGCGCCGCGCATCGGTAAGGGCTTGCGGCGTCAGCGCCGGATATTGCGGCGCCTCGGTCCGGCCCTGACGCGACATATCGCCGGGCTGCACCGGCCGGCCAAGGGGAAGTTGTGGCGAAGGAGCCGCGCCATCGCTTTGGCTTTTGCCGTTCGCGGTGCCAGATGTTGCGGCACGAGCGCCGCCAGCGAGCTGTGCAGCCGGCTCGATCGCACCAACGTCGATCGAAGCGAATTCGGCGACGCGCCGCGTCAGCGAGCTGAACTCCATCGCCTTGAGAAACGCGATCAGGTTCTTGTAGTCCGGCTCGTGCACCGCGAGATCTTCGATCGGCACATCGAGCTTTACATTGGTGTCGAGCGTGACGAGTTTCTTCGACATCCGCGCTGCGTCCGCGTTGTCCAATAACGTCTGCCGGCGTTTGTCCTGCTTGATCTCGTTGGCGCGCTTGAGCAGCGTTTCAAGGTCGCCGTATTCGCCAATGAGCTGGGCCGCGGTTTTGACGCCGATGCCCGGCACACCCGGCACATTGTCGGTGGAGTCGCCGATCAGCGCCTGCACCTCGATCACCTTCTCCGGCGGCACGCCGAATTTCTCGATCACCTCGTCGCGGCCGATTTTCTTGTCCTTCATCGTGTCGAACATGGTGACGCGATCACTGACGAGCTGCATCAGGTCCTTGTCCGAGGAAACGATGGACGTTGTCGCGCCGGCTTCCGACGCCAGCCGCGCGTAGGTCGCGATCAGGTCATCGGCCTCGAAGCCGGCCTGCTCGAGGCACGGCAGGTCGAAGGCGGCGACCGCCTCGCGGATGAACTTGAATTGCGGAATGAGGTCATCAGGCGGGTCCGGCCGATGCGCCTTGTACTCCTTGTACATTTCGGTGCGGAACGTCTTTTCCGACTTGTCGAACACCACCGCGAGATGGGTCGGCTTGTCGTCCGCCTTCATGTCGCGCAACAGCTTCCACAGCATGTTGCAGAAGCCGAATACGGCGTTGAGCTGCAAGCCGTCGGATTTACGGGTGATCGGCGGCAGCGCGTGATAGGCCCGGAAAATGTAACCGGACCCGTCGACCAGGAAGACGTGGTCGCCCTTTTTCACGCCCGCTGGCGGCAGATGCGGATTTTGGCTTTTGCGGAGCTTTTTGTGCGGCTGGCATGGTCACGGATAATATAGGAATGACGCGCGCAATATCACGGGTATGAGCACTGACTGTGGACTACTCCCCGCTACCCATCGACGCCGCACTGCCGGAACTCACCGCGGCGCTGCGCGCGAGCAATACCGCCGTGCTGGTGGCGCCGCCAGGGGCCGGCAAGACCACGCGCGTGCCGCTGGTGCTGGCCGATGAGGACTGGGCCCAGGGAAAACGCATTCTGGTGCTGGAACCGCGCCGGATTGCCGCCCGCGCCGCGGCCGAACGCATGGCGCGGACGCTCGGCCAGCGTGTTGGCGGCAAGATTGGCCTGCGGGTGCGCTTCGGCTCGAACGTGTCGCGGGACACCGCCGTCGAAATCATCACCGAAGGCATTTTCACCCGCATGATCCTCGACGATCCGGCGCTCGACGGCGTCGCCGCCGTGCTGTTCGATGAATTCCACGAACGCTCGCTCGATGCCGACCTCGGTCTCGCGCTGGCCCGCGATGCGCAGCAAGGCTTGCGCGAAGACCTGAAACTTCTGGTCATGTCGGCGACCATCGATGGTGCGCGTGTCGCCGCACTGCTTGGCGGCGCGTCCGGTCATCGAAAGCGAGGGCCGCGCCTTTGCGGTGGACACCCGTTACGCCGGTCGCGATGAGCGGCACATCGAACCGCAGATGGCCGACACCATTACGCGCGCGATGCGCGCCGAGCCGGGATCGGTGCTGGCCTTCCTGCCCGGTGTCGCGGAAATCCGCCGCACCCAAAACCAGCTCGAAGGCCGCACCGACGCAACGACCGATGTCGTGACGCTCTACGGTGCGATGGCGGGCGACGAGCAGGATCGCGCCATCTCCCCTGCTCCCTCCGGCCGCCGCAAGATCGTGCTGGCGACCGCGCTGGCCGAGACCTCGATCACCATCGAGGGCGTGCGCATCGTCGTCGACAGCGGCCTATCGCGGGTGCCGCGTTATGAACCGGACGTCGGCGTCACGCGGCTGGAAACCGTGCGCGTGTCGCGCGCCGCCGCCGATCAGCGCCGCGGCCGCGCCGGACGCACCGAACCCGGCGTCTGCTACCGGCTATGGGACGAGCCGCAGACCGCATCGCTCGAACCCTACGCCAAGCCGGAAATCCTCGCCGCCGATCTGTCGTCGTTCGCGCTCGATCTCGCCGCATGGGGCGCCGACGCCCGACAAGCTCGCTTTTCTCGATCCGCCGCCGCGCGCTGCAATGAGCGAGGCAACCGCGCTGTTGCGCGAGCTTGGCGCTCTCGACGCCGACGGCCGCATCACCGAGGAAGGCAAGCTGCTGCGCCGCCTGCCGTTGCCGCCGCGGCTCGCCCGCATGATCGTTGATGCAGCGTCGCAAGGTGAGGCCGAGCGCGCCGCTGAAATCGCCGCGCTGATCGGCGAGCGCGGGCTCGGCGGTGATGACATCGACCTGCGCGGACGGCTCAACGCACTGCACCGCGACCGCTCACCGCGCGGCCGCGATGCGCGCGCGATGGCGAAGCGCTGGGCGGAGATTGCCTCGTCCGGCTCACAACAAGAATCCGCCGAAGACGAGCGTCGGCTCCTTGCTTGCTCTCGCCTATCCCGAGCGCATCGCCAAAAATCGCGGCGGCGTCAACGGAAGCTTCCTGCTGGTCAATGGCCGCGGCGCCAACGTCGATGCCGTATCGCCGCTCGCCCGTGAGCCATTCCTTGCTGTTGCCGAGCTGACCGGCACGGCCGCGCAAGGCCGCATCCTGCTCGCGGCACCGATTGCCCCAGAAGAAATCGAAGCCCGCTTCGCCGATCGCATCGAGGCGCGCGACGAAGTCACCTTCGACGCAGCAAGTGCAAGTTTGCGCGGGCGGCGCAGCCGGCGGCTTGGTTCAGTCGCATTGTCCGAGCAACCGTTCCCTGTCACCGCCAACGAAGAGAGCGCGCAGAAACTCGCAGCCGGCATCGCCAGGCTCGGCGTCGCGTGCCTGCCGTGGACCAAAGCGCTGAAACAATGGCGCGACCGCGTCATGTTCCTGCGCGTAAACGAAGGCCAAGGTGTTGCTGAAAAATCATGGCCTGATCTCTCCGACGCCGCGCTGAGCGAAACCGCTGCGCAATGGCTCGCACCTGCGCTCGCGGACAAAACCGCGCTCAACGGCTTCAGCGCCGACGAATTCGACGGCGCTCTGGCCGCGTTGCTGCCGTGGCCGCTCAAACGCCGGCTCGACACCGAAGCGCCGACCCATTTCGAGGCACCGACCGGATCGCAGGTCCCGATCGACTACGGGGCGGAAGGCGGGCCGAAAATATCCATCCGCGTGCAGGAATTGTTCGGGCTCGACCGGCATCCGTCGATTGCCGGTGGCAAGGTGCCGTCTGCTGATCGAGCTCTTGTCGCCGGCACACCGTCCGGTGCAGATGACACGCGACCTGCCGGGGTTCTGGCGTGGCAGCTACGCCGCGGTACGCACCGAGATGCGCGGCCGTTACCCCAGGCACCCGTGGCCTGACGATCCGATCGCCGCACCGCCGACGCGGCGGGTGAAGCCGCGGAGATGACGCAAAGCGCCGCACCATTGATACAGCATGATCTTTCTGGAAAACCGGGGCTACTTTTCCGGATCATGCTCGCGATCCGTCTTGCGGTAGCACCGCGAAAGCGGGAACATCGCCTGCAATAAAGGCGAAACGCCTTTTAATTCGGGGGGAAGCATGACGTTCGCGCGCTCGCTTGCGGCGGCGGTATTTGCCGCAGGTCTCTTTGCTTTCGGCACCGCTTCAGCCCAGCAATATCCCAACCATCCCATCACCATGATCGTGCCATTTCCGCCGGGCGGCGCGACGGATGCGATCGCCCGCATCATCCAGGACCCGCTACAGAAAGCACTCGGCCAGCCGATCGTCGTTGAAAACATCGGCGGTGCCGGCGGCATGATCGCCGCCGACAAAGCGGCGCGCGCCACGCCGGATGGCTACACCATCCTCATTCATCAGGTGGCGCTTGCCGCCGGCATGACGCTTTACAAGAATCTGAATTTCGACGCGATAAAGGATTTCGCCACCGTCGGCCTGGTCAACAACTCCGCCTCGACCTGGGCGGCACGGCCCGATTTCCCTGCGAACAATTTCGACGAAATGCTGCACTGGATGAAGCAACCCGGCCAGAACGTGAAGATCGGCCATGCCGGCGTCGGGTCATACAGTCACCTTGTCGGTGTGATGATCGCGCAGGAGCTTGGCGCGAAAGCAACGCAGGTGCCCTATCGCGGCGCCGGCCCCGTCCTTGTCGATCTCCTCGCCGGGCAAGTCGATCTCAGCTCGATCGCCGCAGTAGTCGCCGCGTCTCTCATCAAGGAGGGCAAACTGAAGGCCTTTGCCATCATCGGCGACACGCCCTATTCAGGCCTGCCGCAGCTCAAGACCTTTGGCCAACTCGGCTACAAGAAACTCGACGTCGATTTCTGGCACATGCTGCTGGTGCCGGCCGGCACGCCGCGCCCGATCGTCGACAAAATCAACGCAGCACTGCGCGCCGCACTCGCCGACGAAAGAGTGATGAAGGTCTTTGCCGAAAGCGGCATGGAAGAATTCCCGAAAGACCAGGAAACGCCGGAGGCGGCGGGCGCGCTGCTCAAGCGCGAGATCGCGCTGTGGGGCGACGTGATCCGCTCCAACAACATTACGGGGCAGTAACCTCACCCCTTGCCGTAGAACACCGACACCGGAACGCCTTCGGTGATCGCGGCAATGCGCTTGTCCTCGTCTTTCTTTTTCTTCTCGCAAAGCTCGAGCACACGCATGATTTCGGCGCGCGGGACGAAGCACACGCCGGTGTCGTCGGCGACGACGAGATCGCCGGAGTTGACCCGGACGTTGCCCATCTGGATCTCACCGTTGATCTCCACGGTTTCGAGCCGCCATTTGCCGGTGACCGGCGTAATCTCGCTGGCCCAGACCGGATAGCCGATCGAGCGCGAATGGCGCACGTCGCGCACCCCGCCCATCACGATGGCGCCGCGCTCGCCCTGCCGCTGCCCGGTGTACGACGAGATTCCACCCATGTTCGACATGCCGGCAACGCCGGAGATCACCAGCACGTCGCCGGCCTCGGCAAGATTATGTGCCTCGAACTCCGCCATGCGGTTGACGTGGGCATCGGCCTTCAGCGGATTCGACCGCTGCCGGATATTGCGTACCGTGAGCGCCGGACCGACCACGAGCTTTCCCGGCAACGTCGGCTTGAGCACGCTGGCGCCGATTGTGCTTTCGGGAATGCCGAGTTCGTCCATCACGTCGGAAATCAGGCTGGTGCATTCGCCAAGCGCGATGAAACGGTCCACCGCGCCGCCGGGCGGCTTCGGCGTCGATTGCATGCGGATGCGGTCGGCCGCGATCCGGCCGGTCAGTTTCTTCTCGGGCATGACAGCGTTTCCTCTTCGTGATTGCCGGCACTGTAGCGCAGAAGCTATCGATTTTGGCCACCGGGCAAGGCAAGATAGCCGAAAAGGGGAGACGCCCGATGGCTGAGAGCATGATGAAGCTTGGCCTGTTTCTCGAAGGTACCGGACATCACACCGCCGCCTGGCGCGATCCCGACGTCGATCCGATGGCGCGGCAATCACTGCCGCATTTCATCGACATTGCCCGCCTTGCCGAGCGCGGCAAGTTCGACATGCTGTTTCTCGCCGACACCAATGCGACCTTCGGTGCCGACGACGTCGAGTCCTGGACGCGCACGACGCTGGCGTCGCGGCTTGAACCGATCACGTTGCTCAGCGCGCTCGCCGCCGTCACCGAGCGCATCGGCCTCGTCTCCACTGCGACCACGACCTACTTCGAGCCGTTTCAGGTAGCGCGGTTCTTCGCGTCGCTCGACAAGATCAGCGGCGGACGCGCCGGCTGGAATCTGGTGACCTCGCTTGCCATCGCGGAGGCCTACAACTTCGGCAGGGAGACGCACCCGCATCATGCCGACCGCTATGTGCGGGCGCGCGAGTTCGCCAAGGTCGTGCTCGGACTGTGGGAAAGCTGGGAAGACGACGCCATCGTCGCCGACAAGGAGCGCGGCATCTATTTCGACCGCGACAAACTTCACTTCCTCAACCACAAGGGCAAGCACTTCTCGGTGCGCGGCCCGCTGATGGTACATCGCTCGCCGCAGGGTCATCCGGTGATCGTGCAGGCCGGGCAGTCCGACGACGGCCGCGACCTCGCCGCGGAAACCGCGGAGGTCACATTCACCGTGCAGCAGGATCTCGACGAGGGCCGCGCGTTCTATACCGACATCAAGCGCCGCGCCGCCGCTTACGGCCGGCCGCCGCGTGCCATCAAGGTGCTGCCCGGCGTGATGACCGTGATCGGGCACACCCACGCCGAGGCGGTCGCTAAATATGAGCGCTTGCAGGACCTGCTGTCGCCGGAGCTCGCGATGAGCGATCTGTCATCCTATTTCGGCTTCGACATGGCCGCTTATCCGCTCGATGGTCCGGTGCCAGACCCGTCGCCCGACATCGAGCAGAAGGGCCGGGTTAAAATGATGGTCGACCTGGCGCGGCGCGAAAACCTTACCATTCGCACGCTCATCAAGCGCGTCTACGGCCAGCGCGGCCATCGCGTCGTCATCGGCTCGCCGGTGGAAGTGGCCGACGCGCTTGAAAGCTGGTTCCGTGGCGGCGCTGCGGACGGCTTCAACATCCTGCCGCTGACTTTTCCGCGCGGGCTCGAAGACATCGTCGATCTGCTCATTCCCGAATTGCAGCGCCGCGGCCTGTTCCGCAAGGACTACGAAGGCAAGACGCTGCGCGAAAATCTCGGTCTGCCCTACCCCACAAATCGCTGGACCACCGAGCGGGAAAAGAAGGACACCGGATAAGCTTCTCGCTGTTGGGCCCGCCCCGAGCGACGGCCGTCCTTATTGACAATATATTGTCGTTATGACGATATAGAACCATGAATAATGCAGCCACTCCTCAGGCCCTGGTGCCGGTCATCATCGCCGATATCTACGAGCTTGCCGGCCGCTTCCGCGAATATGGCGAGGCAATCGCGCAGACTGTCGGCCAGACCCAGGCGCGCTGGCAGGTGATGAGCGCCGCTTCGGCCGATCCGCATACCGTGCCACAGATCGCCCGTGTGCTCGGCGTCACCCGGCAGAATGTGCAGCGCATCGCCGATCTGCTGGTCGCCGAAGGCTCGGCGGAATATCGCGACAATCCCGACCACCGCGCCTCTCCGCACCTCGTCCTCACCAAACGCGGCCAGGCGACCTTCGAACAACTGATGAAAGCGGCGAGCGGCTATCACGCCCGCCTTGCTCGCAAGTTGTCGTCGTCTGACGTCGTCTCGTTGCAGCGCGGTCTGCGGCGCCTGCTCGAAGCGATGGAAGACATCGATCCCCTCACCCGTTGAACTGCAGGAGTAATGTCATGGATACCAAAGTGATTGCCGAGTGCATGAAGCAAAGCTTCGCCGATACGCCGTTTTCGAAAATCATTCCGCAGTTGGCCGGCGCCGGCGTGCAGTCCTACACCGCCGATCTGGTGAAACTGCGCAACACCTACTACGACGCCGGCAACAAAGCGTTTGATGAAGTGTTGCCGCTCAAGGACGCTCCGGTGATTGCGCCCGCATTCGACTCCATGACGGTCGGCGCAACTGTGAAATCGATTCAGCGTGGCGAGATCGGCTATGCCGAGTTCCTGCGCCGGATCATGAACGCCGGCTGCTCGCGCTACGAAGTCTATATCGGCGGCCGCAAGGCGATGTATTTCGGCCGCGACGGCGAGTTCTACACGGAGCCGTTTCCGTCGCCGGCCAAATAGCCGGCTTCCATTTCACCTTAGACCACCATTCACCGCTGTACTTCCCGGTTCCGCACCCCTTAGTCTTGTAGTGCGGGGGCGCGTGAAAAAGACTGAAGCCGGGGGAAAACATGAGCTGGATTGACCTGTTGGGCTATGCCGCATCGGCCAGCGTGTTGATCACGTTCTGTATGAGCACCATGGTGCCGCTGCGGACGGTAGCGATCTGCAGCAATGTGCTGTTCGCAAGCTACGGTGCACTCGCGCACATTTATCCCGTTCTCATCCTTCACACAATTTTGCTGCCGGTGAATGCCGTTCGGCTGTACCAGATCCTCGACCTCATCAAGCGGGTCAGGGCCGCCGAGCTCGCCGAGTTGTCGGTGGAAATCTTGCTGCCGTTGATGTCGAAGCGGAAACTGAAAGCCGGCGAGGTGCTGGTCCGCAAAGGCGAGAAAGCCGACAGCATGTATTATCTCGCCAGCGGAACGATGAAGATCGTCGAAGTCGACAAGACCATCGGCCCTGGCACGGTGCTTGGCGAAATCGGCATCTTCGCGCGCGACCAGAAGCGTACCGCGACCGTCGAAAGCATTGATGACTGCGAAATATATGAGATCAGCGAAAGCCGAACCAAGCAGCTTTATTTCCAGAACCCGGCCTTCGGCTTCGCCATGATGAAAGTCGTCATCGGCCGCCTCGTCGAAAACGCGGCCATTCAACAGCCGGCAGCGGGCTGACTACTCCGCGGCGACGGCCGAGACCTTTTCGTTGGTGCCGGACTCCGGCTTGAGCGCTGCGTCTTTGAACCCTTGCTGCACTTTCGGCACCGTCGCCTTCACGTCGGTGATCGGCAGGCCATGGGTCGGCGCAATGGTCTTCACGCCGAGCCGCGCGATCAGATGATCGAGCCGATCGCAATAGACGTTCATGTCGGCGAACTTGGTCCAGAACAGCGCGAGGTCGGCGAAGGTCGACGACACGTCCGGCAGGTCGAGCGACACCGCCTCCTCGGCGACCAGGCCGCAGTGGCCGTCTTCGTGATAGTGGCTGTAGGCAAAACCGTCGCCAGGAAACAGCACGCGCTCCTTGGTGTCGAAGCCCCACCACGTGGTGCGCAGGTCGCGGATCACCGGCTCAACCGCCATCAGGCTTCGCCCGCCGAGGTCGATCTCGTCGCCCTCTTTCATCGAGCGCATGCGGTGTTCGTATTGCGGGAACGCGAGGTGGTAGTCGCTGACGTCGCCGACCAGGAGCGAATCCGGAAAGGTTCTGAGGATGCGGCCGAGCCCGCCGCAATGCGGCGTTTCCTGATGCGTCACGAACAGATATTTCAGCGGCGCCACACCGCGCGCGAACAGCGCGTTGAGATGCCGCTCGATCACCGGAAAATCTTTCGGATGCCCGGTCTCGACCAGGATCGACGCATCGTTTCCGGAGACCAGGAACGCGGCGTTGTAGCCGTGGTACTCCTTGCCCTTGTGCCGCTGCACCAGGCAGTCGCCGATCCAGAACACGCCGGGCGCGATCTCGCGCGGCATGCGTTCCGCGACCGGAGTGTCGATCATGCTTTTGGCCGTTGGTTTGTCGAGCATGGCTCATCCTACTGCGTATCCATGATACAAGGAAAGCGGCGCCAGCGACAACGACAACGGGGAGAAACCGATGATCGATTCCAGCCGACGCACCATTCTGACGACCGGCGCCGCCGCCGCGGCAGCAACCGCCGCGCCGCAGGTGTTCGCGCAAGCGCAGCAGACAGCAACCGCGCAGGGCGCACCGGCGGGCGCCAAGACCGGCTTCTACGAGAAAGGCGACGTCCGCATCCGCTACACGGAGATCGGCTCCGGCTTTCCGCTTCTGGCGACGCCCGGCGGCGGCTTGAACTCGCGCATCGCGAACTGGCCGGGCGCGGTGATCAACGTCATGGAGGAGTTCAAGAACGACTTCCGCGTCATCACCATGGATCAACGCAACGCCACCAACGGCGAGTCCACCGGTCCGGTGGCGGTCGACAATCCGTGGGATGCCTTCGCCGACGACCAGCTCGGGGTGATGGACCACCTCGGCGTCAATCAGTTTTTCTTCTTCGGCAACTGCATCGGCGGTCCGTTCGCGATGAAGCTGATGGAGCGCGCGCCGCAGCGCGTGGTCGCTGCCGTGCTGAGCCAGCCGGTCGGGCACCGGCCGGAGAAACCGGACTACATGTACGATTCCGGCAAGGACGTCTGGGCCAAGGAATTCCTTGAGCGCCAGCCAGATGTGTCGATGGCGACCATCGAGAAGTATCTGCACAACCTCTACCGAGTGCAGCCCGACTTCGTGTACAGCGTATCGCGCGACTTCGCGAAATCGTGCCAGACACCGATGCTGGTGCTGCCCGACGACGTAACGGCGCATCCGCTGCAGGTCTCCATCGACATCGCCTCGCTGGCACCGAATGCCGAGATCACGGTATTTCCCTGGAAGGATCCGCCGGAACTGAAGGCCCGCACCATCAATCGCGCACGCACGTTCCTGAAGCGCCATCTGCCGGCGTAGTGGGCTAGCGCTCCTCGTCGCGCGTGACGTAGCGCGACACCGCGACGCTCTTGTCGCAGGCTTTGAGAAATTCATCGAGCATCTTGTAGTGCCGCGCCACCACGTTGCGGCCGCGCAGGATGCAGCCATAGCCGGGCGCGATACACTCGATGTCGAATTTCTCGAACACAGTGTCGATGCCGCGGCGGATCGAGTCGGTCGGCGCGCCTTCAAGCCACCAGTAACGGGTATTGAGCATGAACGAGCGCACGTCGCGCAGCGACGTCGGATCGTTGTCGGCGTCGGTGACGATCCACGGCCCTTGCTCCGTGTCGCGCCAGAGATGGGTGAACATGTCGGAGGCGAACAGCGTTTTGGTCGCGCGATCGTAAAGCCAGCGCGTAGCGATCAGCCGGATCGGCGCCTGCATCACGTCGATGGCGCGGCCGCCCTTGCCGAGCTGGATGGTGTCGGCGCGGGTCACCGCCGTCACCGTCATCGAGTCGAGAATGCCGCGGCCGTTTTCCTTGGCGCCGAAGTCGAACCACAGCGCCGCGTCCGGGATTGCTGGTGTAGCAGGTCTCGACGTTGAAATGGTCGGCGAAGCTCTCGACGTTGTTGATCGACATGAATTCGTTGAGCCGCAGCGGAAACAACGACAGCGGCAAGCGCGGCGGGATCAGCGACTTGATCTGCGCGCGGATCACCGGCTCGTCCTTGCCGAAGCCGGTGTCGATCAGCATGGCGGCGTCGGGCTGGGTCAGCAGATAACTGTTCACCACCGAAAAGCCGCGGGCGCTCGCCGGATAGGAACTGACCCGGCCATCGAGCGGAAACGGATTTTGCAGCACGTAAAGCTGCATCGTCGGCGAGCGAAGCGACGCCGCCGGTGAATCCCCGCGCGCTGCGCGCGCGTCTTCTGGAGTGTCTCGCGAAGAGTTCTGGCTTAACAGCGACATGGTCACGGGACTTTATCGGGCCAACTCGGCCAAGGGAACGGGTTTAAATCGAGGCATTACCTTAGCTACTTGCTTACCAATGCCGCAAATCCCCCCCTCGCATCGGACGACATTAGCGCCTTGTTCGCCGTACCGTGGTGGGATGCGGCCATGCGTACCGTAATGACATTCGCCGCGATCGCCGTGGCCGCCGGCATTATCGTTCCCCGCTACGCCACACAGGCCAATGTGAGCCATCCGGCATCGCCGGCGATGACGGCACAAACGGCGGCACCGGCTGCTCCCGCGCCACCCGCGGATTCACGCTCGGTGATCCTGTCGCGTAACGCGCAGGGTCACTTCCAAACCGACGCCCGCGTTGACGGCCGCCGGCTGACCTTCATGGTCGATACCGGTGCGTCCGTTATCGCGCTTACCTCCGACGCCGCCGCATCGCTCGGAATCCATCCTTCGCCGAATGAATTCACTGCAGGGGTGAGGACCGCGAACGGCATTGCGCGCGCCGCGCCGGTCGAACTCAACATGGTCGAGATCGAGGACATCACCGTGCACAACGTCGCCGCCATGGTGATGCCGGAAGGTGCGCTCAGCGAAAACCTGCTCGGCATGTCATTCCTGTCGCGGTTGCACCGCTGGGAGTTTGCCGGCGGTCGGCTGGAGCTGGAGCAGTAGCGACAACCTCATGGTGAGGAGCGGCGCGTCAGCGACGCGTCTCGAACCATTCCTTCCCGCTCCGAGAGCATCTTTCGAGACGCGCCCTACGGCCGCTCCTCGGGATGAGGGTACGGAAACGCAACCATTTCAGCGTGCGGCCGTTTAAGCTATTGCTATCGGGATTTTTTGATTCGGATCGAATCCTCAATGTTTCCCAAACCAAAGCCTTTGCTCAAGCCGAATACCTATGCCTATGAATCCGAGCCGATGGTGAAAGCCACCGGCTTTCGCGAATATGACGCGCGCTGGCTGTTCGGCAGCGAAATCAACCTGATGGGTATCGAGGCGCTCGGCCTGGGCTTAGGCACGCTGATCGCCGAGCTTGGCGTCGAGCCGAAGCTCGTCACCGGCCACGATTTCCGCTCCTATTCGGCGTCGATCAAGATGGCGCTGATCAACGGCCTGATCGCCGGCGGTGTCCAGGTGAAAGACATCGGGCTCGCGGTCACCCCGATGGCCTATTTCGCGCAATTCGATCTCGACGTGCCATGTGTCGCCATGGTCACGGCCTCGCATAACGACAATGGCTGGACCGGCGTGAAGATGGGCGTCAACCGCCCCCTCACCTTTGGCCCCGACGAGATGACGCGGCTCAAGGAGATCGTGCTCGCTGGCGCCTACAAGCCAAAGGCCGGCGGCGGTTACGAATTCATCGAGAATTTTCCGGCGCGCTATATCGCCGACCTGACCGCGCGGCCGAAGCTCAAGCGCCACCTGAAAGTCATCTGCGCCTGCGGCAACGGCACAGCCGGCGCCTTCGCGCCTCAAATTCTCGAAAAGATTGGCTGCGAAGTGATCCCGCTCGATTGCGAACTCGATCACACGTTCCCGAATTACAATCCGAACACCGAAGACATGAAGATGCTGCACGCCATGCGTGACGCAGTGCTGGCGAACAAGGCCGACGTGGCATTGGGCTTCGACGGCGACGGCGACCGCTGCGGTGTGGTCGACAACGAGGGCGAGGAGATTTTCGCTGACAAAGTCGGCGTCATGCTGGCGCGCGACATATCGGCGAACCACAAGAACGCGACCTTCGTCGCCGACGTGAAATCGACCGGCCTGTTCATGACCGATCCGGTGCTGATCAAGAACGGCGCCAGGACCGATTACTGGAAGACCGGCCATTCCTACATGAAACGCCGGGTCAACGAGATCGGCGCTATCGCCGGGTTCGAAAAGTCCGGGCATTTCTTTTTCAACAAGCCGTTCGGCCGCGGTTACGACGACGGGCTGATTTTCGCTTTTGCAGTCTGCGATATGCTCGACCGCAATCCGGGAAAGAGTATGGCCGACCTGAAGAATGCATTGCCGAAAACCTGGTCATCGCCGACCATGTCGCCGCATTGCCCGGACGAGACCAAATACGCCGTGGTCGACGAAGTGGTGAAGCACTTCGAGTCCGAAAAGAAAAACGGCGGCAAAGTCGCCGGCCAGCCGATCCGCGATCTCGTGACCGTCAACGGCGTTCGGGTCACGGTGGAAGACGGCACCTGGGGTTTGGTGCGCGCATCATCCAACAAGCCAGAGCTTGTGGTCGTCGTCGAAAGCCCGGTGTCGGAAGCCCGGATGCGCGACATGTTCAAGTCGGTCGACGCGGTGCTGCGCACGCACAAGGACGTCGGCGCGTACAACCAGACAATCTGAGCAGCGGCCGCTATACTTGCGGCCATGACTTCAGACTTCAATCGCAGAGCATTTTTCTGCCTTACGGCGGGCTTTACCGCCTCGGCTGCGATTCCGGACCGCGCAAGAGCTCTCGACTATCCCACGCGCCCGGTGCGCATGATCGTCGGCCTCGCTGCCGGCGGTCCGACCGACGTCGTTGCCCGCAATATGGCGCAATCGCTGTCGGAGCGTCTCGGCAATCAGTTCGCCGTCGAGAACCGCACCGGCGCGGGCGGCACGCTCGCGACCGAGACCGTCGTCAATGCAACACCGGACGGTTACACGCTGCTGTTCGCCGGCCCAACCGTCACCATCAGTGCGTCGCTTTACAAGAAATTGAGCAATGTTCTCGACGAGCTTGCACCTGTCGGCATCGTAGCGCGCGCCCCGAATATCATGGTGGTGACGCCGACGCTGCCGGTAAAAAGCGTGCGGGAATTCATCGACTACGCCAAAGCCAATCCCGGCCAGATTTCGTTCGCTTCATCGGGTGTCGGTGCATCGCCGCATCTCTCCGGAGCATATTTCAAGTTTCTGACCAAGAGCGACATGGTCCACGTACCGTATCGCGGTTCGGCGGCGGCGTATCCCGATCTCATGTCCGGCAAGGTCCAGGTGCTGTTCGACAATCTCGGCGGCCCGGTTCTCGCCATGGTACGGGCCGGCACACTGCGCGCACTTGGCGTCACATCCGGGCAGCGCTGGCCACTGCTGCCCGATGTGCCGGCCATCGCCGAAACCGTGCCGGGTTATGAAATCTATGTCTGGTACGCAGTGTTCGGCCCGAGAGGCACGGCCCCGGAAATCGTGACGCTGCTCAACGCCACGCTCAAAAACATCGTTGCCGATCCAAAGATCGTCGCGCGCTTCAAGGAGGATGGCGGAGTGCCGCTGGCCATGAGCCCGAACGAACTTGCCCGGTTCATGGCCGACGACAAAGCGCGCTGGCAGCAGATGGTCGAGGCTGCCGGAATATCCGCCGAATAGAATTAGCCCGCGCGGCTTAGGCGGCCGCCACGACCGTACGGCTCTTGTTCTGGTTGGCCGCCTGCGGCTCGATTTCGCCGATCTGCTCACAGGACCAGCGCCATAGTTCTTCTATTTCCCGGGCGGCACGGCCGTCGCGGGAGAACTCGGTGACACCGAAACCGCGGGCGAGCGCATCCTGATAGTCCATGCGCGCCGACAGCAACGGCTTCGCCAGCACGCCAAGGCTTGTGAGTCCCCTGGCCGCTTCGCTGGCGCGAGCGCTACGATAGTTCGGCGGGCACTGGTTAAGCACGAATGCCGCCTTGCGCTTTGCCAGGAATGCCGCGCGGAACGTCATCGCCGTTGCTTCGACATCGAGCCGCGTCGGACGCGACGGCAGGAGGCAAAGGTCCGCCGCTTCGGCAACCAGCGACACCGACGAGCTGTCCGCGCCCGGCGTGTCGAAAATGGCCAGCGTGAAGCCGGTGCCGGCAAGCCCGGAGAGAATCGCACCGAGCCGTGGCAACCGGTCGCGCTCGAAAGGCTCGACCATGATCGTGCTGACCGTTTTCATTTCCGCTCGGCGCTGCCCCCAGCGGGTCAGCGACCCCTGCGGATCGAGGTCGAGGGCGATTACCTTTTCTCCTGCTGCTGCGGCAGCAACCGCTAGCGACGCTGCCAGTGTGGTTTTTCCAGTTCCGCCTTTTTGTGTAAGGAATGCGATCGTGCGCATGTCAGACCAAACCATTGCTCCATTGTGATCGCGCCGATGCGAGCCTTGAATCGGTCATTAGATGCCCCACCGGCGGGACAACGGACAATCGCTGACCATTTGGAATTTCGATGTCGACCGCAAGCGTCGTGACCGACATACCCCGGTCCATCTCGATCCGCACCTTGTCCGGATCGAAGGAGACGTGCCGGCCGATGACGGCCAGAATCTCCTCGCGAAGGAGGCCGAGCAGATCGGGCTGACTGCGAGCGCTGCGTTCATGCGCCAGCAGGATTTGCAGACGTTCACGCGCGACCGGCGCGGAACCGCTGCGAAAGAGATTGAACAGCTTCATGCCGCTTTCCGTCCGAACAGCTTGTTGAAGAAACCATGGTTTGCACTCGGTATGACCATGGGGATCTGTTCACCCTTGAGCCGGCTGGCTGCGTCGAAGTAGGCGCGTGCAGACGGGCTCAGTGGGCTATTGAGGGTCACCGGCGATCCGAGATTCGAGGCGCGCAGCACCTCTTCGCCTTCCGGGATAATGCCGAGCAGCGGGGTTGAAAGGATCTCGAGGACGTCTTCGATCGAGAGCATTTCGCCACGGGCCGCGCGGCCGGCGTGATAGCGGGTAACCAGCAGATGCTTCTCGACCCGCTCGCCGCGTTCCGCCTTCACCGTCTTTGAATCCAAGAGGCCGATGATGCGATCGGAGTCGCGCACCGAAGAAACTTCCGGGTTGGTGACGATGATCGCGGCATCGGCGTGCCGCATCGCCAGCGTCGCACCGCGTTCGATGCCTGCGGGACTGTCGCAGATGATCCAGTCGAACCTGGTCTTCAGTTCCTCGATAACCTTGGCGACGCCCTCTTCGGTCAGCGCATCCTTGTCACGGGTCTGCGATGCCGGCAACAGGAACAGGTTTTCCAACCGCTTGTCGCGGATCAGCGCCTGCGACAGCTTGGCGACACCGTTGATGACGTTGATGAGATCGAATACGACCCGGCGTTCGGCGCCCATCACCAGATCGAGGTTGCGCAAGCCGACGTCGAAGTCGATCACCACGACCTTGTCGCCTAAATGGGCCAGTGCGGCGCCCAGCGCGGCAGTCGATGTTGTCTTACCCACGCCACCCTTACCTGATGTTACAACCACCACCTGAGCCATATTTGTTGCCTTTCCGTGTTCTAGCTCATCGCCGAGATTTTGAGTGTGCTGCCTTCCAGCCAAGCTTGGGCCGGTCCGCGGCGTAGACTGTCGTCGATGTCGTCTGCAGTCTTGTAAAATGTGTCGATGGCGAGAAGCTCAGCCTCGACACGGTGACAGAAGATGCGTGCGCGCGCGTTACCGGACGCGCCCGCCATGGCGCGACCCCGCAGCGTGCCGTAAATATGGATCGAGCCGCCGGCGACGACTTCGGCGCCGGAACCAACCGAGCCGAGCACCGTTATGTCGCCTTCGATGAAGACGATGGTCTGACCGGAACGAACCGGGTCTTCGATCATCAGCGATTGCGGCTCTTTGGCTTTCATCAGCGCCGATGCCGAAACGGCCGGAGCCGAATCGCTTTGCGGCAGAACAACTGGCTCGGAACCGCGGCCGGGGCGCAGGATTGGCGGCAGTCCCGGCGTTGCGGCTGACGGGTCGAGACCTTCAATACCGAGGACGCGAATATTCCGTTCGGCGAGGCTGGCAAGCAGTTCGGCGATTCCGTTTGGGCTCAGCGTCACCGCGGACAAGTCGACCACGATTGGATAGCCGGCAAAGAAGCCTTTGGAACTTTCCAGGCTTACGTCGAGGTCGGCAAGCCAATCCATGATCGGCGGCCGCGGCATGATCACAAATGAGGTATATGACCGCGCCCGAAACATGAGCGATTGGCGCTGGCGGATGACGCTCGTCACGAGGCCTCTCCGGGACATCGGGGTGATTCTGATTAGTTAACGAAAGTGGGCGAACATGGTTAACTCGGGGTTAACGCGCTGTTCCGGTGGCAATAAAATTTACACTTCTTAAGTTCGTCACTCGCTGAAAGTCGGCGATTTAGCGCTGTAAAGCGGCGAATTCGGTCGATTTCGCGCAGGGGATAGCGACGGTTCCAACCTGTTCAGCCAAAATCGGATGATCTATAAGTTAATTCGCTCTTTTACGGTCCCCACCGCGAGAATTCCCGCGATGAAAAGCGTCGAGACCGGCGAGGCTGCATTTCCTGTTTCCAGCAGAGTTCCGAGTCCGACCGCTTACGCACTGGAACTTGTGATTATAGCGGCGAGTTACGCCGTCCTTGGCGATCTCGCGCAATTGTTGCCCTCGCTCAATCCAACCGCAACGCCGTGCTGGCCGCCGACCGGTCTAGCTGTGGCCCTTGTGCTGCTTTGCGGCTACCGGGTCTGGCCCGCCATCCTGCTGGGTTCCTTTTTGGCGGGGGCCATGACGCCTCTGGCGTCAGGCGGACTCGATATCCGTCTGTTTGTCTCCTCCGTTATCATCGGCCTCGGGACTGTTCTTGCGGCTTTGAGCGGCGCTTGGCTGATCAACCGCGGTTCAAATGGCCGTAGCACCTTTGAAACGCCTCGCGGCATCACGCTGTTCGCACTGATATCTTTTGCTCCGGTGGCGATGATCGCCTCGCTTGCTGCGGTCGGCGGTCTGTTTCTGGCAAACGAAATCTCCGCTGCCAGCTACTCCACCTGGATCACGTGGTGGCTCACCGACGCCGCGGGCACTTTGATTGTCGCGCCAGCCATTGTGCTGTGGGCGATGACGCCGTTGCGGCCGTTTTCCAGATGGACGCTTACCGAGAGCGCGGCCATTTTTGCGCTTACCGCGATCATCGGCGCCCTTGCCTTCAGTCCGGCAATCGGCAGCCTGTCCGACGAATTGGCTCAATATCAAAGCCTGTTCGGTTTTCTGATTTTAATTCCTCTGTTATGGTCGGCTTTGCGTGGCGCGCAAAGAAATGCCGCGACCGTCACGCTGATTTTTTGCAGCATCGCGGTTTGGGGCTTGTCGGAAAGCAACGATGCGTTCCTGCAAACGCGACTTGAACAAGTCGTTGCTGCTGTTGCTGGTCATCACCGTCAGCGCATCGTTGTCCGTCACTCATCGCCAGCGCCGTAATCGGTTCGCACCAGAACGCCCACAGCGCGCAGCAAACCGATCTCGGTAAAATGAAAAGCGAGATCGCGCAAACCAACCTTGCGCTGGAAAGCTCGCGACGGATGTTTCAGATCCTGATCGAAGCCGTCACCGACTACTTTATTTTCGTCATCGACATCAACGGGCACGTTGCAAGCTGGAACAGCGCGGCGCAGCAGATCACCGGCTACACCGCCGACGAAATCCTCGGCCAGCATTTCGGCATATTTTACCGGCCTGACGAGCGTCGCACCGGCGACCCGAAGCGGGCGCTGGAAATGGCGACGCAGAAAGGCAAGTACGACGTAGAGGGCTGGCGCATCAAGAAGAATGGCGGGCTGCTTTTCGTATCCGGCTCGGTCACTGCAGTTCGCGACGACAGCGGCACGCTGGTCGGCTTTGCCAACATCCTTCGTGATGCGACCGAGCGGCGCGACGCCCAGGAGAAGCTGTTCGAAGCGCGCGAACAGCTTGCCATGGCGCAGAAGATGGAAGCGATCGGCAAGCTCACCGGCGGCATCGCCCACGATTTCAACAATCTGCTGATGATCATCGGCGGCAATGCGCAGACCTTCAAACGGCTGCTCGATCCGAAACTGCCGCGCGCCATCGAAGCCATCCAGGTCGCGGCCAAGCGCGGCGAAAGCCTGACGCGGCAGCTGCTGACCTTCGCCCGCCGCCAGCACCTGAGTCCGACTGTGGTCAATCTCAACGACTGCGTACGCGACATGCGCACGATGATCGAAAGCTCGCTGCGCGGAAACATCGTCTACAACGAGAGGATCGAGCCCGATACCCGGCCGGTGCGCGTCGATCTCGCCGAGCTCGAGCTTGCGATCGTCAATATTGCGGTCAACGCGCGCGACGCCATGCCGAACGGCGGAACATTCAATCTCACTATCGCCAACGTCACCGCCAACCGGGACGACCAAAACGCCGCGCGGGATTTCGTCGCCATCGAGTTCAGCGACACCGGGACGGGCATTCCACCGAACCTGCTGACCAAAATCTTCGATCCGTTTTTCACCACCAAAGAAGTCGGCAAGGGCACCGGGCTCGGGCTATCCCAAGTGTACGGCTTTGCCCATCAATCCGGCGGCATGGTCACCGCCGACAGCAAGGTCGGCAAAGGCACCACGCTCACGCTTTATCTGCCGGCGCTCGCCGAAACCGAAATTGCCGACAAAGAAGCAGCGCCGGAAATCGATATCCCGCAGCGCCCGGCGGTGCTGATCGTCGACGACAGCGCCGAGGTCGCCGAAGTGACATCGTCACTGTTCGAGGATCTCGGCTACTCGACCGTTTACCGGGAAACCGCCGACGCAGCGCTGAAACTGCTGGCGGACGGCGCCAAGATCGACCTCGTATTCAGCGACATCGTGATGCCGGGAACGATCGACGGTGTCGGCCTCGCCAGCGAGATCAAGTCGCAATATCCCAATCTGCCGGTGATCCTCACCACCGGCTACAGCGATGCCGCGCGCACTGCGCCGGCGCATCTTCGCATCCTGCGCAAGCCATTCGATTCCGACGCACTCAAGGGTTTCATCCGCGAGGCGATGGAAATGCCGATGACATATTGAGCGGCTTCACTCGACCTTGGCGCCGACGGCGTTGATCAGCGCCGTCCAGTGTTTCAGATCGCTCTGAATAAGACCGCCGAACTCCTGAGGGGATAAACCAACGCGCGTCAGCGTGTTGGTTGCAAAGAATTCCTTGGTCTCGGGCAGGTCCAATGCTTTCGACACATCGGCATAGATTTTGGCGGTGAGCTCGGGCGACATCTTGGGCGGACCCCACATGCCGAACCAGACCGAGGTACTGAAGCCGGGCACGAACTCGCCGATGGTGGGAAGATCCGGCAGCACCGACACCCGCTTCTCGGTTGCAGCGGCGATCAGTCTGACCTGTCCGGTTCTTGGTGTATTGCTCGACGCTCGACAGATTGAGCAACAGCACCGAAACCTCGTTGCCGAGAAGTCCGGTCAGGCCCGGCGCCGCGCCCTTATAGGGCACGTGCTGCAAGTCCATCCCGGTCCGCTGCTTGAGTTCTTCCATGCTCAGATGCGCATAGGTGCCGATACCGAATGAGCCGTAGCTGAGCTTGCCCGGATTGGCTTTGGTGTAAGCAACGAGTTCGGGCACCGTCTTCACCGGCAGCGACGGGTTCACCATCAGCATCGGCGTTCCGCGGCACAGCACCGAGATCGGCGTGAAGTCGGACGGATCGTAGATCAGCTTCGAGAACAGCGCCGGGTTGGCGGTAAAGGTCGAATCCGGAGCGACGAGCAGCGTGAGTCCGTCGGGCGGCGACTGCTCGACGTCGCGGGTGCCGACGCCGGTGTTGCCGCCTGGTCGGTTTTCCACGACGACGGCCTGGCCCCACATCTCCTGCAAGTGCTTGCCGACGATGCGCGCCATCAAATCCGTGACGCCGCCGGCTGGAAGCGGAACGATCAGCCTGACCGGTCCGCTCGGAAAATTTTGCGCCGACGCAGCCGTCGCGAACATCACGATCGCCGCGCAGACGACGCTTCGCAGGATGCTCAGCATGGTAGTCCTCCCTGGCTTTCTCGCGCTGATGCCCATGCTCTCAGGTCAACGCTAATTAACTGGAGAGTTAACTGGCGGAGGTGGTTCTGTCAAAACGGCAGACCGGAGGTGCGCCCAGATCGCAGCGCAACGGCTTGCCGTAGATTGTCGAAATCGGCGATAACGGGGACGATCACACTTCCTGGTAGACGTCCATATCGAGCGCGCCCGGAAACATCGTCCGCCAGGTTTGCAGGAATGTCTGCATCCGCATGTCGCCGGCGATGCGCTGCCGGTTGAGTTCCCACTCTTCGTGGGCCTCGTACACGATTTCCTGGATGTATTTCGCCGGATCGTCGACGTTTTGCAGAAGCCGAACCGTGGCATTGCCGAAGATCTGGTACATCGGCGCCGCAGCCTTGATCATTGCGACGAACTGGCCGCCGGAGTCTCCGGCTGGCAAGGTGAAACGCAAATGGAGGGTACGGCGAACTTTTGCGTCTTCCTTGCTCATTGCTGCATTCCCTACTTCATGGTGTAGCGAAACTCGTGCGCCCGGATAAACGCCGAGGATGCGCAGCGTCTTCGGCTGCGAGACGAATTCCAGCTCCTCAAGCGCCAATTCGAGCGCTCGATCCTTCGGGTGTCCCTGCACGTCGGCATAGAACTGGGTCGCCGCGAAGCTGCCGCCGACCATGTAGCTTTCCAGCTTGGTCATATTGATGCCGTTGGTGGCAAAGCCGCCGAGCGCCTTGTAAAGCGCTGCCGGAATGTTGCGCACCTGAAATACAAAAGTCGTCACCACCAGCTTCTCCGAGCGGGACGGCCATTTCGGCTTGCGCGACAGGACAACAAAGCGCGTAGTGTTGTGCTTGGCATCGGCAACGTCGCGCTTGAGGATCTTCAGTTTGTAGATCTTTGCCGCAAGCGTCGTCGCCAGCGCCGCCCGCGTCACGTCGCCGGCTTCCGCCACTTCGTGCGCAGCGCCTGCGGTATCGGCAGCGACAACTGCCTTGATGCGAAGCTTGCGGATGATGTTGCGGCACTGGCCAAGCGCATGGACGTGGCTCTCGACCGTCTTGATGCTGCGCATCGTTGCGGCCTTCGGCGCCATCAATTGATGCTGCACCGGCAGGAAGTATTCCGCGATGATATGCAGGCCCGATCGCGGCATCAGGTGATGGATATCCGCCACCCGGCCGGCGACCGAATTGTCGATCGGTATCATCGCCAGCTTGGCGCGGCGCGTGCGCACCGCCGCAAACGCGTCCTCGAAGGTCGGGCACGGCAACGGCTCGTAATCCGGATAGGCGTCGATACAGGCGATGTGCGAGTTGGCGCCTGGCTCGCCCTGGAATGCAATCTTTTTGCCGTGGCTCATGGCTTAATGATTTCAAGCACGATCTTTGCCGAAAAAGATAACTGTTTTTCGGGATCACACTCCCTTGGTTAGCATGCCCCGCGCGGTTTCCAAATCCTCCGGCGTATCGACGCCAAGCGGCATCGTATCGACGATCGCGACATCGATCCGCATCCCGGCTTCCAGCGCCCGGAGCTGCTCGAGCTTCTCGCGCTGTTCGAGCGCCGAGGCCGGTAATTTGACGAAGCGCTCCAGCGCAGCGCGCCGGTACGCGTAAAGGCCGATGTGGTGATAGAGCGGGCCGTCGCCCGCCGGCACGGTGGCACGTGAAAAATAGAGCGCGCGCAGCCGCGATGGTCCGACCGGCGTGCCGGCGATCTTGACCACGTTGGGGTTACCGCGTTCGGCGGGTTTGGTGATTTCGGCGGCAAGCGTCGCAATGTCCACCGCCGGGTCGGCAAGCGGGCCCAGCGCCGCTGTGATGTGGGCCGGATCGATCGTCGGCAGATCGCCCTGTACATTGACCACGATATTGGTCTCGCCACGCGGATCGGCTTTGCCCAGGGCCTCGAAGATTCGGTCCGACCCGGAGGCGTGATCGGCCCGCGTCATGACCGCATGGCCGCCGGACTTATCCACCGCCGCCGCGATCTCCGCCGAATCCGTCGCCACCACCACCGGACCGAGCTTTGCGGCCTGCGCACGGCGCAGGACGTGCACAATCATCGGCTCTCCGGCGATTTCGGCGAGCGGCTTGCCGGGCAGCCGGGTGGACGCCATCCGGGCTGGAATCAGGACAATTACGCCTGTCATGGAAACCGGCTTATACGTGTTGCAAGACGCGCGGCAAACCGGCTATTTGTGCGGCGCCCACCTCGTCGGCCTCGGAGCCATATCCCGATGAATTCGTTCGAACTCAATAAAGTTCTTGGCGCCGTGCTGGGAACCTGCCTGTTTCTGGTCGCCATGCATATCGCATCAGGGGCGGTTTTCACCCCGGCGATCGCCGGCCAAGCCCGGTTACGTGATCGAGGTCAAGGAAGAGCAGCCGGCCGCGGGTGGCGCGGCAGCCCCGGCCAGCGTACCGATCGCGCAACTACTGCCGACCGCCTCAGCCCAGCAGGGCCAATCCGACGCTAAGGTCTGCCTGACCTGCCACACGTTTGGCAAAGGCGAAGCTGCCAAGGTCGGACCGAACCTCTACGGGGTCGTGGGCCGGCAGGTCGCATCCGTGCCCGGTTTCAACTACTCGTCGCAGTTGAAAGCGATGGGCGGCACTTGGACGTTCGATGCGCTGAACAAATGGATCGACAATCCGCGCGCCGACGTACCGGGAACGATGATGACCTTTGGCGGCATACCGAGTGAGAAGCAGCGCGCCAATATCATCGCCTATCTCAATTCGAACTCCGACAGCCCGCAGCCGTTGCCCGAAGGCGGCAGACGCTGCGCCCGCGGATGGCAGTCCGCCCGCCGGTCAAAAGTAACCACGTTGCCGGAGGATTACCGGCAATCGCAAGCACGCGGATGTGAACGCCATTTGGTCGCGGCGGGCGCCGGGCACGCTGGCGCCGCAATTGGAAACCACATAATCACCGGCAAGTTTGTGTTTTCCGAAATTATTTGGAGCGCCCGGTGAATCGACGATCGCTATTTCAAACCGCCCTGCTCGCGCTTGCCGCGCGTGCACTTCCGTTGCCGCACTGGGTCGGCGCCGCGCAGGCGCAGGATGCCACGCCGCAAAAGAACTGGCGACACGGTCTGTCACTGTTCGGCGACCTGAAGTATCCGCCCGGCTTTGCCCACTTCGACTACGTCAATGCCAACGCGCCGAAGGCGGGCGTCGCGCGGCAAGTCTCGATCGGCACCTTCGACAATTTCAATATCGTGGTCGCCGGCGTCAAAGGTGCGCTCGCCGGCAGCATTGGCTTCGATTTACGAAACATTGCTCCAGTCCGCCCTAGACGAGGTCACGAGCGGCTATGGACTGATCGCCGAAGCGGTGAGTTATCCAGACGATTATTCGTCAGCCTCCTACAAACTGCGTGCGGAAGCGAAATGGCATGATGACTCGCCGATCACGCCCGATGACGTAATTTTCTCCTTCGAAGCCTTCAAGAAATACAGCCCACAGCTCGCCGCCTACTATCGTCACGTGGCCAAGGTCGAAAAGACCGGCGACCGCGAGATCACCTTCAGCTTCGATGCCGCAGGCAACCGCGAATTGCCGCAAATCGTCGGTGAGCTCACTATCCTGCCGAAAGCGTGGTGGGAAGGCACCGACCAGAACGGCAAAAAACGCAACATCGGCGAGACAACGCTTGAGCCGCCGCTCGGCAGCGGTGCCTACCGCCTGAAGGAATTCTCTCCCGGCCGTTCGCTCGTTTACGAACGAGTGCCCGACTACTGGGGCAAAGCGCTCAACGTCAATATTGGCGTCAATAATTTCGACACTCTGCGCCACGAGTATTTTCGCGACACCACAGTCGCGCTTGAGGCATTCAAAGGTGACGCGGTCGATTGGCGGACCGAGAACAGCGCCAAGAACTGGGCAACGGCCTACGACTTCCCTGCTGTGACCGAAAAGCGTGTCGTGCTGGAGGAGTTTCCGATCAACAGCTTCGGCGTGATGCAGGCGTTCGCTTTCAATATACGCCGCGCCAAATTCCAGGACCCGCGGGTCCGCCGCGCCTTCAATTACGCGTTCGATTTCGAGGAGATGAACCGGCAGATATTCTTCGGCCAATACTCGCGCATCGCGAGCTACTTTCAGGGAACCGAGCTTGCATGCAGCGGCGTTCCGTCAGGCCGTGAACTCGAATTGCTTGAAGGCGTGCGCGACAAGGTCCCACCCGAACTGTTCACCGCGCCATACACCAATCCGATTGGCGGCTATCCCGAAGCCGTGCGCAACAATCTGCGAGAGGCGATCCGGCTGTTCAAGGAAGCCGGCTACGAAATCCAGAATCAGAAGTTGATCGATACCAAAAGCGGCTGCGCCCGTTTGCGGTCGAATTCCTCGCCGAGGCCGACGATCCGAGCTTCGAGCGCGTCTTTCTGTTCTACAAGCCGTCGCTCGACCGGCTCGGCATCACCGTGTCGGTACGCACCGTGGACGACGCGCAATACGAAAACCGCCTGCGCAACTGGGACTTCGACATCATCACTCAATGCTTGGGGCGAATCGCTCTCACCCGGCAACGAGCAGCGCGGCTATTGGGGCTCGCAGGCTGCCGACCAGCCCGGCTCGCTCAATCTGATCGGCATCAAGAACCCTGCGATCGATGCCATGATCGATGCGGTGATCTTTGCCAAAAGCCGCGACGATCTGGTCGTCGCCACTCACGCGCTCGACCGGGTGCTGTTGTGGAATAACTACGTTGTGCCGCAATGGACCTACGGCAAGGTGCGCAGCGCCCGCTGGGATCGCTTCGGCCGACCGGAGGCCATGCCGAAATACGGCGCAGCAGCCTTTCCGACCGTATGGTGGTGGGACGCCGACAAAGCCGCGAAGGCCGGATCGAAATCGTGAGCTTTCCGACGCGGCGGCGCGTACTTGCACTCACGGCTGGCGTCGCCGCCTCGTTACCGCTTGGCAGGTTTCGCGCTCACGCCGACGATGCGGTTCAATCCCATGCGATTGAATCACAGGCATGTCGGCATTCGGCGACCTTGCCTATCCGCCCGACTTCCAGCACTTCAGCTATGTCGATCCCAATGCGCCGAAGGGCGGACTGTTCTCGCAGATTGGGCCGGATCGGCAGTTCAACCAGAACTTCCTCACCTTCAATTCGCTCAACAGCTACATCCTCAAGGGCGATGCAGCGCAAGGCATGGAGCTGACCTTCGCCACGCTGATGGTGCGCTCCGGCGACGAACCGGACGCGATGTATGGCCTGGCTGCAGAGAAGGTGCGGCGCTCGGCCGACGGACTGACCTACGAGTTTTTCATCCGGCCGCAGGCGAAATTCCACGATGGCTCGCCGCTGACCGCACACGACGTCGCGTTCTCCCTGAACACCTTGAAGGAAAAAGGTCACCCGATCATCAGCCCAGTCGCTGCGCGACTTCAGCGGCGCCAAGGCAAACGACGATCGCAGCATCACCGTAACATTCGCGCCGAAACGTGCGCGCGATGTTCCGCTGCTGGTTGCCGGACTGCCGATATTTTCCCGCACCTACTACGCATCGAAGCCGTTCGATCAATCGACCCTCGACGTGCCGCTCGGCTCCGGCGCCTACAAGGTCGGCCGCTTCGAGCCCGGCCGTTTCATCGAATATGCGCGCGTCAAGGATTGGTGGGGCGCCGATCTTCCGGTAGCGCGCGGCCAGAACAATTTCGACGTCGTGCGCTTCGAATATTACCGCGATCGCGACGTCGCCTTCGAAGGCTTTACCGCGCAGAGTTATCTGTTCCGCGAGGAATTCACCTCGCGCATCTGGGCGACGCGCTACGATTTTCCGGCGATCAAGGACGGCAGGGTCAAGCGCGACACGATTCCCGACGACACGCCATCCGGCGCGCAAGGCTGGTTCATCAATACCCGGCGGCCGAAATTCTCCGATCCGAGGCTCCGCGAAGCGCTGATCGATGCTTTCGATTTCGAATGGACCAACAAGACGATCATGTACGGCTCGTACGAGCGCACCGTCTCGGTTTTCCAGAATTCCGACATGATGGCGAGCGGTCCACCGAGCGCCGACGAAGCCGCACTGCTTGAAACCGTTTCGCGACAAGCTGCCTGCCGAAGTGTTCGACGAGCCCTATGTACCGCCGATATCGGACGGCACCGGGCAGAACCGGGAACAGTTGCGCAAGGCGGCGCAGCTTCTCAAGGATGCCGGCTGCGTGTTGAAGGACGGCAAGCGCGTGTTGCCGAGCGGCGAACCGGTCACCATCGAGTTCCTGATCGACGAGCAGGCGTTCGAGCCGCATCACATGCCGTTCATCCGCAACCTCGCCACGCTCGGCATCGACGCAACGCTGCGCGTCGTCGATCCGGTGCAATATCAGGCGCGGCGCGACGGTTTCGATTACGACATCACCATCGACCGTTTCAGCTTTTCGGCAACGCCGGGCGATTCGCTGCGCTCATACTTTTCTTCGCAAGCGGCTGCACTCAAGGGCTCGAATAATCTCGCCGGGATCGCCGATCCAGCGGTCGACGCCTTGATCGACGTCATCATCGCCGCCGAAACACGTCAGGCGCTCACCGCGGCCTGCCGGGCGCTCGACCGCGTTATCCGTGCCGGCCGCTACTGGATTCCGCAGTGGTACAAAGCGTCGCACTGGATCGCCTATTGGGATGTATTCGGCCGTCCGCCAGCCCAGCCGCGCTACTTTCGCGGCATTCCCGACACGTGGTGGTATGACGCACAGAAGGCCGCAAAAATTGACCGGAAGGGCTAATCTTGGGCGTCACGGCCGGGCTTGTTCCGGGCATCCACGTCTTTATCCTGCCGCCATGCAGCAAGACGTGGATGCCCGGCATAAAGCCGCGGCATGACAACGCTGAATAGATGACCGCATATATCATCCGCCGCCTGCTTTTCATGGTCCCCACCATCTTCGGGATCATGCTGGTGTCGTTCGCCGTGGTGCAATTCGCACCCGGCGGGCCGGTGGAACGCGTCATCGCGCAGCTCTCCGGCACCGACACCGGCGCAACCTCCCGCATTTCCGGTTCGGCCGGCGGCGACTTCGGCAATCGCGGCGCGCTGCAAAGCGGCGCCCAGATGGATATCAGTTCAAAATATCGCGGCGCGCAGGGCCTCGATCCCGAATTCATCAAGAACCTGGAAAAGCAGTTCGGTTTCGACAAGCCGGCTTACGAGCGCTTCTTCATCATGCTCGGCAACTATCTGCGCTTCGATTTCGGCAAGAGCTATTTCCGCGACGTCACCGTGATCCAGCTCATCAAGGAGAAGCTGCCGGTCTCGATCTCGCTCGGCATCTGGATGACGCTGATCTCGTATCTGATCTCGATCCCGCTCGGCATCCGCAAAGCCGTCAACGACGGCGCGCCGTTCGACGTCTGGACCTCCGGTATCATCATCATCGGCTACGCGATTCCGGGCTTCCTGTTCGCGATCCTGCTGATCATCCTGTTTGCCGGCGGATCGTTCCTGCAAATCTTTCCATTGCGCGGATTGACCTCCGACGGCTGGTCGCAATTCCCGTGGTGGAAACAGATTCTCGACTATTTCTGGCACCTGACGCTGCCGATCGTATCGATGGGTCTTGCGGCATTTGCCACCATGACGCTGCTCACCAAGAACTGCATTCCTCGAGGAACTGCGCAAGCAATATGTCCTCACCGCACGCGCCAAAGGCTGCTCCGAGCGGCAGGTGCTCTATGGCCACATCTTCCGCAACGCGATGCTGCTGGTCATTGCCGGATTTCCCAGCGCCTTTGTCAGCGCCTTCTTCGCCGGCTCGCTGCTGATCGAGACCATCTTCTCGCTGGACGGGCTTGGCCTGCTCAGCTTCGAGAGCGTGCTTAATCGCGACTACCCGGTGGTTTTCGCCAATCTCTATATCTTCGCTCTCGTTGGCCTGATCGTGAACCTGATCTCCGATCTGACCTACACCTGGATCGATCCGCGTATCGATTTCGAGACGCGGGAGGTCTGAGGTGGACCTCAAAACTCCGGCTGACCAGAAAGTCCCTGTCGGCCGCATCGACACCGATCGTCGAGCCAACCGGACCGATTGCCGCCCCTCCTCCGGCGGAAGGCGCGGAATATCTGTCGCTCAACGCGCGGCGCTGGCGCAATTTCAAAGCCAATCGGCGCGGCCACTGGTCGCTCTGGATTTTCATGATCCTGTTCGTGATTTCGCTGTTTGCCGAATTCATCGCCGACGATCAGCCACTGTTCATCCGCTATGACGGCAAGAACTACTTCCCGGTATTCGTCACCTATCCCGACACCGAATTTGGCGACGATCTCGGCACTGCGGCGGACTATCGCGACCCGCATTTGCAGAGATTTCTCGCCGATCACCATGCCATCGAAATCTGGGCACCGGTCCGCTTCTCCTACAACACCATCAACGACAATCCACCGTCGGCTTTTCCGTCGAAGCCGACGTGGATGCTCAACGCCAAGGATTGCGCGTTCGCGGAAAAGAACGGCTACGCCAAGTGCGGCGCGCTGGAATACAACTGGCTCGGCACCGACGATCAGGGCCGCGATGTATTGGCCCGGATGATCTATGGATTCCGCTTGTCCGTGCTGTTCGGCCTCGTCCTCACCATCGTCTCCTCGGTTATCGGCGTCGCGGCCGGCGCCGTGCAAGGCTATTTCGGCGGCTGGACCGACCTGCTGTTTCAACGATTTCTCGAAATCTGGACGTCGGTGCCGGAGCTTTATCTGTTGCTGATCATCTCGTCGGTGCTGGTGCCCGGCTTCTTCGTTTTGCTCGGCATCCTGCTGCTGTTTTCCTGGACCCGGCTGGTCGGCCTGGTCCGCGCCGAATTCCTGCGCGGCCGTAATTTCGAATATATCCAGGCGGCGCGCGCGCTCGGCGTCTCCAATAAAGTCATCATGTTCCGCCATCTGCTGCCGAACGCCATGGTGGCGACCATGACGTTCCTGCCTTTCATTATGTCGGGATCGGTGATGACGCTGACCGCGCTCGACTTCCTCGGCTTCGGCCTGCCGCCGGGATCACCGTCGCTCGGCGAATTGCTGTCGCAGGGCAAAGCCAATGTTCAGGCGCCGTGGCTCGGACTCACCGGCTTCTTCACGGTCGCGGCCATGCTCTCGCTGTTGATCTTCATCGGCGAAGCAGTGCGCGATGCATTCGACCCGAGGAAAACCTTCGCATGACCGCGGAACCTCTCCTCTCCGTTCGCGATCTCTCGGTCGCCTTCCGCGCAGGCGGCCGGGATACCTTGCCGTCGATCGCGTATCGTTCGACATCGGCAAGGGTGAGACCGCGGCCATGGTCGGCGAATCCGGTTCCGCGCGAGATCGTGCTCGAGCCGACCTTTGTCGTGCTCGATGAGCCGACCAGCGCGCTCGACATGCTGATCCAGGCCCAGATGGTCGATCTGCTTCGGGACCTGCAAAAGCGGCGCAACCTCACCTATCTTTTCATCTCGTACGACCTTCGCGTGGTCGCTGCGCTGGCCAGCCGCCTCATGGTGATGCGACAGGGCAAGGTGGTGGAATCCGGCAACGCCGCCGAGCTGTTCAAAAACCCGAAAACGGATTACACGCGGGCACTGTTGGCCGCCGCGTTCAATCTGGAAACCGCGCCCACAGGTGTCGTCGCCCAATGATGAAAAAACCTTTCGCGATCGCCGCTGCCGTCCTTGTCGCCTGCGTCGCCGTCGCCTGCATCACCATGGCATCCGCACAGGAGCGTGATCGGTCTGCGCAGACTGTTGTGGAATTTCCCCTGACCGCCGATGACGGCACGCCAGTCGCCAACCACACCGTGAAGGTGCCGGGGCCGATCGACCAGTTGCCCGGCGTCGTCGTAGCTGCCAATCCGAACGGCAAGACCACGCTGGTCGAGTTCTACGACCTCAACTGCCCCTATTGCCGGATTGCTTCGGCCGACATTGCCGACATGGTCGATCTCGATCCGCAACTTCGTCTTGTGCTGGTGCCCTTCCCTGTACTTGGCATTCCTTCGATCACTGCAAGCCGCGTCGAGCTCGCCGTCGCGAAGCTCGGTACACCGAAGCAATTCTATGACTTTCACCGCAAGATTTATGCGCAGCGCGGCACGACCGACGGACAGCGCGCGCTGGTGGTGGCGCGCGGTCTCGGGTTGGACCAGAAAAAGCTGAACGCGATCGGCGACAGCGACGAAATCACCGAGCAGATGAAGGCCCATGTGCGTCTCGGCGACGCGCTCGGGCTCGCCGCCACCCCCTCCTTCATCATCGACGGAGTTGCGGTCCTCGGATTTCCCGGCCGTTACCACCTGCAGGCGCTGGTTGACGCATCCAACGCCTGCGGCAAGGTGATATGCTGACGAGATAACAATCGGGGGAGGATTACGTGCACGCCGGCGTCCGCTGCCTGGCCTTCATTTGTATTGCGGCATTGAGCATCGGCTCTGCCACGGCGCAAACAGACCAGACATCGCAAACTTGGCCCTCCCATCCGATCACGCTAACCGTCCCGTTCGGCCCGGGTAGCGGCTCGGATACGGTCGCGCGGATCATCGCCGGACGCGTCGCCGAAATCCTCGGTCAGCCGGTAATCGTGGAAAATCTGGGCGGCGCCGGCGGCACCATCGCAGTCAGCCGCGCCGCCAGGGCCGCACCCGACGGCTATCAGGTTGTGCTCGGCGCCGTCGACACCTTCGCGCAGAGCCAATCGCTGTTCAAGGAATTGCCCTATGACAGCGTTGCGGACTTTGCGCCGGTCGCGCTCGCGGTCGAACAGCCGCTGATCCTGATCGCGCGGACCGGCATCCCGGCAACGAACCTGAAGGATTTTGCCGCTTACGCGAAAGCCAATCAAGATCACATGCAGTTTGGCTCAACTGGCGTCGGCTCCGGGCCCTACCTCGCCTGTTATTTGCTTAACGCCGCTATGGGCGTGAAAGTCACGGCGGTGCCGTATCGCAGCTCGGCGCCGGCCTTCACCGACATGATGGCCGGAACGCTCGACTATTACTGTCCGCTTGCGGTGGGTGCGATTCCATTCATGGACAACAAACAGGTCAATGCGCTCACGATCCTCACCGCCGAACGGTCGCCGCTGCTGCCGAACCTGCCGACCGCGAAGGAACAGGGCTTCAACGTCACCGATGGCTATTACTGGATGGGCTTCTTCCTGCCGAAGGGCACACCCGAACCGATCGTAACCAAACTCAACGGCGCAATCGTCGCCGCGCTGGATACGCCTGCGGTGCAGGAACGATTGCGGATCGTCGCCACGACGGCCGTCGCATCCGAGCGGCGGACACCGGCCTATTTGCGCAGCTATCTTGCGAGCGAAATCTCGAAATGGCGTGATATCATGAAGGCGAGCGGTGTAACGCCGCAATAGAGCGCGCACAAGCGCGCTTCGGAGTTGAGGGATGAAACGGACTCTTCTCGCCGCCCTATGCGGGGGCACGCTGCTGGCGTCGGCGACTGCGGCTTTTGCCGAACCGATAAAGTTTGTCGTGCCTTTCGCCGCCGGCGGCCCGGTCGATCAGACAGCGCGCATCCTGACCAACGAGCTCGGCCCCAAACTTGGCGAGGACATCATCGTTGACGATCGTGGCGGCGCCGGCGGTGCAATTGCCGGCGAATTTGTCGCCCGCTCGGCTCCCGACGGCAAAACCGTGCTGTTCGGAAGCTTTGGCGCTTTCGTGCTCGGCCCGATTTTGAAACCGCCGCCAAATTACGATCCGGTGAAATCGTTCGAGCCGGTGATGCTGGTCGGCAAGGTGCCGTCGCTGGTCGTCGTGAACAAAGACAGCGGAATTTCCACGCTCGCGGATCTGATCGCCAAGGCCAAGCAGCAAAAACTCAGCTATGGCTCGGCGGGTCCCGGCACGACGATGAACATTGCCATTGAGATGCTCAACAATGCGGCCGGCATCAAGATCAATCACGTGCCCTATCGCGGCGCCGCGCCGGCGATTACCGACCTGCTGGGCGGTCATATCGACACCATGAACGCCGACCTCCCGGTGCTGATGCCGCTGGCGAAGGCCGGAACGGTCAAGGCGCTGGCGCTGTTCGCGTCGGAACGCGCACCGCAAATGCCCGACCTGCCGACCACCAGGGAACTCGGCTATCCGACTGTGATCATGGAAAACTGGTACGGCGTGTTTCTGCCCGCTGGCACACCGCCGCAAATCCGCGATCGTCTGGAACAAGGTCTGATGGCCGTCGTCGCGATGCCTGCAATTGCGCAACGTCTGGCCGATAACGGCATCCGCGGCACAATCGGGCACGAGGCCTTTACGGCAGACCTCGCCAAACAATTCGCTGAGTGGCCGGATCGGCTGAAGGCGCTCGGCATTTCCAGCGAGTGAAACTGCCTAAAACCCGAACAACCTGGTCGGATTGTCGACCATCATGAGTTGCCGCGTTCGGGTGTCCGGCGCGATGGCGCCGATCAAATCGACGAGTTCGCCGTCGTTCGGCACTTCGCCCGGCTTGTGATTCGGATGCGGCCAATCGGTACCCCAAACGATACGTTCCGGTGCGTGCTGCGCCAGCGCCCGCGCGAACGGGATCGTGCGCTCGTAGTGGTGCGGCTCTTTGGTGATGCGGTCGGCGCCGGACAGCTTGACCCAGGCATTGCCACGGTCGAGTAGGCGTTTGAGCGCGGTAAAGGCCGGTCCGTCTAGCCCCTGATCGATATCGATGCGCGCCATGTGGTCGATCACCACCGGCGCTTCGATCGAAGCAATGAAATCGTAGTAGTCCACCATGTTGTTGCCGCCAACATGGTTGGCGATATGCCAGCCATAGTCTGCGACCAGCGCAATCATCTCCCGCATCTCATCACGCGGGCGCGGTGCGCCGCCATGTGGGAAATACCAGTGCAGCCGGATGCCACGTACGCCAGCGTCGTCAAGGCTCTCGATCTCGGCCGCCGGACGTCGCTGGATCGATCAGCGCAACGCCGCGATAGCGGCCCTTGCCTGCTTCGAGCAGATCGACCAGCACCCGGTTGTCGCGCCCGTGCGCCGTCGAATTGACGAACACACCGCGCTGGATGCCGAGAAATTCGTGCAGCCGGAACAGATCGGCCTTGCCGGCATCGGTCGGCGTAAACGGCCGGGTCGGCGAATACGGAAATTCACTGTGAGGGCCGAACACATGGAAATGCGAGTCGCAAGACAGCGGCGGCAGCGCGATACTGGGCTTTTTCGGATTGCGATCATGCGGCGGAATTGTCGGCGTGAGGTCGTTCGGATCGATGGCCATCGTTGTTATGCTCTTTCGTTGATCAATCGCTGCGGGCGGTCATGCCGCCATCGACCACGATTTCCGTACCAGTGATGAATCGCGCCTCATCGGAGGCAAGAAATAGCACGGCTGCGGCAGTGTCACGGCCATCGCCCATGAAACCAAGCGGGATGCGCGCCACGCGCGATTTCAGTAAAGCCTCGATGTCGCCGCCGCTACGCTGCTTGGCGAGCCGGACTTCCACCATCGGCGTGTGCATCTGCCCCGGAATCACCGTGTTAACGCGGACGCCGTGCTTGGCGTACTGCACGGCGGTAACGCGTGAGAACTGGATCACCGCCGCCTTCGACGAAGCGTAACCGACCTGCGGCGAACCAGTAAAGCTGATGCCGGACGCCGACGCGGTGTTGACGATGGCGCCGCCGCCCTGCTCGATCATGATCGGGATGACGTAGTGGCAGGCAAGGAATACGCTCTTGAGATTGTATTCTATCTGCCGGTCGAAAGTTTCCGCCGACATTTCCGCAACGCCGCCCGCCGCCGAACCGCCGACATTGTTGTGTAAGATATCGATGTGGCCGAACCTCTTGCGGCACGCCTCGACCATGGCTTTGACGTCGTCTTCGTCGGTGGCGTCGCAGGTATGGGTGGCAATTTCACCGTCATTGCCGACGCGCGCCACTGTTTCCGTCATCGAATCCTGATTTTTATCGACGGCAAAGACTTTGGCGCCTTCGCGCGCGAACAGCACGGCCGACGCCCTGCCGTTGCCCCATCCCGGACCGACACATCCGGCCCCGACGACCAACGCAACTTTACCCTCTACGCGGCCTGGCATTGGCGTCCTGTGTTCTTTTGCGGCGATGTTAGTGCAGCATGGAGTTCTAAGGAAACGCTAATGGCTTGAGCGGCCGCACATGAAGGAGGTGGTCAGACCACCTATCGCTGAAGCTTCAAGCCAGCGTCACTGACAACCTTGGCCCACAGTGCGACCTGCGATTTGACGAGATCGCCGAGTTGTTGTGGCGTGCCGCCGACGGCTTCCGAGCCGACCTTCTCGAAAGCCTCCGCTACCTTCGGATCCTTGAGCACCTTGTTGGCGGCAGCGCTGACCCGCGCGATCACATCCGGCGGTGATCCTGCCTTTGCGGACAAGCCGACCCAATCGAAGCTGGTCAGCTCGGGATAACCGGCTTCCGCCAAAGTCGGCACATCAGGCAGTTGCGGAATACGCTTCGCCGGCGTTACCGCTAGCGCGTGCAACTGGCCAGATTTGATGAAGCCGAGAACCGGCGCCACCGCCATGAACTGATAGGTGTTGACGCCTTGCAGCAGATCCGAGATGGCGCGCGGGAATTCCGTATAGGGCACATGTGTCGTCCGCACGCCGGTTTTCAGTTTGAACAGCTCGCCAATAACATGGGCCGGTGTGCCGACACCGCCCGATGAGAACGTGCCCTTGTCGGGATTGGCTTTGAGATATTCCACCAATTCCCCGACCGTCTTGGCCGGCGTGCTCGGATTGACCACCAGCACATTGCCGGAGATCGCAAGCTGCGAGACTGGCGCAAAGTCGGTGTTGAGATCGAAGCCGGCATCGGGAACGAGCGTTTGCGAGACCGTCAGCGGAAAGCCGACCGTGAGAAGGGTGTAGCCGTCGGCGGATTGCTTGAGCACTTCGCGCGCTCCGAGTACCTGCCCTGCGCCCGGCCGGTTCTCGACCACCATGTTCCAGCCTTCGCTTGCGTTGATGGCGTTGACAGCGATACGGGTGACGATGTCCGGCGGCGTGCTGACCGAAGCCGGCACGATGATGCGGATCGGCCGCGAAGGATAGGATTGCGTATGTACGCTCGGCGGCTGAAGCAGCAGACAGGCCGCCGCAGCGAAAACTGCCGTAAGGCTTCGAGAGAATCGTCCCCCGCCACCTGTCATTTCACCCTCCCCGGACACGCGCTGTTCTAATCGTGCAGACCGATGGTAGTTTAGCGTGGACGGTTGCACCAGCGCAGCCGGGACATGTGAAAAGCAAAACGATGCAACATAATCCGAGCACAGCGCGCGGCGGCGCGCATGTCGAGCTTCCGGGAGTGCAACTCTGGTTTATCGACACTGGAGGCTCAGGAGAGCCGGTGATTTTGCTGCATCCGAACACCGGGACCAGCGAAACCTGGGAGCCGCAAATTGCTACGCTGTCGGAGGCCGGCTATCGCGCGATCGCTTTCGATCGGCGCGGCTGGGGCAAGAGTTTTGCCGATAAGACACCGAGTGCACAGCCGGCAAGCATCGCCGGTGATCTCGACGGGCTGATTAATCATCTCGAGCTCGACAAATTTCATCTGCTCGGCGTCGCCGGCGGCGGCTTCATCGCCATGGATTACGCGGCATGGCGTCCGGAGAAACTGCTCAGCCTGATCATTGGCGCCAGCACCGGCATGATCGAAGATAAGGAAATTTCCGAATTCATCGCTCGCATCGCCATTCCCGGTATCCGCGATCTGTCGTCTCACTACCGCGAGATCGGACCGTCCTACCGCGGCGCGAACCCGGAAGGAGTCAAACGCTGGATCGACATTGATGAGCACGCGCGGCAACCCGGCGCAGGATTTCAGCCTTTGATGCGTACGCCAAACACGCTGGCGAAAATCGGTACTATTACTGCGCCCACGCTCGTCATCGCCGCCGGTGCCGACCTGCTGGCGCCACCAGCGCTGATGCGTATCTGGGCGGCGCGGGTCAGGCATCACGAATGGGCGGTCATCCACGACGCCGGGCATGCGATGACGTGGGAGCAGCCGGGTCGCTTCAACGACATCGTGCTGGATTTCCTGCGGCGGCACTAACGCCATCAGCAGCGGTAACTTGCACAGTCCAGCGATGCAATTTCACAATGTAGCTTCAGTGCTTTACCCGCCAGCCACGCTGATGGCGCTTTCGCTGTCGCTTGGTATTGGCACACTGCCTTCCGCGCGTGCGGCCGATCAAGACATCTCCGCACGCCCGGCGTCCGCGCTCGTCGCCGAAGTCCGCAAAGGCTTCACCATCAACGGCAAGCCAATTCCACCCGAGATTTTCCGCGACTTCGGCGATGGTGACATGGCCAACTCCGGCACCATCTGGGTCACCATCGATGCCGCCGCCGCGATCGGCAGCAATCTCTACTACGACCCGATCAAGCAGGACGGCAGCTATGTCACGCAGACCAAGACCGCTGCGGACGGCGGCTACACCCAGCAAACCGCCTACAGCTTCTGGGGCGCGACACAGAACGGTCTGCTTGTTCTTATCGCCAGTTATTCGGGGGGCGGCTCCGGCATCTTCTATACGCTGCACATCGTCGATGCCGCCGCGGCTCGCGGTTTAGATCTTGAGGGCAAAATCTACCAGCGCATCAACCTGACCAATGTGCGAAGCGTGATTCTCGGCGACCGCTGGGCCGGCGAACTCAAAATTCACGGCAATGCAATAACGATCATCACTACCCGTAACGGGCCCGCCGATGCCAGCGCCCGCGCACCGGCTACGATCATCGCCGAACGGCCTTGAACGTCCACCTTGCTGCCAAAAGACATCTTTCCTAAGCTGGGCAACCTACAGATCACCTCATAATCCAGGCAGTACCGCGCTCATGCCCAAGCTCTATGAAGCCCTCGCAGAGGCGTTCCTCGCGGAGGGAGTCGACACGCAGTTCGTCCTGATGGGCGACGGCAACATGCATTGGTCTACCGCCTTTGCGAAACTACCGGGCGTGCAGAGCGTCCACGTCAGGCACGAGCATGTCACCGTTGCGGCGGCAACAGCCTACAACGTGGCAACCGGCAAGCTCGCCGTTGCCTCGGTCACCTGCGGCCCTGGCTTGACCCAGTTGATGACGGCGCTGCCGGCCGCGGTTCGCGCCCATCTGCCGATGGTGGTGTTCGCCGGCGAGTCGCCGATCAACGCCAAGTTCTACAACCAGTACATCGACCAGGCGCCGTTGGTGGCGGCGACCGGCGCGCGTTACATCGCCGCGCACAGCGTGCCGCGCATGATGGATTACGTGCGCGAAGCCTTCCACGTCGCCAAGTACGAGCGGTGCCCGGTGGTGCTCGGCATTCCCTACGACCTGCAGAAGGTCGAATACATGGCCAACCAGCCCTACGAGACCTCGGCGATGTACCAGCCCAAGGTCGGGCGGATGCAGCCCGATCCCGAGGTCGTGGCCGAGGTCGTCGAGAAGCTCGCCACGGCAAAACGGCCGATCATCCTCGGCGGCCGTGGCGTGCTGTGGTCAGGCGCGCGCGATGCGCTGATCAAACTCGCCGATCGTTGCGGCGCCTTGCTCTCCAATACGCTTCCCGCGCGCGGTCTTTTCTACGACCATCCGTTCGGGCTCGGCACCACCGGCAGCTACTTCACATCGTTGGGCAGAGAGATGTACGAGTCCGCGGACGTCGTGCTCGCGATCGGCACCAGCCTGTCCTACTACGTTGGTGGCGGGCACTACTGGGGAAAGGCCGTCAAAATTCAATTAGACGATGCCCCGCGCGGGTTGCGCGACGGGCAGAAGGCCGCCGACATCTACGTCAGATCGGATGCGATCGTCGGCGTCGAGGCAATCCTTGACGGGCTCGACAAGAAGCTGGGCACGGGCAAACCGACAGCGGCCGCGATACGCTCAAAGGAACTGGCGCATCGCATCGCCACTGAACCAGCGGACTCGATGCCGTTCGACATCGAGCCGGGAGTACTCGATCCACGTGAAGTGATCAAAGCCATCGACGCCGTCGTGCCAAAGGACTGGGACTGCGTCGTCGGCGGTGGCCATCAAGCCTACTTCAATACCCAGATGCGCGGCCGGCCGGCGGAGCGCTACACGACGGTCCGTGAATTCGGCGCCGTTGGCAACGGCCTGTCGTACGCGCTTGGTGTTGCGGCTGCGCGCCGTCAGGGCCGCGACGGCAAGGTCGTGCTATTCGAAGGCGACGGCGGACTCTTGTTCCACATTCAAGAGCTCGAGACGCTCAAGCGTCAGGGATTTCGCATCCTGATCTGCGCGATGAACGACGGCGGGTACGGCTCGGAGTTTCACAAGCTGCGCGCCGATGGCATCGACGACAGCCTGGCCATTTTCGGCCGGCCGCCGTTGGAAAATATCGCACGGGGCTTCGGCTTGCGCGGCCACGAGATACGCGACGTGTCGGTGATCCCGAAGCTGTTCGCCGACTTCGCCGCGCAGGGCGAAAGCGAAATATGGAATATCCAGATCTCAGATAAGGTCACGGCCCCGGTGATCCGTCAGACCATCAAGCGCGGGCACGGCAATATGTGAGTGGCGGGACAGCTGTGCCATGATTCGCACATGACAGTTCGCACCGGGCGCGAATTTCTCGCAGTTCCAGGACCGACCACGATCCCGGACGAAGTGTTGCAGGCGATGCACCGGCCGGCGGTCGAATTGTATTCGCCGCCGCTAGTTGAACTGACCAACTCACTATTGCGGGACCTTAAACGGCTGTTCGGCACCGCGGGGCAGACCTACATTTATATCGCCAACGGTCACGGCGCGTGGGAAGCGGCCCTCACCAATGTCTTGAGTAAAGATGACAGGATTCTGGTGCTGGCGAGTGGCCGGTTCGGGCTCGACTGGGGAGAAGCGGCCAAGCAGATGGGTATCGGCGTCGAGGTTCTCGGCGGCGACTGGCGCCGCGCCGTGCGACCTGCCGACGTCGAACGGCGACTCCGCGACGACAAAGCCGGCGCGATCAAGGCGATCCTTGCGGTCCAGATCGAGACCAGCACCGGAATCGCCAACGATATCGAGGCCATTGGACGGGCGATCAAAGCCGCCGGGCATGACGCGTTGCTCTTGGTCGATGCGGTCGCTTCGCTGGGTTGCGTACCGTTCGAGATGGATGCATGGGGCGTCGACGTTGCGGTGTCGGGATCGCAAAAGGGCTTGATGTCGCCCCCGGGCCTCAGTTTTATCGCCGCCAGCGACCGGGCCCGCGCGGTGCATCGCAACGCCGGCTTGCGCACACCCTATTGGGACTGGACCGCCCGCGAAACCGATACGCACTATCGCAAATACGCCGGCACGCCGCCCGAGCATCTTATTTATGCGCTGCGCAAGGCGCTCGATCTGCTGTTCGACGAAGGGCCGGACAACGCCTTTCTGCGGCACCGGCTTTTGGCCGAAGCGGTGCGCCGTGCAGTCGGCTCGTGGCAAACCGGCAAGGTCCTCGCGTTCAATGTGCTCGAACCCGCCGAGCGGTCTGACACGGTGACAACAATTCTACTGGAGCCGCCCTTCGATCCGAGCCGGCTGCGCGACTATTGCGAAGCCAAATGCGGAGTCGTGCTCGGCCGTGGCCTCGGCGAGTTGCAGGGCAAGGCGTTCCGCATTGCCCATATGGGCTATGTCAACGCACCGATGGTGCTCGGCACGCTCGGCGTCGTCGAAATGGGGCTCGAGGCGCTCGGTATTCCGCACGGCAAAGGTGGCGTCCAGGCAGCGATCAATTGGCTTGGCGCAAGCGTGAAGCCTTAGGCGTCCGCGTAAAAAACCTGTCTACGGGAGTGCCAGGAGTGCGCTCGCGACCGCTAGCATCACCAGCGCCGACAGCGCCAGCGACCAGTGCACGCCGATCAGGCTACCAATCAGGCCAACTGAAACGCCGCTAAAGGCGCGCAAGCCCAGACTTGCCATGTTGAACAGGCCGATGACCCGGCCGCGCATGTCGACCGGCGCATTGAGCTGCACCAGCGTCTGCGCCATCGCGTTGAACGACAATTCGAAGAAGCCGGCGGTGAACAGCAAAGCCAGCGCGACAAAATAGTTTGTCGACAGCGCAAATCCGGTCAGCGCTACGCACCACACCATGGCAAGAATGATTGCGGTGCGCGCTCTTGGCATCAACAGGCTGCGGCCTTCCAGCAAGAGTCCGGCGGCCAGGGCGCCGGCGGCGTCTGCAGCCAGCAAGGAGCTGTAAGACAAGCCCGGATCGCCGTGCCCCAAGTCTGCGGCAAAGGCCGGCATTTGTGCGCCATAGGCATTGCCAAGGACGAAAGACGAGAACCCGGCAAGCAACGTCATCGAGACGATGACAGGGAAGCCGCGAATATCGCGCACGGTCTGGACGACGTCAGCCACGCCGCGCACCGCCCGCGGCGGCGGTGGCGCGCCCTTGCGGAAGCGTGGACCGTACGGCGCCTTGATCAGCCAGATCACCAGTGGCAGATAGAACAGCGTGTTGAGCAGGATGCCGTGCGCCGGTCCCAGCGCCAGCAGGATAACCCCGCCAACCGCGGGACCGATCAGCACCCCGACGTAGCGCGCGGTGGCGTTGAGCCGTACCGCACTCATCAAGTCGGCGGGGCCAACAACGTCATAAAGCAGGAGCTGGTTCGGCGTCTGCCACAACACGCCGGCGCAACCGTGGATCACCAGCAACACCATGGCGTGCCACATCTGCAGCGTGCCAGTAATGAAGAAGTAGCCCCAGCCGAGTGATGCGATAATGAAAAGGCCCATGCCGCACTGGATGAGACGGCGTGGATCAAACCGATCTGCGAGCGCACCGGACGCGACCGAGAACAGCAAGAACGGCAGCCAGTGCGACAGAACGGCGAAGCCCGCGAGCGCCGGCGAATGAAACTTCTGGTACAGCATCCAGTAGCTGATGACGTGTTCGATATTGTCCGCCATCATCGCAATGACATAGGTGAAGAACTGCGCGCGAAAGCCGCTATGGCGCATCGCTGCAAAAGATCGTGGCGCGGGCACCGGCTGCGGCGCCGCGGTTTCAATCGAAGGCCTGACGTTCAAGGGACTGCTTTCATCAGGGGTGGCGCACTTGAATCAGCTTTTGGGCACAGCGGCCCGGCGCCAGCTGCATGGGAATCACTGCGTGAATATATAGCGGCGCTGCAGAAACAGCGCGATTACGCTTCACGCCGATACAGGGATGTCCGCAACGCAATGCTTAACGTGCGTTGACCGCAGATTTCGCAGCGTGACTTTCAGATGAAGCCGGCAGATTGGACCTATTCCATTTTGATGTCGGCTGCCTTCACCACCTTGTCCCATTTTTGCTGATCGCTGCGGATCAGCGCGGCGAACTGGTCCTGTGGCAGTGCCATCACCGTGAGCTGCTGATCGGCAAACTGTTTGACGACGGCTGGATCGCTCAGGACTTTCTGCATCGCTGCCGTCAACTTATCGACGATCAGCTTGGGCGTACCGGCTGGCGCGATCATTCCAACCCACGGTGCCATCTCAAAGCCCGGCACCGTCTCCGCCACCGCAGGCCAATCGGGGAAATCCGGCATGCGTTTTGGTTCGGCAACGCCAAGTGCCTTCAGCTTGCCGTCCTTCACGTAAGGCAACAGCGTCGCGACGTTGTTGAATTCGATCTGCACTTCGCCGCCGATGATGCCGAGCGCCAGCGGGCCGGTGCCCTTGTAAGGAACGTGCAGCATCTGCGTGCCGGTGGCCTGCGTGAACAGTACCATTGCCAGATGGCTGAAATTGCCAACCCCGGCCGAACCGTAGGCGACGCCGTTCGGCTTCTGCTTCGCCAGCGCAATCAGATCCGCGATGCTGTTGGCGGGGAACGATGGGTTGGCGGCCAGCATTCCAGGCAACCGAACCGCCGAACAGATCGGTATGAAGTCCTTCACCGCGTCGTAGGCGAGATCCTTGTAGAGATAAAGATTGACCGTCAGCGACGTGTCGGCAGTAAAGCCGATCGTGTAGCCATCGGGATCGGCCTGCTTGAGCGCCGTCAGACCGATGGCGCCGTTCGCACCGCCGCGGTTGTCGATGTAGATTTGCTGACCCAAAATCTTGGACACACGGTCCGCCACGATGCGCGCGACGAGATCGGTGCCCCCGCCTGCCGGATAGGGGACGATCATGTGGATCGGCTTGGTCGGATAGTCCTGTGCAGCGGCCGGCCCCAGCGCCAGACACACAACACCAAGCGCGGCCGCCCACGCGACTGTAAACGTCCTCATCCGCGTCCCTTCCCTGTCCCGAACTGTTTCTTCTCTTGAAGTGCGCGCGATTGTAAGCACCTGGGGCGGCTGGACAAGCCAGCACGCTCGACAAGTGGCTTGGCGGCGAGAATAATGCTTGGCAAAACGGAGGGAACCGCTATGGCGACAAAATCACTCAGCCCCGAGGCGATGGAAAAGCGCGTTGCCCGCTTCGACAAGCTGCAAAGCTACCAGACGCAGAATTTCAACACGCATGGTATTCCGGCCGGCGCAGTCGAAAAGATCACGGCGCGAAAGGTGTTTCCGGTGATGGCGCCCGCGGATTACCAGGGTCGTAGCGCCGGTGCTCCGGTGAAAGGCCCGCGTGGTCTGATCGTCACCATCGCCGAATGCGAAGCCGGTAACGGGCCCGGACTGCACCGCCATCTCAACACCGTCGAAAATTTCATGTGCCTGACCGGCCGCTTCGAGATATCCTGGGGCGATAACGGCGAGCACTCGCTGGTGCTCGAGCCGCTCGACATGATCTCGGTGCCGCGCGGCGAGAACCGCCGCTTCCGCAACATTTCAGGCGTGACCGGCCGCCTGCTGGTGATGATCGTGCCGGAGACAGACGAACAGGTTGATCCGATCTCCTACGCGCCATCACTCGCGAAGGAGATCGAGACCGAGTACGGCAAGGCTGCGCTCGAAGGCTTGCAGAAGATCGGTTTCAAATTCGAAGAGCCGGTGGGGTGAGGTGAGCGCGCTATGCGCTTTTCTGCCGCATAATTATACTTCCGATAGCAAACAAAACCCAAAAGCGGTGCTTGTCGCTGCAAGCGCTTCCTGCCTAACGTCATTCACGGGCGCCGACACTTCGCGTCCGAGTGTCGTCATGAGGCGGTCATCTGCCGAAAATGACCGTCCTTTAATTGACAACATTGGTTTGATCGGCCGCTACAACAGAGCGGCCGATCGAGATTTTGATTTTCACAATATGGAGGCAACAATGCGAATGATGCTGAAATTTTCAGTCCCGGTCGAGAAGGGCAACGCCGCGCTCAAAGACGGATCACTTGCAAAAGCGATGGAATCGATCATGGGCCATCTCAAACCGGAGGCCGCCTACTTCGGCGTGTCCGACGGCCTGCGCGGCGGAATGATATTCTTTGATATGGCCGAGGCGTCACAGGTCGTCGAAGTTGTCGAACCTTTCTTTATGTCGTTCGATGCAGCGGTGGAACTGATACCGGTCATGACCGGCGAGGATTTGCGCAAAGGCCTCGCGAAAGTTGCCGCGAAATGAACCGCGCGGCGCCAAGGCGCTGAATATCACGGACCACGGGCACTTCGTCGGAGCGCCCGCCAATCTGGTCGTGCTCAAAACGCCGGATATCGTCGAGGCGCCTGCATTTTCACGGCCGGCCGTGCGCCACTCTCAACGGCGGCCGGCCGATCGATCGATCTGCAACGAATAATCGAGTTCGCGTCTATACTTTGATCTTCTCGTCGGCGGCGACGCGGCCGACCGCTTCGCGCTTCATCATGCGGTCCTTGTGGGCGGTGTAGTTCTTGAGTTCGCCCATTGGCAGTTCGCGCCGCACACCCCACGTGTAGAAGACGAAGGCATACGGATCGAGTACCGAGTAACTGTCGAGGAGCCATTCGCGGTTAGCCAGCGTGCCGTCGATCTGTTTCAGGTAGCCGTGGAAAGTCTTCAGTCCCTGCTCCTTGATGCCGGGAAACGCGGACTGGTCGGCGGTGTAGCGCTCCGGCCTGCCGACATGGGCATGTGCGGGATGCACGCTGCCCGCGAAGAACCCGATCATTGAAAGCGCCTTGGCTTCGGCCTGCATGTCCTTCGGCCAATAGCCGAAGCGCTTACCGAGGTAAGGCAGGATCGCGGTATTTTCCGCGAGCGGTGAGCCGTCATCGAGGCGCAGCACCGGCACCCGACCTTGCGGATTGACCTTCAGATAGGCCTCCGTGCGCTGTTCGCCTCCTGCAAGATCGACCTTGGTCGGCGTGTACTTCTCGCCGGTCTCCTCCAGCACCACATGGGCCGCCATCGAGCACGCGCCGGGCGCGTAATAAAGCTGCAGCATTGCAATTCTCCGTTGGGAAATTAGACGTTGCGGTCGAGCAGTTCGATCGACACGCCTTCCGGCGCCTTGATGAAACAAACGCGCGTACCGGGCCGCACGGTGGTCGGCTCACGGGTGAACTCGACGCCCTTCTTTTTCAGGTCCGCCGCAATTTCATCGATACCGTTGACTGACAATCCGAAATGGTCAAGCCCGCGATAGGGAATGGCTGGCGCGGCGTTGGTGCCGTCACCGTCCGCTACCGGCGCGATAAAGATGCTCGCGCCGCCAAGCTTGAGATCGATGCGCGGTTTGCCTTGCTGCATGGTCCGGATCACCTCCGCGCCGAGCTTGTCCTCGAACCATTTCGCCATGACTTCCGGGTTCGTGGTGCGCAGATGAATGTGATCCCACGTGTACTTGGCCAAGATAACCTCCCTGTTTACGCGTTGGTGTGCGAATTATGACAGGTCGCGACGGGGGATGTCATCGGCCTTGCAGCCGGATCATCGGCGCGTCAGTCAACCCCACAGTTCCTTGGTTGCAAGCCGCGCGCCTTCCGCCAGCACCTGCAATTTTGCCCAGGCGATTTGCGGATGAATGCGACCGCCCAGTCCGCAATCGGTCCCGGCAATGACGTTTTCGCGGCCGACAACCTTGGCATAACGCACGATGCGGTCAGCGACGACTTGCGGATGCTCGACGATATTAGTGGCGTGGCTGACGACGCCGGGAATGAGCAGCTTGCCGTCCGGTAGTTTTGCGTCCTGCCAGACCCGCCATTCGTGCTCGTGACGGACATTGCCCGCCTCTACCGAATAAGCGCCAGCGTTCACGCTGAGCACCAGATCGACGATATCGGCGAGCGGAATATCGGTGGTGTGCGGACCGTGCCAGCTTCCCCAGCAGATATGCAAACGGATGCGGTCCTGTGGCAAGCCGCGTATGGCATGATTGATCGCCTCCATGCGCACCGCCTCGAATTTCTTGAATTCCTTGAGCGGCGGTTCCGGATTGATCATGTCCCAGTTGTCCGGCAGGCTCGGATCGTCGATTTGCAACACGAAGCCGGCATCGACGATGGCCTTATATTCGTCATGCATCGCGTCGGCGGCGGCGAACAGGAATTCTTCCTCGGTCTTGTAATAGACGTCGGCGCTGCGGGCGAAGCTGCCGGGGCCGATCGAGCACATGAAGCCCTCTTCGACGCCATTCGCGGCCATAGCTTTTTTCAGATTGGCGATGTCGGCTTGCAACGCGACGTGTCCGATATATTTGATCGGCCCTGTGCAGGTCGGCCGCCCGACCGGCCGGCGCGCAGAGCTGCCGAGAAGACCGCCGCTCGACTCGGGATCCTGGTAGAACTCGGCGAAGGTCTGCCAGTCGCGGCGATTGGCGAACGATGTCAGCGCCAGATCGGCGACGCTTGATTTCTTGTGCTGCTCCTGGGTCGCAGCGGCGGCGGTGCCGGCCGGTGAAAATCCCGACATCCGGGCGAAGGCGTAATTCCACCAGGCGCCATAGTCGTAATTGCCGGCAACCGGCTTGCCGAATTCGCCATCGTCGGGAATGTCGATGCCAAGCTCACGCTGCTTCTTCACGACATCGGCGACGGACGTGGCCAGCACGCTCGTGAAGGCTGGATCGTCGCTGCGCTTTTGGCCGGTGGCAACCTCCTTGCTCATGGCGACAAGATTGGCCGGCCGCGACAGGCTCCCGGCGTGGGTAGTGATAATGCGATCGGTACTACGCTTCATGATCCCGGACTCCAAAAGGCTTACCAGCCAAAGGTTAGTGGAGAGGCCGCATGTGCACCAGCGCAAGGTGCGCCCCACCTGTTCTGCGTGTTTACGCCGCATAGGGCGTGGGGACTTGCCACGGCATTGTTCCGCGATCAAAAAGCAGTGCCGCAAGGGAGGAAAAGATATGAATCGGTGGACGCTGGCTGTCACGCTCGTTGGGCTTTTGGCCCCATCATTGGCGGCGTCGGCCGACGACTACCCCTCCCGGCCGATCCACGCGATCGCATCGCAGGGCCCCGGCGGCTTGAGCGACCTGTTCATGCGCGCGCTCGCTGACCAGCTCGGGCCAGCACTCAACACCTCGATCGTGGTTGAAGATCGCGCCGGGGCTGACGGCACCGTGGGCGCCAAGGCCTGCGCCGACGCGTCGCCGGATGGCTATACGATCTGCATCATTACCGACCAGGCTCTCGTGATTAATCCGTTCCTGCCCGGAGCAGACTTCGATCCATCGAAGACTTTGGTTCCGATCGCCAGGCCTTACTACCTGACGCAGATGTTTGCGATCGACGCTGCACTCGGCGTCAAGACGTTTCCGGAGCTTGCGGCACTGATCAAATCCAAGCCCGGCACTTTCAATTACATGGCGGCCTCGCTGTCGAAAGTCGCCTTCATGCAGGAGTTCAACCAGCGTAACGGCGTCGATGTAGTGCGTCTGCCGTTCAAGGGCGGCGGTGACGCAGTCAATGCCATGCTCAACGGCTCGACACAGATCGCCATCTTCGGCATAGGCAACCTGATTTCGTACATCCAGGCCGGTAAAATCATCGGCCTTGCCATCGACAGTGACGAGCGCTCGCCGCTCGATCCGAGCATCCCGACCTTCAAGGAAACCGGCTACACCAAACACATCGGTGCAACATTCTTCGGCATCATGGCGCCAAAAGGCACGCCGCAGCCGATCATCGACAAGCTGAACAAAGCGATCGTCGCCATCGAATCGAAACCAGACTTCCAGCAGAGAATTCCTGATCAGCCGAGGCCTGTCACCGAACCTAGAATTGCCGGAGCAATTCGCGAAAGAACTTGGCGATGACCGCGTCGAAGGACTTTCCGTGGTGAAAGCCTCCGGGCTTTATCCCGACGTGAAGTGATCGAGCGACCCTCTCCCGCTTGCGGGAGAGGGTCAGCCAGCATCGCCTAGATAAGCGGTCCGGGATTCTTGCGATATTTGCTCACGATCGCATCGGCCGACATATAGGCCAACGCCTGGATCGTCAGCGTCGGATTAAATCCGGCGCCCATGGTCGGGAACGTCGAGCTTCCGATCAGGAACAGATTGGGATGATCCCAGGTCTGGCCGTATTTGTTGACGACCGAGTCCTTTGGATCCGAACCCATCCGCGTGCCGCCTTCGTGATGCGCGCCCGGTGCCCCAGCCGGACTGGCCGGCGTCGGCCAGACATGCGGTCCGCCCATCGCTTGCCCGATCTCAACTAGTTTCTTTTGCACGAAATCGACGCGGGCGCGTTCGCTTGGCCGACGCCAGTCGTAAGTGACGCGCGGCGCCGGAAGGCCCCACGCATCGCGCACGTTCGGATCGAGATCGATGGTCTGATCCGGAAACGGCAGGTTCTCGGTTTGCGCCACCATGGCGCCATGGCGCGCGTAGTACTTGGCGAAGAAATCGCGATAGCCGGCGCCCCAATACGGAGTGCCGGGGGGCGGTCCGACCGTCGAAAACGCGATCGGGCCGCCCTGCAAATTCGGCGTGCCGATCGAGAGCTGTGCGCCGCGAATGAAGCCGAGGCCGGCATGGTCGAAATTGTCGGCGTTGAAATCGTCGATCGTATGCTTCTGCGCGCTTGGGCCCATGAAGTTGTTGACGTAGCGATCGTCGAACGTGACGAACACGTTCGCCATGATATGCGCCATGATGTGCTTGCCGAGCTGTCCGCTTGAATTGGCGAGACCGTTCGGAAATTTCTCCGTCTTCGACAGCAGCATCAGCCGCGTATTGTCGTAGATGAACGGTGCAACGATAACGATGTCCGCTTCGATGGTGTTGTCGGAGCGGTCAGGCCCGTAATATGAAACGCCGGTCACTTTGCCGGTGTTGTCACTGTTGACGCGATAACACATGGCTCCAGTGACCAGCTTGAAGTTTCCGGTGGCGTCCGCTTCCGGAAGCTTCGTCACCAGGATCGACGACTTGGCGCCGACGTGGCAGCCGAACGCCTGGCAGAAGCCGCAATAGGTGCAGCCCGGCCGGCCGTTATATGGCTCCGACACAATCGCGCGCGGCGACGAGAACGGATGCAAGCCGAGTTTCTTGGCCCCGGCTTCGAACAGGATGGCCGACTGGTCCACCAGCAGCGGCTTGAGTGGGTACTCGCGCGAGCGCGGCGCCTCGAAGACGTTGCCACCTTCGATCTTCTTGCCTTGAATGTTGCCGGCTTTGCCCGAGACGCCCAGTTCGTATTCCGCCTTGTCGAAGAACGGCTCCAGCTCCGTATAGCTCACCGGCCAGTCGACCAGTGAGGAATCTGAGGGAATGGCCGAAGCACCGTAACGTTCGATAGTCTTGGTGCGCACGCGAAAGTCATCTTCGTGCATGCGCCATGACAGCGTGCCGTAATGCACCGTGCCGCCGCCGGCCTGATTGCCATTGTTGAGCGAAGGCATCGGACTGGCGTGCGCATTTGTGTTCGGTCGCCACGTCACCGGATCGCGTTTTGGGCTCGGCCGCAGATCCTGGCGCTCGAAATAGCGCAACTCATCGTGCGGCTCGAAATCTTCGGTCTTGAGACGCGGGCCGCGTTCGAGACCAACGACTTTCATGCCGGCTTTGGCAAGCTCGGCGGCGATAATGCCACCGGCCGCGCCGACTCCGACAATCACTACATCGGTTTTCTCGGTTGCCATGGCTCAGCCCTCCTTCGACCGCGATTGCAGGCCGATGATCGGCTCGCGCGTGAACGCTTGCGTGCTTTGCATGTCCTCCGGTGTGTAAAGAGGCTGCGCACCGGGGAAACCAGCTAGCCGCCAGCCGGCGAAGTCTCTGTTCCCGCCATAGACCGGATCGGCGAACATCCCCTCCATCGTGTGCGTACGCACCCTGGTGAAGAACGCCTGCGCCGTCGGCCAGACGAACGCCGGTGCCTTGCCCTGCTGAAGCGCGGTGATGGTTTCGTCCTGCTGCTCTGCGGCGAGGCGGCGGAATTCCTTGCCGTAGGCCTGCTTGCAGTGCGCGTCGAGCTGCGCCAGCCCGGCGCGGTAGAAATACTGCTGATCCTCATAAAAGCCCGCGAGCGCGAGATCGATATAATTGGTAACGGCCGCATCGGTTGCGCCCGGAGCGCCTGGCGCACCGGGCATCAGGCGCTCGGTGAGCGCGGTGATCGTCCGGGTATCATCCTCATTGAAAAATGCTCCATGACCGCCACTCATATGGCCGCCGCTCATGGCGTGACCGGCCGGCGGCGTAGCCGCCGGTGCATCCGCCGCAGCGTGATGTTCTGGGTGATCCTTTGCGAGAGCCTCGGGAACCAGCGCGGCGCTTGCCGCGGCCCCCGCTCCGATCGCCGTGCCGACCAGGAACGCACGGCGTCCTTCATCATGCTTGGTCATGATCTAAGCCTCCCTTTGCGAATTTACCGGCGCGCTTTGTGCGAAGCCGCGCGTCCTTGTGTGTAAGACTGTTCCTTTTGTCTTGCGCGGGCAAGCGCATCGGCCCGCATCCCGACACGAAGCCCCAAGCATTCACGCATACGACCCTCGTCGCTTCGCAATAGCGGCAATATTGACAAGGTGCAGAGCCACAGGGACCATGCCTTCCGGGAGGCACCGCGCGTGACCACAACAATAATGAAGATCGCGGGCGTCGATCTTGAGGTGCTGGATTCGGGCGATGGGAACGCGGCCAAATCAAAGCCGCTGCTCTTTTTGCACAGCGGCATGGGCTACGATCCCTGGCATCCATTTGCCGACGGTTTCGCAAAACAGCGCCGTGTCATCGCGCCGTCACATCCCGGCTTCGGCAAATCGAGTCTGCCGGAATGGCTCGATAGCATCGACGACATCGCTTACCTCTATCTCGAACTTCTCGATCGGCTTGGCGTCGAGCAGGCCGATATGGTCGCGTGTTCGATCGGCGGCTGGATCGGAGCCGAGATGGCAAGCAAGATGCCGCAGCGATTTCGCAAGCTGGCGCTGATTGCTCCGGTCGGGGTCAAGCTCGGCTCCGCCGACAAGCTCGATATTCCGGACATTTTCGCGATGCCGCAGGCGGATTTCGACAAGCTCGTTTACAAGGATCCAGCACGCGTACTGCCAGATTTCGCCAAACTCACTGACGACGAACTTGCGGCCGTTTTCCGCGCTCGCGAGACCCTGGCACTCCTGGTTTGGGAACCGTGGATGCACAACACCAAGCTCAAGCGCCGGCTGCATCGAGTCGATGCACCGGCGCTATTCGTGCGCGGCGACGAAGACGGTCTGGTTTCCGCGAATTATCTCGAAGGCTATGCAAAGCTGCTGCCAAACGCACGGACGATGACGATTTCCGGCGCGGGTCACCTGCCGCATCTTGAGCAGCCACAGGCGCTTGCGATCGCAATCAGCGATTTCTTGGGGACACCTTCTGGAGAAATGACATGAGAGCGTGGCATTTCAGCGAAACGGCGTATCCGTACCTGCCGCCGGCGGACAGCTACCCTTCCATTCGCGTGTCGCTGCCGAACAAGATCTACGATCCAGCCAAAGGCGCTGCGCTCTACGATCGCTACATCGACGAATGGCTCATCGCCGAGGAAGAAGGCGTTGAGATCATGCTCAACGAGCATCACCAGACGGCGACCTGCGTCGATCCGGCCGCACCGCTGATGCTGGCGGCCCTTGCCCGCTTGAGCAAGAAAGCGCGGCTCCTGATACTCGGCAATCCGATCGCTAATCGCCGGCAGCCTGTCCGCGTCGCAGAAGAGATGGCGATGATCGACGTACTATCGCACGGCCGGCTGGAGGCTGGCTTCGTGCGCGGCGTGCCGTACGAAATTCTTCCCGCGAACAGCAACCCGATGCGCATGAACGAACGCCACTGGGAAGCGCTCGATCTTATCGTCAAATGCTGGACACACCACGATGGACCGTTCAGCCACGAAGGCCGCTTCTTCCATCACCGCGCCATCAACATCTGGCCACGCCCGATCCAGCAACCGCATCCGCCGGTCTGGGTATCGACGACCAGCACCGGCGGCGCAGCGCAGGTCGGCGCCCACGGCTATGTCCAGGCCACGTTCCTCACCGGCTTTGACACCACGAAGCGCATCTTCGATGCCTATCGCAAAGGCTGGCGTGATGCGGGACGCGGACAGGACGTACCGATTGATCGTCTGGCTTACGCAGCACTGATCTATGTCGGCGACTCGGAAGTGCGCGCCCGGGCCGGCGCCGAAAAGCTGCTCTGGTACGTTCAGGCCAACAAGGTGCCGCCACACTTCGCTAATCCGCCCGGCTACGTGCCGGTGGCGATGAACGTGCAATTGGCGCGCGGCGCGCACAACGTCGTCAGCGCCTTCGGCACCAAACAGGCGACGGTGGACGGCGCGATCGAGGGCGGCACCATGTTTGCCGGAACGCCGGATCAGGTGCTGTCGCAAATCAGGAAGCACGCGGATTATGTCGGCGGCTTTGGCCAGCTTCTGATCATGGGGCAAGCCGGGTTCCTTGAACACGACGATACTGTGCACAGCATCCGTATGTTTGCACGCGAGGTCTACCCGAAGCTGAAGGAGCTCTATCCGGATACGATGATCTCGGGCGTTCAGCCGGCATCGGCGACAGCAGCGGAATAATCTACAGGCCGGGGTCCTGCTACACGCTCAGATAATTCCGGAGCACGAACTCGTTGCCTTCGAGTTCCGCGGTCGATCCGGTAAAACAGATCGCACCCTTGTTCATGACGTGATGGCGATCCGCAACGGCAAACGCGGCGCGCAGGTTCTGCTCGACCAGAAGAATCGCCAGCCCCTCGCCTTTGAGGCGCTTAAGCACTTCAATGATCTCCTGCACGATCAGCGGCGCCAGTCCTTCGGACGGCTCGTCGAGCAATAGCAGTGAGGGATTGAGCATCAGCGCCCGCGCGATCGACAGCATTTGCTGCTCTCCGCCGGAAAGCTGAAAGCCGAGATTGCGCTCGCGCGCGTGAAGGCCCGGGAACAGGTCGAAGATCCGTTGCAAGGTCCAGCCGCCGTTGCCCGGCGGCCGGGCGAACACTGTCAAATTCTCCCGCACCGTCAGGCTCGGGAAAATGCCGCGTTCCTGCGGTACAAAACCAAAGCCGAGCCGAGCCACCGCATACGGCGGCAATGCGCCGATATCGCGGCCGTTGTAGTGGATCGAGCCAACGCGCGGGTGCAAATAGCCCATCACCGTCATGATCGTGGTCGTCTTGCCGGCACCGTTGCGGCCGAGCAGACACACGACTTCGCCCTCCCGCACCGACAGCGAGACGCCGTGGAGGATGTGGCTGTCGCCGTAGTAGGCGTTGACGTTGTCGAGAGCGAGCATCAGTGCGCCATCCCCAGATAGACTTCGCGCACGCGATCATTGGCCTGAATCTCGGCCGGCAAGCCGCTGGCCAGGACCTTGCCGTAATAGAGCACGGTAATGCGGTCGGCGACCGAGAATACAACCTGCATGTCGTGTTCGATCATCAGCAGCGACAGGCTGCGCGGCAGCGACGCAATCAACTCGATCATGCGGCCGGTTTCGGCGGGCGACATGCCGGAGGTCGGCTCGTCGAGCAGCAGCAATTCCGGTTCGCCGGCGAGCGCTATGCCGATCTCGAGTTGCCGCTGTTCGCCATAAGACAGGTTGCGGGCGATTCGTGCGCCATCGTCACCGAGATGAACCTGCTGCATCAGACGCCGCGCACGCTCGATCAAGGCCGCATCGCGATCGGCGGCGCGAAAGCAATCGAGCGGATTGCCGAATTTCACGGATAGCGCCAGCCGAAGGTTCTCGATCACGCTGAGATTGTGAAACAGGTTATTGCGCTGGAACGTGCGCGCCACGCCCATGCGGCTGATCCGGTTCGGCGACAGGCCGGCGATGTCCCTGCCCTTGAGCACGATCCGGCCCGATGACGGCGAGAGTTGCCCACCGATCTGGTTGATGAGGCTGGTCTTGCCGGCACCGTTCGGGCCGATGATGACATGACGTTCACCCGGCGTGATGGTGAGGTTGACGTCGTCGGTCACTACGAGGCTGCCGAACGCGCGGCACAGATGTTCGATGTCGAGAATGTTCACGGCCGCGCCCTGCCCCATCGCAGCTTCTGCACCGTGCCCCAGATGCCACCGGGGAAGAACATCACGCAGCTGATGAAGATGATACCGATGATCGTCAGCCAGTGCTCACTGTAAGAGCTGGCGACGTTCTTCATCAATAGAAACACCGCAGCGCCAATCGGCGGCCCGATCAGCGTGCCGGCGCCGCCGAGCATGGTCATGATGAGAATGTCGCCGGAGGCGGTCCAGTACAGCGCATCCGACGAAATGAAGCCGTTGAAAATGGCGTAAAGGCCGCCAGCGAGACCGGCAAAGCCGCCGGCAATGACGAAGGCCAAAAGCTTGTAGGCCCGTGTCGGATAACCGATCGCCAGCATGCGCTGCTCGTTCTCGCGGATGCCGACGAAGACATGCCCGAGCGGCGCATTGATCAGCCGGCGCAGCAACAGGAATGCGGTGACGAAGAACAGCAGCGTCATGAAATACATGACCAGCGAGTGGTCGAGACTGAAGCCGAAGAAGCCCGGCTTCTCGGCGAGCGCCATTCCGTCGGAGCCACCGGTCACGTCGCGCCACTTCAGCGCAACCGAGAACACAAGCTGCGAGAATGCCAGTGTCAGCATCAGGAACGGAATCCCGGCGAGCCGGACGCAAAAGAACCCGATCAGCGCTGCCCCACCCGCAGCCAGAAAGACGCCGGCGACCAGCCCGATCCAGGCGTTGATACCGAATTGCGTGCCGAGCACCGCCACCGCATAGGCGCCGAGGCCGAAGAATGCGGCATGGCCGAGTGACATCAGGCCGGTGAAACCGAGCAACAGATCGAAACTCATCGCGAATATCGCGAAAATGAAAATTTCGGCGACCAGCGCCCGCGGGTAATCCGTGAGGAAGAATGGCAAAACCAGCAAAACCGCCAGTACGATCAGACCAGCGATCCGCTTTCCCGCTGTCGCCGGCACGTCTGAGCTTGTAACCGCCGAGGCCGCCGAGACGTCGGAATATTTGATGCCGAACAGGCCTTGCGGCCTGATCAGGAGCACGACGGTCATCGCGAGATAGATCAAAAACAGTGCGATGCTCTGGAAATAAGCTTTGCCGAAGGTGTCGGCGATGCCGATCAACAGCGAACCGAAAAAAGCGCCGCGCAGGCTGCCCATGCCGCCGATCACGATGACGATGAATGCCGGGATCAGGATTTCGGCGTCCATGCCCGGATAAAGTCCAAGCACCGGCCCGGCGGCAACGCCGCCAAGGGCCGCCAACGCCACACCGAAGCCGAATATGCCGGTGAACAGCAACGGGATGTTGCCGCCAAGTCCCGCCGCCATCGCCGCATTGTCGACGCCGGCACGTACCATCGCGCCGACCCGGCTACGCTCCAGCACGAGCCAGAGCAGGATCGCTGTGGCAAAGCCGAATCCGATCAGGAACAGGCGGTAGGCCGAAAACACGCCAAGCCCGATCTGTACCGTTCCCTGCAATATTTCCGGCGTCGGCAGGCGCAGCACTGTGCGACCCCACACTGTCTGCACCAGATCGTAGAAGATGAAGGTGAAGCCGAAGGTCAGCAGCACCTGATCCATGTGACCGCGTGCATAGAGCGGCCGCATGAACAGGACCTCCATCAGCACGCCCAGCACAATCACCGGGATCGGCGCCAGGACCAGCGCCAGCCAGAAACTGCCGGTCAGGTGCACGATCGAAAGACCGATGAAGGCGCCCAGCATGAAGAACGAGCCGTGCGCCAGACTGACGACGTTCATCAGGCCGAAGATCAGCGACAGCCCGGCGGCCATCAGGAACAGCAGCACGCCGTAGACCAGCCCGTTCAACAGCTGGGCGACGAGCAACTCCATACGGCCCTCAGGCGGATATCTGCGGCGTTTATCCGCTCAATAAATCTTGTGGCCAGGATCCTGAACCTGGCTCGACGTTGAAAGCACCTTGGTCGTGATCTTGTCACCGCTTTCGATCACCTGGGCGATGTAAATATCCTGGATCGGATTGTGCGTGGCCGGATCGAACTTGAAGGGTCCACGCGGCGCTTTGAAATTCACCTTCGCCATGGCCTCCGCAAGCTTGTCCTTGTCGGACGCATCGCCGTCGACCATCTGCAAGGCTTCTCCAATGACGCGCGCACCTACATAACCGTAGTCGGAAAACAAATCGGGCGATGATTTGTATTTCGCCTGGTAATCGGCGGTAAATTTCTTCGCTTCCGGATTATCCAGCGTATCGACAAATGTCAGCGCCGAGATAACGCCGATCCCCGCCTTACCCAAGGAGCTTGTGGTTTGCGAGTCGATCATGGTGAAGCCGGTCAGCGGCATTTTCTCTTTGAGGCCGAACTCGGAATATTGCTGCACGAAGCGGAACGCATCGGCGCCTGGCATGAAATCGTAGGTGACGGGCGGATTGATCGACTTGATGTCGGTGAGGTACGGGCTGAAGTCGGTAGTACCGAGCGGCGGGTAGATCTCCTTCAGTATGGTGCCGCCCTTGGCGACATATGCCCCCTTGAACAGGTTCATGACATCGTGGCCGCCAGCGTAGTCGGATGCCGTCAACACAATCTGCTTTCCAAGATTGTCATAGACGTAGTTCGCCATTGGTACTGAAAGCTGGTAGGTCGAAATCGATGAGCGGAACGAATACGGATAACGGTCCCAAGTGATTGCATCGGTGCCCGCGCCGGTCACCAGGTAGAACGCCTTCTGCTGCTTCATATAGTTCAGCACGGCGAGCGCGACGTTGCTGGCCTGGACGCCGAACACCAGATCGACCTTGTCGCTTTCGATCAGCTTCTTGGCCTTCTGCAAGCCGATCTGCGGGTTGAACTGGTCGTCTTCCTTGACGATCTCAACCTTTCGTCCGGCAATCGTCCAATTGATGCTGTCGAAGTACAGATTTGTGGCATTCCAGTGCTGTTCACCGGCATAGGCTAAACCACCGGTGTAGGTATTGATATTGCCGAGCCGGATCGGCGCGCGGGTCTGTGCCAGGATGGTCGGAGCGGCCAAGTTCGATGAAAGCGCGACACCCGCTGTGCCGGCGAGGAACCTGCGACGCGACAATTTGCCTGACTTGGTCACCGAACGCCTCCCTGAATTGCCGCTCTCGCGTGAAATCGCGGTCGGCATTGACGCAATCAGTCTAAGCCGCGGATTTTTTCTTGTCATCCGCGGCCGATTTCGTCAGTCGCAACTCGCATCATCGGCTTTGTACCGGTAGCGCCGGTTGCTACACTACAAAAGATCGCGTCACGGCTGCCGAGGAGCCCAAGAACAACATGTCCGGGGAAATCTCCGTATCGCTCTGGCGCGGCGGCAAGGACGGCCGCTACGAGACCTACAGCGTGCCACGGCGGGAAAGCCAAACCGTCCTCGACGTCGTGACGTTCGTGCAGCGGAACATCGATCCGACTCTGTCCTACCGTTTTGCCTGCCGGGTCGGCGTCTGCGGCTCCTGTGCGATGACAGTGAACGGCAAACCACGCTGGACCTGCCGCACCCATGTCGCGAAGGTTGCCGGCAGCGGCAAACTGGAGATCGGGCCGCTGGAAAATTTGGCGATTATCAAGGACCTGGCGACCGACATGCAGCCATTCTTTGAAAAGTGGCAGCAGGCTAAAGGTGTCTTTGCACCGTCGAAGACAAGATACGACGATATCGAGCAAATCCCGCCGAGTTCGCCCGAGCGCCGCGCCGCCGACGCTGCGATCGAATGCATCAACTGCGGAGTTTGTTACGCCGCCTGCGATACCGTGCGCTGGAATAACGATTATTTCGGTCCGGCGGCGCTGACGCGGGCATGGACCCTGGTGAACGACACCCGCGACGCCGGCAACATGGAACGCCTGCAAGCGGTGGCGCAAGCCGGAGGCTGTTACGCCTGCCATTCGCACCAATCGTGCCAGGAACTCTGCCCACAGACGCTCAATCCGACGGCATCCATCGCCGGCCTGAAGCGGCGCACCGTAGCCGCGTATCTCAAGGGTGAGATATGAATGTGCAGCTTTATCTCTGGCAGCGAGGAACAGCGGCGCTGATGGCGCCGCTTGTGCTGATCCACATTGCCGTCATCTTCTATGCAACGCGTCAGGATCTGAGCGCGGCAGACATTCTGTCGCGCACGCGCGGCAGCGTGATATGGGCGTCCTACTACGGCCTGTTCGTCGCCGCGGTCTGCATCCACGCCGCCATCGGCATCCGCAATATTCTTGCCGAATGGACGCCACTCAAAGAGCGGAGCGCCGGCAGGCTCGCTCTCGGCTTCGGACTCATTCTCGCCGCGCTCGGTGTGCGGGCTATCTACGCGCTGGTGCTCGCATGACGATGGGTCTGGCAGCGCGTCGCGGCAGCACGCTGTGGATCGCTGCACTGGTCCACCGCCTGTCGGGGTTGGCGCTGGCGATTTTCCTGCCGTTCCATTTTGTGGTGCTCAGCCTATCGATCCGCGAAGCTTCGCTGGAAAGCTTCCTGCGCTGGACCGACCAGCCGTGGGTGAAGTTTTCCGAAGGCGGGCTGATGTTCCTGCTCACAGTGCACCTGCTCGGCGGCTTGCGTGTGCTGATAATTGAGAACATGGATTGGCGCGACGGCCAGAAGCAGCTTGCAACACTCGCTGCTGCCACGGCCGCGGTCGTCGCCTTCGTGTTCCTGGTTCGCGTGTTTTAAGGATCGCATGAACGTCGAGCACCTCAAAACCGACATTCTGATCCTCGGCTCCGGCGGCGCCGGGCTGTTCGCCGCATTGCATGCGCTCAAGGCCAATCCCGATCTCGATATTACCGTCGTCAGCAAGGGCCTGCTCGGCAAGTGCGGCTGCACCCGCATGGTGCAGGGCGGTTACAACGTCGCGCTCAATCCCGGCGACTCGGTCGAGCGCCACTTCATGGACACCATCGAAGGCGGCAAATGGCTGCCGCATCAGGAGCTGGCCTGGACGCTCGTCACCAAGGCGATCGAGCGGGTGCGTGAACTGGAAAACGAGATCGGCTGCTTCTTCGACCGCAACGCGGACGGCACGCTGCACGGCAAAGCCTTCGCCGGCCAGACCTTCGATCGCACCGTGCACAAGGGCGACCTCACCGGTATCGAGATCATCAACCGGCTGATGGAACAGGTCTGGGCACGGCCGGTCAAACGCCTTGAAGAGCACCGCGCGGTAGCACTGATCCCCTCACCTGACGGCGCGCTGTCCGGTGTACTGCTGCTTGATGTGCGCACCGGCGAATTCAAATTCGTCGCCGCACAGGCCACCCTGCTCGCCACCGGCGGCGGCCCGACCATGTATCGCTATCACACGCCGTCCGGCGACAAGAGCATGGACGGACTGGCGATGGCGTTACGGCTCGGGCTTCCTCTTCGTGACATGGAGATGGTGCAGTTCCACCCGACCGGCCTCCTCGCCGGGCCACACACGCGCATGACCGGCACCGTGCTGGAAGAAGGCTTGCGCGGCTCCGGCGGCTATCTGCTCAACGGTGCGCAGCATCGCTTCATGGGCGACTACGACCCAAAGCTCGAGCGCGCCACCCGCGACGTCGTCAGCCGCGCCATCTACGCCGAAATGCGCGCCGGACGCACAACGCCAAACGGCGGCGTCTACATCAAGATGGGGCATCTCGGCCCGGCCAATGTGGCGAAGATGTTCAAAGGCATGGTGGACCGCTGCCGCGACTGCGGCTTCGATCTTGCTGGCGGCCTCGTCGAAGTGGTGCCGACTGCGCATTACTTCATGGGCGGCGTGATCTGCGACGTCGAAACCGCAACCGAACGCCACGGGCTATTCGTCGCCGGTGAGGATGCCAGCGGCATGCACGGCGCGAACCGGCTTGGCGGTAACGGCGTCGCCAACTCCACGGTGTTTGGCGGCATTGCCGGCGATGTGATGCCGCGCTGGATCGCCGCCAATCCGGGCTTCCGGCCGCCGGACAAAAATGCGCTCGATGCGGAACTGGCACGTGCCCAGTACCCGTTCGCGCAGAAACCCGGCGACGTGAATGCGCTCCGCGAAAAACTCATGGACTGCATGTGGAATGAAGTCGGCGTGGTGCGGGACCGCGCCAGCATCGAGGGCGGGCTGAAAGGTATTGACGCCATCGAGGCGGAGCTTTTGGCAACCGGCGTCGCTGACAACAATCGTCAGTTCAATCTGACCTGGCATGACTGGCTTAATCTACAGTCTCTTGTCGAGATCAGCCGGGTCATTGCGCTCGCGGCGCTCAAGCGCGAGAATTCGCGCGGCGCGCACTTCCGCTCGGATTTCCCGGAGCCCGGCGATTTTCCGACTTCAGTGTTCACCGTGGCGCGGCAAAAAGCCGGTAATGGCGCAGACGGCATCGAAATCAGTGAAAGCCCGGTGCAGTTCACCCATGTGAAACCCGGCGAAACCTTGCTGCGCGACCCGATCGCTGCCGAATAAGGACACCATGATCCCGCTGTCAAGCATTCAGCACACCGCCGAGGATTTGATGGCAAAGGCCGCCATCGAAATCCCGGACGACTATCTCGCCGGCTTGCGCCAGTGCGCCAATACCGAGAAAGGCGATCTTTCCGCTTTTGTTATCAAGGCGATGCTGGAGAATTATGAAGCGGCAAAGGAAGACCGCCGCGCCATGTGCGGCGATACCGGCTTGCCGCGCTGGTACATAAAGATCGGCAACGATGCGCGGATTGAAGGTGGTCCGGTGGCGCTGGAGACGGCGTTGCGCCGCGCCACGGCGCGCGCCACCACCACCGTGCCGTTGCGGCCGAACCGTGTACATCCGCTCTGGCGCACAGACCACAACAATAATGTCGGCATAAACGCTCCGGAAATCGAATACGCGTTTCATCCCGACGCCGACTGGATCGAATTGACCACCGTCCACAAAGGCGGTCTGTTCGGTTCAGATTACCGCATGCTGTTTCCCGGCGACGGCATCGAGGGCATCAAACGGTTTTTCCTCGACACCCTGATCGGCTTCGGCAAGCGCGGCCTCGCCTGCCAGCCGGCGATCGTTGGCATCGGGCTTGGCGGCTCAAAGGACACCAGCATGGTGCTCGGCAAGCAAGCCTCGTGCCTGCGCGTCGTCGGTTCACGCAATCCCGATCCGAAAATCGCGGCGCTGGAAGAAGAATTCAAGGAACTCGGCAACAATATCGGCATGGGCGCGATGGGCTTTGTCGGCTCCTCGATGGTGATCGATTGCCATATCGAGGTCGGCTATTGCCACACCGGCGGCATGCCGATGTCAGTGCACATGTTCTGCCTATCGTCGCGCCGGGCCTGCGCGCGCGTGAGTAGCGACGGTAAGGTAGCGTTCCGCACCGATCCGATGTGGTTCACCGATTACATGCGCCGTTCAACGGTCGAGTGGGACGAGCAGTCGGCAGCGGCGGCGGAATAGATATGACTGACCTGGAAACCGTTCACATCGATCTGCCAGCGCGTACCGAGGATTTGCGCAAGCTGGAAATCGGCTCGGTCGCCTATCTGAACGGCCGCGTCTTTACCGCGCGCGAAGGCGTCTATAAACGGGCAATCGCTGATGGCGCAGGAATGCCTGCGGGCAAAGATGCCCTCGGCATAACCAATTTCCATTGCTCGCCCGCCGCATCGATCAATCCCGACGGCAGCCACACCGTCGGCGCCGTCACCGCCACCGCCTCGTTCCGCTTCGCTCAGTGGCTCTCAGGCTGGTTCAAGATTTCCGGCTGCAACATCATCATCGGCAAAGGCGGCATGACGTCGGCGACCTATCGCGAGCATTTCGTGCCGAATAATGCGGTCTATCTGACTACTGTGGGCTATGGTACGGGCGCCCTGCTCGGCCGCGGCATCAAACGCGTCGCTGGCGTTTACTGGCTGGAAGAACTCGGGCTGGCGCAAGCCGTGTGGGTGCTCGACGTGGAAAAATTCGGCCCGTTCCTGGTCGAAAGCGATCTCGACGGCAATTCATTGTTCGAACGCGAGAACGCCAAGATTGCGCCGGGACTTGAGCAGCTTTATTCCGGCACCAGGCCGGCGACCCTGCGCCGTTACGGAGAGACCGACGACAAGACCGAAGAAGTGATCTGATTACTTGCCGTGCTCGCGCAGCCAGCGCTCGGCGCCTGGATGCAGCGGCACGTCCATCGGCGTTGAGTTCGGTCTCGGTCACCATCTGGATCGCATTGCCATTGGTGCCCTTCTCGAACGGGACTTCGTCCTCGCGCGCGGCCAGCGCGGCACAGATATCGTAGGCCGTCTGCTCCGGCAGCGACGCGTCGCAGTAGATCGGCCAGCCGCTGAAATCGAGCGTTTCAAAGTCTTTTGACAACCCCTGAAAACGCGCCTTCGGCAACACCACCTTGCGCCAACCGAGCGCGCCCAGCTCCTGGTACTCGCGCGCGTCGAGTTCGACCGGCACCAGTCCGGCGGCCAGCGCCTCGTTCAGCCACACCTTGATGCCTTCGTCGAACACGGCGTCGAGTTCGTTGCGGGCCAGCGGCTCGAGCCTGCGTGCGCACGTCGCCGGGGCCGCCGCAGGTGAAGATGCGCCCGCCCCAGGATTCGATGTCCGGCAAGGTGAAACCGTGCAATGCAAAGGCCTGCTCGATCAGCACCAGGGTCGAATGGGTCGGATCTTCGCGCACCGAAATGCGCAATGGATATTTTTTGTCCTTGATGTCGCGCAGCGAGCGGATACCGGCGCGCGGATGCACGGCGAAGACGAAGCGATCCCAGCTCGGATAGGACGCGATGATCCGCACCGGCAGCGGCGTCTTGAACAGGCCGACGCCGCGATAGGCTTGCGTCAGCAACGCCGACGGATTGACGAACGCGGCCTCGACGTCGCCCTTCACCACACCCTCGGCAAGAATCGCCGAGCCTGACGCCATCCGCAGCCAGGGCCGGAAGCGCTCACCCGAACCGGACCCGACCACGATGACCATGTCGCGGTTGCCGCCATAGGGCGTCGCCGGATTGCCGGCGATATGCAGGCCGATTTCCCAGAGCGTTTTTGCGCGAACGAAATTCGCGCCCTTCGGTAATTGTTCCATGCTTCAGCCCACGACCTCGAACGGCACCTGCGTCGGGCCGTAACGCTCGATAACAGTATTGGCGGCGCGATCATACTGGTGCTGCAGCACCGTGCCCTCGCCGAGCTTCTGGCTGCGCACGATGATCGCGACCGAGCGGGCCGGTCCGCCCTGCTCCGCGTGAATGGCGCGCGGCGCGACCAGATCGACCTTGCCCCGCGAGCCGGTCGTCACCGAAGACAGTTTGATTTCCGCATGGCCATGCTTGCTGCCATCGTCGACGCGCTCAAAACGCTCCAGGCTCTCGGTGCCATCCAGCACGCCGTAAAGCACCCAGGCGTCGGCGTGATCGTGGACGCTGCCGGTGCGGCCCGGCACGCGCACCACGCCATTGATGACGAAAGCGTAATCCGGATCGACATAGAGCAGAAGATTCTTGCGGCCTTCGGTGGATGGCCAATCCGCCGAATGGTCCTTGAGCGTGTCGTCCATCACCAGCGTTTGCAGCAGCGGTCCTGGCGCGCTCCATGCGGCGGCGGTCTTCGGTTTCCGCAGCCCAGATCGCGCGCAAATCGGCGATGAACCGGTCGAAGACCGGCAGGCGGGGATTCGACATGAGTGATCCTATTCGTAGAGCGGTTCGCCCTCGATCGTGCAGCGGCGCAGCAGCCGCCGCTCCTCCTTCGGGAAATCGGTGCGGGCGTGAATGGTGCAGCGATTATCCCACATCAGGAAGTCGCCGAGCTGCCAGACGTGCTCGAAGATGAATTCGCGCCGTTCGCCGATTTCGTAAAGCTGGTCGAGCATGGCGTCGCTTTCGTCCTGACTGACGCCCTCGATGCGCGCCGTCATCAAGCGGTCGACGAACAGCGTTTTGCGGCCGGTATCGGGGTGCGTGACGAACACCGGGTGCGCGTGATGCGGAATGCCGCTGATGTCGCCGGATGAACTCGCCTGCTTGGCGCGAGTGTACTCGTAGATGTGCAGCGCCGTTTTGCCCTTGAGCTTTTCCTTCAGCGCCGCCGGCACCGCGTCGTAGGCCTTGTACATATTCGAGAACATGGTGTTGCCGCCGCGTGACGGCAGTTCGAGCGCATAAAGGAATGTGTACTTATACGGTTTCGGCGAATAGCCGGAGTCGATGTGAAACCAGAATTCGCCGTCGCCGAACGCGCCGATCGCCTGACCGTCGACCTTGATGTTGGTGACGAGCAGCACCTTCTCGTGATCTTGCTTGACGCCTTCGATACGGCTGCGCAGCGCGTCGGGCGCCTTCTTGCGGCTGCCGAGATCGCCGAAATAGGAGGCGAAGCGAAGCTGGTCGTCCTGTGAGAGTTTCTGGCCGCGAAATACCAGCACGAGATGCTTGCCCCACGCCTCCTTGATGACCTCGACGTTGTCGCGCGAAAGCGGCTTGGTGAGGTCGATACCGCTGATTTCGGCGCCGCAGGCGGCGGAAAGCGGCGTCACCTTGATGTCGAGGACATCCTGCATGGCATTTCCTCCGTGACCTGGGCCGGCTTGCTGCCGGCCTGTTTCATGTAAGATGTATCGCGACAAGCCCGACGCCTCAAGAAGCGGGTAATCCAACCGGAGGAGACAGCCATGCGCAGAGTGCTTGCACTTGTCCTGGCCTTGTTCACGCTTGGGACATTCGCCGCGGCCGCAGATGATTTTCCGTCGCGCGTTGTCACCATCGTGGTGCCCTACCCGGCCGGCGGTCCGACCGACACCATTGCCCGCATCCTTGCCGACCGCCTGCAAGGCGCGCTCGGTCAGAGCGTCATCATCGAAAATATCGGTGGCGCCGGCGGCAGTATCGGGGTGGGTAGAGTCGCGCACGCTGTCCCCGACGGCTACACGCTCAGTATCGGCCACACCCAGACCCACGTCTTCAACGCTTCGATACTGAAGCTCGACTACGACGTGGTGAAGGATTTTTCGCCGATCTCGCTGATTGCCGACACGCCGATCTGGATCGTCACCGGAAAAACCGTGCCGGCCAATGACGTCAAAGGCTTCATCGCGTGGCTCAAAGCCCAGAACGGCAAAGCGACCATGGGCACCGTCGGCATCGGCAGCCCGTCGGAATTTGCAGCGCGAATATTCGAGCGGCAGACCGGAACGTCGTTTCAGCTCGTGCCGTATCGCGGCGCAGCGCCGCTGGTAACCGACATGCTCGGCGGTCACGTCGATTTCGCCTTCGGCCAGGCGGCTGGCTACATCACCAATGTCGAGAGCGGCCAGTTCAAAGCGCTCGCCGTGCTGCAACCGAAACGATGGTGGGCTGCGCCCGATGTGCCGACGCTCGATGAGCTTGGCTACCGCGACATCGACGTCAGCTTCTGGCACGGCCTGTGGGCGCCGAAAGGCACGCCGCCCGCTGTCATCGCCAAACTCAATAGCGCGGTTCGCGTCGCCCTGGCCGATCCCACCGTGCAGGACCGCTTCAAGAAAGTCGGCCAGGAAATCTGGCCGGTCGAGTATCAGACGCCGGAAGCGCTGGCGGCGAAGCAACAAGCCGAACTCGAAAAATGGACTCCGGTGATCCTTGAGTCCGGCATCAAGGCGGAATGACTATGAATTCACGCGATCAACTCGAACCGATCGAAAAGGCCAGCAAGGACGAACTTGCCGCCTTGCAGCTCAAGCGTCTGCAAAACACCGTTCGGCAGGCCTACGAGCGCGTGCCGCACTACAAGAAAAAACTCGATGCCGCCGGCGTGCATCCCGACGATCTAAAGCAGCATTCCGACCTCGCCAAATTCCCGTTCACCACCAAGGAAGACCTGCGGCAGAATTATCCGTTCGGCATGTTCGCCGTGCCGATGGCGGACATCGTGCGCGTCCATGCGTCGAGCGGCACCACCGGCAAACCGACCGTCGTCGGCTACACCCGAAACGACATCGACACCTGGTCGTCGCTGATGGCGCGCTCGATCCGCGCCGCCGGCGGCCGCTCGACCGACATCATTCACGTCGCCTACGGCTACGGCCTGTTCACCGGCGGCCTCGGCGCCCACTACGGCGCCGAATATCTCGGCGCGACCGTCATTCCGGTCGGCGGCGGTTTCACCGAACGGCAGGTGCAGCTCATTCGCGACTTCAAGCCCGACCATCATCATGGTGACGCCGTCCTACATGCTGGCCATCGCCGATGAATTCGAGCGCCAGGGATTGAAGCCCGCCGATTGCAGCCTGCGGCTCGGCATTTTCGGCGCCGAGCCGTGGACCGAAAGCATGCGCAGCGGAAATCGAGCGCCGCATGGGCATTCAGGCGCTCGACCTCTATGGACTTGTCGGAGGTGATGGGCCCCGGCGTTGCAGCAGGAATGCGCGGAGAGCCAAGGACGGTCTGACGGTATGGGAAGATCATTTCTTTCCGGAAATCATCGAGCCCGAAACCGGCCGCGTACTGCCGGACGGCGAGGTCGGCGAGCTGGTCTTTACCTCACTGACCAAGGAAGCCATGCCGGTGATCCGCTATCGCACCCGCGACCTGACGCGATTGCTTCCCGGCACCGCGCGCACCATGCGGCGCATCGAGCGCGTCAAGGGCCGCAGCGACGACATGCTGATCATCCGCGGCGTCAATGTATTCCCGTCGCAGATCGAAGCCGTGCTCGGTCAAGAGCCGCAACTCGCGCCGCATTACGTGCTGGAAGTGCGCCGGCCGCAAACCCTCGACGAACTCGACGTGCTGGTCGAGATGCGCCCGGAATTGGCGGGCAAACTGAGCGCCGACGAGATCGCAGCGCTGGCGGGCAAGGCAGACCATCTGATCAAGGCCTACATCGGAATCAGCACAACCGTGCGCGTGCTGGAGCCCGGAACGATCGAGCGATCGCAAGGCAAGGCCAAGCGCGTGATCGACAAGCGGCCCAAGGCGTAAGCGGGATGACGCAGGGAAATTCGTGAAATGAACATGACGGCATTGCCCTGAAATCAGCCGGCCTCGACGAACGTGCAGTCACCGAATGGACCGCCGCTACGCCGAAACGCACCGGCGATTTCTACGTTGACCGGCCGCGCTATGAGCGATTTTGGCAGCTATCAGGCGATCTGCTCGCTCGCCTGCCGAAGAAGCCGGCGCGCAATGCCGCGGAAGCCGCCGCCGCAGCGGCCATTCTCACCGCAGCTCGCGAGCAGCGCGAGCATTTCCTCGCCGCCCATTGCGAGCTGCTCTACGACGAACTGACCCGTGACCGTTCAAAGTTCATCCGCCTGCAGGAGCTGGTGTTCACAGCAGCCGATGCCGTACCGGGCCTGACGCCGACAAAAGCCCAGGTCGCCGCCGAAGCGCCGCTCTTGCAAAGCGAAAAAGACGGCGTCGAGATCGACCAAGGCATTTTCCTTGCTCATGTCCTCGCCAGCGAAACCGCCGGACGACATCTGTGCCACGCCATGCTGCTGCCGCGGCCGGAAACCGCGGATGCGCTTAAAAAAGCTCGATGCCGATGGCGCACTCGACTTCGGCAAAGTCAGCGTCGAACGGCGCGGCAAGGCGGCCGTGGTCACCTCGAAGAACGAGCGCTTCCTCAACGCCGAAGACGGCACCACGCTCGACCAGATGGAAATTGCAGTGGATACCGCGATCCTCGATCCGAAAACCGACATCGCGGTGCTGCGCGGCGGTCCGGTGACGCATCCCGAAATATGCCGGCAAGCGCCTGTTCGGCGCCGGCATCAACCTGACACATCTTTATCGCGGACAGATACCTTTCGTCTGGTTCCTGCAACGCGACCTGGGCTTTGTGAACAAGATTGTATCGCGGCGTGGCCCGGCCGGATGCCCTGCCCGACGACGTGCACGGCACGTGTACGGAAAAGCTCTGGATCGCGGCGGTCGATGGCTTTGCCATCGGCGGTCATTGCCAGATTTTGCTGACCATGGATTACATCCTGGCGGCAAGCGATGCGTTCATGACGCTGCCGGCGCGCAAGGAAGGCATCATCCCCGGCGCGGCAAACCTGCGCATGCCGCGTTTCACCGGCGATCGCCTCACCCGTCAGGCGATCCAGTATGAGCGCAAGCTCACCTGCGACAGCCCGGAAGGCAGACTGATCTGCGATGAAATCGCAGCGCCCGCAGACATGGACGCCGCACTGGACAAGGTCGTTGCCGGACTGACCAGTTCCGGCGCGGTCAGCGCCGTATCAAACCGCCGGGCCATCCGGATCGGCGAGGAGCCGCTCGATACCTTCCGCAAATATTTTTCCGCTTATGCCCGCGATCAGGCCTACTGCCATTACAGCCCGGCGCTGATCGCCAACCTCGAACGTGAGTGGAACGCGCATAACCGGAAAGTCTGAGTCGCGGGGTTTTTAGAACGTAAATAGGACCGAAGTGTACCAGTTGAAGCGATCCGTCTCGTCGGCGTTTTGAATGCCGCGGCCGACGTAGCCCAGCAGATGGAAATTATCGTTGAGGTCGTAGCGTGCGCCGACGCCGAGCGACGTTGTTGCCGCACCGCCCGGCACATCCGGCGTCTGATGAAAGACCTCAAAGCCTAACTGGAGATTGTCGCTGACCTGACGGGTCAGCACCGCGCCCATCAGACAGAAATTCTGTGAAGTCCGGGAGCGGTTATATTCGCAGCCGCCACCCCCGAATGCCGACCATTTATCCCAATCCTTTTCGATCCAGACCGGCAACAGAAAGGAAGCGTGGTGGTCGCCAACGTTCGACGAGGCGCTCGGAAGAAACACACGCGGGAATACCGCAACATCGAGTCCGAAATTCTGCTGCGTCAGAAACCGGTACTTGGCGGCCAGTTCCACATTTCCCGGCCCCCCAACAAGCGGACCACCGGACGGCGCATCGAATGCCAGCGGAAGTGTCGCGGTGAGTTGAAGGTTCGGCGCACCGCCATAGTTGAAATCAATTCCTGATGCTCCGCCCGTATCGCCGCGGGTCACGGTTCCGCTATTGAACGTGTAGATTTCAAAATGTCGATAGTCGGTCGGTTCGGGATCATCCGACAGATACGGCGGGCCGGCAGTTGCCGGGCTCGCCGCAGAAAAGGTCAGCAAGATGCACGCCGACAATAGAACTGCTCCAAACTTCACGTCTTGCTCCTCAACCTCCGGTCATTTAACAACATCAGTTCAGCGACCGATCCTGATGGCGGAGGATATTGAGTGTCAGACGGAATTGCGAGCCACACCGCCGAGCGACATCAATCCAAAGTTCCCGAAGTCACCCTCGTCTTCTGGATCATCAAGATCGCAGCAACAACGCTTGGCGAAACCGGCGGCGACACCGTCACCATGACGCTGAACTGGGGCTATCTCGTCGGCACCGCCCTCTTCCTCTCGCTGCTGGTCGTATTCATCATCTGGCAGATCGCTGCGAAAAAATTCCATCCATGGCTGTATTGGGCAACGATTGTCGCCTCGACAACGGCCGGCACCACGATGGCCGATTTTGCCGACCGCTCGCTCGGCATCGGCTACGCAGGAGGTTCGACGCTGCTGTTCGCCTGCCTCATCGCAACACTCGGCGCGTGGTACTGGACGATGGGCTCGATATCAGTTGCGACGGTGAATACGCCTAAGGTCGAGGCGTTCTACTGGGTCGCGATCACGTTCTCTCAAACGCTTGGAACCGCGCTCGGCGACTGGTTGTCTGACGGCACGGGATATGAGCACGGTGCGTTCGTTTTCGGCGGCGCGTTAGCACTCATTGCCATTGCTTATTTCGCAACGAGCATTTCGCGGGTCTTTCTGTTCTGGGCCGCATTCATCCTGACCCGGCCGCTCGGAGCCACCGTCGGCGACTTCCTCGACAAGCCCGTCGCCAGCGGTGGACTGAACTTCAGCCGGCCGATCGCTTCCGCGATCATCGGCGCCTTCATAATCGTCTGTCTTCTGCTGCTGCCGCAGCGGGCGGGACGGCATCCAGGCCAACAGCCGGCCTGACTTTCGACCGCTTGCTCAGGTCCAGTTCAGTCGCGCCAGGATCGCTCGGCCCATCACCCAATCCTTGTCGCTTTCCGACAGGAAAGAGCAGCTCTTCGGTGAAATGCGTAATGCGCTGATGGTATGGCCCCTTGTTGAAAGTATTTGTCAGGTCACTTCCCCAATAGCAGCGCTGCGGACCATAAGCGTCGAACACGCGCTTGAGATGCACTGTCACGTCGCGAAACGGATAAGGTTCGGTGGAAACACCCGGGGACGCAGAAACCTTGACGCTGACATTCGGATATTTGGCAAGCGCCACCGTCTGGTCGATCGCTGCCGGAATCGTACCGTCCTTCAGAAACGCCTGGGTAAGACCCATGTGGTCTATAATCAACGTGAGGTTTGGGTGCCGCTCGGCGATTGGCCCAAGCCTGAAGGTCTGGCCGGGCGCGAAGAAATAAATCGGTACTCCGGCTTTTTCGACCGCCGGCCAGAACCAATCGGTGGTGCCGTCAGACAGCCATTTCGACGTTGTCTCGTTATTGAAAGTCAGCCGGATGCCGAGCATGCCCGGCTGTTCTTTCCACTTCTCCAGCCTGGCGCCTTCCTGCGGCTTTTCCATGGGAAAGCGGCCCATCACACGAAAGCGATCGGGATAGCGGCGAACCGCTTCGAGCCCGTAGTCGTTACGATCACCGACCCACGACGGCGGAACGATCACGACTCGATTGACGCCGGCCTCCTCCATCAGCGGCACGAAACGCTCGATCGTCATCGGCTCCGGCAGCTGCGGCTTGAGACCCGGCACCCATTGCCAGTCTGGCGCTTCCGCCTTCCAGAAATGCACCTGCGCATCGACGATCGTGCGGTGAGCCGGCTGGGCTTCGGCGCGCTTTGACGAGCGCGCAGACACTGCAAGGCCCGCGCTTGCTGCAACCGCGGTGCTCAAGAAATCACGCCGCGAAACCATATCGATCCTCCCGGATTATTTTATTTGTATCAGCCGGCCTTGGCGGCCGTACTGCGGAAATGCAGCCATAGTACGACAGCGATAGCCACGACAACGCCAATGGCCAGCACAGATATCAATGCCGCGTTCTGTATCCAGGCAATAGCCGGAATCCCGAGCGCCATGATGAGACCGAGCAGACACACCTGCCATGACAGCACGTGGATGCCGGACGTGAATGTGCCGAGCGCCATCAGGGTAAAAATGGCGAGCCCTGTTGCCTGGGCGCTGAAATCGCGCTGCACAGTCGGCAGCAGCATTAAATTTATTACGACCAGGAACGCCAGCCAATGCAGCACCTGGGTTCCGATCAACTGAGTGCGCGATTGTCTGTCGGTTGCATTTTTCCATCCCGTGGCGATGCTCACCAGGGCGATCAGCGGCGCCAGCAATTCCCAAAATACGGTGATCGGCTGCTTGGAGAAACTTGTATAAGCCACGCCGATCAGCGTGAGGATCAGCACTAGGCTGAACGGCAGTTCCCTGAGCCAAAAGCCGGGATGCCACAGCTTGTGTTTTATGCCCGAAGGCAGATTAGCCGGCTCTTCAGCGCCGTTCGATCCTGTGTCAGTCATGCCGCCTCTTCAACTTCCGGAAATCCGCTTCGTAATCTCGTCCATCAGCGGATTCGTCAGCTTGTCACCGCGAAATCCGTTGAAATCTGCCAGGACAAGCTGTTCCCACGATGCATGATCGTTCACATTCTGCTGGCCGCAGCCATTTTGCCCACGGCGTGTCGCGGTGGCTGTAGCTGAGGAAGGCCCGATAGCGAAACTGCGATGTCTCTGCCACGCTCCTCCTCCGAGACCGCAGGCTAACTTGAGCGTTTCCAGGTCATTTTGACCGAGCCTTTACGGCCAATCGGCCGGTCGTCGACCAACTGATCGCCATTTACGGTCATGGTGTGTTTTTGATCGCGGCCGTCGGCTTTGGCGCGCGTGCTGCCGGTGACGTGCATGGTTACAGCCTTGCCGGCCTCATCGACTGTATAGGTGCCGTAGTAGGCAATATTCCTGGCGCCGCCGTCGGTGAGTACAATGATCGAATAATGCCCTCCGGCATCGAGCAGCATCGATCCGGTCGGATTGCCGCCGTATGGCGCTGCATCATTGATGCTGATGGAGACGAGTTGCCACTGCCCCGCCAACTGATCCTTGAGCGAACTGCCTTGGGCTTGCGCCGCAGCTATCGGTAGCGTGGCCGCGAACAACAGGGCCGCCACAGTTACGCGTATTCGTGCTTTCAGCCACGCCATGCCAATCCCGCAGATCGAATGTACGGACTATAGGCCGCCAGCCTGTCCCAACGCCAGTGTACAGCCCAAGACTTTCACCCGACACCGTGGCGTTGCTATAAAGAGCTGACAGGGGGCGTGAATGTACAGATCTTTCGGCATTGCATTGTTCACCGGCTTGGCGGCGACCGTTGCTGTGGCGCAGAACGGGCCTCAGGTTTCCAGCACCGGCAATCCGAGCGTCGCGCCGCTGAAATGGGTCGGGATGGTGATTAATCCAACACCGACCAAGGACGATCCCAATCTGGTTGCGGCCTGCACCGGACAATTCATCAAGCCGAATATTGTTCTTACCGCAGCCCACTGCGTCAAAGACGTGGTGGATAATCCCACTGGACCCTGGTTCGATCTCACCAAACAAGTGTTCGTTCTGCAGTATCAGAACGGCGAAGGCTCCCATACGTTCAAGACCGTTTGTGCCGCCACCTCGCCTGGCTGGCAGGTGCCGGAAAATTTCGCCACACTGAAAGGCCCACAAAAAAACCGCGCACAACGCGCCGCCAGCGGACATGACTTCGCGCTGATCCTGGTAGACGGCAACAGCCCGACCGGCGTCATGCCTTACGCCCTCGACTGGAAAGGCAAGGCGACGGACGCGGTGCGCGTCGGCTACGCCGCCGACATTCTCGACGGCGAAATCATTCAACAAGCCGAAGGCATCGTATTTTTTGCCAATGCCATACCGATGTTTCCGGAAGCCCCGGCAAATCTTGTCGTGCACTGGCAATCGATCACCGATCTCACGCAAGGATCGAGCGGTGGCGCCTGGATTGCAAATTACAGCAGTCAAGAAGCCCAGGACAAGAACGTGCTCATCGCCGTCACCTCGTTTAACGACACCGGTTATCCCGGCGCAATCATGGGCGCTTATTTGACTGCGGCGGAGTTCAATCCGCTGCTGAATTTCGTGTCGAACGGCTGCAAATAGACTTATTCGGCGGCGCCTCAGGACGTCAAACGGCGAACGCTGGTGACCTCGCTGCCTGCGGCGTTGATCCGGGTTATTGCATCCGAGATCAATTCTATCGCGACCGCCATGTGAAACGCGTTGGCGTGCAGCAGTGTCGCCCGGTCGCGCACAATGGCGACGTGGCCGTTCCAGAACATCAAATCGCCGCGGCGAAGATCGGAATAGGCGTCGGCTGTGACCGGCCTGCCCAACGCCGCTTCCTGCATGTCGCTGTCGCGCGGGCACGCGACGCCGCAGGCCGTCAGCGCCACCTGCACCAGACCGGAGCAGTCGAGGCCGAGCACGGTCTTGCCGCCCCACAAGTAAGGTGCCCCGAGAAACCGTTCGGCAACGGCAACGAAATCCGTCTCGGTTTCATCGATTGGCTTGAGATAAGCGACTGGCACGTAGGTGTTTGAGGCGGTGATCGCCATGCGATCGTGCATGCCGACAACGACAATGCGGGCGCCGAACGGCAATCCTTCGACCGGCGGCACTTTGATCGAAGGACCGGGAAACGCCAGCGCGCGCAAAGCCGCCACTTTGTGCGTTGGTGCGGCGCCGGGCGGACCAAGCGCATGCTCCGGCAGCCAGCCGACATAATTGTCGGCAGCAAGCTGGCCCCAGGCAAAACCTTCGGCGTTGCGATCGTAGATGGTGACAAGTTCGCCCTTGATCGCTTCGGTCGTCAGCGCTGCATCGGGCCGCGGTTCGCCCCAAACCGGCGCTTGCGGCTCGACCACTTCGAGACTCGGCCCTCGACGTAACGAGGCGCTGGCACCCTGCCCTCAAGCTCCTTCGCAGCGAGATCGGCGCGAACAGCGGTAACGCGGGGATCGAAGGGCGGCATCGTTCAGCTATAGCGCGCGGCAAGCAACGCATAGAGCGCGCGCGCCGTCTGGCATTCGCCACCCTCCGGACGTCCGGGCTTGGCCGACGCGGTCCAGGCGAACAGATCGAAATGCAGCCATGATTTCGCGGTCACGAAACGCCGCATGAACAATGCCGCGGTAATTGCGCCCCCCTGACCGCCGCCGACGTTATTCGTGTCTGCGACCTTGGATTCCAGCATCGCCTCGTAGGGCCGCCATAGCGGCAGCCGCCATACCGGATCGTTCTCGGCGGTGCCGCTCGCCATCAACTCATTCGCCAGCGCGTCGTCGTCGGTGAAGAACGCCGGCAAGTCCGGACCGAGCGCGACGCGCGCGGCGCCGGTCAGCGTCGCAAAGTCGGCGATCAGTTCTGGCTCGTCTTCATCTGCAAGTGTCAACGCATCGGCGAGGACCAACCGGCCCTCGGCATCGGTGTTGCCGATCTCGACCGTAATACCCTTGCGCGACGTATAGATATCGCGCGGGCGGAAACTGTCGCCGGCAATCGAATTCTCGACCGCCGGAATGAGCACGCGCAGGCGGACTTTCAGCTTGCGCGACATGACCATGTGGGCGAGCGCCAGTGCCGTCGCCGCGCCGCCCATGTCCTTCTTCATGTTGAGCATGCCGGAGTCAGGCTTGATGTCGAGCCCGCCGGTATCGAAGCAGACGCCCTTGCCGACCAGAGTGACGCGCGGGTGCTTTTCGTCACCCCAGGTGAAATCGAGCAAGCGCGGCGCACGCGCGGCAGCACGGCCGACGGCGTGAATGAGCGGGAAATTCTCCTTGAGCAGATCGTCACCGACGATCGCCGAGAATTTCGCGCCATGCAGCGTTGCAACCTTGCGCGCCGCGGCTTCAAGCTCCTCGGGACCCAAGTCGTTGGCCGGCGTGTTGATGAGATCGCGGGCAAGCGTCACGCCTTCAACGATACTGTCGAACTCTTCGCGGTCGAGACTTTGCGGCAAGTCGAGCTTGATGTCGTTCGGCTCGGACTTCCGGTAGCGGGTGAATTTGTAGGAACCCAGCGCAACCGCCAGCGCTGCAAGCCTGGCGTCATGCGGCTCGTTGGCAAAGCGATAGACGCCGTCGGGCAACAACTGCGCGAGACGTCCCGGCAGGAAGCGGTCCTGCAAGTCGCCGTCGACTTTCGAGCCCGAACAGCACGCCGCCGAGACCGTTCTTTCCCGGGCAGCAGCATGTGACGGCCGGCCTTGGGCTCGAAGCCTGCGCCTTCGGCGAACGCCTTGGTGGAAGCATCGAGCCGTTCGCGTACATCGGGCCATGTCGCCGCCGTGACGAACCAGATCGGGATTGCGTCGGAAGTCCCGCGTGCGACGAAGATCGAATTCATTGCCAGTGCCTGCACCAAAAAGCAGGCTCTGCTAGCCACGTTACCTCCGAGCCCGTCACGCTAGGTTGACGTCTCGAGCTGCGCGTGGCTGTGCTTGATGCCGTAAAGCGCATAGACCGCAAGCCCGATCGCCAGCCATCCGCCGAAGCGCAGCCAGGTATCGAGCGGCAGCCCGAGCATCAGCAGCACCGAGGCAGCTGTACCCAGCGGCGCAACGACAAAGACCGCGGGTGTCCGGAACGGCCGTGGCGTCCGAGGCTCCCTTATGCGCAAAACAAAGACGCCGACGCAGACAATCGTAAACGCAAACAGGGTGCCGATGCTGACCAGTTCACCGACGAGGCCGATCGGCAGTAATCCGGCGAGAACGGCGACGATGCTTCCGGTAACGAGGGTGGTGACGAAAGGCGTGCGGAAGCGCGGATGTATCGCACCGAAAGCAGGCGGCAACAGACCGTCGCTCGCGATCGAATAGACGATGCGTGGCTGCCCGAGAAGCCCGACGAGGATGACCGATGTCAGGCCGAGGATAATGCCGAACTTCATGACCGGCGCGAGCCACTTCAGCCCGATGGAATTGATGCCGACAGCGATGGGATCGGCCACGTTGAGCTGATCGTAAGGGATGATCCCCGTGAGCACAACGCCGACTACGAGATAAAGAAAGGTGCACACCGCAAGCGACCCGAGAATGCCGATGGGAAGATCACGCTTCGGATTGTGCGCCTCCTGCGCAGTCGTCGATACGGCGTCGAAGCCGATATAGGCGAAGAAGACGACGGCGGCCCCGCGCACAATGCCGGACCAGCCAAATTGGCCGACGCCCATGCTGGGCGGAATGAAATGCCCTTCCGGATTGGCTGCCGTCACCCAATGCGCCGTGCTGAAGATATGGCGCGGCGAACACGATGAACAGCACGATGATCACGAGCTTGGTCGCAACAATGATATTGTTGACTTTCGCGCGACTCGCGAACACCCATCATCAGCACTATCGTCACGGCGACGACCACAATCATCGCCGGCACGTTGATGATAGTGCCGGTCATTTGCCACGCGCGGTGCGCAGCGTCATAGGCGAATGGCGCACCGGCGAGTGCGGGCGGCACGGTAATGCCGAGATCTTTGAGGAAGCTCACAACGTAACCGGACCAGCCGATCGCGACCGTCGCCGCTCCGAGCGCATATTCGAAGATCAGGTCCCAGCCGACGACCCAGGCAACGAGTTCTCCCATCGTGGCATAGGCATAAGTGTAGGCGCTGCCGGCAACAGGCACGGTCGAGGCCATTTCCGCGTAACATAATCCGGCACAGGCACACACAAACCCGGCGAGCACGAACGACAGTGTGATCGCCGGGCCGGCGTTGGCCGCGGCAGCGTGTCCAGTGAGAACGAATATTCCGGCGCCGATAATGTCGCCGATGCCGAGCGATACCAGAGTAAGCGCTGATAAACTTCGCTTGAGTGATGGGCCGCCGTGAGTCGGCTGCGGGCCGTCAGCCTTTTCCGCTTCGGCCTGCATTCCAGAAATTGATTTGCGAACCAAATAATTCGCCACAGCAATGGCCTGAAAATACGCACCGCCCCTCTTTCAGGAGCAAAAGATAACGAACGAAACGGATTTTGGTTTCAGGCTGCCGCGCCGCCGTTATTGCGCCGCAGTCTTCTTCGCGTAAGAACCAAGCGCTTTGGCGGCTTCATGCACATAGCTGAGATCGATGGCGTCATCGACCTTCACCGAGCCGTCGATCTGCTTGGTATCGAGGAAGAATTTCCAGGCCATCTGCAGCGACGGCATGTTGACGTCGCCATTCGGATCGATCGCCTGCGAAACGATGGCGCGATGCACTTCCGGATCCTTGATGAACGAGTACTGCGTGAGAATCTTGATCACCTCGTCGGCACCCGGACCAGCAATGTGGCCGTCCTTGAGCGCGTCGTCGTAGAAGCGGGCCGCCTTGACGTAGGCGATCATGAACTTCTTCGCGTTCTCCGGCTGATCGTGCATGAACTTCGGGCCGTAGAACACGACCGCGGTCTGATAATCCGGGAAAATTTCGTCAGCGGTGACCAGCTTCTTCGCGGTGCCCAATTTTACCAGCTCGGCGACGGTCGGCTCGACGGTAAGACTCGCGTCGATGGCCTTATTGGCATAGGCCGCGATTTGATTCGGGAAGCCGAGAAAAACCGGATCGATATCGCTGTAACTCAAGCCAGCCTGAACCAGCGCATAGTTCATGAAAGCGTTTTCGCTGTTGCCGTTCGCCGACATGGCGACCTTGAGGCCCTTGAGGTCTTTGACGCTCTTGACCTTGCCGCTGTCGATCAGGTCGGTGCGCGCCATGATCGCCTGGAAGCCGTAGCCTTTGGCGTTGCGCGCCTTGTCGGCGACGATCTTGATGCCGATGCCGCGCGCGACCGCGTTGTAAAGTCCGGCCGAACTCGCACCGGAGCCGACATCGACCTCGCCGGAACCCAGTGACGGTATCGATTTTGCGGCCGAGTCGAAGCGGACAAAACTGACTTTCAGGCCCTGTTCCGCGAAATAGCCCTTGGCGTCGGCGATAAAGAACGGCGCGTCGCTCGACGCCCCGATAGTGCCGATCGTCAGTTCCTGCGCCTGTGCGTCGCCGGAAAAGCCGGTGATTGCGGTGACGGCAAGGCCCGCGATGACAGAACGTCTGACAGTTTGCAGCGGCGACATATTCGCCTCCTCAAAGGTTCATCCGGCCGATCCAGAGAATAGCATGCGGAGGCGCGGACGCCCTGCGACATTGTTCTCTCACAGCCAAATTCAGAGCCACGGCATCAGCGAGGCGTGGATCACGTCCGGCACCCCTTCGTTGCCGACCGACCTGATGGCAAGATCGACATCCTTGAGCCCGAAACGGTGAGTAGTGACAAGCTCCAGTGGAAAGCGCTTCGAGGCAAGCTGCTCAAGCGCCAGTTCGCAGGCCTTGTAGCTGTGCCCGCGGGCGCTCTTCATGGTGATGAATTTCACCGTGAATTTTTCCAGCGGAAAATTCGGGAATTGCGCCATCTCGCCCTGAGCGACGATGATGCCACCCTTGCGCTTGAGCGCCTCGATGCCGAGCAGCATCGGAATGGTGCCGGCGCCCGCCGTGCAATCGAGCGCAACATCAACGCCCTTGCCGCCGGTGATCTCCATGATCCGCGCCAGCGGATCTTCCTTCGTTACGTCGATGACGTAGTCGGCGCCAAGTTTCTTGGCGACGTCCATTCGCGCTTGGTCTTTCGACGTGCCGGTAACGATGATCAGCGAGGCGCCGGCCTGCTTGCAGATCACGGTCTGCGACAGGCCCTGCTGGCCGGGGCCCTGGATCAGCACCGTCGAGTTGTAGCCGACGTTCCCGTCGAACAACGACCACTCGACGCCATTCGCCATCGGCGTGACAAGGCCGGCAAGTTCCGGCGTCACCCCCTTCGGCACGTGATGGATCACCGCGTTCCAGGGCAGATACATATATTGCGCGAAGCCGCCCCAAAGATGCGGCGGCTTCTCGTCGGACGTATAGCCGTAACGGATCGCGTCGGGATTGGTCCGCCAATTGGTGTTCTCGCAATGCCGGTATTGCCCGGCGTGACACCACTCGCACTTGCCGCAACTGACATAGTGCTCGACGAAAACGAGGTCGCCTTCCTTGAAGCCCTTGCGCTGGGTGAACTCATGGCCGGCCTTGGCGATATAGCCGATATTCTCGTGGCCCATGATGGTGGGCTTGTTGTTCGGCGGATGCTTGTAGAGCTTGACGTCGGTGCCGCAGATGCCGCCGACTTCCATTTTCATCAGCGCGGCGTCCGCCGGCACATCCGGCATTGGATATTCGCGGATTTCCGTCTTGCTCGGGGCCGTACGCACGGCCGCCAGTACCTTTTCAGCCACTTTCACGTCCTTTCTTTCGTCCTGATATAAGGTGCCATGCTTGGCTTCACCAAGAAAGTCCCGGACGCTTCAGCGCTCGACCGCGTGCGCGACTGGACGCGGGCGCGGTTCAAGCTGGCTGAAGACGAGACGGTCATGGTGTCCGAGATCGCCTGCAGCGTGCCGGGCTGCCCGCCGATCGAAACCCACGTCGTATTCTGGACCGCGGCGGGACGGCATCACTTCAAGGTGTTCAAGCCGCTCGCCGAGACGGCCGAGGACGACCTGCCCCCCGCCTTCATGAAGAACGCGCTGATCGCGCTCGAAGGCGCCGACCTGGAGTGTTGCTGAACCTCACACCCTGGCGAGATTGCTGCGATTGAGGTCGCTGACTTTGGCAACACCCGACAGCAGCATGGTGGATTTCAACTCGAACGCCAGTTGCGCATAGACACCCTTGACGCCCTGCGAGCCGCCGTTGATCAGGCCCCACAACGCCGGCCGGCCAATACCGACCGCCGTTGCACCGAGCGACAACGCCTTGAAGATATCGATGCCGCGGCGGATGCCGCTGTCCAGCACCACGGGCACGCGGCCGGCAACGGTATCGACTGCCGTCCGCAGCATGCTGATCGAAGCCGGCCCGCCATCCATCTGCCGGCCGCCATGATTGGAAACCCAGATACCGGCGGCGCCCTCGGCGAGGCTCTGCTTGATGTCGTCCGGCTGCACAACGCCCTTCACCAGCACCGGCAAGCCTGATGCCTCCCGCAGGAATGTAATGTCGCTGAAACTCAGATTGCGTTTCATGTCACTGAAATTGCCGTGGCCGCCAAGCGCCGGATCGTGATTGCCGGCAGTGAGCGCCGGATCGCGCGGCCGGCCAAGCGCGATGTAATCGTCGCTCTGTCCGGGTCCGAGCGCATCCGCGGTCAGAATAATGGCGGAATAGCCCGCCGCCTTGGCGCGCTGCACCAGCCAGCGGTTCAGCTCCATGTCGCGGTTCATGTAAATCTGGAACCACTTCGGGCCGGTCGTCGCCTGGGCAATCTCTTCCATCGGCCGGTTCGATGCACCGGAAGCGACGAACAACGAACCGGCCATGCCGGTGCCGGCGGCGTTCGGCAATTCCGCTTTGACGTGGAAATTGCCTTGCCCACCGGTCGGGCAGGTAAACACCGGGACCGGCAGCGCATGACCGAGCAATGTCGTGTGCAGATCGATGTCCTTATCGTCCACGTTCTGCAGACGCCGCGGCATGATCGGAAAATCGTTGAAGGCGCGCCGGTTCTCCCGATAGGTCCAGCCGTCGCCAGACGGCCCCATGACGGCCATGCGCCCCGGCGAAAGAATTTTGCGGGCGCCGTCCTCGAGACGCTCGATGTTGACGATCTTCAGCTCGTGTTCTTCAGAACTGGGCTGTCCGAAATCCGGCGGCGGAGCCGTCGCGGTGCCTTCCGCGAAGGCCTTCGTCGGACCCACCGCGGTGGCAATAGCTGCGCCGCCCGCGGCCAGCGCCTGAATGAGATTGCGTCGCGACGTTGTCATGGCTTTCCTCCCGTAACGATTTTGGAGGAAGCATCGGCCGTCCGATGCGGGCCGTCAACGCGCGGCGATTTGCTGGGAGCTATGCATCTTTAAGCCCCACTCTCTCAAGCGCCGCACTCTGACGCGCCGCGACCCGATCCATCGAGAATTTTTCGATCGCCTCGTTGAACAGCCGATAAAAATTCAATTCGGCGCGCAGATGCAGGAATACCGCGCCGAGCCCGATTGCTGCGCGGTCCATGAACACGAACTCGCGCGGCACCTTCACCGGGCCCTTCTGCTTAAGTGCCTGATGAACGCGGAAGGCTTCGCGCCGGCCGTATTCCGACGGCTTCACGCCGTCGGCGATGGAGCGGACACGATCGTCGAGCAGCGGCGCATAAATGAACCGCGCCCAGATGTTGAGCGTATCGATGAGATCGCGCGACAGCTTGCGGAAACCCCATGTCTCGTAGGCGTTGACGACCAGATCGTCATCGCCGTGCAGCAGGCCGTGATAGAGATCGACGACGCCGCGCACGAATTTCGGCGGGAAAATCCGGATGCAGCCGTAGTCGAGCAGATTGATGCCGGCAGGTTCACCGTCCTCGGCGAACACCGTGTAATTGCCGAGATGCGGATCGCCGTGAATGACGCCGAAGCGGCTGAACGGAAACCACCACGCCGTGAACATCGCTGTGGCCAACGCGTTGCGCACCCGAAGCGGATCGTTTCTGTGGGCGAGCATTTTCGTGCCGTCGAGCCAATCGAGCGTCAGCAGCCGGCCGGTTGAAAGCTCCGGCCACGCGCGCGGCACGCGGACGATATCGACGCCGGCGAGCATCTCGCGGTAGAGCGCGGCATGCTTGGCCTCGCGGCGGTAATCAAGCTCTTCGCGCACCCGCGCGCCGATTTCCTTGGCGACTTCGCTGGTGTCGATGGCGGTACTGAGCCGCTGGCGGATCGCGAGCAGCCATTGCAATTGCTGCAAGGTCGGCTTCGACCGCCGACTGCATATCCGGATATTGCAGCTTGCAGGCCAACTGAGCGCCGTCGAGCGACAACGCGCGATGCACCTGGCCGAGTGAAGCAGCCGCAGCGGGATGATGCTCGAAGCTTTCGAATTTTTGCGGCCAGTCAGCGCCAAGCTCTGCCATCATGCGGCGCTTCACGAAGGCCCAGCCCATCGGCGGCGCTTCGCTCTGCAGCTTCTGCAGTTCGGCGGCATATTCCGGCGGCAACAGATCGGGAATGGTCGCCATCAATTGAGCGACCTTCATCAGCGGGCCTTTGAGCCGGCCCAGCGCCGAAGCCAGCGCACTCGCGTCTCCGGCCCGGTCCGGTTCGCCGCCAAGCAGACGCCGGCCGGCATACCGCGCGGCAACGCCACTCACATTGGCGCTGACCCGCGCGTAACGCGCCGCGCGCGCGGAGAAACGGTTTTTTTCGCGATCTGCCATGAACTTCCAGATACCTAGGTACAACGAATCCACATTGCCAGCATGGAGCCGCTATTGAAAAGCGTAATCACGGCCTGCTTGGGGCTGATCTTCGGCATCGCGACCACTTCGTACGTTCTTGCCGGCGATTGGCAATGGGGCTGCATGGGACCGATCGGCGACGAGCAGATCCTGTTCAGCCGCTACACACTGGTCATCGCACCCGCCAAGCCGGCGTTCGGCAAACTGGAGGACTTGTTCAGGATCGCCGATCTGGCGGAAAAATTCCCGGATGCGGAGGCTTACAACGCCGACAGCACCAATGACGGGCTGCAAAAGACCATGACCTATACGAACCAGAGCGACTCGAAGAACAAGCTCACCTTCACCGAAACGTCGTCAAAAGATCTTGCGCACAAGCATCATCTGATTTGCGGCCGCGACGAGGATAATTCGACCGAACGCAAAACATATCACGTCGCACGCGCAAACCAGCCGACGATCGATGTCACATTGCAGTGCCGCGAGTATATGCTGACAACGCGGGGTGGGCGGCCCTGCATCTCGAACTAGCGATTGTCGATCGTTTCCAGTTCGTCGATCAGCCGTTCGACGACGCCGAGCCCGCCCTGCCAGAACGCTGGATCGCGGGCGTCGAGGCCGAACGGAGCCAGCAGTTCGGAATGATGCTTGGTGCCGCCGGCGGACAGCATCGCGAGATAACGGTCGGCAAAACCGTCGGCCGCGTGCTCGTAAACCGCATAAAGCGAATTCACCAGGCAATCGCCGAACGCGTAGGCGTAAACGTAGAACGGCGAATGAACGAAATGCGGGATATAGGCCCAGAAATTTTCATATCCCGGCTTCAGCTCGATCGCCGGGCCAAGGCTCTCGCGCTGCACGTCGAGCCATAATTCGCCGATCCGCTCGGCGGTGAGTTCGCCGTTCTTGCGCTCGGTGTGGACGGCGCGCTCGAAGGTGTAGAACGCGATCTGCCGCACCACGGTATTGATCATGTCCTCCGCTTTCGCGACGAGCATGGCTTTGCGTTCTTTTTTGTTCGTGGTGGCTGCGAGCAGTTTCCGAAACGTCAGCATCTCACCAAACACGCTCGCGGTTTCCGCAAGCGTCAGCGGCGTCGGCGCCATCAGCGCGCCGTTCGGCGCAGCCAGCACCTGATGCACGCCGTGGCCCAGCTCATGCGCAAGCGTCATCACGTCGCGCGGCTTGCCCTGATAATTGAGCAGCACATAAGGGTGTGCCGAAGGCGTCGTCGGATGCGCAAATGCGCCCGGCGCCTTGCCCGGCCGCACCGGCGCATCGATCCAGCGGTCGTCGAAGAAACGCTCGGCGATCTCGGCCATTTTCGGCGAGAACGCGCCGTATGCCGTCAGCACGGTGTTTCTGGCTTCAGTCCAGCCGACGGTGCGCGTCGGCACTTGCTGGCAGCGGCGCATTGCGATCCCAGTACGGCAGGCGCTTCTTGCCGAACCATTTAGCCTTCAACGCGTAGTAACGGTGCGACAGCCGCGGATACGCGGCACGGACCGCAGTGACCAGCGCGTCGACCACTTCCCGCTCAACCCGGTTCGACAGATGACGATCGTCGGCAATATCGGCAAAGCCGCGCCAGCGGTCGGCAATTTCCTTGTCCTTGGCGAGCGTGTTGGTGATCAGCGTGAACTGCGCAATATTTTCCTTGAAAGTGTGTGCCAGCGCCTGTGCCGCAGCCTTGCGCTTCGCGCCGGAACGGTCCTGCATCAGGTTGAGCACCGGCTCGATGGCGAGCGATTTGCCGGCAACCTTGAAACGCAGATTGGCGATGGTCGCGTCGAACTGCCGGTTCCACGCCGAATAGGCGGTGACCGATTTTTCATGGAAAAGCTGCTCGACGCGATCCTCCAGCTGATACGGCCGGTATCGCCGCACGTCTTCCAGCCATGGCCGATAGTGGCCGAGCGCCGGATCGGTCATCGCTTTTTCCAGCACCGCATCGTCGACGCGGTTGAGTTCGAGCGTAAAGAACAGCAGATGCGTCGAAGCCGTGGTCAGCCGCTCCTGCACGTCGCCATAAAACTTGGTACGCGCCGGATCGACGGTATTGCCGGCATGGATCAGCCCGGCATAGGAGCCGAGCCGGCCCATCAAATCGTCGATTGTCTCGTAACTCCGCACCAGCCTCAGCGAGGGCGGCGCCGCCCTGCGGCGAGCCCGCGATATCGGCCAGCTTGCCTTTGTAATGCGCTTCAAAGGCTGCACAGTCGGCATCGGTCTTGTCGAGATCGCGTTTGATCGCCGGGTCGGCGAGACCGGAATAGAGATCGGCGAGATTCCACTCCGGCAAATTGCCGAAACGCCCTGCTCCGGGCTTGGCCGAACGCTTGACGGCATTTTTGGCGATACTTTTTCTTGCGGCAGTTTCGGGAGCGAGGCATGGAACGGATAATCCTCAATTGGACTTCATGTGGCGCAGCGCCGGTCCGGTGGCAAGGTCCGGTCGCAAGCCCATATCTACCGCGCGATTTGTACGCAAAGAACGACAATAGTGAGATGTTCGACCGCTTGGGATGATCGTGCCGATCACATTAACATGACCCGATCGATACCGTAGCGCCGGAGCAATCCGCCGCCAGGAATGCCGCCAAGAATGCGACCATGACTATCGACCTCAAGGCGTGGGAACGCCGTATCACGTTACCGGACGGCGAGACTGTCGTTGTTCGCCCGATCAGGCCGGACGATGAACGGCTGTATGCAAAGTTTTTTGAAGTCGAGACGCCAGACGACATCCGGCTGCGCTTCTTCGGCCCGGTTAAAAGACGCGACTCGGCATTTTTCTCCGGTTTCACCAATATCGACTATGCGAAGGCCATGGCCTTTATCGCTCTCGGTGAAGCAAACGGCGAAATGCTGGCTGTCGCGCGGCTGCATGACGACGCAAACGACGGCTCCGCCGAATACGCGATCATTGTTCGTTCGGACCACAAGAGCCAAAGTCTTGGTTGGCATCTTATGCAGATGATTGTCGAATACGCGCGCGCCAAAAAGCTGCGTTCAGTTAAAGGCCAGGTCTTGCACGAGAACGAGGCGATGCTTGGGATGTGCCGGGCGCTCGGCTTTACGATCAGCAGCGCGCCCGGCGCGGCGGACGTCTGCGACGTCGAGCTAAAACTTATTTGAAGCCGAAAAACCGCGCCGGGTTATCGACCAGAACGCGGTCGCGCGCAGCGCGATCCGGCACATAGCGCTCGAGTAGCGCGATGCGCGCTATTTCATGATTGACGCCGTAATCCGAATCTTCGGCCTCGTGCGGGCGGATGAAGCGGTGCACGTGCGGCCAGTCGGTGCCCCACATGCAGCGATCCGGCGCGGCTTCATAGAACAGGCAGCCGAACGGCACTGCATCGTCCCAGGGCGGTCCGGCTTTCGAGCGAAGGTCGCCATTCGACAATCCGATCCACCAATTGTCGTTCTTCAGCAAATCCAGAATTAGCCGGATGGAAGGATGGGAAATGCCGCGCCGATAGTCCGGACCGCCCATGTGATCGATGATCGCGGGAATTTCGATTTTGTGCAGTTCGTCGGCCACGGCAAGAAAATCATCCTCGAAACCGAATACCTTGACGAACCAGCCAAGCTCGCGGGCGCGAGCGAGGCCGCGGCGAAAGTCGGCGATACTCGGCGCCAGCTTGAAGCGCCCGCCGAAATTAAACCGCGCACCGCGCACGCCGACGCTGTTGAGCCGGTCGAGCTCGGCATCGCTCACGCTGTCGTCGATGATGGCGACGCCACGATAATTCTCCGCTGGCGCGCTTTTGAGAACGTCATGCAGCAGCCGGTGATCGGTGCCGTAGATGGTGGGCTGCACGAATACCGCGCGATCGACGCCCATCGCGTCATGCAAAACCTTCATCGCCGTGAAGGTGCAATCCTGTGGCGGCTGGTAGAGCGCATTCGGATTCGCGACCGGGTACGCCTTTGCGTCGCCGAAGACATGCAGATGCGTATCGCAGGAATTTTTTGGCAAGCGTTCGGGCATGGCCACTCGGACTTTCGCTATTGCAGACTGATGCCGGCCTCTTTGATGATCGGGCCCCACTTGGCGTTCTCAGCTTTGATGTAGTCGGCGAGTTGCGCGGGCGTACCGCCCATCGGCGTCATCCATATTTTCGCGAGCTGTTCCCGCCCCTTGTCGCTTTTGAGATAGGCGTTCACACGTCCATTGATCTTGTCGACGATGTCCTGCGGCGTTCCGGCCGGCGCAAACAAAGCCGACCAGCCATTCGCCTCAAGGCCGGGAAGTCCCGAACTCGTCGGCGGTCGGCACATCCGGCAATTCGGCCAGGCGTTCGCGGCTGGTGATCGCGAGACCGCGCAGCATTCCCGACTGCACCTGCGGCACGAACGTCGGAACGTATTGCACCGAAAGCTGCAGATCGCCGGACACCAGATCAGGCAGCGACTGCGAGGTGATGCGATAAGGCACGTGGCCGATGGAAATACCGGCAAGCTTGTTGATGAGCTGGATGGTTATGTGAGCCTGCGAGCCGACACCGACGGTTCCGGCATTGAGACCGCCGCGATGCTCTTTGGCGTAGGCAACAAGCTCTTTCAGATTGGTCACCGGCAGTTTCGGGCTGCCGACAACGATCAGCGGTGAATAGGCAAGCAACGAAATCGGCGCGAACGCGCGATCAGGATCGAAATCGAGATCCTTGTACATGAACTTGTTGTTGACGATCGGCCCGACTGTCGCGATCAGCAGCGAATAGCCGTCGGGCGCGGATCGCGCCGCGGTCCCCGCCGCGATATTGCCGTTGGCGCCGGGACGGTTCTCGACGATGAAGTTCTGACCGAACCCGTCGCTCAGCGATGCCGCGATCAACCGCATCAGCGTGTCGGTACTGGTTCCTGCGGCAAACGGACAAAACACCGTCACCGGCCGCGACGGCCATTGATCGTCAGCGCGTGCGGGCACCGAGAGCGCGAGCGTGGCTCCGCCGAGTGCCGTAATGAATCGCCGCCGTGCCTGATCGATCGCCATGTCCCGGTACCGGCTTCATCCCCGATCGCAGAATACCCGCTTTTAACACCGCATTAAGCCTCCTGCCGCAAAGTGACCCAATTCGGTACAGCACGGGTTGCGGAGCAGTAAAGTCATGAGTGGGCGTATCCTTGTCGTCGACGACGATCCCGTGCAATGCCGGCTCCTCGAAAACATGTTGCAGAAGTCCGGCTATGAGGCCGTGACGCTGGACAACGGCGACGCCGCTTTGGCGCTGCTCGCCGAACCCGACGGCGCCCACATCGATTGCGTGATCCTCGATCTGGTGATGCCGAACCTCGACGGGCTCGGCGTGCTGGCGCGGCTGCGGCAATCGGCGAACAATGTGCCGGTGATCGTGCAGACCGCCCACGGCGGCATCGACAATGTGGTTTCCGCGATGCGCGCGGGCGCCATCGATTTCGTTGTCAAACCGGTCGGCGTCGAGCGCCTGCAGGTGAGCCTGCGCAACGCGCTCAATACCAGCGCGCTCGAAGGCGAATTGCAGCGCATCAAGCACAGCCGCTCCGGCACGCTCGGCTTCGACGACATCATCACCAAAAGCCCGTCCATGCAGGCCGTGCTTCGCATGGCGGAAAAGGCCGCGACCTCGACCATCCCGGTGCTGATCGCCGGCGAGTCCGGCGTCGGCAAGGAGCTGATCGCCCGCGCCATCCACGGCACCAGCGAGCGGCGGGCCAAACCGTTCGTCGCGGTGAATTGCGGCGCGATGCCGGAAAACCTGGTCGAGTCGATCCTGTTCGGCCACGAGAAGGGCTCGTTCACCGGCGCCACCGAACGGCACACCGGCAAATTCGTCGAAGCCTCCGGCGGCACCCTGTTCCTCGACGAAGTCGGTGAATTGCCGCCAGCCGCGCAGGTGAAGCTGCTTCGCGCCATTCAGGAAGGCGAAGTAGAATCCGTCGGCGGCCGCAAGCCGGTCAAAGTCGACGTGCGCATCGTCTCGGCAACCAACCGCGACCTGATCGCCGACGTCAAAGCCGGACGATTCCGCGAAGACCTGTTCTACCGGCTGCATGTTTTTCCGATCACCGTGCCGCCGCTGCGGGATCGGCTCTCGGACATTCCGGCGCTGGCACGGCACTTCCTGGCGCGATTTGGCGCCGAAGAGGGCAAGCGCATCCGTTTGCTTTCACCGGAAGCGCTGCAGGCGCTCTCAACCTTCCGTTGGCCGGGCAATATCCGGCAGCTTGAAAACACCCTGTTCCGTGCCGTGGTGCTGGCCGAGGGCGATACGATCGGGCTTGCGGAAATCCCGCAGATTGAGGCCCAATTGTCGGCGCAGGCCTCCGGTACCGACGCCATGGAACCCGTTCAACCCCTGGTGCCGGACTTCAATCAGACCGAACTGCTGGCTCCGCTCCAGATCGAACCGGTCGTCTATCCCACCTCGGTACCGGCAGCCACTGCAGCAGACACGCTGCCCTTGCTCGACGCCGGCGGCGAAGTTCGGCCGCTCGAGGAGCTGGAAACCGAGGTGATCAAGTATGCGATTACCCGCTACCGGGGGCAGATGTCGGAGGTTGCGCGGCGGTTACGGATTGGGCGCTCAACTTTATACCGAAAGCTCGAAGCGCTCGGCCTAAATACCGAACGGGATGAGACACATAGCGACAGCTTGGCAGAAAGCGTGGCACCGGAGCGACAGCCGCTGAAAATCGGGTGAATTGACGCTGTTATGAGTGGTTGCGCGCAGGACAAATCCTGCCGGGTCTACTAATGTGATCCGAGAGGGTTGGGTTCCACACTTAAGACAAATGTGGGGCTTTAAAATCCCGTGAAATACGGGGCTGCGGCGCTTCCGCGGCCTTATGAGGAGACTTTGCAATGCCGGGTGTCCGACTCGACCAGTTTCTTGCCTCGACCGCCATCGCGCTTGTTCTGACCGCCGCTCCGATCGCCGCTTTCGCCGACCCGCTGAAGGACGGTGCCGCGACGACGGCGCTGGCGCCGCAGCCGCTCGATTCACCGAGTTTACCGGCCAGCCGCAGCGGCACCGCAGCGACCGTGACTGCTCAAGCGTCCGATCCGGCGCCGGCCGCCGCGACTGACAATGCCCCGGCAACGACCGCCACGACGCCGCCCACCGCCGAAGCAACTCCGGCACCTGCCGCTGCTTCCGCTCCAACTCCGGCACCCGCTCCTGCCGCCGCCGCAGCACCTCAGCCTGCCGCGCCGGCAACCGCTTCAGCTCCGGCGCCTTCGACGCCTGCCGTGGCGGCGACACCCGCGCCGCCTCCGGCAGCAGCGTGCCGCGACACCCGCCGCCGCTCCGCAGCCGGATCAAACGGCGGCCGCCCCCGCGCCGGCCAGCAATCTGAGCACGGCTGACGCGGCCATTGCCGACCAGCTCCGCGCCATGACCAGCGGCAAGTTCGACAAGATCATCGGCAACAAGAAAGATCGCATCGTCATCGATGCGTTCTATTCCGGCCGCGATTACGCGCCGCTCTGGATCACCGACGGCAAGGCCAACGCCCGCGCCAAGGCCGCGATCAATTATCTCGAGCACGTCGATGCCGACGGCCTCAATCCGGCCGATTACCCGGTGCCGAACCTTGCCTCAACCGATCCTGCCGAGCTCGCGGAAGCTGATCTCAAGCTGTCGATGGCGGTGATCACCTACGCGCACCACGCCGCGGTGGGCCGGGTGCACTGGTCGCGGGTGAGCGCTGACATTTCCTACGAGCAGTCAAGGCGCCGGAGCCGGCCGACGTGCTGGCGAAAATGATCGGCCAACAGGACACCGCCGCGGCGCTGGATTCCTACGAGCCGCAGATGCCGCAATACCGCGCGCTCAAGGAAAAGCTCGCCGAAGCGCGCGCCGGCAAGAGCGATCCGAGCAAGCCGCAGATCGCCGACGGTCCGGCGCCGAAGATCGGCGAGCAGGACGAGCCGCGTCGCGGCGCTTGCGCGACCGGCTCGGCGTTCCCGGCGACGGCAGCACGACCTACGACAAGGCGCTGGCCGAGGCGGTGAAGAAATTCCAGCAGCAGCACGACCTTAAAGTCACCGGCACGCTGACGCCGCAGACCATCCAGGCGCTTCAACGGCAAGCAGCCGGACAAGCCGATCGACATCATTCTCGCCAACCTCGAGCGCTGGCGCTGGATGCCGCACGATCTCGGCCAGACCTATGTGATCGTCAATCTCGCCGACTTCACGCTGCGCGTCGATCCACGACGGCAAGCTCGCCTGGATGACCAAGATCGTCGACGGCAAGCCGGAAAAGCCGACGCCGATCATGCAGGCGGAGATGAAGTACATCACGATCAATCCGACGTGGAACGTGCCGCCGTCGATCGTGAATGGCGAATATCTGCCGGCGCTGGCGCAGGACCCGACCGTGCTCGACCGCATGGGCCTGAAGGTCGGCAGGAACCCGGACGGCAGCGACGCACATCTGGCAGCCGCCGGGCGACAAGAACGCGCTCGGCCGCATCCGCTTCAACTTCCCGAACAAGTTCCTGGTGTATCAGCACGACACGCCGGACAAGTATCTGTTCGCGTATGACAAGCGCGCCTACAGCCATGGCTGCATGCGCGTGCAGGATCCGCCGAGTTACGCCGAAGTGCTGCTGTCGATCATCCGTCCGCACGACGGCTACACCGAAGATCGCATCCACAGGATGATCAGCGAGGGCGGCGAGCAGGACATCCAGTTCCCGACCTTCATTCCGGTGAACCTGACCTACCAGACCGCGTTCGTGGACGATAACGGCAAGCTGCAATTCCGCGACGACGTGTACGGCCGCGACCGCCAGCTGCTGGCGATCCTCAAGGGCTCGGACCTGAAGATGGCCGATGTCGCGGTCGAGCATCACGACGACGTCCGCGCGCCGCGAGGCGCTGGCCATTCCGGACGGCACACCGCTGACCGGCCCCTGGACCGGGCGGCCGCGCCTACTATCCAGGCGGCGGCTCGAGCGGCGGCGGCTTGTTCTCGCGGCTTTTCGGCTCGTTTTCCGACCAACCTGCGGCACCCGCCCCCAAGCGCAATGCCGCGGCCACGCGTCAGAAGCAGACCAGTGCCGGCGGCCCGGTGGCCCGCTAGTGTTTGAAATCGCTGACAAATTAGGCCTGGCCGTTAACCATACGGCCCGGCCTCAATGCTTCAGTAGCCCTGTGCACAACCTCCACAGGGCTGCCATTTACGGCCACTTTTTGCCACACTAGCGACAATAGCCTAAGGACGTCGGGGGTGGGGTGCGTAAGTCTTCGTTAACCCTTCCCAAATTAACATTGCGTTAGTCATACCCGTCGTGGTCGTGGGGACCGCGGCGGGTTGTTCGCCTAGCGCGTCAATGTGAGATGGCCAGTGCCGATTGGGAAGGCGCGCCTGAAAGCTGTTCGATTCTTCGCGGCGCACGCGGGCTATTCGTGCAGCGTCGCCCTTCTCATCCTTCTGTTCGGCGCGCGAGCGCTGCAAAACGCGGTTGCCGAAGGCGACACCCGCACCATCACGCTGCATCACGTCCACACCGACGAAGACATCACCATCACGTTCAAGCGTGACGGCCGTCTACGACCAGGCCGCGCTCGACAAGCTGAACTGGTTCCTGCGCGACTGGCGCAAGGGCGAGAAGACCGACATGGACCCGCACCTGATCGACCTGGTGTGGGAAGTGCAGCGCGAAAACGGCACCAACCAGCCGATCTGGGTGGTCTGCGGCTATCGCTCGCCGGAAACCAACGCGATGCTGCGCCGGCGCAGTTCGGGCGTGGCGCGGTTCAGCCAGCACATGCTCGGCCACGCCATGGACTTCTACATTCCGGGCGCGAACCTCGAACACCTGCGCGAAATCGGCCTGCGTCTCGCCCGCGGCGGCGTCGGCTTCTATCCGACATCAGGCTCGCCGTTCGTGCACATGGATACCGGCAGCGTCCGGATGTGGCCGCGCATGTCGCATGACGAACTGGCCCGCGTGTTCCCCGACGGCAAGACCGTGCAGATTCCGAGCGACGGCAAGCCGCTGCCCGGCTACGCGGTGGCGCTCGCCGAGATCCAGCAACGCGGCAACAATCCCTCCGACAACTCGCTGGCCAGCGCTCGCGGCTCCGGCGTCGACATCGGCACCCAGGTTGCCAGCAACAGCCACTTCAAGAATCCGTTCGCCAAACTCCTTGGCCTGAAGACCGGCGACGATGACGACGGACGACGCCGCCGACGCGCCTGCGACCACCGCATCGGTCGCCTCGCCGCCCAAAGGCAAGGTCGTAGCCGCCATCGAGCGCACCGCGCAGAAGACGGCGGCGGTCGCCGAGAAGACCGCGGCAGCAACGGCGCAACTGGCCAAGAATGTTGCCAGCACGGCCGAAACCAAACTGGTCCGCACCGCGTCCCTGATGCAGGTGAACCGCGCGGGCGCTGCGGCGAGCCCGTCCGCCGCCGCCACAGCACCTTCCGACCCAATTCTGGCCGCTTCGCGGCGCTGTCGCCGAACCAGATCATCAACTCGCGCGGCTACTGGCAGAGCGCCTCTGACGGCGCCACGCCGCAGTCGATTTGGCCCAAGTCGCGCTCAAGAATGCTCTCAACGCCCGCACGCAGGTTGCCAGCGCCGATCCGAATATGACCGGCATCGCCGTTCGCCAATCAGGATCGCGTCCCCACCGATATCGCGCTCGGCTATGCCGAACAGCCCGGCCGCACCTCGCCGTCCGCCGCGATTGCCGCGGCCGCCGCTGCGGCGACCCGCGCGGCCGCCGGCGACACCGGCGGCGTCATCCTCAGAACGTCATGGCCCAGAACGGCATGACGCTGGCGGCGAAGGACAGCCCCGACCGGCCGCAATCGTCGTTCCAGCGCGCCATCCAGCTTGCCACCGCCGCGGTGAAGGTCGGCCAGCGCGCTCGACAGCCCGTGGCTGCGCGCCATCGTTCTGTCGCCGAGCGTGCACAGCTTCCTCACCACGCTGGCGCTCGGCACCCGCGACCTCACGTCGCTTTCGGCGATGATGGTGAAGCCGGCCAGTTCGGTGATGATGCGATTCTCGAACGATCCGACGATGGGCCTGTCGCACGATCATTTCACCGCGGCAGCGCGATCGTGTTCCTGCCGACAGTGACCTACCCGACGCGCACCGCGTCGCTGCAGTAATTTCCAAGACAAGATTTGACGCTGAGGTTTGGCAGCGCGCGCAACGCGGGCGCGATTTTTCTCCAAGCGACACAGCCGATCAAGCAGGCGCGTACGTCAACCTCATCACGTCCTCAGTAATAAGCTCGCTGGCCATCAGGCGGAGCGGCGGCCGAGGGCCGGCGAAGAATGGCTTGCCGCGACCCAGCACGACGGGGTGAAGGTAGATCCGATATTCATCAATAAGACCAAGGTCGGACAGGCTTCGCGCTAGGTCTGGTCCACCGACCTCGATCTCTCCGACGTGCTGAGCCTTCAGCTCGCGTAACGCCGCTTCGAAGTCATCCTCGACCAGGGTGGCGTTGGGGCCGACTGACTTCAGCGTGCGCGACACGACCCACTTCGGTTGGCTGCGCCACGCCGCCGCGAAGTCGCGTTCCTCAGCGACCCAATCAGGAAGGTCTTCGTCCCAGTAGCGCATGACCTCGTACATGCGGCGCCCGTACACGATGCCCGTCAGGCCGCGCATATATTCTATGAAGTGGCGAAACAGCGCCGGGTTTGGGCTGAATTCCGTGTGGTCGACGTAGCCGTCCAGCGATTGGTTCAATCCAAAGACGAGCTTCGCCATGCGCCAAACCTCCCTTGGGTCCGTCAGAATAACTTGAGCCGCCGTGACAGTACTCACTGGACCGCTACGGCACACATCAGCTACAACCCGGCACGGATAGCCTGCAGCACACGGAAGCGCAGTTCGCCGTCGCTGCTCGAAAGCGAGATCACGAAACGCACCCGCCCGTGGCCTGAAGTGTCGGCATAGCCCGCGAGCGTGCTGACCCCCGCCATGGTGCCGGTCTTGTTGGTGCCGCCGTCGTGGCCGTGGAGCATGTCGGCGTGGGGTGCGAACAGCTCCAGCACCTGGGCGAGGCCGCGGGCGGTGAAGCGGTTGTTGCGGCTGATGCCCGAGCCTTCCTCCATATGGATTGCCGTCGCCAGGCCATGCGCGGTGAGCATCTCGTTCGCAACCTTGAGCGACTTCTCGAGACTGACCGGCCCGCCGAACCGGTGCGCGCCGATCTCCAGAAAGACCTGGTTGGCGATGTAATTGTTGGAGGCGCGCAGCAGGTCGACGAGGATTTCCGCAAGCGGCCGCGACTGCCGGTGAACGTAGACCGGCTGCAATCCCGCGGGCACGCTTCCGATCGAGACCTTGCCCGTCACCCGGCCGCCGGCCTGCGCGATGAACGCAGCGATCAGTTCACCGGCATATTGCAGGCTCACCGCCGGATCCTGGCTCAGGCTGATGCGTCCGGCTCCCTTATGGGGACCGTGTGCCAGGAACTGGCTGATCGCGATCGGCGTGATCGGGGTCTGCTTCTCGGCGGAGCGCACAGTGTTGCCGTTGCGCGCGGCCGGAGATGGTGTTGAAATTGACGGCCAGCGCGGTGTTCAGTGCGTTGTAGGCCTCGTCGCTATTCTCGATGCCCGGGATGCGAAGGTCTGCAGGATAGTAGCTGCCGTCGACCACAACGCCGGTGATCGGCTGCTTGCCGATGGCTGCCGACCAGCGCGCTCGCGAGCGGCGCGAGTTCTTCCGAGATCAGGAAAGGATCGCCGCCGCCCCGCACGTACAGCACCCGCTTGTTGTCGAGGTAGAAGCGGGTCTCGAAGCGGTAATCGCTGCCGAGAACCTCCATCGCCAGCCAGGCCGTCACGATCTTGGTAACGGAGGCCGGAACAAACGGCTCGTCAGCATTCTGGGCGACCAATTCGTCGCCTTTGGCGTCCACCGCCAGCGCCAAACCCGCCGGAGCGAGAGCCGCGACACTCCTCCTTGACGCCGGCCAAGCGCTGGGGTAGGCAGCAGAAGCGAAGCGAGAGCGAGCAAGCCAAACCACATGGGGCGACTCCGGTGCACGGGCATCCAGCAGCTTGCCGACAAGACACCGCCGGTCAACGGCCTCTGGTCGCTCTCGATTTCACGCGTGCCACGAATGCCTGTTTTGGGATAAATTTGCCTGCCCCCGCTGCGATGACGCGGTGATCGTTGTCGGAAGCTGGCGACGCCTATCCTCGCGGTTTCGTGTCTGCTTTCGGGTGAACACCGAGCGCGCGCGATCTTGATTGGAGCGGCAGCTTTTGACCCAAACCGTTGCCTGCGACTGAAGCGCGGTAGAGGAATTCGGACATAGACCGCAAGGAAGGTGCTCAACGCACGCAGTTCGTGCGGAGGTAAACTGGCTGCCCGCACCGCCCAACTAGTACCGAGACGTGCATCGACCGTCGCGATTAGTCGAGCCGAATACCATACGTGAGCGCGTCCACTCGGCCTGGGTACGCAACTGCAAGCCGAGCGTCCGGTAGTCGACGCGGAGATAACCGTCCTCTCCCATCACGACGGCGTTCGGGGCTTTCTCCGCCACCTCCTGCGCCATCACGCCGACATAGACCGTGTCGCTCCACAGATAGCGATAACGGTACAGCGTGAGGCCGTCGTCGAGTTGGCCGATCCGTATGATGTCGCGCTTGAGCCGAATATCAGAATTAGCTATCGGCTCCGCGAAATAACTGGCGCTTGTCCTGTTGCCCCAATCGCCGCCGGCCTGACCGCCGATGTAGTTGCCTTCCCACGGGGCATGTGGCCCCTTGCCGTCCGGCGCAAACAGCCAGCTCACGCCAAGTGTCACCGCCTGCAGTTGCGCGTGGACATTCCCGCTCGTGACCGCGGAGCCAAAACCGGCCGTCGGCGTCGAGAAGCCGACGTTTCCGAGATCGACGTACAGATAGTTCAGGCTGAAGATCACGTTCGGCGAATACTTGTATTCGATGCCGCCGCCGCCGGCCCAGCCGATGCGCGAGTCGTTGGTCTGCGCGCCGAACGAGACCGAAGGTGCAGTTATGGTGCTGCTGGTATCGACACTGCCGTAGGCGAGACCGCCGGTGCCATAGAACAGAACCGGACCTGCGGCCCAGCCAAGGCGGCCGCGCAGTGTGCCGAAATATTCGATGTTGGCGGTGGTGTTGGCAACCGGCGGAGGAACGATCCCCCCCTGGAGTACCGTATTGAAATCGGTCTTGAGCGCCGTGCCCGAGAGATCCGTCTCGATCCCGTAGACGACCGAACCGCTCTGCCAGTTATGGCCTGCATGAACGCCAGCGAGCCAACTGCTTGAGCTCCCCGAACCTGCGCCGGTGGATGTCACTATCTGTGCGAATGCCGCCGATCCCGGCAGCATCAGCAACGCAGCGACGGCGATCTTAATCTTCATTAGTTGCCCCAATACCCCGACGCAATCAGATTACGCCCGCGGGAATTCCCGGCCCATAGGGCTAAAGCGAAATCCACCAAATAACCGCTGCCGTGCCGTTTAGGTCACAGTCCGGCTAGAACTGATTTCGCAAGCTGAAAATGGACGGCCAGCTCTTCGATCGTTCAAAATAGGGAAAATATATCTCAGCCAATGTCGGTTGTTGGCCCATAGCGGACGCGCCGGTCGTCTGCCCGCGTAACCGCTTTCGGACCTAAAGATGGGGTAATCGGCCGGCGATCTTGTGGATAGCTGAAGATTTTGGGTGCTGCGCTTCAGGCTGATGGTGAAACGAGGTCACCGTTGTTACGGGCCTCAAGCATCAGAAGGAGAAGCGCAGCATGGACCATTTTGCTGGACTGGACGTTTCGGTCAAGGAGACCAGCGTCTGCATTGTGGATGACGCGGGCAAGATCGTTCGCGAAGTGAAGGTGGCGAGCGAACCGGAGGCTCTGCTGCCGGTGCTGACGAAGCCCGGCTATCAGTTCAAACGGATTGGATTGGAAGCCGGGCCGCTGTCGCAATGGCTTTACAGCGCGCTCGCCGAAGCAGGCCTGCCGGTGATCTGCGTTGAGACGCGGCACATGAGGGCAGTGCTGAAGGCGCAGATCAACAAGACGGACCGCAACGATGCGCGCGGCATCGCGCAGATGATGCGGGTGGGACTTTATCGCCCGGTGCATGTAAAGACGTTACGCAGTCAGAAGCTGCGGATGCTGCTGACTTATCGCAAGCTGCTGCAGTCGAAGGCCATCGCCATCGACAACGACCTGCGCGGTACGTTGCGCAACTTCGGTCTTAAGGTGGGCATGGTGGGGACGGGGAAGTTCGAGGCCCGCATCAAGGAGCTGGTTGAGAACCTGCCCGACCTGGCCATTCTGGTCGAACCACTGCTGATTGTCCGGCGGGTGCTTCGCGAGCAGATCGGCATCCTGCATCGCCGTTTACTGGCCGTCGTCCGGGACGATGAGGTGTGCCGGCGCCTGATGACGGTGCCCGGTGTTGGTCCGGTGGTGGCGTTGACCTATCGCGCCACCGTCGACGTGCCAGCTCGCTTTAAGAACTCCAAGGCGGTTGGGGCGGTGTTTGGACTGACGCCATCGCGGCATCAATCAGGCGAGAGCGACTGCCCCGGTGGCATATCACGGTGCGGCGACGAGATGATGCGAATGATGCTCTACGAAGCGGCCCAGGTCATGCTGGTGCGTTCGACGAAATGGTCGTGGCTCAAGGCCTGGGCGATGAAGATCGCCAGGCATCGCGGGATGAAGAAGGCGATCGTCGCACTGGCGCGTCGGTTGGCCGTGATCATGCACCGCATCTGGGTTGACGGCACTGAGTTCCGCTGGACCCGAGACGTCGCGGCGGCATGACAGCAGTGCAGGATCAAACGCGATAGGAGGAAACTCGAGCTCCACCCAGCGGTGGAATGATGTCCCTCGCGGGACGATGGATGAGGTGAGTTCGTATGTCCGCTTGGACCTGTCGTTCGTCTAAACGACAAGGCCGACCCAAAGATGGTTCCACCTCATCTTCGAATCCCATGATGGAAGGGCCTTGGTGCCGATTCCGAAGAGAAGCACGAGCCCGCGAGCGACATCGACGCTGTAGAGGTGGATAGTCAGTCAGAAAGCGCTTGACCCTAAACGGCCGATTAGAGAAGCGGACATCACGATCTAACCGTGGCGTGGCTGGTTCTGACCCCGTAGCGGACATACACTGCTGGTCTGATGGTGCTGCCCCAGTGCGAGCGTTCGCGCCGCAGCTGTAAATTCCTTTACAACCGGCAGAAAAGACAAGGATCAATAGTTCAACAAGAAGGGATTCCAGATGACTTCGCTCATTCCTAACGCAGCCGCCCTTGAGCGGAGGCTTGCAGGCTTACCCGTGGTAAAACATCAAGCTCACGAAGTTGTCATGGCTGCCGGCCATAGAACGGGCAAGCTCCTTTTCCTTATCAATGGCGCCGTGGAGGTCACCAAGGACGGCGAAAAGATCGCCGACGTCTCGGCGCCCGGCTCGGTATTCGGCGAACAGGCTGTTCTCCTGGATCAGCCACATACCGCGGACGTGCGAACGCTCGAACCATCCCAGTTCTACGTCGCCGACGCATCGTCGATGCTCTCTGGCGATCCGAGTGTCGCTCTCTACATCGCCGCAATCCTTGCACGACGACTCGACGGCGCAAACCGATCGCTTGTCGAGATTAAGCATCAGCTTCAGGCCGGCGACTCTGCCGGCGTGATTGGCAAGACGGTCGAGAAGATGGAAGAGCTTATAGGCTACGGCGGCGACGCCAGCCTGGTATACGCCGGCTATCCAACCGATCCGTTTCGGTCCGATAGGCCGATGCGGTGAAGGTCGCGAGATGCCCGAACCGTTTGCAATGTGAACTGATGAGCTAGCGTGTACCAAATTGCTTGTCGGGTGCCGGCAGTTTTGGCCTAATGGGTCTGGAGACTGGTGAGCCAAAGGACCGTCATGGCAGCGGATGCCGCGCGCACGCCGGAAAACCAGTCCAATCCTAATATCTTCATCTCCTATTCGCGCAAGGACATGGCCTTCGTGGATCAATTGGAGCCGGCCCTTAAAGAGCGCGGCTTCGAACCGCTGATCGACCGGACCGCAATTTACGCCTTCGAGGATTGGTGGAAGCGGATCCAGGCGCTGATTTCCCGTGCCGACGCGGTCGTATTCGTGCTTTCACCCGACGCTGCCGCGTCCGAGGTGGCGCTCAAGGAGATTACGCATGCGGCCTCGCTGAACAAGCGTTTTGCCCCGATCGTCTGTCGTCACGTAGATGACGGAGCGATACCCGACACAGTGCGGCGACTGAACTTTATCTTTTTCGACGAACCGGATCGCTTCGAGGCAAGCGCTGATCGGCTCGCCGAAGCGCTGCGAACTGATATAGATTGGATCAGACAGCATACCGAGTTTGGCGAAGTTGCGCGACGCTGGGTGGCTGCTCGCCGCCCGGGCGGACTCTTGCTGCGCTCACCTTCACTGGAGGAAGCCGAGCGCTGGATTGCGACGCGGCCACCCGATGCGCCGGTCCCGACTGACGATACCCAAGCATTCGTTGTCGAGAGCCGGCGCGGCGCAAGTCGGCGGCGCAATATCCTGACCGGAAGCCTCGCGGCTGGCTTGGTGGCGGCGCTTCTATTGGCCGGTCTCGCCTATTGGCAGCGCGGGATTGCGGTGGAGGAGCGAAGAGTAGCGGACGACCAGCGGCATCAGACCGAACAGGAGAAGCAGCGCGCCGACCGCAATTTCACGACTGCGAAGCAGACGGTTGACGCGCTGATTTTCAATATCGCCCAGGGCCTGCAGAATGTCGCCGGTATGCGGGTCGACACCATCAAGAAGATTCTTGATACGGTGCAAAAGACTATCGACCAACTGATCAAGGTTGCCCCCGACGACCCACAATTACTGCGTAGTCGGGCTGCGATGTTCAATAATTTTGTCGACACCTACCTTGCGGCAGGCGATCTGCGCGATGCTGCCACCGTCGCTGTTCAAGGCCTTGATATCTTGCGCAAGCTTGCGGCCCGAGACCCCGGCAAAGCCGAACCGCAACGCGATGTGTCGGTGAGCCTCGATAGGGTCGGCAACGTAAAGCTGCAACAAGGCGATCTGGCGGGTGCGCTTGACGCCTATCAGGAGAGCCTCGACATTCGCCGCAAGCTGGCGGCCGGAAACCCCGACGCCGCGCAACCACAACGCGACGTGTCGGTGGGCCTTAATGACTTCGGTAACGTAAAGCTGCAACAAGGCGATCTGGCGGGCGCGCTTGACGCTTATCAGGAGAGTCTAGACATCCGCCGCAAGCTCGCAGCCCGAGACCCTGACGACACACAGCCGCAGCGCGATGTGTCGGTGAGCCTGGATGATCTCGGCGAGGTGAAGCTGCGCCGGGGTGATCTTTTGGGTGCGGCTGCCGCATATCAGGAAGGCTTGGACATTAACCGTAGGCTTGCGGCCCGGGACCCCGGCGACTCGCAGGCGCAGCGCGATGTGTCATTGAGCCTCCATAATCTCGGTGACGTGAAGCTGGGACAGGGCGATCTGACGGCTGCACGTGCCTCCTATCAGGAGAGCCTTGACGTAGCCCGCAAGCGCGCGGCTCAGGATCCAGACAAAGCAGAGGCGCAACGCGACGTGTCGGTGAGTCTCGAGAAACTCGGCGACGTGAAGCTTCGGCAGGGCGATATGGCGGGTGCACTTGCGGCCTATCAGGAGTGCCTTGACGTAGCCCGTAAGCTCGCGGCTCTGGACCCGGACAACGCCGAAGCGCAGGCCGATGTGTCGCAAAGTCTAGAGAAGCTCGGCGACATCAAGTTGCGGCAGGGCGACCTGCCGAGTGCAAGTGCCGCCTATCAGGAGAGCCTCGTTATTCGCCGCGGGCTCGCGGCTCACGATCCTGGCGACGCTGACGCGCTGCGCGACGTGTCGGTGAGCCTCGATAGGGTCGGCGAAATGAAGCTCCGGCAGCGCGATCCGGCGGGCGCACTTGCCGCCTATCAAGAGAGCCTCGATATTCGCCGCAAGCTCGCGGCCCAAGATCAAGATGATGCGCAAGCACAAATCGATCTTGCCGTTAGCCTCGATGAAGTTAGCACAGTAGCCGCCCCCGCTCAGGCCAGAGCACTGCTGATCGAGGCGCTCTCGATTCTCGAAAAGCTCAATCAGCAGCACGCGCTGACGGCCGAACAGGCGGGCTGGTCCGATATCTTCCGAGCTGCCCTGGCAAAGTTAAAATAAATCGAACGGCAGCTATTGGGCCGAAACGGCCGCGCCGACTGGTCGGGTTCGTGTCCGTTGTTGAAGGGATTGTGTTGCAAAACTATTGTTGATCCGACTCTACGCAGGATGATTCCGTTGGATTGCGACGGGGATCGGCGGGAGCGGGTCATGATGGGTCAGCGGCAAGGCGGACAAGGGCAGTTCTTTTATTCGTTTGATCTCGACAAGGTCGTGCCCCCGGATCATCTGGTGCGCCAGATCGACGGCGTTCTCGACCTCGGTTGGGTGCACGAGGAGCTTGCGCCTTACTACTCACACACGGGTCGCCCCTCGATTGATCCAGTGCTGATGATCCGGATGCTCATTGTCGGCTACGTGTTTGCGATCCGCTCGGAGCGACGGCTGTGCGCCGAGGTCCAGGTCAATCTCGCCTACCGGTGGTTCTGCAAGCTCGGCATCGAGGACACTATCCCCGATCACTCGGTGTTCTGCCGGGCGCGGCATGAACGGTTCCGCGAGAGCGATGCATTACGCCGAGTGTTCGAGGGGGTAGTGGCGAAGTGCATTGCAGCCGGGCTGGTCGGTGGCGAAGCCTTCTCGGTCGATGCGAGCCTGATCAAGGCCGACGTCGACAAGAAGAAGCGTGTTCCCGGCGACCAACCGATCGCCTGGCCGAAAGCGGAAGAAGCATCCTATGCGGTTCGCGAGTATCTCGCGGCGCTCGATGCGGCCCGCAGTCACGAAGAGAATGATGGCAGGGATAGCGGTGGATCGAGCGGCAGCCGAAGCAGGCCGGCCAAGGAAGTGTCGCTGACCGATCCACAAGCGGCATGGGTTGCCAGGCCGGGCATCGACCCCTTCTTTGCCTATGATGCGAACTATCTGATCGACAACAAAGTCGGCATCATCATCGACGCCGAGGGCACGCGGGCCAATCGCACGGTGGAGATCGCCGTTACCCAGACCATGGTGGACCGGGTCTGCCGCCGCTTCGATCTTCAACCCCAAAGGCTCGCAGGCGACACAGTCTATGGCGCGGCCAGGCTGCTCAAGTGGCTGATCGATCGCAAGATCGCACCGCACGTTCCGGTTTGGGATAAGTCGGCACGCACCGACGGCACCTTTAGCCGCGCCGACTTCGTCTTCGACCGGGAACGCAACGTATATGTCTGCCCTGCGGGCAAACTGCTCACGCATTCCGGTCTGATCGACCAGGGACGCCTTTTACCCTATCGGGCGAGCAGGTCCGACTGCTCAAGATGCGACCTCAAGGCACAGTGTACGACCAGCACCAGTCGCAAGGTGACCCGAGACATCGATGAGGACGTGCGAGACCGCGTTCGCGCTCTGGCTAACACCGAGGCGTTCCAGCAATCACGCCGCGAACGCAAGAAGATCGAGATGCGGTTTGCCCACATGAAGCGCATCCTTCGGCTCGACCGGCTTCGACTGCGCGGCTTGAGCGGGGTCAAGGATGAGGTTCTGCTAACTGCAACCGCCCAGAATTTGCGACGCCTCGCCAAGCTCCTTTGTCATCCACCACCAGTGAAGGTGGCGGCTCGTCCGGCGTAGTTGATGCGTCAGGTGTTAAGCCCGAAGTACCCCATCCCGAACGCAAAATAAGCACCAAACAAAAACTCACCTGCCAACCTCAACCGACAAAACCATCGGTGTTTTGCAACACAATCGAAGGTTTAGCCGCCGCGCAAGCCATCGTTCGTCGAGGCAGCTAATGACCCAAAGCGGCGGTTCACCCATTCATTTCGCCACTAATGTGAGCGGCACTGTGACAGGGTTATACAAATATAGGCCGCGATCATCGGCATTCGCTCCGGGATTTGCTCCCCTCTTCGTGACGCCCTGAATCTCGTCAGCCTGCTGACGGGAAGCGAGCTGGACACCGTTAGCCCGATCTTTCCGTGCGTTTTCGTAAATGCCGAACGCCTCTTCAAAAGTACTGGCGGTAGCGAATGCGCGTCCAAGTACCATTGCATCCTCAATGGCGATGCACGCGCCTTGACCCAGAAACGGAGTCATCGGATGCGCGGCATCACCGAGCATGGTGACGCGCCCTTTAGTATATTGCTGAAGCGGCTCGCGGTCGCGAAGTCCCCATTTGAACAGCGTTCCTGGAGAAATGGCACCAATCAGATTTAACGCATCGGGATGGAAATCGCCGTGAAGGTTCGCAAACTCCTCTATTGTGGCGGGTGTTGTCCATCCCTCCTCCTGCCACCTCGGCTCACGGGCGGTGCTAACTACGTTCATGATCGTTCGGTGGCGCAATGGATAATGGAGCAGCGCTCGGTTCTTGCCGACGAACATTGCGAAGGGGAGTTTCGCGATTACCGCTGGTACATTCGTCATGGGTAAAAGCGCGCGAAACGCGACCTGGCCTGTGTAGTTCACCACATCGTCTCCGAAGACACAGGCTCGTACCCTCGAAGCGGCGCCGTCACAACCGATCACGACATCAGTTTCAATTGTCTTCCCATTTGTGAACGTCAGCGACAGCCTGCTTTGAATCTTGGTGAGAGACTCGAAGCGATGGTCGAAGAAGATGGAGCTTGAATCGTTGTGAAGGACGGCATCGGCCAGTGCGGCGTGAAGATCGGCGCGATGAACCTGATGATAGGCCGCGCCAAATCTTTCGACATAATCGGTTCCGCTCGCCCTTGTTTTTATGACTTCACCGGTCTGGAAATGGCGTATCAGATATGCCTCGGTTGGCCCGGCTTCTTTCGCCACTCGCTCGCCAACCCCGAGGAAATTCAGTGCGTGCATCGCATTCGGTGTGATAGTCACACCTGCACCGATCTCTCTGAGCTCTCGCGCCTGCTCGAACACAGATACACGATAGCCGAAATGCTGGAGTGCAAGCGCCGCGCTCAAACCACCAATTCCGCCTCCCACTATGGATATCCGTGAGACGTTCATCGTAGCCCATCTCCAGTCTAGACGGCATCCTCCAACTCAAGGCGCGACCATAGAGCCGGTGGCGAAAAAAGTGACGGATCATGGGTGATCCATCGTTGGCCCCCGCACGTCTACGATCACCGGCTCGAGGGCTGCCGCGTTCGCTGCGCCGCGTCGGCGACAATTTGATAGGCGTCGCGCACTGCCGGTTTAGACTTCGCGACGTCTTGGCCGACGCTGGCGAGCGTTGCCATCATTGCCGACTGTTCATCGCGTGGCAGGCTGATAAGTTCGCCCCCGCCATTCACCCATGCCTTGCGCTGCTCGGCATACATCGCGCAGTGCCACCGGGTCGATCGCCAAGGACACTGCGGCGCCGTCTCGGTCAATAATCTCTTGTAAATCCTTGGGCAGCGAGTTGTACCATCTCTGGCTGACTTCCAGTACGAGGAAGATCGCCGGCTGATTGGTCTCTGTGATGTATTTCGCTGCATCGCCAAAATGCATATGCACAAAAGGTCCAACGCCGGCGACCGCGCCATCGATGGCGCCCTGTTGCAACGCGGGCAACACGTCACCCAGCGTCATCGCAACCGGCGTGGCACCGAGCCGATCAAACGCCGCGGTTTGGAATTGCGAGGCGAAGATCCAAATCTTCTTTCCTTTGAAGTCGGCGAGATGACGGATGGGAGTTTTCGCGATGATCGACGACGGTAGAGCAAGCGTGAGGCCGACACCGTGCAGTCCTTTCCCAGTGCCAAGTCCGAGCATTAGCTTTTGCACCGCCGGATCGGCGGCAACCCGCTGCCCATGCTCGAAGGAATTGACAAGACCCGGAGCTGCCATAACCTCGAACCGTTCGTCGACGCCGACGATAAACTCGGGCGCAAACACCGCGGCCTGGATTGCGCCGAACTGCACGCCTTCGATCTGCCGAGGGATCGAGCCCAATTGGCTCGCGGGATAGACTTCGGACTTGATGCGACCGCCCGAATCACGCTCCACGGCCGTAGCAAAGTCCTTGGCGTATTGGTGTGGCGCGTCGTTGATTGTCGCATTCGATACCTTCATCACATAAGTCGTGTTTTGTGACTGGTCTTGGGCCCGAGCCGCGCCGAGCACCAGCGATAGGGTGAGCGCGGCCGCGGTGGCGCCTAGCGCAGAGACTCCCGATACCATGAAGCGCATGTCATCCTCCCTGTTACCGTTCGCTCGGTGACCAAGAAGCAGGCAGCCTTCGAGGGCGTACGAACGACCACCTCAATGGCGATATTGCTGCATTAAGCGAATAGCTTGTATAGGCGTACCCACAATTTAACTCTAACCCTATAGCTGGCCTCTATGACACCAGTCATCATGGAATGGGAAAGCCGCCTCGGCAGGCGTCTTCGAGTGCGTGATCTCCACATCCTGTCAACTGTGGTGAAGTCGGGAGGGATGGCCAAGGCGGCACGCCAGCTCGCGATGACGCAGCCGTCGGTTTCGGCGGCGATCGCAAATTTGGAACACTTGTTGGGCGTTCGCCTGCTTGATCGCAGCCCGCGTGGCATCGAGCCGACAATCTACGCCGATGCGATGCTCAAAAGAAGCGCCGCGGTGTTCGACGAACTAAGGCAGAGCGTCAAGGACGTGCAGTTTCTGGCCGATCCCACGACAGGTGAGCTGAAAATCGGATGCCCCGAATCGATCATCGCCACAGTGCTACCGCGGTTCATCGAGCGCTTTTCTGAGAGATTTCCGCGGGTGGTCGTGCATGTGCAGGACGTGCCTGCGCCCGTCATGGAGAATCCCGGACTGCGCAATCGAAAATTCGATCTTGTTTTCTTGCGACAGCCTCCACCCCAGCCGGACGCCCCGACGTCGGGCGACTTGGACTTCGAATATCTCTTCGATGATCCGCTAATCATCGCTGCAGGACTGCATAGTCGTTGGGCGCGCCGCCGGACACTCGATCTTGAGGAACTGATCAACGAGCCCTGGATTCTTCCATCCCCCGGCACATGGAATTACGATCGCATGGCGGAGGCCTGTCGAGCCCAAGGCGTTGATATGCCGACAGCGCGGCTGACCGGCTTCTCCATGCACCTATCGAACCACTTCGTTGCCAATGGCCCGTTTATTGCGACATATCCGAAGTCAGCGGCACTCTTCTGTTCCCTGAAGGTGCTGCCCGTCAAATTGCCTGCTCGACCTTGGCTGATCACGATCGCAACCCTGAAAAACCGCACCTTGAGCCCCGTGGTCGAACGTTTCATCGAGTGCGCCCGCGAAGTCGGTAAAGCGTTGGCGAAGAAAAAAATCTAGGCTCGGTGTCGGCTTCTGGCCCAAAGCAGACAAGACGGTTCCACGTAAGCGCGGCAGCTTGTGACCTTGAACGGACATGAGAGCAGCGGCGTGTTAGATGCCCGAGATTCAAACTGAATTTCTTTTGATTTTGAGTTTCCCTTTCTTGGCGAAACTCCCTATGGCGTTCGACGTATCGGAAGGCTCAAGGGCGGAAATTTCGACGGCCCGAAACTCAATGGCATAGTGTTGCCGGGCGGCGGCGTTTGGACAATCGTGCGCCGCGACGATGTGTTGGACATTGAGGTGCGGTTGCTCCTTGAGACCAGCGACAAGCATCAAATCTACATGCACTGGAAAGCGCTTCGCGACGTACCAAAAGACGTCAGTGACCGCCTACGTCGGGGAGAAACCGTCGATCCTGCTGCCTACTATTTCCGCGCCACACCGTATTTCGAAACAGGTTCGGAAAGGTATGGCTGGATGAACCGCATCTGTGCTGTCGCCTCCGGGTCGCTTGCGACGAACGCTCGAACACTGGATGTTTTTCAGCTATTGTAGTCAAACACATCGTTTGTCGGCTATTGGCCCGAAGCGGACAAGCCCGTCGTTGGCTGTGGAGTTCCGCTTTCGGAGCTAAAGCGGACATCCCCATCTAATCGTGGCGCGGCGGCTAATGACCCGAAGCGGACATTCCAGTGTCGAGCATTCCTCCAGTTACGTTTCGGACAATTCTCTGAAATAATTCCAAGGTGAGACCGGGGCATGAAGCTGGAGGACCGTGTAATGAAGCGTGTTTGGCTGTTCGCTCTGGCATTCGGCGTGCTGGCCATTCCCAGCGAGAGCAAGTCTCAACAACTTGAGTACTTTGGAAAACCCGTGCGTGGCATTCCTGTTTCGTCGGCCGTCAAAGTTGGCAAGTTGGTCTTTGTGTCCGGGACACCCGGCTACAAAGACGGCAAGCTCGCGATTGGAGATTTTTCCGCTCAAATGAAGCAGGTGATGGATAACATCGCGAACACGCTGAAGGCGGCGGGGACAGGTTTGGACCGCGTTGTGAAAACTAATGTCCTGCTGACGCGCAGCGCAGATTTTGATGCGATGAATAGTATTTACGCGACATATTTTCCTGACGGCAAATATCCTGCTCGGACCACAGTTGTTGTGACTGGGTTGCCCAGCCCTGACTTCCTCTTGGAAATAGAATGCGAGGCCATGCTGGAGTGACTGACGACGACCGCTATTGACCCAAAGATGGGGTAATCGGCCGGCGATCTTGTGGATAGCTGAAGATTTTAGGGTGCTGCGCTTCAGGCTGATGGTGAAACGAGGTCCGTGTTACCGGCCTCAAGCATCAGAAGGAGAAGCGCAGCATGGACCATTTTGCTGGACTGGACGTATCGGTCAAGGAAACCAGCGTCTGCATTGTGGATGACACGGGCAAGATCGTTCGCGAAGTGAAGGTGGCGAGCGAACCTGAGGCTCTACTGCAGGTGCTGACGAATCCCGGCTATCAGTTCAAACGGATTGGATTGGAAGCCGGGCCGCTGTCGCAATGGCTTTACAGCGCGCTCGCCGAAGCAGGCCTGCCGGTGATCTGCGTCGAGACGCGGCACATGAGGGCAGTGCTAAAGGCGCAGATCAACAAGACGGACCGCAACGATGCGCGCGGCATCGCGCAGATGATGCGGGTGGGACTTTATCGCCCGGTGCATGTAAAGACGTTACGCAGTCAAAAGCTGCGCATGCTGTTGACTCATCGCAAGCTGCTGCAGTCGAAGGCCATCGCCATCGACAACGACCTGCGCGGTACGTTGCGCAACTTCGGTCTTAAGGTGGGCATGGTGGGGACGGGGAAGTTCGAGGCCCGCATCAAGGAGCTGGTTGAGAACCTGCCCGACCTGGCCATGCTGGTCGAACCACTGCTGATTGTCCGGCGGGTGCTTCGCGAGCAGATCGGCATCCTGCATCGCCGTTTACTGGCCGTCGTCCGGGACGATGAGGTGTGCCGGCGCCTGATGACGGTGCCCGGTGTCGGCCCGGTGGTGGCGTTGACCTATCGCGCCACCGTCGACGTGCCAGCTCGCTTTAAGAACTCCAAGGCGGTTGGGGCGGTGTTTGGACTGACGCCATCGCGGCATCAATCAGGCGAGAGCGACTGCCCCGGCGTTCGGAGAGGGAGGAGGGGCTAAAAAAGAACGTCTCCCGTTTGCATCCGGCGATTCCAGGAAGCGCTGGCCCGGGCCGGGGTGGGAGGCAACTCCTGTCAAACCGTAGAGGAGCGCCGAAAGGCGAGCGGCCCTTGTTATGAGGGCCGCGGCTGTGCCTGGTAACGGGTGCAGCCCCCACGACTGTGCCTGGCAGTCTCCAGTGGCGCCATTCGGCGCTCCGCTTCCCTCTTCAGGGAAGCAAAATGAAATGCCTCGCGTGCGTTCGAGGCAAATCATCGCCAACGCGTGACAACTGTGCAGCGCAAGCGTGCTGCGAGAACGAGATGGCTTGCGCATGAGCACGACAAACGCAATCCGCACACCCGTTCTGTCATGCTCCGCGAAGGCGGAGCATCCAGTATTCACTGGTCTCCGAGCAAAACTACAGGCGTCGGCGATTACTGGATCGTCCGCCTGCGCGGACGATGACAACTCGGCGATGAATTGATGCGACGTTCAAAGCATCCCGAGCGCGTGCAGGTAGGTCTCGAGAATAGCCTCGTGCTCCTTGCGCTCGTTGACGTCCTCTTTGCGCAGCCGCACCACGACGCGCAGCGATTTGACGTCGAAGCCGTTGCCCTTGGCCTCCGCGTAGACGTCGCGGATATCGTCGGAAATCGCCTTCTTGTCCTCTTCGAGCCGCTCGACGCGCTCGACAATCGCCTTGAGCTGATCCTTGGCAAAGCGATGGGCGGTCTGTTCGTCGTCCTTGGCGGCAGCGGCGGTGGCCATCGGGTACTCCTCGCATTTCTGGGCATGATCCCGAAAAGCATGCCCCCGGACTTGATCCCGGGGGTGGCGGCGTTTCGGAATACATACCCCGCTCTATGCGAGAGGTTTCGGTCGCCGCCGGGCGCGTGAGCGCAAGACAGGCGCGCGATCATCCACGCTCTGCACAGGACGAATCCGCAAAAATCGCAGCTTCAGTGCTTTGGGCTTGCTTTTTCGAATGCCGCCTTTTGCGCAGGCGACGCGTCTTTCTGGTGTTTGGCGCGCCATTCGTCGTAGGGCATGCCGTAGACGACCTCGCGGCTTTCGTCCTTGGTCATCGGCAGGCCCTTGGCGTCGGCCGCATCCTTCATCCAGTTGGACAGGCAGTTGCGGCAGAAACCCGCCAAATTCATCAAGTCGATGTTCTGCACGTCGGTGCGCTCGCGGAGGTGCTCGACCAGGCGGCGGTAGACCGCGGCTTCGAGTTCCGTGCGGGTTTTTTCATCGGTAGCCATAAGCGTCTCCGCGTTCTAGTTAAGACAAAGATATCGCCTATCAGCAAAACCTTGGCGATCCGAGCCAGCGCCCCAATCCGTGCATCGGCGCAATCGACAAGCCGCCGTTCTACGCGCTCGCCATCCATGCCAGCGACATCGGCACGAGCTGCGGCCTACTTCACCCACGAGTTCGCGCAGGTGTTGCGGGACGACGCATCGCCGATCGCCGGCCTCTACGCCTGCGGCAATGACTGGCCTCGATCATGGCGGGCCGGCTACCCCGGCCGCGGAATCACCATCGGACCCGGGATGACCTTCGGCTTCATCGCCGCTCGGCGCGCCGCCGCCGATCTGAAGACATCCGGTGTGCTCTAGCGGCGTGGAGGGCCTCCGCGCGTACGCCGATGGCGCGAAGCGACATCCGGGTTCTGCACCCTCAGCACGGAACGCTGCCGCTCATTGCAGCCTGAGCTTGCCGGTGGCGACGAGGTCCATGCATTCCTTGGTCTTGCCCTCGGCATCCAGAACTTTGGCGCGCGTGATGATGTCATTGAGCTCCGTGCTCGGCGCCGCTTCGGCGCGCTGCACCGACTGCGGCGTCGGCTGATGATGGAGCTGTGCGCCGACTGATTGCGGCTGCCGTCGGGACAAGAGCGGGACTGCTTTCGGATGCGTTTATCGCCGTCTCCAAGCTCGCAATCTCATCGCTGCAGGGGCTCGCACGCGCCGACGTCAGCGCAAGCGCGAGGGCGATCGGGACAACGAGTGCGGTGGCCGATGGACTCATGACGATCCTCCGATATCGGATGCATGATGTGACAGCACGTAAGTGCTCATCGCCCCCAGTCCACCTGTGCGATCGCCTCGACGGACGCCCGGCTCGAGATAAGCGCAACATCGGCAAAGTCGCGGCAACATCGGCGGGTAGGATGCCGGGACGCGGCACCCAACTCGCGGTGGAAGGCGCGCTGCGCTTCAGTGCGGATAATGGTATCGATTTGCGCCGCGCGCTTCCAGCGGCTTTCCCCGGCGGAGGGAGGGACGCAACGCCGGTGTCGGCTATGTCCGGAGCCGAGACGAGCCGCATTGCAATTCCGCAGCGCAGTAGGTCTCCAGCACCATCGAGCTGTGCTATGCTTTCGGTCGGACGCACGGGAGATAGTGGGCAGTGAAGCGGCGCGAGTTCGTCAGACCGCTCGGCGGCGCGGCGACCGGTTGGTCCCTTGCGGCACGCGGCCACATGCCAAATCCGCTTCCCGGTCATGCCCCGATACGAGGCAAAACCGCTCGCGACTTCATTCTGCCGATCGGGCTGTCCTTGGCTCTGGTCTTCCTCACCTCATTGGTGCTCGCCCAGATTGACTCGCATTTGAGAGCCCTCGAGATTTGGCACGACCCCGAGGATTTGGCGCTTGTCTATCTGCTGCCGACAATATTCATTGCGGTGTTTTTCGGCAGCACGGTCGCGGTCATGACGTCACTCGCAAGCGGGATCGCCGCCGCTTATTTTGTTTATCCCCCGCAGTTCAGCCTTCTGTTCGATCACCCTCAGCATATTGCCGAGCTCGGCTTTATCCTCGCGCTGGGGATAACGGCCAGCAAGGCGGTTGCCGTCATAACCGACGACAAGCCGCTGGCGTGGCGCAGCTTCAGGGGCGAGATGCGCTTAGCCCTAGTGACGGCCTGAGCGTGCTCATGCGGCGATTCCGCGGCATTATGCAACGGCAGCGAGCCGCTTCGAGGAGACCGTCATGCGTCCCATCGTAACTGCCTTTGTCCTCGTTGCCGTCGCGCTTGCCTGGAGCAAGCCCGCCTCGGCGCAAACGCCGGCGGACATCGTGTTGCTCAACGGCAAGATCGTCACCGTGGACGACCGGTTCACGATCGGCGAGGCGCTGGCGATCAAGGGCGAGCGCATTCTCGCGGTCGGCAGCAACGCCGAGATCGAGAAGCACAAGGGGCCGCTCACGCGCGTCGTTCGACCTCGGTGGTCGCACCGTCATCCCGGGGCTGATCGACAACCACGCGCATTACATGCGTGCCGCCGAGTACTGGCATCGCGAAGTGCGGCTCGACGGCGTCACCTCGCACAAAGAAGCGCTCGAGCTGATCAAGCATAAGGCGGCCGAATCCAAGCCGGGCGAATGGGTGGTGGTGCTGGGAGGCTGGTCGGAAGAGCAGTTCGTCGATGAACCCCGCGGCTTCAGGCGGGCCGAGCTCGACGGCATTGCGCCGGACAATCCGGTGGCGCTGCAGCTGTTCTACTTTCGCGTCTACGCCAACACCGCGGCGCTCAAGGCGATGGGCATCGAGGCGACCACTCCCGATCCGAGCGGGATCAAGATCGAGAAGGACGAGAAGGGCCAGCCGACCGGCGCGCTCAACGGCGGCCCCGCGATCGGTCTGTTGCGCGACAAGCTCGGGGAGGTGGCGCGCGACAAGGTGGTCGAGAACGCGCGGCTCCTCATGCACGACCTCAACAAGATGGGCATCACCGCGTTCCAGGACCAGGGCGGCACCGGAATCAAGGCGAGCCACATCGAGGCGTTTCGCATCGCCCACGATTCCGGGCAAATGACCGTGCGCTCGTTCTACAATCTATTACGAGGAGCCGCGCTCCGCCGCCGACGTCGACAACCTGATCGCCAGGATGGCGCAGATCAAGCCGTTCCAGGGCGACGATTGGTTCGACCTGACCGGTTACGGCGAGACGTTGTACTTCCCGTTGCACGACGCGCTGCTGGCGAAGGCCGCCAATCCTTCCGCCGACGCGCTCCAGCTTTGGCAACGGCTCGGCGTGGCGCTGGCGAAAAACGGCATTCACCTCAATGTGCATGCGCAACTGCGCGGCAGCATCGAGGGCTTCCTGACCGCGATGGAGGCGATCAACAAGGAACGGCCGATCAAGGGGCTGCGCTGGACCTTCTCGCATCTCGATCAGGCGCAGGCGCAGGACCTCGAGCGCATGAAGCGGCTCGACATCTACGCCCAGATCCACAGCCGTCCCACCATCCAGGGCATGCTGATGTTCAAGGTGCACGGAGATCTGACCTACGACATGCCGCCGCTGCGCATGATCCAGGACAGCGGCATTCCGTGGGGCCTCGGCTCGGATGCGACCGCGGTGACGCCGTCGAGCCCGTTCACCACGCTGTGGTGGGCGGTCACCGGCAAAATGATCGGCGGCCGGCAGGTCCTGCGGCAGACCATTTCGCGCGAAGAGGCGCTTGATCGCGCACACGCGCGCCAACGCCGTGTTTCTGTTCCAGGAAGGCAAACCTGGGATCGCTCGCGCCGGGGAAGTACGCCGATCTGCTGGTGCTCGATCGCGATTACCTGACGGTGCCGGCCGACGAGATTCTGGCGATCAAACCGCTGCTCACCATGGTCGGCGGCAAGACGGTCTACGACGCCATGCGCGACACGCCGCCTCCGGACGGAGGCTCCGGCAACTGCGCAAACGTCACGACGCGTCCCATGCGACCTCCCTTATGCGCCGAGGCTCCCACGACACCGCTCACGTCGGTCCGAACACCTGGCGCCCGCCGAGGAAGGTTCGATCGACGCGGATGTCCTTGAGCCGATCGAGCTCGCAGGAAAGCGGATCCTCGGCGAGCACGACCATGTCCGCCACCTTGCCGGCCTCGAGCGATCCGAATTTGTCCTCGTTCCAGGTCAAGCGATGGCCGCTTTGGGTCGCGATGCGCAGCGCCTCCTCTCGCGTCAGCCGACTCTCGCCGAGGCTGTCGCTGACCGTCCTCGTCCCAGCGTGCAATCGCCTCCCACGCCGTCCACAGCATCGAATAGGGCACTCCGTCGGTTGACAGCGCAACCGGCACGCCCCCATCCAGCATGCGCCGGATGGGGATGCCCTCCTCGCCGAGCCGGTCGAGGCCATAGCGGTCGCCCGCCATCCAGAGAAAACCCGGCACCACCGTGGCGATGACCCCGAGCGCCTTCATGCGCCGGATCTGCGCGTCGCTCGCCTGATTGACGTGGATGACCACCCAGCGGCGGTCGCGGATCGGCACCTCTTTGTCGATCGCCTCGTAGGCGCTCAGCGCGTACTCGAGATCGCGGCTGACCACGCAATTGACGCGCAGCCCGAGCCGCGCCGCTTCGATGCCGAGCTTCACGAAGCGCGCTGGCGTCATCGCCTGGTAGAAATGTCCGGCCCACTGATCGTAGGGATAGCCGGCCGCGATGATGTCCGCGACGGTGCTGTCGGCATGGCCGCCCAGATTGATTCCTTCCACGCGCAGGATGTCGTCGCCGCGGCCTCGGCCGCCTGCAACGCCGGCGTAATGATAGAAGAGATCGAGCAGCCGTTTGTCGTCGAACGCCGCGCTCGGCATGCTGATCGGGGTGTGCATGCGCAAGGGCAGGGCGCCGCGCTCGGCATTCTCGCGATAGGCGCGGATCACCGTGGGGGTGAGCCCGTGCCCTTCATAGAGCGAGGTCGTTCCTGCCGCCGCATAGGCGTGCGCGCCGAGGCGAACGCTGTCCAGGCGGTCGGCGTACTTGAAGCGGGGCAGGTCGTGGAACAGCGTGTACTCCAGAACCGGAACGAAATTTCTCTCCAAGAACACGCCGGTCGGCTCGCCGCGCGCATCCTTCACGATCTCGACGTTGTGCGGGGCGGGGGTGTCGCGCGTCACGCCCGCGCGCCTGAGCGCCAAGCGAGTTGGCGACCGAGGGAAACGGACGGCGGCTCCACCAGCCCCACACCGCGCGAATATAGACGGCGTGATCGGGCGCGACCGCATCGAGGTCATGCCGCGTCGGAAAGCGGCCGTCGGTCAATTGCTCGGGGCGGCTGATGTACTCGTGCGGCGGCTCGCCCATCGGCATGAGCACGATCCACTCGCCGGCGGGTGTCGTCTGCGCCGCGCGTTTGACGACGTCGACGATGGCGGCGACGGAGTGAAGGCCGGCGATGGGAATGCCGCCGCGCGCCTTGAGACCTTCGCGGTCGGCGTGCGGATGCGCGTCGAAAAACCCCGGCAGCACCGAGCGACCCTCGAGATCGATGCACCGCGTCGTGGGAGCGGCCTCTTTGAGGAGCGCCGCGTCCTCGCCGACGGCGGCGATGAGCCCCGAGCGCACCGAGATGGCCTGCGCCAAGCGTGAGCTCGCATCGAGCGTGATGATCTTGCCGTTGTGCAGGATCAGATCGGCGGGAGCATGCACCGCCAGTCTCAAGGCATTTCTCCGACGCCTTGCGCCACCTCGGCCTGCCCCCTCAGGATGAGGGGCGAAGACCCGCTGACGGATATCCCCCGATTCGATATCCTCGACTGGGCGGCAGAGGGACCGAATGAATTTCGCTCGATTGAAACGGCGCGAGTTCATCACGCTGCTCGGCGGCGCGGCGGCCGGGCGGCCGCTCGCGGCGGCGCTTCTCGCCGCATCGATCTCGGCGAGCCGGCGCCGCATCGGCGCAGACCTATCCCAGCCGTCCGATCACGCTCGTGGTGCCGTTCCCGCCCGGCGGCGCGACCGATGCGATCGCGCGCATCATCCAGGACAGCATGTCGCAATCGCTCGGCCAGCAGATCGTCATCGAGAACGTCGGCGGCGCCGGCGGCATGATCGCCGCCGGCCGCGCCGTCCGCGCCGCGCCCGACGGCTATACGATCCTGCTGCATCAGGTGGCGATCGCGGCGGGCATGACGCTTTACCCGAAGCTCGGCTTCGACGCCGAAAAGGATTTCGTCACCATCGGCCTCATCAACACCGCGGCGTCGACCGCTCGCGGCGCGTCCGACGCTGCCGCCGAACAATATCGCCGAGCTGGTGCGCTGGATGAAGGAGCCCGGACAGAACGCCAAGATCGCGCATGCCGGCGTCGGCTCGTTCGGACATCTCGCCGGCGTGCTGGTCGCCGAGGAGATCGGCGCGACGGTGACGCAGAGTCCCTTATCGCGGCGCCGGCCCGGCGCTCAACGACCTGTTGGCGGGCGACGCCGACCTGAGCTCGCAATCGGCCGTGGTCGCCGGACCCTTGGTCAAGGCCGGCAAGATCAAGGGCTACGCCATCATCGGCAGAACGCGCTTCGCCGGCCTGCCGGATCTGCCGACCATGGGCGAGGTCGGCTACAAGAAGCTCGATCTCGATTTCTGGCACATGCTGCTCGCGCCGCCGGCACGCCGGGGCCGATCGTCGAGCGGCTCAACGCGGCGCTGCGCCACGCGCTTGCCGATGCCAAGGTGCGCAAGACGTTCGATGAAGGCGGCATGGACGTCTTTCCGCCCGAGGAGCAGACGCCGCAAGCCGCGCGCGCGTTGCTCAAGCGCGAGGTCAAGCTCTGGGGCGATGTGATCCGCGCCAACAACATCGCCGCGCACTAGCGCTAGCGTCCTCGGGTTAGCTCCTACCCGCGAGCGCACACGCGCGTGTGCGCCATCCCGAACTCGGGCTTGCGCGAGTTCGAGCACCCTAAGAGTTGGCCGAAGTCGGAGAAAACCGACTTCGGCTGCTGGCCACCATAGCCAGCAACTCCTGCGTAATCGCTGGCATCAAAGCGGCTTATGTTCGGCTCGTCGCTGAAGAACGGCTTGAGGCGATTTGGCCACTTTTGCGTCTCGGCCCGTCGCAGCGCTCCCTTTTCCCGCAAGTTTCGCATTCACCCCGCGCTTATCGGCATATTCTTTGCCGTCGATCGGCGCAATGTGTGGTGGATCTTTATCGAGATAGGGTCTCCCAATCCCATATTCCTTGCCGTGCGCGTCGATCCACTTCCACAAGCGTTCGCTTGAGACTGCCATCGCTCGGAGCGCGTCTCGCCCTTGACGCTCACGACATCGGCTGCAAGCCCGTGGCCATAGCCACCGCGCCGGCTCCCGCCATGGTATGAGTTACCGGTCGCGGCCTTGTTGCCGCTTGCGATCGATTGCCGGTAGTCATCGCGGAAGCCACTCGTCATACCAGGAGCAAGCCCGGCGTCGTCCAGCGCGCGAAAGAGATGATACAGCCTCACTTTGAAGCCTCGGTCCATCCCGCCGATCACGTATTGCGCCACGGACATGCCAGCTTTTTCGGCGGCATGCGGATCCTTCCACGTAAAGTCCTCATTCACGAGCTTGGTAATAGTTTTCGTGACGGTGCGGCTCTTGCCGTTCTTCTTGACTGTCGCCTTGATCCGTTCCTCCACCTTGATCGTATCGACCTTTGCGCGCGCGTTCGTACACCGACCAGAGATATTGGTCGATGCACTCTTCGCTCAGGACGCACTCGTCCGAAGCTTCGAGCGGGCTCACATTTACCTCTGGCTCGGCAAGCGGCACTTTTATGACTGGATCAGCGACGGCGGCCCTTGCGTCCGGGTCGGCGAGCGCGGTTTTTAACTCTGGGCCAGCGAGCGCGGCATCTGAGTGAGCGAGCGCAGCTATTGCATCTAGGGGAGCAAGAGCTGCTTTAACATGTCGGTCAGGATTCGCGGGGGCAGCACAAAGCAGAACTGCCAAGCTACCGCATAGCAAACAGCCAAACCCATTTAAGAGTCTCATGTTTGCCCCCATTTCTCTGTGCCCGTTCATCTCTATTTGACGCGCGGTTGTGACTCTTCAGCCACAAGCTAAGAAAATTCGAGGGCTGGCGCGCGCGACGATTGTGAATCGGGCCGCGTCGGCGTTGAGGCTTTCACAAAACGGGCGATAGCTTGCCTTAGCCCTTAGTCACGACGGGCTGTGGGTATTTGCCAACCGGATATTTGCCCACCGGGTACTTGCCGATTGGCGCCGCCGCCACCGGGGGCGGCTCCTTGCGCGGCAAATCGGCGGCAGCGGCAACGCTCAGCATGGCGACGAGCCCAGCCGTTACGATTATGACGATCTTCATGATGCTAATCCCCTTGTGTTAGGCACCCGGACGGGCCGACCGAGTGACGCCCCTATTCCGCTTTGTCTGTGCGAGACGCCCGCTTCTACCATCCCACGTTCCGGCTCAATCGCCGGGGGAATGGCTCCCGACTATTTGTCGCCTTGGCGGTGGATTGGTTCAAATGCGATTGGGAGGATCGGGAAGGACGGAGATTAACCAAATGGTCTCAGCAGCATGGTCGGCAGCGATGGCGAATCCCGTCATTGCCACCATTCTTTTACCGTCGGCTCCAGCCTGCGCGTATCGAATCTACCGCCGACGAGTTCGAATCTGCTCCTCATGTTTCCAGTGACCTCCGCCGAAGCGGATTCACCACATGGTTCAGCCTTAGGCGGCATTCGGACCCTTGCTAACTGGCTGGCAGGGCGACCTCCAACAACTGCGGCGCGCGCAGTCCTTGCGTCATGCTTCCAGGCATGCAGCTATCATTCCTCTTTGATTGTGATGACGTAGCGTTGCCCGCTCTCAAGCTGGACCCTGATACGGAACTCGCCCGTGTAGTCCCTGCGGACGTAGAGGTCCGCCAGCGGGCGGGTCTTCACGATGTTGAGTGCAGTTGTGATAACCGCTTCTAGGGTCTCAAGATGCTCAGAGCGGATTGTCACCATCAGCGTGCCTCCTCCGGCGCTTTTCTAGGAGTGAATGGTCGCGGGAATGCGGCGACCCTCCCGCGTGCTCCGCTTGCGCGTCGAAGGCTCGCGCCAGCATCACAAGCTGACGGTATCATTCCACTTAAATGGTTATTGCACTGAGAATGAGACTGATCGCGAATAGTCCACCTAACGTCAATCCAAACAGGCGGGCAATTCGCTTCTCATCCATCGTCGCTCTCCGTGTGAACGTGTCAACGTAGGTTGAACGGATACGTTCCCGGAGCGAAGCGACCGCGTGTGCGTCTCGGTATCTGCATGGCGATCCCGATAACGTGATCGCCTTTGCGATTGTCTGCTGCTGCGCCTAGTGCGATGTCTCTGGCGCTGTCGTAGCTCCCAACCTCAGCCCCTGGAAGCCTGACAGCGCAAGGCAAGGCCCTGGTGGTGCGCGTCCCTGGGGCCTTCCGTATTTGTGGCGCTCAAAATGGGCGTCCTTTTCGCCCGCAAATTGCCAAGCGAAAGCAACCCAGCCGATTTCAAAAATTTCTTGAAAGCCCCGTCGTCGTTGTTTGATTTCGACGTGTATAAAGCGGTGGTCTACGCACGAGGCGCAACTGCCTGTGCGAGCCAACGAGCGCTGGCGATCTGCACCAACTCAGCGCGCTTTGTCCGCAACGGTGCGCTTCGTTTCCATGCCGCACCTGGCACACACGTAGCGAATATCCATCAGACCTCCGCAACCGACGTACGGTCCTTTCGCTTCCATCGGCTGATCACAGCCCGGACACCGAACGACAGGTGGGTCATCCACACGACCCTGCATAATCCAGGCCCCCCCGCAGTCCGCTGCATCAGCCCCCAAATGAATTTCCTCATCTGCGTCGTTATCGTGGCAACGCCTCGCGAACCCTAGCGGCTCCCTCTCCAGATCGTCGCGGGTGCTCAGCCCTTGTCACGATTTCAGCAACCTCTGGCAGGAAGTGTGGTGCTGGTGCAACACTCTCAAGATTTTTACACAGCGCCACATTGAGGGGCGGATTGCTTGGTCGCATGCCAACCGTTCAACGCATGGGGGCTTATCATGACCACCGCTGGCCCGACGTCGAGCGACCAAATAACGGTTATCAAAACAACCTTTGCCGCTAACGAGGTCCGTACGCTTGTTGCGAGCCACCTTGGCGTTGGCATCGGTCGTGTTACGAGAAGCACACTTCACCGATGATTTAGGTGCCGATTGGCTTGACCGTCTGGAGCTAATGATAGCGGTCGAAAATCAATTCGTGGGCGTGGAAATCACAGATGACGATGTAGATCGGATGGAAGTTGTCGGCGACCTAATCCGTCACATTGAAACCATAGATAGCGAGAGACGACGGCGAGCGGCGCTCCAGTGATCAGCAAGTTGCTCGCTCCAGCGCGCACCATGAAGCAAGAAGCAACAAGGAGCCTGCGAGCAAGTAGCCCTCTTTGTTTTGAGAGTTGGGGGCGACGCGATGCGTAGCCTCATTGGTTGGTGCCCTGAGACCCGACAGCCGATTGATCTTCAGCTCTACGTTGACGACGCGACCTTGGCTCGCATCTGGTCCAACCCGGTGCGGTTTCAGTGTCCGCACTGCGGAGTTAAACATGAGACGAAAGTGGAGCGGCTTGCGTCGAGGCCACTGCCGCTCGAACCGCTCGACATGCTGATTGCGCGCACAGAAATCTGACTGCGCGCAAGAACTGCGCTATGTTCATACCGGTCCACGTGCGGCGGTCCCTAGTCTTTTGCGCGCGGATGAGGTGATCGAATAAAGGTGTTAGCGTCCGGCTTCTCGCCCAGGACATCAAGCCGCCTCCTTACCGGGGAGTGACCGGATTCTGAGTTTTTTACGCTGCCTCTTCGGCTCTCCGTAGAAGGTCAGCTTTTGTCAGAAACTACCGACGTCATCACTTTAAAATCTGTTTGGAGCATACGGTTTTGAATGTCCTTAAGACCGACCACGATGATGTGACTGACGCTCCCCTTCAGCGCCCGTTGTGATCCCTTCAGCACCTGTTGCGTTGAGGCTGTCTGAGTTCGGCATCGGCATCCTTGACAAAGCCCTTCAATTCATCGCGCTCCTTCACCTCCAGATCGCGTTTCCTCAGGCCCTCGTCCTGCTTCTTGACCTCCAATGCACGTTTTCTGAGGTCTGCCGCTATCGTTTCGAAGTTCTCCTGTGTTGCCTTCGAGGCCGTCTGGGATCGTTTAATTACGACGCGTTGGTACGCTACCGCAACTATTATCAGCGCCAAACCGATCAGAACAACGGCCAGCAATATCAAATAACCAAACAGACTGCCGCTTTTCAGGGTTTGGAAAAAGCTCACTAGCTCGGCGACAACCGTATCCATTTTCGACCTGCGAATATGCAGTTAAGTGCCATAACCCGAGCCGTGGTGATCAAGGTGCGCCCGACATAATTAATGAATTGCAAATTTCTTCGCGGCCCCCTGGGAACAAAGGGTCTGGTGATTGCTACACGAATGGGCGCGCACTGGCGGACGCGCTGTCTTGTCCAATTTAAGAAACCATCTCCGCGTGGAGCGTCTGGACGATAGTACCTGCGCAACCGATTAAGCCGCTGTGGCGGTTAACTGCATATAAACTATGCTTGAACACGCTATTGCCCATGCCGAATCAACCCGCGACTGCGAACGCTCATCAGCTGACGAACCCATTTCCTGGACCACAGGCGTGGGAGGCGCCCGACCCGCTACCAGTGATGCGGCGGGAACTGAAGTTGTTGCTTATCGAGTTGAACGCATTGCGCGTGGAGGTTGAACAACGGCGTGCAATGGAAGAGGAAGCCCGCAACACAGAGGAATTCCTTTCGGCCTCCGTCAGCGAGATCATGGAGAGCCGAGACCGCTGGCGACGAGAAGCGGAACGCCTCCACACGTTAATCGCGCAGGTGCGGCCAGTGGTCAC
>CAVUCN010000008.1:0-18209 GCA_963739945.1 uncultured Alphaproteobacteria bacterium | reverse complement strand
TTGAACGCAAGGGTGTACGCGCCAAGCGTTGAGTGAGCGCGGCGCGCTCACCGAAACATGTTCGCGACTTCCTGCTCGGTCGGCAGCCTGTTGTCCGGCGTCATCTCATTGACCACCGCCGGCAAATGCTGGCTCAACGCGGCGAGTACCTGGTCCTTCGATAAACCGGTGTGCGCGATCAGGGTGGATCTTGATCGGAGTCGAGCACCTTGGCCAGATCGTCGGTGGAGATTGCTTTGTTGGGCCCAGAGCCGACCCAGGTATTGGCAGCGCTGCCCTGCCCGCCCTGCTGGAATTGCTTGAGCAAGTCACTAAGACCGCCGCTCAACACGCCCCCGGCCGCACCGCCCGCAAGCACACTGCCCAATCCGCCTTTCAGGATGTCGCCGAGGCCGCCACCCGAACTTGTACCTTAGAGAACGGCGCAGTCTTGCCCGGTGTCGCTCCCGCGGGAGCACTGCCTGGCTGGCCGGTAAAACTTTTCAGCGCCTTATAAGCGAGCAGGCCGATGACGGCCATTGTAACTGGCGACATGCCGCCGCCACTGCCGCTCGTCGAGGGGCCACTCGGACCGCGCGGCCCGTTTTGCATGCCATTGAGAACATCCATCAAACCCATATTCGCCTCCATCCAGACTGACGATCAGATTGTGACAGCCACCACATTGCAGCGCGGTCGCCGAAATATTTCAAAACACTCAACAGTGCGTGTGCCAAGACTGCCAATCGTTAAAATTAGAACTCTTCGAGCAGTCGTCCCAAACCGGCAATTTTGTCCATGATACCGTTGGCGCGCAGCGCGTGCCAGTACGTCGCTGTATTGATCGCGATCACCGGCTTGCCGATCCACATCTCAGCCGCAGCGGCCAGGCGGACCATACTCAGGTTCGTGCCGACCTGGATCAGCGCGTCGGTGTCCTTGCCGTTGCCGTTTAGCGTGATCAGCTTTTCGCGCAACACTTCCGGCGGCACCTCGGCAATTCCGGTCCAGCTTTTACACTCAAGGCACATATCGCGGACCACTTCGAAACCTAACTCCGTGAAGTAGCGGCGCACTTCGGCATTGGCGACCGGATAGTAGGGCGAGATGAAAGCGATGCGCTTGACGCCGCCATAGGCATTGAGTGCGGCCGTCGATGAGTGAGACCCGACGCTGATCTTTACACCGGCTTCCTTTTCCACCTTGGCCACGAACGCATCGGCACCGGCAGCGCCGCCGTTGAACGTCACCGAAGACATGCCCATAACGAGATAATCGGGCTCGCACGTCATGACGCCTCGCACTGCGTCGAGAACGTTATCGCCGATGACATTGATCCCCGCCATGAAGGACTCATTACTGACGGCCTTCGCGTTCGGTGTGAAAATCCGGCTGTAATGATTGGTAACGCCGGGCGGTCGCATCATGTCAAAATCAGGCTGCACAATCGTGTTGGTCGAGGGTCCGATAACCCCGAACTTTCGCCGCCAGCCGAGAGCGTCCCGCATTGTCAAACAACTCCGGAAATTTACCCCGATAGTACGTCACTGTGGCCTCGGTGAACCAGCCGGCGACAGGCTCCCCTCCTCCCGCGCACAACTTTAGGGTAGCCTTCTCTTGGAGCTGCCGGGCATCGGCTGCATTGGGACTAACGGGAGGACCACATGCACGGAGTAACTCGAATACGCTTTGCTGCCGCGGCCGCCGCAATGGCGCTGCTGGCGACAGCCGGCACTGCGGCATGGCCGCAGAGCAGCGGGCCAATCAGGCTGATCCTGCCGTTCGCGCCTGGCGGTCCCGCCGACGCCATGGCGCGCGTCGCCGCAGAACAGATCAGCGCCGCAGGCGGACCTTCCATGGTAGTGGAGCCGCATCCGGGCGCTGGTACTGAGATCGGAACCGAGTACGTGTCGCGCGCAACGCCCGACGGCAATACGCTCGCGATTATCTCGAATTCATTCGTCGTCCTGCCGCTGATCCGCAAGCTCAACTACGATCCGTTCACGGACTTTACGCCGATCTGCAAGCTGGCGGACTTTCCGCCGCTGATCGCCGTCAATAGCGACTCGCCCTATCGCACCCTCGCCGATCTTTTCAACGCCGCCCGCGCCCAGCCGGCCACGCTGACAATCGGCAGCATCGGACCGGCAACGTCGTCGCAGATGGCGATCGAGATGATCAAATATTCCGCCAAGATCAACATGACGTTCGTGCCCTTCGCCGGATACACACCGGCGATCCAGGCGGTGCTGGGGAATCAGATCACAGCCGCCTACGCCGACTATGCGTCGCTGCAGGCCCATTTGCAGTCCGGCAAGCTGCGCGCGCTGGTGACGACGTCGCGAAAGCGCGTGGCGGCCTTGCCTGATATACCAACCGCGGTTGAAGCCGGGTATAATGTCGAGGAAGAGTTCTTCGGCGGCGTCATTGCGCCGGCGAAGACACCGAAGGGTACAGTTTCAAAGCTTATTGATATGTTCACCACCGCCATGCGGCAGCCGGCGTTCAAGGCAAAATATGCGAGCCTCGGCTTCTTTGCCGGCGGCGAATGTGGCGCCGATTACGCTGCAATCCTGTACAAAGACCAGGAGGATTACAAACGCATCATCCACGACGCCAACCTGAAAATGGATTGAACGGCGGCATGCCCGCTCCCGACGTCAATTCCGCACTCGCCGGACTGGTCCATACAGCGGGTTTCGATCCCGCGGCACTAGGCAGTGTCAGTCTTACCGGCAAAGAGCCGGCGCTGCCGTCCTCTTTCGCAATCGGCACCGGTGCACAAGCCACGATTGCAGCTGCAGCCATCGCGGCCAACGAGTTATGGCGGCTGCGCACCGGACGTCGGCAGCGGATCGGCGTCGACATACGCCACGCGGCGATCGAGTTCCGCAGCGAACGCTATCTGCAACTCGATGGCAAACCCTACGAGGAATATCATGACGATCTCGCCGGCCTCTATCGCTGCGGCGACGGACGCTGGGCACGCTTGCATACCAATCTCCCGCACCATTGCAGCGGTCTGCTTGCCCTCCTGAGGTGCCCGCATGACAAAAAGGCCGTGCAGCGCGCAGTCGACGGATGGCAAGCCGAAGCCCTTGAGACGGCGGCGGCGGAAGCCGGGCTTGCGTTCACTGCCTGCCGGTCTTTTGCGGAATGGGACGAACATCCGCAGGGCCGCGCCGTTGCCGCACTTCCTGTTTTCACCATCGAGCAGATTGGCGACGCGCCGCCGAAGCCCCTTGCCCCGGCGATCGGCCGCTGAGCGGCATCAAGGCGCTCGACCTGACGCGGATCATCGCCGGTCCGGTCTGCGGGCGCACGCTGGCTGCGCACGGTGCCGACGTACTGCTGGTGACGGCCCCTCACCTCGCATCGTTGTTTCCCCTCGTCGTCGATACCGGCCGTGGAAAATTGTCGGCTTCGCTCGATCTGCGCGAGCAAAGCGCGCGGGAGACACTCGCAGCGTTGCTGCGCGAAGCCGACGTCTTTGTGCAGGGCTACCGTCCGGGCGGCATTTCACGGTTCGGCTTCGGGCCGGAGGATGCAGCCCGGCTGCAGCCCGGCATCATCTACGTCTCGCTCTGTGCCTTCAGCCACGTCGGACCATGGGCCGCGCGCCATGGCTTCGACTCGCTGGTGCAAACCGCGAGCGGCTTCAATATCGCCGAAGCCGAAGCCTTCGGCGATAGCAAGCCGCGCGCACTGCCATGCCAGGAACTCGACCACGCGACCGGATACCTGCTGGCGTTTGCGACCATGGCGGCGCTTGCCCGCCGCGCCGAACGCGGCGGCTCATGGCACGTCCGATGCTCGCTGGCGCAGACCGGCCATTGGTTTCGGCAGCTTGGCCGTGTCGACGGCATGGCCTGCCCTGATCCGGAATTCGCCGACGTGACCGGCTACGTCGAAGCCTCGCCATCGGGATTTGGCCGCCTCACCGCGGTTCGCCACTCAGCGACCATGAGCGAGACGCCGCCGCGCTGGGTTCTGCCGACTGTGCCGCTCGGCACCAATCCGCCGGCATGGCCGAAATAAGCGTTCAGAGGCCGTAGGCTTTTAAGTTGCGCTCGATACGCGCCAACACCGGTGTATCGCCGTGCCGGAATTTTTGCCCGGTGGTCAGCTCGTACATCTCGATATAGCGGCGCGACAATTCCTGCACGAGATCGGCAGGGGCGTCAGGCAACTTCGCATCGCCGTACGGGTCGGAATTCTTGATGAACCACAGGCGCAGGAACTCCTTGTCGAAATATTGCGGCTCCTCACCTGCCGCAAAACGCGACTGATAGGAATCGAGCTTCCAGTAGCGCGATGAGTCCGGCGTATGGATCTCGTCGATCAACACCAGATCGCCGTTCGCATCGGTGCCGAATTCATATTTGGTATCGACCAGGACGAGTCCGTGACGCGCGGCGATATCCTGGCCGCGGACAACAGCTTAAGCGCGGTCGCCTTGATGCGGTCGAATAATTCCCTGGTGACAAATCCTTCGGCGATCATCTGCTCGGGCGTCAGCACCCGGTCGTGCACGGCTTCCTTGGTTGTCGGGTCGAACAGCAGCTGCGGCAGCTTCTGGTTCTTCTTCATGCCCTCCGGCAGCGTTAAACCGCCGAAATCGCGCTGGCCTTTGCCGTAACGGATCCAGATTGCCGTGTCGGTGACGCCGGTAAGAAAACCACGCACCACGGCCTCGACCGGCACCAGCTTGCACTTACGGGCAACCGTCACATTGGGATCCGGCGTCGCAATCACGTGATTGGGCACAATGTCCCTGGTGGCTTCAAACCAGTGCGCACTGACCTGATTGAGAACCTGCCCCTTCCATGGAATGAGCGCGATGATCCGGTCGAACGACGAATGCCGGTCGGTCGAAACCAGCACCAGCCGGTCACCGCGGTCATAGATGTCACGTACCTTCCCGGTGATTTTTGGCCCGAGAAAATCGAAATTGGTCTCTGCGAGAATTCCCATGACAGATACGACGCTTATTGCAGAACCTTCAGGCCGAGTATTTTTGCGATGACGGCAAGATGGTCCTGCTGCTCCTTGACGCTCGCCGAGAACTGCTTTGGCCCCTGGATATCGATGATCGTCCCGATATCGCCAATGCGCTGGGCGATAACAGGATCGGCGGAGACAGCACGAACGTCGGCTGCGATGCTTTCGCGCACGCTGTCGGAAATACCGCGCGGGCCAAAAATTCCGCCGATACTTTCAAATGTAAGGTCCGGATATCCGACTTCGGTCGCGGTCGGGATTTCGGGTGCGGTCGGCGCACGCTGCTTGCTGGTCACCGTGAGCACCTTGATCTTGCCGGCCTTCATCAGCGGCTGCACCACCGCGAACGACGTCGAGAGCACCTGAATACGCTCCTGCGCAAGATCGTTCGGCGCCTGCATGATGTCGCGATAAGGCACTTTGACCATATCCAGACCTCGGTCCTTGATCCAGCCGAACAGCAGGAAGTCGGAAATGCCCTGAGACGCCGCGGCGTTGAGCTTGCCCGGTTGCGCTTTCGCGAGCGCGATGAGTTGATCGACCGAATTGATGTTCAAGGACGCCGGCACCGAGACCGCCAACACAACGTCGGATATGCTAACGACCGGCACCAGATCGTGCTGAATGTCGAGCGGCAGGCTGTCGTGGTCGTATGGGAGCACAGTGAAAATGCCTGCCGGGCCAAACCACAGCGTATGATCGTCGTCCGCCGACTTGAAAGCCTGCAACGACACGATGCCGTCGCCGCCGGGGCGGTTTTCCACCACGACCGGTTTACCCCAGCGCGCCGAAAGCCGATCCGCGAACAACCGCGCCGTGATATCGGTCGCGCTGGCGGGGTTAAACGGCAGAATGAATTTAACGGGCCGCGTCGGATAAGCCTGCTGCGCCACTACGCCGCCTGCGATCGTCACACAGGCAGTAATCGCGAGCCCCAGTTTCGCCGCCACCCCGAACCACCTCATCGAAATCTTCCCCCTTGCGCTTTGATCGAATTGTCACGCATCCAATTCCTTGAAATAACGATAAATGCCCCACTGGCTGAATGGAATTCGGCGTTTAGAGGCGAGATAGGCTTTGATGCGGGGCGCTTCGCCACGCGATCGCGTAGCGCGATGAGTCCGGGCACCTTCTTCTCGAACCGCTTCATGCGCTTTGGGAAAGCATAGCGCAGCCCCTCGACGATTTCGAAGATCGAGAGATCGACATAGCTCAGTCTGTCGCCGACCATGTAAGTGCCGCCGTTGTGCTTGAGCACGCGCTCGAAGTAGCCAAGGAATTTCGGTACGCGATAACGCCAGAAATCCTGCGTGCGCCGCTTCGCTGCCGGTTTCTGCTCTTCGTAATATAGCCAGCCGGAGACCGGATGGTGCGTATCGTGGATGTGCTCGACCATATCGGCGATGGTTAGCTGCAACTGATGCGCCCATAGCCGGCTTGCCTCGTCACGCGGCGCAAGCTTGAGCCGCGGGCCAAGGTAAAACAGGATCAACGCCGTCTGCGCGATCACCAGCTTGCCCGCCTTGAGAAACGGCGGAGCATAAGGCGGTCGGGCACCGCGCTTGTCTTCGAGCACTTTCATCAACGCCGGCACGCCCCGCTTGCCCGGGCGCCGTGCAATATCGATGTAGTCGGCGCCGGCCTCCTCGAGCGCCAGCCTGACGAATTCGCCGCGGCCCTGAATGGTGGGCCAATAATACAGCTCGTAACGCATCGCCCGCCCTCGCCTTATCCCGCGGTCTTGTATTGCTCGTCGGTCACCGGCTCCATCCACTCGACATGCCTGCCGTCGAGCGCTTCCTGCATCGCCACATGAACCATGACCGTGCTCGGCCCGGCGCCGTGCCAGTGTTTTTCGCCGGGCGGAATCCAGACTACGTCGCCCGGACGAATTTCGCGTGCCTTCTCGCCCCAGACCTGCACCCGCCCGAATCCGGAAATGACCGCAAGCGTCTGGCCTAGCGGATGAGTGTGCCAGTGAGTGCGTGCACCCGGCTCAAAGCGCACCATGCCGGAACGTATACGCGCCGGCGCCGGAGCCTCGATGATTGGGTCCTGCCAAACCGTGCCGGTGAAAGAGTTCGCCGGTCCCCGGCGCGACGGCCTGGAGCCAGAGAGATGAATATCCATGATTGCTTTCCTCCGCGAGACGGCTTTTGCCCGGAATTTCCAGGGTCACGAGTGCCGCCAGCCGGTAAGATAGTAGAAATTTTACTGCGATACTCTTGGTATCGCCGCATTCGCACCGGCATAGCAGGGTCGCTTGCTGCCGGGATTTAGTGTAATGTACGGGATATCGCGTGAGGGGATATGGCGAGGCAACTGCGTAGCATACCGTTGCGGCTGCTTATCCTGTTCGCATTAGGCCTTATGCTTGGGGCCTGCTCTAAATGCGACGTACCTACGCCGTGGGAACACCGAACCACGCCGGGTTCCTGCCACGACGGCCCGCAACCGCAATAAATACAAGCTAACGTTTACCCGCAGCGGCCGACTGCGTGTGCTGCTCCGGGTGTTCTGTCGCCGCACTCTCCTCGTCACCGTTCAAAGCTGATGATCCACCTGGCAGCAACTCATGACGCGTGCGCAGGTAAGGATCAGCAAGTTGCCGCGGCGAGAGTCCAGTAAAGGCCGGCTGTTTGCGGCCAGTCCACCACATCCAGATCAGCCGGCATAACATCGCCACCAAAGCGAGCTGGAACGCGAGACCCAGACACGCAGCAACGCCGTTCAGTCCGTCGAAAACACCATGACCGAAAAACAGGCCGAGGAAACCCGCGCCAAGAAAGCCCGATGCAAAGCCGCCTAGCAGACCTGGCCGATTGAATAATCCGCCGAGGGAACCGCTCTGGGTTCCTGGCGACGGACGATCAAGCGCTGCGAAGACCACATATTTAGAGACCGGGGGAGAAGCGACATAGCTCGGCAACGCGCTTCTGATGAAGCTGCTCTGACCCTTCAACCGCGCGTCAACGTCGCCACTCCAGATCAGCAATGCAGCCGCTATCACCATGAATGCGGCGAGCTGCCGCAGCCACCAGACCGGCGATATAAGCTCTGCAGTTCTGTTCACGGCCGCCGCTCCGCAACTCGTGTCGTTTAGCTTGAATGCGCGTCCAGTGGTACGCGATAGCGGCCGGTTCGGACCTGTCGCAAAGCGTCGCACGCGTCAGTGTCGCAAGAGATGGTCTGTACAATTTTCGAGGCTTTCGCGATTTATCCGTCGCGCGTGCATCTGGATTGCAAAAACGACGGTATAGCGGTGGAACTCTAGTCCAATGGCTCGACCCGCAAAATCTCGGCGCCGTGGTTATTTCCTGCCCAGAATGTAACGGGCGTAGTCGAATTATCTACAAAGACGCGGCGAATGTTGGTCGGCTGAGGCAACAGGTATTCGACCACGCGGCCGGTTTGCGGCTCCAGGCGCAGCACGCGATCGCTTGCCATTCCGCCGCTCCATAACTCGCCATTCTTGTCCATAAAAACGTCGTAGGGATAAGTGTGCGGTGTCGGCACATCCCACTCACGAGACGATTCAGTCCTGGTGTCGAACATGCCGAGCTTGTTGGCGGCAAACTCGGTGAACCAGAGCCGCCCCTTGTCATCGAGCATGGTCCGGCGCGGCCGCGACTTTGGCGTCAGGGTCGGATAGATCGTCGCCTTGCCGTTTTTGGCGTCAATGCGGCCGATATTCTCGTCACCGAAATCCATGAAGTAGAGATTGTTCTGCGTGTCCGCCGCCATCCCGTACGGCGCGTGCATGTGTCCGGACATGAACTTGAACGGATCGATCAACTCGTATTGCCCGGTCTTGAGATCGAGCCGCATGATCGACTGCTTGGCGACCTCGTTGCTCCAGACTTTGCCGTCCACTTGCGATGATCGCGGCATTACCATCGATTGCTGCGTGGCGTTGTTATTGAGCGCCGGCTGGACCGGAAAGATTTGAAAGGTCTTGGTCGCCATATCGAACTTGGCGACGCCGGCCTGAAACATCATCGCAAGCCACAGATTGCCGTCGGCATCGGCCTCAAGATCGAGCGTTCCGGTTGGCGAATTCGGCTTGAGCACGGGGATTGGGTAATCCGTGTTTTTGCCGGTCTTTGGATCAAGCTCGCCTAGAAAGTTTTCGACGAAATTTGAATACCAGACGTTGCCGTTGTTGTCGGTGCGCACATCATGCGGCGCAATGGTATTTCGTGGCAGTTGGTATTCGGTAATGACGACATGCGTGGCCCGGCCTTTCGGGCGCGGCAGCGTTTGCAGTTGGTACGGCCATGTCGCGCCGCCGCTCAAATTTACCGTCGCCAGGTAGGCTGCGAGCTTGTGCACCAGATCGTCATGCACATCGCGCTCGGCAAGCCGATATTGAACGTGTGTCTGGGTCGTATTGTTGGCGTACTGCGCCATGCGCTTGAGCACTGGAACGAACGTCTCGGCGTTATAGGTGGAGCGCACGATGCGTTCGAAGGTGTGGCAGCTCATGCATTCGATCAGCGGCCGCTTCTGTTCGAGCGTGCCGGGCATGCTGATGAACCATTCGGTATTGGTCAGCTGCGCCGCGAGATCGGTGGTACGCCGGAGCTTGATAGCGATCTCAGACGAAGCGGAGCCGACAGCCACCACTTGCGGGCTATCGAGGTCGTAGCCGACGGCGCGGATGCGCAATGTGTAATGTCCCGGCGCAAGCCCGCCGTCCGGAAAACGAAAACGGCCGTGCTCGTCGCTGACCACCGTGACAATAATCGGCGAGCCGTCTTTTTGCGCGCTGACCAGCACGCCCTCCATGGCGCCTTCTTCGGCGGATGAGACCGAGCCAGACAATGTCTGGGAAATTGCCGGCGGCGCGCCGAGGCAAAGTAAGAGGATCGCGGCGAGCGCATAACGCCACAGCCAGACGCCCCTACCTGTGCAAAATCGAAGCGTGCTGTCCGTCATCGCTTCTGAAGGTAACACTCGATTTCAACCGGATCTTTCGGATCGTTTCCCGGGCGGCGCTCGACGCTCGCCTGCTTGTAGCCTTCCTTGGCGCAGGAAATCGTGATGTCCTTCGGGTCGATGTCCTTGCCGAAGCCCGGAATCTTGTAGACGCCCATGATATCGGTTCGGGTCACCAGCGCGCCGCGATCCTTCAGCGCCGCAGTCACCTTGGCGTCGGAAATACCAGGCCCGTCAACCTCGCGGACAAACCCGAAATAGGACGGGCCGCTGTCGTCGTCGCTGTCGTCCTCGCCGAAGCCCACGCCGCCGGCATGAGCCAAGGCTGGAGCCGCAAGAGCGAACGCAACAGCTAAGGCGATGCGCAGCCACACACGATCAAGCGCCATGCGATCTTTCCCGGCCGTGTCCTGCCCCAGCATCATGCCGAATTATGGCATGAACGCATGCAATTTATCGCGTCGAATGTGGGCTGAGAAGCCGGGCCGATCGCTGGAGTTTACCGCCACTCCTTAGTGAGTACCGGCAGCGAGAGTCCACCACGGCATCAGCGAATAGATCACATAGGGAATTGACAGCACCGGGAAGATCCACACCAGCGATAGCGGAATTTTGCCGGTGATCCGCTCCGGTAACAGCATCGCGATGATGCCGAGCATGCCTGCGATGAGAATTGTGCTCAGCGTCCAGCCGTACCAAAGCATGTTCGGCCCCTCGCCGCTCCGGCCACCCTCATAACCCCAAACCAGGCGGTCGGTCGCCGGCCAGAATGTGACCAGCGGCCAGTTCAGGAACTGGATGATGCAATAGATCACCGGGCCGCAAATTGAAAACACGGTAGCGAACGTCTTGAACTTGCCCGACGCAGTCAAAAACGACGTGGATGGCGCTGACGTACTCATGATCCGAACCCCCGCGTATTGTTGAGAACGTGGCCGACAATGAACAGGAACCAACACATTAACGCGAGCACGACTGTCACGCCCTTGCGTGCGTTGTCATAGTCAGGGTTCTGAGCGTTCTTCCAAAAATACCAGTAGGCGGGCAGCAGAACGAGGCCGATCGTTGCGACATGCTCTTTGAAATCGAAGAAGCCGCCGGTCTTGTAGTAATGCCCGGCTTCGAGCGGAATGCGGATATAGATACGATACTTCGTATAGATGTACGAGCCGACAATATAAGTGAGAATCCAGAGTACGCAGACCGCCGTCGCATAACCGGCGGCGGGCACGGCACGAAAGCGCGTCACGATTCCAGTCGCCGGCCGGCGCACCGGCAATGCGACGGCCATGGCCTGATGTGTCAGCGCCCCGATAAGGCCGACCGCAAGGATAAGATGGACGAAAAGCCAGATCGTCCAAAACGTATTGGTGGATATCCAGCCACTCATTTGTCAGCCTTCCTCCCCGCGCGCTTCTTTTGACGAAGCTTAGCGCATCGCGGGAAATGTCGTCCATCAACAGCTCCGCATTCGCGCATGAGTGTAGTGCGCGACTGCACAGTCGACAAAAATTATTGCGACGCACTCACAGCAGAAAAATTGGAATTGATCTAAGCAGCAATGTCGATCGGAAAATCCGATCACATCATTGTTGCGGCTTGACCTGAAAGATGACTGGCAGCGTGAACGTCAGCCCCTGATCTGCAACCAGCGGCGGTGGCGGCGGCACGGGATCGGAGCGCTGCAACATCACTATTGCTGCATCGTCAAACGAGCTATCGCCCGACCCGGTCACAATATGCGACGACAATACATGGCCCAGCCGGTCGAGGACAAAGCTGACAACCACTTGGGCTTTCTGCATGGTTCGGTCCACCGGGTAGCGCTTGTACTTGTCGAAATGGGCGACCAGTTCCTTCTCCCAGGTTACCTTGGCCCGCACGGCGCTCTCTCCGGTGCCCGGCGAAGGCGCGACCGACCGCACCCATTCCCGAGCGCCGTTGACGTTGGGCATCGCCGTCGCCTCGGTTGCCAGTGATTGTTCCGAGGGGGCGGCCTGAACTGTTACCGCCTTCTCGGTGTCCTTCTGCGTCTTTGCGTCGGTCGGAGATACGACGCGATCCGGATCGTCAGTATTTGTCGCAACCGCCTTGGGCAGGTTGCTCGGATACACATTATCTTTCTGCGCGACGACCTCCGGTGATGGGGCGGACGCGTCGGTATTCGGGCCCACCGGCAGATCGGTGGGGTCGAGCCGCGGCGACATCAGTTCAACGCCAATTTCGATCGCAGGCGCGCCGAGATCGTCGTCGACATCGGGCTGCATTGCGGACAGCGCCAGCGCCGCGCAACCGGCATGGATCGCGAGCGCGCCTATCGCCGCCGCGATCCAGACATTCCGGGATAAATGCCGCGGGACTTCCTGATCCATCACCGTCATATGGTCGCCGTTGCCCAGTTATCTATGGCTGCGCGGCATTGCCTTGCGCCGGGTCGCTCGGCACACCTTCAAGCGCAACCAAAGCGATTTTGTGATACCCGCCGATGCGCAGACGCTCTAGCACGTCCATCAGCTCGCCATACGGCACACCGCGATCGGCGCGCAGGAAGATGCGGCGGTCCTTGCCGCCGTCCGCCGCTGCGTCGAGCGACCGGACCAGATCGACACGCTTCACCGGGGTTTCGCCAATGGCGACAGCGAGATCGGATTTAATGGTGATGTAAGTCGGCTTGTCCGGCTTCTTTTCCCGGATTGCAGTCGACGTCGGCAAATCGACCGGCAAATCCACCGTCGACAGCGGTGCCGCGACCATGAAGATAATGAGCAATACCAGCATTACGTCGATGAACGGCGTCACGTTGATATCGTGCGCCTGATCGAAATCGTCATCGTCGTCATCGAGGTCGCCAAGTACGACGGCCATAGGTCACTCCGCCGCGCGCGAGACAAGCCGGCCGCGGAAGCGGTCGAGATCGCGCGACAGCAAACGCCCGATCGCGCCCGAGCCGCGGCCGACCAGTTCCAGATAGCTCTTCGTCACCCGCGAGAAGTGGTTGTAGATAATGACCGCCGGGATTGCCGCCGCGAGACCGATCGCCGTAGTCAGCAGGGCCTCGGCAATGCCGGGGGCGACCACGGCAAGATTTGTGGTTTGCGCTTTGGAAATGCCGATGAAGCTGTCCATGATGCCCCACACCGTGCCGAACAGGCCGACGAACGGCGACGTCGCACCAATCGTGGCGATGATGGCCATGCCGTAGCGCACCGCGCGCGCTTCCATCCGGACGATCTCGCCGAACCGCGATGCTGCGCGCTCCTTGATACCACCCTCTATCCCATCGTCGGCAGACATCCGGATTTCCTGGCTGGCCGCGGCCAACAAGGTGGTGAGCACATTTTGCCCCGAACCGAGCGCAATCTGCGCTTCATGAAGCGACCGGGAATCGGCGATACGCGCCAGAGCAGCTTTCATCTGCGCTTGCGCGCGCGCCATCTGAATGGTCTTGGCGATGAACATCGTCCAGGTGATGAGCGAGGCGAACACCAGGCTCAGCATCACCGTTTTGACGATCGCATCCGCGTTGAGAAACATCGACCAGGGCGAAAAGTCGCGCTGACGCAAAGATCCCGGCTTTCCCGCATCGTCGCCGGCGGACGAAATATCTGTTGAAGCAGGCTCACGCTGCGCCGGCGCCGCAGTTGGTGCTGCCGCTGGCTGCGAAGTTGACTGCGTCACGACCGGAGCAGCCGGCTGCTGCGCCATCAAGGACGGCGCAGCCCGAAACAGAATCGCAAGCGCCAAAGCGACACCGCACAGTAATCGCAACGACATTTTCATAGCTCGGCCCAGTAGCGGATGAGGTTGTGATAGATGCCGGTGAGCTTCACGACTTCAGCGTCGCCATTTCCGAGCCGCTTCACCAATCCCTGAATTGCGTGATCGAGGTCGAAAATCATGCTGCGCGCGTGACCATCCCGGATCATGCTTTGCAGCCAGAAGAACGACGCCACCCGCGCACCGCGGGTGATGGGGGTTACCGTATGCAGACTGGTCGCTGGATATAGCACCAGGTCGCCCGCCGGCAACTTGACCTCGTGGGAGCCGTAATAGTCCTCAACGATCAATTCGCCACCGTCGTATTCGTCAGGCTCCGACAGAAACAATGTCACCGACAGATCGGTACGAATGCGCAGCCCCGTCAAGGGATCGCCGCGCACCGCGTTATCGACGTGCACGCCGAAATGCTTGCCGGTTGTATAACGGTTGAACAATGGCGGAAAGATATGCCGCGGAATGGCCGCGGCAATAAACAACGGGCTCGCCGTAAGCGCTTTGATGACGCGCGCCCCGAGCTTCCGCGAGACGTCGCTGTCTGGCGGCAACTGCTCGTTGTCTTTTACCAACGCCGATTGTGCACCAGCAGTTGAGCGTCCGTCTTCCCAAGCGACACCGTCCATGATGCCGCGAAAATCCGCAACCTCGGCCTTGCCCAACACATTCGGCACGCAGACGAGCATTCAGTCCTAGAATCTTCGCTGCCAGTTCGATGCCGACGACGCGTCCAGGAGCGACCAGAACGAACGGCGCACCACTTTGATAAAACGCATCATAATAGAGCTTGTCAAAGATGTTGTTGGCGAACACTTTCCACTTCCAGTTCTTGTTCAACTTGCCGGTGACGAAACTGTCGAAGCGCCAATAGCTGGGAAGTACGGTGCCTGCATTCGCCGCAAGCAGCGCGCCGCCGTACATTTTCGAACGATACGTCGCCTGCCCCCCCACTTCGATTTCGTCCGTTACCTTGTATTTCGTCAGCACATTGAAAGATTGATTGGCGACGAATGCGAGCGGTAAGCCGACATTCGTTGCCACGGCCGACTTATCGACCTTGGTGTTCATCAACACCAAACCGCTATAGATGCTCCACCTGTCAGTGATGTTGCCGGTCGCGCCGAGATCGATGCCCTGGACGTGATAGGCCGCGCCGGCGGTGATAACGGCGGCCGCTCCGGAACCAACCGATTCACGTGCATTGCTGACATCGGTGCGGAACAATGCGCCGGTCACAAGCAGATGCCTGTCAAACAGCTCCCACTTGTTGCCGACTTCAGCGGCCTTACTTTCGACCGGCCCGAAAATCTGATTGATTGGCGACGATGGATTAAGGCCGCCATAGTTCGCCGATGTACCATCAAGTTCCGAACCGACGGGCTCCGAGCCTGTCCCATAGGCGGCGTAGAGGCTGGTGATTGGAATCGGCTTGTAAACCAGGCCGAGATTGTAGTTCCAGGTACCCGAGCCCGTTGAAATTTCTCCAAAGCCGTTCTTTTCAGCGCTGACATTGGTCTGATCGAAGCGAAGACACGCGTTGAAGATCAAACGGTCCTGATAGTTCGCTGTTTCGAGCGCGTAGAGACTTTTTGTATAGACCTCGATCAGATTTCGGATCTCCAGTGGTCGTCGGCGTGGTGCCAAAAACAGCGTTGTTTGGCGGAGCGAGCACAGATGAGAGCACCGAACCACCGGGAGACCCCGCGCTGCCTATCGCTTCCGAAGACAACCCCGTGTAAGTGTCGATACTGACTCGCTCGCGTGAAAGCATGGCACCACTGACCACGGTGTGTTCAACGGGACCGCTCCAAAACTTAGTCGTTGCGTTGAATTCATCGGCCAGCACGTCTGTATCTTGGTAGCGGCTCTGCGGATTGAGGCACGTGGTCCAGGTAGACACCGGCCCTGTGAGGTTTGTGTAGTTGCCCGCCACGCCGCCGCATGGCTTCGCCGGGGCCGGACCAGGCGAGGATTCGGGAATGGTTCCAATGTAATTCAGAATCGACCGCTCTTCGCGTAGCTTATTGTTCAGCGTGACGGCGTCACTCAGGCGGTATTCTATATTTTGGGTGGCGATGTCCTGTTGCGCAACGGTGAAGTCGCGGTTCACAAAGCCGTAATAAGTATCCCGCGGCACACCCAGAGAGGTCACAGGTGCTCCAAGCACATTGTTGTAAGGCACACCGAAATCGGGAAGCCCCCACAGATACGTGTGCTCGAAGTTCGCAGTGACTTTCAGGTCATTAGTCGGTGCCCATTTGACCGCTGCCCCCAGGCCATCGCGCTTGTCGGTAGTGAAATTGCGTTCCGACACATCGGCATCTTGCGTCACGCCAGCAAAACGAACCGACAAAGTTGGATCAATCACCTGGTTAACGTCAAACGTGATGCGCTTGGTCTGGTCGCTCGCGAACGTGGTTTCGGCGTTATAAAAATTTTTATCACCCGCCTGCTTGGTGACGATGTTAAGCGCACCTCCCGTTGTACCTCGACCATCGATCGTTGCAGAGGGGCCTTTCAGAATTTCAATCTGCTCCGTGAAGAAATTCTCGCGGATATTGACCGCCGGATCACGGATGCCGTCAACAAAGACGTCGTTGCGCGCATCGAAGCCGCGAATGAAAAACCGGTCGCCGAAGGCATTGCCGCCCTCACCCGTGCCAAGCGTGACGCCGGCGGTAGTACGGCCAACTTCCTTCAGACTCGTGGCATTCTTGTCCTCTAGCAGGTCCTTGGTGAGCACCGTGATGGTCCTCGGCGTATTGACGATTGGCTGGGTGAATTTGGGCGAAGCAAGATTGTTCGCTTTGTAGGGCGCGGCGGGGTCGGCGTATGGATCGGCATCCAGCGCCGCCTGATTGGCATTCGCGGCAGCGGCCTGCTTGGCCTGCTCCGCCTGCCGCGCGTGCGCCGCGCGTAGCGCGGCACGCGCCCGCAACTGCTCGGCAGTCGATTTGGTCGTCGGAGGCTTCTTGCGAACAACGGGCGCATCGACCGTCACCGGCGGCAACGACGAATCTTGCGCTTCCGCAGCGGTGAACGACGCAACCGCGATCATACAGCCGACCGTCACTTTGCGGCCGGTCCTGCCGTCGAAAACTTCCTTGATCAGATCCGCTCTGTCGAAAGAGCGCAGCGTGCGCGGTGCTTTGACCACAACCATTTTCACCCCCGTTTAGAACCTCTAAAAAGTCCAAGTAATGCATGGACTTAGTCGTCATCACGGGTTCTTTATGGAGGTGCGTTTTCGCGTGTCAAATATTCGCGACGTAATATTGGCGATCCAAATTTTTAGTTATTCCAATTCACTACTGACACAGATTTTCATTGAAAGAATGTGAAGCTGAAATACGCAGATCACATCAATTCCAGAAGAACAACTAAGTCACTGAGCGAGCGGTCAAATCCAGCATGACCCTGTCACTAAATCTCTCAACGCGAAACAGACTACCTTCAAACAGCGCGAGCGCAAATACGCGGCGCCACTACTACGCGTGCATTTATCAACATGGCGGCCCACCGCCAGCGACATAGCTCCGAGCCAAAACACCATTTTCGCCGGGTTATTCCGTGAGCAAGTCGTAGTCACTCAGTCGAGGTTCGGCGGCTTCATCAGAGAGAACAGCTCGTCAACGGTTTTAACTGCGACTTGACGCACGCGCTCGTTGTCGAGCGCCCCGGCGATCCGGACCTGCCGCACCACCGCGTGAATTTCATCGCGAAAGTTCGAGAGATACCGAAGCGGATCTTTAGAATCGTTCGCAACACGGGCAATCAGCCCGGTTATCAAAATCTGGCACGCAATCATGCGGCCGTTCAGCTCTTCCATGGCACTCTCCATCGCTTACGCGAGAGCTAGCACAAAAAAGATTTGATCTGAAAACAGCAATCGCGCGCCACGGGCCGGGCGCACGCGGTCACGCCGCCATGGTCTCTTTCACGGCATTGACGAGCTGCTTGAGCGTGAACGGCTTCGGCAGGAAAGCAAACTGGCCGTCCGCCGGCAGATGCTTCTGGAAGGCATCTTCCGCGTAACCCGAGACGAAAATGATCTTCAGTTCCGGGTTCCGGCTGCGCAGCTCACGCAACAGCGTCGGTCCGTCCATCTCGGGCATGACCACGTCGGAAACCACGAGATCGATCTGCGCGTCCGAGCTTTCCAGAACCTCAATGGCTTCGACACCATTGCCGGCCTCCAGTACCGTATAGCCGCGCGAGGCTAGCCCGCGCGCGTTGAGCTGGCGCAAGCCTTCCTCGTCCTCGACCAGCAGGATCGTGCCGGCGCCAGTGAGGTCGATTTTTGCCGCAGCCTTGCCCGGTTCCGGCGTGGCCGCATCGGCTGCCGGGCGCGAAATCGCTTCGAGCTCGTTGAGGAGCTCCGGCACCCCTGCGTTGGCATCAACCGCGTGCCGCGGCAGGAAGATGCGGAACGTCGTGCCCTTGCCTTCCGTCGAGTTCGACGTAAACGAAGCCGCCGCTCTGCTTGATGATGCCGTACACCGTCGAAAGGCCAAGTC
>CAVUCN010000007.1:0-18204 GCA_963739945.1 uncultured Alphaproteobacteria bacterium | reverse complement strand
CAGAGTTGCAACGCGGCGTCACCACGTCCACGACGCACCGGCCACCGTACAAAGCGCTGAACCGCTGCGGCAGACTTACTTAAACATACCCGCGACTTCTTGCTCGGTCGGCAACCTGTTGTCCGGCGTCATCTCATGGACCACGGCCGGCAAATGCTCACTGAGCGAAGCCAGCACTTGATCGCGCGACAAACCGCTGTGCGCGATAAGCGTCGAAATCTGGTCGGAGTCGAGAACTTTCGCCAGATCGTCCGCTGAGATGGCCTTGTTGGGCCCGGAGCCCACCCAGGTATTGGCAGCGCCGCCTTGCCCGCCTTGCTGAAGTTGCTTGAGCAAGTCGTTAAGACCCCCGCTCAGCACGCTCCCCGCTGCACCGCCCCCAAGGATGCCGCCCAAGCCGCCTTTGAGAATGTCGCCAAGGCCGCCGCCCGAACTGGTACCTGGAGACGGTATGCTCTTGCCCGACGCCGATCCGGCAGGGGCGCTACCCGGCTGGCCGGTAAAGCTTTTCAGCGCCTTGTAAGCGATCAGACCGATCACGGCCATCGTAACCGGCGACATGCCGCTGCTATTGGCGTTGCCACGCGGCCCATTTTGCATGCCGTTGAGAACATCCATTAAACCCATATGTGCCTCCATCCAGGCTGAAAATCAGATTGTGGCAGGCAGCACATTGCAGCGCCATGGCCGAAATATGTCAAAAATGCTCAACAGCGCGTGTCCCCAAGACCGCCTGTCTTTAAAGACCGCCGGTCTTTAAAATTTAAAACTCTTCGAACAGGCGTCCGAGGCCGGGGACCTTGTCCGTGATTCCGTTGGCGCGCAACGCATGCCAATAGGTCGCAGTATTGATCGCAATCACCGGCTTGCCGAGCCACATCTCGGCGGCGGCGGCAAGACGCACCATGCTGAGGTTGGTACCGACCTGGATCAGCGCGTCGGTGTCCTTGCCATTGCCGTTCAGCGCGATCAGCTTTTCGCGCAAGACCTCCGGCGGCACCTCGGCAATTCCCGTCCAGCTTTTGCACTCGAGGCACATGTCGCGCACGACTTCGAAGCCTGATTCGGTGAAATAGCGCCGCACCTCGGCATTGGCGACCGGATAGTAAGGTGAGATGAAAGCGATGCGCCTGACACCGCCATAAGCCTTGAGCGCGGCCGTCGACGAATGCGATCCGACGCTGATCTTTACGCCTGCCGCTTTTTCCACCTTGGCCACGAAAGCATCGGCGCCGGCGGCGCCACCGTTGAACGTCACCGACGACATGCCCATAACGAGATAGTCGGGCTCGCACGTCATGACGCCGCGTACCGCGTCGAGAACGTTATCACCGATGACGTTGATCCCCGCCATGAAAGACTCGTTGCTGACCGCCTTCGCGTTCGGCGTGAAAATCCGGCTGTAGTGATTGGTGACGCCGGGCGTCCGCATCATCTCGAAGTCGGGCTGCACGATCGTATTGGTCGAGGGCCCGATAACCCCGAACTTTGCGCCGCCAGCCAAGAACGTCCCGCATCGTCGAACAACTCCGGAAATTTATCGCAGCTCGATAGTACGTCACTCTAGCATCGGTGAACCAGCCGGCGGCACGCTCCCCTCCTCCCGGCCACAACTTTAGGGTAGCCTTCTCGCGGAGCTGCCGGGCATCGGCTGCATTGGGCCATGGGAGGGACCACATGCACGGAATGACATCGAACACGCTTTGTTGCCGGAGCCATCGCAATAGCGCTGCTGGCGATAGCCGGCACTGCGGCATGGCCGCAAAGCGGCGGGCCGATCAGACTGATCCTACCGTTCGCGCCCGGCGGTCCTGCCGATGCGATGGCGCGCGTCGCCGCGGAACAGATCAGTGCGGCGGGTGGCCCCTCCATGGTAGTGGAGAGCCATCCGGGCGCAGGCACCGAGATCGGGACCGAATACGTGTCGCGCGCGACGCCCGACGGCAGTACGCTTGCGATCATCTCGAATTCATTCGTCGTGCTGCCGCTGATCCGCAAGCTCAACTACGATCCGTTCACGGACTTTACGCCGATCTGCAAGCTGGCGGACTTTCCGCCGCTGATCGCCGTCAATAGCGACTCGCCCTATCGCACCCTCGCCGATCTCCTTAATGCTGCGCGCGCCCAGCCGGGCACGTTGACAATCGGCAGCATCGGACCGGCGACGTCCTCGCAGATGGCGATCGAGATGATCAAATATGCCGCCAAGGTCAACATGACGTTCGTGCCCTTCGCCGGATACACGCCGGCGATCCAGGCGGCGCTGGGCAATCAAATCACTGCGGCCTACGCCGATTATGCGTCGCTGCAGGCCCACTTGGCGTCCGGCAAGCTGCGCGCGTTGGTGACGACGTCGCGAAAGCGCGTGGCGGCCTTGCCTGACATACCCACCGCGGTTGAGGCCGGATATAACGTCGAGGAGGAGTTTTTCGGTGGAGTCGTCGCGCCGGCGAAGACCCCGAAAAACACGGTCTCAAAATTGATCGACATGTTCACCGCCGCCATGCAGCAGCCTGCGTTCAAGGCGAAATATGCCAGCCTCGGCTTCTTCGCCGGCGGCGAATGTGGCGCCGACTATGCCGCAGTCCTGCGCAAGGACCACGAGGATTACAAACGCATCATCCACGACGCCAACCTGAAGATGGATTGAACGGCCAGCATGTCGGTTCCCGATGTCAATTCCGCGCTCGCCGGACTGGTGCAAACAGCGGGTTTCGATCCCGCCGCACTGCGGCAGTGTCAACCTCACCGGCAGCGAGCCGGCGCTGCCGTCCTCTTTCGCAATCGGCACTGGCGCGCAAGCCACGATTGCCGCGGCCGCGATTGCCGCCAACGAACTATGGCGGATGCGCACCGGACGCCGACAACAGATCGGCGTCGATATGCGCCATGCGGCGATCGAGTTCCGCAGCGAACGCTATCTGCAACTCGATGGCAAACCCTACGAGGAATACCACGACGATCTCGCCGGCCTTTATCGCTGCGGCGACGGACGCTGGGCACGCCTGCACACCAACCTGCCCCATCATTGCAGCGGTCTGCTCGCGCTGCTGAATTGCCCGCACGACAAAAAGGCCGTGCAGCGCGCGGTCGAAGGATGGCAAGCCGAAGCCCTCGAGACCGCGGCGGCCGAAGCTGGGCTTGCGGTCACCGCCTGCCGGTCTTTCGCCGAGTGGGACAATCACCCGCAAGGCCGCGCGGTTGCCGCACTTCCGGTCTTCACCATCGAGCAGATCGGCGACGCGCCGCCGAACCCGCTTGCCCGCGGCGGACCGGCCGCTGAGCGGCATCAAGGCGCTCGACCTGACCCGCATCATCGCCGGCCCGGTCTGCGGGCGCACGCTGGCCGCGCACGGCGCCGACGTACTGCTGGTAACCGCCCCGCATCTTGCATCATTGTTTCCTCTCGTCGTCGATACCGGCCGCGGAAAATTGTCGGCTTCGCTCGATTTGCGCGAACAAAGCGCGCGCGAGACGCTCGCAGCCTTGCTGCGCGATGCCGACGTCTTTGTGCAGGGCTACCGTCCGGGCGGCATTTCCCGGTTCGGCTTTGGGCCGGACGAGGCCGCGCGGCTGCGGCCTGGCATCATCTATGTCTCGCTCTGTGCCTTCAGCCACGTCGGTCCGTGGGCCGCGCGCCATGGCTTCGATTCGCTGGTGCAAACCGCGAGCGGCTTCAATATCGCCGAAGCCGAGGCCTTCGGCGAAAGCAAGCCGCGGGCGCTGCCATGCCAGGAGCTCGACCACGCGACCGGATACCTGCTGGCGTTTGCAACCATGGCGGCGCTGGCCCGCCGCGCCGAGCGTGGCGGCTCATGGCATGTCCGATGCTCGCTGGCGCAGACCGGCCACTGGTTCCGGCAGCTTGGCCGGGTCGACGGCATGACCTGTCCCGATCCGGAGTTTCGAGACGTCGCCGACTACCTGGAAGACTCGCCGTCGGGATTTGGCCGCCTCACCGCAGTTCGCCACTCAGCGACCATGAGCGAGACGCCGCCGCGCTGGGATCGGCCGACCGTGCCGCTCGGCAGCAATCCGCCGGTCTGGCCGCAAATAAGCGTTATCAGAAACCGTAAGATTTCAGGTTGCGCTCGATGCGAGCCAACACCGGCGTATCGCCGTGCCGGAATGTTTGCCCGGTGATCAGCTCGTACATCTCGACATAGCGGCGCGACAGTTCCTGCACGAGATCGGCGGGCGCGTCAGGCAACTTTGCATCGCCGTACGGGTTGGAATTCTTGATGAACCACAGGCGCAGGAACTCCTTGTCGAAATATTGCGGCTCCTCGCCTGCCGCTAAACGCGACTGATAGGAATCGAGCTTCCAGTAGCGCGATGAATCCGGCGTATGGATCTCGTCGATCAGCACCAGATTGCCGTTCGCGTCGGTGCCGAATTCATATTTGGTATCGACGAGGACGAGTCCGTGACGCGCGGCGATATCCTGGCCGCGGGCAAACAGCTTAAGCGCAGTCGCCTTGATGCGCTCAAACAACTCCCTGGTGACAAACCCTTCGGCGATCATCTGCTCGGGCGTCAGCACCCGGTCGTGCACGGCTTCCTTGGTTGTCGGGTCGAACAGCGGCTGCGGCAGATTCTGGTTCTTCTTCATGCCCTCCGGCAGCGTTAAACCGCCGAAATCGCGCTGACCTTTACCGTAACGGGTCCAAATCGCCGTGTCGGTGACGCCGGTGAGAAAACCGCGCACCACAGCCTCAACCGGCACTAGTTTGCACTTGCGGGCAACAGTCACATTCGGATCCGGCGTCGCAATCACATGATTAGGTACAATGTCCCTGGTGGCTTCAAACCAGTGCGCACTGACCTGATTGAGCACCTGCCCTTTCCACGGAACGTGGGCGATGATCCGGTCGAAAGAGGAATGGCGGTCGGTGGAGATCAGCACCAGCCTGTCGCCGCGCTCATAGATGTCGCGCACTTTCCCGGTGATTTTCGGCCCGAGAAAATCGAAATGGGTCTCTTTCAAAATATCCATGTCAGATACGACGCTTACTGCAGAGCTTTCAGGCCGAGTATTCTTGCAATAGCCGCAAGATGATCCTGCTGCTCCTTGACGCTCGCCGAAAATTCTTTCGGGCCCTTTATGTCCATGATCGTCCCGATGTCACCGATGCGCTGTTTGATAACTGGATCGGCCGATACGGCACGAATTCCGTCGGCGATCGCCGCGCGGGCGCTGTCGGAAATGCCGCGTGGGCCGAAAATCCCGCCGATACTTTCAAATGTAAGGTCCGGGTATCCGACTTCAGCCGCCGTCAGAATCTCGGGCGCGGTTGGCGCACGCTGCCTGCTCGTCACCGCGAGTACCTTAATCTTGCCGGCCTGCATCAACGGTTGCATTATCGCAAAAGAACCCGACAGCACCTGAATGCGCTCCTGCGCGAGATCGTTCGGCGCCTGCATGATGTCGCGATAGGGCACTTTGACGATGTCCAGGCCCCGTCTCCTTGATCCAGCCGAACAGCAGGAAATCGGAAATACCCTGAGACGCCGCGGCATTGAGCTTGCCCGGTTGCGCTTTCGCGAGCGCAATGAGCTGATCGACCGAATTGACGTTCATCGACGCCGGCACCGAGACCGCCAGCACAACATCGGACACACTGACGACCGGCACCAGATCGCGCTGGATGTCGAGCGGCAGGCTGTCGTGATCGTACGGCAGGACAGTGAAAATGCCTGCCGGACCAAACCACAGCGTATGATCGTCGTCCGCCGACTTGAAAGCCTGCAACGACACGATTCCGTCGCCGCCCGGGCGGTTTTCCACCACGACCGGCTTGCCCCAGCGTTGCGACAGCCGGTCCGCGAACAGCCGCGCCGTGATATCGGTCGCGCTGGCGGGGTTAAACGGCAGAATGAATTTGACGGCCCGCGTCGGATAGGACTGCTGCGCCGCCGCACCGCCTGCAATTGTCACGCAGGCCGCAATGGCGAGCGCCAGTTTCGCGGCCACCCCGAACCATCTCATCTAATTCCCCCCCCCCCCACGCCCCGCCCGAATCGTCACGCATCCAATTCCTTGAAGTAACGATAAATGCCCCACTGGCTGAATGGAATTCGGCGTTTTGAGGCGAGATAGGCCTTGATACGCGGGCGTTTCGCCACGCGATCGCGCAGAGCGATCAGTCCGGGCACTTTTTTCTCGAACCGCTTCATGCGCTTCGGAAAGGCGTAGCGCAGGCCTTCGACGATTTCGAAGATCGAGAGATCGACATAGCTCAGCCTGCGGCCGACCATGTAAGTGCCGCCGTTGTGCTTGAGCACTAGCTCGAAGTAGCCGAGGAATTTCGGTACGCGATAACGCCAGAAATCCTCTGTGCGCCGCCTGGCGGCCGGCTTCTGCTCTTCGTAGTAGAGCCAGCCGGAAACCGGATGGTGCGTATCGTGGATGTGCTCGACCATGTCGGCGATGGTGAGCTGCAACTGATGCGCCCACAGCCGGCTCGCTTCGTCACGCGGCGCGAGCTTGAGCCGCGGGCCGAGATAAAACAGGATCAGCGCGGTCTGTGCGATCACCAGCTTGCCGGCCTTGAGAAACGGCGGAGCGTAAGGCGGACGGGCGCTGCGCCTGTCCTCGAGCACTTTCATCATCGCCGGCACGCCGCGCTTGCCCGAGCGCCGCGCGATATCGACGTAATCGGCGCCGGCCTCCTCAAGCGCGAGCCTGACGAATTCACCGCGGCCCTGGATGGTGGGCCAATAGTACAGCTCGTAACGCATTGCCCGCCCTCGCCTTATCCCGCGGTCTTGTATTGCTCGTCGGTGACCGGCTCCATCCACTCAACGTGCTTGCCGTCGAGCGCCTCCTGCATCGCCACGTGAACCATGACCGTGTCTCGGCCCGGCGCCATGCCAGTGCTTTTCGCCCGGCGGAATCCAGACCACGTCGCCCGGACGAATCTCGCGCGCCTTCTGGCCCCAGACCTGCACGCGGCCGAAGCCGGACATGACCGCGAGCGTCTGGCCGAGCGGATGGGTATGCCAGTGGGTGCGTGCGGCCGGCTCAAAACGCACCATGCCGGAGCGTATGCGCGCCGGCGCCGGAGCCTCGATGATCGGGTCCTGCCAGACTGTGCCGGTGAAAGAGTCCGCCGGCCCCCGGCGCGACGGCCTGGAGCCAGAGAGATGAATATCCATGATAGCCTTCCTCCACGAAGCGGCTTTTGCCGGGAATTTCGAGGGTCGTTGAGCGCCGCCGGCCGGTAAGATAGTAGAAATTTTGCCGCGATACTCTTGGTATCGCCGCATTCACACCGGCATAGCAGGATCGCTTGCCGCGGGCAGTCGGTGTAGTGTGTGTGGGTATCGCGTGAGGGGATCATGGCGAGGCAACTGCGTAGCGTACCGTTGCGGCTGCTCATCCTGTTCGGATTAGGCCTTACTGCTTGGGGCCTGCTCGAAATGCGACGTACCCACACCGTGGGAACACAGAACTACGCCGGGTTCCTGCCACGACGGCCCGCAACCGCAATAACACAGCCTAACGTTCGCTCGTCGCGGCCGACTGCGTGTGCGGTTCTGAGCGTTCTGCCGCCGCACTCTCCTCATCACCGTTCGACGATGATGCGCCACCCGGGCAGCAACTCGTGACGTGTGCGCAGATACGGATCGGCAAGCTGCCGCGGCGAGAGTCCGGTAAACGCCGGCTGCGTTGCGGCCGGTCCACCACGTCCAGATCAGCCGGCACAGCATCGCCACCAGGGCGAGCTGGAACGCGAGACCGAGACACGACCGCGACGCCGTTCAGTCCGCCGAAAACAGCCATGGCCGAAAAACACGCCAAGGAATCCCGCGCCGAGAAAGCCCGACGCAAAACCGCCGAGCAGACCCGGCCGGTTGAACAAACCACCGAGCGAACCGCTCTGCGTTCCGGGCGACGGATGATCGAGCGCCGCAACGACGACATATTTGGAGACACCTGGCGGAGAAGCGACGTAACTCGGCAACGCGCTTCTGATGAAGCTGCTCTCGCCTTTCAAACGCGCGTCGACGTCGCCGCTCCAGACCAGCAACGCGGCCGCCATCACCGCGAATGCGGCGAGCTGCCGCAGCCACCAGATCGGCGATATCATGTTCTGCAGTTCCGTTCACGGCCGCCGCTCCGCAACTCGTGTCCTTGCGCTCGAACGCGCGCACTAGTGGTACGCGATAGCGGCCATTTCGGACCTGTCGCAAAGCGTCGCACGCGTCAGTGTCGCAGAGAAACTCTGCACAATTCTTCGGGCATTTTCGCGGCTCATTCGTCGTGCACGCATCTGGATTGCAAAACGACGCTATCGCAACGAGATCTAATCGAGCGGCTCAATCCGCAAAATCTCGGCGCCGTGGTTATTTCCTGCCCAAAACGTAACGGGCGTAGTCGAATTATCTACAAAGACGCGGCGAATATTGGTCGGCCGCGGTAACAGATATTCGACCGAGCTGCCGCTTTGCGGATCGAGGCGCAGCACGCGATCGCTCGCCATGCCGCCGCTCCATAACTCACCATTTTTGTCCATAAAGACGTCGTACGGATAAGTGTGCGGTGTCGGTACGTTCCATTCGCGAAACGACTCGGTCTTTGTGTCGAACATGCCGAGCTTGTTAGCGGCAAACTCCGTGAACCAGAGCCGCCCTTTGTCGTCGAGCATGGTCCGGCGCGGCCGCGATTTCGGCGTCGGCGTCGGATAGATCGTCGCCTCACCGGTCTTGGCGTCGATGCGGCCGATATTCTCGTCGCCGAAATCCATGAAGTAGAGATTGTTCTGCGCATCAGCCGCCATCCCGTACGGCGCGTGCATGTGCCCGGACATGAACTTGAACGGATCGATCAACTCGTACTGCCCGGTCTTGAGATCGAGCCGCATGATCGACTGCTTGGCCACCTCGTTGCTCCAGACCTTGCCGTCCACCTTGCGACGAGCGCGGCATCACCATCGATTGCTGCGTGGCGCTGTTATTGAGCGCCGCCTGGACCGGAAAGACCTGAAAGGTCCTGGTCGCCATATCGAACTTGGCAACGCCGGCCTGAAACATCATCGCAAGCCACAGATTGCCGTTCGCATCGGCCTCAAGATCGAGCGTCCCGGTCGGCGAGTCCGGCTTGAGCACGGGGATCGGATAGTCCGTGTTCTTGCCGGTTTTTGGATCGAGCTCGCCGAGAAAATTCTCGACGAAATTGGAATACCAGACGTTGCCGTTGCCATCGGTGCGCACATCATGAGGCGCGATGGTTTTCCGTGGCAGTTGATATTCGGTGATGAGGACATGGGTGGCCCGGCCCTTCGGCGGGGCAGCGTCCGCAGTTGGTATGGCCATGACGGGCCGCTGCTCGAGATTTACGGTCGCCAGATAGGCCGCCAGCTTGCGCACCAGATCGTCGCGCACGTCGCGCTCGGCGAGCCGTATTGGATGTGCGCCTGCGTCGTGTTGTTGGCGTACTGCGCCATGCGTTTGAGCACCGGAACGAACGTCTCGGCGGTGTAGGTGGAGCGCACGATGCGTTCGAAGGTATGGCAGCTCATGCATTCGATCAGCGGCCGCTTCTGTTCAAGCGTGCCGGGCATGCTCATGAACCATTCGGTATTGGTCAGCTGCGCGGCGAGATCGGTGGTGCGCCGTGAGCCTGAGCGCGACGTCGGACGAAGCCGACCAACGTCGACCACTTGCGGACTGTCGAGGTCGTAGCCGACCGCGCGGATGCGCAGCGCATAATGTCCGGGCGATAGCCGGCCGTCGGGAAAATGGAAGTGACCCTGCTCGTCGCTGACCACCGTCACGATGATCGGCGAGCCGTCCTTTTGCGCGCTGACCAGCACGCCTTCCATGGCGCCTTCTTCGGCGGAAGAAACCGAGCCGGACAATGTCTGGCGAAATTGCGGCAGCGCGCACACAAGCAGAGTAAGAGGATTGCGCCGAGCGCACCGACGCCGCGGCCGTGCGTACGTGCCTGCGCAGGATCGAAGCGTACCGTTCGGTCACTGCTTCTGAAGGTAACACTCGATTTCGACCGGATCTTTCGGATCGCTTCCCGGGCGGCGCTCGACGCTCGCCTGCTTGTAGCCTTCCTTGGAGCAGGAAATCGTGACGTCTTTCGGATCGATGTCCTTGCCGAAGCCCGGAATCTTGTAGACGCCCATGATATCGGTGCGGGTCACCAGCGCGCCGCGATCCTTCAAGCGCCGCGGTCACCTTGGCGTCGGAAATGCCGGGACCGTCGACCTCGCGGACAAAGCCGAAATAAGACGGGCCGTTGTCGTCGTCGGTGTCGTCCTCGCCGAAACCACGCCGCCGGCAGCGCCATGGCTGGGAGCGCAAGGATCAAATGCAAGGGTCAGAGGCGACGCGCAGCCAGACACGATCACGCGCCATGCGGTCTTCCCGGACGTGCCCTGCCCCAGCGTCGCGCCGAATTCGTGGCACCGGCGCATAGTCCCTAACTTATCGCCGGAGTTCAGGCACTGAGAAGGGCCAACCACCGTGAGTAAGGTCACCAATTGCACGTCAGTGACTGCCGGCGGCGAGCGTCCACCACGGCATCAGCGAATAGATCACGTAAGGGATCGACAGGACCGGGATGATCCACACCAGCGAGAGCGGAATTTTGACGGTGATCCGCTCCGGCAGCAGCATCGCGACGACGCCGAGCGCCGCCGCGATAAGAATGGTGCTCAGCGTCCAGCCGTACCACAGCATGTTCGGCCCTTGGCCGCTCCGGCCGCCTTCGTAACCCCAAACCAGGCGGTCGAGTCGCCGGCCAGAACGTCACCAGCGGCCAGTTCAGGAACTGGATGATGCAATAGACGACCGGGCCGGAAATCGAAAACACAGTCGCGAACGTCTTGAACTTGCCTGACGTCTGCCAAAGACGATGTGGAGGCGCTGACGTGCTCATGATCCGAACCCCCGCGTATTGTTGAGAACGTGACCGACGATGAACAGGAACCAGCACATCGACGCGAGCACGATCGTCACGCCCTTGCGTGCGTTGTCATAGGCCGGGTTCTGCGCGTTCTTCCAGAAATACCAGTAGGCCGGCAGCAGAACGAGGCCGATCGTTGCGACATGTTCCTTGAAATCGAAGAAGCCGCCGGTCTTGTAGTAATGCCCGGCTTCGAGCGGAATGCGGATGTAGATGCGATACTTGGTATAGATGAATGAACCGACAATATAGAGTGAGGATCCAGAGTACGCACACGGCCGTCGCGTAACCGGCGGCGGGCACGGCACGAAAGCGCGTCACGATTCCGCCGCTGGCCGGCGCACTGGCGATGCGACCGCCATCGCTTGATGCGTCAGCGCCCCGACGAGGCCAACCGAAGGAATGAGATGGACGAACAGCCAGATCGTCCAGAACGCATTGATGGATATCCAGCCACCCATGTCGGCTTCCTCTCCGCACGCTTCTTCGACGAAGTCTTAGCGCATCGTGGGAAATGTCGTGCACCGACTGCTCCGCGTCCGTGCATGAGTGTAGTGCGCGACTGCACGGTCGACAATTTTTCCGCGCAACCGCACCGTAAAAACTGAAATCGATCTAAGCGATGAACGCGATCACCAAGAAACTGATCGAATCAGTTTTGTGCCTTGACCTGGAAAATCACCGGAAGCGTCAACGTCAGTCCCTGATCGGCGACGCAGCGGCGGTGGCGGCGGCACCGGATCGGAGCGCTGCAACATGGCAATCGCGGCCCACCATCAAACGACGCATCGCCCGACCCGGTCACGACACGTGACGACAACACATGGCCGAGCCGATCCAGCACAAAGCTCACGACAACCTGGGCTTTCTGCATGGTGCGGTCCGCCGGGTAGCGTTTGTATTTGTCGAAATGGGCGACCAGCTCCTTCTCCCAGGTCACTTTCGCGCGCACGGAACTCTCACCGGTCCCCAGTGAAGGGGCGACCGAGCGCGTCGATTCCTGAGCACCATTGACGGTTGGGATCGCAGTCGCCTGGGTCGCCAGCGACTGTTCCGAAGGGGCAGCCTGGACCGTGACCGTTTTCGGCGTATCGGTCTGCTTTTTCGAGTCGGTCGGAGACACAACACGATCGGGGTCGTCAGTGTCCGTCGCCACCGCCTTGGGCAAATTGCTGGGATCCACGCTCTGCTTCTGCTCGACGACCTCAGGAGATGGCGCGGAAGCATCGGTATCCGGACCAACCGGCAGATCGGTCGGATCGAGCCGCGGCGACATCAGTTCAACGCCAATTTGGATCGCAGGCGCGCCGAGATCGTCGTCGGCATCGGGCTGCATTGCGGTCAGCGCCAGCGCGGCGCAGCCGGCATGGATCGCCAGCGCACCTATCGCCGCCGCAATCCAGACATTCCGGGACAAATGCCGCGGGATTTCCTGATCCATCACTGTCATATGGTCGCCGTTGCCCGGTTATCTATGGCTGCGCAGCATGGCCCTGCGCCGGGTCACTCGGCACGCCTTCAAGCGCAACCAAAGCTATTTTGCGATATCCGCCGATGCGCAGACGCTCGAGCACGTCCATCAGCTCGCCGTACGGCACGCCACGGTCGGCGCGCAGGAAGATGCGGCGGTCCTTACCGCCGTCCGCCGCCACGTCCAGCGACCTGACGAGATCGACGCGCTTCACCGGGGTTTCGCCGATAGCCACGGCGAGATCGGACTTGATAGTGATATATGTCGGCTTGTCCGGCTTCTTTTCCCGGGATCGCAGTCGAGGTTGGCAAATCGACCGGCAAATCGACCGTCGACAGCGGCGCTGCAACCATGAAGATGATGAGCAGGACCAGCATCACGTCGATGAAGGGCGTCACATTGATCTCGTGCGCCTCCTCGAAATCGTCATCATCATCGTCCAGATCGCCAAGTACGACGGCCATGGGTCACTCCGCCGCGCGCGAGACAAGCCGGCCATGGAAACGGTCGAGATCGCGCGACAGCAGACGCCCGATCGCGCCCGAGCCGCGGCCAACCAGTTCCAGATAGCTCTTCGTCACCCGCGAGAAGTGGTTGTAGATAATGACAGCCGGGATCGCCGCTGCGAGACCGATCGCCGTTGTCAGCAGGGCTTCGGCAATACCCGGCGCGACCACGGCAAGATTTGTCGTCTGCGCTTTGGAAATACCGATGAAGCTATCCATGATGCCCCAGACCGTGCCGAACAGGCCGACGAATGGCGCGGTCGCGCCGATCGTGGCGATGATGGCCATGCCGTAACGCACCGCGCGCGCTTCCATCCGGACGATCTCGCTGAACCGCGATGCGGCGCGCTCCTTGATGCCGCCTTCAGCATCACTGTCGGCGGACATCCGGATTTCCTGACTGCCGCAGCCAGTAACGCAGTGAGCACATTCGGTGCCGAGCCCAGCGCGACCTGCGCTTCATTCAGCGACCGCGTATCGGCGATACGCGCCAGTGCAGCCTTTATCTGCGCTTGCGCGCGCGCCATCTGAATGGTCTTGGCGATGAACATCGTCCAGGTGATGAGCGAGGCGAACACCAGGCTCAACATTACCGTTTTGACGATCGCATCCGCGTTGAGAAACATCGACCACGGCGAAAAGTCTCGCTGGCGCAAAATGCCGGCTTTCCCGCATCGTCGCTCGTGGACGAAATGTCGGTTGAAGCAGGCGCGGATTGTGCCGGTGTAGCAACCGGCGCCGACGGCGACGCGGCGGGTGCTGCTGCCGGAGCGGACGAGCCTGCACTTCCTGCCGGCTGTTGCGCCATCAACGACGGCGCAGCCCGAAACAAAATCGCAAGTGCCAAAGCGACGCCACACAGTAACCGCAACGACATTTTCATAGCTCGGCCCAATAGCGGATAAGGTTGTGATAGATGCCGGTGAGCTTCACGACTTCGCGTCGCCATTTCCGAGCCGCTTCACCAATCCTTGAATTGCGTGGTCGAGGTCGAAGATCATACTGCGCGCATGACCGTCGCGGATCATGCTTTGCAGCCAGAAGAACGACGCCACCCGCGCGCCGCGGGTGATCGGAGTCACCGTGTGCAGGCTGGTGGCTGGATATAGCACCAGGTCGCCTGCCGGCAACTTGACCTCGTGGGAACCATAATAATCCTCAACGATCAATTCGCCGCCGTCGTATTCGTCAGGCTCCGACAGAAATAACGTCACCGACAGATCGGTGCGGATGCGCAGTCCCGTCAACGGATCGCCGCGCACGGCGTTATCGACGTGCCCACCGAAATGCTTGCCAGTCGCATACTTGTTGAACAGCGGCGGAAAGATATGCCGCGGGATTGCCGCTGAAATAAACAATGGGCTCGCCGTCAGCGCCTTGATAACGCGCGCGCCGAGTTTTCGCGAAACCTCGCCATCCGGAGGTAACTGCTCATTGTCTTTCACCAATGCCGACTGTGCACCAGCCGTTGAGCGACCGTCTTCCCAAGCGACACCATCCATGATGCCGCGGAATTCAGCCACCTCAGCCTTGCTTAGAACATTCGGCACACAAACGAGCATTCACTTCCTTCTTTAGAACTGGACTAATTCTAGTATTTGAACGCGTCGGAGCGCGACAAAACAAACGGCATACCAACTCGATAAAGCGCGCCGTTGCAGAGCTTGTCAAAGATGTTGTTGGTCAGCATCTTCCACTCTTGCGGATGCGGCCCCGCACCAACCGTCAATACCGCGCCGACAACACGAAATACCCAACGCGACCCGGCGCCTCCAGGACGAACGGCGTGGAGCTTTGATACAGCGCGTCATAGTAGGTCTTGTTGAAGATGTTGTTGACGAAAACCTTGGCCGTCCAGTGTTTGTCGATCTTGTATTCGGCGAAGGCATCAAACCGCCAGTAGGAAGGGATCGACGTACCCTCGTTCGCAGCCAACAGCGTGCCGCCATATATCTTTGACCGATATACCGCCTGCCCGCCGAGTTCCAACTTATCGGTAACTTGATATTTGCTGAGCATGCTGAAGGACTGATGAGCCACGTTGGCGAGCGGCAGTCCCACGTCAGTCGTGTAAAGTAGAGGCTGCGGCATTAAATTGGCCGGCAAATTCGACTTGGTGACCTTCGACTGCATCAGCACCAAGCCGCCGAACACGCTCCACTTATCGGTGATCTTTCCGGTAACGCCGAGGTCGATGCCTTGGACATAATAAGCGGCACCGGCAAGAATGCAGGAAACGTTTCCACTTGTTGCAGTATAAGGACAGCTTGCGGTTTGGGTTGCAGCCGTGACGTTGAAGGCTTCGCGCGCATTATCCTTCGTGGTCTTGAACAATGCGCCCGTCACCAGCAAGCGCCGATTGAACAATTCCCACTTGGTACCGACTTCGGCCGCCTTGTTCTTTTCGGGTCCAAGGATCTGGTTGGAATTTCCGTTCAGAACGGGAGAAACGCCGCCGTAAGCAGTGCTCGTGCCGTCGAACTCGGCGCCAACGGGATTGGACGACGTAGCATAAGCCACGTACACACTGCCGTTCGGCAACGGCTTATACGTAAGGCCCAGATTGAAGTTCGGCAAACCGAATTCTGCCGCCTGCGTGCCGAATGTATTTGCGCCGTTTACCGTCCCATAGCCGGATGTATTGAGACGATAGTCGTCGTACCGGATACCGCCGTTCAGGATCACGAGGTCGCGGTAGTTGACGGTATCGATCCCATAGACGCTTGCCGTGTTGATCGCGATTTTTGTCGGCAAGCCCGCGAGCGTCGGCTGCGACCCGAATGTCGCAAAGGTGAGTTGAGGGTCGAAAATATTTATCCCGGTCACCGACCCAGTGCTCATTCCACCTGGCAGCGCCTCAGAAGACAAGCCCGTATATTTATCGATCGATGAGGTTTCGCGGTCGAGTTCGACACCGGTCAGCAACGTATGCTTGAAACCGCCGGTATCGAACTTGTAAGTCACCTCGGACTGATTTGCGACTACGTCGGTCACCTGATAGCGGCTCTGCGGATTGGCTGTCACCGTCCAATTTGCCGGATTGGGATCCGTCGTGATCGGCGATTCCGACAGAGTTCCGATGTAATTATTGCTGGATTGCGAGGCACGTATTTTGTCGGTGAAGGTGAGGTCGGGAGCGATCTGGAATTCGGTATTGATCGTTCCGATATCCTGCTGAACTTTGAAGAAATCGCGATTGACGAACCCGTAGAAATTATTGCGATTGACGCCGAAATCCGGAAAAGGACCGCCCGCCGTGGTGGTGAACTGTTGAGTGTTAACCCCCGTTGACCCCGGCCGGTAATACGGCACGCCGAAATCCGGAATGCCGTGCAGGTAAGTGTGAATATAGTCGGTGGTGACTTTGATCGTATCCGTCGGCTTCCATTTTGTCGCAACAAACGCGCCATCACGGTCATCGGTGGTGTAGGCACGGCCGGCGACACCGGCGTCCTGGAAAACACCACCGGCACGAACGGCAAACGTCGGATCGATGACCTGATTGACGTCAAGCTGGATGCGCTTGGTCGCATCGGTGCCAATGGTCGTATCCATATCATAGAAGCTTTTGTCGGTGTTCGCCTGCTTGGTCACGATGTTGATCGCGCCGCCGGTGGTACCACGACCAGCGAAGGACGAAGCCGGACCGCGCAAAATCTCGATCTGGTCGGTGAAGAAATTCTCGCGGACGCTGACACCGGAATCTCGGACGCCGTCGATAAAAACGTCGTTACGGGCGTCGAAACCGCGGATGAAGAAGCGATCGCCGAACGCGTTGCCGCCTTCGCCAGTTCCCAGCGTCACGCCCGCCGTGCTGAGGATCGCCTGCTTCAACGTGGTCGCATTCTTGTCCTCTAGATATTGCTTGGTGAGCACCGTGATGGTCTTCGGCGTATTGAGGATTGGCTCCGGAAATTTTCCCGAAGCTTGCAAATGCTGGGCTTCATAAGGCGAGTCGGGATTGGCGTAAGGATCTGCGTCTGGCGGAGACTGGTTTGCATTAGCCGCGGCGGTCTGTTTGGCCTGCTCCGCCTGCCGCGCGTGCGCCGCACGCAACGCCGCGCGCGCCCGCAATTGCTCGGCCGTCGATTTGGTCGCCGGAGGCTTCTTGCGCACAACGGGTGCATCGACCGTGACCGGCGGTAGTGCCAAGTCTTGCGCGTCCGCAGCGGTGAACGACGCCACCGCGATCATGCAGCCGATCGTCACCTTGCGGCCGGTTCTGGCGTCAAAAACCTCCTTGATCAGATCCGTTCTGTCGAACGAGCGCAGCGAGCGCGGCGCCCTGGCTCCAACCATTTTTCACCCCCCAACTTAGAACCACTAAAAAGTCCAAGCACTGCATGGACTTAGTCGGCATCACAGGTCCTTTATCGAGGTAAAATTCCGCATGTCAAATAATTGCCAAACAAAATTCCCGATCGAAGATTTTAGCTGTTCCAGTTCGTGTCTGGCTCAGTTTTGCATTGGAATAATTTGAATCTGACTTCGCAGATCACATCGATTCCAGAAAGGCAGCGAGTGCACTGAGCGCGCGCGAAATCCAGCGCACGGCGGCACAAAATTATCAGCCCATCCAACACATATCGGATAGCGCGGGAGCAAAAACGAAACACCACTGCTGCGAGCGCGCTGAAAGTACATGGCGCCTCGTTACGAGCAACATAGCTCCAAGACGATATAAACGCCGCCACCCCAAAAATATTTCAAGCAAGCCACGATCCGTCAATCCAGGTTCGGCGGCTTCATCAGGAAAAACAGCTCATCAACGGTTTTTACTGCGACCTTCACGCACGCGTTCATTGTCGAGCGCACCGGCGATCCTGACCTGCCGCACCACAGCGTGAATTTCATCGCGAAAGTTCGAAAAGATAATCGAAGCGGTCTTTAAGAGTCGTTCCGCAACACGCGCAATCAGTCCGGTTATCAAAATCTGGCACGCAATCATGCGGCCGTTCAGCTCTTCCATGGCGCTCTCCATCGCTTATGCTTGCGCGAGAGCTAGCACGAAAAAGATTTACGATCCTGAAAACAGTTATCGCGCGCCAAGAGCCAGGCGTATGCACGGTCACGCTGCCATGGTCTCTTTCACGGCGTTGACGAGCTGCTTGAGCGTGAACGGCTTCGGCAGGAATGCAAACTGGCCATTCGCCGGCAGATGCTTCTGGAAGGCATCTTCGGCGTAACCCGAGACGAAAATGATCTTCAGTTCCGGGTTCCGGCTGCGCAGCTCCCGCAACAAGGTCGGTCCATCCATCTCGGGCATCACGACGTCGGACACCACGAGATCGATCGGCCCGGCCGAG
>CAVUCN010000006.1:0-145428 GCA_963739945.1 uncultured Alphaproteobacteria bacterium | reverse complement strand
CCCCTCGGCTCCACCAGCCTTCGCTCGCTACGCGAGCTACGGCTCGGCGGGCCAACCTGCATAGCCCAAGCGTAGCGAGCGAAGGCTGCCGCGCCGTAGTTGCGCAGCAACGAAGGCGGGCCTCGCAAGGGGTTACATGAAGTACGTGTACATCCTGACCAGTGTTGCCCTTCCCGATCATCACTATACGGGCATTACCGAGGACCTAAGGAAACGGCTTGACAAGCACAACTCTGGCGAAGTCTCTCACACTTCAAAATACAAGCCTTGGCAAATTAAAACGTACATTGCGTTTAAGGACGAAAAGCAAGCTTTCGCATTTGAGCAATATTTGAAAACCGCGTCGGGACGGGCCTTTGCGAAGAAACGGCTATAGGGGCTATTTGCCGCCATTCTCGTCTCGCTACGCGAGCTACGGCTCGGCGGGCCAACCTGCATAGCCCAAGCGTAGCGAGCGAAGGCTGCCGCGCCGTAGTTGCGCAGCAACGAAGGCGGGCTGGAAGCCCGAAGACAAATCGCGCGTCGGCGTCTATGAAGCAGGCGCAATGACCGCCGGCGGCCCGCCCCCTATCGATCTTCTTCGTCATCGGCCCTACGTACAATTTCTCTTCGTACGGATAGCAGCGTCGATCGCGCTTCAGGTTCAGGCGGTGGCGGTCGGCTGGCAGATGTACGCGCTGACCAAAAGCCCGTTCCAGCTCGGCCTGGTCGGGCTTGTACAATTCATCCCGGCGATAGGTTTGTTCCTCGTCACCGGCCACGCCGCAGACCGTTATGACCGCCGCTTCATCGCCGCGACCGCTCAAGTAGCCGAGGCGATGGCGGTCGCAGTCCTCGCTCTCGCAAGCGGCACCGGGCATCTCACGCCGGGTCTCTTGTTGGTCATGGCTTTTATCATCGGCAACGGCCGCGCCTTCGAGCAGCCGAGCCTGCAAACCGTGCTGCCGAATATCGTCCCGGCGAACGTGTTACCGCGCGCGATTGCCGGCTCGACATCGGCGTCGCAGATCGCAATCGTCGCCGGGCCGGCGCTCGGCGGCCTGTTGATCGCATTGAGCCCGACGCTGGTGTTCGCGACGTGCGCCGTGCTGTGGCTTTCCGCTGCATTTGTCATGCGCGGCATCGCCACCGAACGGTCAATGGAACGGTCAGCGCCGAAGCGCGAGCCGGTCGATCTGAAACGGCTGTTCAGCGGGCTCGTTTTTATCGGCCACCACAAGGTCGTGCTCGGCGCGATCCTCCTCGACTTGCTCGCAGTACTATTCGGCAACGCCACCGGGCTGCTGCCGATTTTTGTGCGCGATATCTTTATGTCTGGGCCGCTTAGTTTCGGCGCGCTGCGTGCCGCGCCTGCCGCTGGTGCATTGTTGAGCGCACTGGTATTGGCGCACCGGCCGATTTCCCGTCACGTCGGCCACATCATGTTCGCAGCCGTTGCCATGTTCGGGACCGGCACCATTTTGCTGGCGCTGTCGCCGAGCCTGCTGTTCGCGATGGGGGCCATGTTCATCGTCGGCGCCTCCGACACCGTCAGCGTCGTGATCCGCCAATCGCTGCTGTTGCTGCACACGCCGGATGAGATGCGGGGACGGGTGTTCGCCGTCGGCTCGATGTTCACCGGCACCTCGAACCAGTTGGGCGATTTTCGCGCCGGCAGCGCCGCTGCATTGTTCGGCACCATTCCGGCGGTATTGATCGGCGGCTTTAGCACCCTCGCCGTTGTGCTGATTTCAACACAGTTGTTCCGGGAGCTATTTCAAGCCGACCGCTACGAGCCGGCCAAAACTTGAGCTTTCCCAAGGTGTCTTGAGACTGGAACCGGGCGCGGTGCTGCGGCATCATATTGGCGACCAAATGCCGTGATTCATGCCGGGAGCGAACAAAAGGATGATTATATGGGACTGCCCAGCTTCCGGGTGAAACGGCTTGCCTTCTGGCTGGCGGCTTGTCTGCTGATCTGTACTGGCGCCGGTACGGCGCTTGCGGATACCGCACCCTGCGGCGGCGACTTCGGCGCCTGGCTGCAAGCGTTCAAGACCGAAGCGGCGGCACAAGGCATTTCGCAACCGACCATCCAGTCAAGCCTCACCGGCATCACCCCCGATCCCGCCATCATCGCGCGCGACCACGCCCAGGGCGTATTCAAGCAAAGTTTCGAACAGTTCTCCGGCCGGATGGTGCCGCCGCGCATCGCGCGTGCCAAAAATAAAATAATTCAATACGGCTCGATGCTGTCGCGGATCGAGACCCAGTTCGGCGTTCCGGCCGAAGTGATCGTTGCCATCTGGGGCCTTGAAACCGATTTCGGTTCGGGCAACGGCAACTTCCAGACCATACGCTCGCTGGCGACGCTGGCTAATGACTGCCGCCGCCCGGACAAGTTCCGCCCCGAGTTGCTGGCTGCGCTCAAGATCATCGATCGTGGCGACATGGCGCCGACAGACATGCACGGCGCCTGGGCCGGCGAGATCGGGCAAACTCAATTCCTGCCGTCGTCATATCTGAAATACGCCGTGGACTTCGACGGCAACGGCCGCCGCGACCTTATTCGCAGCGTGCCTGACGTGCTGGCTTCAACGGCAAATTATCTCAAAGGCTACGGCTGGCAGCCCGGCAAGCCCTGGGATGAAGGCACGCCGAATTTCCAGGTGCTGCTGCAATGGAACGCGTCGCAGGTCTACACCAAGACCGTGGCCTATTTCGCCGACCAGCTGGTCAGCGGCCACTAAAACGCGCTACCGGCAACGTTTGCGTTCACGCGACCGCGGACGCCCTGACGCTACTCCGGCAATCCCGCCATGCGCAGTGCCTCGCCAAGAGATGCCGCCAGCGCCGGTGCGCAGTTAACACCTGCAAATTGGCGGCTGTATCGAAATGTCGGATGCAGCTCCAGGACTCTGGCCGCCGCCATCTCAGCTTCCTGCTGCCGTCCAAGCTTGGCAAGCGCAGCGGCCAATTTCACATAAGTGATGCTGTGCGCGGAGTTGGCTTGAACGGACCTGTATGCAGCACGACAGGCTTCGTCATAACGGCCGCGAAGGAAGTGACCCGTTGCTTGCGCGTCGAATGCCGCGAAAGCCCAAGGATCGAAGGGGCTCAGCCGCATGCCTTGCTCGCTCCACTCGATGGCGCGCTCCGCTTCACCAGTCCACCCAAGAATAACGCTGCCGAGAATGTAGGTCAGCGCCGATGAAGGGCTGATGGCGAGCGCCGCTTCCAGCGCGGTGAAGGCCGCCTCGCTATCATGTCCATCCATGCCTATGGAAAATCCCGCAAGAGTCAGCGCTGTCGCATCGTCCTGCCCATGAAGTAGCGCGGATCGGGCGTGACGGATCGAAGCTGCGCGGTTGATCTCCTGTAAGCCGGCGCGCAGGAACAGACAGTGGTGACTCATTGCAGCATTGCCGTGCGCCAGCGCGTAGGCGGGATCGAGTTCGATCGCCCGTTCAAGCAGCAATAACGCCTTCGTCACCTGCTCCGGCATGCCGGAATCGACTTGGGGCTGCGCCCGCAGCACAAGATCGTAAGCATCGAGACTGTCGGGCCGCTTGCGCGTGACGCGATCGATTTCGGCGCGCCGGACACTTGGCGCAATCGCGCCGACAACCGACAGTGCAATCTCGTCCTGAAGCGCGAAGACATCGTCACTGCTGCGATCGTACCGCTCGGCCCACACGTGTGCCCCGGTCGACGCATCTATCATCTGTCCGGTAACACGCACGCGGTTGCCGGCCTTGCGTACGCTGCCTTCGAGCACGTAGCGAACGCCAAGCTCGCGGCCGACCTGCTTCACGTCTACCGCGCGGCCCTTGTAGGTCAATGTCGAGTTGCGAGCGATCACGAACAGCCAGTTGATGCGCGCCAGCCCGGTAATGATGTCATCGACCATGCCGTCGGCGAAATAATCCTGCTCCGGGTCGCCGCTCAAATTCGAAAACGGAAGCACGGCGACGGATGGCTTGTTTGGCAACGCCAGAGCCGCCACGGCTGGCGCGCTGGCTGCGGTCGCAGAGGCCGCCACCGCAACCGCCGGTCCGACATAGCGGTAGCCGCGCCGTGGCAGTGTTTCGATCCAGTCCGCTCCGCCAGCGATCTCCTCCAGAACGCGACGGAGCGCAGCAATCTGTACCGTGAGGTTGCTGTCTTCGATCGCCTGTGCTGGCCAGGCCGCTTCGACGAGCGCTTCCTTGGATATTGGCGCGCCAGCCTGTTCCACAAGCACTGCCAGAAGCGCGACTGCGCGGCGGCCGAGCGACATCGGCTCGGCGCCGTGGAAAAGGATTCCAGCTTCGGTATCGAGGCGAAACGGACCAAACGCGAGCATTGTCGCCATCCCGCAAGGAAGTTATCGCTTCGGAGCTTTTTCGCAATGATTTCGGAACCTCTTCACGACTTACCGGCGTCACAGAGGCACCCTGCGACAGTGCTTGCAGGAAAAAGCATTGAGCCATGGAGGGTTACATGAGCGCCACGCCCGTCATTCGCATGCCCGACCAGAACAACGGAGTCACGCTTCGGGGCGAACCATTGGTATTCCTCGTCACCGGCGAGGACACCAAGCACACCAGCATGTTCGACTGGACGATCCCGGCAGGATTCGCCACCGGGCTTCACGTCCACCGGGTGCAGGAAGAGACGTTCTACGTGCTGGAGGGCGAATGCGAATGGTGGGTCGGGGAAAAGAAGGTCCGCGCGACGCCGGGGACTTATCTGTTCATCCCGCCGGGAGTGCCCCACAACATCACCAACGTCGGCGAAAAACCGGCGCGCGTGCTGATGACCGTCTCTCCGCCGGGGCACGAGCACTACTTCGAAGAGCTTGCCAGGCTGACCGCGCCGGGCGTTACGCCCGATGCCAAAGCCATCGGCAAGCTGCGCGCGCGTTTCGACACCGATCAGCTCTCGGCTTTGACAACAAGAGAATAGCGCATCGCCGCGTCTTCAATACGCGCTCAGCAGGTCAATCTTTGCGTTGGCGAGACTGAGCCGCTTGGCGAGGATGCCGGCCAGATTGCGCGCGATACGTTCGCCGATTGGCGGATGCTCGGTGCGAAAGCAGCGCGCCAAATTTCCAGGTGCTGCTGCAATGGAACGCGTCGCAGGTTTACACCAAAACCGTGGCCTATTTCGCCGATCAGTTGGTCAGCGGCCACTAGGTCGGGGACTCACAAAAGGTCTACCTGGGCCGGCGGCGCTGGTACTGCGCCGCGAACGTTCAAGAACACCGGGCGCTAAACGTACACGTGGGCGCAAGCTGCGTTGGCGGCTTGCGCCCTTGTGCCGATTGCAGGTCTTACTGCGTGCAGGTGCCTGAGAAAGCGTGGCACCATTGCCCTTTCTTGCACATCATCTTTGCCGGACCGCAGGCGCAGTTTGCGCTCGCCATCTGCTCGGTTTGACAGTACGTGACGGGTTTAGCTTTAGCCCCTTTCGCCTCGGCAATTCCAAAAGACATGCCAGTCACAAGCAATGCTACGGCTATCGTCCTCAGCATGGTTCTTCCCTCCCTGGATCATGCAGGAAAAGCCTACAGGAACATCAAAGGCGATGCCAAGCCACCTGACTGCGAAATTCACCGCTCCCTGGTGGCAATTCAGGCGTATCGTTCTGGCCCTCAATACGCGCTCAACAAATCAATCTTCGCGTTGGCGAGAATGAGCCGCTTGGCGAGAATGCTTGCCAGATTGCGTGCAATGCGTTCGCCGATCAGCGGGTGCTCGGTGCGGAAGCGATTGAACTCGCCGAGCGGTAGTTCAAGGCAGGTGACGTCGGTGTCGGCCCAGACATCGGCGGAGCGCTGCTCGTCGAGCAGCGCCATTTCGCCGAATTCCATGCCTTGATCGAGGCTCGCCAGCCGCACGCCACTCGGCAATTTCACGCTGACCATTCCGCTTTGCAAGAAGAACAGGGACGAAGCACCTTCACCGGCGTGAACGATCCGCTCGCCGGTTTTGAACCGGCGCGTGACTCCAAGCGCGGCCAAGTCGGCAAGCTCGGTGTCGCTGAGGCCGGCAAGCAATGCCTGTTCCCGCAGGTGAGCGTTGTCCTTGCGGGTCACGTAGCCGCCGTAACGGAAGATCACCTGGTCCTCGGCCCATTCGATGGCCTGATCGAGCAGACTGAACAAACGCACCCCGGGCAAGTCGCTAATCAGCGGTGAGATGGTATCTTCCACCTGCGATCCCTTATCGACGCCGGACAGAACCGCCGTCGTCGCGCTGTCAGAGAGCTGACGCAGGCTGTCCGCAAGCAACAAACCGCCTGCCACGGTGATCGATGCAACCCGGCGAAAATCGATGATCAGCAACGGCGTATGTTTCTCGGTAATGCGCCGCGACACATAGTCGATCGTGGCGAACGTCAATGCGCCGACCAGCTCGATGATACGCACGTCCTCGTGATACTGCTCGAGTATTTCCTGGTCGCGGGGCTGCCGGTTGCGCCGGGACGTTATCCCGCCAACATCATAATCGGCGATGATCGAGGTCCGCACGTCGCCTGATCGGCTGAGCATATGCAGTCCAAAATGGGTCGAGATCGTCTCGCAGACTTGCAGGCCGCGGACGCTGTTGCCGTGACTGTCGAGCGGCGGCGAGAACGTGCCGAGACCAAGCTGGGCGGGAAGCGCAGCGACGATACCGCCGCCGACGCCGCTCTTGGCCGGCAAGCCGACGCGATAAATCCATTCGCCCGCGTAGTCGTACATGCCCGAGCTGGTCATCACCGAGAGCGTGCGGGCGACCGTGTACGGTTTCATGACCTGTTCGCCGGTCACCGGATTGATGCCGTTGTTGGCGAGCGTCGCCGCCATGACCGCAAGGTCGCGCGCCGTGACCAGCACGGAGCACTGGCGGAAATAAACGTCGAGAACCGCCGTGACGTCACCCTGGATCACCGCGTAATTACGCAGCAGGTAGGCGATGGCGCGGTTGCGATCGCCGGTCTCGCGCTCCGATGCGAACACTGTTTCATCGACATCGAGTTCGCGGCCGGCAAAGCGGCCGAGCGCAGCGCGGATATATTCGAAAGCCTCGGCGCCCTTGGCGCGGTGGATCAAGCCGGAGCAGGCAATCGCTCCGGAATTGACCATGGGGTTGTAAGGCCGATTGTCCGCACGCAGACGGATCGAATTGAAGGCGTCGCCGCTCGGCTCGACGCCGATGACGCTTTCGACCCGTTCCGGGCCGAGCAATTCAATCGCCAACGCAAATACGAATGCCTTCGAGATCGACTGGATCGTGAACGGCACGGCGCTGTCGCCGATCTCGTAGACATGCCCGTCGATGGTGGCGAGGCAAACGCCGAAGTGTCGCGGATCAGCCTTCTTCAACTGGGGAATATAGTCGGCGACCGCCCCATCGTTGTTGTCGCGAAATTGCGCGTGGCACTGAATGAGGAAACGGTGCAACGGCGACACGGCCACGGGCGACGCCGAAAGGCCGCCGGCCTTCGTAAGAACAGGCGAATGCATTGAAGTCTGAAGCCCCCAAGAGCGAAAAATATCCCGCTCCGGTCCCTGATAGTACGCAAATACCTTTCAGGCAACTGCCAGCCCACGTTCAAGAAAAACGCTGAGCCAGGCGCGCGCGGAATAATCGTAAACCGCGCGGTCGGCGAAATGCGTGTCGCGCGGCTTTGCTCCGGGAAGTTGCATACGGTCGTGACCGCGCGTGGTCCACTTGTGCATCATAGCGTGGGTGCGCACGGCTGCTAGGCCGAATTGGCGGATATCATTTCAGCACAGGTAACTTCACCCTCGACGGGGCTCGGAACTGCCAGCTTTGGCGGTCACCACAACCTAGATACCGTGGCCAACTAAAAATACCGGTAGTCTGCGTTGAAATAACGAAATCACCTGCTAGCGGATATCAATCCGATTTCCAACGCGAGAGTGGCGAGTTGTAGGGAGCGTCGAGACTCATATCCACTGATCAGCGCACCCAGTAGGTTAACGCCGCACAGAGAGCCTCCAAGACTGAGGCTTTCAATTACAGTCTGCGTCGGCGCACTGAAGTCGATCGCCGGCGTTGCTGCGATCACGCAAAGTGGGCCACCGTTCATGTCGCAGACACGGACTCGCGGCGCGTCGAAGTCCGTTAATGACCTTAACTCGAGATTAATTCGGGACAGGATGCGAGCGCATCACTTACGGTCGCCGTGCTGGACGATGCTATTCTGAACAAACGCGAGCAATTTTGACAACATCTGCCATTTTCTCACCTCAAATGGCGATCGCAAATTCCGCAATTACAGACAATTTTATTGGTCGAATTCGCGTCGAATTAGACCGCCACATCTATTGGTTTAGACGCGGGCGTAGCCACCTCAATCCAGCGTGATGCGAAAGTACCTTCAGCCTCAGAATTTTCTCGGTGTCCTCAAGTTGGTTTCGCACGCCGCGGTGTGGAGATCGACGCAGCAACCAATCGCCGCGGGGCTGCCCACGCTATTCATTTTTTCTATCGTTGGATTGCTGGTCGATCTGGCTTCCCAATATGCCACGGCCAGCGCGCCAGTGAGGTTCACGCCCTACGGGCTCAATTCCTCGTTGGCCAACGTCCTTGTAGCTTTCGCGGTCGTCACTCCGTTCGTCCGGTCTCCGAACCGCCTTCCTGTCTTCTGTGCGCTTACCGGATTAGGTGTGCTTTCGGACCTGGCAATCGTCGTAGTCGCGCTCGGCTCGAAAGCCTTTGGCTTGAAATTTGAAATACTGGAGGCCGGGACGGCCAATAGTTGGGGAGTTCTTTTGATCTACCCGCTCGTGTGGGCATGGTGGATCGGAGCTGCGTCGGCACTTTTCCGCAGTGTGGAACCGGAAAGGCGTCTGGCAGTTCCACGCGCGCTTGGGCTCGCACTGACGTTGATCGTGACTTTGTCGGCCCTGCCGCTTGTTCCGGCGTTCCGCGGAAGCGATTTCGATATACGCAGAGCGAATTATTGGGAATACATCTCGGCGTACATCAGAGCGCAATCTGACCATCGGGCTGAGAAACGGCCGCGTATCGTCGATGACGAGCAGGTCGAATTGGCACAAGTCGCTCTTCTGGATTCTCAGGTGTCCGCGCTTTCTGCGCAAACGAGAGGCAAGACAGACATATACGCTATTGGTCTCGTTGGAGCAGCCAGCGAAGATGTCTTTCTGAACGAAATGAATGGCGGACTGGAGTCTCTGGCACATTTCCTTTCCATCGACGGAGGGATTGTACGTTTAATCAATCATCCCGATACCGTGGGCACTGTTCCTGTAGCCTCGCGGCAAAACTTTGCGGCGGCTGTGCGGTCGATTGCACGAGTCATGGATCCGGAGGAGGACGTTTTATTGCTCTTCATGACCTCGCACGGATCAAGCGATGGCGTCTTTTTGTCGCTTCCAGACGTAGTCTGGGGAGACCTTACACCGGCAGGCGTAGCCAAGGTTCTGGACAACGAGCACATCAAAAACCGGATCATTATCGTATCGGCATGTTATTCCGAAGTCTTTCTCAAACCTCTTGCGAATGAGAACACGGTTATCCTGACGGCGGCTGACGAAGAGCATCCCTCGTTCGGCTGCGCAAACGAGCGCGAGTGGACTTACTTCGGTGACGCCTTTTTCAACCGGAGCCTTCGCATAGGCGGGACTATCGAGGAGGCGTTTCTGGATGCCAAAGTAACAATTAAGCAATGGGAGACTAGGGACGGCTTACCGCCGTCAAATCCACAGGGATACTTCGGCCCAGTCTTAATGAAGAAGCTAACCCCGCTATATCTCAAATCGAAAAATGCGTTGAACTCCGAACGCAGCATTCAGCGGTGATGTACCGGACGCTGTTCCAAGATACCTGCAAGAGTTTTGTGCTTCAAATCGCGACGCGCCGATTTTTGTTCAAGGCTCAATGCGAGCTAAATAAGAGAGGGGCCGAGCGATGAATACCGCTAAACCCGTCGGACCTTGAGATGCGATATGCCCAGAGGATAATCCTGCATGCAACAGCATGGAATTCTTCAAAGCTGGAAGCTTTTGTAGAGAAATGTATTGAGGACCAGGTTGTTCTCGTTTGCGTTGTGGGTGACGACTGCCCAAAGGTGAAAGATGTAATCGACGAGTTAGTCAATGGGGACGGAACCGACGACCGTCGTTTCTTGAACACGACTTCACACCCGAACGAACCAACGGCTGAAGTTTGGAAATTTGCAAAAGCGTGGACCTTAGAGGTTGATCCAGCATCGCCTGTGCAAGAGGTCAGCCTTTAGCCGAGAGCGCCCGTGGTTCGAGAATTTGTCAGATAGCTTTTGTTTGTGGCTTTCGCGTTTCGGGCGCGGCCTTGCCGACTACTCACGTCTCATTGCGGAGCAACACCCTCAGGCAACCGCCAGCCAGCGCTCCAGAAAGACGCTGAGCCAAGCCCGGGCGGAGTAGTCGTAGACCGCGCGATCGGCGAAATGCGTGTCGCGCGGCTTGGCTCCGGGAAGTTGCATGCGGTCGTGTCCGCGCGTGGTCCACTTGTGCATCATGGCGTGGGTCACGTCGGGATGGAATTGCAAGGCGTAGCCGGAGCCGTTGCGGATCGCCTGCACCTCGAACGTATCGCCTTCCGCCAGAAGCTCCGCACCGGACGGCACGTCAAAGCCTTCGCGGTGCCACTGATAGACACATTCGGGCCATTGCCCGACCAGCGAGAAACCGGCGGCGGTCGGACGGATCGGATAGTAACCGATCTCGGCATGGCCTTCCGGATGCCGGAACACCTTGCCGCCGAGATGCCGCGCAAACATCTGGGCGCCGAGGCAAATGCCGAGATAGGGCTTGTTCGCCTTCAGCGGCACGCCGATCCAGTCGGTCTCGCGCTTGATGAAATCGTCGGGATCGTTGGCGCTCATCGGCCCGCCGAAGATGATCGCGGCGGCGTGGTCGGCCATGGTTTCGGGCAATGGATCGTCAAAGCGCGGGCGGCGCACGTCGAGACAGTAGCCAAGATCGCGAAGCGCATTGCCGACGCGGCCCGGCGTGGAATTTTCTTGATGCAGAATGACTAGGATCGGCTGGTGCATCACTCGACAATTCGAAGCGTTAGCAGTTTTCTATTACGTCCGCCCCAATTTTTGAAGGTTGGATGTTACGGGGGACCATCCCGATTTTGAGTGCGCTGATCGACAGCGGCCATGAGCAAAGCGTTCGGAAGCAGGCGAAAAAGAAAAGCGATAATTTTGTTACCCAGGCCGGCGACAACGACCCGTTTGCCGCGCATCAAGGCGCAATAGCCGATCTGCGCCACGCGTTGCGCCGGCAGGGTGATGAATTTCGGGATGGTGTCGATACGCATCCCGGATCGCGCCTGGAATTCGGTCAGCACCGGACCCGGGCACAGCGTGGTGACCCGCACGCCGCGGCGGCCAAGCTCACGATGCAACGCTTCGCTGAACGACAGCACGTAGGCCTTGGTGGCGTAGTAGACCGCCATTCCGGGCCCCGGAAGAAAACCGGCAATAGACGCGACATTGAGAATGCCGCCACGGTGGCGCTCGAGACTCTCGACAAAGGCCAGCGACAGTTCAGTCAGCGCACGAACATTGAGATCAATCATGGCGAGCTGCTCGCCGCGCGATAATTCGGCGGCCGCGCCGGAAAGACCGAAGCCGGCATTATTGACGACGATCTCCGGCTCGAGACTGCGTAACGACAACTGCTCGCAGATTTGCTTGACGGCGTCGCGCTGCTCGAGGTCGGCAACGAGCACCGTCGGACGCGGCTTTCCCGCCGCCGCGATCTCATCCGCCAATGCATCGAGGTGGTCCTGCCGGCGCGCCACCAGGACAAGCTTATGACCATGCGCCGCGAAGACCCGCGCCAGCTCCGCGCCGATGCCGGCGGACGCGCCGGTGATCAGCGTGATCGGCTTCATTGATCGCCCTTGTCCTCACCGCTGACGTGACGGCGCAGTTCGATGCGATCGCGCGGCGAGATGCCGAGCAGATCGGCGGCACGCCAGATCAGATTGTCCTCAAGCTCGTCGCGCTGGCCGTCGGCGTAGACGATCTGCCACATCATTTCGACGATACGGGCGCGTCCAGCCTCATCGAGCGCGCGGTTGAGTTGATGGGTGAAATGATACAGGTCGACCACTTCGTGTTCGGCGGCAGTGGCTTTCTGGATCAGCTCCTCGGTCGCGGCATCGTCGAGATTGAAATGCTGCTTGATGACGGCGTGCAGCTTTTCGTTCTCGCTTGGCAACATCTCGCCGTCGATCGCCGCGGCATGGACCAGCATCGCCGCCGCCGCGAGCCGGTAATCGTCTGCGCCGAACTGGCTTGGATGCTTATCGCCTTCGACGAATTCCGAAATGAAATTTTTGAACGATTGAAACATGCAATTCCTTCTGGTCCCGTCCACTGCGGCGGGGCCTCAATCTCACGTTCATATCGCGGCGTAAAGGCCGGTATTCAAGCCTTGATTCAGGCTTTGGCACCGTTCGGGTCGAGGCCCTCCAGCGACTGTCGCCCGGTTCGACCGGCTGAACCGGGCGAAGGTTGCCAAGCGCGGCGGAACCGCCCTATGTGCGACCTGTCGCTTCAGTGGAGAGCCGCTCATGGCGCCGAAAACCAACCGTCAGGTTCGTTTGAAATCGCGGCCAAACGGCATTCCGCAAGCCGATAACTTCGAGCTCGCCGAGGCGCCGGTGCCCGAGCTTGCCGACCGGCAATTCATGGTCCGCAACGAGTTTCTCTCCGTCGAGCCCGCCATGCGCGGCTGGGTGGCGGCAGCGGCCAACTACGCGACGCCGGTCGGCATCGACGAGGTGATGCGCTCGTTTGCTGCCGGCACCGTCGTCGCATCGCGCCACCCCGATTACGCCGAGGGCCAGAAAGTGATGGGCCTGCTTGGCTGGCAGGATTACGCGGTTTCCGACGGCAAATCGGTCACACGGAAAGTCCGGGAGCCGGACCTGCCGTTGTCGTTGTCGCTCGGCATTTTGGGATTGAACGGTGTCACGGCCTATTTCGGCTTGCTCGACGTCGGCCTGCCGCGGCCCGGCGATACAGTCGTCGTCTCAACCGCCGCCGGTGCCGTCGGCTCGGCGGTCGGACAAATCGCCAAGCTTGCGGGATGCCGCACGGTCGGCCTGACCGGCGGCAGCGCCAAGGTCAAACTCTGCCGCGAGGAATTCGGTTACGATGCCGCCATCGACTACAAGGCCGGCAATCTCGACGAAGCGATCAAGGACAATTGCCCGCGCGGCATCGACGTCTATTTCGACAACACGGCCGGTGCGATCAGCGACGCGGTGCTCAAGCAGCTTGCGATCGGCGCGCGGATCGTCATTTGCGGTACGGCGTCCATCGCCAGTTGGGATCCGCCGCCGATGGGTCCGCGCGTCGAACGTCACATCCTGGTCAAACGCGCCCGGATGTCAGGCTTCCTCGCCTTCGACTATCAGCACCGTTACGAGGAAGCGATCGCACGGCTTGCGGCGTGGATTCGTGAAGGTCGCATCCGGTATCGCGAAGAGATCGTCGACGGTATTGAAAATTGCCCCGGTGCGATTGCGGAACTTTACCGCGGCGAAAATCTCGGCAAACGGCTGATCCGGCTTCATTCGCAATAAGTAGCTGATTTATTTTACGGAACTGCCTTTTCCCGCAAATCAAACGCATCGAAGCGCGCGCGGAACGGAAAAATCCGCACCGCGCAAGTGCGCGATTTGTCTGCACAATTTTTTATGCTTTGACTTCGCGTTGTTGTTCGGTGACAATGGCGATCAATCCCGCTTACGTGAAGGACGTCAGCCGGTGACCCTGGCTGATGGAGCGGGACGCGGTGCCCGCGGGTGGCGGCTCGTCACCTCCGCTCCCGGGCGTCTCGGGCATCAGCCTGCCGGCACTATGACCGGTCCGCGAGGTGCATCGCTGGAAGTGCAGACGGAAGCCGGCGGGTAATCCCCGGCACGTGGCATCCGTCTCACGAAGCCTGGCCCGAGGTGAGCCTTTGGGATGGAAAGTCCCTTGGGTGAGAACCGTGGTGGAACGCCGATCGGCGAGCGCGCCCTGCAAGGCGCGCGCTGCACCGGCAGGTGCAGCGGTTATGCGTCTGTCGGCGTTCTGCTTCCTTTTCTTTGCTTCTTACATTCGTGGCTTGAAGCCCTGATCGTGACGGCGCCGGCCCCCACCGCTGACGCCTTCTGACGAAGATCGGTGCGGAGAGCGAAACGTTTCGTGGCTTTAACTGCGTGACAACAACTCGGATGCGGGTGCATCGCGAGAACGAGATTGCTTGCGCAAAATTTCCACCTCTCCCCGTGGAGGAGAGGTGAGGCACGCATCGCTGTTTGACATCGTGAATCGGAGGCGTCGGACGAAGCGCGTGCTCAAGCGCTACTGGATCGCGTTGCCGTCGTGATAGCTCTCTTCGAGCAGTTGCATGTTGGCGCGCACGTAGGGATTGGACGGATCCTTGGCTTGCGCTTCCTGAAGCTTCTTGTGCGCGCGGGTGTAGTCGCCGCGCAGCATGTAGGAGAAGCCCTGGTCGTTGAGGATTTCGGCCGTCGGCCCGACGATGTGAATGGCCTGCGCGTAAGCGCGGTCGGCAAGGTCGAAGCGGTGCAGCCGATCGTAAGACGCGGCTAGCCCGACCCATGCCTCGGCGTCGTTGGGATGCTTCTCGACGGCGGTGCGGAAGCTCTTTTCGGCGAGCCCGAAATTGTTGCTGCGGAAATATTTCTTGCCGAGCTGCAAGTCGTCGTTCGGGATCGTCGCCGACATGGCCGGGCTTCGACAGCGGCGCGACCGGTTCTCCGCTCGGCCCCGGCTCCGCGGGCTGCGTCGTAAAGGAGCCGGTCACGTCGGCCGGCTGGGCGCCGTCGGTTGTATCGTTTGCAGCGGTGCTGGAATTCGGCTTGAGCAGATCGCCGAGCTTCGTCGAGCTTGAGCAGGCGCCAAGGCACGTCAGGCACGCCGCCATGACGATCACGACCCGCGCCACTCGGATACTCATTACGCGCTCCGGACCACGACACGCCCGGCTCTTTGCGCAAGAAATGCGAGGATGGGCCCGCCCCACCCCGTGCCAGGACAGCACCGGGACGCCTCAAGCTAGGCGAGGATCGTTAAGATTTTCTCGATCGGGCCTTTCGCCGCACTAAGCGTTGAAAAACCTCACCAATTGCCCGTCACCATGCGGACGATCACCGGGCACAGGATGACCACGAACAGCACCGGGAAGATGCAGACCATCATCGGCAGCGCGAGCTTGGCCGGCAGGCTGTAGGCCTTCTCCTCGGCACGAGACAGCCTTTTGTGGCGCATGTCGTCGCTGTAGACGCGCAGCGCATCGCCGATGCTGGAACCGAGTTCGTCCGATTGCTGGATCAGCGTGGCGAAGGAGCGCGCCTCTTCGAGACCCAGCCGGTCGCCCAGATGCTCGAGCGCCTCGGTCATGGTGCGTCCGGCCCGGATTTCCAGGTTCGCCATATGGATATTGGCGGCGAGCGACGGATAGGAATCGACCAGTTCGCGGCCAACCCGGTCGAGCGCAGCCTCCATGCTGAGGCCAGCGTCGGCGCATACGACCAGCAAGTCCATGAAATCCGGAAAACCGGACTGATGTTCCAGACGCTTCTTTTCGGTCAGACCGATCGAGATAAAAGCTCGGCGCCAGATAGCCGAACAATCCGCCGGCCATGACAAAAAGCCAGAATGTCGCCTTGCCGCCGAAACCGAGCATCGGCAGCACGCAGAACACGAACGAAGCTCAGCGCCATCGCAGCGAGGCCGCGCGCGATAAAGAAAGTACGCGGCACCGTGGGGACTGTAGATGCCGGCCTGCGTCAGCCGGCGACGCAGCAATTTGACATTGTCGTTGTCGGCCTCCGAATAGTGCTTTGTCGTATAGTCGATCAGCCGTTGTGCCGCGCGCACGCCGGAAGAGCGCAGGCCGCGCCGGCTAGTCGGATCGTCGACGTCGATATTGACCCGCGCCGCGCGACGGCTGCACCGCCTCGCGCGCCCGCACGCCGAGCATCACGGCGAAAGCCAGCGTCGCGGTGGCGAGAAATACCAGCACCGTCAGCATCGTCGACGCGCTGGTGCCGAACAGATCGAATGCGCTTTCCGGATCCATCGGCTAAATCCTGAAGTTGACCATCTTGAACATGATGAGATTGCCGATGGTCATCCAGCCGCCGGCCGAGAACAGCAGAATCTTCGTCAGCCGCTCATGCCAGACCGACGCGTAGAAGTCCGGGGCGATGACCTGGACGACCAGGAACAGGCCGATCGGCAGCGCCGACAGGATCATCGCCGAGGCGCGGCCTTCGGCGGCCAGCGCCCGGATCTTGCGCCGCATCTTGAAACGCTGCCGGATGACGCCGGAAAGATTATTCCAGAATTTCTCCGAGATTGCCGCCGGTCGAGCCCTGGATCGCGACCGCCGTCACGAACAGCGGCAGGTCGTCGGAGCCGATGCGGCCGTAGAGATTGCGCATCGCCGTCTCGAGATCGGCGCCGTAGGTGATTTCGTCGGATACCATGCCGAATTCAGTGCCGATCGGGTCCGGCATTTCGCGCCCGACCATGGAAATCGCGATCGGCACCGGATGACCGGCGCGCAGACTGCGCACGATGATGTCGAGCGCGTCGGGAAACTGCGCGCTGAATTTCTTTTGCCGCCGCGCACGCAACACGCGCAACACGAAATACGGCAACGCCGTCGCGCTGAACAACGCCACCACGATCGCCTCGATAAGGCTGCCGCGGAATATCCATGTCAGGACAAATGCCACGGCGGAGCCGATCGCAATAAACATGATCAGGCGCGCGAAACCGATCGGTGAGACCCGATTGCAGGATCAGACGGTTCAGCGACACCAGATCCAGCTGATAAGTTGCCGCCGCTGGTCAGGCCGCGTTCGCGGCGCAGCTCGATGAGGACGCTTTCGCGGTCGGTGCGGTCCTTCGACAGCATCAGCCGCCGGTTGATCTTGCTGCGATAGGATGCTGCGGAAAATGTCAGCAGATAAACGGCCTCGAAGGCCAATCCCACCGAGACGGCGACGAACAGCCAGACCAGATAAATCGGATCGAAGTCGAGCAGCGAGGTCATAGCGGCTGCGACGGATCGAAATAGGCGCCGGGCAGTTTGATGCCCATGGCGACGAGATCGGTGAGAAAGCGCGGCCGCACGCCGGTAGCCTGGAAGTGGCCCTGTACGCCGCCGTCCGGCGCCGTGCCGGTGCGGACGATATTTGAAGATTTCCTGCATCTGGATGATATCGCCTTCGAGACCGGTGATCTCGGCGATGCTCATCACGCGGCGCTTGCCGTCGGAGAGACGCGACAACTGGACGATGACCTTGATCGCCGACGCGATCTGGCCGCGGATCGAAGACACCGTCATCGGCAGGCCGGCCATGCCAATCATCTGCTCGAGACGGGAAATGGCGTCCCGCGGCGTATTGGCGTGCACCGTCGCCATCGAGCCTTCGTGGCCGGTGTTCATGGCCTGCAACATGTCGAAGGCTTCTTCGCCGCGGCACTCGCCGAGGATCACCCGGTCCGGCCGCATACGAAGCGCGTTCTTGACCAGATCGCGCTGGCGGATTTCGCCTTTGCCTTCGATGCTTGGAGGACGCGTTTCCATGCGACCCGACGTGCGGCTGCTGCAATTGCAATTCGGCGGCGTCTTCGATGGTGAGCAAGCGCTCCTTTTCGGAAATAAAGGCGGACAGCGCGTTGAGCATCGTCGTTTTGCCGGAACCGGTACCGCCCGAAATGATCAAGGTGACGCGGGCGCGCACCGCCGCCGCAAGCAGCTCCGCCATTTGCGGCCGCAGCGCACCGACATCCACCAGCTTGTTCAGATTGAAAGGCTTCTTTGAGAATTTGCGGATCGACACCAGCGGACCGTCGATCGCCACCGGGCGCACCGCCACGTTGACGCGGGAGCCGTCCAGCAAACGCGCGTCGCACATCGGATGCAACTCGTCCACGCGACGGCCGACGGCGGAGACGATCTTGTTGACGATGCGCAACAGATGCGCCTCGTCCTTGAAACGTACCGGAGTAGGTTCGAGCGTGCCACGGCGTTCGACATAGACGCATTCGTGACCGTTGATCAGGATGTCGTTGACGCTTGGCATCCTTGAGCAGCGGCTCGAGCGGGCCGAGCCCTGTCATTTCGTCCAGGATCTCTGAGACGAAGTCGTTGAGTTCCTCGGTGTTCAGCGCGAGTCGCTCGGTAACGACGTATTGCCCGACCAGCTGCTGGATGTGGGCGCGCATCTCGTCTTCGGGAAGCTTTTCCAGCGCGGAAAGATTGATCTCCTCGATCAGCCGGCGATGCAGCCGCACTTTGGCGTCGAGCAGCTTGTCGGTGAGCAGAGGATTGGAAGCAGCCGGCGCTACCGGTTCCGGAATAGCAGCGGGCGCGGGAAGCGCGCTGTAGGAGATCGTTTCCTGCGGGACGGGTTCTTCAATCGCTGGAACAATCGCCGGCGCGGCGACTCGATGAGTTGAGAAACGGCCAGCCATGATTTACTTCACCTTGCGGACGTTTCAGGCGCGCGCCCAGGACATACCAAGTTTTTTTGCCACAGCCCCTGTGGCGGATTTAGCTGCCGCCGGCGGCAACACGATCTGCTTGAGCTGAGCCGTGATCAGGTTGCCTTTCTTGACTTCCTCGAGCGGCACGCCGCGATCGATGGCCTCGCGCACCAGCGCATAGTCATTGGGTATGCAGGCGAGGAAAGCGTCGCCAATCGTCTGCTCGATATCGCTGCGGCGAAGGCCGGCGGAAAACATCTTCTGCACGAAGCGATTGATGATGACCTGCGGCTTCGGATTGTCGCCAAGCCGTTCGCGGATAGCGGCCACCAAGCTGCTTGGCCTGCCGAAGGCCGGGAACCGTTGTTTCACTGACGATAAAGAGTCTGTTCGAGCCCAGCAGCACACTGTCGGTCCACGAGAACCAGGTGCGTGGCATGTCGAAAACGACATAATCGAAATGCGATGACACAAGATCGAGCAACCGGGTCACGATGTCCGGATCAAATGAACGCATTTCAGCCGGCCGATTCGGCGCGGCAATTACCGACAGACCGGACGGATGTTGCGAAAGCATGACTTCGAGCAGTTGCCGGTCGAGCCGTTCCGGCCTTGGCTCAATCTCGCTGATATTGAGGCGCGGCTCGATATCGAGATAGTCGGAGCACGCGCCGTGCTGGAAATCGAGATCGACAAGGCAAGTCGAAGTCTTGCCACGCCCGCCACTGTTCAACAGCAACATCGCGGTCTGCACTGCGAGCGTTGTCACGCCGGCGCCGCCGACGGCCGGCAGAAAGGTGAATATTTGCGCTTCCGTCGCATCGGTATTGCCCGGCGCCTTGGCGACGCGGGCGCAGGTCTTCACCAGTTCAATCGGCGTTACCGGCTTCACCAGGAAGTCCGACACCCGCATTTGCATCAGCCGGCGCGCGACACTGGCATCGAGCGTCTGGGCTACCACGACGACCGGCGGCCAACTGCCGATGCGCTCCATGACGCGCGCGAGTGCATGCATCTCGGCTTCGTCGTCGCCGTTGACATCGGCGACAACGACGCTCGCGCCTTCGAAGCTCGCGTCCGCGGCGCGGCTGGCCAACGTGCCTTTGATCACATCGAGGGTGATTTTCGGGCTGGCGCCGAACGTGGCGCGAACCTGCTCCTCGAATCCGTCATCGGCGGTCAGAACCACCACTTTCGTTTGCACTCCCGATGGGGCGGATCGGCTAACCTGCATCGCTCACACTCACATTACTGGCGCATTACTCGGCAATGGCCCTCAGTGGGAGCCGGCCACCGCTGCTCCGCTCGCGGGCTGCGCGCTGCCGGAAGTCATCTGGCCGGCACACGAATCGCCCGTTACCGGCGGCGGCGCGGCCGAATCCGTCGATGGATTGAGATCGGCCGGCTGGGTGACCTTGTCCTTGCGGTAGCACTCGACCGCGCGCTGCATCCGCTCGCCGTTGAACGCGAGGTTGTTGTTATTGCTGTAGCGCGGCCACGGATCGACCATCTGTTCGACCATGTTCGACGACACTGCGTCGTTCGCACCAAGCGAAACGGTCTCGCGCCGGTCGAAATAGATATCGGAGCAGCCGGCGAGCAATGCACCGAACGCAACCGCAGCCGCGATAGCGCGGCTTGCGCGTTTAATCTCTGGCCGTGACATAGACGCCTCCGTTTTTCGGCAGGTCGAGGACATGGCCGACATAGGGCCGGTTGATCGCGCCGACAGCCATCCGGGCGAGCGCGGGGCTCACCTCCGCTTTGCCCATCAGGAAGAAATCGATGTCATTTCCGGGCAGCGTGCCGTCGAGCGGCGTATGCACCGGATCGGTCGGCCGCAACGGACGGACGATGTGCGGCGTGACCAGGATGACCAGATCGGTCTCGTTCTTCTGGTATGCGGCGCTGCGAAACAATGAGCCGAGCACCGGAACGTCACCGAGCCATGGCAACTGATCCTGGCTCGTCTGGCTGTCGTTCTGCAGCAAGCCGCCGAGCATGAAGCTCTGGCCGTCCCGGAGCTCGACGGTGGTCGAGGCCTCACGCACCGTCAGCGCCGGCACCGAAATGCCACCGGCGATCGACACCGAATGCGCAGGGTCGAGCTGGCTCACATTCGGCTTGATCACCATATTGATCTGGCCGTTGTTGAGCACGGTCGGCGTGAAAGCGAGACCGACGCCGTATTTCTTGTATTCGATCGTGACCTGGCCGAGGCTGCCCGGCACCGGGATCGGATATTCGCCGCCGGCGAGGAAACTCGCGGTGTCCCCCGACAGCGCCACGAGATTCGGCTGCGCCAGGTTGCGAACGAGGCCTTTTTGCTCGAGCGCATTGAGCTCGACGTCCACCGGATTGGAGCCGCCAATCAGACGGCCAACGAGGAAGCCGAACGGCGACGCACCCGAAAGCAAACCCGCGGCGACCACGGACCCGGCAGAATTCAATGAGCCGCCCGGCGAAGTGATCGGCAGCTGGGACGCCGGAGTCTGATTGCCAACATTGGCCAGGAAGCGGTTGCCGAACACGTTCCATTGCACGCCCAGTTCGCGGCTGGCCTGGCGCGACGCTTCGACGAAGCGCACTTCCAGCATGACCTGCTGCGGCTGCGTCACCTGGACCGTGTTGATGATGTCCGGCGCAAACTGGCGCGCGATACTCACCGCCTTGTCCAGCGTCACCGCATCCGACACCGTGCCGCTGAGCATGATGCGGCCGTTGACCGAAGAAACACGAATGCCGCCGCCGGTGAAGCGTGCAGATTTCGGACGAAAGCTGCGACACGTCGTAGGACACTTCGATGTCGAAAATGCCGACCGCCTTCTTGTCCGGGCCATACACCGTGACTCGCGTGGTGCCGATCTTCTTGCCGAGGATCGACAGTGCGTGGTCGGTCAGCGGATTGACGTCGGCGACGTCGGGATCGCCGACCATGATGTCGACAAAACTCTGATCGGTGTGAATGTCCTCGGACTTGCCGACCGTCACGATGACCTTGCCGGTACGCGAATTGGCGAACTGGATGCGCTGCTGCGCCTGCGCCGCGCCGACCGGCACCAGCGTCGCCATGACCGGCAACGCGAGCGCGACGCTGATTGCGACGCTGCGCAACAGCGTACCAACGCCGATGCCCCTGTCCGAATTTCTCCGGCTTGCGCCGTAGCTTTTGTCTTTGTACTGGCTCGTCACGTCAGCCTCCCCGCCACTACTATCGTCCCCAAAACTCTCAGTCGTGTGCCGCATTGGTCGAAAGCGCAGCCGAATGGCTGCCCGCTCCCTCGACCGGCACGGTGTATTCAACGCGATCCCCTCGCCCCGCCCGGATCACGCCGATCGTCACGAAATGCGCTTCTTCGCGCCGGCGTGTTGGCCTTGCCGAGATCGGCCGAAGTCACCCGCCGTGCGTCGGCAGTCGACGAGCTCACCGGCCTTGCGCAGCAACAGCGAGAGCGTGCCGACCGTCGATGCCAGCGAAACCTTCTCGCCGTCGGTGACATTGACTTCGAGCGTGACAGCCTTGACGACGGATGGCTTGTCGGTCCGCTCATCGGCGAGCTGATCGATCGCCAGCACGCGCGCGTCCTGAAGGACGACATCGGTCATCGCCGTATTCTTTTCTCCGGTACGCGTCAGCAAGACGTCGACGCGATCTCCCGGCAAAACAAAGCCGGCGACACCCTGGACATCATTGACGCGAACGGTGACCGCCTTCATGCCCTCGCCGAGCATCGCCGACAGCGTCGCGCGCTGGCCCGGCCCGGTTACCTTCGCGGCAAGCACCGGCTCGTTCGGCTCGATCGCCGCAAGCACGATGCGTTTGCCCTTGGTCAGATCCGCAATCTTGCCGAATGAGCCGGCAGGCAACGCGCCTTCCGGCCATTCGACTTCACGCATTGCAGATGCGGCCAGCTCTTCGCCAAACCGCATCGACTTGGCTGCAACAACGATCGTGCGTGCTGGCGGTGCGGCTTTTCTTTGTGCTTCCAGGCTTTTCATACGCGCATCGGCCTGATTGTTGAGCCACACCTGCGCAAGAAATACCGCGAGCAGCCCGAACATGACTGCGAAGCCGACCATGACTACGGTACTCTTGCGCAACGTTCGTCCCCTGTATGACGCCGTGAATTCGTTCGTCGGGGACGACTATTGACCTGCTCACAGTATTGAATTGGTGAAGCTTATTGCGGTTCTCAGCCTATGCTGAAGATTGGTTGAAGCGGTATTCTTTACAGCGCGTGTATCGAAAGCTTCAAAGTGAAGAGGCATCCTTTACAAAAATTCAGTTTTTCAAATTTGCTAATTTGCATTCACCACACGAAGCACCGTGCGAGCGCATTTCACGCGCTCTTGTGACAGCGCGCGACCCTGCTGTGCGCGCCTTGAGTGTTAAAAAGATTGCGGTAGGACACTATTAAGGACGCTGGTACGGCGCGGCGTTCGCGTCCTGCAGCAACGCCTTCAGACGCGGATAAAGCCGCGTGGCACCGCGTGCATCGGCTCAATACCGGTCTCGGTTATTAAGACCATTTCACCGGTTTGCACGCCGGCCTTGCCGTCGCGTGTCACGACGTTGGGCTGGATCACAACCACCATTCCGGCGCGGAACGGTTCGTCCGGAACGTGTGCGCTCGGCCGGCTCTTTGAGCCGAGTATCGGCGGCAGATAACCGCCGCCATAGCCGTGCAGCAGATCATCAATGATCGTAAAACCGGCTTCTTCGATCATGCCTGCAGCATCGATGACTTGCTGCGGCAACGCTCCTGCCCTCAAGACTTTGGCGACGGCATCGAAAGCAGCGTCGGCGACAGCATGCAGGTCCCGATAAAGGCTTCGACGGCTCCTCACCCACCGCAAAGCTGCGCAGCACCTGACCGGGATGCTCCCAGAACGACGTGCTGATTTCGGAAAACACGATGTCGCCCTTTGCGACGTTGCGATTGCCAACAAACTGGGTCGGCACACCGAGATTCGGGTTCGCCATCGACGTGACGCCGAAGAAATGAATGACGTTAATGCCGCCAAGCGCGACATACGAACGTTCGACAAGCTCCGAGAGATCGCGCTCGCACAATCCCGGACGCAGGCCCTCCCGGAGCGCCATCATGCCACGATCGGTCATCGCGGCGCCGATCTGCATCCAGTCGAGCTCTTCCGCCGACTTGACCTGGCGCAGCCGCACATAACGGCGATTGAGATTGGCAATGGTGCCGAACTTTGCCGAAAGCGTGCCATGCTGCTCGAACGTCATGGGGCCGACGACCGCGACGCGCCCATTCTTCGCCCCGCGCCTCTCCAGCGCGCCCATAGCAGCGGCGATGCATGACGCGCCGCCCCAGGCGACTTCAGCAGGCGCCGCAAGCTTCTGCGCCAATGGCGCATGATTGACGTGCTGAACAAACATTGCGTCCGGCAGGCCCGGCGTGAAAACGCCCACCGCTTCCGCCGTGACCGGCCAGCCTGTCAGCCATTGCACAGCGGAGCCAAACCGGTTGGCGCCGCAATAGACGAGATGATCGGCATCGGCCTCCAGCAGGAGGCCGGCAATCTCGGCGCGGCGGCGCTGCATTTCCGCGTCGCTAAAGCGCGGATATTCCGCTTCGTGGATCGCACGCAGATCGGGCGGCAGCGAGAAGTTATAGTTTGGGTACCCGGCCATGATGCCACTCTAAGGGGGTGGGCTTGGCAAATCCATTTTGTTAGGGAGAGCGGCCTGAAGGCGCGCCAAGGAGAGTTCTGCCCATGCCGTCGAGCTTGATCGATTCCGCCGTATTTCGCGACATTTTCTCAACCGAGGCCATGCGGCGAGTATTTTCCGACGAAAACCGTGTGCAGAAATATCTCGACTTCGAGGCAGCGCTGGCGAAAGCCCAGGCGCGGCTCGGCATCATCCCGAAAGAAGCGGGCGAGGAAGTTGTCCGGCACTGCAACGTCTCCGAAATCGATTTTGCCAAGCTCAAGATCCAGACCGAGCGCATCGGTTACCCGGTGCTCCCTGTCGTCCAGCAACTGGTCGCGCTGTGCAAAGACGGGCTCGGCGAGTGGTGCCATTGGGGCGCGACCACGCAGGACATCACCGACAGCGCGACGGTGATGCAGATCCGCGAAGGTCTTGCCCTGATCGAGGCGGACCTCAACGGCATCGCCGATGCGCTGGCCAACCTGGCGCGCAAATATCGCGACACGCCGATGGCGGGCCGCAGCAACCTGCAGCAGGCAGTGCCGATCACGTTCGGCTACAAGATGGCGACGTTGCTCGCCGCGTTCGAGCGGCACAAGCAGCGGCTCAAGGAATTGAAGACGCGGGTGCTGGTCGGCGAATTCGGCGGCGCCGCCGGAACGCTGTCGTCGTTGTCCGGACGCGGACTGGAAACCCAGGCCGAATTGATGAAAGAGCTGAAGCTCAGCCAGCCGGCTATCGCCTGGCACACCGTGCGCGACACTATTGCCGAGGTCGGCTGCTTCCTCGGCCTCATCACCGGCACCTGCGGCAAGATCGCGTTCGACGTAAAGCTGATGATGCAAACCGAAGTGGAAGAACTCTACGAGCCGTTCCACGAAGGCCGTGGCTCATCGTCGACCATGCCGCAGAAACGCAATCCGATTTCGTCGGTCTACATCACCGCGCTGACTTCAGTGGTGCGTCAGCAGACCGCCGCGTTGCTCGACGCCATGGTGGAAGACCATGAGCGCGCGACCGGGCCGTGGGAAATCGAATGGATCGTGCTGCCGGAAATCTTCTGCCTGTCCGCCGGCGCACTGGCGCAGACATTGTTCGTGCTCAACGGCCTGCAGGTCGACGAGAAGAAGATGCGCTCCAATCTCGATATCACCAAAGGCCTGATCGTCTCGGAAGCGGTGATGATGGGGCTCGGCCCCTATCTCGGCCGCCAGTACGCTCACGACCTGGTCTACGACATCTGCCGCAAAGTGGTCGCGACAGGACGGCCGCTGGTCGACCTGCTGGCCGAAAACGAGGAAATCACCAAGCACCTCGACCGCGCCGCGCTCGCCAAATTGTGCGATCCGGCAAATTATCTCGGCGAAGCCGGAGCGATGGTGGACCGGGTGCTGGCGATGCGGGGCAAGTAACCTATTCCGCTGCCGCGGCCTTTGCTGCCGCCTGCTCGCGAACGAACTTGCTAACGGCGAGGTTGTCGATCTTGCCGGAGCCCAGCATCGGCAGCTTGTCGAGCACGATTATCTCCGCCGGCAGCATCAGCTCGGAGGCGTGCCTGCTGCGGGCAAAAGTCATGAAGTCGGAGCGCGTCGCGCCTTTGCGGTCGGTGACCATGATCAGCCGTTCGCCCTTGCGCGCATCGGGAACCGCAGCGACCGCGGTCTGATTGTCCGGCCACAGATCGCCGGCCAGCATCTCGACTGCCGCAAGTGAAACCATTTCGCCGCCAACCTTGGCGAAACGCTTGGCGCGGCCCTTGATATGGATAAAGCCCTGCTCGTCGATCGCGACAATATCGCCGGTATCGTGCCAGCCATCGGGCGGCGGCTCGAGCACGCCGGGCTGATCCGCCCGCAGGTATCCGAGCATGACGTTCGGGCCCTGCACATAAAGCCGCCCGCCCTCGTCGACACCCTCGACCTTTTCGAGGCGCGGGATCATGCCCGGCAGCAGGCGGCCGACGGTGCCGAACTTGTTGAACATCGGCGTGTTGAACGCCATCGCCGGCGAACATTCGGTGACACCGTAACCTTCGAGAACGCGCAGGCCGAATTTCTCCAGATAGATCTGGCGCGTCGATTCCTTCACTGGCTCGGCGCCAGCCAGCACGAGTCGCAGCGACCGGAAGTCGTACGGATTGGCAGCGCGCGCATAGCCGTTGAGGAACGTATCGGTGCCGAACAGCACAGTCGCGCAGACGCCGTAGACCAGTTCCGGCACGGTCCGATAATGCAGCGGCGACGGATAAAGATAGACCGAAACGCCGGACACCAGCGGCAGGAGAGTACCTGCCGTGAGACCGAATGAGTGAAACACCGGCAACACGTTGAACAGCTTGTCCTCGCGCCCGAAATCGATGCTGGCCTCAGCCTGCGCCACGTTTGCCAGGATATTGCGATTTGACAGCACCACACCCTTGGGCGTGCCTTCCGAACCAGACGTGAACAAGATCACCGCCCAATCGTCGGGCTTGCGCGTCACGAGCGGCTTCTTCCAGTTCAAGGCGCCGCGGAGCTTGTCGAAAAGCCCGATGGTCGGACGAATGTCCTCAAGATAAAGGATGCGCACCTCTTTGCCGACTTGCTCGACAAGATTGTCCAGCCGGCCCTTCTCGACAAAAACGCGCGACGTGAGAATGGTGTCGACCTGAGCGGCGCGGCAGGCCGCGAGCACATTGGCAGCGCCCGCGGTGAAATTGATCATTGCCGGCACGCGGCCCGCCGACATCACTGCAAGCAGCGTGACGACTGCACCGTTCGACGTCGGCAGCATGACGCCGAGCGCGCGGCCTTCCGGGGCCAGCGGCATCAGCTTGGCGCCGAGGATCCGGGTCGCCTGCAACAGCCGCTTGTAGGTCATCTGACCGCTGACCGGATCCTCGATCGCAAGCCAATTCGGACCATGCTCTTCGGCCGCATGGACCAGGGCTTCAACAATGGTGCGGTCGGTCGAGGTGGTGCGGAAGATCATGTCCGACATGATCTGATACAGCGCTGCACCGGCAGCCTGCCGGCGCTTGCGCCCCTTCAGCTCGGGATCGATCTTAAGCTTCAGCGGCTCCAGAATTGTGACGCTGATTTTCGGAAACAACCGCCGCTTCACCTGCGAGCTTTTGAGACGGCTGAAAATGGTCGTTTCCGCGCCGTCGATGCGGGCCGGCACGATCATCGCGTCCGACTTGTCGGCGATCAGGGCGGCGCCGTCGTAGACCTTCATCAGGCTGCCGGTCACGGTGATTCGCCCTTCCGGGAAAATCACCAGCATGTTGCCCTCACGCACCGCATTGATGATCGTGCGCATCGCCATCGGCTTGAGCGGATCGAGCGCCATGGTGTCGACGAATTTCAGGAACGGCTGAATCCACCAGTGCTTCGACATCGCGACGTCGATGGCGAACACCGGCCGCTTCGGCAGGAATGCCATTGCCAGCGGCGGATCGAGGAAGCTGACGTGATTGAGCGCGATGATGGCGTTGTCGCCGGCCTTGGCGACGTTCTCGACACCGCTTACCTCGAGCCGGAAGAATGCGCGGAAGACGATGGAGAGAAAATCGTTCACCCAGCTTGCCGGCATGGTGCGGCCGATCACGATCGCCACCAGCAGGTTGGCGACGCCGATCATCACAAACAGGCTGGAGACGCCAAAGCCGAACTTTTGCAGGATTGCCTGGACGATCGCGCCCACGACCATGAAGGCTGCGTTGAGCACGTTGACCCCGGCGACGATACGGGCGCGGCGATCGGCGCCGGCCCAGGCCTGCACCGCGGCGAATGCCGGCACGACAAACAGTCCGCCCGCAATTGCCAGTGCCGCCAGATCGATCGCGATGTGCCAGCTATAGCGCGAAGCGAAGAAGGCGTGGATACCAAGCGGAGCCGCCGCCGGGACCAGCGACGAGACCGTCCAGCCGAGATCGAGCGAGAACACGCCGAGCAGCACCGCGGCAATCAGCGTCGGCAACAAAACGATACGGCCGTGCGCAAGCCACGCCGCCAGTGCCGAGCCAACCGCGACCGCAACCGAGAAGATCGTCAGGAAAGCCGTGATGACAGCTTCGGTGCCGCCAATATTGATTGTCACCAGCGGCGGCAACAACGACAGGATCAGCGCACCGACCAGCCAGAACCAGCTCACCACCAGCGCGCCCCACCACAGCCGCGGGTCGGCGCGCAATTGCTTGATCAGCGAACCGGTGGACACCAGTATGTTGCGATTGACGGTGAGTGTCGGCGCGCCCTCGCCGGTTTTCGGAATGGAACGCGCGGCAAGCCAGCTCAGCAGCGCCGTCACGATCATCAGCCAGGCGAAATGAATCGGATTGCTGTCGCCGTTTGCGGCGACACCAGCAGTGATGGTGCCAAGCAAGATGGCAAGAAACGTTCCGCCTTCGATCAGCGCGTTACCGGCGGTGAGCTCGTTGCGGTTGAGATGATCGGGCAGGATGCCGTATTTGATCGGACCGAACAGCGACGCCAGCGTGCCGTACAGCAACACGGCCAGGAACAGCAGGATCAGCGAGTGAAAGGCAAAACCGGCGACCGCTACCACGGTGACGCCGATCTCCACGAACTTGATCCGCTGCGCAACCAGCGCCTTGTCGTAACGGTCGGCAAGCTCGCCGCCGAGACCCGACAGGAAGAAGAACGGCAAAATAAGCGTCGCGCCGGCGAGCGTGATCAACGCAGAGGAATTCTCGCCGGCGACCTGAAACAGGATGACGAAGACCAGGGCGGTCTTGAGGAAGTTGTCGCCGAACGCAGCGAAGAACTGACACAGGAACAGCGGCAGAAAACGGCGACTCGTCATCAATGACGTGAACATGGCTGCCTTAGCCCTTCCCTGGCCCTGTTGCGCCGTTTTGGTTGCGGTGCGGTCTGCACCGGTTCGCCCCGCACAGTGTAGACGGCGCTGCGCGGGTTGGCGACGCAGTTCCTGAATGCGAGGTTTAATTCAATAAATCAATAGCTTATACCGCGATTGAACGCAGAAATCTCACGGCCTATCGTTTGCCGGCAAATAGGGATCAAAACAATGAAATTGCAGAACCAGGTGGCTGTCGTAACCGGGGCGGGCCGCAACATTGGCGAGGAAATCGCAAAATTGTTCGCGGCGGAAGGCGCCAAGATCGCGCTGGTCGATCTCGACAAGCCGCGCGGCGAGCGCGTTGCCGCCGCCATCAACGCAGCGGGCGGCGATGCAACGCTGTTTGTCGCCGATGTCTCCAGGGGCGCCGATGTTGCCGCGCTGGTGAAAGACATCGTTGCCCGGTACGGCCGCATCGACATTCTGGTCAACAACGTTGCCATCTCCGACAACAAGCACATTTTCGACATCACCGAAGAGGAATGGGATCGCGTTCTGACGGTGACGCTCAAGAGCCAGTTCCTGATGGGCAAACATGTCGGCCAGCAAATGGCGACGCAGGGGGGCGGCCGCATCGTCAACGTCGGCTCGACCTCGGGCTTCATGGGCCGCAAGCGCGCCATCGCTTATTCCGCCGCCAAAGGCGGCGTCGCCAATCTCACGCGCGCCATGGCCGTGCAACTCGCTCCGCACAAGATCAGGGTGAACGCCATCGTGCCGAACAAGATCGGCTCGCCGGTTGGCATGGACGAATTCGACACTTCGCGCCCGGTGCCGAACATGGCCAAGCGCCCCGGAGAGCCTGTCGAAGCCGCAAAGGCCGTGCTGTTCCTTGTGACTGACGACTCATCCTTCGTCTGGGGCGCCAATCTTTTTGTCGATGGTGGCGTCTCGGCGATGGACCTGTCGTGAGATGTACCGTCGAACGACGGATGAAAGAACATTAGGGAAATATCGCGAACTCGGCGAACGCCTGTCCGAAATCGGGGTAGCGCAGAACAACGTTGATTGTCAGCAGAAGCCCGATCAGGGCGAAAGCGGTCAACGGCCTGAAGATCGCGGTCTGAGGCGATCGTGAGCGCGGACGACCAAAAAGTCTCGCCCAGCGATTCACGGTCGTAAGTTCGCGCCGCAGCCGTGGGAAGTTCGCCTCTCATGGGCATAGGACAACTCCGTTGCGTTGAGCCCGACATTGCCCATTGGTGCGGGATATTGCGGCGAAAGTTCGCAACACATTCGCACGCAGACGACGAAAACTCGATTAGATTTTTGTAATGACTTTGCGATCGTTGATGAGCATTTTGTAACGTTAAGCGCTATTCGTATTTGAGCGGCTTGTTGCCGGTCCAGTTCGGCGGATTGCTCGCTTTCACACGGCGCGCTTCCTTGACGACTTCCTTGATTGCACCGGTCAGTGGCAACGACAGGCCGGATTTGTCCGTCATGTCGGACACGATCTGCATGTCTTTCATCGCCCAGGTGAACGACACGCGATCCCACTCCTTGAGCGAATCGGAAGCAGCCGAGCTCGTCAGCAGCGCCTCGCGCAGCTTGACCATATCGACGCTGGTCTTTTCGGCGAGCCGGCCAGCTTCCATGACGCCGCACGCATTGAACCACAGCATCATATTATTGATCGCCTTGCCCACCTGCCCGTTGCCGACTTCGCCGAGATGCACAACGTCGGAAGCGAAAGCGGTGTAGACCGGCCGGGCGCGTTCGACGACGTCCGGCTTGCCGCCAACCAGCGCCAGCAGCGTACCGCTGTCGGCAGCGAATCGGCCGCGGCAGATCGGGGCGTCGATCACCTCGATGCCTTTTTTGCCGACGCGTTCCGCGAGCGCTTTCATGTTGTCGGGTTTGGCGGTCGACGACACAGCGATGATCGATCCCGGCGCCATGGCTCCCACCAAGCCGTCTTTGCCGAACACGACGTCTTCCACTTCGTCGTCGTAACCGACACCGAGGATGACAATGTCGCTTGCCTTGCCGACGTCGGCCGGCGTGGTGACGACCGCGGCGCCCAAAGCGCGCGCGGCTTCGCGCTGCTTGTCGCTGATATCGCACACCGTGACCGTGTAGCCCTTCTTGACCAGGTGCCTGAGCATCGCCAGCCCCATCCGGCCTGCACCGACAATCCCGACCCGTTCCTTGCCATCAGCCATGACCATCAACCTTTCTTGCCATAGTCGCGTTCGGCCGATTTGGCCGACACATAACCTTCTGCGATATCGCGCTTGAGCGCTGCGGCATCGCGTTTTCCGGGATCGCCATAACCGCCGCCACCCGCGCTCTGCAACAGGAAGCGTTCACCGGCGCGTAATTCATATTTGCCCGACGCCGGCGTCTCACGCTCGTCCTTCGCCGCCGAGATGGATGATGAAACGGCTGCCGCTGCCGGGCTTGCCGCCGGCAACGCCCCGCGGCGGAAACTTCGCCTTGTCGTAGCGCCGCGACACCGTCGCGTCCTGCAGCAACTCATAGATGCGCCGGAACGAGAGGCCGCCACGGAATTCACCGGCGCCGCAAGAGTCCTGCACCATGCCGAATTCGACGATACGGCAGGGGAATTCGGTTTCCAGAATCTCGATTGGCGTGATGTGCAGATTGCTGGTGTGAACGGCGACTGCCGACGCACCGTCGTTGCCATTGCCGCCGCCGTAGGCCGAGCCGAGGATTTCATATTGCAGCGACGGCTGACCCGGCCGGCCGCCGCCCTTCCAGGAAATCAGCAAGGCGCCGCTCGAGCCGCAATGGGCGGTGCCGCGCTGCGGCCGGAACGATGCGAACGCTTCAAGAATTACGTCGGTCAGCTTCTGGTTTGCCGCCTGATACGAACTGACCGGCGCCGGCGCGCTGGCATTGGTCACGGTGTTGGGCGCATAGACGAACTTCACCACGTCACGCATGCCGTCGTTGAAATGCAGCTTCGGATCCAGCGCCCCGATCAGCGAGTAGAACACGCAAGCCTCGATCATCGACGGCCGCAGATTGATCGGTCCCTTGGCTTGCCGGTCGGAATTGCTGAAATCGAAAGTGATATCGCCTTTCTCGACCCGTATGGTGACGGCGAAACGAACCGGGCGATCAAGCTCGACGCCGTCGGTGTCCATGAAGCCCTCGGCGGATGCCTCCCCGTCCGGCAGCTCTTTGAGCGCTGCTCGCAATTCCGCGGCGGCGCCAGCCAGGATCGCCGCGAAGGCCTCCATCACCGCCGTTGCGCCAAACTGCTCGCAGGTGACCTTGATGCGCTCGGCGCCCATTTGCGTTGCCGCCATTTGCGCATGCATGTCGCCGCGCACCAGTTCCGGCTGGCGGCTATTTGCCAGAATGAGACGCTCCAGATCGTCGTTGTATACGCCGCGGGTATAAATCTTCACCGGCGGCAGCAGCAGGCCTTCCTGGAAGATTTCGGTAGCATTGGCAGACGTAGAGCCCGGATTGGCGCCGCCGACATCCGCCTTGTGCGCGATCGAGCCGGCAAAACCGACCAGCGTCCCCTCGAACATGATCGGGGAAACGAATGCCATGTCCGAGACGTGCGGCAAGCCGCCGTCATAAGGATGATTGCAAACGAACATGTCGCCTTCGGCGATATCATCGCCGTGAATCTCGAGAATTTTTGCCACCAGGTGCCAGTAAACCGGCGCGTGAAAGAACATTGGCGGCGCGACGATCAAACCGCCGCGGCGATCCAGAATGACGCAGGAGAAATCGCGCGACTCGCGGATGATGGTGGAATAGCCCGAGCGGTAGAAATGATAGTGCATCTCCTGCATCAGGCTGCTGATGCGGTTGCGCACGACCTGCACGGTGATGGCATCGGCCATTTATGGTTCTTCGCGCTCGAGGATCAGGTTGCCATAACGATCGACCTGCACGCGCCAGCCGTGCGGCACGACCGTCGTTGCATCGAACTGCTCAACGATGGCGGGACCAGTGAAGCCGGAGCCGACCGGAAGCCCGTCGCGATCATAGACCGTGATCTTGACCGCCTTGCGTGGATCGAGAAAGACCCGCCGCGTGCCCTTGACCGCCGACAACGGCGGCGAAGACGGTTTTGCGGCCGGCGCCGCCTGCGGCGCATATTTCGGCACCGCGACGCGTACGCGAAGCCGATAGCTCACGACCTCGACCGCTTTTTCCTTGGCGGCATGACCGTGGATCTTCTCATGCACCGCGTCGAAGCGCAGCCGCGCATCGGCGAGTGATTTGGCGTCGAGCCTATTTTGCCACAGACCGGCGAGCGGCACGCGCAGTTCATAGCCCTGCCCGGCGTAACGCATGTCGAGGTCGCGTTCGAACGATGCCGCGCTCGGATCAAGCCCCTCTTCGGCAAGCTCGCTCGCCGCCTTCGCTTCCATCTCGCGGAAAATCTCTTCGGCGTGCGCCGGAGCGAGCCGGTCGAGCGTGCCAAGCTCGGAACGAATGTAATCGTGCAGCACGTCAGTGCAGAGCAACCCGAGCGCAGAGAAGGCGCCAGGCCGCGCCGGAACGATGATGCGCCGCATGCCGAGCTCTTCAGCGACCGCGCCGGCATGCACCGCACCGGCGCCGCCGAACGGCAACAGCGCAAACTCGTTCAAATCGACGCCGCGCCGGGCGGCGAACACGCGCACCTCGTCGGCCATGCGCATATCGACGATGCGGCGGATGCCGGCAGCAGCCTCCGGCACAGTCATGTTCAGCGGCTTGGCGATTTTCGCTTCGAGCGCGGCATGGGCAGCGTCGGCGTCGAGTTTTTGCGTACCGCCGAGGAAATAATCCGGATTGAGGAAGCCGCAGACGATATCCGCATCGGTGACCGTGGGATTTTCGCCGCCGCGGCCGTAGCACACCGGTCCCGGGTCGGCCCCGGCGCTCTGCGGCCCGACCGACAGGAATCCGGCGCGGTCGATCCAGACGATCGAACCGCCGCCCGCCGAGATCGTGGTCAGATCAAGCGCCGGTACATCAAGCTGGCGGCGCGCCACCGTGCCTTCGGTCACTTCAAGCGGCGCGGCGCCCTCGATGAAAGCGATGTCGCAACTGGTGCCGCCCATGTCGAGCGTCACCAGCCCGCGGGTGCACCTTCGTGAGGGAGATACGCGCTGGCCTGCGCACCGGCTGCCGGCCCCGACAACAGGCTGTGCACCGTCTTGTGTCCGGTCATGGCGGCGGCGAACGGCATCACGCCGCCGTTCGACTGCATCAGAAAGCGCTGCTGCGTGTGAACGCCGGCGGCGTTCAGGCGCTTTTCCAGATCCGCGATGTAGCCGACCAGCACCGGCGCGAGATAGGCGTTGAGCAAGGTCGCCGACATGCGCGGCCATTCCCGCACCCGCGACAGCACCTCGCTCGACAGCGATACGTGCGCCTCCGGAAACACTTCGCCGATAATAGCGCCGCTGCGCTGCTCGTGCGCCGGATTCATGTAGGCGAACAGGTAACACACAGCGATCGAGCGTGCGCCGGCAGCCTTCAATTCGGCCGCAGCGTTGCGCACCGCAGCTTCGTCAAGCGGCTCGAGTTCCTTGCCGGTGTAGTCGATGCGGCCGCCAATTTCGCGGGTCAGGCTCTGCGGTGCGATTGGCTCGGGCTTCTGAAAGAAATAATCAAAGACATTGCCGTCACGCACCTGGGCCTGGGTCTCCTGGATGGCGCGAAACCCGCGATTGATCAGGAGACCAACCCTGGCGCCACGCATTTCCAGAAGCGCGTTGGTGGTGATTGTCGTGCCATGGGAGAAAAACTCGATCGCCGAAAGATCGATGCCGCGCGCCACAAAATTCTGGACGCCGTTCATAACGCCAAGCGCCGGGTTTTTGGGAGTCGTCGAGACCTTCTCAACGGCAAGCGTGCCGCTGGCCGCGTCAAGCAGCACAAGGTCGGTATGCGTACCGCCGACGTCGACGCCCAATCGATACCTGATACTCATCGGCCGGACGCTTTTCCCTCAACCTGCCCGGGCAATACGCCGCATTGGCGGGCGATGCCGGGTCTTGGCTGCGCTGCTTGAAGGGTTTTCTATAGTCGCTCCACCAGATCGCGCAAATGCGAAATCCGGGGGCCGACATGCCGAGACTACGTGCCTGCGTTCTTGCGTTCGTTTTCGCCGCGCTTGCGGCGGTGACGGGGCAGGCGCAAGAGACCTACCCGACGCACGTCGTGAAGATCGTGCTGCCGGTATTGCCGGGCTCCACGACCGACATCGTGGCGCGGCTGGTCGCCAGCCAGCTCAGCGAAACCTGGGGCAAGCCGGTCATCGTCGAGAACATGGCCGGCGCAGCGATGAATATCGGCTCGGAATACGTCGCCCACGCCGACCCCGACGGCTACACGCTGATGATCTGTCCGCCCTCACCGCTGGCCATCAACCAATTGCTGTATCACGATATCAAGTACGATCCGACCAAGTTCGTGCCGGTGGCGATGCTGGTAAAAATTGCCAACGTGCTGGCGGTCCGGCCGGACTTCCCGGCCAAGTCGGTGGAAGAACTGCTGGCTTACGGCAAGGCCAATCCCGGCAAGCTGACCTTTGCGTCGCAAGGCGTCGGCTCGACCGCGCATCTCTCCGGCAGCGAGCTTGAAGTGCTCGGCAGCATCAAGATGGTGCACGTGCCCTACCACGGCGCACAGCCGGCGCTGACTGATCTGATGTCCGGCAATGTCGATATGTTCTTCGACACGCTGACCACCTCGGTGCCGCTCTATCGCTCCGGCAAATTGAGGCTGCTTGGCGTCGCCAGCGAAGAACGATCCAAGGACGTCCCGGAGATTCCCACGATCGCCGAATCCGGAATTCCCGGCTTCCGTTCGATCACCTGGTTTGCCATGGCCGCGCCGCCCGGCACGCCAGCAGCGCTCGTTGAAAAGATCAATCGCGACACCGCCGCGATCCTGAAAAAGCCCGAAGTCGTCGAGAAATTTCAGGCACTGCGCCTTGACGTCATGGGCGGCACCACCGCCGACGCGGCAAAATTCATCGGCGACGAGACCCGCCTCTGGGGCAGGGTCATAAAAGAGGCCAATATCACGGTACCCTGAGCGCTTCACTGTCGCGCGGAGCCTGGCCATGCGCTTCGATCGCCGCTTTCTTCGTTCATAGCGCTCTTTAGCCTTGACGCCGATGCACACCATGGCTGACGAGTCGCAAATTCCGAAAGACTGGCTGCAAACAGCAGATCACTGTGGCAGAAGCCGAAGCGGCTTATCCCGGCATCACCGACGACCGCGTGAAAGACTTCTCCCGAAGCCGCCAAGCCGTTCGGCTTCCGGCACGCCGAGTGGGAAGCGCTGAAAACCCACATGCAGCCGGGCGATCAGCTCTGGACGTTTATGAGCCCGCCGAAATCCTGGGAGGACCTGGCGGGCCGATCCGGAATTGCGCTGGTGCGTAACGGCGCGCCGATCGAGATCATTGTCGGCGCGATGAACTAGCTGCAGATCAGCATCAGAATCCCGGCGCGTGCTCGACCTGATCGTACCAGTCAAAGCCCATGTCTTTGACGATGCGATTGCTCATCACGATGATGCGGCACTCGGTAGCCGGGATTGGAGAAATGCTGATGCATGGTGAACGGCGGGATGTAGACGTAATCGCCGACCGTCCACTCGAACTTCTTCGACTCCGGCGCCCACTGCCAGTCGAACGCTTCGAGGCAATCCCATTTCAGATCCCAGTGCAGATCGTAGCCTGAGCCTTCGACGACGAAGAACAGCTCCTCCCACATATGGCGATGCTTGCCGGAGCGCTCACCGTCCTTGAGGAACTGCATATAGGCTTCGATGCAGCACTCGCGGGTTTGCATCTTCTGATTGACGAGATGCTTGATCAGGCCGTCGGGCGAACGCTCCCACGGCATGTCCTTGGCCTTGATGACGTTCGGGCGGGTCGCGTACTCCTCGCGGAATTTCTCCGACTCCGCCATCGCCTCGGCGAGGAATTCAGCTTTGGTGTCGCCGGACAGCGAGGCTTGCTTGTCTTCAAATAAGCTCATGACTGGCTCCGGCTCAAATTTCCGTCGGCGGATGGAATTCCTTGACGCCGGGCGGCAATTTGTCGGTCGGCCATTCCACCATCTTCTGAAACAACAGGTGCATGAACAGGAATAACGGCTTTGCCTTGAACACCAGCAGGATGCAGGATTCCTTGTCGTCGTCGTTGAAGTGCTGATGCACGCAGCCGTTCTCGACCAGCATCACGTCGCCGGCTTCCCATTTCATATAGCGGCCGTCGTGGACGTCATGGCCGTGGCCCTTGAGCACATAGAACACCGCGCTGTTGAGATGGCCGTGCTTCTGGCCGGCGTTGAGCGGCGCATAACATTCGATGTGCGATTCGATCGACTGCACGACGCTGACGGCCTGCGGCGAGATGATGTGCTTGCCGTACATCGCCGGGCCACCCTTCCACGGATGGTCCTTGGAGGAATAGACCCGCGGCTCTTCAAGCAATTTCTTGTAAAGGTGGCTGTAGGTGCCTTCGAGCGCGCGGACAAAGGTGCGCTTCTTTGCCCAGCGATCCCATTTGCCGTGCTTGATCTCGTCCTGGTCTTCCGGCGACGGCTTGTTGTGACCAAGCCCTGGAAGCTCGTGTTCCAGCATTCCCGTCATGGCGCGCTCCTTGTTGTTTACGGCGCTTCGCGTTGGTCATTACGGGATTTCGCAGAGGGGTGCAATCTGGGCGCGACTGGGTTATTGCCTTGCCGCTGCGATTGCCGCAAATAGCGCGGCACGGCCGTTTGTCGACGGCGTAACGAGGAAAATCATGACACGTTGGTGCCGTTATATTGCCCGCGCCGGTGCGGTTGCGATGTGTTTGCTCGGCAGCGGCGTCGCTGGCGGCTGCCCAGAGCGTTGCCGACTTCTACAAGAACCGCAACGTCGACGAATATATCGGCTACTCGACCGGCGGCGCCTACGACTTCTATGCGCGGGTGATCGGCCGTCACATGGGCGCACATATTCCCGGAAATCCGACGTTGATACCGCGGAACATGGAAGGCGCCGGCAGCTTGCGGCTGGCGAACTGGCTCTATCGCGTGGCGCCGCAGGACGGCTCGGCATTCGCCACCTTCGGCCGCGGCATCGCCTTTGACCCCTTGCTGATCGGCAAGGGCGACCAGTTCGACGCGCAGAAGTTCAACTGGCTTGGCAGCGCCAACAACGAAGTCAGTGTCTGCGTCGCGATGAAAGATTTCGGCATCACCAAGTTCGAGGATCTGTTCACCAAGGAGCTGACCGTCGGCGGCACCGGCACCAGCGCCGACACCGACCAGTTTCCGCGCGTGCTCAACAACGTGCTCGGCACGCACCTCAAGATCGTCGAGGGCTATCCCGGCGGCAACGACGTGGTGCTGGCGATGGAACGCGGCGAGGTACAGGGCCGCTGCGGCTGGTCGTGGTCGAGCGTGAAGTCGACCCACAAATCGTGGATCGATGACAAGAGAATGATCGTGCTCGTGCAACTGTCGCTTAGCAAACATCCCGAATTGGCTGATGTGCCTTCAGTGATCGATTTCGCCAAGAACGACGAGCAGCGTGCCATCCTGAAAATGATCTTCGCCCGTCAGGTGATCGGCCGGCCTTACGTCGCACCGCCCAATCTGCCGCCGGATCGCGTCGCTGCGCTACGTACCGCCTTCATGGACACGATGAAAGACAAGGACTTCCTTGCGGAAGCCGATAAGACCGATCTCGAAATCAATCCGGTTTCAGGCGATGACGTCGATAAACTGGTGAAAGAGATTTATGCAACGCCTGCGGATATTATTGCCAAGGCAAAGGAAGCGGCAAAGTAAGGCAGCGGCGTGGCGAGCGAACCGATCCTGTCTGCGATCGTTAATCGTCGGTGTAGCTCATCGCATACGATTCCCGATTTGCGCCAGCTTTGGCCATTGCATTCGACACAGCGAGAGCAGCACGTAACCGCAAGCTACACTTACGGTAGTGCGCGAGCACACCATCACGCCGTCTGCTTGCAGTGCAAAAAGAAAATCTCAAATCGCAGGAACAAATTGTCGCACTGCAACGTTGGCGCGCCACAACCAGTATCGGGGGTTCAAGAATGCAGCAGAAAGCTGTCGCCGACGTTCGCCGCCGCTTGCACACTATCCCGTGGGATACGCCGATCCGCGTGCAGTTCTATTGTGATGAAGCGCCGTTGTTCGGATGCCGGCTTTGTATTCTGCGGTATGGTCTGAGAACAGGTGATCGCTCGTATCTCTTCGACAGTGAAGATGAAGCGATCCTTCACACCTGTTCTCACGCCGATATTAAAGCGAATTAACGTTCGAGCACGACGGTAGTTCGCTACTGCTGGCGCGCGCGTCCCATGCGGCGCGGCCCCGTGTCGGTGACGCCGAGATGTTTCTCGAGCGCAGCATGGTCGGCAATCAGCGTCGCACTGTTGGCGGCGTGAACCACGCTGCCGCGCTCGATGATGACGGCATTGTCGGTGACGCCGAGGATTTTCTTGGCGTTCTGCTCGACCAGGATCGCCGACATTCCTTCATCGCGGATAATCCGGCGTAGCGCCGCCAGAAGCTCATCGACGATGATCGGCGCCAGGCCTTCGAGCGGCTCGTCGAGCAGCATGATGCGCGGGTTGAGCACCAGCGCGCGGCCGACTGCCAGCATCTGCTGTTCACCGCCGGACAACTGATTGCCAAGATTGTTCTGCCGCTCCTTGAGGCGCGGGAACATGCCGTAGACCTTGTCGGTGTTCCAGCGCCCGGGCCGCGCTACCGCGGTCAGGTTCTCGTGCACCGTGAGCGATTTGAAAATGTTGCGTTCCTGCGGTACCCAGCCGATGCCGATATGGGCCCGCTGGTCGGGGCGCAGCTTGCTGATATCGGTGCCATCAAGCGCGATCTTGCCGCCGAAATAGCGCGTGACGCCGACGATGGTGTTGACCAGCGTGGTCTTGCCCATGCCGTTGCGGCCAAGCAATGCGAGCGCCTGGCCTTCGGCGAGGCTGAGCGAAACGCCCGACAGCACGATCGCTTCGCCGTAGCCCGCTGACAGATTCTCGATACTCAGGAGCTCACGCATCGGCTTCCTCGCCGAGGTAGACCGCTTTGACCCTGGGATCGCGGGCGACTTCTTCGGGCGCGCCGTCGACAAACAACGAGCCGTTGACCAGCACAGAAATCCGGTCGGCAAACGAGAACACCAGATCCATATCGTGCTCGATCAGCAGGACGGTAACCTCCGCCGGCAGCGCTTCGATGGTGGCAAGGAGTTCATGCCGCTCCGCCTCCGGCACGCCGGCGGCGGGCTCGTCGAGCAACAGCACGTGCGGACGGCAGGCGAAGGCCAGTGCAATTTCAAGAAGCCGCTGCTTGCCGTATGGCAGGATCGCGGTACGCACGTGCATCACGTCGGCGAGACGAAAGCGCTCGACGATTTCGACAATCTCCTCGGTAACCGCCGATTTGCTGCCGACCAATCGCCACCAGTCGGCGCCGGAACCGAGCCGCTCGGAAACCGCGAGCCCGATATGCTCCAGCGGCGTGAGATCGAGGAAGAGCTGGTTGATCTGGAACGTCCGCGCCATGCCCGAGCCGCACCCGCTGGTGCGGCTCCAGCGCCGTTATATCGCGGCCGTCGAGCATGATCGTTCCGGCCGTCGGCTTGAGCACGCCGGTCAGCAGATTGATGACCGTGGTCTTGCCGGCGCCGTTCGGCCCGATCAGCGCATGGCGCGCACCCTTCTCGATCGCGAGCGAGACGTCATGCGCGGCGACGATGCCGCCAAAGCGCTTTTCCAACCCTTTGGTCTCGAGGATAGCCATAGGTTACGGCCCGTCCGGCGTAGCGTTGACCGCCGCCGGCCGCGAGACCAGCCGGCCAGTAAACCGGGCGAGACCGAGACGCGCGCCCGTGATCCAGCCCTCAAATCGCTCCCGGCCGATCATCACGATCACCACCAGCACAAGGCCGATCCAGAATTGCCAGTATTGCGGCGTCAGCGTCGCGATCCAGTCCTGCAGGAATTTGTAGATCACCGCGCCGATCAGTCCGCCGTAAAGATAGCCGGTGCCGCCGATGATGAGCACGAGCAAGAGATCGGCGGAGCGATCCAGCGACAGCACATCGAGCGAGCAGAACGCGGTTGTCTGCGTCAGCAGCGCGCCGGCGATGCCCGCAAAGAACGCCGAGGCCGTGTAGATGGCGACCAGCCGCCACTTGACCGGGATGCCAACCGCCGAGGCGCGGAGCGCATTGCCTTTGACCGCGCGCAGCGACAGGCCGAACGGCGAGTAGATGACGCGGCGCGCGATGAGAAAGCAGACGAACAGCACGATCAATGAATAGACATACCCGTTGTGGCCATACAGATCGAAGCGGAAGCGGCCAAGGATCGGCTCAATGGTGACGCCTTGCAGTCCATCGGCGCCGCCGGTGATGTTGGAATAGCGGTTGGCCAACTCGCCCAGCATCAGGGAAACGCCGAGCGTAACCATCAGCCGCGTCAGGTCCGACCCACGCAGCACCAAAAAGCTGGTGAGGAAGCCAAGCGCCGCGGCGGCAATACCGGAAACAAACAACGCGATCACCGGCTCGGTGATCAGACCGTATTTAGCGAGAAGACCTGCGCAATACCCGGCAAGGCCGAAGAACGCCGCCTGGCCGAGTGACAGAATGCCGGCGTAACCGAGGATCAGGTCGAGCGATAGCGCGAACAGCCCCAGGATTGCAGTCTCGGTTAGGATAAGGTGCTTGCTGGGAAACAGCCAGATGCTGGCAAAGGCGAACACCCAGAACGCGATCTCAAGCGGCGACCAGCGGGCGCGGCTCTTGAGATAACCGGAGACGTTGTCGGCCAACAAACTCATTGACTCACCGTGCCGTCGAACGGGCAAACAGGCCCTGTGGCCGCCACAGCAGCACGACGATCATGATGGTGTAGATGACGAAGGCGCCGAGCTTCGGCACGTAATACTTGCCGGCAACGTCGCCGACGCCGAGCAGGATCGAGGCGACGAACGGCCCGGTGATGCTCGACGTGCCACCGACCGTCACCACGATCAGGAAGTAGATCATGTATTTGAGCGGAAAGGTCGGATCGAGCCCGAGGATTTCGGCGCCCAACGCACCGCCAAGGCCGGCAAGGCCGGAACCGAACGCGAAGGTAATTCCGAACACGGCACCGACATTGATGCCGAGCCCGCGTGCGACTCGCTGATCGTCCACCGCGGCGCGCAGCCGGCTGCCGAACCGCGTTTTGGTCAACAGCAATTGCAGCAATACGGTGAGGAGGCCGCAGACCACGATGATGAGCAGGCGATATTTGCTCATCCCGATGCCGAACACATTGTACTGGCCCTGCAATGCTTCGGGGATTTTCACGAACTGCTGCGACGAACCCATCGTGTAATCGGTGGCCGCCACCGCCATGAAGACCAGCCCGATGGTGAACAGCACCTGATCGAGGTGCGGCCGTGCATAGACATGGACATAAAGCGTGCGCTCCAACAGCCCGCCAATGATCGCCGTTATTAGAAAAGCCAGCGGCAATCCCAAAGCAAACGGCACACCGAGACGATTGACCAGGACCACGGTGCAATAGCCGCCGACCATGGCGAACGCGCCGTGGGCAAGGTTGATGAAATTCATCAAGCCGAGCGTCACCGACAGGCCGCACGCCAGCACGAACAGCAGCATGCCGTAGGCGACACCGTCAAAAAGGATGGTCAGCATGTTCGGCCCAACGCCCCCCAGCGCGAGCTGAGATGATTATTTCTTCTCAGCAGCCTTGATCGGATCTTTCACGCTCCGCCGCGGCCAAAAAATGTCTACGTTTCATAGACTTCCTCCGGTAGTCGACGGCTCGTCAGCGTTGGCCGCATACCAACATCCCGGCCCGTTCTTGTCCAGACTCGCCGCCGTTTCACCTTGTCGCGCAAGGATCGTACACCATGCCACATTTGCCGCGACGCGCTGCGGCTGTGCTAGCATTAATGGAACGACGCGGCCTTGCCGCAGAAAATATTACTTTGAAGGGCGGATGTGGAAGGACGGGCGGAATGCGTGCGTTGGGAATGATCGCGCTTGCCGCCGTCGCGTGTTGCATCGCCGGGTTGAGCGCCACGGCCGTCGCGCAATCGTTTCCCGATCAGCCGATCCGTCTTTACGTTCCGGCGGCGCCGGGCGGACCGACCGACATTCCAGCACGGCTGGTGTCGCAGATCCTGCCCAGGCTCGGGCAACCGGGCGTCGTGGAGAATAAACCGGGTGCGGGCGGCGCGCTCGCAGCACGGTTTGTGGCGAACGCCACGCCCGATGGCTATTCACTCCTCGTCGGCAATACCAGCGTGCTCGCGGTCTATCCCGCAGTCTCCGCAAGCGCCGGATATGATCCAACCAAGGCTTTCGCCGCCGTCGCTAAAGTCTCGGAGAGCTATCAGATACTCGTGCTCAATCCGGGCTTGCCGTTCAAAACCGATAGGGAACTTATCACCTACGCCAAAGCCAATCCGGGCAAGCTGACATTCGCGCATACCGGCCCCGGCGGCCTGCCGCATCTGACCGGCGAATTGTTCAAAGCACTCGCCGGCGTTGACATCCTCGGCGTGTCATACAAAAGCGGCGGCGAGTCGGTGACCGCAGTGCTCGGCCATCAGGTCGATATGACGTTCGAGAGCATCACCATCCTGCTGCCGTTGATTCGCGACGGAAAAGTGCGGGCGCTTGCCATCACCTCGCGCGAGCGCACGCCGCTGGCGCCGGATCTGCCGACCATGATCGAAGCGGGCGTTCCCGATTACGAGGTGACCACATTCAACGGCATCGTGGCGCCCGCGGGCACCCCCGCCGCCGTGGTAAGTCAGCTCAACAAAACCATCAACGAAGGCCTGCAGACACCGGAGAACAAGGACGCGATCGCCCATCTCGGCGCAATCTCCAACCTTGGCTCGGCGCAAGACTTCGCAGCTTTCATCGCGGCACAGCACCGCAAATGGTTGCAGGTGGCGAAGTCCGCGCATATCAGCATCGATTAGATACGAAGGAGTTGGTCATGGCGAAAATCGTTCTCGGAGCCGGAAGCTCCCATACGCCGATGTTGCTCGCCTCGGACGAAACGCTGCCGCGCTTCCAGGAGACTGACCAGAAGATCAAGCACCGCGACAAGGAGGGCAGGCCGGCGACTTATGCCGAACTGCTGGAAAAGGCTGATCCGAAGATGGCGGCGATGACGGCGCCAGCCGAACTTGTCGCGCGGCAAAACAAGGTCCGCTCGGCTATGGCGCAGTTGAGCAAGACGCTCAACACCTCAAAGCTCGATGCGCTGATCGTGATGAGCGACGACCAGGACGAGGCCTATCTTGAAGACGCGCGGCCGACCTTCGCGATCTATTACGGCGACACCATCCTCAACAGCAATGAGCAGCACGAGCAGTACCACAAACGCTTTCCGGATTGGTACGTGAAGAACCGTCAGGGCTTCTTCGAACAGGACAAGCCCCGCGCCTACCCGGTCGATTCAAAACTCGCCGTGCACCTGATCGATTATCTGATGGATCACGGCTTCGATCCGGCGTCGTCCAAGCGGATGCGCGAGGGCGAAGGTGAAGGCCACGGCATGGCCTATGTGCACCGGCGGTTGCTCGACGAGGCGCGTCCGATCCCGATCGTGCCGGTGTTTCTCAACACTTACTTCCCGCCAAATCAACCGCGGCCGCGGCGCTGCTACGAACTCGGTCAGGCGCTCCGCAAGGCGGTTGAAAGCTTTCCGGGCGATGCGCGCGTCGGCGTCATTGCCTCAGGCGGCTTGAGCCATTTTCTGGTCGACGAGGACTTCGACCGAGCCATCCTCAAGGCCTGCGCCGACAAGGATGCGAACTTCCTGCAAAATCTGCCACGCAACAAACTGCATTCCGGCAGCTCCGAGATTCTCAACTGGGTCGGCGTCGCCGGCGCCTGCGAACACCTCGACCTGAACTGGTTCGAATATGTGCCGGGCTACCGCACGCCGGCCGGCACCGGAACGGGCCTGAGTTTCGCCAGCTGGGCTTAACGTCGTCGCGATCAGTGCGTGTCGGCGAATTTGGCCCACCAGGCCAATTCGCGGCGTAGTCCGCCTTCCGCCTCCGGGAACGACATCAGGGCAGGCCGCGCACCGCGCACGCCATCAACGGCGAACTGCAGGGTGAAATTCAAATCGGCCCAATAGATTTCGGCTTTGTCGTCGTGAAAATGAGCTTCGAGATAGCCCTTATCGCCAGGCAGCACATCGATCTGATGGATCTCGGTTTCGCCCTCTGATCCTCGCACCGCCAGGGCGGGCGACGAAATCGTTTCGTCGCCTTGAGTGAGCCCGAGGATGTCGGTGACGATCTTGTTGACGCTGTCGGCGCTGCCGTGCTCGGCAATCCAGCCCTTGATTTTCGCCAGTTGAACGTCGGACAGCGGACGTTCTGCTGCGGCCGCACCATCAACGATGCGTCCGCCTGCGAGCAAAAAACCCAGAAGCGCGACGATGAGGAACGAGACCGGCCGGTTCGGGCGCTGTCCCATCCTGCGAAGACGCCGTTTTAAGCGTGCGCCTTGCGCTGCGGATCGATGATTTTTTCCAGCTTGCCCAGCACGTGCATGCAAGGCAGCACCTGGGCCAGGCTGCCGTTCGGCTCGCGCTTTTCCTTGATCGCGGCGATGAACTCGCGGTCTTCGAGCTCGATGCCGTCCATCGACACATCGACCTTGGACACGTCGATCTTGTTGTCCTTGCCGTCGGACAGGTCGTCGTAAAACGCCTTGAACGTGCCGTTGTCGCAGATGTAGCGGAAGAACGAACCGAGCGGCCCGTCGTTGTTGAACGACAGCGACAGCGTCAACACCGCGCCGGATGGCGTGCGCGCCACGATGCCCATGTCCATCGCGATATTGAGTTCGGGATGGATCGGGCCCTGCACCGCATAGCAATCGGAGATGGTCTCGCCGGCCTGATACTGAAACAGGTCGATGGTGTGCGCGGCGTGATGCCAGAGCAGATGGTCGGTCCAGCTTCTCGCATTGCCGGCGGCATTGATGTTCTTGCGCCGGAAGAAATAGGTCTGCACGTCCATCTGCTGGATTTTCAGTTCGCCCTTTTGAATCTTCTTGTGGATGTACTGATGGCTGGGATTGAAGCGGCGGACATGGCCGCCCATGGCGGTGACACCGGTTTCCTTGGCGATCTTTACCAGCGCTTCGGCATCCTCGACGCTGTCGGTGACCGGGATTTCGACCAACACATGCTTGCCGGCGCGCATCACCTGCTCGCCCTGGCGGAAATGCATCTTGGTCGGCGTGGTGAGGATCACCGCATCAGCGCGCTTGATGCCTTCGGACAGTTCGCCGGTGTAGTGCGGGATGCCATATTTCTTGGCGATCTGCGCGGTTGAGTCCTGATTGCCGCCAACCAGCGAGGTGACTTCGACATCGGGGATGCGCTTGAGCGCATCGAGATGCTTCTGACCGAACGCACCCTGCCCCGCTACACAAATTTTCATTTTACTCCTCCGAATTCATGAAACGTCATTACGAGCGCAAGCGAACCAATCCAGCGCTCAATACAAGCGACTCTGGATTGCTTCGTCGCGGTGCTCCTCGCAATGACGCTTAACTACTGCGAATCTTGTCGACCTTGGCGCGGGCCGCAGCGCGCTTGTGCTTCGCCGCCGGCTTGCGCTTGCGATTTTCCAGAATGATGTGCCCGACCGCGGTGTTCGAAGCCGGCACGGTGTAGAACCGGTAGACTTCGTCGACCTTGTCGTCGAGCGCGCCGCGCATGATCAGCCACATCACCATTTCGATGCCCTCGGCGCCGGCTTCGCGCATGTAGTCGAGGTGCGGAATCTTGACCAGCTTCTGCGGGTCCTTCGTCAGATTGTCGAGGAAGTTCTTGTCCCACTTGCTGTTGATCAGGCCGGCGCGCGGCCCGGAAATCTGGTGCGACAGGCCGCCGGTGCCGAAGATCACAACCCTCAGGTCGTCGGGAAAGGACTCCACCGCCTTCTTGATGGCGCGGCCGAGCATGTAGCAGCGATGGCCGGTCGGCGGCGGGTACATCACCACGTTGACCGCGAGCGGGATCACCGGGCACGGCCAGTGGCCGTCCTTCTCGATCTTTCCGAACAGCAGGTTCATCGGCACGGTCATGCCGTGGTCGATTTCCATCTTGTTGCAGATGGTGAGATCGAACTCGTCGAGAATGCAGGACTGCGCGATGTGCGAAGCCAGCGCCGGATGCCCCTTCGCGACCGGCACCGGACGCGGACCCCAGCCTTCGTCGGCCGGCGGAAATTCCGGCGCGCAGCCGAGCGCAAAGGTCGGGATCATCTCGACCGAGAACGCCGAGGCGTGGTCGTTATAGACGACGATCGCCACGTCCGGCTTGGTCTCCCGCATCCACTCCTGGGACTTTTCAAAACCGGAGAAGACCCGCTTCCAGTACGGCTCCTCGGTCTTGCCGTTATCGAGCGCCGCGCCGATTGCCGGCACGTGCGATGAACCTACGCCTGCGATGATTCTGGCCACGGCTTCACTTCCGTTTCGCTGATTTTGATTTCGGTTTGGCTTTGGCTTTTGGCTTCGATCTTGGCCTTGGCTTTGAGCTTTGGCTTGCCGCGCTCTTCTTCGCCGGCGAGCACTGCCGGAGAGGAATTTCGACGGCGTGTTCTTGCCGGTCTTCGAGCGGTTGCCTTCGACGTTGCGGCCGCCGCCCAGCATCATCGACGCATAATCCTGCTGCGACGAGCCGGTCATGTCCGCAGCGAGGTGCTGGAACGAATGGCCGTCGGTAGCGCCGAGCTTGGCGGTGAAATAGATGTTGCCGCCGAGTTCCAGCATGCGGTTGTAGTCGCGCTTGAGCACGGCGTCGGTCTGCTCGGGCGTCAGCTTGAACTTCTTCAGATACTCCGCCTCGTTCGCCTTGAAGGCCTTGCGGTTCTCGTCCTTCATCAGCGACATGCAGAACATATTGATCCCGAAACCCTCGCCGGGACCGTTCGGCGTCGAACACAAAAGTGCCCGGGATATCGTCGTAATCGTGTTGTTCGCGGGCCATCGGGCGTTACTCCCGTTTGGCTTCACATATATAGCGCAGGAAAGCTTGGCAACGTAAGCCATTGATTCATTCTCGAACGGTTCGTAACCCGTCATGCCCACACTTGTTGCAGGATCTGCACTGCCTGATCGCCTGCGCGGATGAGCGGATGGCGTCAGCTCCAATAAAGCCGCATCGGATTGTCGACCAGCAGCTTCTGCTGCAAAGCCGCGGTTGGCGCGATCTTGGGCAGGAAATCGACCAGCACGCCGTCGTCCGGCGCTTCCTTCGGCATGTTGGGATGCGGCCAATCGGTGCCCCAGATCACGCGGTCGGGGAAACGCTCGACGATCGCACGCGCAAACGGCGCCACGTCGTCGTAAGGCGGCCCGGTCAGGGTGAACCGCTCCGGGCATGTCACCTTTGTGATCCAGGTCTTGTTGGCGTCCAGCGCCTTCAGCCAGTTCTGGAAGTGCTTGCCGTCAACGCCTTCCTTCACGTTCGGGCAAGCCATGTGATCGAACACCAGCGTCGTCGGCAGCGATTTGAGGAACGAGCCCATCTCGTCGAGATCGGCGTGCTCGAAATAGATGACGATGTGCCAGCCGAGCGTGGCGATACGCGCGGCGATCCGCTGCATAACGTCCTTCGGCGTCGAATCCACCAGCCGCTTGATGAAGTTGAAGCGCACGCCCTTCACGCCGGCTTTGTCGAGAGCATTGAGTTCGGCGTCGGTGATCTCCTCGCCGACAAAGGCGACACCCTTGGCCTTGCCGTTGGAATGCACCAGCGCATCGACCAGCGCGCGATTGTCGGTGTCATGGCAGGTCGCCTGCACGATGACGTTCTTGTCGAAGCCGAGAAAGTCGCGGAGCGCGAACAGTTTCTCCTTCGGCGCATCGCAGGGCGTGTATTTGCGCTTCGGCGCAAACGGAAACACCGCCTCCGGTCCGAATACGTGACAGTGCGCATCCACCGCGCCGGCGGGCGGCTTGAATTTCGGCTTCGACGGATTGGGATGGAACGGGATGTACCCGGGACTCATCGGCACGCAAACATCTCCTTCACGACTAAATTCTCTCCAGCGCCAGCGACACGCCCTGGCCGACGCCGACGCACATGGTGGCGAGCGCGCGCTTGCCGCCGCGCTTCTCGAGGCCGTGCACCGCCGTGAGCGTCAGCCGCGCGCCCGACATGCCGAGCGGATGGCCGAGCGCAATGGCGCCGCCATGCGGGTTGACGTGCTCGGCATCGTCGGCGACGCCGAGCTGGCGCAGCACCGCGATACCCTGCGCGGCAAAGGCTTCGTTCAGCTCGATCAGAGTCGAAATCGCCGATCTTCAGTCCGAGCTTGTCCATCAGCTTGCGGGTCGACGGCACTGGGCCGATGCCCATAATGCGTGGCGGCACCGCGGCGGACGCCATACCGAGCACGCGAGCGCGCGGCGTGAGGCCATGCTCCTTCACCGCCTGCTCGCTCGCCAGAATGATCGCCGCCGCGCCGTCATTGATACCGGACGCATTACCGGCAGTCACGGTGCCTGGCTCGCGCACGATCGGCTTGAGCTTCTGCAGATTTTCAATCGTGGTGTCGGCGCGAGTGTGCTCGTCCTCTGTCGACAGTGATCGGACCGGCCTTGCCGCCGGGCGCCTGCACCGGAACGATCTCCTCGGCGAAGAAGCCCGAAGCAGCCGCCGTACCGGCACGCTGTTGCGAGCGGAGCGCGAATGCATCCTGATCCTTGCGCTCGACCTGGAAATCCTGCGCCACGTTCTCGGCAGTCTCGGCCATGGAGTCGACGCCGTACTGCTTTTTCATCAGCGGATTGATGAAGCGCCAGCCGAGCGTGGTGTCGAACATCTCGCCCGAGCGGGAAAATGCTTCCGCGGCCTTGCCCATCACATAAGGCGCGCGGGTCATCGATTCGACACCGCCAGCGATGGCAAACTCCATCTCGCCGGTACGGATCGCCCGCGCCGCATCACCGACCGCATTGAGCCCGGAGGCGCACAGCCGGTTTACGGTCACGCCCGGAATGGTGTCCGGCAGCCCGGCCAGCAGCAGCGCCATGCGCGCGACGTTGCGATTGTCCTCGCCGGACTGGTTGGCGCAGCCAAAGAACACTTCGTCGAGCCGCGACCAATCGGCCTTGGAATTGCGACCGACCAGCGCCTTGATCGGCACGGCGGCAAGATCGTCGGTGCGCACCTTGGCGAGCGCCGCCGCCATAGCGGCCGATCGCCGTGCGTGCGGCATCGCAGATAAAGACCTCTCGCATCGGACGCTCCCTGAGCCGGATTCGGGCCTATTTACGGGCCACTATAGACAGGGTCAAATAGCTGACGCCACTGCGGGAAACGCATGTCCAAGAGCGAAACGTCCGCCGAATTTGCCAAGCTGCCGCCGTCGCTTCGCGCCGAACGGCAAGGCACCGTCGCGATCCTGAAGCTGGCGCGGCCGGAAAAGCGCAATGCACTCGACGACATCACAGTCGAAGGCATCGAAGCATTCTTCTCGGCGATCCCGGATGGCATTGGCGCAGTTGTTCTTGCCGGCGAAGGCGAACACTTCAGCGCCGGCCTGGATCTCACGGAACTGACCGAGCGCAACATCGCAGAAGGCATTGAGCATTCGCGATCCTGGCATCGCGCCTTTGAGCACATCGAATACGGCAAGGTGCCGGTTGTCGCCGTGCTGCACGGTGCGGTCGTCGGTGGCGGACTCGAACTCGCCGCCGCCGCCCATGTAAGGGTGGCCGATCGCTCCGCCTATTACGCACTGCCGGAAGGCAGCCGCGGCATTTATGTCGGCGGCGGCGGCTCGGTGCGCCTGCCGCCACTGATCGGCCTTGCTCGCATGAAGGCGATGATGCTGACCGGCTATACGCTTACAGCCGAGGAAGGCCAGACGATCGGGCTGACGCAGTTTCTTGTCGACAATGGCCAGGGTCTCGCCAAGGGCATCGAGCTTGCGCAAAAAATCGCCGGCAATACGCCGTTCACGAATTACGCGGTGATGCACGTGCTGCCGCGCATTGCAGAAAGCGATCCCGCGGCCGGCTTCGCCACCGAGGCGTTGACCGCCGCCATCGCCCAAGCCGAGCCTGAAGCGAAAGCCCGGCTCAAGGCGTTTTCTGGAAAAACGCGGCGCCAAAGGTTGTGCGCAGCTAGGCCATGACGCAGACGGGGGCAGCTTTGTCGAACCAGAAGCCGCCACTGCGGCCGGTCAAGCTCGGACCGCCTGATGTCGCGGTCGAACGACGCGGCGACGGCGCGATCATCCTGCGCTCACCCCATCCGTTGCGGCCCTATGCGAAAAACCTGACCGAACGCCTGGTGTATTGGGCGAACACGGCGCCCGACCGCATTTTCATTGCCCAGCGCGACGGCGCTGGTGGCTGGCGCACGATGACCTATGCCCAAGCACTGGCGTCCGTCCGTGCCATCGCCGCATCGCTGCTGGAGCGCGATCTTTCGCCGGAACGGCCGATCGCTATTCTGTCCGGCAACGATATCGAGCACGCGCTGCTGGGACTCGCAGCAATGCATATCGGCATTCCTTACGCACCAATCTCGGTACCTTACTCACTGATGTCGCAGGATTTCGGCAAACTGAAATCCATCATTGGAATTCTCACACCCGGTCTGGTCTTTGCGGCCAACGGGACAGCGTTCACCCGCGCGATTGCCGCCACTGTCCCGCCGGATGTCGAAGTGATTGTCACCGCGAATCCGTCTCCTGATCGCAAGGCGACGGTGTTCGCCGCGCTTTTGGCTGCAACACCGAATGCTGCCGTCAATGCCGCTCACGCCAAGGTCGGCCCCGACACGATCGCCAAATTCCTGTTTACATCGGGCTCGACCGGCCAGCCGAAGGGCGTGATCAACACCCAGCTCATGCTCTGCTCTAACCAGTCCATGATCAGCGCCGGCCTCGCCTTCATTCGCGACGAACCGCCGGTGCTGGTCGACTGGCCGCCATGGAACCATACGTTCGGCGGTAATCACGATTTCGGCATGGTGCTCGACAACGGCGGCTCGTTCTACATCGACGAAGGCAGGCCGCTGCCGGGCGCCATCGAAGCGACCGTGCGCAATTTGCGCGACATTGCGCCGACGATCTATCTCAACGTGCCCAAGGGCTTTGAGATGCTGCTGCCCTTCATGCGCGGCGACGCCGTGCTGCGCGAAAGATTTTTCAGCAGGTTGAAAGTCATGTTCTACGCCGGCGCGAGTCTCGCCCAGCACGTCCGCGACGAATTGCAGGAAATCGCCGTCGCGACCACCGGCGAGCGGATCATCTTTATTTCCAGCCTCGGTTCGACCGAAACCGCACCGGCCGCCATCGCCTGCTCGTGGGAAAGCGAACATGCCGGCAATATCGGGCTGCCGCTGCCTGGCGTGGAACTGAAACTCGCGCCGCACGACGGCAAGCTCGAAGCGCGGATGCGAGGCCCTAATATCACGCCCGGCTATTGGCGCGCACCGCAAATCACAGCCGAAGCGTTCGACGATGAAGGCTTTTACAAGATCGGCGACGCGCTGAAATTTGCCGACCCAGCGGACCCTTCAAAGGGCCTGTTGTTTGACGGGCGATTAGCTGAGGATTTTAAGCTCGCGACAGGTACCTGGGTCAGTGTCGGCCCGCTTCGCGCCGCTTTCATTGCGCACTTCGCGCCGCTCGTGCGCGACGTCGTTCTTGCCGGCGCCGACCGCGACGACGTGACGGCGCTGGTATTTCCCGATCTCGAAGCCTGCCGCACGCTCGCTCCCGATTTGTCCGTGGACACCGAAACGCCGCAACTCCTGGCCGATGCGCGCGTGACCGGCGAATTTGCCCGCCTGCTCGGCGTGCTTGCAGCGGCAAGCCGAGGCTCGTCGACCCTGGTTCGCCGCGCTGCACTGCTCGCCACGCCGCCGTCGCTCGATATCGGCGAGATGACGGACAAGGGCTCGATCAATCAGCGCGCGGTGCTTGCCAATCGCGCCGCGTTGGTCGAAGAACTCTACGCTGCGGCCCCGCCGCGTCACGTCATTATCGCAAAAAGCCCGCAAACCGCTAAAGCAAGCTGATTGGTGAGTTGATCATGGATATTCGAGGACACGCCGCAATCGTTACCGGAGGCGCATCCGGCCTCGGCGCTGCAACCGCAGAAATGCTGGCGGGAGCAGGCGCCAAGGTTGCGGTCCTCGACGTCAACAATGACGGCGCCAATGCTACTGCGAAGAAGATTGGCGGGATCGCGTTGCACTGCGATGTCACCAGCGCCGACGGCACGGCGAAAGCGATTGCCGCCGCGCAGGACAAGCACGGCATCGCCCGCATCCTGATCAATTGCGCCGGCGTCGGACCGGCGAAACGCATTGTCGGCCGCGACGGGCCGATGCCGCTGGAAGATTTCAGCCGCGTCATCTCGATCAACCTGATCGGCACCTTCAACGCGATGCGGCTGGTGGCCGCGGCGATGCAGGCAGTTGAGCCATTGCAGGATGGCGAGCGCGGCATCATCGTCTGCACCGCCTCGGTCGCGGCGTATGAAGGGCAGATCGGCCAAGCCGCCTATGCGGCATCGAAGGGCGGCGTTGTCGCACTGGTGATGCCTGCAGCGCGCGAATTTGCGCAATTCGGCATCCGTGTTACCGGCATCGCCCCTGGCATATTTTCCACCCCGATGCTGCACTCCCTTCCGGAAGCGGCGCAGCAGAGCCTCGCCGCATCAGTACCGTTTCCAAAACTCCTCGGCACGCCTGTGCAATACGCGTCGCTGGTGCGGCACATGATCGAGAACCGCTACCTCAACGGCGAAGTGGTGCGTATCGACGGCGCGCTGCGCATGGCGCCGCGCTAACGCCCCGATGTTCAGCAACACCCGAACCACGCGCATCGAATGGGGCGACTGCGACCCAGCGGGTATCATCTTTTACGTCCGCTATTTCGAGATCTTCGACGTCTCGACCACCATGCTGTTCGAGCGCGCGATCGGCATGAAGAAGATCCAGTATCTCAAGGCCTACAATTTCCTCGGCCATCCGGTCGCCGAGACACGCGCCAAATTCCGCCTGCCTACCCGCTTCGGTGACGAGGTCTCCATCGCGACGCAGGTCGTCGCAGTCGGACGGTCAAGCATCAAGCTCGAGCACCGGCTGTGCCACGACGGTGCAGTCGCGGTCGAAGGCTCGGAAACCCGGGTGTGGGCAGTACGCGATCCCAATGACCCGATGCGGGTCAAGTCCGAGCCGATCCCCGCGGAAATCGCAGAGCGGCTGCGCAATGCGCCGGCCCTCGCCGGGTGACGCGACAAATTCTCGATGCTAGAAGCCCAGAGGCCATTTAAGGAGTAACGTCCATGCGTGTTGACGCCTTTACGCACTTTTTCCCCAAAGAGTTTTTCGACCGGCTCGATGACATCGCGCCGGACTGGAAAGACATGGGCAAGCGGAGCAAGTCGATCGCCGCGCTCCACGATCTCGACGTGCGCAAGAAGATCGTCGACCAGCACAAGGACTATCAGCAGATCCTGACGTTCCCGAACGCTCCACTGGAAACGATCGGCAAAACGCCGAAACAGCAAGATGAGCTGGCGCGCATCGTCAACGACGGCTTCGCCGAACTGTGCGCCAAGGAAAAGGATCGCTTCCCGGCGTGGGTGGCGCAAGTCTCGCTCGCATCGGCTGACGCCGGCGTCGCCGAAGCGGAACGCGCCATCAAACAGCTCGGTGCGTTGGGTGTGCAAATCTATACCAACGTTGCCGGCAAGCCGCTGGATAACCCGGAATTCCGGCCGTTCTTCAAGAAGATGCACGAGCTCGGCGCACCGATCTGGCTGCATCCGACTCGCGGCGCCGAAGTGCCGGACTACATCACCGAGAAACGATCGAAGTACGAGATCTGGTGGACGTTCGGCTGGTCCTATGAAACCGCAGCGGCGATGGCGCGGCTGGTGTTTTCCAAGATCATGGACGACATGCCGGGCATCAAGATCATCACCCATCACTTCGCCGGCATCGTGCCGATGCTGGAAGGCCGGCTCGGGCCTGGCAACGACGTCATGGGATCGCGCACCACGGACGAAGACTATGTCGGCCTGCGCAAGAGTCTGAAGAAGCGTGTCCTTAATTATTTCAAGGAAGACTTCTGGACCGACACCGCGGCCTTTACCGCCGTGCCGGCGACCAAGGCCGGCATGGAATTCTTCCCGATCGACAAGATCCTGTTCGCTTCGGATTGCCCGTTCGACCCGGAAGGCGGTGCGATGTATCCGCGCGAGACGCTGAAGATCCTCGACTCGCTGCAGATGGACAAGGCGACCGCTGACAAGGTGTTCTACAAGAACCTCGAAGCGGTCATCGGCCGGAAGATCGTGAAGTAAAACCTGTTCTCCCCGTTCGCGGGGAGAGCCTTACTTTAGCCCCGCCACTTTCACCGCGTCCAGGTGATCCTGCAGGACGCGCGGCATGTCGCCGGGCGGCGTGCGGCCGAAGCCGCAATAGGCAGCCAGCCCGAAATCCGGAAGGAATTTACGCGCCGCGGCGACGCGCTGCTTCAGCGTTGCCATGCTGTGGATCGCACCGAGATAAATTCGCGCACCTCTGGCATCGAGCTTGGCCAGCGGCGCGTAGAAAGCATCGTCGGTGCGGTCGAGCGCCGGAATATGAATCCAGTCGATGCGACGCGTGATAGCGGCGTTCGCAGCATTGATCAGTTCGACCGGGCGGCTGAGATCTTCCGGCGCAAAGGCCGGCCAACCGCCGAATGTGCCGAAGCAATAGTGGAAGCCAAGCGCAACGCCCTCCGGAACAATATTCGACAGCCGCGCGATTACCGGCGCATGAGCGCCGACTTCGAGCTCCGATGGGACGTCCTTGCCGGCACCGCAGACTGCCTGCAATTCCCAAGCGCAGTCCCACTGGATCGCCAGGTCCTCGTGCGGAATCTTGTCGACAATCACCGCGACTTCGGCGGCGAGCGCCGCCTCAAAACCTGGGCGAACGCGCGGCAGATCGGCCGGATCGGGGAAGTACAACTGCCGGATCACGCTGTTGACCATCGGAATTGAAATCTGAAAGCGCATGTCCCCGGGCAGTACGCCTTTCTCGCGTAAGGTGCGGAAGATGAAATACGACGTCACCGCGTCGCGCGCGTAGCCGAGCCGCGAGCCTGGATTGCCAAACCGCACCTGCTCGACGCCGGGCTTCACTCGGAACTGCCACGAACTCGTCCCGCGACCGCGGCAGCAATTGCTCGACGCCGTTGACCGGCTTCGGCCGGCGGATGGTGTCGAGATCCTGATGGCCGTTGAAAATCTGGTAGCCGAGGCGATTGACCCAGGAACGGCGCTCGCCGACTTCGCCATCCGGCATCGCCGGCATGTGCGGGCCGAGCTTGCCGCCGAATGTGCGCATCACGTCCTCGACGGAATCGAGCGGAACGCTGCCAACCAAAAGAAGACCGTCACCCATCGTTCCCACCCAATTGTCCGCAACGCCGCGGGTCATTGCCGCAAGACCGGCAATCTAGGCCTGCGTCGCCGCCCCGGCGAGAACTAAGCCGTGGATGCCTCGGCCCGCAACCGGCGCATCGCTCCCGGATTTTTGCTAGCGTCCAGCGCACCATGGACATTGCCCACTCCATCGCCACCGAAGCGCCGGAGCCCACACCCGAGACGGTTGGGCGCGTCACGCCGATGATGGAGCAATATGTCGAGATCAAAGCCGCCAATCCGGATTGTCTGCTGTTCTACCGGATGGGCGACTTCTACGAGATGTTCTTCGACGACGCCGAAACCGCCTCGCGCGCGCTCGGCATCGTGCTGACCAAGCGCGGCAAGCATCTCGGCCGCGACATCCCGATGTGCGGCGTGCCGATCGAGCGCGCCGACGAATATCTCCACCGCCTGATCGCGCTCGGCCACCGCGTCGCCGTCTGCGAGCAGATGGAGGACCCGGCAGAAGCGCGCAAACGCGGCGGCAAGAGCGTGGTACGCCGCGACGTTGTGCGCCTGGTCACGCCCGGCACGCTGACCGAAGACACGCTGCTCGACGCCAAGCGCAACAACTATCTGCTGGCACTGGCACGTTCGCGCGCCTCCTCGACCGAAGACCGCTTCGCGCTGGCCTGGATCGATATCTCGACCGGCGAATTCCGCGTGGCGGAGAGCGATCGCGCGAGCCTGGCCGCGGAGATCGCGCGTATCGAGCCCGGAGAGATCATTGTCGCAGACGCGCTCTATTCCGACGCCGAGCTTTCGCCGTTCCTGCGTTCGCTGCCGGCGCTCACGCCGCTGACCCGCGACGTCTTCGACGGCGCCACTGCCGAGCGGCGGCTCTCGACATTCTTTAATGTGGCGACGACCGCAGCGTTCGGTGCGCTGTCGCGCGTCGAACTGACGGCCGCGGCGGCTGCGGTGACTTATGTCGAGCGCACGCAGATCGGAAAACGGCCACCACTGTCGCCGCCGGTACGCGAGCCGGCAGGCGCGACGCTACAGATCGACCAGGCAACGCGCGGCAATCTTGAACTGCTGCGCACGCTTTCCGGTGAGCGGCGCGGATCGCTCCTCGCCGCGATCGATCGCACGGTGACGGCAGCAGGATCCCGCCTGCTGTCCCAGCGGCTCGGCGCTCCGCTGACCGATCCCGCCGAGATCGCACACCGGCTCGACGCGATAACTGCCTTGGTCGATGACAGCGGCGCGCGTGGCGATTTGCAGACGAAGCTCAGGGCAGTACCCGATCTGGCGCGGGCGCTGTCCCGCATCGTGGTGGGCCGTGGTGGGCCGCGAGACCTCGGGGCGATCCGGGACGGCATTTTTGCCGCGGCGGAATTTTCCGCGCGGCTTGCCGCGCTTGCAGTCGTGCCGCATGAGCTGACACAGGCAATCGCCGGACTGCGCAAGCCCGATACGGCGATCGCCAATGAACTGGCGCAAGCGCTGTCCGACGAATTGCCGGCGTTTCGCCGCGACGGCGGCTTCGTTCGCGCCGGATACGAGCCGGCACTCGATGAGGCGCGGGCGTTGCGCGATGAATCCCGGCGCGTCATCGCCGCCTTGCAGGTGCGCTACGCCGAGACGACCGGCGTGAAGTCGCTGAAGATCCGGCACAACAATGTGCTCGGCTATTTCGTCGACGTGACGGCGCAGCACGGCGAGAAACTTATGACCGCGCCGCTCAACGCGACTTTCATTCATCGCCAGACCACTGCCGGCCAGGTGCGCTTCACCACAACGGAGCTTGGCGAGCTCGAAGCCAAGATCGCCAATGCCGCCGACCGGGCGCTGGCGATCGAGTTCGAAATTTTCGACCGGCTCTCCGCCCGCGTCACCGCGGCGAGCGACGCGATCAAAGACGCCGCAGCCGCGCTCGCGGTAGTCGACGTTGCGACAGCGCTCGCCGCGCTCGCTGTCGAGCGCGATTACGTGCGGCCGGAGGTCGACAGTAGTCTTGCCTTCGTCATCAACGGCGGCCGGCATCCCGTCGTCGAGCAGGCGCTCGGCGTCGATGGCGGGCCGTTCGTCGCCAACGATTGCGATCTGTCACCCCCGACGGCGGCCACAAGCCGGTCGGATCTGGCTGGTGACCGGTCCGAACATGGCCGGCAAATCGACGTTCCTGCGCCAGAACGCACTGATCGCGGTCCTCGCGCAAATGGGCAGCTTCGTGCCGGCAAAGCGCGCCCATATCGGCGTCGTCGACCGGCTGTTCTCGCGCGTCGGCGCAGCTGACGATCTGGCGCGCGGGCACTCGACCTTCATGGTCGAAATGGTCGAAACCGCGGCGATCCTCAATCAGGCCGGCGAGCGCTCGCTGGTAATCCTCGACGAAATCGGCCGCGGCACCGCGACCTTCGACGGCCTGTCGATCGCCTGGGCGACCATCGAGCACCTGCACGAGAGCAATCGCTGCCGCGCGCTGTTCGCAACACACTTTCACGAAATGACCGCGCTGGCGGCAAAGCTCAAGCGCATCCACAACGCCACCATGCGGGTGAAGGAATGGCACGGCGACGTGGTATTCCTGCATGAAGTCATCGCCGGTGCCGCCGACCGCTCCTACGGCATCCAGGTGGCAAAGCTTGCCGGACTTCCCGCCAGCGTGATCGAGCGCGCCAAGCTGGTGCTGGCGCAGCTTGAGGCGGAAGATCGCACTTCGCCGGCGCGCAAGCTGATCGACGACCTGCCGCTGTTCGCAGCGACACGGCCCGCTCCAGCGGCAGCCGCAGAATAACGCGCTCAGTACCGTCGTCGAAGCACTCGCCGCCCTGCATCCCGACGAAATGTCGCCGCGCGACGCGCTGGAAGCGCTCTATTCGCTCAAGTCGAAAGTAGCGAAGGCAAAAAAAGAATAACGTTCAGGCTGGCTGCTTTTTCGGCCGGGCGCGGATCAGCCAGAGCCCGCCGCTCCAGGCAATCGACACCAGCAAGCCGAGTCCGAGCGCAACCCAGACGCCGAGGGGCGGAACCAGAAAATGGACGGCAATAAAGCCGAGCCACAATCCGTTCAGCGCGATCTGCGCGTGCGCCATCATGCTCGCCGAAGCAACGCCGCCGACGCGCAGATGTAAAATCACGATCGAGCAGCCCATCACGATCGGGAACACCGCAAGCATGCCGGAAGCAAACGAGCCGATCCGGTAGCTTAGCGTCGTCACCACCACGACCGTGATCGCGGACGCAATGGCCCGCAGCGGAATGTCCCACCGGCGACGCAGTAGCTTTGGCGGCGGTCCTGAAGTGCGATAGCGCCAGCTCGCCGGCACGGTGATGCCGAACACGACGATGTTGAGGATCGTTGCGGTGAGCGGAGTCCAGGTCGTCAGCCGCAAAGCGGCGGCGGCAATGAACCAGATAATGATCGAAACGGACACGCTGAGCACCACGCCGTGGCGCTGCGCCAAAATCGCATAGGCCAGGCAGAAGATCGAAACCGCAGCCGTCGCGGCGGCGCTGCCAACTGCGCTTGCGGCGATGAAATCCGGCGGATGCTCGAAGGCAAGGATGATGTAGGCCGCGCTTGCGGCAGTTGGCAGTGCCGCGATCAGCGCCCCAATGAACGGACCGGAGCGTTCGACCACAACCGAAATGATGACGACGATGATCGCCGTCATCGCCATCTTCAGGGCGAGCTCATAAATCAGGATAAGTTCGGGAGACATTTATGCACCACGGCGAAGATGCGCCTCTCCCGAAATCAAGGAAAGGCTGGGCCAGCAAGCAAAACGGAGGAGATCAGCTGTTCCGTTTGAGGCCTACCTCTACAGGAGGTCCGTTTTTCAGCGTCTGATAGACGACGCAATACCGCTCGGTGAGCTTGAGCAGTTGATCGAGCTTGTCCTGCGGTGCGTCGGTATCGACGTCAAAGCGCAGGCGAATCTGCGCGAAGCCGACCGGCGCATCCTTGGCGACACCGAGCGTGCCGCGAAAATCGAGATCGCCCTCGGCCGAAACCGTGGCCGACTTCAACGGAATCTCGAGCGCGGTAGAAACCGCTTTCAGCGTCACACCGGCGCACGCGACGAGTGCTTCGAGCAACATGTCGCCGGAGCACAATTCCATGCCGGAGCCACCCGTCGCCGGATGCAGGCCCGCCACCGCAAGCGCGCGGCCGGTCTCGACCTTGCACGCGATATTGGTGTCGTCGAGCGAGCCCTTGGCTTTAAGCGTGATAAAGCCGGCCTTGGGATCGGACTTGTAGCGTTCCTTGATCGGCGCCTGCATCGCGCGCAGCCCGGCGGCGTCCATGATTGTCGCTCCTCTTCAATTTCGGCAGTGCCTAGCGAATTGAGGTCACCGCGACAAGCCCGGTGATGCCAGGCGAATTACCACCACATCGCAGCGCCAGTAGTGGCTTTAGGTTCGCTCTGGTCAGCGGTTGCAGAGCGGTTGAGCGAACGATCGAGGGCCACCAGGATGCGCCGTTTGGCGAAGTCGAATGCCGCAGATTGGCGATCGCGCGGGCGCGGCAGATCCACTTCGATTTCATCGAATACACGCCCGGGGCGCGGGCACATCACCACCACGCGATCGGCGAGCACGATGGCTTCATCGACATCGTGGGTCACGAGGATCAGCGTCGGCTTGGCGTCGGTCCACAAATCGAGCAAATGATCCTGCAAGTCGGTGCGGGTGAAAGCGTCGAGCGCAGAGAACGGCTCGTCGAGCAGCAGCACTTCCGGGCGCGGCACCAGCGCCCGCACAATCGCGACGCGTTGCGCCTGTCCGCCGGACAATTCGCGTGGCCAGACGTTTGCCTTGTCGGCGAGCCCGACGCGGTTGAGTGCAGCCGCGACGCGTTGCGCGCGCTCCGCTTTCGGACGATCGCCAAGGCCGAAGCCGACATTGTCGGCAACCTTGAGCCATGGCAGCAGCCGCGGCTCCTGAAAAATGATGCCGATTTTTTCGTGCGGCTGCGTGATGCGTTCGCCATCCAGCGTGACCACGCCTTCGCTTGCCGGATCGAGACCGCCGATGGCGCGCAGTAGTGTCGATTTTCCGCAGCCTGAACCGCCGATCACGGCCACGATCTCGCCCGGTTCGACCTCGAGCGAAACACCGCCGAGCGCATGCACGCCGTTGGGATAGGTTTTGTCGAGGCGATCGAGGACGAGCATCTGAGCGGCCTACTCCGGACGAACAACGTCTTCCCAGCGCAGGAACGGCGCTGCGGCAAGGACGATAAGCCAATCGGTTGCCTTGCCGACAATGGCGAAGGCGACAATGGCAGCGATGATTTCCGCAGGTTTGCCGAGCTGCTGGCCGTCGATCAGCAGATAGCCGAGACCTTCGGATGCACCCATCAACTCGGCGGCGATCACGAACATCCAGCCAAGTCCGAGGCCGGAACGGAGCGAAATGACATAGGCCGGCAAAACAGCCGGCAGCAGGATGCGTCGAACCATCTCGACATCGGTCAATCGGAACGCGCGGCCGACCTCAACAAGCTTGCGATCGACCGACTGGATCGCGCCCATCAAGCCGAGATAGACCGGAAAGAACACGCCGACCGCAATCAGCGCCACCTTCGACGCTTCGAATATCCCGAGCCAGAGAATGAACAGCGGCACCCAGGCGATCGAGGGAATGGCGCGCAATCCCTGAATGGTCGGATCCAGCAGGCGGCGGACCAGCGGCGAATATCCGGCGGCCGCACCGATGACCGTTGCGACAGCCACGCCGATGCCGAAATCCGGCGGCGACGCGCGCCAGCGTCACCAGCGTGTGGCGCTGCAATTCACCGGTGCGAGCGAGATCAACGAAGGTAGAGAAGATCACCGAAGGCGGCGGCGCCAGACGGCCCGTGGCCCAGCCCATACGCACGACAAATTCCCACACCACTGCAAGCGTGACCGGCAGACACGAGGCCAAGCACTGGCCGCGCCCAGCGCGACCAGTGCTTTGATGCCGCCGGCTCGGCCGGAGCGGCGGCGTTCGATGTACCTTCGACGGCAACGGTCATGGTCACAAAAGACATGGGACCAACCGCAAATGCAATGCGCCAAAACGGAGCGTCAGACCGCAACGTAGCGGTCGTCGACCAGATCGTTGAGTGCTTGCTTCACGTCCACGTTGGGCTGGATGACGCCGGCCTTTTGCAAGGCCAGCCCCGCTTCCAGAATGGAGTCGCGTTGCGGTTGCCCGATCCTGTTAAACGTCAACTCGGTCCGCTCTTTAAGCTGAATGTCGACGACCGCATCAGGCAGTTTGGTAACGTCCATGAAGACGCGCTTTTCGTCGTCATAGTGACCGAGGCAATATTTGCGCGCCTGCTCATAGACTCCGAGCACGCGTTTGGTCAGCTCCGGATAGGCTTTAAGGAAGTCCTCGCTGGAATTGAGGATGCCCCAGGTGTTGGCGTCCTTGTTGCGATAGAACAATCGCGCGCCGTCCTCGACTTGCGCTTGCGCCATCATCGGATCGAGCCCGGCCCAGGCATCGACATCGCCGCGAATGAGCGCGGTCTTGCCGTCCGGATGCTGCAACAGCACCGGCTGAATATCTTTTTCGCTCAGGCCAACCGACAGGAATGCCCGCACCAGAAAGATGTGCGGATCGGTGCCACGCGTCACCGCGACGCGTTTGCCTTTGAGGTCTTCAATCTTGTTGATCGAAGTATCCTTGCGCGTCACCAGCGCCGTCCATTCAGGGCGTGAAAAGACATAGATCGACTTAACCGGATTGCTGTTGATCCTAGCCAGCAGCGCAGCGGACCCCGCCGTCGAGCCGAAATCGATCGAGCCGGCGTTGAGGAATTCCAGCGCCTTGTTGGAGCCGAGCGACTGCACCCAGCGAATGCCGATGCCGTCCTTTTCGAATTCCTTCTCAAGCAGCCCCTGCTGCTTGAGCACCATCGACACCGGGTTGTAGGTCGCCCAGTCAATGCGGATTTCAGACGGCTTGTCGGCCGCGCGCGCGATACCGAACGGCAACAAACTTGCGCCGGCTGCACTTCCTAAAAAGCCACGACGTGTAAGCATGGTGGTCCTCCAGTGCTGGAGGCGGGATCTGGTGCCCGCCGCCCTTACGCGAGACAACGGGGCAGGCCCCGCGCTTTAGCAGTATTTATTGCGCGCCCGCAAGCTGCTCGCTCAAATCGGCGCTACGATTATTCTTTAGGAGAGCCTTTGATGCGGGTCAAACAAAAACAAATACTATCGTATAACCATATATTAGAATAATAAACTATCTAGCCCGCAACCAACACAAAATGGGCTCCGCCCAACGGCGCACGATGACAGTCAGAGTGGTCTCCGCTATGTCGGGAGAATGATGTTGGACAGCCAGCGTTCAGCGCGCGTCGATGTCGAACTGATCGACGCACCGGCGATTGTCACCGATCTCAAGGCGCTCGCCGAGACCTATGCCGGTCGCGAGCGCGAGTTGCGCACCGCTGTCGCGCAACGGCTGAAGGCGGCGCTGACGCAGGCACGCTCCCGCGCCGAGCAATTGCTGCTGCAGGATCGCCACGGCCGCCGCTGTGCCGAACGGCTGTGCCAGATGCAGGATGACATCATCCGCATCCTGTTCGAATTCATCGGCGGCGAAATCTATCGATCGTCAGTGTCATCCGAAGCCGAGCACATGACGGTAGTCGCTACCGGCGGCTATGGCCGCGGATTGCTGGCGCCCAGTTCCGATATCGATCTGCTGTTTCTGCTGCCCTACAAGCAAACCGCATGGGGCGAGTCGGTCGCCGAAGCTCTGCTCTATTGTCTCTGGGACATGGGGCTGAAGGTTGGCCACGCCACCCGTTCAGTCAGCGAGTGCATCCGTCAGGCCAAGTCGGATATGACGATCCGCACGGCAATGCTGGAGTCGCGCTACCTGTTGGGCGACGCGAAACTCTACGAAGAGCTGACGACGCGTTTCGACAAGGAAGTGGTGCAGGGCACAGCCCCAGAATTTGTCGCCGCCAAGCTTGCCGAACGCGAAGAGCGTCACCGCCGCGCCGGGCAATCGCGTTATCTGGTCGAGCCTAACGTCAAGGACGGCAAAGGCGGCTTACGCGACCTGCATACGCTGTTCTGGATCGCGAAATATGTCTATCGCGTGCAGGAGCCCGACGAGCTGATCAAGCGCGGCGTGTTCGACCGTGGCGAATACAATCTGTTCCGGCGCTGCGAAGATTTCCTGTGGTCGGTCCGCTGCAACATGCATTTTCTGACCGGCCGCGCTGAAGAACGGCTGTCATTCGACGTCCAGCGCGAGATCGCGGTCCGGCTCGGCTACACCGAGCATCCCGGCCTAAAGGACGTCGAGCGGTTCATGAAGCACTACTTCCTGACCGCCAAGGACGTCGGCGACCTGACCGCAATCCTCTGCGCCGGGCTGGAGGAGCGTGAAGCCAAGCCAGCGCCGGTACTCAGCCGCGTCATCGCACGATTGCGCCCTGCACGCAGCCCGAAGAAGCTGACCGGCACCGACGACTTCGTCATCGACAATAACCGCATAAACATCGCCCGCGCCGACGTGTTCCGGCGCGATCCGGTCAACCTGATCCGGCTGTTCTATCTGGCGCAGAGGCACAATCTCGCCATGCACCCGGAAGCGATGCGAACCGCTACGCATTCACTCAAGCTTATCGACAAGGACATCCGCGAAGACGAGGAAGCCAACCGGCTGTTCATCGAAATTCTGACGTCGAAGAACGACGCCGAAACCGTGTTGCGCCGCATGAACGAGGCTGGCGTACTTGGCGCTTTCGTGCAGGCATTCGGCCGCATCGTCGCGATGATGCAATTCAATATGTATCATCACTACACCGTCGACGAGCATCTGCTGCGCTGCATCGGCGTGCTCGCCGAGATCGAGCGCGGCGACAATCCTGAATTCGTGCTGGCCAGCGAGCTGATGAAGACGATCCGTCCCGAGCATCGCACGGTGCTTTGCGTGACGCTGTTCCTGCACGACATCGCCAAGGGACGTCCCGAGGATCACTCCATTGCCGGCGCGCGCATTGCGCGGCGGCTGTGTCCTCGCCTCGGTTTCAACGCAGCGGATACAGAACTTGTCGCCTGGCTGATCGAGGTGCACCTCGTCATGTCGACGGTTGCGCAATCGCGCGACCTGTCGGACCGCAAGACCATCGAGAATTTTGCCGCCGTAGTGCAATCGCTGGAGCGGCTGAAGCTGCTGACGGTCCTGACCACTGCCGATATTCGAGCAGTCGGCCCCGGGGTGTGGAACGGCTGGAAGGCACAGCTTCTTCGTACATTATATTACGAGACCGAGCCGGCGCTGACTGGCGGTTTTTCCGAGGTCAATCGCGCCCAGCGGGTCGCGGCGGCGCAAACCGAATTCCGCGCCGAGATCAAAGACTGGCCGGCCGATGTTCTCGACCGCTATGTCGCACGCCATTACCCCGCGTACTGGCTAAAGGTCGATCTGCGGCACAAGCTCGCGCATGCACACTTCGTGCACGACAGCGAGACTGCCGGCAAACGGCTCGCTACCTGCGTCAGCTTCGATGCCACGCGCGGCGTCACCGAACTCACCGTATTCGCACCGGACCATCCATGGCTGCTGTCGATCATTGCCGGCGCCTGCGCACTGGCGGGCGCCAACATCGTTGACGCGCAGATCTACACCACGACCGATGGGCTCGCCCTCGACACCATCTCTGTCACGCGCGAATTCGAGCGCGACGAGGACGAGGCCCGCCGGGCGCAACGCATCGGCGACGCCATCGAAAAGGCGGTGCTCGGCGAACTCAAGCTGCCTGACGTAGTGGCGAAACGCGCCGCACCAAAAGGACGGCTCAAGGCCTTCACCATCGAACCGGAAGTGACCATCAACAACCAATGGTCCAACCGCTACACCGTAGTCGAAGTTACCGGGCTCGACCGCCCCGGTCTGCTCTATGAACTGACGACGTCGTTGTCGAAGCTCAACCTCAACATTGCATCGGCGCATGTTGCGACATTCGGCGAGCGGGTGGTGGACGTTTTCTATGTCACCGACCTGACCGGCGCGCAGATCACGACCCCGACTCGGCAAACCGCCATCAAGCGGCCCCTGTTGGCGCTGTTCACTGCGCCGAACGAGGGCAAAGCGGCCTAGATAGGCCGGTTTTCCGGCCAGTAACCCCCCTTTAAACCGCCGTCCTTACGGTGTTTCCGGCGCTTGGATCCGCGCCAAAGCCGGGATCATCGGCGGGGTTGTGGGCGGGGTTATGGGGTCGGCTCAGGCCAAGAAAAAACGCGACGCCGGCGGCGGAGCATCGGAGCTGCGCCTGCGCCCGGCCGACCGTATCGGCGGACCGGCGAGGGGCCGTGGCGAAACCGGCCGGAGCAAGCGTGACGACGACGCCCCGGCAAAAAAACCGCGCAAGAAACGCGGCGGCGGCAAACACCGCTCTGGTTTTGGCAAGCTGATTTATTGGGGCGCAGTGCTGACGCTGTGGGCAATTATCGCCGCAATCGGCGTCGTGATCTGGGTCGGTGTACACCTGCCGCCAATTCAGTCTCTGGAAATTCCGAAGCGACCGCCTTCGGTGCTGATCCTCGGCGCCAATGGCGCAACACTGGCGACGCGCGGTGATATGGGCGGCGCGGAAGTGCCGCTGCACGAATTGCCCGACTACGCGCCGAAGGCATTCGTCGCGATCGAGGATCGCCGGTTTTATTCGCACCACGGTGTCGATCCGCTGGGTATTCTGCGCGCCGGCGTGCGCGACGTGCTGCATCGTGGCGGGACGCAGGGCGGCTCGACGATCACGCAGCAGCTCGCCAAGAATCTGTTCCTGACTCAGGAGCGCACTATCTCGCGCAAGCTTCAGGAAGTCGTGCTGGCGCTCTGGCTCGAACATAAATTCTCCAAGGCGCAGATTCTCGAGCTTTACCTTAATCGCGTCTATTTCGGCTCCGGCGCCTATGGCATCGAAGGGGCCGCGCAGCGGTACTTCGGCAAATCGGCGAAGCAGCTCACGCTGCCGGAAGCGGCAATGCTCGCCGGCCTCGTGCAATCGCCGTCGCGGCTGGCGCCGAACCGCAATCCCGAAGGCGCCGAGCGCCGCGCTGCCCTGGTCATCACCGCGATGGCCGAGCAAAAGATGGTCAGCGAAGACGCCGCCAGGCGGGCGCTGGCCAATCCGGCGCGCGCCAACAAGCCTAGCGGCGGCGGTTCGGTGAATTACGTCGCCGACTGGGTGATGGATGCAGTTGATGACCTGACCGGGCACCTCGATCAGGACATCACCGTCGAAACCACCATCGATCCGGCATTACAGGCAGCGGCGGAGCAATCGCTCGATGACGCCCTGATGCAAAAGGGCGACAAGCTGAACATTGGCCAGGGCGCGCTGGTGGCGATGACGCCGGACGGTACCGTCCGCGCGCTGGTCGGGGGCCGCAACTACGCCGACAGCCAGTTCAATCGGGCAATCGACGCAAAGCGTCAGCCCGGCTCGTCGTTCAAGCCATTTGTCTATCTCTCCGCGCTCGAACACGGCCTGACGCCCGATACAATCCGCGACGACGCGCCGATCTCGGTGAAAGGCTGGAAGCCGGAAAACTACGAGCGCGAATATCTCGGGCCGGTGACGCTCACGCAGGCGCTGGCCAATTCGCTCAACACCGTCTCGGTGCGCCTGACGCTTGAAGTCGGCCCGAATGCCGTCACGCGCACCGCCTACCGTCTCGGCATCGAGTTCGAAGCTCGAGCCGAATGCCTCGATCGCGCTCGGCACGTCGGAAGTCTCGGTGCTGGAAATGGTCTCGGCCTACGCGACGTTCGCCAACGGCGGTCTCGCCACCGCACCGCACGTCGTCCAGCGCATCCGCGGCGCCGACGGCAAGATACTTTATGCGCGGGCGCAGCAGCAGCTCGGCCGCATCGTCGATCCGCGTTACATCGGCATGATGAACGCCATGATGCGCGAGACGCTGGTGTCGGGCACCGCCCGCCACGCCGATCTGCCGGGCTGGCAGGCCGCCGGCAAAACCGGCACCACCGAGGATTTCCGTGATGCGTGGTTCATTGGTTACACCTCGCATCTCGTGACCGGTATCTGGCTCGGCAACGACGACAATTCTCCGACTAAAAAGGCCGTCGGCGGCGGCGTACCGGTCGACATCTGGAGCCGGTTCATGAAAGCCGCTCACCAGGGCATAGCGCCAACGCCGTTGCCTGGATTCAGCGGCGGCTGGATGAATGCGCCATCGTCGCTGAATCCACCGGCGGCGATTGGACAAAGTTCCGAAGGGGCAGCCTCAGGTGCCGCGGCCGACAATGGACAACTGCGTAACGGTGGTGGAACGCTGGATTCCTGGCTGCTCGACAAGCTGTTCGGGAGGCACTGAACAAGTCCCCGGGGCTGCCTGCCGCGTCAGTTGATCGTCTTTCGCGACTTCAATAGATTGCGAAAGCTGGGTCCATGGGCTGACGTCTTTTCCTTCATATCCAATGACTTTTGCATTGCATGCGGATGCCGGGCTGGGCATCGTTTTACCCCGGCGCGACTCCTCGATTTCAACGGGCGGACACTATCGCCCGCCCGCGCCGATTCCCCAGCCGCGGCAGCTTGGCATCCTTCGGCTGCTCTCGACGCTCAAGCGCAATCCGCTGGAATGCTGGGCGCAGGAGCACTTTGAAAAACCGATCGTCTCCGCCGGACTGCCGTTTACGCGGATTTTACTGGTGCACGAGCCGCGCGCCATCAAGCACGTGCTGCTCGACAACGCCGCCAACTACCAGAAGGATTCGATCCAGCGCCGCGTGCTGTCGGCCGGGTTGGGTGACGGCTTGCTCAGTGCCGAAGGCGATCAATGGCGCACCCAGCGCCGCATCCTCGCCCCAGTATTTGCGCGCAAGACCATCATGGATTTTGCGCCGGCGATGCTGGAGGCTGCGCAAGCGTTGACTGCGCGCTGGCGCTGCAAAGACGGCGAGACGATCGATATCGCCGCCGAAGCCTCGCGGCTCACTCTCGACGTTCTCGAGCGCACCATTTTTTCCGACGGTTTCGGTCGCGATGCCGAAGAAATCCGCGACGCCATGGGCGTCTATTTCAACACTATCGGCAAGATCGATCCTCTCGACCTTGTCGGTCTGCCACCTTCGATCCCGCGGATTTCACATTTGCGCGTGCGTTCAACGCTGCGCCTGTTCGAGACCGCCATCGATCAGATCATCGAACTGCGCCGCCGACGCGCCAATGAAAATTCCGTCGATGCGGCGAACGATATCCTGACCCTGCTGCTCGCCGCGCTCGATCCCGATACCGGCGAGCGCATGAGCGAGGCCGAAGTCCGCTCCAACATCCTTACCTTTATCGCGGCAGGGCATGAGACCACGGCCAACACGATCACCTGGTCGCTATTCCTGTTGTCGCAATCGGCGGAGTGGCGCGAGCGCGTCGCGGCCGAAGCCTGCCGAGAGCTCGACGGCCCGGTTGCCGGGCTGGCCGATCGTCTGGTCGAAACCCGCGCGGCGATCGATGAGGCGATCCGGCTCTATCCGCCGATTGCCGCGATGAGTCGTGTCGCGATGGGCGAAGACACGCTCAATGCGATGCAGGTCAAACGCGGAACGATGATCGTGATCGCACCTTACGTACTGCATCGTCATCAGCTTTATTGGCGAGATCCAGACGGCTTCGACCCCAGCCGTTTCCTCGGCAAAGCGAAAAACGAGATCGACCGTTTTTGCTACATTCCGTTCGGCGCTGGCGCCCGCACTTGCATCGGTTCGGCCTTCGCGTTGCAGGAAGCGACGCTGGTGCTCGCGACGATCATGAAAAACTTCGACCTGAAGCTCGCGCCGAACAAACAGGTCTGGCCGCTGTTGCGAGTGACGCTGCGCCCGGCGGATGGCCTGCAAATGACAATCAAGAGCAAAGCTGCGTAGTCAGATCGCGCGCAGATCGTGATTCTTGATCGGCAGCGCGCGGATACGCTTGCCGGTCGCGGCAAAAATGGCATTGCATAACGCCGGCGCCAGCGGCGTCACCGGCGGCTCGCCGACACCGCCCCAGAAATCGCCGCTCGGCACGATGACGCTGACCACTTCCGGCGCACCGGCCATCCGCACCATCTCGTAGGTGTCGAAGTTCGATTGCTCCGCAGCACCGTCCTTGATGGTGATTTCGCCGTAAAGTGCCGCCGTCAGCGCATAGATGACGCCGCCCTGCATCTGCATTTCGATCGACAGCGGATTGACGACGTGGCCGCAGTCGATTGCGGAAATCACGCGATGGACTCGCACTTTGCCATCCGCGATCGAAATTTCGGCGACCTGCGCACAATAGGAATCGCATGCCGCGTTAAGCGCGATGCCGCGGAATATTCCGGCGGGTGGCGGTTGATCCCAGTTTGCCCTTTGGGCCGCGGCGTCGAGCACCGCGAGGTTTTTCGGGCTGTTTCGCGCGAGGCGACGGCGATACTGATACGGATCGATCCCCGCGGCATGCGCCAGCTCGTCAATGAAGCTTTCCCGATAGAAAGCGTTCTGCGTGTAGTTGATGCCGCGCCAGGCACCGAGCGGCACCGACGTCTGGCGTATCGCGGCATCGACAAGATAATTCGGGAACTGATACGGCAGCTCATCGGTGAGACCGCTGACAAAACTCCAGTCGACGATCTGCTGGCCGAACTGCGGCACCAGCGACGCCACAAATGACGGCCCGGCGAGACGGATTGTCAGCACGTCCGGCATGCCTTCCGCGTCGAGACTGGCGACCAGCCGCGCCATGCCGAACGGCCGGTAGATGTCGTGGCTGATATCCTGCTCGCGGCTCCACACCATCTTGACCGGCTGCGGTACTTCCTTCGCGATCAGCACCGCTTGACGCACGAAATCCTGAACGACGTTGCGGCGACCGAAACCGCCGCCCAGCATCAACGGATGCACTTTAACTTTGTCGTTGCTCACGCCTGCGGTCACAGCGGCCGTGGCAAGCGTCGTCATCGGATCCTGGGTCGCGGTCCAGATATCGACGCCATCGCCGGTAACATGCGCGGTGCAGGTCTGCGGCTCCATGGTCGCGTGCGCGAGAAACGGCACCGTATATTCCGCTTCGATGCGGCGTGACGCATTGGCAAGCGCGCCAGCCGGATCGCCGTCCGTGCGTCCCACCTGGGTCGCCGGTGCATCCAGTCCCTGGCGCACAACCTCGGCGATCGACGCGGTCGACACACTGCCGTTGCCGCCGGCATTCCATTCCACGCGGAGCGCATCGGCGGCGCACTTGGCTTGCCACCAACTGTCGGCAACCACTGCAACCAGATCCGTCAGGCGCACGATGCGGCGCACGCCCTTGAACCCGGCGATCGAGCTTTCATCGATCGATTTCAGGGTGCCGCGGAACACCGGGCAGTGCACGACGGCGGCGTAAAGCATGTCGGGCAGGCGCACGTCGATAGCGTAGAGCGTTTGTCCGCTGACCTTGTTGGGTACGTCGAGCCGCCGCTGCGGCGTGCCGACCAGCCTCCAGGCAGCGGCATCTTTCAATTGAACATTCGCCGGCAATTCGACCTTGGCAGCCGCGTCGGCAACGGCACCGAATGTCACGGTGTGGCCGCTCGGCGTATGGGTGATGATGCTGTTCCTGGCAACGCATTCCGCCGTCGGCACTTGCCACTGCGAGGCTGCGGCCGAAATCAGCATCTGCCGCGCCGTTGCGCCGGCGCGGCGCAGATCGGCTTGCGATGCCGCGACCGAGCGGCTGGCGCCGGTCGACATATCACCCCAGATCCGGCCGCGGCGCAGATTGTCGGTTGGCGATACCAGCTCGGTGTGGACCCGCGCCCAGTCACATTCCAGCTCTTCGGCGACCAGCATGGCGAGCGCCGTCATCGCGCCCTGCCCCATCTCGGCATGCGCGGTGCGGATCGTCACCGTATTGTCCGGCGCGATCACCACCCAGCAGTTGATTTCCTGAACTGTCGCAGCAGCATGGGCAGGCTTACGGGCGAACGGAACAGCAAAGCCTAGTGCTAGGCCTCCACCTGCCACGCCCGCTCCGACAAGAAACGAACGGCGATTGATGTCGCCGCCTGCCGTCATAAAAGCCCCTGTTTGCGCAGTGGGATGCCGAGCTTTGCCTTAATACAAACACAAAAGACACTGAGCGCAAAAGTTCTGCCCTGCATTATGATATGACCCTCCTGATGGATTGTGAATTACAATTTTGGAGGCAGCGATGGACCAACAAAGCGCCACGCTCGAACAACGCATTCGGACAATCGAGGATCGGCTGGAGATCTACAATCTGATCGCCAGCCATCCGCCGAGCGCCGATACCGGCGCTGACTACTACGCCGAAGCCGCCTATACCGAGGATGGCGAGTTCGACCGCGGCCCGGGGCTCACGGGAGCCAAGGGCAACAAGGCGTTGGGGGCAATGCTCAAGAGCGAGGCACATCAAGCTGCCATCGCAGGCGGTTTAGCTCACTTTACCGGGTTGCCCTACATCGCCCTCGACGGCGATCGGGCGGTGGTGACCTCTTACCTGCAAATCCTGACACCAAATAAAACCGGCGACGCGATCGAGGTTCCCAACCACGGCAGTTCGCGCGGCTATCACATCCACCGCGTCGTCACCAATCGCTGGGAACTGGTACGGACGGCGAGCGGCTGGAAGATAAAACGCCGCTCGCTGCGTCTTGTCGACGGCACCGAGCCGTCGCGTCAAATCCTGCGCGAGGCGCTGAAGCCCTATGAGAAGCGCGCTTGAGATCAGGCGCGCAAAAGCTTGTCTTCGAACCAGTTCCACATCGTTGCGGTACCAAGCGACAGATAGTCGCGCTGGCAGTGCTGCGCACCGCCTTCCGCCGCCGTAAACACGCGTAGCGTCTTGTCGGCGGAACCGCTGGCGTCGAAGAGCGCCTGCGCATCCTTGAGCGGTATTTGCTCATCGTCCTCGCCGTGCACGATAAGGAACGGGCAACGCATTTTCTGCACGACGCCGTCGAGGCGGAACGGCTCAAGCTTCTTCAGGGCGGCATCGAGCGTATCGACACCGAGAATCCACATGATGTGATGGCCCGGCACCGACATCGACGCTTTGAAGCCGGCATCGATCCGCTTCTTCCAGGTGGCGTAATAGTCCCAGATCGCACCCCAGGCAATGCAGGCGGCAAAGCGCGGCTCGAGCGACGCGCAGCGCGGCGCATAATAGCCGCCAAGGCTGATGGCGATGATGCCGATACGCTTCGGGTCGATGTCGCCGCGCCGTTCCAGGTAGTCGATGCAGGCGCTGCCGGCTTTTTCATAGTCATGGCGCAGCGGCATGTTGCGAAAGCGGATCGCCTCACCGGTGCCGGGACCGTCCATCACCAATACCGAAATGCCGCGGCGAACGAGGTCGGGTACGCCGCGCAGGAACTGGATCTCCTTGGTGACGTCGAGACCGTCGAAGAACACCACGCAAGGCGGCCGCGCCGATTTCGCATTCTGCGCTGGCACGAAGTAACCGGGCAGCTTGTTGCCCTCGAACGGCACATCGACGATTTCGATCTTGCTGCCCGACAGCGCCACGAATTGATGAAAGCACGCAACCGAGGTGCGATACGCCTCGAGCGCGCGGTCATCCTTCGGCGTGCGAAAGCGTTCGCCCATTTGATAGTAGTGGCAGGCGCGCAGATAAAACGGCGCGGCCGCTACGGGATAATTGTCGGACTTAAATTTCCCGGCGCGGCTACACACCGTATCGGCAACCTGCACACAGGCCGCGAACCACGCTTCGTCATCGTCTCCGCTTTTGCCGTCGAGCATGCGGCCGATCTGGTGCAGCTCGCTGATATCGACGCCGCCGAACGGGGCAGTGCCGAGCATGTTCACAAATGCCGCCGACCAGCGGTAATTGCCGGGAAAGTACATGAAGTATTTCGGGGCAGTGGTCATGACGGTTTCCTCCCTATCGTCAGTCCCACACCGGCGCGCGGCCATAGGGATCGGCGATGCGCCCATTCGGCTTTTTGAGCGCGCTGATGCGGCGCATGTCGTCGTCGCTGAGCGCGAAATCGAACACGTCGATGTTCTGTGCGATGCGTGCCGGATTTGACGAGCGCGGGATCGGAGCAATGATCCCCTGCTGCACCAGCCAGCGTAACGCAACCTGCGCGAAGGTCTTGCCAGTTCGCTGTGCGATCTCGGCCAGAACCGGATCGTTGGCAAGCCCGCCGCGCGCGAGCGGACAATAGGCAGTAAGCACCAAGCCGCGTTCGCGGCACGCCGCGATCACCTTGGTCTGGTCGAGATAGGGATGGCATTCGGCCTGCAAGGTCACCAGCGGCTCAGGGCACAGCCGGATCGCTTCATCGAGCATCGCGATATTGAAATTGGCGACCCCGATATGGCGCGTCAGTCCCTGCCGTTTGGCTTTGGCCAACGCAGCCATGGTTTCAGCCAGCGGCGTATTCTTTTCCGGCCAGTGCACCAAAAGCAGATCGACATAGTCATAGCCGAGCTTTTTCAGGCTCTCGTCCACGGAACGCGCGAAGTCGGCGGCGTGCAGATATTCGTGCGACACCTTGGTGCAGAGAAAAATCTCGCCGCGTGGCACGCCGGAGGTGCGCATGCCTTCGCCAACCGCGCGTTCGGTGCCGTACTTCCAGGCGGTATCGATGTGACGGTAACCGGCCTTCAGCGCTGTCGCGATATGTTCGGCGCTGACATCGCCCATGCCGGACGTGCCAAAACCGATGGCCGGGATTTCGGCGCCGTGTGATTGAAGTTTTGGGGCAAAGGGCATCGCGGGTCGGGTGCAGACGTACCCATAATCGGCGCACCTTTCAATAAGCGAACGGCCGGACTTTAAGTCTGGCCGCTGCTCCTAACGAATGCTGCCTTGCAAGATTAGTTCGGCCAGCAGCGCTTGCCTTCCGGGCCAAGATGGTATCCGGGTGGGCAGGCGCGACCCATCGCCATCGGATGGCAATGTCCGCCCGGGCCACGCCAAAAACCGGGGCCGCAGCCCTCGGCCACCCTGACGATCAGGCTGTCGGACTTTTGGATCGGTGTGTAAGCGATACCGGCGCTGGCCGCCGTCGCAAGACCAATAGCCAATGCGCTGCTCAAGATAATCGTCTTGATCATTGTAAGTTTCCTTCCCGGTTTCAAACGCCGCCCCGCTTGATAGGGAGACCATCTATTCATGACGCGGCGACAATGAACCACGGCTGAATGGAGCGTCCATAACATTTCCACAATCGCGCCGGTGCAACCGCAGTTCCAGTGCGGACCCACGTTTGCCTGACGAAGTTTGCTACAAAAGTTCCGTTGCTTCAGCCGCGCTTGAGCAGCGCCTTCTTCAAACCTTCGGTGGGTTTGAGAAAGAACACCAGCATGGTGCAGCCGTTCGGCGCCGTCGGCGCGTGGCGGCTGCCTTTGGCGCGGATGACGAAATTGCCGGCGGTACATTCGCCCTCGTCATCGACCAGCGAGCCTTCAAGCACGTAAGTCTGTTCCAGATCCTCGTGTAGGTGTGCCGGAATGCCTGATCCGGGCGCGAGCTTTGAAAGGATCGTCAGCATGCCGCTGTCCGGATCGTGATAGATCACTTTCATCTTGTTGCCGGGAGACGTTTCAACCCACGGCACCGAGTCGGTGTTGATGAAGCGCGATGCCAGCTCAGCGAGCGCCGATGCTTCTGCCATGACGTGTTCCTCCGTGACTTTGTCGTGAGCTTACGCGTCCGTGGCCGGCCGGTCTATCCGCTGGCTTATTGCACTTGAATGTTGGCGCGCTTCACCACATCAGCCCATCTGGCGATCTCGGCCTTGAGGAATGGTTTGATGTCGGCAAGCGGCATATACAATGTCTCGCCGGCCAAACCGGCAATGCGGTCCTTCACCGCCGGCGTTGCCTGCGCCTTTTTGATTTCGGCATACAGCTTGTTGACGATCGGCTGCGGCGTCCCCTTCGGCGCCCAGAGCCCGAACCAGGTGTAATAGACGTAACCCGGCACACCGGCTTCTTCGATCGTTGGCACATCCGGCAACAACGGCGACCGCTCCTTGCTGGTCACCGCAAGCACACGAACACTTCCTCCTTTGATCTGGCCAAGTGCACTCGCGAGATTGTCGATAAAGACCGGCACCTGGCCGGACATCACGTCGGTATAGGCCGGCGCCGCGCCGCGGTACGGCACGTGTGCGAGATTGATACCGGTCATCAGCTTGAACAGCTCCATCGACAGCTGCTGTCCGGTGCCGTTGCCGGCCGATGCATAGTTGATCGCGCCCGGTTTCTCCTTGGCCATAGCGATCAGCTCTTTCACCGAATGCGCCGGGAAATTGTTGCTTACGACCAGCGCGAACGGAAATTGCGCCAACATGCCGACCGGCTCGAAATCGTTGACCGGATCGTACGGCAGATTGGCGAACAGGCTCGGATTGACCGCCATGCTGGCGTTCAGTCCGGTTTGTAACGTGTAACCATCCGGCGTGGCACGCGCGGCCTGGACAGTCCCGGTAAGCGAACCGGCGCCGGCAATGTTTTCGACGATGAACGGCTGGCCCAACTGCTTGGACAACTGCTCGCCGTAAACGCGCGAGATGATGTCGGTGCCGCCGCCCGGCGTCGAAGCGACGATGTCGGTGATAGTGCGCGTCGGATAATCCTCCGCCATCGCGACGGAGGCGGTGGCTGCGCCGAGCAGCGCAACGGCAAACACGGAAACTGACAATCGTTCGAACACGCTAATATCCTTTCGCAGGGTTGCCGCGTCAGCGCGGCGTCGGATCTTCGATGACGGGATTGGACAACACGCCGAGTCCGTCCACCTCGACCTCGCAGACATCGCCGGGCCGCATGTGAAGCTGTCCGGCGACGATCACATCGCCGACTGGCCGTTCCGGCTGCTCGCCGGGCCGCAACGGCAGCGCGCCGGGCGAACCGGTGACGATCACGTCGCCGGGCTGCAAGGTGTAGCCTTCGGAGAGATATTCGATCAGCCGCGGCACATCGTGCAGCAAGCCGGAGATTTTCGCGTTTTGCCGCTCGATGCCGTTGAGCCGGGTGGTCAGCGTATGATCGGCCGGATCGCCGAACTCGTCAGGCGTCATCAGCCACGGCCCGAAACTGCCGGAGCGTTCGAAATTCTTGCCGAGGCCGAATTGCCGGTTGTGGCCCTGATATTCGCGCACCGAACCTTCGTTGTAACAGGAGTAACCGGCAACATGATTGAAGGCGTCACCGCGTTTGATGTAACGCCCCGGCTTGCCGATGATCACCGCCAGCTCGCCTTCGTAATCGTAAGCCTCGGCGACATCCTTGCGCGGCGCCCATAGCGCTTCCTTGTGTCCGACCTGGCTGATCGGCATGCGCAGGAAAATCTGCGGATAGACCGGCGAGGTCGTCAGCCTGGTCTCTTCGATATGGAGCTTGTAGTTGAGCGCCAGCGCCCAGGTCGCGTGCGGCTCGCGGATCAACGGATCGAATTTGATTTCGTCGAGCGACAGGTCCGCGGCTTTGCCCTTGGTGGCGGCGCGAACTTTTTCGAGTGTCGGATCGATTTCCAGAACTTTACGCAGATCGCCGGGTAATTCCGGCGCCGCCTTGACGAGCGCGATCAACCCGTTGCCGCCAGTGACGACACCAACACCGGGCTTGCCCTGATACCGATACGAGACGACCCTCACCACGCCCCTCCCCGGAACCGCCGGTCTGCCGACCGGCTTTTGCAGCACTTTAGCATAGCGGGCGAACACGAAAGGCCGGCCAGCCGACGCGGATCGTCACAGACCGCCGTGCGGAAAAGCAGCCCTGCCGTCCGGTTACGTCATGGTTCGGGCGGCGGAACGCATGGCAAAGGCAGGTTTCTGATGTAGCCTACGGGAACGCAGGGAGAGTGCAATGGATCAACTGACGCAACCAAACAGCAACGGCGCAAAACCGCATCAGGAGATGATCAGCGGACCGTATTTGCGCAACGCATGGTACGTCGGCGCGTGGTCCGACGAGGTCAGCGACGGCAAGCTGGTGCCGCGCACCATCATGAGCGAGCCGATCGTGATGTACCGCAAGGCCGACGGCAATGTCGCGGCGATCGAGGATCGTTGCGCACACCGCTTCGCGCCGCTGCACATGGGCAAGATCGTCGGCGGCGATCGCATCCAGTGCCCGTATCACGGGCTGGAATACGACGGCACCGGCGCCTGCGTGAAGAATCCGCACGGCACCAAGAACATTCCGCCGCGCGCCAAGGTGAAAAGCTATCCGGTTGTCGAAAAACACAAGGCGATTTGGGTCTGGATGGGCGCGGCGCCGGCCGACGAAAGCAAGATCCCCGACTTCGGCGTGCTCGACAATGTGCCGGAACTACACACCACCAAGCGCGACAGCATCGTCATCAAGGCCAACTATCAGCTCATCATCGACAACCTGCTCGACCTCAGCCACACCTCCTATCTGCACGAAGGCATTTTGGGTAATGCCGACACCGTGGAATCGGACATCACCGCCGAGCAGGACGGCGACGACGTCGTCGTCGGCACGCTATGCCACCAACTCGGCGCCGCCCGGCATGTTCGCGCAGTTCTGGCCGAACCATCCGCCGCGCGTCGACAAGTTCACCAAGATGCGCTGGATGGCGCCGTCAACGCTGCGGCTCTTGACCGGTATCTGCAAAATCGGCGCGAGCCCTGAAACCGGCACCGGCTATCACGCCATCCATCTGCTGACGCCGGAGAACGAACGCTCGACGCATTATTTCTTCACCGCGGTGCGCTGGGGCGTGCAAACCACCGAGGACAAACTCAATCGCGATCTACAGGCCAAAGTCGCCGAGATGCGTCGCTTTGCCTTCGAGGAACAGGATGCGCCGGTGATCGAGGCGCAGCAAAGAGTCATTGAAGAAGCGATCGAACCGCTCGACCCTGTGGTCCTCGCGATCGATGTCGGCTGCGTGCGTTACAAGCGCGTCCTCGGCAAGATGCTGGAAGCGGAGCAGCGCTGATCTGACGCGGCGGAAGAGACCGCCGGTCGCCTGCTTCGACTGCTAGACTGATATTTCTGTTTGTGAAATCTGGGAGGAGTTTCATGAGCAAATATCACCGCCTTTGGGCGGTTGCAGCCGCTATTGCACTTGCGGCGAGCCCAGCCGCCGCTGCCGACAATTTCCCATCGCACTCGATCAATCTGATCATCCCGTTTGCCGCCGGCGGGCCAACCGACATCGTCGGGCGCATCATGGCGGCGAAGATGAGCGAATTGCTCGGGCAGACGCTCGTCGTCGAAGACCGCAGCGGCGCCGGCGGCAATATCGGCGGCGAGTTCGTCGCCAAGTCGGCATCCGATGGTTACACGCTGCTGTTCGCGACCGTGTCGACCAACGCGATCAATCCGGGCCTGTACAAACACATGCCCTATGACGCGATCAAGGATTTTGCGCCGGTCGCACGCGTCGGCGTCACGCCGACGCTGCTGCTGGTCAATCCATCGGTGCCGGCAACCGACGTGAAGAGCTTGATCGCGCTGCTCAAGGCCAATCCGGGCAAGTACAATTATGGCTCGTCGGGGGTCGGCTCGATCCTGCATCTGTGCGGCGAAGAGTTCAAAGCCATGGGTGGTGGACTCGAAATCACCCACGTGCCGTACAAGGGCTCGGCGCCAATGGATACCGATTTGATGGGCGGCCAGATCACGATGGCGTTCGACGCGACGCCGACGGCGTTGCCGCTGGCGCAATCCGGCAAGCTGCGTGCGCTTGGCGCCGGAATGTTAAAGCGGCTCGCCGCCATGCCCGATCTGCCGACCGTGGATGAGCAAGGCCTGAAGGGCTACGAGTGCTACACTTGGAATGTGATCCTCGCGCCGGCTGGAACACCGAAGCCGATCGTCGACAAGCTCAACGCCGCTGCCAACAAGGCACTGACGGAGCCAGCGGTGATCGATTCATTGATCAAGGCCGGTGTCGATCCAACGCCCGGCTCAACGCCGCAATCGACGGCGGATTTCGTCAAGGCGGAGCTGGCGAAATGGGCGCCGATCATCAAGGCGTCCGGCGCGCAAATCGAGTAACCACAGAACGAGCAACGCCAAAGAGGCCGCGTAAACCGCGGCCTTCTTGTTTTGAGTGCCGCTGCTCATTGCCGCGTCAGCCGCCGAGCCTGCCCGTTCCGTCATCGCTGCGCCGCGCGTCCGCACGATGCATGGACATTTCACCGTGTTAGGATGGCGACCTCGCTAGCGTGAGGGCGCGTCCATGCAGTGCAAAACCGGGGCAGATCACATCAAGTCGTTGCAGGACGGTCGCGCCGTCTACATCGACGGCGCCCGCGTCGACGACGTCACCACGCATCCGGCCTACCGCAACGCTGTCGCCTCGGCGGCATCGCTCTACGACTACCAGGCGCGGCCGGAAAATCTGGAATTGATGACATTTGTACCGAACGGCGGTTCGCGTCGCGTCAACCGTTGCTGGCAAATGCCGCGCAGCTACGACGAACTGGTGCAGCGGCGGAAGGCGCTGCAGGCCTGGGCGCAAGTATCTTACGGCTTCATGGGCCGTTCGCCCGATCACGTCGCCTCGACCCTGATCGGCCAGCGCATGGGCATCGAGGTGTTTCAAAAGCATGGTCCGGCGCGCGCCAAGGCGCTGCTCGACTATGTCGACTACGCCACCAGCAACGACCTGTTCCTGACCTACGTGATCGTCAATCCGCAGGCCGACCGCTCCAAGGACTGGGGCGATCAGGTCGAAGAACTGGTGGCGCAGATCGTCGATGAAGACACAACCGGCATCACCATCCGCGGCGCCAAGATGCTCGGCACCAGCTCGATCATGGCCAACGAGGTGTTTGTCGCCAACCTTCAGCCGCTCAAGCCCGGCGAGGAAGCGCTGGCGTTCTCCTGCGCGCTGCCGATGAACGCACCCGGGCTCCGCGTGCTGTCGCGCAAGAGCTACGAAGCGCATGCGGTCTCGGTCTATGACAATCCGCTGTCGTCACGGTTCGACGAAAACGACGCGCTACTCTACTTCGACAACGTCAAAGTGCCGTGGGAGCGGGTATTCGTGCATCGCGACGTCGATATGTGCCGCGCCCAGTTCCACGATACGCCGGGCCACGTATTCCAGAACTACCAGTCGCAGATTCGGCTTTCGGTGAAGCTAAAGTTTTTGGTCGGTGTCGCGCACAAGATCACCGAGGCAATCGGCACTACCAATCTGCCGTCGGTGCGTGAGCAGCTCGGCGGCCTTGCCGCCAATGCCGGCATGGTCGAGGCCATGCTGTGGGGCATGGAAGCCGCCGGCCATAAGCAGGGCGAATTCTACCTGCCGAACCGGCAGATGATGTACGCCGCGCAATCGACCACGCAGGACCTCTATCCGCGGCTGATCAATTTGATCCGCGATCTTGCCGGCGGTTCGCTGATCATGCTGCCGTCATCGTTCCGCGACTGGTCCAACCCGGAGCTGGCGCCGATCCTGCGCAAGACCCAGCGCTCGCCGAATTTCAGTCCGGAGTACCGGGTCAAGATGCTGAAGGCGGCGTGGGACGCGATCGGCTCGGAATTCGGCTCGCGTCATACGCAATATGAAATGTTCTATGCGGGGGCGCGCTTCGTCACCAACGGGCACAATTACCGCACCTTCGATTGGGGCATGGCGCGTGGCATGGTCGACCATCTGCTGTCGACCTACGACATTGCCGAAGCCGCCAAAGCAGCTGAATAATAGCGGCCGAGCAATTATCCGAATAGGACACCATGACTTTTTCGGCAGGCGATTTCCGCAAGGCGCTGGGCGCTTTCCCGACCGGCGTCGCCATCATCACCGCGCGCGGCCCCGACGGCGCGCTGCATGGCATGACGGTGAGTTCGTTCAATTCGGTGTCGCTCGATCCGCCGCTGGTGTTGTTCTCGGTCGCGCGCACGGTGCAGAGCTTCGCGGTATGGGAGCAGGCCACGGCGTGGGGCATCAACATTCTTGCTGAGTCCCAGGACGGACTGTCGACGCGGTTCGCCAAATCCGGCGCAGGCAAATGGTCGGGTGTTGAGCCGATCGCCGCATCGACCGGCGTGCCATTGTTGCCTGGCGCGCTCGCGCATTTCGAATGCGAACGTTACGCCGTGTATGACGGCGGCGATCACCTCATTCTGGTCGGCAAGGTGCTGTCGCTCGGCCGTCCCGCAGGCTCGGTGGCGGCGCCGCTGGTGTTCTTTTCCGGCCGCTATCATCAACTCGACCGGCCACGCCCCGGCGCGAGCGAAGACGATGAGCGGCTCTTGCACGGATGGTGAACGATGGCTGAGACAGCAGAATTCTCACCGGGCGGCTACCGTTTCATCCCGGCTGTGTTCCAGTATTCCGGCGGCGTCGCCGCGATGTCCGGCTATCGCATCCGCCGGGTGCGCTTCGCGCGTCCCGTACCGCTACTGCAGGGTTTCGGCCGGATCGAACAGTTCATTGGCGCGGCGGGACGACCGCTTACCGCGTTCTGCCAATGCGAGCTGCGCTCGCCGGCGCAGTTCAGCGAAGAAGGCTTTATCGCCTTCAACCGGAAATATGTCGAAACGCTCCAACGCTGGTCGATTTTCGACGGCACCACAAACCCTGTAGCACGAAGCAATGTCTGCCCTGAGATCGATGCAGTCGCGGAGCCGTCATTCCACGCATTCTCCTTCACCGAGATCGCCACGAACGCCGCGCCATCGTTCGTAGTCGCCGGTAGCGCCGAAGCGCAGGAAGGCCACGCCAGCTACCGCGAGCGCATTATACGGCTCAGCGACGTCAGCCCCGACGGCCTTCGCGAGAAGGCGCGCTTCGTTCTCGGCGAAATGGAGCGCCGCATGGCCAGGCTCGGCTTTACCTGGCGCGATACCACGGCGGCGCAGGTCTATACCGTCCATGACCTGTATCCGTTTCTCGCCGACGAACTGATCAGGCGCGGCGCAGTCCATTCCGGGCTGACCTGGCATTATTGCCGGCCGCCGGTGGTCGGCCTCGACTACGAAATGGATTGCCGCGGCGTCTTATTTGAAGAGGTCGCCAGCGTTTAAGCGTACAGCGCCAGAAGTTGATGGGGGGATTTCATCATGATGCTGCCGCGCGATCGCCTGTCCTATTCGTCGCCGTTCACTCGGCCGCCGCTCAAGCTGCCCGGCCGGGCGCGCATGATTGTCTGGTCGGTGGTCAACATCGAGGAATGGGAAATCACCCGGCCGATGGCGCGGCAGTTGTCGCAGCCGCCGATGGGCCAGACGCCGATTCCCGATATGCCGAACTGGACCTGGTACGAATACGGCATGCGGGTCGGCTTTTGGCGGCTGCTGCGCGCGCTCGAAGCCGCCAGCGTGACGCCGACCATGTCGATCAATGCCAAGGTCTGCGAGACCTATCCGGAAGTCGCGGCGGCGGCGCGCGACGCAGGCTGGGAATTCATGGCGCACTCCTATGTGCAGATGCCGATCCAGCAGATCGAGGATCAGCGCGCCGTCATCAAGCAATCCTGCGATGTGATCGAGACATTCACCGGCAAGCGGCCGACCGGTTGGCTCGGCCCCGGCCGCGGCCAGACCCACGATACGCTCGATTATGTCACCGAAGCCGGCATGACCTGGTTTGGCGACTGGATCCTCGACGACCAGCCGCTTTGGGTAAAAACCAAACACGGCCCGATCCTGGCCGTGCCGTACAGCGCTGAGATCAACGACATCACCTTGATGATCTCGCACCATCACGAATCCGACGTGCTGTTGCGGCGGACCATCGATGCCTTCGACCGGCTTTATGCCGAGTCCGAAGAATCAACACGCGTGATAGCGATTGGCGTGCACCCCTACGTCACCGGCGCCGCGCACCGCATCAAATATTTCGAGGAGCTCTACGGCTACATCAACAGGCACGACGTCGTGCACTGGACCGGGCAGCAAATCCTGGATTGGTACGCCACGCAGGTGGCGAAGCCGGCATAGCGCCAGCTAACGGCGTCAGAACGCCAGGCCCTTCGTCTTGTACACTGCGGTGGCGGCCGGCGATGCCAGGAAACCGATCAGAGCACTTGCCGCGGCGGCCTCTTTCGCGTCCGCGGTGACGCCGCCCGAATAAGTCGTGATCTGCTGCAACTCGGCGGGCAACATGCCGATGACGTCGACGTCGGGATTCGTCACCAGCTCGGACACCTGTTGTAGTGCGATTTCCGCCGCGCCGCTCGACACCAGCACGCTGACGCGGCCGTTCGGGCCGCCTGCCGCAAGCCTGGTCTTGGCTGCAACTTGCTCGCTGATGCCAAGCCGCTCGAACACGCGCAAGATCGGCGCCGCAGTGACGCCACCGCCGGCCGGCGCCGTATAGCCAACTGTTTTCGCCGCAAGCAGCGCGTGTTTGAGTGCCTCCGGCGTCGAGACGTCGGGATGCGGCGCGCCCTTCTTCACGCAAATGCCGATGCCGGTACGCGCGACCGCGGTGGCGCCGGCCAGCACCTTGCCCTGCCGGATCAGGTCGTCGAGCGAGTCCGATCCGATGACGATGACATCGGCCGGCTCGCCCCCGAGAAAACGCCGCGCAACACCGCCGGACGGACCGTAGCCGACATGCAGGATATTGCCGCTGTCGCGTTCGAACGCCGGCGTGAGTTCGTCGATGGCGTCCTTCATCGCGGTCGTGATCAGCGCATGGAACTCGGCGGCCCGCGCGACGCCGGAGATCAAAAGCAATGTGGCAACGAGCGTGGCGACGCGCAGGATCATTCTCATAATGGATCGAGCCCCTTTGCTTTGTAGATCGGCTTCGCCGACGGCTCGGCCATCGCCGCGATGATTGCCTTGGCGCCTTCAGCGTTCTTAGCGCTGGTGGTGACGCCGGCGGAATAGATTGTGGTCTGCTGCAAGTCGCCGGGCAGCATGCCAATCACATCCACATCAGGATTGGTGAGCAGCTCCGACACCTGCTGTAAACCGATCTCCGCCTCACCGCTCGACACTTTCACGCTGACCCGGCCATTCGGCCCCCCTGCAGCGAACACAGTCTTAGCGGCCATCTGTTCGGCAATGCCGAGCTTCTTGAAGATAGCCTCGATATGCGGGCCGGTGACGCTGCCGCCCGCCGGAGACACATAAGCGACGCTCGCGGCGGCAAGGAGAGCACGCTTGAATGCCTCGGGCGTCGAGACATCCGGATGCGGTGCGCCTTTCCTCACGCAGATACCAATGCCGGTGGTGGCGAGATCGACGCGGCCCGGCATCATCTTGCCCTCGGCGATCAGTTTGTCGATCGCATCGCTGCCGGTGAGAAAGACGTCGGCGGGCTCGCCGGCCTCGAAATGCTTGAGCAGCGCGCCGGGCGGCGAATAGAGCGCATGAATGGTGTAGCCGCTCGAGCGCTCGAACGGCGGCAGCAATTCATCGGTCACCGATTTGATCGCGGTGGAAATGAACGCATTGACCTCGGCTGCGCGTGCAGCATTGACCGCCGAGAGAAACGCTATCGCGAAGATCAGCGCACGGCCCATGCTTTAGAATCCCGCAACCGCTTCCAACGTCTTGCCCGCTTGAGCCCGCTGCACCGCTTCGAGCTGTTGCGGCGAATGGCGAAGCTGGTCGATTTCTTTGGCGAATTCCGGCATGGCGCGCAATGTCTCCGCCCAGGCGTGAACGCGCGGATGCAGCCGCGCGAACGGATAGCCGGCGAGCGACAGCCGATGGGCATAAATCAGCCAGGCGATGTCGAGCACACTCAAGTCATCGCCCATCAGATAGGGCTGCTTTGCCAGCCGCTTTTCCAGCGCGTCGAACTCGGCGCGGAAGCGCAGTGCCGAAGTGCGGGCTCGCTCGTCGGTGAAACCTTCCTTTGCCGCGCGCTGCCAGAATTCGATCTGCACCTGCTTCTCGTGGTCCTTGGCGCCCTGCACGGTGCCGGCGCCATTGGCCATGTAGCTTTCCAGCGCCGCGGCTGGCTTCGGCGGCCCCGGCGGCGCAAACACGAAACGAAAACTGAGCGTGCGCAGATCGAGATGCAGGTCGTCCTCGTGATGCAGCAGCGAGGCCAATTCGCTTTCGTGCCCTGCCGGAATGAGACGCGGCGCCGGAAATTTCTGCTCCAGATACTGGATGATATCGTTGCTCTCGATATGCACCGCGCCGTCATGCACCAGCACCGGCACCAGCCCGCGCGGATTGATACCGAGAAACCACGGCTGCATGTTCTCGTAGTTCGGCAGATCGATCGGGTGCGACTGCCATTCGATGCCTTTGAGATTGAGGAATACCCGCAGCTTCTGCGAACACGATGAGCCCATGAAGTGCAGCACGTGTACGCCCTTCCAGCCGAGCACTTCGCGGGTCTTGATGTCGCTGTCGACGAGCTGAACCATGGAACGCGCCTCTCCCCTAAGCGGCAAATATCATAAGCGCTCGCCGTGCTCACGCAACGCCTCGGCGGCGATGCGGTGCGCCTCGTTGGCCGCGGGAATGCCGCAGTAGAGCGTCAGCAGCAGCAGCACTTCCTGGATCTCTTCGGACTTGCAGCCGTTCTTCAGCGCGCCGCGCAGATGCACGCCGAGCTCGTTCTGATATCCGGCAGCCGCCATCATCGCCACCATGACCAGGGATTTGGTCGCCGGCGGCAGCGCGTTGCGTTGCCAGACGTCGCCATAGGCATAGGCATTGATGATGTGCTGCAGCGGTTTGCCGAACTCGCCGAACGCGTTCATCCGCTTGTCGACCGCCTCCCGGCCGAACATCTCGGTGCGCAGCTTCAGCCCGCGCTCGTACTGGTCGTTGTCGTCCATCTCTCGGTCTCCCTTCGGCATGAGCCGCACGATTGCCCGTCACACAGGCGCGCGAGTACAATGAACTATGACATATTTCGGCATACAGCCATGATCGACCAACCATGATCGACGCCGCCATTGTCGGCCTCGGGCGCTGGGGCAAAGGCATCGTCGAAGCGGCGCAGGGCAAGAGCCAGCGGCTGCGTTTCGCGCGCGGCATCTGCAAGGAGCCCGAGCAACTCGCGGATTTCGCAAAGAAGCACAACTTCACGCTCGGCACCGAGCTCTCCGAGGCCATCGCCGATCCGAAAGTGCGGGCGATCTTTCTGGCAACGCCGCATTCCCTGCACGTCGACCAGATCAGCGCCGTCGCCGCGGCCGGAAAGCCGGTGTGGTGCGAGAAGCCGCTGGCGCTGACCCGCGCCGAGGCCGAGCGCGCCATCGCCGCAGTCACCACAGCCAAGGTGCCGTTCGCGCTCGGCAACAACAAACGATGCTTTGCCTCGATGCGCGAACTCAAGCGCATCGTCACCGACGGCGTGATCGGCGACGTACTGCATGTCGAGGGACATTTCAGCAACGAGCACTCCACCCGCGTCACCGGCGGCTGGCGTGACGATCCGCGCGAGTCGCCGGGCGGCGGCATGACCGGCGGCGGGCTTCACCTCATCGACGCCTTTGTCAATCTCGCCGGGCCGATCGCCTCAGCCGATGCCAAGGCGTTCTCGCGCAAGCCAGCGCCCGATCCGCGTGACGTTGCGGCGGCGCTGGTGCAATTCGAAAGCGGCGCGACCGGGCTGCTTGCCACCGTGCGCGCGGCGCCGATGTACTGGCGCATTCACGTGTTCGGGACCAAAGGCTCGGTGGAGTCCCGCGACGAAACCACACTGACGTTATCGCCGATCGGCAAACCGCCAGAAGTCAAAACCTATCCGCAGGTCGACTCGCTTGCGGTGCTGCTCGAAGCCTTTGCCGAGACCATCGAGACCGGGAAGCCGTTTCCGGTCACCACCGCCGACATGCTCGACGTCGTCGGCGCCTTCGAAGCGATCATCCGCTCAATCGGCGAAGGCAAGCCGGCGAAGGTGACGCGCAATTAAATTTACTGCTGCGCAATCCCCGCCGCAACGCGCACTGCATCCCAGCGCTTGAACTCACTAGACATGAACGTGCCGAACTCCGCCGCGCTCGTGCCTTTGACCACGACGCCCGCCGTGACCATGCGGGCGCTCACCTTGGGATCGGCGATGGCGTCCATCAGCGTCTTGTTTAGCTTGGCGACAATCGCATCCGGCACCCCATGTGGAGCGAACACGCCGTACCACGTCGTCACGTCGAAGCCCGGCGCCGCGCCTGATTCCACCACCGTCGGCACGTCGGACACCGCAGGAAAGCGGTCTTTGCCGGTGACCGCGAGCGCTTTGAGCGCGCCGCCCTGGACCTGTCCGAGCGACGCCCCCACCGTCTCGAACAGCACGTCGGCGTGGTGGCCGAGCAGCGCGCTGATTGCTTCCGGCGAGGTGCGAAACGACACATCCAGCATGTCGATACCGGTGCTTTGCTTGAACAGCTCTCCGGCAAATTGCTGGGTCGCGGCAAAGCCGGGACTGGCGAGGATGTATTTGCCCGGCGCGGCCTTGGCCAGCGCGACAACCTCTTTGACGTTGCTCGCCGGAAAGTCCGGCCGCGCCAGCATCAACAGGCTTCCGGTTGCGACCTGCGCGACCGGTGTGAGCGCGGCGTTGTCGTAGGGCATCTCCTTGCGCGTGACCGAGGCGATGATCTGGCCCGCGGTCATGATTCCGAGTGTGTAGCCGTCTGCCGTCGCGCGGGCGATGAATTCGTTGCCGATGATTCCGCCGGCGCCCGGCTTGTTCTCGACCACCACCGGCTTGCCGAGCCGCTCCTCCAGCGCCTGCGCGAGAATGCGGCCGATGAGATCGGAGCCACCGCCCGGCCCGAACGGCACGATCATGTGGATCGGCTGCTGCGGCCAGTCCTGCGCGCGGGCCGACTGCGTTGCCAGCGCCAGCGCTGCGAAGACCAGCAAGACCGCTTTAAGGCGCACGGATATCATCGCGCTACTCACTCTTCGGAATGCCGGCGGCGGCGACGATCCCGGCATTGAGTTTGATTTCCTTGCGCACGAAGGCGTCGAAATCGCTCATCAACATCGGCATCGGGTCCGCGGCAAGCGCGATGATTTCTTTTTTTACTTCCAGCACGTTCAGCGCCTTGACGATCTCGTCGTGCAGGCGGGTCGAAATTTCCTTTGGCGTCTTGGCCGGCGCGAAAGCGCCGATCCAGAAATTATAGCGTCGCATCCGGATAGCCGGCTTCGGCGATTGTCGGCACGTCGGGCATCGCCTGCGAGCGCTGCGCGGTCGAAACCGCAAGCGCGCTGACCTTGCCGGCCTTGGCGAGCTCGATCATCGCCGTCGCCGGAGCCGGAAACAGGTCGAGACGGCTGGAGATCATTTCCGTCATCGCATCGGCAGTGCCGCGGAACGGCACGTGGGTCATGGTGATCTTGGCCGCGAGCCCGATATTGACCATGAACAACTGGCCCGCGGTGCCGACGCCATTTGAACCGTAATTGAGCACGCCCGGATGAGCGCGGCCGTAGGCCACGAAGTCGGCCATGGTCTTGTATTTGGACGGCGCGGTGGCGACGAACGGCTGCGAGGCCAGCGGCGTCAGCGCGGTGAAATCGTCAGCCACATCATAAGTGAGGTGCGAATAAACTGACGCGACGACGACATGAGATGTCGAGTTGACCAGCAGCGTGTAGCCGTCCGGATCGGCGTGCGCGACGAAAGCCGAGCCGATCGTGGTGCCGCCGCCGCCGCGATTCTCGACCACCACCGCTTGGCCGATCTGCTTCGACACCTGATTGAACACAACGCGGGCGACAATGTCGGTGGCGCTGCCGGCGGTGAACGGCACGATCACCTTGATCGGCTCTTTGGCCGGCCATTGCTGCGCCCAGGCAGTCTGCGCGGTCGCAAAAAAACACAGCGCCGTCGTCAGCGGCAACATTATTTTGATGTTTGTCATGAGTGCTCCCAGCCAGGGCCGGATTTTTAGCATCCAGCAAAGACCCTGACGAGGTGCACTAGTGACGCGCCGCTTGTTCAGCGCACAAGACACGGCCGCTTGTCGTCAAAGGTCCAGCCGGGGATCAAAAACTGCATGGCAATGGCGTCGTCGCGCGCGCCAAGCCCATGCTGCTTGTAGAGCGCATGCGCCGCCTCGATCGCCGCCGGGTCGATGTCGATGCCAAGGCCGGGACGATCCGGCACGGCGATCTTGCCGCCTTTGATCTTCAGTGGCTCCCTGGTGAGCGCCTGACCGTCCTGCCAGATCCAGTGCGTGTCGATCGCGGTGACCTTGCCCGGCGCCGCCGCCGCAACATGGGTGAACATCGCCAGTGAAATATCGAAGTGGCTGTTGGAATGCGAGCCCCAGGTCAGGCCGTTGTCGCGGCAGGTCTGCGCGACGCGCACCGAGCCCTGCATCGTCCAGAAATGCGGATCGGCGAGGGGAATATCGACCGCGCCAAGCCGCAGTGCATGACTGAGCTGGCGCCAGTCGGTCGCGATCATGTTCGTCGCGGTGGGAAGTCCGGTCGCACGGCGAAACTCCGCCATGATTTCACGGCCGGAGAAGCCGGCTTCGGCGCCGCACGGATCTTCCGCGTAGGCCAGCACGCCGTGGATGTCACTGCAGAGCCGGATCGCCTCATCGAGCGACCACGCGCCGTTCGGATCGAGCGTCACCCGCGCCTCGGGAAAGCGTTTTGCAATCGCCGTGACCGCTTCAATCTCCCGCTCGCCGTCGAGAACGCCGCCCTTCAGCTTGAAATCGGCAAAGCCGTAGTGATCGTGTGCGGCTTCAGCCAGCCGCACCACCGCCTCGGGCGTCATCGCTTCCTGATGGCGAAGCCGGAACCAGCCGGCTTGCTCGGCGTCGCCGGAAACATATGGCAGGCTGGTCTTGCGGCGGTCGCCGATGAAAAACAGATAGCCGAGCGTTTCAACACTTGCGCGCTGCTGGCCTTCGCCAAGCAAAGCCGTGACCGGCAATCCGAGATGCTGGCCGAGCAGATCGAGCAATGCCGCTTCCACCGCCGTGATGGCGTGGATTGTTACGCGCAAGTCGAATGTCTGCTTGCCGCGCCCGCCGGCGTCGCGGTCGGCAAACCTGGTGCGGATCGCAGCAAGAATATTGGTACAGGCGCCGATGGTCTGGCCAACGACGAGGCCGCGCGCATCCTCCAGCGTCTGCCGGATTTTCTCGCCGCCCGGAACCTCGCCGACGCCGGTGTGGCCGGAATTATCGATGAGGATAACCAGGTTGCGGGTGAAGAACGGTGCATGCGCACCGCTCAGATTGAGCAGCATGCTGTCGCGGCCGGCGACCGGGACGATTTGCATGCCGGTGACAACCGGCGCGCCCGAAAAGCCGGCGCGTACCGTTTCCTGATTCACTGCGCGCTCCCTCAGTGGATGGTCGGCCGTCCTATTGCCGCGAGGCGGGACTGAGCACCGGGTTTGCCGGCGTGAATGCCGCCGCTCCGTTGCGCCCGCTATAGGTCATCAGCCCGTCCTTTGTGGCAATGATATCGCCGGGCCGCAGCGTCGGATCGTTCTTGGGATCGAGCGTGGTGAGGCCAAATGGGTCCTTGCCATTGCAGCTACAGTTGGCGACTAATTTCTTGCGATAGAGGAAAGCCGTGTTGAGGTCGGAGTAGCGCGCGCCGTCGCCGGCTACCGAGGTCTCGATCTCGGAGCCGAAATAGACCTTAGTCACCGTCGCAGGGCAAATCGCCTTGCAGGTATCAACTGGTGTTGCGTTCGCCATCTTCTCGATCGGGAAGTGCTGGCCGTCGCAAAGCCGCACGCAAAACGCGACGCCATGCCCGGTCGAGCCGCCGCCGTCGTTGACGTTCTCCTGTCCAAGCGGCGCCGGCGCGATCCGGCCGATCGGTGGGGGTGGCGGCGGCGGATAACTGGGCGGGGGCGGCGGACGCTGCTGCGGGCCGCCGAACAGGAAATCGAAAAAGCCCTGCGCCTGCGCAGTTTGCGGCGCGGCCACGCCGACAGCCGCGCACACCAGCATGGCGGCCGCGACCGCGAACAGCTTGGGCAACTTGATGAAAAGCCCCACTCTCACTGCACCACCACGGTACGACGCTGCGTTGTCCCGCAAGGCTTCAGCAGCACCGATTATCCACGCTTTAGCGGCGGCACCGCAAGGGCGGGTCGGCGCGCATCAGCCCCGGCGCACGTTGCGGGTCAGCGCCCAGATGATGAGCGCCAGGCAGCCCACCGTTGCGATCGTGCCGGCCACGGGCCAGGGCGACGAGCCGAGATAAAGCCCGATGGCGGCTGCAGCCGCTGCGGCGCTGACCTGCTGCGCGAAGCCCAGCAGCGAGGACGCGGTGCCGGCACGATCGGGAAACGGAGTCAGCGCGGCCGCCTGGGTCTGCGGCAGCGTCAGTCCCATGCCGGCAAGGTAGATCATCATCGGCGTGACGAACCACGCAATATTGCCGAGACCGAGCGCAACGCCTGCCGCCATCGAGAGACCGCCGAAGGCCATGATGACGCAGCCGATGCCGATGGTGCGGTCGAGGCCGAACCGCATCACCACTTTCGATGCGGTGTAGGCGCCGATCATGTAGCCGCCGGCGCCGGTGGCGAAGATCACGCCGAACAGGAACGGTGATAGACCGTAGCGCGTGCCTTGCATGACGATCGGCGCGCCGGAAATCCAGGCGAACAGACCGATGAAGCTGACGCTGAGCAGCGCGAGCAGCGCAAGAAATCCGCGATGCACCAGAACCGAGCGATACAGCATCGCCATGCCGCGGAACGAGAACGGTTCGGTGTTGCGCTGGCGTAACGTCTCCGGCAGAAAGCGCGCCGCCATTGCCGCTGCAAACATCGCAAATACCATCAGGAACACGAACGTCGCGCGCCAGCCGAACGCCATCTGGAACGCACCGCCGATCATCGGCGCCACATCGGTGCGAATGCGGTGATCGAGCCCATCAGCGAGAGCTCGCGGCCGGCGCGCACACCGGAATAAAGATCGCGCACCGCGGCGCGCGCCAGCACGATACAGCCGGCGCCGCCGAGCGCCTGAACGAAGCGCGCTGCGGTCAGCGCGCCGATCGATTGCGTCAGCGCGCAGATCACCGCGGCGATGCAGTTCACCGACAGCGCAATGAGGATAATTGGACGGCGGCCGTAACGATCCGAGATCGGGCCGTAGATCATCTGACCGACGGCAAAGCCGATCAGATAGCTGGAAATCGTCAGTTGCACCTGCGCGATCGGCGCGCCGAGCGCCTCGCCGATCGCCGGCAGCGACGGCAGGTACATGTCCATCGACAGCGGCCCGAGCGCGGTCAACAGCGACAGCAATAATGTCAGCGCAAAGGTGCCGGGACGAAGCATCTGATCATTCTCAGCATCGTCATTGCGAGCGCAGCGAAGCAATCCAGCGCATCAAGGCATGCGGCTTCTGGATTGCTTCGTCGCTTTGCTCCTCGCAATGACGAGCACTCACCGCCCCTGCAGCGATGTCATCTTCAGCTCTGTGGCCAGCTTGTCGAGTTGCGCCATCAGCGCCGGTGCGATCGGTATGCCGTCGCGCTCCCGCTCGGCGCGGCACTCGCGCCGCCGGTCGCCGGGCAAACGGATTTCATCGACGCCGGGCAGGCGTTTCGATTGCCTGAAGTCGCGGACATGCCGGTCGACTTCGGTATTGAAAATGGCCGGCGGAATGAACCGCGCGACGTCGGCGACGATGATGAAATGCCCGGTATTGGTTTCGCTGCTGTCATCGGCGTTGAAGTCGACCACGTCTCGGCCGAATGCAGCGCCGTTGAGCACGCCGCCAAGCAGCCCGAGCATCAGCGCAAGTCCCGAGCCTTTGTATTCACCCATCGGCAGCAGCACGCCCTCGTGCGACCGCTTGGGATCGGTGATGGATTCGCCGGTCGAAGGATTGACGAACCAGCCTTCCGGCATGGCGAGATCGCGCAGCGCATATTTCTTCACCGTGCCGTAGGCCACGATCGAGGTCGCCATGTCGAGCACGATCGGTCCCGAACCTGACGGCACGCCGATGGCGAGCGGATTGGTGCCGAGCAGCAGCTCGGTGCCGCCCCACGTCGCCATGTGGTTGGCATTCGCCACCGCGGCATAGACACCGACCATGCCCGCAGCCGCTGCCATCTCCGCATAGAGCCCGGCGGGGCCGGCGTGATTGGAGCGGCGCACGCCAACCCAGGCGACGCCGGTGTCGCGCGCCATCGCAATCGCCTCGTTGGTGGCGCGCGTCATCACCAGATGACCCATGCCGTTGTCGCCATCGACCAGCGCCGTGGCGGGCGCGGTGCAAGTGACGGTGATATTGGGGCGCGCGTTAAAACCTTTCGCTTTCAGGCGGCGGACATATTGCGCCAGCCGGAAGATGCCATGGCCGTCGGCGCCGGTGAGATCGGCTTCGGTCATCAGCGCGGCGCAGCGCGCGGCATCGTCACCGGGCAATCCGGCCGCGGCGAGACTATCGGCAATCATCGAACGGATCGCGCGCGCCGGGATGTGCGCGAAGTTTTCGTCGGCCAATTTTCCGTCAGCCATGGTGCTGCTACGCCGTCTTCCGCTTCTTCGCTCAGTATCTTCGCCGCCTCGTCACCAAGAACGATGGCGCGGTCGGCTTCGGAAATATCGAGCGATTGCACGAACCGCACACAGTCCATCATGCCCATGTCGTAGGGGTAATCGCTGCCGAGCAACACCCGATTTGCGCCAACCGTCGAAATCAGCCACTCCGCCGGCGCCTTGGCGTGAAGAATGGTGTCGTAAATGAAACGGTCGAGATACGGCGCCGGCGAATGTTTGACATTCACCTTCGGCTCTGGCCTCACCTGCCAGCCGTGCACCCAGCGCGCGCCCTGATAAGGAATGAAGCCGCCGCCGTGCGACATGATGAAGTTGAGCTTCGGGTGCCGCTCCAGCACGCCGCCGAAGATCAGGCACGCCGCCGCGATCGTGGTGTCGAGCGGATTGCCGACGAGGTTGTTCAGATAATACGACCGCAGCCGGTCCATGCCGGCGACATTGCCAGGATGGATCATCATGAACGCGTCGAGCTCTTCAGCTACAGCCCAGATCGGCTCGAAGCTTGGATCGTCGAGATTCTTGCCGCGCACGTTGGAGCCGATCATGGCGCCGTGCAGGCCGAGCCTGGTCATGGCGCGGCGTAACTCTGCGGCGGCCTGTTCCGGCGCCTGCATCGGCAGCGTGGCGATGCCGTCGAAGCGATCCGGCATTTCTTTCACCAGCCGGGCGATCTCGTCGTTCTGGATTTGCGATCCGGCGATGCCGACGGCTTCTTCCCGGTCATAGAGCCAGGTCTGCGGCGCCACCGAAAGCAGGTGCATATCGACCAGCGTCGCATCCATATCTTGCAGCCGGCGCTCGATATCATGACCACCGCGCGGGAACGGCCGGTACGGCACGCCGGCGACTTCGCAGAGCGCGTTGTCGGCATCGAACGGCGTCATCTTCAGGCCGAGGCTCGGGATTTCCTTCTGCATGAGCTTGATGGTGGCGTCGGCCAGTACATGCGTGTGGATGTCGATGGTTTTGGTCATTGTTCCTCCCCAGAATGGCGGGCCTTTTAGCGCACAATGGCGAAGGCCATGCAAGGCCACGCGGCGCGTTGCGGCGCGGGCACTACCTGCATGACGTTGCAATGAAATTGCGATTGACCTCACAACATCGGAAGACAACGGACAATGGGGCTTTGATGCGATGGCTTTTGGCGTTGATTCTGGCAGGACTTGTTTTCGCACCCGCGAGAGCAGATGACGCGATCAAATTGTGCACGGCCGGGCACATGACCTTCGGCGGCACGTTTGCAGAGCACATCGCCTTCATCAAAAAGGCCAACCGCTACGACAAGAAAGAGATCGACGAGCTGATCAAACAACAGAAGGCCGGCGGGCCGGATTTCTTCTCGACGCAGGTCGTCATCAAATCGGAACAATCGGGCTCCGGCGATTTCGACCTGCACATGTTTCAAGGTCATTCCGATCCAAAGACGACCTACAAGGCGGATCAGGACTGGGCGTGCACCGGCGATGATTATCCGGTCGCCTATTTCATCGGCTTCAAGGTCGAGACCGTAGCGGCCCACACGATCACGGTGTCGCGCTCGAAAGGCCTGGTGAACGTGATTTCGCTCAAGCAGATCGATCCCGAGCTTAAAGCTCACACCCGGGTGGTCGAGGCCGGAAGCAATAGCGTACTCTGCAAGGACGTCGATTTCGATTCCGCCCCCGGCTGCATCCCGCAAATCTTCTACGGGTCGTATTGAGCGGCCGACATAATGGGCATGCAGGGGTGCGGACTACGTCATGGCCGGGCTTGTCCCGGCCATCCACGCCTTTATGTTCGCTCCCGCCAAAGACATGGATGCCCGGCCCATAGGCGAGCGAAGCGACGCCGTTCTATGAACGGCTATGGCCGGGCATGACGAGGAGCCGAACAGAGCATGGACGCGAAGACTGAACACCACGAAGACAAACACGTGCGCGTCGAGGACAACGTGCTGGTGCGCGGGCACGGCCGCTATGCCGCCGATGCGCCGCTGCCAGACCAGGCATATGCCTATTTCGTCCGCTCGCCCCATGCCTTCGCCAAAATCCTGAGCGTCGACGTTTCGGCGGCGCTGAAAGCGCCGGGCGTGATCGGCGTGCTCACCGCGAAAGACATGGAAGGCGTCGGTAATCTCGGGCGGCATCCACCGGTGCCGGGACGCGGCGGCAAGAACCTGATCCTGCCGCACCGGCCGGCGCTGGCCGGCGAACGCGTCATGCATATCGGCGAAGCCATCGCGATGGTGGTCGCCGAGACGTTTGCCGCGGCGCAGGACGCCGGCGAGTTCGTTACCGTCGACTACGAAGAGCTGACGCCGGTCACCGACGCGCGCGAGGCGCTGCGCGACGGCGCGCCGCAAATCTGGCCGCAGGCGCCGGGCAATCTCGCGGTGGACTGGCCGGGTCCGAATCCCGATCCCGACAGCAACAGCAAGAAGGTCGACGATATCTTCAAGTCGGCGAAGCACGTCGCGCGCATCACCGCGTTCAACCAGCGCATGATGGTGCATTCGATGGAGCCGCGCGGCGCCACCGCAAGCTACGATGCCGCGACCGACAGCTACACCACGCGCACCTGTTCGCAGGGCGCCGGCGCCATGCGCGAGCCGATCATGGCGATCATGAACCTGCCGAAGGAGCGCATCCGCGTGCTGACCGAAGACGTCGGCGGCGCATTCGGACTGAAGACCGGTCCTTACCCGGAGAACATCGCGATCCTGGTCGGCGCGAAGAAGTTCGGCCGGCCGATCCACTGGATGTCGACGCGGTCGGAAGCATTTCTCACCGATAATCAGGCGCGCGATATTTATTCGGAAGTCGAGCTCGCGCTGGACGAGAAGGGAAAATTCCTGGCGCTGCGCGTCCACAACGTCGGCAATCTCGGCGCCTATGTCGGCCCGGTCGGCGCCAACATCCCGACCGCGAACTTCACCCGCTGCCTGCCCGGCATGTACGACATCAAGGCGATGGATATTTCGGCGAAGTGCGTGTTCACCAATACGACGCCGACGGCGCCGTATCGCGGCGCCGGCCGGCCGGAAGCGAGCTATGTGCTCGAACGTGTGGTCGATGAAGCCGCCCGCATCACCGGCATCGATCCGGTGAAGTTGCGCAAGCGCAACCTGATCAAGAAATCGCAGATGCCATACAAGACCGCGGTCGGCACCACCTACGATTTCGGCGATTTCGAACCGATCCTGACCAAGGCGCTGGAGCTGGCCGACTACGAAGGCTTCAAGAAGCGAAAGCGCGAGTTGCAAAAGCATGGCAAGTATCGCGGCTTCGGCATCTGCTGCCTGCTGGAACATTCCGGCGGCGCGCCGATCGAAAGCGCGAAACTGAGCTTCCCCGGCAACGAGACGCTGCTGCTGACGCTCAACGTGCAGAACACCGGCCAGGGCCACGCCACGGTGTTCCCGCGCGTGATTGCGCAGAAGCTCGGCATCCCGGCGAACAAGATCCCGCACGCCCATGGCGACTCGTCGAACGAACTTCCCGGCTATGCGTCGGTCGGCTCGCGCTCAGCGATGACCGCCGGCCATTCGATCGTCAAGGCGATGGATGCGATCCTGGAAAAGGGCAAGCCGATCGCCGCAACGATGCTGGAGACCGGCGAAGCCGACATTGTCTATAACAATGGCAACTTCGAAGTGGTCGGCACCGACCGCCGCGTCACGCTGTTTCAGGTCGCGGCCCAGGCCGCCGCAATGAAGAAGCGCGGCGAGATCGCCGAAGACCTCGACACCAAGACCACGACGGAAACGCCGCTGGCCTACCCGAACGGCGTGCACACCGCCGAGATCGAGATCGATCCGGACACCGGCCGCATGACCATTGCCGCCTACACCGCGGTCGACGATTGCGGCCGCGCGCTCGACCACATGATCGTGCAGGGCCAGTTGCACGGTTCCGTCGCGGCCGGCCTCGGCCAGGTGCTGATGGAGAACGTGGTCTACGACTCAAGCAACGGCCAGCTCGTCACCGGCTCGTTCATGGACTACGCCATGCCGCGCGCCGATGACATCCCGCCGATGCGGGATGCGCTCTATGACGTGCCGGCAACGACCAATCCGCTCGGCGTTAAGGGCGTCGGCGAGGCCGGCACCACGGCGGCGATCTCGGCGGTGATGAACGCGGTGGCCGACGCCATTCCCAACGGCGCCGGCGACCGTTTGGAAATGCCGGCCACCACGCAACGGCTGTGGGAAGCCTGTCAGCGGGCCAGGGCGTAGCTCCGCGCTGCCCTCATTTTTGGCATATCCAGCGGTACGCTTTGCACTTGCTGCTACCGCGACTCCCGCCGATACTGCACGCAATAAGCGCATCCAAGTGCGCGACGGATCGGGAGAGAAACATGCAAAAACTTCTGCTGCTGACGACCTGCGGTCTCGCTGGCCTTTTGTTGTCCACCACCGTGCAGGCACAGACCAACGCCGCGCAGGCTCAAAGCAGCGCCGCGCTGACCGGCAAAGTCGCGTCCGCGCAAGAGCCGGCCATGGAAGGCGTTCTGGTCAGCGCCAGGCTCGATGGCAGCAACATCACCACGACCGTCGTGACCGACGACAAGGGCGTTTACAGCTTCCCCGCCGACCGGCTGACGCCGGGGCACTACATGCTGTCGATCCGTGCCGTCGGCTACCAACTCGACGGCCCGAAAACGGCTGACGTTACCGCCGGCGCAGCGGTCACTGCCGACATCACGCTTGGCAAGTCGGCCCGGCTCGCCAATCAGCTCTCCAATGGCGAATGGCTTAACAGCTTGCCCGGCGACGACAAGCTGAAGGCGGCGCTGACCAATTGCGTCGGTTGCCACACGTTGCAGCGCATCGTGCAGTCGACCCACAACGCCGGCGAATTCATGCAGGTATTCGAGCGGATGGGCACATACGCGCCGAGCTCGACACCTGCCTTTCCGCAGCCGCTGCACGAGGGCGGCAACAATTCGAACCGCTCGCCGATGCCGAAGCCCATCCAGCAGACGATGGCGAATTATCTCGCCGGCATCAATCTGAGCGGCGCCGATACGCTCGAATTTCCGCCGAAGCCTTTCGCGCGGCTGACCGGCCGCTCTACCCACGTGATCATCACTGAGTACGACCTGCCGCGCAAAGACGCGCAGCCGCATGACGTGGCGATGGATAAGGATGGCACGATTTGGTACTCGGACTTCAGCCATCAGTTCGTCGGCGCGATGGATCCGGCGACCGGCAAAGTCACGGACATCCCGATCCCGACATTGCGGCCGGCGGAGCCGAAAGGTTCACTGGCGCTCGAATTCGATCCCAAAGGCCTGCTGTGGATGTCCGGCATGTATCAGGCCGGCATCTACAAGGTCGACACCAAGACCCGGGAGGTCACTGCGTATCCCTACCCGCAGGAGTGGACCAACCCGACCACACAGTCCTCGATGCTGTCGGCGCAGCATGACGATGTTGACGGTAAAATCTGGACCAACAATCAGGATACCCACCTGGTCTATCGGTTCGACATCAATACCGGAAAATATGAAGACCTCGGCCAGGCGGTCGATAAGAACGGCACGCACATCAACGGCTACGGCATGCCGACCGATGAGCAGAACGGCGCTTATCAGCTGAACTTCGGCGGCGCCTCGATTGGCAGGATCGACCCCAAGACCAAAGAAGTGACGATCTGGAAGACGCCGCTGCCGTTCTCGCGGCCTCGCCGTGGCCGTGTCGATGAAAACAACGTTCTTTGGTTCGCTGAATACGGCGCCAACGGCATCGGCCGGTTCGATCCGAAAACCAGCGAGATCAAGGAATGGCAGTTGCCGACGCCGTGGATGGAACCTTACGACGTGGTCAAGGCCAAGGACGGCGAGATCTGGACCGGCTCGATGCTGGACGACCGCGTGGCGCGGCTTGATCCCAAGACCGACACCATCGTTGAATATCAGCTGCCGCGGTCGACCAATATCCGCCGCGTCTTCGTCGACGATCGTGGCGACCGGCCAGTGCTGTGGGTCGGCAGCAATCATGGCGCCTCGATCGTCAAGGTCGAGCCGCTGGATTGATTGGGGCGTTGTTCGAAATAACCAAACGTCGTCACGGCCGGACATAGCCCGTCGAAGACGGGCGTAAACGCCCTTTTGCCCGGCCATCTCGATTCCGGGGGCACCTCGTTCTAGGATTCGTCATGCCCGGGACAGGCCCGGGCATGACAGTCGTGTGAGCCATGGCTGAGTTGCATCGTCACGAGCCGCTGCAAAAGACGATACCGATGCTGTTGAGTTTCGTCGCCGGCTATGTCGACAGTTATACCTATCTGGCGCTGTTCGGCCTGTTCGCAGCGCAGGTCACCGGCAGCTTCGTAATCGCCGGTGCCGAGCTGGTGCATCACGACGTCGGCGTTGCCGGCAAGCTGCTCGCGATCGTCGCCTTTGTCGCCGCCGCTGCCATCACCGCAGCGCTGATTGGGTTCGTGCGCGAGCGCAGTCATACGCCGATGCCGTGGATGCTGGCGCTGGAGGCGGTGCTGCTCGCCGCTTTCGTCGCCATCGTCCTGTTCGGGCCCAAGGTCGAAAGCGCTGCCGACTGGCACGGTATCGTCGCTGGACTATTGGCGGCGTGTGCGATGGGCACGCAGAGCGTGCTGGTGCGGCTGCTGATGAAGGGCATTCCACAAACCAACGTCATGACCGGCAACATGACGCAACTCGGCATCGCCATTACCGACATCATCGTTGCGAGGCGGCGGTTCGACCGCAGCAGCCGCGACATGGCGGCGATCCAGCACTATCACGTGGTGCGCGATCAGTTGCTGGTGGTGCTCTCGGTCGCGGGCGGATTTCTGGTCGGCGCAGCCGCCGGCGCCGTTGCCTTTGTCACGATCGGCATCAGCGGCGCGCTGCTCGCGGTCGCGATTGTCGTCGCGCTGGCGCTGTGGGCGCTCGTTCGCGAGAACGAGGCGTAGCGCGCACCGCGTTCGGCCGCAGCGGCGCGCGGCTGTGTTCGTTGTTCAGATGCACCAGATGCTTGAGCATCTGCATGAAGGTGGTGCGCTCGCCCGGCTTGAGCGGCGCCAGGATCAGCCGTTGGGTTTCCGCAACGGCGGAAGCGATGTCCTTGATCATGCGGCCGCCGGCCGCGGTGATTTGCAGCGTCTTGGTACGGCGGTCGGCAGCGCCGTTGGCCCGGCTGATCAGCCTGCGCTTTTCCAGACGGCCGACCACATCGCCGATGGTCGAACGGTCGAGCGCGATGGTGTTGCACAGCGTGGTCTGATCGAGGCCCGGATTGTTCTTGATGGCGACCAGCGCCGCGTACTGCACCGGGGTGAAGTCGAACGCCCTGGCCTGCTCCAGAAACAGCGCCGAAGCGATCTGCTGCAACCGGCGGATCAAGTGTCCCGGCATGTCGAGGAGGCGGCTATCGTCGTCCGAGTTGTTGTCACGCAGCATGGCTGATTTGAGAACCGCCTTTGACCCGGATTCGCGCGTTGACGCGAACCGGAAATAATCGGTACACTGAACGATATCGTCAGTATGCTGACGAATAGCGCCAGAAGCAAGCGTAAGCAGGCGTGCCGAGTGTGGAGGTTCAGAGGTCCGCATCATTGTGCGAATTTCGGGATCGGAACACGAGAGGAAACGGAGAGCAAAATGTCCCAGCGTCCCGAGGATATCCTTGCCGGAAAGAACCGGCCCTTCACCGGCGCGGAATATCTGGAATCGCTGCGCGACGGCCGCGAGGTCTACATTTACGGTGAGCGGGTCAAGGACGTCACCACGCATCCGGCATTCCGCAATGCCGCGGCCTCGGTGGCGCTGCTCTATGATGCGCTGCATGACGACAAGCACAAGGCCGTGCTCACCGCGCCGACCGATACCGGATCGAGCGGCTACACCCACAAATATTTCAAGGTGGCACGTTCGGCAGAAGACGTGATCGCGCAGCGTGACGCCATCGCCGATTGGGCGCGCATCACCTACGGCTGGTTCGGCCGCAGTCCCGACTACAAGGCGGCGTTCCTCAACACGCTCGGCGCCAATGCCGAGTTCTACGGCAAGTTCGCCGACAACGCCCGCGCCTGGCACAAGCGCGCGCAGGAAGCGGTGCTCTATCTCAACCACGCGCTGGTCAATCCGCCGATCGACCGCAACAAGCCGGCCGAAGAGGTCAAGGACGTCTACATCACCATCCAGAAAGAAACCGACGCCGGCATCTATGTGTCGGGCGCGAAGGTGGTGGCGACCAACTCGGCGCTGACCCATTACAACTTCCTCGGCCAGAACATGGGCCAGGAGATCAACGATCCGGCGATGGTGGTGATGTTCATTGCGCCGATGAACACGCCCGGCATCAAGCTGATCTGCCGGCAGTCGTATGAGTTCTCGGCCGCCGCCACCGGCTCGCCGTGGGACTATCCGCTGACCTCACGGTTCGACGAGAACGACGCGATCTTCGTGTTCGATAACGCGTTCATCCCGTGGGAGAACGTATTCATTCACCGCGACATCGAGCGGCTGAAGAATTTCTATCCGCGTTCCGGTTTCTTCAACGGTTTCACCATGCAGGGCTGCACCCGGCTTGCAGTGAAGCTCGACTTCATCGCCGGGCTCTTGTTCAAGGCGGCGCGCGCCACTGGCGTCGAAAGTTTCCGCGGCGTGCAGGCGCAGATCGGCGAAGTGATCGGCTGGCGCAATCTGTTCTGGTCGCTGACCGACGCCATGTCGATGAACCCGGAACCCTGGGTGAATGGTGCGGTGCTGCCCAACGGCCGGGTGTCGAGCACCTATCGCCTGTTCATGACTGAGGCCTATCCGGCGATCCGCAACATCGTCGAAAAGGTGGTCGCCTCGGGGCTGATCTACCTGCCCTCGCACGCGCTCGATTTCAAGAATCCCGAGATCGACAAATATCTCGCCAAATATGTGCGTGGCTCGAACGGCATCGATTACAAGGAGCGCATCAAGACCATGAAGCTGCTGTGGGATGCGATCGGCACCGAGTTCGGCGCTCGCCACGAGCTTTACGAGATGAACTATTCCGGCAGCCACGAACTGGTGCGGATCTTTCCGCTGCAGCAGGCGCAGTTCAACGGCCAACTCAAGCAGATGGAAGCGCTGGTCGACAAATGCATGGCCGACTACGATGAGAACGGCTGGATACATCCCGCCTACAAAAGCGGCGAAGATATCCGGCTGGCCGGAAAGGTCTCGTGAGTGCGATGGCTACTTTATAGCTATTTGGACTTGAACACGTTGCCTTCCAGCCAGGCGATCATGCGGTACATGATCTGCTTGTTGTTCTTCTCCAGCGCCATGGTGTGGCCGTTGCCGAAAATACCGGCCTCCGGCAACACGTCGACGGTGACATGTCCGCCGATCGCGGCCATTTCCTTCTGGAATTTGCGCGAGGCCTCGACGCGATCCTGGGCGTGGTCGCCGATCACGATATAGATCGGGATTTTCGCCAGCACCGGGCGCTTGTCGGCGGGGATCATGTCGAAGGCGGTGACCGAGGTTTCGACTGCAAGGATTGCCTTGACCTGATTGGGCCGCTCGATGGCGGTGAGATAGCCGAGCAGGCCCGACGACGACCAGCTCTGGAAAATCACCGGCTCGCCGATCTCGTCGATCAGCGCCATATAGGCGGCGACGGACTTTTGCGTCTCGTCGGGATCGCGATAGGTGCTGACCGTCTGCGGATAATAAATATAGTCGAAGGCGACGGGGAACTGCGTGTTCGGGTAAGGCTCGCCGTATTTCGGGCCCCAGCGGAACGTGACCCAGGACGATTCCGCGGCGTAACGGTTGATCGCCGGTAGCGCACTGGGCGGCAGACGGCCAAGCTTCACCGCATTGATGGTGCAGATATCGGTGCCGGAGCGGCCGGTATTCGGCCGATCGACACCATAGACCGGAAAGCCTTCGCGCAAGAACAGCGTCAGCCAGCCTTCGCGGCCATCCGGCGTGGTGTCGTAGAAGCGCGCGGTGTGGCCGCCGCCTGAATTGAACAGGATCGGATAGGGATAGCGCCGGTCGGCGGGATATTGATAGGTGGCGTACACGTTGTCGACGACCACGTGGCCGGCCGGCCAGCGCGTCGAATTGGCGTCGCCGCCATCATTGGTCGCACAATCGATCACTTGGCCGCCCGCTTCCATGCTGCCTTGTTTAGCAATGCGCAGGATCGGCTCGTCGGCGTGCGATGCGCCGGGAGCCAGAACAATTCCCGCCGCACACAAACCCAGAAACATCAGGCAAGACGCCGTCATCGGTTCTCCCTCCGCTTGACGTTGCGCCGCGTATGCGGGCCGCCACAATTCTGCTGTTTGGTACATTCCACACTGGTGCGAAGACAGCCTTGATTTATGTCAAATGACGCAAAGTTCCTGCAATACCGGTCTATTGGCGCGCGCCGATTGTGGGATTCTCTTGAATCGGTCACACTGCGCCATGATTGAAGGCGTTGTGAGCCGCCGGGAAGCGAACGATCCAGACCTCCGGCGTGGCGGTGGGCGTGAAGCAGCGTTCGAAGACGGATAGCCGAGCACGTTTTGTCGAGCGCGTGCGTCCTTATTCACGGACGGCGCTGCTCATCGTAGTCGTCTGCCTCGCGGTGGCGACCCTGCTCCGCGTGGTCGTTGCCGGTCTCGGTATCAATGCGCTGTTTCCGACGTTTTATCCCGCGGTGTTGCTGACCGCATTGATTGCCGGCACGCCCGCGGGGATCGCGACGATCCTGGGCACGATCCTGATCGTTTGGTGGGCGTTCATTCCGCCGATATTCGAGTTCGGCCAGCTCACCGGCGAGGAAGCCGCTAACATGGTATTGTTTGCAGCGTCGAGTGGCTGTCTCGTTGTCATGTCACATCTGTATCGCGACGCCTGGATCCGCTTACGGCGGCGGGACCGCGAGCGTGAGCTGCTACTGCAGGAAATGGAGCACCGCGGCCGCAATACTTACGCCATCGTCGAATTGATCGTGCGCAATACGCTGGTCGACGACCGCGCCAGCGCCAATGCCATTGCCGGTCGGGTGCGCGCGGTGAGTTCGGCGAACGATCTGGTCAATCAATCCGACGACAAGCAGGTGCCGCTGCCGGCGCTGCTGTCGCTGGAATTCGCGCCAAACCCGGAGACGCGACTGCGAACATCGGGGCCTTATATCGAGGTGTCCTCCGATGCCGCACGCAAGCTCGGGCTGGTGTTCCACGAACTCGTCACCAACGCGATGAAACATGGCGCCTTGTCCAGTCCAAACGGCCGCGTCGACGTGAAATGGCAAGCCGACGGCCGGATGGTGCGCCTGACCTGGCATGAGCAGAATGGTCCCACAGTAATCCCGCCGACCAGTCAGGGCTTCGGCACCGTGATCGTAACCGAGAGCCTGAAATCGCTGTCCGGCACCACCACCTTCGCCTTCGATCCGGCCGGGCTGCGCTGCGACATGCATTTCAGCAGCCGGTAACCATCGGCAATTGGAGCGGGAACTTTTCGAGGCGCCGGACGTTATCGGCCACTGTCTCAACGCCGGAGTTGGCTATGAACGCCTATCGTACCCGTGAGACTTTTCCAAAAGATACGTCCGACGAGCTCGCGCGCGCCCTTGGCGAGGCGGTGCTCAAGCTGTGGGGCGACCTGCCGGCCGGGCTGCAAACCCGGCTGTTCCGGGCGGCCACCACCGCCCAGGACGTCAAGCTACGGCCGCAGCTTGCGATTTTCCTGCACGACAAGCACCCGCGCACCGTGGCAGGCAAGCGCTCGCAGGCGATGATCGAGCCGGACAGTCTGGGCGGCTAGGACGCGGATCGTATGGCCGGACTTGATCCGGCAATCCATGCAGCATCTCAGCATGGACCACCGGGTCGAGCCCGGTGGGTGGTAACGAAGGAGAGATGCCTCGCTGCACTCGCAATGACGAAGAACACCCCTCCCCGCTATCGCGGGGCGGGAGAAACACTAATGCGCAACGTCGAAGCCGACGACAATCTGGACCCGCAGCGTATCTTCGCCGCTCAGAATTTGCGTTGGCGCTGCCGCCATCGGCGCAGCGCGCAGCACCTTGCCGAATACCGGCGGCGCGGAGCCGGTGTCTTCGGTGATGAAGGCGACGCTGCCGAGGCTGAGCCCCGCAGCCTTGGCGTAAAGCTCCGCCTTGCGGCGCGCGTCGGCGACCGCGGCCTCGCGCGCCTGATCGAGAACCTGCGAAAGATTGGAATGCAGATATTCGATATTGCCGAGATCGTTCGCGCCGGCCGCAAGCAGCCGGTCCAGAATGGCGCCGGTTTTGCCGATGTCTCGGATCTTGACGTTAAGCCGGTTCGAGACGGTGAAGCCGGTGAGCTTTTGCTCGCTGCCGGGCAGCGGCTGCGCATAAACCGGCTGGACCGAAAACTGCGCGGTCTGAATATCGTTGCGTGCGATGCCGGCATCGGCGAGCGCACCGATCACCGTCGCCATCAATTTGGCATTGGCGTCCGCCGCTTCACCCGCCGTTTTGGCGCGGGTCACCACGCCGGCGCTGATCTGGGCATAGTCCGGAGCAACACTGACGCTGCCCTCCCCGGTCACCACGATACGCGCATCCGGCATCTGTGGCTGGGGCGTCTGTGACTGCGGCGTCTGTGCGAAGACAGGCGTGATCGCAAAAGCGATCACGAATGCCGCCGCGCGAACCAGAGCTTGCAATTCAGTCATCGTCTCCTCCGCTTGCCGCTTTGTCCGCAAAGTCTTGTTCGCACTTTACGGCGGCGGCAGGGCGCCCCGGGTGCCCCCTTTTGGGCGACAACGAACCGCGTCGGCGGTTCTGGTGACCGTCGAGACCGATGCCCTTGAGATGGCCGAACAGCACCGCAAGTTTTTCACGATCCGCCTCCGGCAGCGGCGGCTTGAGCAGCGCCGCGATGTTGCTGCGCAGATGCGCGGCGTCGCCGGTGCCGAACAGCACGACATCGACCCCCGGTTCGTGGCGCACGAAGCGATACGCCGCCTCGATCATGTTGGCCGCGCCGCCGGGATGCACCAGGAAACCGAGCGGGTCGTCGGTCACGGCGAGCGACTTGTCGACCAGGCCCTTGGCGGCAAGCTCCTTGATCTCGCGCGCCACCCGCGGCGGATCGGCGAAGATGCTGCGCACCGCGAACATCAGCAGCGTGCCGACGCCCTGTTGCCGCGTCAGCGGGAACACGTTTTGCCGCGCACCCTGATGCATCATGTGGAAGCCGACCATGTAGACTTCCCACACCGGATCGTTCAGCGCGAGCTTGAGCGCGGCGTTGGTATGATCGACGATCGGATTTTCGGTCAGGCCGATGTGCCGGATCTTGCCCTTGCGTTTCTGCTCGGTCAGCACCGGCGCCAGCACATTGCTGGCGTGGTCGTACATCTGCGTCTCGACGCCGTGCAGGTTGAAAACGTCGACATAGTCGGTGCCCATCAGCCGCAGCGAATTGTCGAGGCTCGCCACCAGATCGTCCGGCGACGTCCATTTGCCATCGCGAAAGACGTGCGTCTTGGTCGCCACCACGACCTTGTCGCGCGACAACGATTTCAGCGCCCGGCCGACTACGCCCTCGGTGCCGTAGGACGGCGCGGTGTCGATGAAATTGACGCCGAGATCGACGGCATCGAGCACCAGCCGCGCCGACTCGTCCTCGCTCTTTCCGGTTTTCAAGCCCATGCGGGAAAACCCGCCGGTGCCGAGGCCGGCGACGCTGACGCGCAAACCGGTTTTGCCGAGTGTGGTGTAGTCCATGACGCTTCCTGGCGACCTCTGTTTAAGAGGCCTGCACCATCCGCGCCTCTGTGGGCGGCGAACCTAGCGAAACGGAACCGCTGGTGGAAGCACGCAGAACAGGAAGCTGATTTCGTAGCTGGGCTTGGCCTCGATCTTGCTGGCTGTAAGGGAAACTTATGGTGAGGTGCCTGATGCCCGGCCGGATGACCATCAGACGAAGAGAATTCCTGAAGGGAACAACAGCAGGACTGGCGAGCCTCGCGGCTCCGCATCTGGCGCGAGCGCAATCGGCAAACGACACGCTGCTGCTGATTTCAGAATCCGGCGCGAACAGCGTGGACCCGCACACGGCGGGCGCCAATCGCGGCTCCTACGAAGTCGCGTGGAACTGCTACGACCGCCTACTATCGCTGCAAATCCAAAAGGATGCGAACGGCACCGATCACGCCAACGCCACCAAGCCCGCGCCGGAGCTGGCCGAAGAATGGGACGACAGCGGTCACGCGGTGACGCTGAAACTGCGCAAGAACGCAACCTTCCACAATGGCGCGACAGTCACCGCGAGAGATGTGAAGTGGTCACTCGATCGCGCCATTGCGGCCGGCGGCAATCCAAGATTCCAGATGAGCACCGCTTCGCTCAACAGCCCGGAGCAGTTCGTCGTGGTCGACGATTATACGTTCCGCATCGACTACGATCGTTTCGACCGCCAGACGCTGCCGAATCTGGCGTTCTCCGTGCCCAACATTCTCAATTCCGAACTGATCAAGAAGAACGCGGCAGACGAACGATCCATGGGGACTGGAGTGGTCGAAAACCAATCTCGCCGGCGGCGGCGCCTACCAGATTGTCGAGCGAACATCGGACAGCATAACTTATGCGCGTTTCGATAACTGGAAGTCGGGCCCGCTGCCGAAGACAGAACGCGTGGTCTGGCGCGTCGTGCCGTCGGCAGCGACATGCCGGGCGCTTCTCGAGCGTGGCGATGTCGATGTCTCCAACGAGTTTCCACCCAAGGACATCGTGGAGATGGAGCAGGAAGGCAAAGTCAAAGTCTTCTCGACTCCCATCGACAACGCCGTACAATTCGTCGTGATGAACGAGAAGATGCCGCCGTTTGACAACGTCAAGGTCCGGCGCGCCATCGCCTATGCAATCCCCTATCAGAAAATCATGGACGTGGCGCTTTACAACAAGGCGCGTCCGCTGTTTGGCGGACCCGAGAAGATCACCGAAGCAAAATGGCCGCAGCGCTCGCCGTACAATACCGATCTTGCGAAGGCGAAAGCGCTGCTGGCCGAAGCCGGTCTCGCCAATGGTTTCGAAACAACCTTTTCGTTTGACGCCGGCGCTGCCGGAATTCTCGAACCGATGAGCGTGCTGATCCAGGAGAGCCTGGGCCAGATCGGCGTAAAAGTAACCCTCGACAAGATTGCCGGGGCCAACTGGCGCTCGAGCTTCAGCAACAAGTCGCTGCCGTTCCTCACCAACCTGTTCGCCGGCTGGATCGATTATCCCAACTACTATCTGGAAATGGCGCTGGGCAAGACCTCGATCTTCAACTCCGGCGACTACGACAACACTTCGGCGATGGCGATGCTGCACGAGGCGCGGTTCGAGCGCGATCCGGCGAAATACGACGAGGCGATCGAGAAATTCCTCACGATCATGTTCGACGACGTGGCGAGCGTTCCGGTTTACCAGCCGTCTGCGTATGTCGCGATGCAGAAGAACATCAGCGGCTATCGCTACTGGTTCCACCGGCAGATGGATTACCGGACGCTCGTGAAGACATGAGCAGCGATGGGCTGCGCGTTGCGTTAGAGCATGATCCGGAAAAGTGGAAACCGGTTTTCCGAAAAGATCATGCTCAAAAAATACTAGAGCGCCAATCGACCTCGATCCGGAACGATGTCGCTCTAGTGCGCGGTCCAGCCGCCGTCGACCGGCAGCATCGCGCCGGTGATCGAAGCAGCATCCGGCGTGCACAGGAACGCCGTCAGGCCGGCCACCTCGTTGACCTCGACGAAGCGCTTGGTCGGCTGCGCCGCGAGCAGCACGTCGCGTACCACCGCCTTTTCGGAAATGCCGCGAGCCTTGGCGGTGTCCGGGATCTGCTTCTCCACCAGCGGAGTCAGCACATAGCCCGGGCAGATGGCGTTGACGGTGATGCCGTGCTCGGCGACTTCGAGCGCCACCGTCTTGGTGATGCCGGCGATGCCGTGCTTGGCGGCGACATAGGCCACCTTGAACGGCGATGCGACCAGCGCGTGCGCCGAGGCGATGTTGACGATGCGGCCCCAGCCTTTCTTTTTCATGCCGGGCACGGTGAGCCGCGTGGTGTGAAATGAGCCGGACAGGTTGATGGCGATGATCGCGTCCCACTTCTCGACCGGGAATTCATCGACCGGCGCGACGTACTGGATACCAGCATTGTTGACCATGATGTCGACACCGCCGAGTTCCTTGTCGGCAAGCTCGACCGCCTCTCCGATCTCTTCGGGCTTGGCGATGTTGGCCGGGCTGTAAACGACGCCGACATTGTGTTGCCGCGCCAGGTCGGAGCGCGTCTGTTCGATCGCATCCTGATCGCCGAAGCCGTTGAGGACGATGTTGGCGCCCGACGCCGCGAGCCGCTTCGCAATACCAAGACCAATGCCGCTGGTCGAACCCGTCACGAATGCCGTCTTGCCGTTGAGATGCATGGTGCCTCGATACTGAACACGACTATGAAAATTTTCGCCGTCACAGACTTAGACGGCGGGCCTGACAGCCGCATGACAAAATTCGCGAAGCAGTCATGGTTCTGTCATCGCCGCGCGTCCAATGTTGCAAGCGAGAAAAACTGGAACAATGGACGCTGGATAATGGACGCAGTCACAGAGCGTTTGCCGACCGAAAATTTCAACCGCTGGAAACCGAAAGGCTGTCAGCGCATAGCGCTGGTATTGCAGGGCGGCGGCGCGCTCGGCGCTTATCAGGCCGGCGTCTATCAGGCGCTGCACGAAGCCGACGTCGAGCCGGACTGGGTGTCAGGCGTTTCGATCGGGGCAATCAATTCCGCGATCATCGCCGGCAATACCCGGCGCAACCGCCTGAAGGCGTTACGCGCGTTCTGGGAGCGCATCACCGAGCGCAAGGTCTGGCACTACACCCCGGACGGCGACTTCTTCCGCAAAATGCGCAATGCTGCGAGTTGCTGGATGACGCTGACACGGGGCCAGCCCGGCTTTTTCAAGCCGCGCGAAACGAGCCCGTGGTTCAGCCTGCCCGGCTCCGCGGGCGCGACAAGTTATTACGACAGTGGGCCACTGATCGACACGCTCGACGAGCTGGTCGACTTCTCGATGATCAACGACAAGGCGGTGCGGTTCTCGGTCGGCGCCGTCAATGTACTCACCGGCAACTTCCTTTATTTCGACAACAAACACGAGACGATCGGTCCAGAGCATGTCGCCGCCAGCGGCGCCCTGCCGCCGGCATTGCCGATGGTGAGGATCGGCACCGATCATTTCTGGGACGGCGGCATCGTTTCCAATACGCCGCTGCAGCACTTGCTCGACGAAGACAGCGACCTCGACACCATGATCTTCCAGGTCGACCTGTTCAGCGCTCGCGGCGTGCTGCCACGCGACATCAACGAAGTGTTGGCGCGGCACAAGGACATCATGTATTCGTCGCGCACCCGCTACAACACCGACGTTTATCGCCGCATCCACAATTGGAAAACGCGGCTGCGCCAGGCGCTGGCGAAAGTGCCCGAGGACCAACTTACGGCCGAGGAGCGCGAAACTAAGAAGCACCTCGCCGATCTGCCGGATATCGCGGTCATTCACTTGATCTATCAGCAAAAAGTCTATGAAGCACACGACAAAGATTACGAGTTTTCCGGGACCTCAATGAACGAGCACTGGATGAGCGGCTACGAAGACACCAAACGCACGCTCAAACACAAAGACTGGCTGACCATGCCGGCCGACGGCGCCGGCCTTGTCGTGCACGACGTCCATCGCGAGGACGAGTTCCGCTAAGATGCGCCGGCTTCAATCACGCAGGCAGGCAATATGACCGCAACGCCGAAACACATTGATCAGCGTGTCGAACGCGAACTCGCCGACGACATCGACGAAGAATTCGAGATGGAGCTCGATGACGACCGGCTCGGCCGGCTGCTCAGCGAAGCCGAAGACCCCGAACCCGGCCACGGCATGAACCGCAAGGTCTATTTCCGCGAGCTGCTGCGGCTGCAAGGCGAGCTGATCAAATTGCAGGACTGGGTTGTCGCCAATAAGAAAAAGGTCGCGATCCTGTTCGAGGGCCGCGACGCCGCCGGCAAGGGCGGCGTGATCAAGCGCATCACACAGCGGCTCAATCCGCGCATCTGCCGCGTCGCCGCGCTCTCCGCGCCGACCGAGCGCGAGCGCACGCAATGGTATTTCCAGCGTTATGTTTCGCACCTGCCCGCCGGCGGCGAAATCGTGCTGTTCGACCGCAGCTGGTACAACCGCTCCGGCGTCGAGCGGGTGATGGGTTTCTGCACCGAAGATGACGTCCAGGAATTCTTCCGCTCGGTGCCGGAATTCGAGCGCATGCTGACCCGTTCCGGCATCATCCTGCTCAAATACTGGTTCTCGATCACCGACGAAGAACAGCAATTCCGCTTCACCATGCGGATCAAGGATCCGCTGAAGCAGTGGAAGCTGTCGCCGATGGATGTGGAATCCCGCAAGCGATGGGAGAACCTACACCAAGGCCAAGGAAGACATGCTGGAACACACCCACATCAAGGAAGCGCCGTGGTGGGTGGTGGAAGCGATCGACAAGAAGCGCGCCCGGCTCAACTGCATCAGTCACCTGCTGACGCAGATCCCCTATCAGGCGGTGCCGCATGCGCCGGTCGTGCTGCCGGCGCGCGTGCACAACCCGGATTATCACCGTGGCCCGATTCCCGACGAGATGTACGTGCCGGAAGAATTCTGACCCGTAGCAAAAGGACTGAACGGATATGCGCCCCGAAGATGTGCTGAAGCTGCCGTCGATGCCCGCGAGCGGGCCAAGCTTTCCGGCCGGACCGTATCGCTTCATCGACCGCGAATTCATGGTCATCAGTTACGAGACCGATCCCGAGGTCATCCGCCATCAACTACCGGAACCGCTCGAGCCGATCGCGCAGCCGCTGGTGCACTATGAATGGATCAAGATGCCGGACTCCTCTGGCTTCGGCAGCTACACCGAATCCGGCATGGTGATCCCGTGCCGTTTCAACGGCGACGACGCCAATTTCGTCGTGCAGATGTACCTGGACGACGATCCGCCGATCGCTGCTGGGCGCGAGATCTGGGGCTTTCCGAAAAAATACGCCCACCCGAAGCTCGACATCGTCAAGGACACGCTGACCGGCACGCTGGAGTATGCCGGCCAGCAGGTCGCCATGGGCACCATGGGCTACAAGCACGAGAGCATGGCCAATGACGGCGGCGCGACGCGGGCGACACTGGCCAAGACGCAGATCAACCTGAAGCTCATTCCCGGCGTCGACGGCCGGCCGGAAATCTGCCAGCTCGTCGCCTATAACCTGACCGACATTACCGTGAAGGGCTCATGGATGGGCCCGGGCCGGCTGCACCTGATCCCGCACGTCAATGCGCCGGTCGCCGACTTTCCGGTGCGCAAGGTGGTCGCCGCGCATCATTTCATTGCCGACGTGACGCTGCCTTACGGGCGGGTACTGTACGATTACGTCAAGGAACACGAGCACATTGCGGCGCAGACCGTGCTCGCGGCGGCGGAGTAACGGGCAAAACCCCTTCCCCAGCGGACCGGCGGGCTCTAAAAGAGCCCGCAAATGCCCGCCGAAATCGCCACATCCGACCGCTACAACGCCGCCGAAGCCGAGCCCCGCTGGCAAAAAGTCTGGGACGAGCGCGGCATCTTCGCCACGCCGAATAAAGACCTCGCCAAGAAGTACTACGTGCTGGAGATGTTCCCCTATCCGTCGGGGCGCATCCATATGGGCCACGTCCGCAACTACACCATGGGCGACGTGGTGGCGCGGGTGAAGCGGGCGATGGGCTACTCCGTGCTGCACCCGATGGGCTGGGACGCCTTCGGCATGCCGGCCGAGAACGCCGCGATGGAGCGCAAGGTCCATCCCAAGGCGTGGACCTACGACAACATCGCGGCGATGAAGAAGCAGCTCAAGTCGATGGGGCTGTCGCTGGACTGGAGTCGCGAGATCGCGACCTGCGATCCGGCCTATTACAAGCACCAGCAGAAAATGTTCCTCGACTTCATGGGCGCGGGCCTGGTCGAGCGCGAGAAGCGCAAGGTGAACTGGGATCCGGTGGACAACACCGTGCTCGCCAACGAGCAGGTGATCGACGGCCGCGGCTGGCGCTCCGGCGCGCTGGTCGAGCAGCGCGAGATGAGCCAGTGGGTGTTCAAGATCACCAAATATTCGGAAGCGTTGCTCGACGCGCTCGGCACGCTCGACCGCTGGCCGGACAAAGTGCGGCTGATGCAGAAGAACTGGATCGGCCGTTCTGAAGGCCTGCTGGTCCGCTTCGCGCTCGATCCAAAAACCACGCCCGCCGGCGAGAGCGAGCTGGAAATCTTCACCACACGGCCGGATACGCTGTTCGGTGCGAAGTTCATGGCGATCGCACCCGATCATCCGCTGGCCACGGCAGCGGCAGCGAAAAATCCGAAGCTCGCGGAATTCATCGCCGATTGCAAACGGCACGGTACCGCGCAGGCTGAAATCGACACCGCGGAAAAGCTCGGCTTCGACACCGGCATCCGCGCGGTGCATCCGTTCGATGCATCGTGGACGTTGCCGGTCTATGTCGCGAACTTCATTTTGATGGAATACGGCACCGGCGCCATTTTCGGCTGCCCGGCGCACGACCAGCGCGACCTCGACTTCGTCAACAAATACGGCCTCGGCAACACCCCCGTCGTATGCCCGCCGGGGCAGGATCCAAAATCGTTCGTCATTACCGACATCGCCTATGACGGCGACGGCCGCATGATCAATTCGGGCTTCCTCGACGGCATGACCATTGCCGAAGCGAAGGAGGAAGTGGCGAAGCGGCTGGAGAAAGAGACCCGCGGCAATGCGCCGGTCGCCAAACGGCAGGTGAACTTCCGGCTACGAGATTGGGGCATCTCGCGGCAGCGCTACTGGGGTTGTCCGATCCCGGTGATCCATTGCGAGAAGTGCGGCGTCGTTCCGGTGCCGGAAAAGGATTTGCCGGTAACGTTGCCAGAGGACGTCACATTCGACCGGCCCGGCAATCCGCTCGATCATCACCCGACATGGAAGAACGTCTCCTGTCCGCAATGCGGTGGTCCAGCGCGCCGCGAGACCGACACCATGGACACGTTCGTCGACTCGTCGTGGTATTTCGAACGCTTCACCGATCCGTGGATCAAGACCGCGCCGACCGACCTGCCGATGGTGAATGCCTGGATGCCGGTCGATCAATATATCGGCGGCATCGAGCACGCGATCCTGCATCTGCTGTACAGCAGGTTCTTCACCCGCGCGATGAAACAGACCGGACACGTCGGGCTCGACGAGCCGTTCGCCGGCCTGTTCACGCAAGGCATGGTGGTGCACGAGACCTATCGCCGCGAGAACGGCGAATGGGCGGCGCCGACCGAAGTGAAAATCGAAAGCGAAGGCGAAGCACGCTACGCCACGTTGATTTCGACCGGCGAGCCGATCGTGATCGGCGCCATCGAGAAGATGTCGAAGTCGAAGCGCAATACCATTGACCCCGATGACATCATCTCGACCTACGGCGCCGACGTGGCGCGCTGGTTCATGCTGTCGGACTCGCCGCCCGAGCGCGACGTGGAATGGACCGAGCGCGGCGTGCAGGGCGCCTGGCGCTTCACCAACCGGCTGTGGCGGCTGATCGGCGAAGCCGGCGAGATCGCGCAGAAAGCGCCGGCGGCACGGCCCGCGCAGTTTTCGGAACGCGCGCTGAAGCTGCGCAAGGCGACGCACCGGGCGCTGGCCAATGTCACCGAAGCGGTCGACAAGCTGCACTTCAATGTCTGCGTCGCCTACATCTACGAGTTTGCCAATGCGCTCGGCAGCGCCATAGGCGATATCAGTTCGCCGGCGGAACTGACGCCAGATTTCGCCTGGGCGGCGCGCGAAGCCGCCGATGTCATGGTGCAGCTGTTCAATCCGATGATGCCGCACCTCGCCGAGGAATGCTGGGCTGCGCTCGGACACAAGGATCTAGTGGCGCTGGCGCCGTGGCCGCACGTCGAACGTGACCTTCTGGTCGAAACCACCGTCACGCTGCCGGTGCAGATCAACGGCAAGAAGCGCGCCGACGTCACCGTGGCGCGCGACGCCAAGAACGCCGACGTCGAAGCCGCGGTACTGGCGCTCGAAGCCGTGGCCACGGTGCTGGGCGGAAAACCGCCAAAGAAAGTGATCGTGGTGCCCGGCCGCATCGTCAACGTGGTGATGTAATGACAGCGGTAAAGGCGAGCGATGTCGATGCGTTCGTCGCCCGGCCCGATCCGAAGCGGCCGGTGGTGCTGGTGTTCGGTCCCGACGCCGGGCTGGTGAGCGAACGCGCCCACGCGTTGGTCAAATCCGCGGTCGATGACGTCAACGATCCGTTCGCGCTGGCGCGGCTCGATGGCGAGGAGCTGTCCGCCGAACCGACACGGCTGGTCGAGGAAGCGCAAACTATTCCGCTGTTCGGCGGCAGGCGCGCGGTCTGGGTGAAAGCCGGCAGCCGCAATATCGCGTCCGCGGTCGAGCCGCTGTTGGCGCTACCCGCATCCGAATGCCGCGTGGTGATCGAGGCTGGCGATCTGCGTCGCAATGCGCCGCTGCGGGCGATGATCGAGAAGGCGAAAAACGCCGCGGCGTTGCCGTGCTACGCCGACAACGAAAAGGACCGCGAACGATTGATTGACAGCGAGATGCGCGAAGCCGGCCTGAAGCTGGCGCCGGACGCCCGCGCCATGCTGATCCCCCTGCTCGGCGGCGACCGGGCGGCTTCGCGCAGCGAAATCACCAAGCTTGCGCTCTACGCGCACGGCCAGGATCAGATCAGCGCCGACGACGTGGCCGCCGTGGTATCGGATGCCTCGGCGCTCGGGCTCGATGACATTGTCGATGCCGCGTTCGCCGGACGCCCGGCTGAACTGGAAACCCAACTTGCCAAGGCGCGCATCGCCGGCACTTCGGTCGGATCAATCCTGTTCGCCAGCCAGCGTCAGGTGGCGCAACTGCACAAGTGGAAGACGGCGATCGAAGGCGGGGCTTCGTCGTCTTTCGATTCACTGATGCCGCCGCCGAATTTCCGCCGCCGCGGGCATATCGAGGCGGCGCTCCGGCTGTGGAGCGCGGCGCGACTGTTGACCGCCATGACCGAGCTCGCCGACGCAGTACTGCTGTCGCGGCGCGGTGCCGATCTCGCTCAGACGATTGCCGAACGCGCACTGCTGGCGATCGCCGCTAACGCGCGGCGCAGCGCTGCCTGAGACCGCGCGCCGCTACGGCGAGACGTTGCCGCGGATTGCCGACAGGTTGGCGAGCTTGCTGCGGCCGACCACCGACATTTTCGGCGCCGCCGCTCCGAGCACGTCCTGCAGAACCAGATGATAGTTCTCCCGCGCCACCTGGACGCGCCGCATGGCGGAATGCAATGCGTCAGGATTGAACGGTTCGGCGCGGAGCGTTTCGCGCGCCTCCTCCTGAGTGAGCCTCAGGTCGGCCTGCGCGGCAGCAACCTGTTCCTCATCAGCGCGTATCTCGGCGCGCATCACTTGCGCGTCGGAGGGCGGAAGCGCCGCTGCGACGCGATCAAGCCGATCCATCGCACCGTGATTGATCAATTCGACGGCCGACAGTGGAACCTCGCCGGTATAGCGGAACGCAACCGCACTGGCCGCGCCGACGAAGCAAACATTGAGCGCCAGCGACACCGGCAGCAGCCAGCGTGCATAGGCGCTACCCTGAATTTTTGGCAGCATGGACATCGTCACCCCCAACTTACGTCACCAGTCCGGCGCAAGCGCCGGTCTGACCGAAGGAAATCTACACTCGTGCTGTTCGGCAGTACAAGCCTGCTGTCCCGTTTTGGACATCAACAAAAATTGGTTTCAGTGTCGTTTTTGGATTTGAAGGTCCTGATTGCGTGCGCCGCCAAGGGACTTCAATTTCGACAAACTAGGAAGGATTTTCCAGGCTGAAGGCGCCGGAATCGTCGTCATACGCAAACGTTTCGGCGAAACGGCCCCAGGCCGTTACCGCACGCAGCGTATGCTCGGCGTCCTCCGTGCTCATATGATCTTCCAATTCGTCCAAAAATCGGCTTTTCGGTGCAAAATGATTGGTGCGCTCCGAAAGCACCCGGCGGATATGCGCGGCAAGCGGGATATAGGACAGAAGCTGGCGCTGAAATAGCTTTTTGCGATCGTCCATACCAAGTTCGGAAAACTGCTTGCCAGTGTCGGTAAGTTTTATGTCGCCGCCCTCGACCTCGGCGAAATGAAACATTTGCATCGCCTCGGTCACGGGAAAAAGTTCATCGCCTTCCAGATGCAACTCATCGGCCAGCACCGGCAAGTCGGCCTTGCCGTTGTAAGGCGCGGCGGCGAGGGTTTCGATCAGACCTGAAAACAGATTGGCCGACACCCGGGGCAGCACGGTGTTGATGGTGACCTGCCGTTCTGAGCCGGCTTGAGCGGTGCCGGTCCGGCGCTGGGTCATCGCCACATATATTTTCTCGACAAGATCGCGGAATTGCGGATCGAGCCGGTTGCGCGGCTGTTTCAGATCGACCGGTATCTCGCTGATGATGCGTCCGGGATTGCTGGAAAACAGCAGGATGCGATCGCACATCAGCACCGCTTCCTCGATGTTGTGCGTCACCATGATGACGCCCTTGATCGGCAGCTTGCCGTCGCCCCAAAGTTCGAGGAAGTCGGTACGAAGCGTTTCCGCGGTCAACACATCGAGCGCAGAGAACGGCTCATCCATCAGCAGGATATTGGGATGCACGACGAGCGCGCGGGCGAACCCGACGCGCTGCCGCATGCCGCCGGACAACTCGCGCGGATAAGCCGAACTCGTAGCCGTCGAGCCCGATCAGGTCGATTGCCGCCAGCGCGCGCTTGCGAATTTCGGCGTCGGGCAGGCCAAGCGCTTCGAGCCCAATCTGCACGTTTTCCAGAACGGTAAGCCAGGGAAATAGCGCAAAGCCCTGAAATACCATGGCGATGCCGGGCGCCGGCGCGTTCACCGGATGGCCCATATAGGTGACTGTGCCGCCAGAGGGCAGCGCCAGGCCGGCGATCAACCGCAGCAATGTCGATTTGCCGGAGCCGGTGCGGCCAAGCAGGCCGACAATCTGACCCTGCGTGACCTTGAGCTCGACACCGTCGAGCACCAGGAGTTCGCCGCCATCGGCTTTCGGAAAGGTCTGACGCAAGCCGTGAATGTCGAGCAAGGCGTCGCTCATGGATCACTCCTCATCCCAGCCGGAACTTGCGCTCGGCGTATTTATACAGCGGCCGCCAAAGAATGCGGTTGACGAGAACGACGTACAGACTCATCACCACGATGCCCAGCACGATGCGGTGAAAATCGCCGGCATCCGTCTGTTGCGCGATATAGGCCCCAAGCCCTTTGGCCTCGAGATGCTCATTGCCCCATGACGCAACCTCGGCAACGATGCTGGCATTCCATGATCCGCCGGACGCGGTGATCGCGCCGGTCACGTAATACGGCATCACCGCCGGCAGCGCGATGCGCCGCCACCAGAGCCAGCCGCGGACGCGCAAGTTGGCGCCGACAGCGCGCAGCTCTGCCGGAATTGCGGACGCGCCGGCGATGACATTGAACAGGATGTACCACTGGGTGCCGAGCACCATCAGCGGACTGAGCCAGATATTCGGATCGAGCTTCCACGCAACGATGCCGGATACCACGATCGGAAACACCACATTTGCCGGGAAGGCAGCGAGGAATTGCACGACAGGCTGCGCGACGATGGCTGCGTAAGGCCGCGTACCGATCCACACGCCGATCGGCACCCAAATGACCGTTGCCAGCGCGATCAGCACAATGACACGGACCAGCGTGTAGAAGCCGAGCAGCAACGCGGTGCCGACGTCGGATAACCTGAGGCCCTCAAACAGAAAGCTGAATGATTGCCACAACGCAACAGCCGTGATGATGACGATCAGGGCCAATTGAAAAGCGATCCACCCCCGGTGCGGCTGCGGCACCGGCTTGACCGTCTCGACCCCGTCCGGCGGGCGGCCGATTAGTGTGCGCCGCCACATTGCACCGATGGGATGGGTCAGGCGATCGACAACGCGCGACCGACGCAGCACATTGAGAACCCAGGATTGCGGAGCGATCGCGCCCGGTTCCTGCTCGAAGCGGAAGCGATCCGCCCAAGCGACCAGCGGGCGAAACAGGAGCTGATCGTAGATCAGGATCACCACGAGCATGGTGAAGATCGCCCACATCACCGCGTGCAGATTCTGCTGCTCGATCGCGAGCGCGATGTAAGAACCGACCCCGGGCAATGTCACCGTAGTATTGCCGACGCTGATGGCTTCGGATGCGACCACGAAGAACCAGCTGCCGGACATCGACATCATCATGTTCCAGATCAGCTGCGGCATGGCGAACGGCACATCGATGCGCCAGAACGACATCCACGAACTGAACCGGAAATTGCGTGAGGCTTCGACCAGTTCAGTCGGCACCGTGCGCAGCGACTGGTAGAAGCTGAATGCCATATTCCAGGCCTGGCTGGTGAAGATGGCGAAGATCGCTGCGAATTCGGCGCCCAACACCTTGCCCGGCGCCAGCGCCATGAAGAACACCACCGTCACCGAAATGAAGCCGAGGATCGGCACCGACTGGAGAATATCCAGCAGCGGAACAAGGATACGTTCGGCGCGCCGGCTCTTCGCCGCCAGTGTGGCGTAGGTGAAGGTGAAGAGCAGCGACAACGCCATAGCGACCAGCATCCGCAGCGTCGTGCGCGCCGCATATTCCGGGAGATGCACCGGATCGAGCGATGGCGGGCTGCGCTGCAGGTCCACCAGCGGCTGAAACAGATTGCGGCTGGCCTCGCCGAGAAAAACCAGAAGGCCGATGATCAACAGGACGGCGAGCACGTCCCAGCGGCTGAACAAACGCGCCCAGCCGCCGACCGATATCGGGACAAATACTCGCATCCATCAAGCCCGGCTGTCATAGAACTGTCGCGGAAGGCATGAGACCACGAGAGGCATGGCCGCAACGTACGGCAGCCATGGATTCCGCCACGAACCCCGCGTTCCCATATCATCGCGGCGGTGCGGTTCAAACCATTTTGCAGGCGGTATCGCGCGAATTTTGTGCCGCTGTTGGAATATGCCCCGCGACGGCTACGAGGCCGCGACCGCCCGCCGCGACGGAGCTCCGATGATGTGGCCCCAAAGGCAATGCGCTGAACCGTCAGCACCACGCCCGGCTCAACGGCAACGTCACGCCGAACACGATCGCCGCTTTCACCACCGCGGCCAGCGCAGCCGCCAAAGCGCGCGGCGAAGCGAAGGCTTGCGGCAAAGGCGAAAAGTGCCTGGCGGCTCGGGGCCGAGGGCGCGGAACCCGCAACCTGCGGTCGACAATTTGTGAAGAAACCGGCCCAATCGGCGTCCAGAAATCACCTTATTGTGGAGCCACTAATTTCAGGTCAGAAACGCAAACAATTTGATTCGTAACGACGCATAACGAATGGAGAATCCATTGGTAGTGCAACGGGCAAAGTACCTCATGGCTGGCGTAATCGCGCTTACCACAGCCGCCAATTTCGCAGTCGCGCAGCAGCCCTCGGTCTCCGGCCTGTGGCAAAAGACCGATGAGCAGACCGGTAATCCGGTGAGCTGGTTCCTTTTTACCGGCAATCAGGGCCTCTATGAGGGCTACATCGCCAAATTGTTTCTGCGGCCAGGCGATCCGCCGAACCAGACCTGCTCGCATTGCCAGGACGATCGCAAAGACGCGCCGATGCTCGGCCTTTCTCTGATCCGCAACATGAAGCAAAACGGATTGAACTACGAGAACGGCAACATCCTCGATCCGCGCGACGGCAACATCTACAACGCGATGATGCGCGTGAGTCCGGACGGACAAACGCTGACCGTGCGGGGCTATCTCGGCATCGCCTTGTTCGGGCGCGACGAGACCTGGCATCGCTTGCCTGAAACTGCGTACAAGCAGCTCGATCCGGTCATTGTCGCGCAATATCTGCCGAGCATGGCGACCGGATCAACTTCGGCGATGCGCCACCAAGGCAGCAGCGCTGCCAAAAGCAACAGCTATTCGGTTCGCTGAAAACAAAGCGCCGGCCGTTCAAGGCAGCCGGCGCACCTAACCCGTGTTATGAGCCGGCTATTCGATAACGCCGAACTCGCAACCCCACGCCGCATAGTGATAGCGCGGCACGCCGTAGCGATCCTGAGCGATTGTCGGATGGCAGCGATCGATCCACTTGCGATCGCGCGCCTCCGCGCGCTCACGGTCCGCATCAGTTTGCGGCTGCGGTATGGTCCGTACATAAGGATCGCCGGCGGGTCCCACTCTGACGACACAGTTGAAGGCGCCCCGTGAACCAACGCAGCCGCCGACACCGACGGTGTCGGCGTGCGCAGCGGTCAAGAACAAGACGGCAATGATGCACGCCGACGGCGCGAATACTGAAAGCGTTTTGGCGCGACTGAAAACTGACACCATATTCTCCCTCGAGCATCACCGGGCTTGATCGGTTGGTGCTCATTTTCACCGGGCCCTGTGCGGTCGTTTCGGGACACACACCGGGCGTCAGACGACAGGGAGCAAGGCAGGTGCCAGCACGCTTGCCCTGATTTGAAACAGTGAATGCCAATCGCAGCAAAAGCGCGGTTACACGGCGCGAGTAATGTTAACGGTGAAGGATAACAGACGAAGGCGAACGCCGCTGTTCCCATCCATGCTGCTCAAGCTCCGGTACAGCATCGTCATCCATCGGATAGCCGAGACAGAAATAGCCGATGAACTTCCAGTCGGATGGTACATCAAGCAGCGATGCCACCGTTCGTGGATCGAGGATCGACACCCAGCCCATGCCGACGCCTTGGGCGCGTGCCGCAAGCCAGATCGTGTGCACCGCGGTCACCGCCGAATATTCGATCATCTCCGGCATGGTGCGGCGGCCGAGCCCATGACCTTGCCCGGTAGCGCGATCGGCAAAAACCGCAAGATGGCATGGCGCTTCGTCGAGACCGGCAAGCTTAAGTTGCGCATAAAGCCCTGCGCGTGAACCGCTTTGCGCGGCCAACGCTTCGCCATTGCACGCCGCAAAATTCTTCCGGACGCCGGCGCGAACCGCCTTGTCTTCGACGATGACGAACCGCCACGGCTGACTTAAGCCCACCGACGGCGCGAGACAGGCAAGCTCAATCAACGCTTCCAGGGTGCCATCCGGCAACGGATCGGTCCTGAACCGCCGCACGTCGCGCCGCCAGATCAGAAGATCGCGCAGCCGCGCGCGAAATCCCGCATCGAAACTCGGCGGCCGCACCGTCTGCGGAATGATCCGGGTGCTCATGACCAAAAACTATCCGCTGACGCGAAAGCCGCCTAAAGAAATTTCCAGTCGGCGCCACGCGGCTTCGTCGGCCGGCAATCCGAAGCGAAGCCACGCCAGATTCTCTGGAAAAATCCGCACCAATATCCCGGCCCGGCCGAGATGCTGGAACAGCGCAGCCGCCGCCGGCGTTCGCACCAGGCGGAACAAACTTGTGCCACCGATCACCTCAAGTTTGGTGCGACGGAGTACTGCATCGAGGCGCCCGGCGGCCTGCGCAAGATCGTGCCGCGTTTGCTCGATCCACGGCGCATCCGCTAATGCCTTCGTACCGATAGCGAGCGCCGGCCCGGATACCGGCCACGGACCGAGCAGCGTCAAAAGCCGCGACGCCAGCTGCGGATCGAGCAGCGCATACCCGAGCCGAAGTCCGGCAAGACCAAAAAATTTACCGAACGAGCGCAGCACGATGATGTTGCGAAGTGCCTCACCGGCAAGGCTTGCGGTCGACGGTCCGACGTCCATGAACGCCTCGTCGACGACAAGAATGCCGCCACGCGAGCGAAGTTTTATGGCGAGCGCTAGTAAAATGTCGCGCTCGACAATCCTTCCGTCCGGATTGTTGGGACAGGTGACGATAGCCAGGTCGGCTTCACCAAGCGCGGCAATATCGTGGGTCTCGGTTACGCGATGACCGGCAAGCGCCGCACAACGGGCATGCTCGTTGTAGGTCGGCGAGAGAACAACAGCGTGGCCGGGCCGAACCAGCCCGCTGACAAGCGGCAACAGGATCTGCGTGCCGGGCGCGGCTACAACATGAGCCGGTGACGGCGCGCCATAAAACGTTGCAGTTGCAGCGGCGAGGCCAGCCAAAGCGGCCGCGTCGGGCAAGTGGGCAAACACCTCGTCGGCGAGCGGCGGAACAGGATAAGGTATGGGGTTGATCCCGGTCGACAGGTCGAGGAAGGGCACGGGAGCGTCCGGAAATTTCAGCCGCGCGGCGCTCAGGTCGCCGCCATGTGGCAGCGGTTCGTCCGCATCGCCGTGAGGAAAGATGTTTGTCGCGCTCGCTCTCACGGCCATGCTGATCGAACTTTGCCTTGGCTATCCATCAGCCCTGTTGCACGCAATCGGCCATCCGGTCACCTGGATCGGCAGCCTGATTGGGCTACTCGACCGCCGCCTCAATCGCAAGGATGCGGGCCGCAGCAGCGGCATCATCGCGGTTTTGATCGTCCTTGTCATTGTTGGATCGGCCGCTGCCCTTGCACAGCACGCCTTGTTCCGGCTGCCCTTCGGGCTGTTCATTATTGCGCTGGCCGCAAGCTCACTGATCGCCCAGCGCAGCCTGCACCGGCACGTGGCGAATGTCGCGGCCGCGCTGGAACAGGGCGGCGTTGCCGCGGGCCGTCTCGCTGTGTCCCATATCGTCGGCCGCGACATTGAAGCCTTGGATGAAGCAGGCGTGGCCCGCGCCGCAATCGAAAGCCTGGCCGAAAACTTTTCCGACGGCGTGGTTGCGCCGGTATTCTGGACGGCGATTGCAGGGCTTCCCGGCGGAGCGCTCTACAAGGCCATCAATACGGCCGACAGCATGATCGCTCACCATACCGAGCGCTACGAAAACTTCGGCTGGGCGGCGGCGAAGCTCGACGATCTGGTCAATTTGCCGGCATCGCGGCTGTCGGCGTTGCTGATCATTGCCGCAGCAGCACTACGCAAAGATACTTCGCCAGTCGATGCCTGGCGTATCGTGTGGCTCGACGCCGCGCGCCACCGCTCGCCCAACGCCGGCTATCCGGAAGCGGCGATGGCCGGGGCGCTCGGCCTGTCGCTCGCCGGCCCGCGGGTATACGACGGCGTCCGCGTCGAGGACGCCACGATGGGCAGCGGACGCCGGGATGCCAATGCCGCCGACATCCGCCGCTCTCTCGCGCTCTATCGCCGCGCTGACGCCATCCTGATTGCACTGATCGCCGCATTGGCGGCGCTTGTCGTCATCGCGCCAATTTGAGCAAGCGGTCGATATCGATATGCGCAGCGAGATGATTGGCCAGCGCATCAAGCGTGTGCTCGATCTGAGATTCGTAGGCCACGTTTGATGAATCGGCGCCGAGGCGCTGCAACCACGCTCGACGCTGGCGGTCGTCGGCAAACAAACCGTGCACATAAGTGCCCATCACCCGCCCGTCAGCCGAAACAGCACCTTCCGCTGCACCATCTGTCAGGCGCGCGAAAGGCCGTGCGCGATCAGGCCCGTCCGTCACGCCCATGTGCATCTCGTAGCCGGAGAACGGAACACCGTCATGGGTCGTGCCGCACACCGCCTCAAGACGCTTGTCACCGCAGAGCATCGTTTCGACGTCGATCAGATCGAGACCATCGACCCGGTCCGGCCCACCTTCAACACCATCGGGGTCGGCAATCGTGCGGCCGAGCATCTGGTAACCGCCGCATAGGCCCAGGACTCTGCCGCCGCGGCGAACGTGCGCAGCAATGTCGATATCGAAGCCGGCCGCGCGGAGCACCGCAAGATCTGCGATCGTTGCTTTCGAGCCCGGCAGCAAAATGAGATCGGCGTCGCCGGGAAGCGCAGTGCCCGGTCGCACCCGAACCAGATCGGCTGCCGGTTCGGCATCGAGCGGATCAAGGTCATCGAAATTTGCGATATGCGGCAGGATCGGTACCGCGATCCGCAGCCGGCCGTTTGCTTTCGCGGGCCGCTGCGCATCGAGCGCCAGCGCATCTTCCGCCGGCAACAGCCCCGCATCGGCGAAATGCGGCACCAGGCCAAGCGGTTGCCAGCCGGTGAGATCGGCAATCCGTGTCATGCCGTCGGCAAACAGTTTCGGATCGCCACGAAACTTGTTGACGATGAAGCCACGGATCAGCGCGGCGTCGTCAGCCTCAATCACTGTTTTGGTGCCGACGAGACTGGCGATCACGCCGCCACGATCGATATCGCCGATCAGCACCACGGGCACGTCGGCGGCGCGGGCAAAACCCATATTGGCGATGTCGTTGGCGCGCAGATTGATTTCGGACGCACTGCCGGCGCCTTCAACCAGAACGATGTCAGCCTCGGCCTTGAGACGCATAAAACTGTCGAGTACATGCGGCAGTAGATCGCGCTTGATTGTTTGGTACTCGGCCGCCTTGGCGTTACCGAACACCTTGCCCTGCACCACGATCTGAGCGCCGACTTCGCTCTGCGGTTTCAGCAGCACCGGGTTCATATGCACGCTCGGCGGCGTACGTGCCGCGCGTGCCTGCAGCGCCTGCGCCCGCCCGATCTCGCCGCCGTCCACCGTCACTGCGGCGTTGTTTGACATATTCTGTGGCTTGAACGGCCGCACCGTAAGCCCGCGTTGCACCAGCGCCCGCGCCAGCCCGGCAACGATTAACGATTTGCCGACATCGGAGCCGGTGCCCTGAAACATCAGCGCGCGCGCCAGCATGTTTTCAAAACTCGATGCCGGGCTGCGCCTTCACGCCGGCGGCGAAGTGATGTTTCACCAGCGTCATCTCGGTGACGAGATCGGCGGCCGCAATCATTTCCGGTTTGGCATTGCGGCCGGTCACGACGACATGCAGCCCCTCACGGCGCGCCGTGAGCGCGGCGACGACGGCGCTCAGATCGAGGTGTTCGTAACGCAGCGCGATGTTGAGTTCATCAAGAACCACCATCGCGACACCGGGATCGGCCATGAGCTCTTGCGCTTTGGCCCAGGCACGCTCGGCCGCGGCAACGTCGCGAGCGCGATCCTGCGTTTCCCAGGTAAAACCTTCGCCCAGCGTGTGCCACTTCACCTGATCGCCGAATGTTTCCAGCGCGGCCCGTTCAGCGGATTGCCAGGCGCCCTTGCCGAATTGCACGACACCGACGCGATAGCCACGTCCGAGCATGCGCAGCGCCAACCCGAACGCCGCGGTCGATTTGCCTTTGCCGGGGCCAGTATGAACGATCAGCAAACTCTTCTCGATCGTTTTGTCGGCGACTTCAGCATCCTGAACGGCCTTACGCTTCGCCATTTTGGCGCGATGACGTTCGGCTTCAGCCTGGTCGGTTGTTTCGTTCATCTCGCCTACAAACTCCCTTTGATGGCGAGCGGCAAGCCGGCAACCATCAGCACCACGCGATCGGCAAGCGCGGCCATGCGCTGATTGAGAATGCCCTGCGCGTCGCGAAAGCGCCGGCCGAGCGGATAGTCCGGCACGATGCCGAGACCCACCTCATTGCTGACCAGCACTTTAGGCGCGGTAGCCTGCTCCAATGCTTTTGCCAGGTTGCCCATCTCCAGCGCGACGTCGCCCTCCGCAAGCATCAGGTTCGACAGCCACAATGTCAGGCAATCGACGAGCACGGGAGCAGCGGCGTGCTCCAAGAGTGCTTTGTCGAGAACGCGCGGCGCTTCGACAGTCTGCCATTGCGGCCCGCGGCGCACCCGGTGTCCGGCGATGCGCTCGGCCATCTCCGTATCGCCGGCTTGCGCCGTAGCGACATAGATCCACGGCGGCGGCAGCGCCGCAATCAGATCCTCGGCGAAACGACTCTTGCCGGAACGGGCGCCGCCGAGAACCAGAGTGATTTTAGTAGCATCTGCCATTGTTTTTGGAACCGAAACTGGGGGCAAGGCGCGCCAGATTGACAGGCCGGCCCACCGAAATCTATCACTGGTGTACCGAAGGTCCCTCGCGTGAGGGTGAATAGGGAATGCGGTGAGGTTTCCCGAGATTGGGAGCCAATTCCGCAGCTGCCCCCGCAACTGTGAGCGGGTAGTTTCGTCCACTCAGCCACTGGAAGCACCGGGCTTCCGGGAAGGCCGGACGAAGCGCCGATCCGCGAGCCAGGAGACCTGCCGCCGGTAACAGTCGACGCGACAAACACGGGTCGGGGTGTACCTGTGGATGATCTGAAAGACGACAGTCTTTTGGTCCTCGCTCGCGCCGGCGCTGAACGGCATGTCGCATAACATCGCGACCGGTCACGCGAGGACCACTAATGCTCGGCTTCCTGACAGCGACGGTCGATGACGCTTCCGCCAATCCGCGCGGCAAGATCGTCGCGCTGTATGTTTTGCTGCTGGCTGCAACCGCGGCGGTGTGGACCTGGGCGCTGATCGCACTGGCTGGCCGGCCGACGCTGCTCGGCACCGCATTCCTCGCTTATGTGCTGGGGCTGCGCCACGCGGTCGATGCCGATCACATTGCCACCATCGACAACGTCGTGCGTAAACTGATGCAGGAAGGCAAGCGGCCCTACGCCGTCGGTTTGTTTTTCTCGCTCGGCCATTCGCTGTCCATTGCCGTCGCGGTGGCGGCGATTGCTGGCGCGGCCTTCGCGCTGCAAGGGCGCTTTGCCGAATTCAAATCTGTCGGCAGCGTGATCGGCACCGGCGCGTCGGCGTTTTTCCTGCTCGCCATCGCGGTGATCAATCTCGTCATTCTGCGCGGCGTCTGGGCAAGCTTCCGCAAGGCGCGGCGTGGCGAACCGGTCGAGGAGCAAGAGCTGAATGCGCTGCTGGCCGGCCGCGGATTGCTGGCGCGCATCTTCCGGCCGCTGTTCCGCATGGTGTCGCGAAGTTGGCAGATGTTTCCGGTCGGCTTCCTGTTCGGGTTGGGATTCGATACCGCGACCGAGATCAGCCTGTTTGCTGTCGCCGCCAGCCAGGCGTCAGGCGGCATGACGCTCGGCACCATCATGATTTTTCCGGCGCTGTTTACCGCCGGCATGACACTGGTCGATACCACCGACAGCGTGTTGATGGTCGGCGCTTATGGCTGGGCATTCCTCAATCCAATCCGCAAGATCTGGTACAACCTGACCATCACCGCGATTTCCGTTGTCGTCGCGTTGCTGATCGGCGGCATCGAGGCGCTCGGCCTCATCGCCGACAAGCTCGGCCTTGAAGGCCGCTTCTGGAACATGATCGGCAGCCTCAACGGCGGGCTCGCCAACTTCGGCTATCTCGTCGTCGGCATTTTCATCGCAAGCTGGGCCGTCTCGTATCTGCTGTACCGCTGGCAAGGCCTCGACCGGCCGGTTGCGGAGCGCGCCTGATGAGCAATGCACCCGTCATCTACGTCTGCACCACCTGCAAGCGCCAAGGGATGCAGGATGCCGAACCGGACGGCGAGCCGCGGCCGGGCGCCTTGCTCGCCGAGGCAACCGAGCAAGTTGCCAATGGCACGGAAGTGCAAGTGCGGCGCATCCGCTGCCTTGCCAATTGCACGCGCGGCCCGAGCGCCGCGATGCGCTGCAACGGCTCATGGACCTATGTATTCGGCGGACTCGACGCGGATTGCGGTCCGGCGCTGGTCGAAGGCGCCCGGCTGCTCGCCACCGCAGCCGATGGAATTTTACCATGGCGCGGCCGCCCGGAAATACTCAAGCGCGGTCTGATCGCTCGCGTGCCCCCGCTCAATTTTGAAGGCGATCTTAAAGGAATGAACGAATGACCGGCTCGCTCGCTCGCGTCCCCTGCACCATCGTCACCGGCTTTCTCGGCGCCGGCAAAACCACACTGATCCGTCATGTCCTCGCCAATGCCAACGGCCGAAGACTTGCGGTGATCGTCAACGAGTTCGGCGATGTCGGCATCGACGGTGAAATCCTCAAAGGTTGCGGCAGCGAGTTCTGTCCCGAGGAGAATATCGTCGAGCTCGCCAACGGCTGCCTGTGCTGCACCGTCGCCGACGAGTTCGTGCCGGCGCTCGATGCCATTCTCGCCAAGGGCGGCGTCGAGCATATCGTCATCGAAACCTCCGGCCTGGCGCTGCCGAAGCCACTGGTGCAGGCATTCCATTGGCCGGCGATCAAAAGCCGCGTCACTGTCGACAGCGTCATCGTCGTGGTCGATGGCGCGGCGCTGGCCGACGGCCGGGTGGCTCATGACCTCGATGCGCTGGCACAGCAGCGCTCCGCCGACAGCGCTCTCGATCACGACGATCCGGTCGAGGAGGTTTTTGAGGACCAGATTGCCTGCGCCGATCTCGTCGTGCTCAACAAGCGCGATTTGCTCGACGAGGCCGGCATGGAAAGAGCCAGAGCCGCAATTGCAAGCGCGTTGCCGCGCAGCGTCAAAATCGTCCCAGCCACCGACGGCAAGGTCGATGAAGCTCTATTGCTTGGCCTTGGCGTCGGCACTGAACACGACATCGAAAATCGGCGCACCCATCATGATGACGAACTCGATCATGACCACGATGACTTCGACAGCTTCGTCGTGCCCATCGGCGAAGTCGCCGATCCGGCCGAACTCAACGCGCGCGTTGCCGCGCTCGCCGACAAATTCGAAGTGCTGCGCGTCAAGGGCTTTGCTGCGGTATCCGGCAAACCGATGCGGCTGTTGCTGCAGGCTGTCGGCAGCCGCGTGACGCATCAATACGACCGGCCGTGGACCGCCGCCGAGACGCGCCAAGGCCGGCTGGTGGTGATCGGACTGAAGGGCATCGATCGCGCCGCGATTACGCGCGCGCTGGCGAACTGAACAATCCGGGTTGAGCGATGCACCTGCTGACGACAAGTTCCGCCAACCTCGACGAGATTGTCGAAGCGGTCGATCTTGCGCAGCCGCCGGGCGATATCGTCGTGCTGTCGTTTGCCGACAGCGATCTCGCCGGACTTGTGGCCGCGTGGCAAGCTGACCGCGACGCCTTGCCCAGCGTCCGGCTCGCGCATTTGCGCGATCTTCGGCACCCAATGTCGGTCGATCTGTGGATCGAACGCGTTGCCGCTCACGCCAAAGTTATCGTTGTGCGTCTGCTCGGCGGCCTCGACTGGTGGAAATACGGCATCGAGCGGCTTTCGGTCCTGGCGCGTGAGAGAAATATCGCGCTCGCGGTTTTGCCCGGTGAGGATCGTGACGATACGCGGCTCGCAGCCGCGTCGACCCTGCCGAACGTAGAGCTCGATACTCTGCTGCGATTTTTCCGCGAAGGCGGCCGCGAGAACCTGCGCGCGCTGCTGCGCCGCCTTGCCCATCACGCCGGCCGCAATGTCGACCTGCCTGAACCGAAACCTGTGCCGCGCTTTGCCGGCTATCTGCCGGGCGAAGGAGCAGTCGATCTGGATCGGCTCTGCACAAGTCTTGCGCCGGGCAAACCGGTCGTACCCATCATTTTCTATCGCGCCATGTTGCTCGCCGCCGACACCGCGCCAATCGATGCGCTTTGCACGGCGCTCGCCAGGCGCGGTATGGCGCCGGCAGCGCTGGTCGTCACCAGTTTGAAGGATGCTGACGCTGCAAATTTCCTGCGCGACGCACTCACCCAACTTGAACCTGCCGTTATTGTCACGACGACAGCCTTTGCCGCCGGGGGCAATGCCGGCGAACTAACGCCGCTGGATGAGCCGGGCGTGCCGGTGCTTCAGGTCGTCAGCGCCACAACGCGGCGCGCAGCATGGCGCGACAGCCCGCGTGGCCTCGGAGCCGCCGATCTCGCGATGCATGTGGTGCTTCCGGAGCTCGACGGCCGCGTGCTGACCGGCGTTGTCGCCTTCAAGGATCCGTTGCCGCCGCAAGAAGGGTTGGCCTTTACTGCGCTTAGCAGCCGCGCCGAGATCGACCGTGTCGAAATGGCCGCCGACCGCATTACCGCACTGGTGAGCCTGCGTAACAAATCGCGCAGTGAACGGCGCGTTGCCGTGCTGATGCCGGATTATCCAGGCGCGCCGGGGCGAACCGGCTACGCCGTCGGTCTCGATGTGCCGATGAGTGTCGTCGCGCTGCTCGATGATTTCGCTGTCGCCGGCTACAGCATAAAAGGCGCACCGAAAACACCGCGTGAATTGCTTGACAGGCTTGCCGCCAACGAAACGGCTTTTCCTGTCGCGCAATACCAACAACTGCTCGCGCGCCTGCCACACGCTGCCATAGTGCGGCTGAATGAAACCTGGGGCGCACCGGCGGACGATCCCACCGTGCGCGACGGCGCATTCCATTTTCGCGCCAGCGCATTCGGTAATCTGCTGGTGGCGCTGCCGCCGGATCGCGGACGCTCGTCGGAGCGGCGCGCTGACTATCACGATCCCTCGTTACCGCCACGCCACGCGCTGGTCGCGTTCGGGCTGTGGCTGCAACACGTGGCGAAAGTCGATGCGCTGGTGCACATGGGCGCGCATGGCACACTGGAGTGGCTGCCCGGCAAAGCTATCGCGCTGACGCAGGAATGTTTTCCCGAAATCGTCACCGGACCGCTGCCGGTGATCTATCCGTTCATCGTCAACAATCCAGGCGAAGCCGCGCAGGCCAAACGCCGCATTGCCGCGCTGACTATCGGCCATCTGCCACCGCCGCTTGTTGGCACCGAGTTGTCCGGCGACACGCACGCGCTTGAACGGCTGGTCGACGAATATGCCCAGGCTGACGGTCTCGACCGCCGCCGCCGCGAACGACTGGCAAAGCTCATTGTCGAGACCGCGCAACAAACTAATCTGGCGCGCGAGGCCGGCCTCGCAGCCGACGTTGCGCCGGACGAAGCCTTGCGCCGTATCGATGCGTGGCTGTGCGATCTGAAAGACCTCGCGATCAAGGATGGCCTGCATATCTACGGCCGTGAAACGTCAGGCGATCCCGCGCGGCAGGATAGCGCCACGGCAGAGCGCGCAGCGTTGATCGCGGCGCTCGACGGCAAGCGCATTGCGCCTGGCCCGGCCGGCTCGCCGACCCGCGGACGGCGCGATGTGCTGCCGACCGGACGCAACCTGTACACCGCAGATCCGCGCACGCTACCGACACCGACGGCAATGGATCTCGGCAAACTGGCCGCCGACGAAGTGGTGCGGGCGCACCTGCAAACCCATGGCGAGGTGCTGCGCACTGTGGTCATCGACCTCTGGGGCAGCGCGACACTGCGTACCGGCGGCGAGGAAATCGCGCAGGGTTTGGCGCTAATGGGTTGCCGGCCGATCTGGGATCACGGCAGCGGCCGCGTCACCGGGGTCGAAGTGCTGCCGACAGCAGCGGCTGGACGGCCGCGCGTCGACGTGACCTGGCGCATCTCAGGGCTGTTCCGCGACCTGTTCCCGGCGCAGATCGCGCTGATCGATACCGCCGTGCAAACCGTCGCGGCGCGCGACGAAGACGCCGGCGAAAATCCGCTGGCAGTGGCGCGCCGCGCGATGAACGGCCACCGCACCAGCAGGCTTGATCGCATCTTTGGTACCGCGCCCGGCGTTTACGGCTCCGGCGTGGAAGACCTGATCGCGCGCGGCGCCGACAACGACACGATCGGCAATATCTATCTCGACGCCGCGTCGCATACTTATAGCGGAGCCGATGGCGAACCCCGCATCGCTCCCGAAGGTTTCCGCAGGCGGGTCGCCGAAGCCGACGCGTTGCTGCACACAAGCGACGATCCCGCCCGCGACCTGCTCGAAGGCGCCGAGGATGTCGCCTTTGTCGGCGGCTTCGCAGCGGCGGCAAAACTGCTTGGCCGTTCGGCCGACCTGATCATGCTCGACTCCACCGATCCGCAGCGGCCGCGGGCGCGAGCGCTGTCGGCGGCGCTGTCGCGTATCGTGCGGGCGCGCGCGATCAGCCCGCGTTTCATCGCCGGCCAGATGCGCCATGGACCGCGTGGCGCTGCCGAACTCGCCGAGACCGTCGATAAGCTGGTGGCATTTGCCGAAACGACCGATGCGGTTGCCAGCGAGCTGTTTGACCTTTTGCACGAAGCCTACATCGCGGACGTCACCGTGCGTGACTTTATGCTGCGGGAAAATCCGCAAGCCGCCGCGGTGGTTGCGCAACGGCTCGAAACCGCGCGGCAACGTGGCTTCTGGCATCCACGCCGCAACGATACTGATGCCAGCCTCGCCCTGCTGCGCGCGGAGGCCATTGCATGAACGTGCAACCGCATACGAACGTGCAGCGCCGCGGCGCTTGCCCCGGACTATCCGCGCCGATGGCAACCGGCGACGGCCTGCTGGTGCGATTTTCACCGATCGGAACTATACCGCTCGACGCTTTTGGCGCACTCTGTGAAGCGGCAAAAAGTTACGGCAACGGCATCATCGAAATTACCGCACGCGGCAACATTCAGGTGCGCGGCTTGAGCCCGGCTACCGCGCCGGCATTTGCCGACGCCATAGCGGCGCTCGACATCGCTGCCGAAGAGGGCGTCCCGATTGTTTGCAATCCTTTGGCCGGCCTCGATCCGCAAGAGCTGATCGATGCCAGCACGGTCGCGACCGATTTACGCGACGCGCTCACACGAGCTTCATTGATTTCGCGGCTCAGTCCCAAAGTCTCGGTCGTTATCGATGGCGGCGGGACTTATCGGCTTGACGGACTTGCCGCCGACATTCGCGCGCGCGCGATCAATAACGGCAACGACAGATTCCTTGTGATCGAAGTTGCGGGCCATGAACTTGGTTCAATCGCTCTCGGCAACGCTGTCGCCGCGCTGATGCGCCTACTCGGCGTCGTCACGCACCACGGTCGTCAGGCGCGGGCGCGCGACATCATCTCGGCAGAAGGCATCGAAGCGTTTCGCGCCGCAATCGCGGACCTTCTGATTCCCTCTGGTCCCCCCGAGAACAGCAACGTGCAACCCTTGATCGGTACGTGGCGGCTGCTTGACGGATCTCTTGCCTGCGGCATCGCCCTGCCCTTCGGTCATGCGGACGCAGCTTCGCTGCAGCAATTCACCGGCGTGGCAGAAGCAGCCGATGTCTCAGGCTTCCGCACCGCGCCCGACCGGACGTTGCTTGCCATCGGCCTGCCACAGGCAAACCTGGAATCCTTCGTGTCCGGTGCCGGAGACCTTGGCTTCATCGTCGATGCCGGTGATCCGCGCCGGAACGTCGTCGCTTGTGCTGGAGCGCCAATCTGCGGCGCGGCGCACATCGCCGCGCGGGCGCTCGGACCTCAGATCGCCACAGCCGCAGCGCCGTATCTTGGCGGCAAGTTCAAGATTTATGTTTCCGGTTGCGCCAAGGGCTGCGCCCATCCGTCGCCGGCGGCACTGACCGTGGTCGGCACGGAGGCCGGATGCGCCCTTGTCGCCAACGGCACGGCCCGCGACACTCCGTTTATGACCGTCACGACCGCCAAACTCATGGGGAAGATCACCGAGGCCGCGCGCCAACTCAACGATAAGGCGCAGCATGTCTGAGCGCTCCGCCTATTTGCGTGACGGTACGGCGATCTACCAGCGCTCGTTTGCAATCATTCGCGCCGAAGCCGACCTATCGCGGTTCTCGCCGGAACAAGCCGATGTCGCGGTGCGCATGATCCATGCCTGCGGCCAGATCGAACTCGCGCAGCACATCGTGTTCGGCGGTGATGTGGTCGTGGCGGCGCGGCGCGCGCTTGCCAGTGGCGCGCCGATCCTGTGCGATTCGGAAATGGTTGCGCATGGCGTCACGCGGGCACGCTTGCCGGCTGGTAACGAGGTGATCTGCACGCTCAACGATCTGCGCGCCGCCCCGCTTGCGGCGAAGAACGGCACAACCCGTTCCGCGGCCGCGCTGGATTTGTGGGACGAGCGCCTTGCTGGCGCGGTGGTTGCGATCGGCAACGCGCCGACCGCGCTGTTCCATCTGCTCGACAGACTCGATGAAGGCGCGCCAAAACCCGCGGTCATTCTCGGAATCCCGGTCGGCTTTGTCGGCGCCGTCGAATCGAAGGAGGCTTTGGCCGCGGACTCACGTGGCGTGCCGTTCATCATTGTGCGCGGACGCATCGGCGGCAGCGCCATGACCGCCGCCGCGGTGAACGCGCTGGCGAGGCCCGGACTATGAGCGCGGCAAAACTTCTCGGCGTTGGCCTCGGCCCGGGCGATCCGGAGCTGATGACGCTCAAGGCAATGCGCGCGCTCGGCGAAGCCGAGGTGATCGCGTATTTCGCCAAGGCCGGAAACAGCAGTCACTCTCGCGCCATCGCGGCGGAGCATTTGCGCGCTGGAGTCACTGAGCTGCCGCTGCACTATCCGGTCACCACCGAGCTGCCGTCATGCAGCACCGGCTATCGCGACGCGATCGACGCGTTCTACGACAAGGCCGCGGCCGATATTGCAGAGCATCTCGAAGCCGGCCGCAACGTCGCAGTGATCTGCGAGGGCGATCCGTTGTTCTACGGCTCCTACATGCACCTGCATACGCGGCTCACGCCGCGCTTTGCCGCCGAGATCATTGCCGGCGTCACCGGCATGTCCGGCTGCTGGTCGGCGGCGGGCATGCCGATCGCGCAGGGCAACGACGTATTCACAGTGCTCCCCGCGACGTTGCCGGAGAGCGAGCTGGTCCGCCGTCTTGCCGACGCCGATGCCGCTGTGGTGATGAAGGTCGGCCGTCATCTGCCGAAACTGCGCCGCGCGCTCGATCAAAGCGGCCGGCTCGCCCGCGCCATCTATATTGAACGCGGCACCATGGCCGATGCGAAAATGATCCCGTTGGCGGCGAAGACCGATGACGACGCGCCGTATTTCGCGGTCGTGCTGGTGCCGGGCTGGGCGACAAGACACGCAGCTGAGTCAGGAGTTCTGCCATGACGGGACAGCTTTCCGTCATCGGACTAGGACCTGGCGATGCGCGCTATCTGACGCCGGATGCCAAAACGGCGCTTGAAGCAGCAGACGCAATCTATGGCTACGGCCCGTATCTCGACCGCGTTCCGGCGCGCCCCGGGCAAAGCCGTCACGCAACGGATAATCGCGAGGAGCGCGCGCGAGCCGACACGGCGTTACAGCACGCTGCATCCGGGGGACGCGTCGCAGTCGTTTCCGGCGGCGATCCAGGCGTGTTCGCGATGGCGGCCGCGGTTTGCGAAGCGATCGAGGCGGGACCGGAGAGCTGGCGCAATCTCGAGATCGCAATCATTCCCGGCGTCACCGCAATGCTGGCGGTCGCGGCGCGGATCGGCGCCCCGCTCGGCCATGATTTTTGCGCGATCTCGCTGTCCGATAATCTCAAGCCATGGGATCTTGTGGTGCGACGGCTCGAGGCCGCGGCCGGCGCCGGCTTCGTCATTGCAATTTACAATGCAGTATCGAAAGCGCGACCGTGGCAGTTCGGTCAGGCGCTTGAGAATTTGCGCCGGCATTTGCCACCATGGACACCCGTTATTTTCGGCCGCGCCGTCGGGCGTGCCGGCGAATGCGTTACCGTGACGACGCTCGACGACGCCGGCTCGCAGCCAGCCGACATGGCAACGCTGGTTATCATCGGTTCGCGCGAGACCCGGGTGATCGGGCGGCCGGGGCGCTCGCCGCTGGTTTACACGCCGCGCGCCATTACCGAGGTCAGCGCATGATCGAGCCAGGCAACCGCTTCATCAATGGTTACGACGGCAGATGCATCGGCCACCGAGCGCCGGCCGATCATGATGATTTCGACGCCGAGTGCACGCGCCGCAGCGATCTTGCCGTAAGCGGCACTGCCGCCGCTGTTTTTCGAAATCACGACATCGATACGGTGCTCGATCATCAGTGCGCGGTCATGCGCTTCGCCGAACGGTCCGCGCTCGGTAATGTAACTTGCGTGCGGCAACGGCAATGGCGGATCGATCGGATCGACGCTGCGGAACAGATAGAAGTGCTGCGGCGCGGCGACGAATGGCGCCAGATCGTTTCGCCCCAACGCGACAAAGACGCGGCGTGGCGGCTCACCAATCGCACGCACGGCCGCCGCAGTGTCATCCATTTCAGTCCAGCGATCTCCATTGACGCGGCTCCACGCCGGCCGGCGCAATGTGACGAAGCGCACGCCGGCCTTGCGCGCGGCAGCAATCGCATTTTCGGAAATAGCCGTTGCATAGGGATGCGTGGCATCGATCAGTGCATCGATACGTTCGCTGACCAGATAATCGGCGAGGCCATCGGCGCCGCCGAAACCGCCGATCCGCACCGGCACGGCATGCGGAACCGGAGCCGCGGTGCGGCCGGCCAGCGACAGCGTGACGTCGAGATCGCCGCGCTTCGCGAGCCGTTCGCCGAGCAGGCGGGCTTCCGTTGTGCCGCCGAGAATGAGGATGCGTGCCAGGGTGCGTATCATGGTGCGTGTCATGGTTAATGCGCCGTCTCCGGATCCGCAGGACACTGCCGCATCGTTACGCTGGCTGTCCATCGTCGGCATCGGCGAGGATGGCGTTGCCAGCCTGAGCCCGGTGGCGCGCGGTCTGCTCAGCAGCGCCGAGATCGTGTTCGGCGGCCGGCGGCATCTTGGGCTTGCGGCTTCGCTGATCCGTGGCGCGGCACGGCCGTGGCCAACACCGTTTGATGGCGCGGCAACCGAAGTGTTGCGTCATCGCGGCCGGCAAATCTGTGTGCTGGCGTCAGGCGATCCGTTTCACTATGGCGTTGGCGCGGTGCTGGCCCGTCACATCGACGCGCGAGAAATGATCGTAGTGCCGGCGCCGTCGGCGTTCAGTCTTGCCGCCGCAAGACTCGGCTGGTCGCTGCCTGAAACCACGCTGCTGTCGGTGCATGGCCGCAACCTCGATCTGCTGCGTCCGCACCTGCAGCCGGGCGCTCACATTGTGGCGCTGACATCCGACGGTGACGGTCCGGCGACCATAGCAAAGCTTCTGACCGAGAGCGGGTTTGGAACATCGCGGCTGACGGTGTTGGAGGCGCTCGGCGGACCGCGCGAACGCATCAGCGCAACACTTGCCGCCGAGTACACTCTTGGCACCGTCGATCCACTAAACACTCTGGCGATCGAAGTGATCGCCGCGGCGGACGCGCGCATCCTGGCGCGTACGCCCGGCTTGCCCGACGCGCTGTTCGAGCACGACGGACAGATCACCAAGCGCGAAATCCGCGCCCTGACACTGTCATCGCTGGCGCCGTGCCGCGGTCAGTTGCTGTGGGATATCGGAGCGGGCTCTGGCTCGGTCTCGATTGAATGGATGCTCACCGATCCGATGATGCGTGCGATCGCGATTGAGCAAAACGCGGAACGCGCAGCAAGGATTCGCCGCAATGCCGCGGCATTTGGCGTGCCGGGACTGGAGATTATCGAAACGGCCGCACCCGCGGCACTCGTCAGCCTTCCGGCACCCGATTCCGTTTTCATCGGCGGCGGCGCCAGCGATACCGATGTGCTCGACACCGCGGCCCGCGCCCTGCGCTCCCGTGGCCGGCTTGTAGTCAATGCCGTGACTGTGAAGACCGAAGCCTTGCTGCTGGCTCGCCACGGCGCGCTTGGCGGCGAGCTGACGCGCATCGCCATTTCGCGCGCCGGACCGATCGGCGGCGAAACCGGCTGGCGGCCGGCGATGCCGGTGACGCAGTGGGTCTGGATCAAACCATGACTTGGGACAAACCATGACGGTGCACTTCATCGGCGCCGGGCCGGGTGCGGCCGATCTAATCACCGTGCGCGGACGCGATCTGATCGCGCGCTGTCCGGTCTGCCTCTACGCCGGCTCGATCGTGCCGCGTGAACTGCTCGCCCACTGCCCGCCCGGCGCACGGATCGTCGATACCGCGCCGCTGTCGCTCGATGAAATCGACGCTGAATTTGCTGCCGCGCATGCCAAGGGTCTTGACGTAGCGCGGCTGCATTCCGGCGATCTGTCGATCTACAGTGCACTCGCCGAACAACTGCGCCGGCTCCGGCGGCGCGGCATCGCTTATACGCTGACGCCCGGCGTACCGGCGTTCGCCGCCGCCGCGGCGGCGCTGGAATGCGAGCTCACGGTGCCTGAAGTCGCCCAGAGCGTGGTGCTGACCCGTGTCGCCGGCCGCGCGTCGCGGATGCCGGAGCGCGAGAAGCTGGCGACCTTCGCGGCGAGCGGAACGACGCTGGTCATTCATCTCGCCATCCACGCCATCGACGCCACCGTCAGCGAACTGACGCCGTTCTATGGCGCCGACTGCCCGGCCGCGGTCGTGGTGCAGGCAACGACGCCTGCGGAGCTCATTCTGCGTGGCACGCTTGCCGACATCGCGACAAAGGCGGCTGCGGCGAAGATCGAGCGCACGGCCCTGATCATTGTCGGCCGCGCGCTGGCAGCGGAAGACTTCCGCGACAGTGCGCTCTATGACGCCGATTATCGCCGCCGTTTTCGCGGAGGCGCCGCGCCGTGACCGCATGGGATGCCATGGCCAGTAAACGGACCGGCGTGCCGGTGTTCGAACCGGGTCACGTCTGGCTCGCCGGCGCCGGCCCGGGCGATCCCGGCCTGCTGACGCTCAACGCGCTGGCCGGCCTCTCTCAGGCCGACGTCATCGTGCATGACGCGCTGGTCGATGCGCGCGTGCTGGCGCTCGCCGGGCCGCAGGCGCGGCTGGAATTCGCCGGCAAGCGCGGCGGCAAGCCATCGGCGACGCAGGCCGATATCAGCCAGCGCCTCGTCGAACTTGCGCGCGCCAACAAACGGGTGCTGCGGCTCAAGGGCGGCGATCCCTTTGTTTTCGGGCGCGGCGGCGAAGAAGCCATGACACTGGCAGCGGCCGGCGTGCCGTTCCGCGTGATCCCCGGTGTCACCGCAGGCCTTGCCGCGCTCGCATCAGCGTCTATCCCGGCCACGGTGCGCGGCGTCAACCGCGCGGTGATTTTCGCGGCCGGTCACGGCGCCGACGAAGAGTTCGACTGGACGGCGCTGGCCCGCACCGGCCAGCCGATCGTGCTCTACATGGTGATGCATAATCTGGAGCGGATCACCGGCGCACTGGTGACGGCAGGACTCGAGGCGCAAACGCCCGCGGCCGTGATCGCTTCGGCAACAACGCCGCACCAGCGCGTGTTGATATCGACGCTTGGGAAGATCGCTGCCGAGGCCCGCGCACAGAACTTCGAGCCGCCCGCCATCGTCGTGATCGGCGAGATCGTAACGATGCGCGAAAGGTTGCTTGGCGAAATCACGCCGACGCAAAAGGACCTGCCATGAGTGATGCGCCATGAGTACGCGCGGGCTGATCATCGCAGCGCCCCACTCCGGCGCCGGCAAGACGACCGTGACGCTTGCCGTGCTCGCGGCGCTCAAGACAGCGCGGCGTCGCGGTACGCTCTGCAAAAGCCGGTCCCGATTACATCGATCCGGCGTTCCATGCCGTCGCAACCGCAGCGCCGAGCGTCAATCTTGATTCCTGGGCAATGCCGCGCCCGCTGCTCGACGCCATGGCAGCGCAGGCATCGAACGGGCGCCGACGTCTTCGTGATCGAAGGCGTGATGGGGCTTTTCGACGGCGCCAATATGCCGTCCGGCGAGCGCGGGTCGACCGCCGATCTCGCCGCGCATTTCCATTTGCCCGTGGTGCTGGTCATCGACGTATCGCGGCAGGCCCAATCGGCTGCTGCCCTCGTGCGCGGATTTGCGACCCACGACCCCGCCGTTCATATCGCCGGTGTCATTCTCAACCGCATCGCCAGCGAGCGGCACAGTGCGATGATCGCTGCTGCCATCGCCGAACTGGGCATTCGCTGTTTTTGGCGCTGTCCCGCGCTCAGCGGAACTGACGCTGCCGGAGCGCCATCTCGGTCTCGTACAGGCCGGCGAGCATTCTGATCTCGCGTCACTTATCTCGCGCCTCGCCGCGATCGCGGAATGCCACCTTGATCTCGACGCCATCATGGAAAGCGCCGCGCCGCTCACAATCACTGCAATGACCAATGCACCAGCGTTGCCGCCGCCGGGCCAGCGGGTCGCGCTGGCGCACGACCGTGCGTTCAGCTTCGTCTATCCGCATCTGCTCGCGGCGTGGCGGCAATCGGGCGCCGAGATCATTCCGTTCTCGCCGCTGGCCGACGAAGCGCCGCCCGAGCGCGCCGACAGTTGCTGGCTGCCGGGCGGCTATCCGGAGCTTCACGCGGGAGCGCTCGCCTCGGCGCGAAGGTTCAACGAGGGGCTAAGGCAGTTTGCCGCAGACCCGCCCGGTACATGGTGAGTGCGGCGGCTACATGGTGCTCGGCGAAGGTCTTGAGGACGCAACCGGACAGCGTCACGCCGATGACCGGATTGCTCGGCCACGCGACGAGCTTTGCCAAACGCAAACTGCACCTTGGTTACCGCACAGCGCGGCTCCTTGGCGACACCGTGCTCGGCCGGCGCGACACGACACTGCGCGGCCACGAATTTCATTATGCGTCGCTGACCTCTGCCGGCAGCGATGAACCGTTCGCCGAGCTCGCCGACGCCGAAGGGCGGAAACTCGGACCGGCGGGCGGGCGGCGCGGTCATGTCACCGGCACTTTCTTTCACAGCATTGCCGCAGTGAATTAGCCGGCAGCCTTTGGCGCTTCGTCGTCAGCCGGCTTGTCCGACACACCGGCTTCCGCAAACGTCGCCATGCCGGTGTGACAGGCGAGCGCGGCACGCAGGATCAATAGCGCTACCGCGGCGCCGGATGCTTCGCCGAGCCGCATGTTGAGATCGACAATCGGCTTCAACGAAAGCTCCTCCAGCAGCGCGCGGTGGCCGGCTTCGGCTGAAACATGCGCGGCCTGGACGTGCGCCATCGTGTCGGCGCGAAGTTTGACGAGCGGCGCCACCGCAGCCGTGCAGACGAAACCGTCGAGCAGCACCGGAATATTTTTTTGCCGCGCGGCCAGTGTGGCTCCAAGGATCGCGGCCAGCTCGCGGCCACCAAGCGCCGCAGCAATCGCCAGCGGATCATGCAGCAGCACTGCATGACGGGACAGCGCATGATCGATCACCTCGCGCTTGCGGACCAAACCATCTTCATCGACGCCGGTGCCCCGCCCGGCCCAGCGCGCGCCACCGCCGCCGAACAGGGCAGCGGCAATCGCGGCAGCCGCCGTGGTATTGCCGATACCCATTTCGCCGAGGCAAATCAGATCGCAATCGGAGGACACCGCGTCATATCCCGTCGCAACCGCGGCAATGAATTCCTGTTCGGTGAGCGCGGGCTCCGTGGTGAAATCGGCGGTCGGAACGTCGAGCGACAGCGGCGTCACCCGCAATGTCGCGCCGGCGGTGCGGGCAAGCTGATTGATTGCGGCGCCGCCGGCGGCAAAGTTCGCCACCATCTGTACCGTGACCTCGGCCGGATAGGCTGAGACGCCGCGCCGGGTCACGCCGTGGTTGCCGGCAAAAACCAGAATCTCGACGCGGTCGAGCCGTGGTGGTGCGTGGCCTTGCCAGTGCGCCAGCCAGAAGACCAGATCTTCGAGGCGGCCCAGACTGCGCGGCGGCTTGGTCAGGACCGCTTCGCGCTTGGCAGCCGTGGCGCTGGCTGCGGGATGTCCGCCCGGCAGATCGAGACAGACCGCGCGCAGGTCTGAAAACGAGCTAAAATCCGCCATATCCTGTTTGATTCCTCGGCCGCACCGAACGAAGCTGAAAGTCTAGCAAATATGACAATGCGCAGCCACAACGGACGCGATGGAGGCGACGATGCCAATGCCTGAAAACCTGATTGCGGATTGCATGAGCGGTATCAGGACAAGCGTTGCTTTTCTGACGCGTTTGCCGCTCGGAGCTGAGGCCGCTGGCGCGGAAACCGACATCGCCCGCGCAAGCTGGGCGTTTCCAGTTGCGGGAATCATTGTCGGCCTGATTGGCGGCGTGGTTTACGCACTGGCGTACCGGCTTGGATTGGGCGCGTGGCCAGCGGCGGCATTGTGCGTCGCTGCCACGCTCGCCGTGACCGGCTGCCTGCACGAAGACGGCTTGGCCGATACCGCCGATGGGTTTGGCGGCGGCGCAACGCGCGAACGCAAACTCGAAATCATGCGCGACAGCCGTATCGGCACCTACGGGGTTTGCGCGCTCACGCTGTCGATCCTGCTGCGCGTTGCTGTCATCGCGACGCTCGCTCGTCCGTCGCTTGCGTTCTGGGCGCTGATCGCGGCGCACGGCGCAGCGCGCGCGGCTTTGCCGATCTTCATGACGATAGTGCCGCCGGCGCGGGACGACGGATTATCACGCGCCGCCGGTCAACCGACACAGCAGACCGCGCTGATTGCCGGCGTGCTCGGCGTCCTGATCCTCGCGGTGTTTCTCGGTCCGCTGGCAGGTATCGCAGCGCTGGTCCTGCTGGCCGTCGTCATGGGACTGATGATGAAGTTGAGTTCGTCGCAGATCGGCGGCCAAACTGGCGACGTGCTCGGCGCGCTGGAGCAGGTCAGCGAGGTCGTGGTTCTCCTCATCGCGCTGCATTGATCGTACTTGTTTGATTAGAGTGCGCTGCACTATTTTTATGCAGCCTGCGTTACCAACAGGCATGATCGACATTCCGATATCGTCATAACTATCTGTTTATACTTGCTTATTCGTAATAGATCATTGGCATGAAGCTTGAACCTCTCAAT
>CAVUCN010000005.1:0-421983 GCA_963739945.1 uncultured Alphaproteobacteria bacterium | reverse complement strand
CGCCGCCGACATGCCGGCCAAAGCGCCAATGCATACTAAGGCGCCGATGCCGGCGTCCCCTATCGGGTGGACTGGGTTCTATGTCGGCGCCAACGTCGCGGCGGTTGGGGCCACAGCAGCGCCGACTATTCAGCCAACGATCCGGCCAGCGCGGTCTTCTTTGCGGTAGCCGGGCCGCCGCTTGCTACATCGTTAAAAACGTCCGGTGCGCTCGGCGGCGTGCAGGTCGGATACAATTGGCAACTTAACCGCACCTGGCTAATCGGCGTTGAGACCGATTTTGACTGGACTGGCATGAAGGGCTCAAGCGCAAACAATTACCAGCTTGCCAATCTGGACCCGGCTTCAGCGCCTCTCGACGAGCGGATAAAATGGTTCGGCACGGTGAGAGCGCGTTTGGGCTATCTCCCGGCGGACAATTTATTGGTCTATATCACCGGCGGACTGGCCTATGGCCAGAGTCGATCGCAGCGGGAGTGTTACTTTCCCCGCCGGAAATCTCTCCCAGATCGTCCCGTTTGGGTTTAACTGCGGTCCTAGCGTGTGCTTTGCCGGCTCATCGAGCAGGGTCACTGCCGGATGGACGCTCGGCAGCGGATTGGAATATAGGCTGTGGGAACATCTGAGCCTTAAGGCCGAATATCTGTATGTGAGCCTGAACGGCAAATCGTTGACCGAAACAGCATTGCAATTCAGTCCTGGTGTCACGCCAATTCCATCGTCGTTCAACGCAAATTACGGTCGCACCACCTTCAACGTGGCACGCGTGGGCTTAAACTATCACTTTTGATTTTCTTAACGGCCTTAAGCCCTCTTTGGATATCCTCCTAAGGGGCTTTTTTCCTGAGGGCAGTGCCGGGCCGCAGACGGCGACAGGATCAATCGCTGAGAGATAGGGGACAATGCGCAATAAGCTACAAGAATTCTCGCCAGCTTATCTGCCGGGTTCGTTGTGGTCTGCAGTGCTCAGGCCGCGAAGATACATAACGATCACACCCCTCCGGTGCAAACATATTCTCCGGTGCACACCGACCATACGCCGCCGGTTAAAACCAACGCTCCCGCTCCATCGGGCGGAACGCCATCCGGGGGCGGCTGGCACCGCGGTCGTCCGCCGCCGAACCAACCTATTCCGTGTCTGGGAAACTTATGCTGAGCGGGTGACGCCGACGGAGGTGCGCGTCCTCTTAGCCATCGTCGAGATCGGCGGCGCACCGCAGGTCGCCGAGACGCTCGGCATCGGCGAAGGCACGGTCAAAACCCATCTCAAGCGTCTTTATCAGAAGACCGGGGCACACCGGCAGGCCGATCTGGTCAAACTGTTTGCCGGCTACGCCAACCCGCTGCTGGGCTGATCCCTCCAAACCTGCGAGCGCACCGGAATTCCCATCCTTCCGGATTTGCCTCTCCCGATCGGGAGACGCGGTACGCCTCAGACGTGTCTGTAAACTTGGAGGAGGTCTTTCCAGGCGCCGGGGGCGAGGAAACAGCCATGACAGCAATCTCCAGAGTGGTCTTGCTGCTCGCGACCTCAGCGGCATTGACGCTGAGCGGCGGCCAGGTTTTTGCGAATGGAGCAGGGCCCAAGTCAAGTGAAGACATCCGGCACTTCCGCCACCACCTCCAGCTCAGGAGCGGGCGACAGCATATCAAAAAGTCATGGCGGAACTGGCATTGGCTGCGGCCACCACTGCCCGCCACCTTCTCGGCCAGGCTACACACAGCCGCCCTGCCGTGGCGGACATATGGGCCCGAACGGGGTGATAATTCAGTCTGTGGACTAAGCCGGCGAAAACCGCACGAAGCATGTCGGGGACGTCGTCGCCCCAATCTCGCTTTTTAAAAACGCACACCTGAACTTTAAACTTCGACAACAAAAATGGGGGTCACAATGATGAAATCATGCATTCACTTCCCGGCAGCTTTCGCACGGGCGGCTTTGCAAATCGCGTTTCTTGTTTCGTTCAGCGTTATTGCTGAAGCGGAACACAATTGTACCGATGCGTGTACGACAGGGTTAAGAGCTTGTACCGACTGGTGCATGGACCATAATAAAACTAATAACAGTCAATTAAAGTGCCTTAACAAGTGCTCTGACTATTGCGCTTAGTGGCAAAAATCCGCAGTCCATTGGAAGGCCGAACCCGACCAACCCCACCGTTGGAACGGTAGGACCGGGGCGGCTGAAGGATCCGCCGACGACGGTGAGCAATCCACCGCCGCCGTCTCAAGGTACATTCAAGCCAGTTCAACCAGTCAAGCCGGTTGGCGTCAGCAATCCGAACGGCCCCACAAGCGGCGGCCACAATCCAGTGATCCTTGAACGCCAGAACCGATCCGGCGGCGGTCAGTCTGGCGGTCACGAATCCGGCGGCGGTGGACATGGAAAATAGAACGCGGAAAACAGGAGCGCGCATGTCTGTCGCGAGGCCATAAAGCTTGGCCTACGCCAATTCCGTGTCTCGGTAATTTTTGCTGCGCGTTTGAAACGGGTCACTGCGCCGGCGTGCCGATGCAAGTCACGCCGGGCTGCGCCTCCCGAGGCCAGTCAAATACCGTTAAGATAAAGCGCAGCGGCGGCGATCCATCGAATCGGATCGTCAAGCTGCGGGGTAGATTGGCGCAGATCAGGAAGACCATGAAAAAGAATGCCGGCAAACCGAAAGTGAAATGCAAGAATTGCGAAGGCAGAGGCCTTCTCAAACTCGGTGACAAGAAAGTTAGATGTCAGAGATGCGGTGGCACCGGGTTTAAGTCGTGATCCGTTGCACGTTGTCTGCTGTTGGTCCATCGCGTCATTGGCGTCGGCGCAGCATTTAGGTCATCCCGCCCTCAACATGATCGGACGACGGGAAGGCGCGGCAGATAGCTCGTTCAAACTTGCTTGTTAGCTGCGCCGTTCGGCAATCCAGGTGCCGCTGCACTGGCCGCTCGCGGCTTGCCAGGTGCCGCCGCCGCGCAACCGGGTGAGACGGCCGCGGCCCATCGCGCTCTGTCCACTCTGGCTCACCGTGACGATGATGCCGCCGGTGTTGTAGACGGCGCCGGAGATGTCATAGCCGTATTCTCCGCCAGCGCGTCCAACCAGGCCATTTGAGATTATTGCCGGATACCGCAGGCTGGCCGGGCAAGAGCCATTGATCGTCGCAATAGAGACGCTCCACAGGCCGTCAAAGGCTCTGGTCAGCCTGATTTTTGGTTTGGCAACCGGCGGAGGCGCACCTACGGCGGCTGTCTGTTGTGCCGAGGCCGAGTGCATCGGTGCAATCCCCGCAATCAGCGCCGCGCTCACGAGTGCGGCGATAGTCCCCCCAATTTCGTCATCAGTGCACTCCTGCTTTCTCCGGATCCTGTGAAGGTGGTCCACCCGGATAGGGTGGCGGTTGATTGGCGAATGGCGTGGCGCTCTTGCCGATGTCCTCACCGACCTTGAACAACGCGCCCATATAGACCGGATCGAATGGACCGCGGCTGGCCGCATTGAAGCTCGGCGGAATGCTCGCGGCATTGAAGATCAACGCCGCTGCGTTTGGCGGCAACATAGACCCGATCCATCATCAACCGGGTGTCGACCTTCACCGCGGCACTTACGGTGCCGGTGAGGATCGACGGCAGGCTGCGGTCAACGATCGAGAATTGCGGTTCGAGGCCGCTGTTGGCGACGAGATAGATCTGCGTCGCCGGAATTTTGTAGTCGCTGGTCGCAGCGATCGCCGCGGCGGGCGCAACGAAAAACTGGCCGCCGACGCCGCCATCGACATGCATTTCCTGAAACTGCTTGCCGTTCGCTTCGACGTTGATCAACACCGGCGGAAAGCCGCCGGGGATCGCGCTGGACGCAAGCAGCACGCTGCGGAATAGTTTGAGCGCGGCATCGCCACTGGCATGACCGCTGCCATGCGCGGCGATGGCGCCCATGTTCCAAACCACCGAGCGTTCCGCGTCGATATCGGTGGTGACGACAAAGAACAGGCGGCGGCCGCTGTTATGCGCGGCAGCGATATCGGTCAGCAATGCCGGTGTGATCTGCTTCGCGATCAGATCTTTCAATGGCCAGGAATCGACGAAACTTTCGCCGGTGCCGCCAACCTCGAAAATGTCCGCCGCGGAAACCTTGGTGTAGGCGTCGCGCAGCGCGCCGTCGTATTTCTGTCCGGCAAATATGAACGGCGCCATCAATGCGCCGGTGCTGACCCCGGTGACGACGGCATAGTCCGGGCGTTTGCCGGATTCGCTCAAGCCATTGAGCAGGCCTGCACCGAAGGCGCCATCGGCGCCGCCGCTCGATAGCGCGAGCCATGGACCGGGTTGCGGCGGCAGTGTTGCGTTGAAGTCGGACATCGAATCCGCCCAAAACCGCGCATCAGGCATGCCGGGAATTGTGGCGGCGGCTTCGTCAGCGGCAGTGAACGGAGTGCGCGGCGGCAGCGGCTTTGGCTGTGGCGCTGAAGGTACTGCCGGCGGCGTCGGTAGTGGCTTGGCTTGTTGGGTTTTGGCTTGCGTCGCCGGTGCAATTGCCAATGCAATCAGCAGCGACGCCGCTGCAGGCCGTACAAGTGTACCATCGCAAGCTGCTTGTCATCTTTTACTGGGTGTCCCGAACGTGACGGAAGGTTCGGGCCCGTTTTACCCCGGTCAAGAAGCACGATTGCCAAACGACGGGCACGAAATAAGACCGCCCGGAGCGAAGTTCAATTGGGCTGCCGTAAAGGACGCACCCTAGAAATGGGCAGGGGACCCTGCAATCCCCGGCCCAGTGCTTTCCCGGCGCTATCCACGGTTACAGAACTGTCATCGTCAATTTAGGCGCGACATTAATTTAGGCACGACGCTCGGCAACGAAATGTGCAGCCTCGATAAGGGTTGCGGACCCTGACCCAAACGGGGCAAGTGCCTGCTCGGCTTCGCCGACCAGCTCCTTTAGCCGTGTTTTGGCGGCGTCCACGCCAAGCACGCTGACCATCGTGGCTTTGCCTGCGGCGGCGTCCTTGCCGGTCGCCTTGCCGACAAGGGCAGAATCGCCTTCGAGATCGAGCAGATCGTCGGCAATCTGGAATGCTTTGCCGACAGCGGCGCCGTAGCGCGCAAGCGCCTGCCGCTTTGCCGGCGTAGCGCCGGCAAGAATGCCGCCGGCCTCGCAGCCGAAGCGCAGCAATGCACCGGTTTTCATTGCCTGCAATGTGAGCACTTCGTTTTCGGTGAAATGCGTCGCGCGCTGTTGCACAAAACGGCCTTCGGCGGCGAGGTCGAGCATCTGGCCGCCGGCCATGCCGCCGACGCCCGCGGCGCGCGCCAGCGCGGTGACGAGCTCGACGCGCACCGCCGGATCCTCATGGGTTTGCGGCCGCGACAGGATGTCGAACGCGAATGTCAGCAGGCCATCGCCGGCAAGGATCGCGGTCGCCTCGTCGAAAGCCTTGTGGGCGGTCGGGCGGCCGCGCCGCACGTCGTCATTGTCCATCGCCGGCAGGTCGTCATGCACCAGCGAGTAGCAATGCACGCATTCCAGCGCTGCGCCGGCCATCAGGGCGTTCTGGCGGGGAACGCCGAACAGGGCGGCGCTCTCGACGACCAGAAATGGCCGAAACCGCTTGCCGCCATTCAGGCTCGAATAGCGCATGGCCTCGATCAGGCGTGTCGGGCGGTTGAGTTCCCCTTCCGCCGGATTTGGCGACAAAAGCCGGTCCAGTAGCGCCTCGGTTTCCAGCGGCGACTGCGTCGAGACTTGCGACAAAAGGGCTGCTTTTTGCGTCCATCAGGTGGTTTACCAGCGCCCCCAGCCTATCTGGGGGGTCCTATAATTGATCCTACATTTACGGGATAAGTGAGCCGATCCGAACAGGGAATATCTGTGGCAATCGACCTTATAGCGTCAATGGTGCTGGTTATCTGGCTGTATTTGCTGGCCGCCCGGGGCGGATTCTGGCAGGCGGCCGATGCGCGAAGAGGGTGGCCCGGCGGGGAACCCGCCAGGTAACAGACCTTGGCCTGCGATTTCGGCGGTGATCCCGGCCCGCGATGAGGCCGAGTGCGTCGGCGAGACGGTCGCCTCGCTTCTGCGGCAGGACTATCCCGGCGCTTTCGAGGTCATCCTGGTCGATGACCAGAGCCGGGATGGAACCGCGCAGGTGGCGCGCGATGCCGCCGAGGCTATCGGGGCGGGTAATCGTCTCACCGTATTGCCGGGCCGGGCCCTGCCGGGCGGCTGGACCGGCAAGCTCTGGGCGCAGCATCAGGGTGTCGAGTTCGCCAACGCCAAATTGCAGCCGCCGGATTTTGTGCTCTTCACCGACGCCGACATTGTCTACGCGCCCGACGTGCTGGCCGGTCTGGTCGGGCGCGCGCAGGCCGGTGGCTATGGCCTCACTTCGCTGATGGTGAAGCTGCGCTGCGAGTCTTTTGCCGAGCGGCTGTTCATCCCGGCCTTCATTTTCTTTTTTCAGATGCTCTATCCGTTCGCCTGGGCGAACAATCCACGCCGCGCCACGGCGGCTGCGGCCGGCGGCTGCATGCTGGTGCGCCGTGAGGTGCTGAACGATGCCGGCGGCATGGCCTCTATCCGTACCGCACTGATCGACGATTGCGCGCTGGCAAAAATCCTCAAGGCGCATGGTCCGATCTGGATCGGCCTGACCGATCGCGTGCACAGCATCCGCGCTTATCCTGCGATCGAGGATATTCGCCACATGGTGTCGCGCACCGCCTATGCGCAGCTTCGCTATTCGCCGCTCCTGCTCGCAGGGACGGTGCTTGGTCTCGCCATCACCTATCTCGCACCGGTCGCGCTGACCTTGTTCGCTAGCGGGCTGGCGCAATTTCTTGGCCTGTTCACCTGGCTGCTGATGGCCTTCGCGTTTCGGCCGACGCTTCGGTTCTATGGCCTGTCAAGCCTGTGGGGATTGGCGCTGCCGGCGATTGCCGCGATCTATATGGCCTTCACGCTGGATTCCGCCTATCAGCATGCCCGCGGGCGCGGCGGCATGTGGAAAGGCCGTGCCCAGGCTAGCGTCGGATGACGTTTCGGCGAGTCGGATACCAACGTGTCGGAATTGCGATGAACGATGCAAGCGCATTGCGGTCGGGGAAGGGGCATCGGGATGAGAATTTCCCGGTGGCGTCCGCGCTGATCGCGCCGCGTTATCGGCCGCCGATTCTTGCCTTCTACAATTTCGTCCGCACCGCCGACGATATTGCCGATCATGCGACGCTGCCGCCGCAGGAGAAGCTGGCCTTGCTCGACCGGCTCGACGCCGGCCTCACCGGCAAAGATGACAGCGATGCGGTCGCGGTGAAATTGCGGGCCGTGCTGATCGAGCGGAAACTGTCGCCGAAGCACGCGCAGGACCTGCTCGCCGCGTTCAAGCTCGACGTCACCAAACTGCGCTACCGCGATTGGGACGACCTGATCGGTTACTGCTCGCTGTCGGCGATGCCGGTCGGACGCTTTGTCCTCGATGTTCATGGCGAGAGCCGCGACACCTGGCCGGCCAACGATGCGCTTTGTGCGGCGTTGCAGATCATCAATCATCTGCAGGACTGCAAAGAGGATTATCTCAACCTCGATCGTGTCTACGTTCCGCAGGATATGCTGGCCGCAAGCGGAGCCAGTGTTGAAGGCCTGGGCCAGCCGAGCGCTTCGCCGCAACTTCTCAATTGCCTGCACGCGCTCGCCGCGCGCACCGAACGGCTGCTGGGCGAGAGCGATGTATTTTCGAGCCTGATCAATGAGTGGCGGCTCGCGCTTGAAGTGTCCGTCATCAATACGCTGGCGCATCGCCTGACACGCATCCTCATGGCGCGCGATCCATTGAGCCAATCCGTGCATCTTCCGGTGCCGGCGGTAGCGGGGCTTACGCTCGCCGGCGTGATGACCGGCGCGATGGCACGGTTCGGCCGGCGGCGCACAGTCGCGTCAGAGAAACCACGGGGCGTATAAGTGAACGCTTCGCAAGCCGCCCAACGCGCTTCCGGCAGCTCGTTTTACCGCGGCATGCGCATCCTGCCGCGCGCGGCGCGCGAGGCGATGTTCGAAATCTATTCGTTCTGCCGCGCCGTGGACGATATCGCCGACGATCCGGGTCCGCGCGAGCCGCGTCGCGGGCAATTGCAGGCCTGGCGCGCCAATATCGATGCGATCTATTCCGGCTCGCCGCCGGCATCGCTCGCGGGGCTGGTCGAGGCGGTCAAAGCGTTTTCTTTGCAGCGCGAAGATTTCATCGCCGTCATCGACGGTATGGAGATGGATGTCGATGCCGATATCCGCGCGCCGGACTGGAAGACACTTTATCTCTATTGCGATCGTGTCGCCTGTGCGGTCGGCCGACTGTCGGTGCGCGTTTTCGGGATGGAAGAGAAGGCCGGGCTGTCGCTGGCGCACGAGCTCGGCTGCGCGCTGCAGCTCACCAACATCCTGCGCGACCTCGACGAGGATGCGTCGATGGGCCGGCTCTATTTGCCGCGCGAAGCGCTGCGCGAGGCGGGCATCATCAGCACTGACCCTGCCGCCGTGCTGGCCAACCCGATGCTCGGCGAAGCCTGCAATGCCGTCGTCGTGCGGGCGCAGGAGCATTTCCGGCAGGCGTCAGCGATCATGGCGAAAAATCCGCGCCGTATCGTCCGCGCACCGCGCATGATGGGCGAAGCCTATCATGCCATTCTCGACAAGCTGGTCGCCCGCGGCTTCGCGCCGCCGCGTACGCCGGTCCGTCATTCGCGGGTGAAACTGCTTTTGATCCTGTTGCGCAACCTGATCTGATGGCCCGTACGATCCACATCATCGGCGCCGGTCTTGCCGGCCTTTCTGCCGCGCTCAAACTGTCCGCGCGCGGCGATCGTGTGGTCGTGCACGAGGCCACGGCGTTCGCCGGGGGCCGCTGCCGTTCCTACCACGATGCGGCGATCGGCATGACCATCGACAACGGCAATCATCTGCTGCTGTCCGGCAATCACGCCGCCATGGACTTTCTGCACGATGTCGGCGGTGCCGATAAGCTGATCGGTCCGGCGCACGCCGAATTCAATTTCGTCGATCTGAAAAGCCGCGAGCGCTGGACGCTGCGGTTCAACGACGGAAGGCTGCCGTTCTGGATCTTCGATAAAAACCGCCGCGTGCCGGGAACGCGCGCGCTCGATTACCTGGCATTGGCAAAACTGCTGCGGCCGGCACCGGGCAAGACGGTCGGTGAGGTCATTGCGTGCAAAGGCGCGCTCTACAAGCGCCTGGTCGAGCCGCTGCTGCTGGCGGCGCTCAATATCGATCCGCCGCTCGGCGCGGCAAGGCTGGCATCAGCCATCGTTCGCGAAACGCTCGGTGCAGGCGGGCTCGCCTGCCGTCCGCTGATCGCGCGCGAGGGGCTCGGCCCGACGCTGGTCGAGCCGGCGCTGGCGACGCTGGCGCAGCGCGGTGTGGAAGTGCGTCTGGAGCATCAGTTGCGCGGAATTCGTTTCGCCGACGCACGGATCGAGGCGCTCGATTTCGGCAACGAGAGCGTGACGCTCGACGCCGGACGATGCTGTCGTGCTCGCCGTACCGCCCTATGCCGCGGCGTCGCTGGTCGGCGGTCTCGAAGTGCCGAACGAATTTCGCGCCATCGTCAACGCGCATTTCCGGATCGAGCCACCGGCCGGTGCGCCGCACGATCCTTGGCGTCATCAACGGCACGGTGGAATGGATTTTCAATTTCACCGGCCGCGTGTCCGTCACCATCAGCGCCGGCGACCGATTGCTCGATACGCCGCGCGAAGCAGCTGGCGAAGACAATCTGGGACGAGGTCGCCAGCGTCACCGGCTTGCCGCCGCGCTGCCGCCGTGGCAGATCGTGCGCGAACGCCGTGCCACTTTTGCCGCAACGCCGGCGCAGGATGCCAAACGTCCGGGTCGCGAAGACCCGCTGGCGCAATCTCGTTCTTGCCGGCGACTGGACCGATACCGGACTGCCCGCCACCATCGAAGGTGCGATCCGTTCCGGACAGCGCGCCGCCAAAATTATTGCCGGCAAAACCGTTTCCAGATGCAATGACCGATCAGAAACTCGACCAAAGCATTCAATCCGCGACCGACGCGCTGCTGGCGCGCCAGCAGCCGGACGGCCATTGGGTGTTCGAGCTGGAAGCCGACGCGACGATTCCTGCCGAGTATGTGCTGTTGCGGCATTATCTCGGCGAGCCGGTCGACGCAGCGCTCGAGCAAAAGATCGCGGTCTATCTGCGCCGCATTCAGGGCGCGCATGGCGGCTGGCCGCTGTTTGCCGAAGGCGATCTCGACATCAGCGCGACGGTAAAGGCCTATTTCGCGCTGAAGATGATCGGCGACTCCGTCGATGCCGATCACATGCGCCGCGCCCGCGAGGCGGTGCGTGCCCGCGGTGGCGCGGAAAAAGCCAATGTGTTCACCCGCATCATGCTGGCGCTGTTCGGCTTCATATCGTGGCGCGCGGTCCCGGTGATGCCGATCGAGATCATGCTGCTGCCGAAGTGGTTTCCATTTCACCTCGACAAGATTTCGTACTGGAGCCGCACCGTCATCGTTCCGCTCCTGGTGCTGATGGCAAAGAAGCCGCAGGCGCGAAATGCCAAAGGTGTTCGTATCGACGAATTGTTTCTCGATCCGCCGCAGAACGTCGGTCCGCCGCCCAAGGCGCCGCAGCAGAAGGCAACGTGGTTCTGGTTCTTCCGCGCCGTCGACAATGTCCTGCGCGTGGCCGAACCGTATTTTCCGAAGCGGACTCGTCAGCGCGCCTTCGATCGTGCGGTCGCCTGGGTCAACGAGCGTCTCAACGGCGAAGACGGGCTTGGCGCGATTTTTCCGGCGATGGCGAACAGCGTGATGATGTTCGACGTGCTCGGCTATCCCGAGAGCTATCCGCAGCGCGCGATCGCGCGGAAATCGGTCGAGAAGCTTCTGGTCGTGCACGATCACGAAGCCTATTGCCAGCCGTGCGTGTCGCCGATCTGGGATACCGGACTGGTCTGTCACGCGCTGCTGGAAGCCGGCGGCGATCAGGCCGAGGCGCAGGTCAAGCGCGGGCTCGACTGGCTCGCGCCGAAGCAGATCCTCGATGTGCGCGGCGACTGGATTGCGCGCCGGCCCGATCTGCGTCCCGGGCGGCTGGGCGTTTCAGTACGCCAACGCGCATTATCCGGATGTCGATGACACCGCCGTCGTCGCCATGGCGATGGACCGGGTGCAGGCGAAATCAGGCAGCAAGGATTTTGCGCCGAGCCTGGCCCGCGCCCGCGAATGGATCATCGGCATGCAGAGCGAGAACGGCGCCTGGGGCGCGTTCGATGCCGACAACGAGTTCTTCTATCTCAACAACATTCCGTTCGCCGATCACGGCGCGCTGCTCGATCCGCCGACCGAGGACGTCACCGCGCGTTGCGTGTCGATGCTGGCGCAGTTCGGCGAAACCGTCGGCAACAGCGCACCGGTGCAGCGTGCGGTCGATTATCTGCGCCGTGTGCAGCTTGCCGACGGCAGCTGGTACGGCCGCTGGGGCATGAATTACATCTACGGCACCTGGTCGGTGCTGTGCGCGCTCAACGCGGCCGGCGTCGATCATGGCGCGCCGGAAATGCGCAAGGCGGTGGAGTGGCTCGCGGCGATTCAGAACAAGGACGGCGGCTGGGGCGAGGATGGCTCAAGCTACAAGCTCGACTATCGCGGCTATGAGCCGGCGCCGTCGACGGCGTCACAGACGGCGTGGGCGGTGCTCGGCCTGATGGCGGCCGGCGAAGTCGATCATCCGGCGGTGGCGCGCGGCATCGATTATCTCACCGCGCACCAAGGCGCCGACGGCTTCTGGGACGAGCCGCGCTACACCGCGACCGGTTTCCCGCGGGTGTTCTATCTGCGCTACCACGGCTATTCGAAATTCTTCCCGCTGTGGGCCATGGCGCGCTACCGCAATCTCAAAAGCGGCAATGCGAATAGCGCGCCTTGGCGTACGGGATGATAGCTGAAATTCCTTATCGATATTTGAAAGATGGAGACCTCCGTGAGTCGCTTTCCGCAAAAAATGGGGACCAGAGGGAGTCAAAAATGGATTCAGTTAGCGGTTAATCAGCCCGTTCCAAGATACTTGGATGGTCTCATCGTCCCACACTTAGAAAGAGTCGAAGATATTACGTGGTGCTCGCCGCCTGTCGCCGATGATTTCGCGGAGTATCGAGACGAAGCGTTTCTCGATCAAATAAAACTTGGAGGCATGAAGGCTGCACTGAAGGATTTCTGGCCAGCGCGGGGCCCGCAATGGGACGCGCTCGCGGTTACCAATTCGTCTGACGTTCTTATAGTGGAAGCAAAGGCTCACATTGACGAAGTATTTTCGCCGGCATCGGCCGCTGGGGATGCTTCGATGCAAAAAATAAAATCAGCGCTTTCGGAAACAGCGGCAGCAATGGGGGCAAAGCCGCTCTCGCCTTGGGAGACGACGTTCTATCAGCTCGCAAACCGTCTCGCTCATCTCACTTTCTTCGTCAACATGGCGTGAAGGCGTGGCTTGTGCTTGTCAATTTTATTGGCGATCACGACATGCAGGGGCCTATGACACAGGAGGAATGGGAAGCGGCGTACACGGTCGTATGGCACGTGCTCGGAGTCTGATCGCCAACCGCTATTTGGGTACGTGGTTCATTGTTATCCGCAAGTATCTGAGCTCGCCGCGCAATAACGGTTAGTCATACCTCGCGGCGTTCAGCCGCCAGGGAATAAAAAAGCCCCGGAAAATCCGGGGCTTTTTATTTCTTTAGGGGCGTTACGCCGCGCTGGCGTTTGACTGCGCTGCGGCCTTGGCCGCTTCCTTCGCCGCTTTCTCGCGCGCTTCGTTGGTGCGAATTTCCGACAGCCGCTGCTGCACCTGGCCGTCGAAAATGTACTGAGCCGGACGCTGCTGCGTCATATCGATCTCCGGCGCCATCGGTCCCTCAGTCTTGACGCCGAACAGGCCGATCATCGCCGCGCTCAACGGATGCTTCATCATCGCGTCGGCTGCCGTCGGCTCGTAGCCGCAATGCGCCATGCAATTCGCGCACTTTTCATACTTGCCGGTGCCGTAAGCATCCCAGTCGGTGGTTTCCATCAGTTCGTTGAAGGTCTTGGCGTAACCTTCGCCGAGCAGGTAGCAGGGCTTCTGCCAGCCGAAGATGTTGCGCGTCGGCATGCCCCACGGCGTACAGTGGAATTCCTGATTGCCGGCAAGGAAGTCGAGGAACATGCCGGAGTGGGTCAGATTCCACTTCTTGCCCTTGCCGAGCGCGAAGACCTTGCGGAACAGCTCCTTGGTCTTGCGCCGCGACAGGAAGTGCTCCTGGTCCGGTGCGCGCTCATAGGCATAGCCGGGAGAAATCGAGACGCCGACGCCGAGCTCCGCAGTGAGATCGAGAAATTCCGCGATGTCTTCGGCCGGATGTCCGTCGAACACGGTGCAGTTGACGTTGACCGAGAAGCCTTTGGCCTTGGCTGCCTTGATCCCGTCCACGGCGCGCTCGAAGCCGCCGTCCATGCACACCGACTTGTCGTGATGCTTTTTGATGCCGTCGAGATGGACGGAGAAGAACAGATAGGGCGACGGTTCGAACAGATGCAGCTTCTTTTCCAGAAGCAGCGCATTGGTGCAGAGCGAGACGAACTTCTTGCGCGCGACGATGCCCTTGACGATTTCGCCGATCTCTTTGTGGATCAGCGGCTCGCCGCCCGGAATCGCCACCATCGGTGCGCCGCACTCGTCGACGGCGTCGAGACATTCCTGAACCGAGAGGCGTTTATTGAGGATCGCGTCCGGGTAATCGATCTTGCCGCAGCCGACGCAGGCGAGGTTGCAGCGGAACAGCGGTTCGAGCATCAGCACCAGCGGGTAGCGTTTCCGCCCCGTCAGGCGCTGCTTCATGATGTACGAACCGACAGCCGTCATCTGGCGTAGAGATACAGTCACAACCACAATCCTCTTTAGCGTTTTCGTCCGTGCGGGCGTTCGGCAATTAAACTCTTGCGGTAGCCGCGGCGGCCTGCTGCTGTGCCGTCGGTCAGTTCCGGCGGCAGGCGGAATTCAATTGTCTCCTGGCGTCCGGTCAATTCGCTGACCTCGACCGGCCCGAGCCGGCGCAACGCATCGATCACGTCCTCGACCAGCACTTCCGGGGCCGAGGCTCCGGCGGTAATGCCGACGGTCTTGGCACCCTTGAACCATCCCGCATCCACTTCGTTGCCGTCGGCAATAAGGTAGCTCGGGCGGCCTTCTTCCTCGCCGATTTCGCGCAGCCGGTTGGAATTGGAACTGTTCTTGGCTCCGACCACCAGGATAACGTCCACAAGCTTGCTAAGTTCACGCACCGCGGTCTGGCGGTTCTGCGTCGCATAACAAATATCGCGCGTCTCCGGTCCGACGATGTCGGTGAAGCGGGCCTGCAGGGCCGCGATGATGCCGCGCGTATCGTCGACGCTGAGCGTCGTCTGCGTGACATAGGCGACCGGGGTATCGGACGGGATGTCGAGCGAGGCGACATCGCTCTCGGTCTGCACCAGCGTCACCGGCTCGGCGATCTGGCCCATCGTGCCTTCGACCTCCGGGTGTCCGGCATGGCCGATCAGGATGAGCCTGCGGCCCTGGCCGACGTAGCGCTTGCCCTGGTTGTGAACCTTGGTGACGAGCGGGCAGGTGGCGTTGAGAACCGGAAGCTGCCGCGATGCCGCTTCCTCCTCGATGCTCTTGGCGACGCCGTGTGCCGAAAAAATGGTCACCGCATTCGGCGGTACTTCGGAAAGCTCTTCGACGAAGCGTGCGCCTTTTGCCTTGAGGCTCTCGACGACATGCTTGTTGTGCACGATCTCGTGGCGCACATAGACCGGCGGCCCGTATTTCTGCAGCGCGCGCTCAACGATCTCGATTGCGCGCACGACGCCGGCGCAGAAACCGCGAGGCTGGGCGAGTATTACTTTCATCTTCAATCTACCTCTCGGGCGAAGGGCGTTCTGCGGCTTTGCGCCGCAACAGCGCCCGGCTACCGCCAGCGTGATGGTTGTCCCGGTTATTTCGGCAAGGACTGCGTGACAATCAACCCCGGTCCATGACACCACCGGGGAGCCGACCAATCGTGGACACTATTTACCGGAACCTTTGAGCGGAAATGCCCTCTTTGTCCAGCATCGGCTTGCTTTCCACTGTCTGACTGCCTGACAAAACGCCTGAATTTGGGGCGATTCACCCCGGGAAATTATCCGTGATTTCACTTTTGTGGCATTTCGGGGCATCTAGGCGTCGCTTTAACGCCTGATTCTGGAGTAGTTCGAAAGAGCGGAACATAGTGCCTCGGTTTTGCCTTGCTCTTGACCACTCAAACGATAGTTAAAGCCGATCATTCCAACCCTTCTGACCGTCTCATTCCGCAGGCCCCATGAAGAGCATCACTGCCGCCGTCGTCCGCGCGATTGAAATTTGCGCGCGATTTGCCTGGCCTGTTGTCGGCATCGCTGTGCTGCTCACGGCGGCATCGTCATGGTATGCGGCGACGCATTTTTCCATGACGACTGACATCAATCAGCTCATCTCGACGAACATTCCGTGGCGGCAGCGGGAAATGGCTTTCGAGAAAGCATTCCCGCAGTACGAACTGATCGTCGCGGTGATCGATGCGCCGACGCCGGAGCTCGTCGAAGAAGCGACCAACGACCTGGCGCAACGGCTGTCGCAGCAAAAAGATTTGTTCCGCTCGATCGAGCAGCCCAAAGGCGGACCGTTCTTTGCGCAGAATGGTTTCTTGTTCGAATCGACAGACGAACTCGGACCGCAATTGGCCAACCTGACCAAGGCCCAGCGTCTCATCCAGGTGCTGGCGACCGATCCGAGTCTGCGCGGTGTAGTGCAGGCGCTGCAATTCGGTTTGCTCGGTGTGCAAGGCGGCCAAATCACGCTCGACAACATGACGTGGCCGATGACGCTCGGCGCCGATGCCATCGAGAAGGTGAATGCCAACCAGCCGGCGAGCTTCTCGTGGCGTGACATGGTCGAAGGCAAGGCCTCCGGCGCGAGCGACCGGATGCGTTTCCTGAACATTCAGGGCGTGCTCGACTATTCCGAGCTTGAGCCGGGCATGAAAGCCAGCTGACGCCATCCGCAAGGCTGCGGCCGACGCAAATTTCTCTTCAAAATATCAGGCGCGCCTGCGGCTGACCGGGCCGGTGCCGATGTCCGACGAAGAATTCGGCACGATCAAGGAAAACGCCGGGATCAACGCCACGGTGACCATCGCTATCGTGCTGTTCATCCTGTGGATGGCGCTGCGCTGGTGGCGCATCATCTTCGCGGTCTTTGTCAGCCTGGTCGTCGGGCTTGCCGTCACTGCCGCAACCGGCATGCTGATGGTCGGCACGCTCAATCTGATATCGGTCTATTTCGCCGTCTTGTTCGTCGGCCTGGGTGTCGATTTCGGAATTCAGTTCAGCGTCCGGTATCGCTCCGAGCGCTACGCTAACAACAATCTTCATGAGGCCTTGCTGGAAACCGGCCGGCGTGCCGGCGCGCCGTTGACGCTTGCCGGTCTCGCTACCGCTGCCGGCTTCCTGTCGTTCATGCCGACCGACTACAAAGGCGTGTCCGAGCTTGGTCTGATTGCCGGCGTCGGCATGCTGATCGCGTTCTTCACCAGCGTCACGCTGCTCCCGGCCTTGTTGAGCATTCGTCAAACCGCCGAGCGAGCCTGTGCAGCTCGGGTATTCGTATATGGCGCCGGTCGACCGATTTCTTGAGCGGAACCGTATGGCGATCCTGATCACGACTATCCTCGTTGTGATAGGCGGCTTGCCGCTGTTGTATTGGTTGCAGTTCGACTTCAACCCGATGAATTTGCGCAGCCCCAAGGCTGAATCGGTATCGACTTATCTGGAGCTCAAGAGCGATCCGGAAAGCGGCGCCAACGATATCGCGGTACTGGAGCCGTCACTGGAAAAGGCCGATCAACTGGCCGCAAAACTGCGCGCGGTGCCAGAGGTGGCGCGCGTCTCGACGCTCTCGACCTTCATCCCGGATCACCAGGGTGAAAAGCTCGCCCTGATCCAAAATGCCGCCAAGACACTTGATGGCGCGCTCAATCCGAAGACGCCGGCCTCGCCGACGTCGGACGAGCAGACCGTCAGCATGATCAATTCGACCGTCGATGCACTCAACAGACTCGCCGGAAACGGTACCGGCACCGGCGCCGTGGCTGCGAAACGCCTTGCAGCTGCGATGGCCGCACTCGCCAAGGCCGATCCGGCCACCCGGCAGCGGGCCGACGTTGTTTTCGTCCAGCCGCTGAAGACGATCCTCAATGATCTGCGCAATCTACTCAAGGCTCAGGTGATTACGCGGGACAATCTGCCGAAGAATCTTGCGCGCGATTGGGTGACACCGGACGGTCTGGCCCGCGTCGACGTGGCGCCGAAAGGCGATTCCAACAACAACGGCGTGCTGCGCGCGTTTGCTCACGCCGTTCAGTCAGTGGCGCCGGATGCGACCGAGGGGCCGATCTCCATTCTCGAGGCGCGCCGCACTGTCGTTACCGCCTTCGTCATAGCGGGCGCCTGCGCGCTGATTTCGATCACCATCATTCTCTTTATCACGCTGGGCCGGCTCAGCGACGTGCTGCTGACGCTTATTCCGCTGCTGGTGGCCGGTGTCGTGACGATGGAAGTCTGCGTCCTGATCGGATTGCCGCTGAATTTCGCCAACATCATCGCACTGCCGCTGCTGCTCGGCGTCGGCGTGGCGTTCAAGATCTATTACATTATGGCCTGGCGCGAAGGTCAGACCAACCTGCTGCAATCCGTGCTGACGCGGGCGGTGACGTTCAGCGCCTGCACCACCGCGACGGCGTTCGGCAGCTTGTGGTTCTCCAGCCACCCGGGCACGTCGAGCATGGGCAAGCTGCTGGCGATTTCGCTCATCACCACGATGGCGGCTGCGGCGCTGTTCCAGCCGATCCTGATGGGCAAGCCGCGGGAAACCGAAGCTGAGCTTCCGAAGCCTTAGGGCTTCTTTGGCGCCATCGTGTTGGGAGCCATCATGGTGTTCGGCGCCGCAGGCTTGCGCGCCGGGGCGGCTCCTGGGGGAGGCGCGGGGTTCGGATTGACCGACGGGTCGAGCTGGGTCATCGCCGAATCCGGCAGGCGCTGCCAATATTGATTGCGGCCCAGTAATTCGACGCCGAGATAGCCGCGCACGGTCAGCGTCTGGCCGTCGGGCGAAACCGTCATAGTCGCCTTGTAAACCTTGCCGTCGCGCGGATCGAGGATCGTTCCGCCGGCGTATTTGTCGGCGCTTTCCTGCTGCATGCCGCGAATGAGTTCGAGACCGAGCCACGGATGGTCTTTGCGATCGTCCTTGCACTGATCGCAGACCGCATTGGGATCTTCGCCAGGCTTGAGAAACATCTTGGCAATGATGCCGGCGTAAACGCCGTTCTGTTGCCGGATCAGGAACCAGCCGGTCGGCTGCTTGGTGTCGTCGTCTACTGCCTGCCACAACCCGAGCGGCGACGGATCGGCATGAAGGCCATAGCTCGTGGCGATGAGTGACACGAGTGCCACGAAAATAGGCAGAACTGCTCGCATTACCGAAACTCCAAATTGAAAGTGCTGGTGGTCAGTGCGCAATCTGGTGGGGCCGGTTCGACATTCGCTGCCCAAGGGAACTGAATGTTTGCACGATCATGCGACCTTAGTGCAATGCACCTAAATTCAAAAATAAACGGATGTTTACGCAGCTCGCCATGCGGGATATCTATATTAAATCCAATCGCTATGCGGCGTTATGACATCTGCTCAGGCGATTGGACGCGATCAATAGTATAACATTCGCGTAAATTCGCGTTGGGGATAGGCCGGGGGCGACTGTAGTGGCGTATCAGTGGGTGGATTGCGACCGCAGCACGGTCAGCGATAGGTATGATCGTATTGCTCATCTCATACCGTTCTTCGATCGGCTCTTTTTCGTACCCTGGAACCTTCGCAAAAACGCGGCGAGACAGCTTAGTCTGAGCCGCGGCGATGCCGTGCTCGATATCGGCTGCGGGACCGGCCGGAATTTCCCGCATCTGCAAGAGGCCGTGGGCCCCGAAGGCCGTATCTACGGCGTCGATATTTCACACGGCATGCTGCGCAAGGCGCGAGAACTGCGTGACAGCAGCGGTTGGGAAAACGTCAAGCTGACTGAATGCGACGTTGCTGCATATACGTCGCCGGAACCGCTCGACGCGGTGTTGTTCAGTCTGTCCTTCAACGTCATGCCGCACCATCGTGCGGTGCTTCGGCATGTATGGGATCAGCTTCGCCCCGGCGGCCGCCTCGTCATCATGGACGCCAAGGTGCCTCCGGGATTGGGCGGCAGGATCGTCCTGCCATTCAGCATCTGGCTGATGAAGCACACGATGCTCGGCAATCCGCTTATTCACCCCTGGGAAGTGCTCACTGAAGTCGCCGACAAGGTCGAGATGAGCGAGAGCATGTTCAGTTCCTACTATATTTGCTCGACCACAAAGCCGTTCTCTGGAGCGGCGTTCGGCGATCAGGGCTCAGGCGAGGCCTATCGCATCGCGGCCGAGTGAAATCGGCCGTCGCCAAGCCTGCTTGTAGCCGTGCGGCTCACCCCGATACTATCGCTCACCGGGGCCGGGGATCGTCGTGCGCATCAAATCCATAGAACCTATCGCCATCAGCCTGCCGATGAAGAAGCCGGTGAAGATGGCCGGCGAAACGGTATCGCGCGCCGACAATATCCTAGTGCGGATTGAATCCGATAACGGCGTTACCGGCTGGGGCGAGGCGGCAGCGGCGCCAACCATGACCGGCGAAACCGTTGCCAGCATGATGACCGCAGTCACGCACATGGCGCCGGGACTGCTCCGGCGCGCTGCCGACGATTTCGCCGGTGCATCTGCGGCGATGGACGCGCAGATGTACGGCAATACCGGGGCCAAAGCGGCAATCGAGATCGCGCTTCACGATCTTGTCGGCCGCGCCACCGGACAGCCGCTGCACGTCATGCTCGGCGGCAAGCGCCGCGGGCGCATCCCGCTGCTGACGATCATCGGGTCGGATGACGCGGCCGCCGATTTGCTTGATGCGCAGGATCGCCGCAAAGCCGGCTTTGCCATTTACAAGGTCAAGGTCGGCGTTGATACGCCAGAAGCCGACGCGGCACGCACCAGGGATGTCTGTGCCGTTCTCGACAAGGACTGTTTGATCTCAGCCGACGCCAATCAGGGCTGGAACGCCGAGCAGGGCGTTCGCTACGTTCGCGCCGTTGGCGATTGCGGTTTGGCTTTTTTCGAGCAACCCGTGCCCGCACACGATCTCGCCGGCATGGCGCAGGTTGCTGCCGCAAGTTCCGTGCTTATCGGCGCCGACGAAGGGATTCATTCGTCCTACGACATCGAGCGTCATCACGAGCGCAAGGCGGCCCGCGGCGTTAGCCTGAAAGCCATCAAGCTCGGCGGCGTGCGGGCGGTGCTCGCTGCGGGCAAGCTGTGTGACCTGCTCGGGATGAAGCTCAACATTTCCTGCAAGACCGGAGAAACGAGTATCGCTTCGGCCGCGGCCATGCATGTCGCCGCGACTGTGCCGTCACTGGTTTGGGGTCTGACTATCACCAGCCCCGGCCTCGCCGAGGATATCGTGACCGATCCGCTCCGCGTCGAGGCTGGTCACCTGACCGTGCTTGATCGTCCCGGTCTGGGCGTCGAGGTCGATGAGCGCCGCGTGCGCCGCTGGCAGCAGGAATTTGCCGCCAGAAAAGTGGCGTAAGTGGCTACGGCGCGTTTCGCAGTCCGTTAGGCGTCCTTGTCGTCCGCAGCGGCTTCATCGTTTTCTTCGTTAATGACGCGGGTATCGTCATCATCGACAAGGTTCATGCCCTCGTCGGGCCGGGTCTTCCTGCCAAAGGCCTCGTCAATTTCACCCGCAATGAAGGCAGCAAGATCGTCGAAGGCATCGTTGATCTCGGATTGGGTTACGCCGTCGTCCTGTGCAGCCGCGATGCATTCGGCAGCGAGTGTCTTGGCTTGCGCCTCAACGTCAGTCGGGGCGGCGGCCATTTCCTCAATTTTTTCTTCAACCCAGGTCTCGACGAACTCGACCGCGCTTTCACTCATGTACAGTCCTCTGTTCCTCTTCTAACGTAAGCCTAACACAATTTGCGGCAGGAAAGTGTGACCGCGAAAAAACTCTGCAACACGGGACGAGCGCCATGAAGTCGGAAATTCGCGACGGGATGCAGATCGACTGGGATGCGCCGGTCGAAATGGACGATGGGGTGGTACTGCGCGCCGATATTTTTCGCCCGGTCGGCGACGGCAAATTTCCGGTGATCTTGAGCTACGGCCCTTACGCGAAAGGATTGGCGTTTCAGGAGGGCTACAAGGGCAACTGGGCGCGGCTGACCGAAGCCGCGCCGGAGGTGCTCGAAGGCTCAAGCAATAAGTACCAGAACTGGGAACTTGTCGATCCGGAGAAGTGGGTGCCGGACGGCTATGTCTGCGTGCGCGTCGACTTCGCGCGGGGCAGGGCGCTCACCCGGCGTTATCGATGTGTGGTCGCCGCGCGAAACGCTGGATCTCTATCACTGCATCGAGTGGGCCGGCACGCAGCCGTGGAGCAACGGCAAGGTCGGTATCAACGGCATCTCCTACTATGCAATGAACCAATGGACCGTCGGAGCGCTGAAGCCGCCGCATCTGGCTGCGCTGTGTATCTGGGAAGGTTCGTCGGACTATTATCGTGAGTTATGCCGCCACGGCGGCATCCTCAGCGATTTCTTCAATAGCTGGTATCCGCGCCAGGTTGGCAACGTGCAGCACGGCGTCGGCAGCCGCGGTGCGAAGAGTATGGTTACCGGCGAGTGGGTTGCCGGTCCGGACACTTTGTCCGATGCCGAGCTCAAAAAGACGCAGGCTGACTCGCCCGGCGAAGCGAAGCGGCGCAAATTGCTCGACGACTATCATGCGTCGCGTACGGCGGACTTTGCCGCGATCGAGGCGCCGCTGCTCTCCGCCGGCAATTGGGGCGGCATGGGTCTTCATACCCGCGGCAATTTCGAAGGCTATCTGCGCGCCGGTTCAAAGCAAAAATGGCTTGAAGTGCACGGCGACACTCACTTCACGCATTTCTACAGCAATTACGGCGACGCAGTGCAGCGGCGTTTCTTCGGCCATTTTCTCAAAGGCGAGGATACCGGCTGGGACAAGCAGCCGCCGGTGTCGTTGAACGTTCGACACCCGCACGAGAAATTTGTGCTGCGCGCCGAGAACGAGTGGCCGCTCAAGCGCACGCAATGGACAAAATATTATCTGCGGCCGGAGGGGATGGCGCTTTCGCCGCAACAATCGGAAGCGGACACAACGCTTGGCTACGACACGACCGGCAGTGGCCTCACGTTTCTTACGCCCGTCAGCAATCAAAGTTTCGAAGTCACCGGTCCCGGTTGCCGCCAAGCTCTGGGTATCGTCGGAAACCACCGATGCCGACCTGTTCCTGGCGATGCGCCTCTACGATCCGCACGGCAAGGAAATCACCTTCATCGGCTCTAACGACGCGCGCGTTCCGGTCGGGCTCGGCTGGCTGCGCGCATCGCACCGCAAGCTCGATCCGGCAAAAACGCTGCCGTACCGGCCGTGGCACACCCACGATGAAGAGTGGCCGCTAAAGCCGGGCGAGCCGGTCGAACTGGATATCGAAATCTGGCCGACCTCGATCGTGGTGCCGCCCGGCTACCAGCTTGCGCTCAATATCCGCGGTCGCGACTACGAGGTCGACGGCACCGATCTCGCCTTGCCGAATGCGCCCTATCCGATGAAAGGCGTTGGCCCGTTTTTGCATATCGATCATGACGACCGGCCCGATGCCGTATTTGCCCGGCGCAATACGCTGCATTTCGCCGCCGGCCGCCAGCCTTACCTCTTGTTGCCGATAATTCCGCAGGTGTAAGTAAACCTCCCTCGCGGAGGACCGATGGACGACAAGACAAGACCGGACGACGCCGGCTACCGTTTCATCGGCAAGCCGATTCCGCGCAAGGAAGACCAGCGGCTGATTACGGGCAAGGGCCGCTTCACCGACGATTTCAATCTCGACGGTCAGGCCTATGCGGTGGTGGTGCGCTCGCCCCATCCGCATGCCCGCATCGTTTCCATCGATACGGAACGCGCGAAAGCGATGCCGGGCGTGGTCGGCGTGCTCACCGGCGCCGATTGCCTTGCCGACAAGATCGGCCCGATTCCGCACGACCCGGTGCCAAAGACCAAGTTCGACCAGAAGTTGACTGGTCCGGGCGGCACGCCGGTCTTTGCCGGGCCTCATATGCTGCTGCCGGCGGACAAAGTGCGCCATGTCGGCGAGGCCGTCATCATGGTGGTCGCCGAGACCAAAAGCCAGGCGATGGATGCCGCCGAAGCCGTCGATGTGCAGTACGACGTACTGCCGTTCGTGCTGCATTCGGAAGACGCTCTGCGGCCGGGAGCGCCGACGATATGGGACGAAGTGCCCAACAACATGAACGTCGAAACGTTTTTCGGCGACAAGGATGCGACAGATCGCGCGTTCGCTCATGCAGCTCACGTCATCAAAAAGAAATTCGTCATCGGCCGTGTCACCGGCGTGCCGATGGAGCCGCGGTCTGCGGTCGCGCAATACTATCCGGAGACCGACAGCTACATTCTTTATGCAGGCTCTGGCGGCGCGGTCCGGCAGCAGAACGAGTTGATCAAGGTCGTCGATGTGCCGCCTGAGAGATTGCGTGTGATCTCCGCCGATGTCGGCGGCAATTTCGGCACGCGCAATCGCACCTATGTCGAATTCGGTCTGGTGCTGTGGGCGGCGAAGAGATTTGGCCGGCCGGTGAAATTCACCGCGACGCGATCGGAAGCTTTCCTCAGCGATTATCAGGGCCGCGACCTGGTGACGTCGGTTGAACTCGCGCTCGACGAGAAGCATCGCTTCATCGGCATGCGCGCCACCAACATCAGCAACGTCGGTTGCCGGTGTGTGTCGCTGTCGCCGCTGAGCAAGGGATCAGGGCTTATTCCCGGGTCCTACCGCATTCCGGCAACGACGCTGCGCTCGATCGGTGTTTTCACCAACACGATGCCGACCAATGCCTATCGCAGCTCGGGCCGTCCGGAAGTGACGTTCGCTATCGAGCAACTGTTGACGAGGCGGCGCGGCAGCTTGGCGTCGATCGCATTGCGCTCCGCCGCAAGAATCTCGATTTCGCCGAAGGCGTTTCCGTACCGCAATTCGGTCGGCATGCTCTACGACAGCGGCCACTACGAAGAAAATATGGACTGGGCGATGGAGATCGCCGACTGGAAAGGTTTCCCGGCGCGGCGGCGCGAAGCCAGGCGCCGCGGCAAACTGCTCGGGCGCGGGCTTGCCAACTATGTCGAGTTCTCCATCGGTGCGCCGAAGGAACAGGCCCAGATCAAGGTGCGGCCGGATGGCATTGTCGATGCCGTGATCGGCACGCAGTCGAACGGGCAGGGCCACGAGACCAGCTTCGCCCAGGTGGTTGCCGATCTGCTCCATGTGCCCGACGAAACCGTCAAAATCATCTACGGCGATACCGCCGTGGTGAAGGTCGGCGGCGGTTCGCATTCCGGCCGCTCGATGCGTCACGCCGCGACGGTGTTCTCCAAGGCCGCCGCGGATCTCATAGCCAAAAGCAAGCAGATCGCTGCGATCGTCATGGGGGTGACGCCCGAAACCGTGGTATTTGAAGACGGCCGCTTCAGCGCGCGCGACACCAATCTCAACTTCGATTTCCTCGAGCTCGCCAGCGAAGCCGCGAAGCACGAGCTGCCCGGAGCCCTGAAGGATGGCGTGGCGATCGTCACCGACAACGAAATGCACGATCCGGTGTTTCCGAATGGCACGGCGATCTGTGAGGTTGAAATCGATCCCGACACTGGCGCAATCGACATCACCCGCTATGCCTGCATCGACGATGTCGGCCGTTGCATCAACCCGCTGATTGTCGATGGCCAGACGCACGGCGCGATCGCCCAGGGCGTCGGCCAGGCCATGTGGGAGCAGTTCTATAACGAGCCGGATTCCGGCCAGCCGCTGACCGGCTCGTTCATGGATTACGGCATGCCGCGGGCGGACTATTTTCCGGAACTTCCGGACCGAAATCGCCGAAGTGCTGTCGCCGACCAATCCGCTCGGCATCAAGGCTGGCGGCGAGGGGGGCACCACGGCCGCGCCCGCGGTCATGGTCAGTGCGATCCTTGACGCGCTAAGCGAGTTTGGGGTGTCGCGAGATAACGATGCCGGTCACGCCTCACAAGGTCTGGCAGGCAATCCAGGCGGCCAAAGCGCGCACCGAGCGCAGCCTGAGACCGCTGTTGCGGGAACGGCTTGGCCGCTTTCGCCGTTTTACCCACGGGCATTTCGCACAGCCGCGCTCAATGGTCACAGAAACCGGCCTTTTTAGCGGGTAAGCTTGCGGTAGCTGGCGAGTCGCCGGTTGCAAGGACTTTCGCCCAAGGATTTCGCCCAGGGATTTTTCGCCAATGAATCGCTTGAAATCGCTTCCGGATCACGGTCAGGCCGTTTGGCTCGATTTCCTGTCCCGCGGCTTCATTGCCAAGGTGGGCTGAAAAAGCTCGTCGATGACGACGGCTTGCGCGGGGTGACGTCGAACCCTTCGATCTTCGAGCAGGCGATCGGCCGTTCCGACGAATATGACGACGCCATCGAGCGGATGCTGAAGGCGCAGGATCGCGGCGTCGGCGAGATTTTCGAGCAACTGGCCATCGAGGACATCAAGCGCGCCACCGACGTGCTGCGTCCGGTTTACGACGCGACGCACGGCGCCGATGGCTATGTCAGCATCGAAGTGTCGCCTTATCTCGCGAAAGACACCGAAGGCACCATCGAAGAGGCAAAGCGCCTCTGGCACGAGATCGATCGCAAGAACCTGATGATCAAGGTGCCGGCGACGCAGGAAGGTCTGCCGGCGATCCGCGACCTGATTGCCGGCGGCATCAACGTCAATATCACGCTGCTGTTCGCGCAAGCCGTCTATGAGCAGGTGGTCGAGGCTTACCTATCCGGCCTCGAAGCGCTGGCAGCGAAGAACGGCGACGTTTCAAAGATCGCAAGCGTGGCAAGCTTCTTTGTCAGCCGCATCGACACCGCGGTCGACAAATTGCTCGACGAAAAAATCGCCGAGGCCAACGATCCCGACGAGAAGGCGCGCCTGACCGCGCTCAAAGGCAAGGTCGCCGTCGCCAACGCCAAGCTTGCCTATCAGCGTTACAAGCGGTTGTTCGGCGGCGAGCGCTGGAAATCGCTTGCGGCCAGGGGCGCGCGGCCGCAGCGGCTGCTATGGGCGTCGACCGGCACGAAGAATAAAGCGTACAGCGACGTTCTCTATGTCGATGAACTGATCGGTCCCGATACCGTCAACACCATGCCGACGGCGACCATGGATGCTTTTCGTGATCACGGTACGCCACAGGATACGATCGAAAAGAATGTCGCGGACGCGCAACGCGTGCTCGGGGATCTTGGCCGTTCCGGCATATCGCTCGATGCCGTCACCGACAAGCTGGTAGAGGAGGGCGTCAAGCTGTTTGCCGATGCAGCAGACAAATTACTCGGCGTTGTTGCGCAGAAGCGCGCCAAAATTCTCGGCGATCAGCTCGACACGCAAGCTCTTGCACTCGGCGATCCGCTGACGAAGAGCTGTCGATGCTGCTGCCGATGAATGGCGTTCGCACGGCAACATCCGCAAACTTTGGCAGCGCGACAAATCGCTGTGGACCGGCGCCGACGAAGACCGTTGGCTTGGCTGGCTCGAAACGCCGGGTGCCGATCAGATCAAAAGCTATCGGGACTTTGCCGACGAGATCAAGCGCGAAGGGTTTAGTGACGCAGTGCTGCTCGGCATGGGCGGTTCCAGCCTCGGTCCGGAAGTTTTGGCATCGGTCTTCGGCCGCAAAGCCGGTTTCCCGCGCTTGCAGATTCTCGAACTCGACCGTGCCGGCACAGGTCAAGGCAATCGAAGTCCACGGTCGATCTTGCCAAGACGCTGTTCATTGTATCGAGCAAGTCGGGCTCGACGACCGAGCCCAACGCCTTCAAGGACTATTTCTTCAAGCGCGTCAGCGACACCGTCGGTGCGGACAAGGCCGGCAAGCATTTCATCGCCATCACCGATCCGGGCTCGTCGCTGGAAAAAACCGCGAAGGAGCAAAATTTCCGCAAGACGTTCTTTGGCGTGCCCAGCATCGGCGGCCGCTATTCCGTGCTGTCGCCGTTCGGCCTGGTGCCGGCGGCCATCGCCGGCATCGACATCGGAGCGGCTCGAGAAGCTGGCGCGGATGATGATGCATTCCTGCGGGCCTGATGTGCCTCCGGCGGAGAACCCCGGCGTCATGCTTGGCCTGGCGCTGGGCCTTGCGGCGCGGAACGGACGCGACAAGGTCACCATCGTTGCCTCGCGCGGCCTCGAAAGCTTTGGCGCCTGGGCCGAACAGCTTTTTGCCGAAATCGACCGGAAAGAACGGCAAGGGCCTGATCCCGATCGATGGCGAGCCGCTGGCGTCGCCTGCCACATACGGGGCCGATCGCGTCTTTATCAGCCTGACGCTGGCGGGTGAGATGGATGCCGAGCAGGACGGCAAGCTCAAAGCGCTGGAGGCTGCCGGGCATCCTGTCGTGCGCATTGTCCAGAAATCTCCCGATCATCGTCGGCCAGGAGTTTTTCCGGTTCGAGATCGCGACGGCTGTTGCCGGCGCGGTGATCGGTATCAATCCGTTCGATCAGCCCGACGTCGAAGCGAGCAAGGTGAAGACACGGGAACTGACGGCTGCATTCGAGAAGGCGGGCAAGCTGCCGCCGGAGACGCCGGTATTTTCAGGAAAATCGATCGACCTTTACACTGACGAGACCAATGCCAGGGCGTTGCGCGACGCCGGTGCAGGTTCGTCGCTTGAGAGCTGGCTCAAAGTCCATCTCGGGCGCATCAAGGCCGGCGATTACTTTGCCGCGCTCGCCTATATCGAACGTGACGACGCCAACGCTGCGCCGTTGCAGAAGCTGCGGCTTGCGGTGCGCGAGCAACGTCATATCGCGACCTGTCTCGAATTCGGTCCCCGCTTCCTGCACTCGACCGGACAGGCCTACAAAGGCGGTCCGGACAGCGGCGTGTTCCTGCAGATTACGTCCGACGATGCGGCAGATCTGCCGATCCCGGCCCACCGCGCCAGCTTCGGCGTGGTCAAGGCCGCGCAGGCGCGCGGCGATTTCGGCGTGCTGGTCGAACGCGGCCGGCGCGCGCTGCGTGCGCATATCAAAGGTGATTTGAAAACGGGCCTCGCCGAATTGGAGGCCGCAGTACAGCGTGTATTAGCGTGAACGGAGTTTGCCATGCAGATTGGCGTTATCGGTCTTGGCCGCATGGGCGGCAATATTACCCGTCGTCTCATTCAACACGGCCATGAAGCCGTCGTTTACGATCACGATCCAAAAGCGATTGCTGATCTGAAACGCGATGGTGCTTCCGGCGCCGACGGCTTGGAAAAGCTGGTGCAGCAATTGCGCCCGCCGCGCGCGGTATGGGTCATGCTGCCGGCCGGCAAGATCACCGACGGTACCATCGCGCAACTCGGCAAGCTGCTGTCCGCGGGCGACATCGTGCTCGATGGCGGCAACACCTTTTGGCGCGATGACATCCGCCGCGCGAAGATGCTCAAAGAGCGCAAGATCCATCACGTCGATGTCGGGACCAGTGGCGGTGTCTGGGGCCTCGAGCGCGGCTATTGCATGATGATCGGCGGCGACAAGGACATTGTCGACCGGCTCGACCCGATTTTCTCGGCGCTGGCGCCCGGACTTGGCGACGTGCCGCGTACGCCAAAACGCGAGGGCCGCGATCCGCGCGCCGAGCATGGCTACATTCATGCCGGGCCGAATGGCGCGGGTCATTTCGTCAAGATGATCCACAACGGCATCGAGTACGGCCTGATGCAGGCCTACGCCGAAGGCTTCGACATTCTCAAGAATGCCAACAGCAAGGAGTTGCCCGAGGACAGCCGTTTCGACCTCAACTTGACTGACATCGCCGAGGTCTGGCGTCGCGGCAGCGTCATCAGCTCCTGGCTGCTGGATCTGACCGCGAGCGCGCTTGCGGCCGACGACAAGCTCGACGGCTTTGAAGGCGTTGTTGAGGATTCCGGCGAAGGCCGCTGGACCTTGATGGCGGCGATCGAGGAGGCCGTGCCGGCCGATGTGCTGTCGGCGGCGCTCTATACCCGCTTCCGTTCCCGGCAGACCCACACCTTTGCCGAGAAGCTTTTGTCGGCGATGCGCCACGGGTTCGGCGCTCACGTCGAGCCGAAAGCCAAATCATGACCATAAAGGCGACGAAGGCCCGGCCGGCCGATCCCTGTTGCCTGGTGATTTTTGGCGCGTCCGGCGATCTCACGCATCGTCTGCTGGTTCCCGCGCTCTACAATCTCGCCGCCAGCGGATTGTTGCCCGAAGCCTTCGCGCTGATCGGGGTCGCGCGCAGCGAGTCGTCGAACGAGGCGTTTCGCGACGATCTCGCCAAAAGCCTGCCGAAATTCGCTACGCGCAAGGTGGATAACGCCATCGTCAAGAAGCTGCTGGACTGCGTCGCCTTTGTGCAGGGCGAGCCGGACGATCCCAAGACCTACGAGAAGCTCGGCCGCGAGCTTTCGCGCATCGAAGGCGAACGCAAGACCAAAGGCAATCGGCTGTTCTATCTCGCGACGCCGCCGGCTGCGTTCGTGCCGATCGGGACATATCTCGGCCAATCCGGATTGGCGCGCGAAGACAATGGCGCCTGGCGGCGGATCATCATCGAGAAGCCGTTCGGCACCGATCTAGCCTCGGCACGGACGCTCAATCAAAAGCTCCTCAGTCTTCTCAAGGAAGACCAGATTTTCCGGATCGACCACTATCTCGGCAAGGAAACCGTCCAGAACATCCTGGTGCTTCGTTTTGCCAACGGCTTGTTCGAGCCGATCTGGAATCGCGATCACATCGACCACGTGCAGATCACCGTCGCCGAGTCGCTGACGGTCGGCCGCCGCGGCAATTACTATGATGCTACCGGCGCTCTGCGCGACATGGTGCCGAATCATCTGTTTCAGCTGCTGTCGCTGGTCGCCATGGAGCCGCCATCGCGCTTTGCCGCGGATTCGGTGCGCGCGCAGAAAGCGGAATTGCTCGACTCCGTCCAGCCGCAAACGCCGGATGAGGCTTTGCGCAATTCCGTGCGCGCGCAATACGGCGGAGGGCATCATCGACAACAAAGCAGGTCGAAGCCTACCGCGCCACCGCAGATGTCAAACCGGACAGCACGACCGAAACCTATGCCGCGCTCAAGCTGATGATCGACAACTGGCGCTGGGCCGGCGTGCCGTTCTATCTGCGCACCGGAAAGGCGTTGAGCAAAAAGCTCACCGAGGTCGCGATCAAGTTCAAGCAGGCGCCGATCGCGATGTTCCGTGACACGCCGGTCGAGAACCTGGCGCAGAACTTCCTGGTGCTGCGTATTCAGCCCAATGAATGCATCGGCCTTGAGTTCAATGCCAAGGTGCCTGGACCGTCGATTTCGATTGGCGGCGTCGGCATGACTTTCAAGTATGAGGATTATTTCGACGTTGCGCCGTCGACCGGTTACGAGACCCTGATCTACGACTGCATGATCGGTGACGCCATTCTCTATCCGCGCGCCGACGGCATCGAGGCGGGCTGGCGCATTGTGCAGCCGTTCATGGAGGCCTGGCGCGCGGCAAACGGCAAAGGCCTCGCCACCTACCGCGCCGGCAGCGAGGGCCCCGTCGAGGCCGATTGGCTGCTCTCCGCCGACGGCCGACGCTGGCGCGCGCTTGCGTGAGGGAGCTGTGGGGTCCTATGGCCGCGAACAAGCAGCGTGAGATTATTGTCGTCCCCGATGCCAAGACGATTGCGGAAACAGCGGCGAAGCGGCTGATATCCAGGCTGAAGTCTGCGAAAGATCGCGCCGCGGTCTGCCTCACCGGCGGCTCCAGCCCGGAAGGACTCTATCGGCTGCTCGCCGAAGATCCGTGGCGCAATGAAGTGCCGTGGGATCGGGTGCACTGGTTCATGGGCGACGACCGTTTCGTCCCGGAGACCGATCCGCTCAGCAATATGGGCATGGCGCGGCGATTGTTTCTCGACAAGGCCGGGGCGCCTCGCGGCAACGTTCACGCCATTCCAACCGACACCAATTATCCGGAAGGCGCGGCGAATATTTATCAGGATACGCTCGCGGGATTTTTACGGCGCCGAGCAGCTCGATCCGGCGCGGCCGCTGTTCGATCTGGTGCTGATGGGCGTCGGTCCCGATGGTCACACCGCGTCGCTGTTCCCGCAATCCCGCGCGCTCGACGAGAAGAGCCGCTGGGTGGTTGGCGTCGCCAAGGCCGGCATGGAGCCTTTGGTGCCGCGGGTCACGCTGACGTTTCCGGCCTTGGCCTCGACACACGAAATGCTGTTCATCGTCGACGGCGCGGGCAAGCGCGAGATTCTGCGCCGAGTATTTTCCGGCGACGATCTGCCCGCTGCGCGAGCCTATGCCGAGGGCGATCTGGTCTGGCTGCTCGACCGCGCTGCCGCGCCGGAGGGGCAAAATGGCTGACGCGCCTTGCGTCCTTGTCGTGATGGGCGTTTCCGGCAGCGGCAAGAGCACGATCGCTGCGATGCTCGCTCACCGGCTGCAGTGGGTCTACGAGGACGGCGACTGGTTTCATCCGAAGTCGAACGTCGAGAAGATGCACAACGGTGAGCCGCTGACCGACGAGGATCGCTGGCCGTGGCTGCGCGCCATGGCATCCTGGATCGACGATACTTTGAAAGCGGGCGGCCACGGCATCATCGCCTGCTCGGCGCTCAAGCGCGCCTATCGCGATATCCTGGTCGGTCAACACCGCGACGTGCGGATCGTCTTTCTCAAAGGCGACAAGGAACTGATCGGCCGGCGCATCGCGGCGCGTGACGATCACTTCATGCCGGCCTCGCTGCTCGACAGCCAGTTCGCGGCGCTCGAGGAGCCGGCGCCGGATGAGCGTCCGATCGTGGTGTCGGTTGCGCCGCATCCCCGCCAGATCGTTGACGCCATCGTGAAGAAGCTCGACATTGCCGCGGCAGAAGCCGCCGACAAAAGGCCATCCCCGGCGCGCTGAATAAATTATCCATGAGCGTGCCGATTCTGGCGTTGGACAAGATTTCGAAGCGGTTCGGCGCCATTGTCATTGCCGAACAGATCGATCTGTCGCTTGGCGAAGGCGAGTCGCTCGGCATCATCGGGCCGAACGGCGCCGGCAAAACCACGCTGTTCGGCCTGATCAACGGCATCCTCGCGCCGGATTCCGGCCGCGTGCTTTACGCCGGGAACGACATCACCCACATGGCTCCGGCGCAGCGCTGTGCGCTCGGCATCGGCCGCTCGTTTCAGATCCCGCTGCCGTTTGGCGGCATGAGCGTGTTCGAGAATCTGGTTGTCGCCGCGGCGTTCGGCGCGGGAAACCGCGAACACGATGCCTATGACCGCTGCATGGAGATTCTCGATCAATGCGGTCTGGCCGACAAAGCCAATCGTCCCTCGGGCAGCCTGCCGCTTCTCGATCGCAAGCGGCTCGAACTGGCGCGGGCGCTGGCGACCGATCCGAAAGTGCTGCTGCTCGATGAAGTCGCGGGCGGACTTACCGAACATGAATGCCACACGCTGATCGATCTCATCCGCTCGGTGAAGCAGCGCGGTGTCTCGATCATCTGGATCGAGCATGTAGTGCATGCACTGCTCGCCAGCATCGACCGGCTTCTGGTGCTTTATAATGGCAGCTTCATCGCCGGTGGCGATCCGCAAACCGTGATCCGCAGCCCGCAGGTGTCCGAAATCTACATGGGGATCGAGGCCGATGCAAAGTCTTTCTGAAAAAGCGCGGGCTTTGCTCACCGTAAGCAACCTCGATGCGTTCTATGGCGATATCCAGGCGTTGTTCGGCGTCTCGATGCAGGTCGCTGCCGGCGAAGCCGTCGCCGTGATCGGCGCAAATGGCGCCGGTAAAAGCGCGCTTCTCAAATGCATCGCCGGATTGTTGCACTCGCGGTCTGACGCAATCTCCTTCGACGGCACGCCGATCGGCGGTATGCCTGCTTACGCGGTTGCAGCGCGCGGCGTCGCGCTGGTGCCCGAGGGCAGGGGACTTTTCGCTTCGCTGACGGTCGAGGAAAATCTGCTGATCGGCGGTCAGTTGAAGCGGCCTGGTCCGTGGCATCTGCAACGCATCTATGAATTGTTTCCGGTGCTTGGCGAACGGCGGCAGATGCCGAGCACGGCGTTGTCCGGCGGCCAGCAGCAAATGGTCGCGATTGGCCGTGCGCTGATGTCGAATCCCAAGCTGCTGCTGTGCGACGAGATCAGCCTGGGTCTGGCGCCGATCGTGGTGCGCGACATCTACGCGCGGCTGCCGGCGATCCTTGGCGAAGGTATTTCGGTCATGCTGGTCGAGCAGGACATCGTGCAGGCGCTCAAGGCCGCAAGCCGGGTTTACTGCTTGCAGGAAGGCCGCGTTGCGCTCTCTGGCGCAGCCAGAGAACTGTCTCGCGAGCAGATCGCGGCAGCGTATTTCGGGGTATGACGGGTGGATTGGGTCAACGTCATCCTGCAGGGCATTCTGGTCGGCGGTCTCTACGCCATGTTCGCGGCCGGCCTGTCGCTGATCTTCGGCGTGATGCGGCTCGTGAATATCGCCCACGGCGATCTCATCGTGCTGGCCGCCTATCTGGCGCTGGTCGCGACGCAAACGCTCGGCATCAGGCCGCTGACTTCGTTGCTGATCGTCGTGCCGCTGATGGCGCTGATCGGGTATGGCCTGCAACGCTTCGTGCTCAACCGCACGCTCGGCGACGATCTGCTGCCGCCGCTTTTGGTGACATTCGGTCTGTCGGTGATCATCCAGAACGGGCTGCTCGAAGCCTTTACCGCCGACAGCCAGAAATTGCAGGCGGGCGGTATTGAAGTCGCCACGATGCAAGTCGTCAGCGGCGTCTATATTGGTGTCCTGCCCTTGCTCCAGTTCGTTGTCGCGGTCGCGGTGATTGCTGCTTTACAATTCATATTCTATCGCACGGCGCTTGGCCGTGCGTTCCGCGCCACGGCGGACAATCCCTCTGTCGCGCAACTCATGGGACTCGATAACCGCCATGTGTTTGCGCTGGCGATGGCTCTATCGCTAGCCGTTGTGGCGATTGCCGGCGTGTTCCTGGCGGTGCGCGCCAACTTCGATCCATCGCAGGGCCCGTCACGCCTGATCTTCGGCTTCGAGGCGGTAATCATCGGCGGTCTCGGCAGCCTGTGGGGCACGCTCGCCGGTGGATTGATCCTCGGCGTGGCGCAGGCCATCGGCGCCCACCTCGATCCAGGCTGGCAACTTCTCGCCGGCCACATTGCGTTTCTGCTGGTGCTCGCAGCGCGGCCCGAAGGCCTGTTTCCGAAGGTCCGCACATGAGTGTGCGCGTCGTCTTCGGCAGCCGAGCCAGCTCCTTCGGCACCGCGATATGCGCCGTTGCCTTTATCGCGCTTGCCGCTGCGCCGTTCTGGGGCGGACGTGACGATCTGCTGCTGCTGTCTGAAGTCTACGCTTATGTCGCGTTGGCTAGTCTGTGGAATCTGCTCGCCGGTTACGCCGGTCTCGTGTCCGTCGGCCAGCAGGCCTATGTCGGCCTCGGCGCTTATCTGCTGTTTGCGCTGGCGATCCTCGCCGGTATTTCGCCGCTTGCCGCTATCCCGCTCGCCGGAGCGATCAGCGCGGTCATCGCGATCCCGGTTGCGGTGCTGGTATTCCGGCTGCGCGGTCATTATTTCGCGATCGGAACCTGGATCGTCGCCGAGGTTTTTCGCCTGCTCGCCGCGCAGGTTTCGGTGCTTGGCGGCGGCTCCGGCACCAGCCTGCCGGCATCCGTGATCATCGGCCTCGCGCCGTCGCGGCAGATGCGCGATTTCCTGATCTACTGGATTGCGCTGGGGCTTGTCGTTGCGATCCTCGCGCTGATCGTGCTGCTGCTGCGCTCGCGCTATGGCCTGGCGCTGAAAGCGATCCGTGATAGCGAGCTTGCGGCATCCTGCAACGGCATCGACGTCCGGCGTATCAAATTCCTGGTCTATGTCGTCACCGCGTTTGGCACCGCCATGGTTGGCGCGCTGATCTTCTTGCAGAAGTTGCGCATATCGCCCGATGCCGCATTCAGCGTGAACGACTGGACCGCGTTCGTGATCTTCATAACGGTGATCGGCGGCATCGGCCGCATCGAAGGGCCGATCATCGGCACCATCGTGTTCTTCCTGCTGCGCCAGACATTGGCCGATCTCGGCAGCATTTACCTACTGATGCTCGGCGCGGTGGCGATCCTGGTCATGCTGTGGGCCCCCAAGGGCATCTGGGGGCTGATTGTCGAGCGCTTTGGCTGGCAGGTTTTCCCGCTTGAACGGAAGGTTGTTCTTGACCAACCTAGCGCTGCTCGGGAATGAAGGTGGCCGTCAGAACGTCGGCGTAAGCCGGGCAGGGAGAAATGGACCAATGGCGAAAATCATCATCAGTTGCGCGATCACCGGCTCGATCCACACCCCGACCATGTCGGACGCGTTGCCGATCACGCCGGATCAGATCGCAACACAGGCGATCGATGCCGCCAAGGCCGGCGCCGCGATCCTGCATCTGCACGCCCGCGATCCCAAGGACGGCCGTCCGTCGTCTGAGGCGTCCGTCTTCATGCAGTTCCTGCCGCGCATCAAGCAGGCCACCGATGCGGTGGTGAACATCACCACCGGCGGCGCCGTCACCATGACCGTCGATCAGCGCATCTCGGCGGCGAACACGCTGTCGCCGGAAATGTGCTCGATGAATATGGGCTCGATGAACTTCGCGCTTTATCCGATGGCCAAGCGCTACAAGACCTGGAAGTACGATTGGGAGGAAAGCTACCTCACCAATTCAGACGCCTACATCTTCCCCAACACGTTCCGCGACATCGAGAAGGTCTACGACACGCTCGGCAAAGGCCACAACGTGAAGTTCGAGCACGAGTGCTACGACACCGGGCATCTTTATAACCTTGCGCATCTGGTCGATCGCGGCATGTTCAAGCCGCCGATCTTCCTGCAACTCATCTTCGGAATTCTCGGCGGCATCGGTCCCGATCTCGACAATCTGTTCTTCATGAAGCGCACCGCCGACAAGCTGTTCGGCAAGGATTATCTGTGGTCGGTGCTGGCCGGCGGCCGGCATCAAATGAATTTCTGCACGGCCGCGGCGATGATGGGCGGCAATGTGCGCGTCGGTCTCGAAGACTCGCTCTATATCGGCCCGGGCAAGCTCGCCACGAGCAACGCCGAGCAGGTGACGAAAATCCGCCGCATCGTCGAGGACCTCGGCCACGAGATCGCGACGCCGACCGAGGCGCGGCAGATGCTCGGCCTCAAGGGCGGCGACCGCGTGAAGTTCTAGACGCATTCCGCTCATCGCCGCGCAGCGGGAATCCAGTGGACGTTGCGTTGGCGCTGGGTCCCACCTTGCGGGGACGACGGGTGTAGGTGGTTCACATGAACACGATCGATCTCAAGGGCCGCACCGCGATCGTCACCGGTGGCGCGAGGGGCATCGGCTTTGCCGCTGCGCAAAGGATGCTCACTTCTGGGGCGGCCGTTGCGCTGTGGGATATCGACGCGAGTGCGCTTGCCAAGGCTTCCGGCGAGCTTGCAAAGAACGGCCGCGTCCACACCGCCGTCGTTGAATTGACGGACGAGGCAAGCATCCGGAAGGCCGCTGACGCATTGATCCGCGACGCCGGCAAGATCGACATCCTGGTCAACAATGCCGGCATCACCGGCGGCAATGCGCCAACCTGGGAGCTCAAGCCGGACGTCTGGCGCCGCGTGATCGAGGTCAATCTCGTCGCGCCGTATCTGACGTGTCACGTCATCGCGCCGCACATGATCAAGGCGGGCTACGGCAGGATCGTCAACGTTGCCTCCATCGCCGGCAAGGAAGGCAACCCGAACGCCTCGCACTATTCGGCGTCGAAGGCCGGTTTGATCGGTCTGACCAAATCGCTGGCAAAGGAACTGGCGACCAAGGGCATTCTGGTGAATGCCATCACTCCGGCTGCTGCCAAGACCGAAATGTTCAGCCAGATGACGCAGCAGCACATCGACTACATGCTGTCGAAGATCCCGATGAATCGCTTCGTGCTGGTTGAGGAACTGGCGGCGATGATCGCGTGGCTATCGTCGGAGGATTGTTCGTTCTCGACCGGTGCGGTATTTGACGTATCCGGCGGCCGGGCCACCTATTAGGCTCTATTAAAGCAGCACTGTTCGCCGGGCTTGACCCTGCGGGCGGCGCGACGCTAAACCCTCGCTCCTGACGGCCCAAAATGCGCGGTTAGCTCAGCGGAAGAGCACTTCCTTGACATGGAAGGGGTCACAGGTTCGATCCCTGTACCGCGCACCATTCGCTGCCGCGACCTTAGACCTGAGTTCAATGGGCAGGCCCCGCCGGCGCTATCGCGAACGCCGGCGATCCGCGTGCGGTCAGCCTCAACCTTTGACGTCGGAGATGCACTTTTTGGTGAAGCTCGCCGCGGCGGCGCCGTGCAGTTTCGCAGCGGTGGCAGCGTCCGTGCAGCACTTCTTCGCCGAGCTGGCGAGCGCCGCGCCATGCAGTTTCTTCGGTCCGATCGTCGACTGGCAGCTTGCGCCGGCGGCGTCAGCGGGCCCGGTTGCCGGAGTGGCTGCGGCCGGAGCAGCGGCGGCCGGTGCAGCGGCGGCCGGTGCCGGTGCCGGTGCCGGCGCCGGCGCTTGTGCCATCGCGGCGGTCGCGATCAAAAGCGCAGCGGCAGCAAATGCGATCGTCTTCATATGCGTCTCCTTTGATTGGTGTTTGCGACCGAAAGGATTCGGCGCGTCGACACACGTTACTTCTGCAGTACGCCGTTCGGCGCTCGCCTTGTCGACGATCTCAGGGAAGATACTGGGCCATGAGTTGCAGCACCTGGTCGACCGGCAATCCCATGTGGCGGGCGAATTCCTAAATCTCGGTATTGCCGAGAACGGCTTTCAACTGATCCGCGGTGATCGGCATGTTGGTGCCATTGCCGAGCCACGACTGGACCTGCGGTCCGAGGCCGCCCTTTCTCCAGCGCCGCGACCAGGCCGGGCAGATCGTGATATTGCGTCTGCGCCAGCACCGTATTGAGCATTGCCGGCAGCGCCTCACCCTCCAACGCACCTTTTAAACTGTCAAACAAACCCATTTTTAGTCTCCATCTGCAAGTCCCGGTCGCTTAAGCCGAAGTCATGTCAAAACCGCGACGGCAGGGTATAACCACACGAGCGCTCCTACAAGGCGAGCGCGCAAGGAAGCGCGATGGGTGACGTCCGGCTGACCGTGCGGATCGATTTCGGGTCGGACCGCGCGCTCGGGCCCGGCAAGATCAGATTGCTGGAAACCATCGGCAAGACCGGCTCGATCTCCAAAGCCGGCCGCGCACTGGATATGTCTTACCGGCGCGCCTGGCTTCTGGTCGACGATCTGAATCATTGCTTTCGCGAACCCGTGGTGACGACGCAGCCCGGCGGGGCGCAGGGTGGCGGCGCAGCCCTCACCCCGTTCGGACGGGAGGTGATCGCGAAATATCGTTCGATCGAATCGCGGGCGGCAAAAGCTGCGGACGCGCAACTGCGTGCGCTCGAATCATCGTTGCGCAACCAGAGCGCTCGTCCGCACAAAAAGCTGAAGACTTCGATCAAGGCGCCCGCGGGGCGTTAGGCCGCTGGCTCATGGCAAACGGTCACTGACCACGACGGCATGGGCCGTGCGCGGAACAGTGACCTGAGAATTCCGGCTATTGCAGTCTACTGTAATCCTGCCGGTAGCTTGCCGCCGTTCTCGGCAAGTTTCTGCATGACCTGCTTTATCAGCCAGACGTTCATCGTTGCGGTGTCGCTCTCGTTGCCGGTGTAGTGCAGCTCGGTCGCGAGCGTCTTTCGCGCAGTGAGGCTGGAGTCGAGGTTCAGGAGCTTCATCAGATCGACAATCGAGTGCTGCCAGTCGAGCTTCTCTTTGTTCTGCGATGCGAGTTTCGTCAGGATGGCTCCGACGTCGACCGTCCCGCCGGAGCTTGATCCTGCCGGGGCGGAGGATGTCGAGCTCGGGGAAGATGCGGGCGCCGACGATGGCGACGCAGGAGCGGCATTCGCGTGCCCGAAGATCGCCGACATGATGGTTCCAAAAATGCTCATGAAACTCTCCCTTGGTGACTATTGAAACAAGCGTACACGCGCGAGCGGGACGTTAGCAATCCAGCTATTGCAGGGCTGACGTTGCAGCACCATGCCGATCCGGCGTCATTGTGCCGTCACGGAATTGAGCCTGCGCGAGATGATTGCGGCAAATGTGCGTTTCACAAGGCGCCGTACAGTGCAACGACTGCCATCGCCAGGCAGATCAGCACATTATATCCGGCGAGTGAAATGCCGAGGAAACGCCATGCCGCCTCGTCGCAACGCACCACGTTGATCGATTGCAGCTGATTGAGGATCGAGCCGCCGGAGTTGAGATTATTCAGCGATCCGGTGCAGGCCGTCGGGCCAGCCCAGAAATGCCACTCGACGCCGGCGTGATAAACCCCGAGCGCGGCGCCGCCCAGCACCGCGACGATGACGGCAACAAAACCGACAGTGAGGATTTTCTGCGGCGCCTGGACCAGGGCGGCGATCGTCAGCAGCAGCGCGAGCGGGATGACGACGTGGTAGGGCAGGCGTTCCTCGAGGCACAGTTCGCAGGGCGGAAACTTCAGCACAAACTCGAAAAACCATGCGCCGAGAATGGTCGCGGTGCTGATCAGGAAGATAGCCAGCGCCGCCATGGCCGAGCGGATCGGTGCGGAGCCGGTCCACCCATGTCATCCTTCTGGCGATCGCCTGGTCCATTTATGCCTGCCAATGCTTTGGTGCGTTGCCAATAAGCTCGTGAGAATTTGCCGATCCTGCAAGGCGGAAACAAGGCGCGCCGGTGCGCTTCACCAGATAGACGTAACCGTCTGCCGGCGATATAGAAAGCACGCAGGCCCGTGTGGCGGAACTGGTAGACGCACGCAACTCAAAATCGCGCGCCGCAAGGCATGGGGGTTCGATTCCCTCCACGGGCACCAGCCTTCGCTCGCGAAGCGAGTGAGGGCTGTCCGCCGTAGCTTCAGCGAAGGCGGACTGAGCAGCGGCTGCGAGCTCCGGCTGGCAAGCCAGCTTTCCAACTTAATCTATTCGGGCTTGATACCTGCGGCCGTGACAACTTTGGTCCACTTCGCCACGTCCTGCCGAACCAGCTCACCGAACTGTGCCATCGACAGGTCGGGTGGCGCTTCGAATCCGATTTTCTCAAGCCGGTCTTTCGCGTCCTGCATCGAAAGAATGGTGCGCACCTCGCGCGTGATCCGGTCGCTGATCGGTTTTGGCGTTCCTGCCGGGCCGAACAGTCCAAAGAAAGAATCCACGTCGAAGCCCGGATAACCCTGCTCCGCGATAGGGGCGATGTCAGGCGCCTGCGGAATACGGTGTGTACCGCTGAACCCGATCGGTCTGAGTTTGCCATCCGGCAGATAGGAACCCACGATAACGTAGCTGGCGAAAACAACCGGGACTTCCCCGGCGAGCGCGGCCTGCATCATCGGACCTCCGCCGCGATACGGCACATGCACAAGGTCGATGCCGGCGACCTGCTTGAACAGCTCCATTGCCAGATGATGGGGCGTGCCGACGCCCGGCGTTCCGTAAGACAGCCCACCCTTGTGGTCTTTGGCGTAGGAAACAAACTCCGGGATGTTGTGTGGCGGTAATTTGGGATCCACCGCCAGAATAAAGGCTTGCGTCGCCAGCAGCGTGATCGGGGTAAAGTCTTTCACCGGATCGAAATCGGTATCCTTCGACAACGCCCGTGCACTTGTTAGTCCGGGGCCAGAGCCGACGAAAAGGGTGTAGCCATCAGGTTCCGACCTGGCGACAAAACTCGCCCCGATATTGCCGCCGGCGCCGGGCTTGTTATCGACAATGACGGCCTGACCCAATCGTTCGGATAATTTGTCGGCAAATATCCGGCCCAGAATGTCGGTTGCTCCTCCTGGCGCGAACGGTACGACGATGTGGACCGGGCGGGCCGGCCAGTCTTCGGCCTTGGCTTTGTCCGCCAGCAGAAAAGAGCCTATGCAGGCGACGATGGCGAGGTAACGCAATCCGAAGTTGCCGTATCGCTTACCCACCGGATCCTCCCGCTATTTTGAGCAGTGTTGCGTTCGATGATAGCGGAGATCGGCGACTAGTCTCACGAAATTCCTTTTCGAATCAAACGATTGATCTCGCGCGATCCATCGTAATCACCGGCGCTGCCGATCGGCAACGGGCGGCAACTCCCGTGTGTTCAGATTGTCATGAAGTTCCGCGATGTTAGGCCGCATAGGCGATCTTGAATCCGGTGATCGACGCTCATTTCCGCGGTTTGCGGGATGGTCAAACCGATCGCCGGTACTCCGAATTGCCGGTACTCCGAATTAAAGCACCGACCTTGTGGGAGAGTTTGATGCCGAAAGCCAAGAGCGACGTGAATGGCGGTATGGAAACCGCGCCGGAGGACGTCGAACATGAACGCGAACACGAAGCCGCCGCGGAAGTAGCCGAACAGACTAGCGAAGATCGCAGCGATGTCGTTGCGACGGTCGCAACGGTTGCGGTCGTCGGAATCGGGGCTGTGGCTTTCGAAGCTGCGCTGTTGCCCGGCCTCGTGCTCGGGGTCGCGGCGATGTGGCTGCCACAGTACTTCCCGAAAATGGGCGAGACGCTGAACCCGCTGTTCCGGTCGACCGTTCGTGGCGTCTACAAGATGGGCCACAAGACACGCGAGATGATGGCCGAGGCCCATGAACAGGTCCACGACATCGTCGCCGAGGTTCACGCGGAAGGCGACATGCCCGCGTCCGCGATCAAGGGCGCTTCGGTCAACTGAAGAAAAAAGACCGGGCGCTTTCACGATTGGTCTTCAATCGTCGCCGGGAGCGCTGGTCGTGTAACGATGCCGCCGGGCAATAACTGGGGCGATGTTCGCGCCGCCGGCCGGTCTGCAAAACGCTACCGAGTGAAGCCGATGACGAAAATGAATCTCAAGATCGAGCACCAGGTGCCCGGCCGTGTGCGCATGAAGATTCCGGCCGGCAAGGGCAATCCGGAGCTGCTCAAACAGATCAGTGATGTCTTTGCCGTCATTCCCGGAATTGAAGGCATCGTTGTCAATCCGACAACGGGAAGCGTCGTCCTGAATTATGACGCCGACCGTCATGATGAATTCCACGATGCTTTGAAGGAACAGCACGACGCGCACAATGCCATGCATGGTGCTGCCAATGGTTCGATGCACGGCGCCGATACCGAACTCGACAAGCTGACCAACAGCATCGAGGCCGAAGCCGAGTTCCTCGCGCAGCATTCGCATTCGGCGCGCGCGGTCGTCGATTTCGTGAAAATGCTGGACCGCGAGGTCAAGCGCGCGACCAACAACAACATCGATCTGAAAATTGTCTTCGCGGTCGGCATTATCGGGCTGACCGTTTTCGAGGTCGGGGCTACCGCGGCGACGCCGGTTTGGGTCACGCTGGCGATTTTCACGGTCAATCACTTCATCGAACTCCACGACCGTCCGCACGCCGCAAGTCCGCACGCCGCAAGTCCGAACGGCAACATGAATCTGGCCCCGGTTCGGGTCGCCGGTTAAAGGGGAAGCGGGTCGAAAGCGTTCACCATGGAATTCTCGATCCGTCACTTTATTTCCGGACGCATTCGTCTTCATTTGCCGGCACTTTGCCGAAAAAAGATCGTTGCCGAGGCTGCGTTGGTGTGGCTGCAGGCACAGCAGGGCGTAAAGGGCGCGCGGCTGAATTACACCTGCGCCAGCCTCGTCATCGAGTACGATGTAAAGTTCGAAAGCTTCCTGCGGGCAACGCTTGGCCGGCTTTCGGTGATGAGCCTCGACGACCTGCAGAAGCTGGTCGATCCCGCCAAACAGACCGCCATTTCGCCGCGCCCGCCGGCGCCGCTTCAGCCAGCCCGGCCGGCTTCGAGCTGGCGTAACTCACCACTGGCGTTGCCCACGTTGTCGCTGTTGCTGGCGTTCAGCACCAATCCGATCGTTATGGCGATCAACACGCCGTTGATGCTGTGGAACGGTTATCCCATCGCCTTGCGGGCATGGCGCGTATTGCGGCGCGAGGGCCGCCTGAACATCGACTTCCTCGATACATTGGCGATTACGGCGTCGCTGCTGCATGGCAATCCGATGGCCGGCGCCATCGTCACCTGGCTCATCAAGCTGGGCGACTGGATCCGCGATCTCACGGCCGCCGGGCAACGCAAGGCCATGAGCGAATTGCTCGAGTTCCAGTCAAAGACGGCGTGGGTCATTCGAGACGGCGTGGTCACATCGATACCGGCTTCGGAGCTTGCGATCGGCGACACCGTCGTCGCTTATCCGGGCGACATGGTATCGGTCGACGGCGAAATCATCGATGGCCAGGCGATGATCGACCAGAAGACCATCACCGGCGAAGGACTGCCGGTGATGCGCGGCAAGGGCGAGCCGGTGTTCGCGGCAACGGTTATCCGCGATGGCCAGCTCACCATTCGCGCCATCCGCGTCGGAACCGCGACGACCGCTGGCCAGATCGCGCAGCTCGTCGAATCCGCGCCGATCGGCGATACCCGCATGCAGAACCACGCCGAAAAGCTTGCGGACCGCCTGGTCATGCCAACCCTCGCGCTGGCAGTGGGCACTGCGGCGGTGTCCGCCGATTTCAATCGTTTCCTGTCGCTCGTCATCGTCGACTACGGCACTGGTATCCGCGTCGCGGCGCCGACCGCCGTGCTGGCTTCGATGACGCACGCAGCGCGTGCCGGCATCATCATCAAGAGCGGCGCGCATATGGAGAAGCTTGCCACTGTCGATACCGTGATTTTCGACAAGACCGGCACTCTGACCCACGGCTCGCCGGAAGTGATCGATATCATCAGCTACGAGCGTACCATTACCGATAACCACCTGATTGGGCTCGCAGCGGCGGCGGAAACAAAGCTTCAGCACCCGGTCGCCAATGCCTTGCGCGTCAAGGCCCACGAACTCAAGGCGAATATTCCGTATTGCGAGGAAACAAAATATCGCATCGGTCTTGGCGTCGAGGGGCAAGTCAACGGCTATTACATGCATGTTGGCAATGAACGCCTGATGCGGCAGAGCGGCATCAATGTCGGCACCGCCGAGAGCGATCGTGTTAAACTCGACGAGCAGGGTTATTCCTGCATTTATGTCGCGGTCGATGGAACGCTTGCGGGTTTGATTCCGTTTACCGACAAGATTCGCCCCGAGAGCCGTGAGGTCATTCAGCGTTTGCATGCGGCGGGGATCAAGAACACCGTCATGTTGACCGGCGACAACGCGATTGCCGCGCGCGCGGTTGGCAAGCGCCTTGGATTGTCACGCCAGTTTGCCGACATGCTGCCTGCCGACAAGGCCGAGGTCATTCAGCAGTTTCAGCGCAACGGCAACATCGTGGCCATGGTCGGCGACGGCATCAACGATTTGCCGGCGCTGAGCTTCGCCGACGTCGGCATCGCCATGAAACATGGCGCCGAAGTCGCGCGCGAGTCGGCGGATGTCGTGCTGATGGAGGATTCGCTGTGGAAACTTGTAAAAGCAGTGGAAATATCGCGTGGCGCGGTGCGTCTCATCCATCAGAACTATGCAATCGTTGCCGGGCTGAATACGCTGGCGCTGGGGCTCGCATTGCCCGGCGGCCTGATCGTCCCGGAGATCACTGCCTTGATCAGTAACGGTTCGGCGATCCTCGCGAGCCTGAACGGAATTCGCCCGATCCTGCGATACCAATGATACCAGCCGAATTGACTAATACGCTTTCGGCTTCGGATCACGAGATCCTCCGGCGTGCTGTCCGCAATCTGGAGAGCCAGGATTTCGCCGCTCAGCTCGCCGATTATGCCGGCAAGCCGATCGAGCGCGTCATGCGGCTCATGCCGAAAGCCGCCAGCCGCCGTATCAACAGCGCCGTCGAAAGCGCTATATTGAAATGCCTCAATGTGGCGATCTCATCCATCGAACTGCAATCGAAAACGCCGCCGTCGCCCCGTGCTTCGTCGGTACTGGCCGGGATCAGCGGCGGCGTGAGCGGCTTCTTCGGATTCGCTGCGCTGCCAATTGAGTTGCCAGTGACCACGACGCTGATGCTGCGGGCGATTGCCGATATTGCACGGCATCAGGGCGAAGATCTGTCCACGATTGAGGCGAGGCTCGCCTGCGTCGAGGTCTTTGCTCTCGGCGCGCCGCGATCCGGCCGGCGGACCGATATCGGCTACTACTCCTCGCGCGCGCTGCTCGGACGGTTGAGCGCGGATGCTGCCGCGCTGTTTCTCGAACGCAGTGCGGCTAACCTGTCGGCGCCCGTTGTCGGCGGCCTTGTCAGCGAGATTGCCACGCGTTTCAGTGTTGTCGTGGGCGAGCGGTCGGCCGCCAGCGCTTTGCCGGTGCTTGGAGCGCTCGGTGGCGCCACCGTCAACATGCTTTTCATGAATCATTTCCAGCGCGTTGCCCTCGGTCATTTTGCGATTCGACGGCTGGAACGTCAGTACGGTGCAAATGTCGTACGCCGGCTCTACGATGAGCATGCGGCGCTTGCGCAAGCCGCACCGCGCCGTGTCAACAGAGGTCTTCTTCTTGTTGGACGCGACAAAAACTGACGCAGAAGCGAAACCGGACCCCGCAGCGAGGGGATCCGGCGAAACCGCCGTGCCCCTTCCTGGCGGGAAAGCTTTCGAGGAACGTGCGGTCATGCTGCGGCGCGGGTTGCGGCGTATGCGGACGATCGCGACACTGCTTCTCGTCATAATGACCGCGATCTTTGTTGCCACCACCATGACCAAATACGACTGGCCGTGGTTGCCCTATGTGCGCGCGTTTGCCGAAGCTGGAATGGTCGGCGCTTGCGCGGACTGGTTTGCGGTGGTGGCGTTGTTCCGCCGTCCGCTTGGATTGCCGATCCCGCATACCGGGATCGTTCCGAACAACAAAGAACGTATCGGCGCCGCGCTTGGGCGCTTCATGACCAATAATTTTCTGACGGCGCCGGTCCTGCGGGACCGGCTCGCGCGCGTCGATGTGGTCGGCTCGGTCGCGCGGTGGCTGGATGAGCCGGCAAACGCCAATCGGCTGGCGGACTATCTCGCCAACGTGCTGCCGCGGTTGATGGAGCAGCTCCCGCGAGCCCAAATCGGCGAGACGCTTGGCAGGATATCGCAGCAGGCCGTAGCAGGCATTCCGGCAGCGCCTGCATTATCCAAACTGCTCGCGGTGGTGTGGGCGCAGGGTGAGGCTCAGGCCCTCGTCGCACACGCCATCGAATACGGTCACACCTATCTTGGCGACAACAAAGACTATTTCACCGACAAGATCGCACAACAATCGTCGCGCTGGATTCCCAAGTGGGTCGACAAGATGATTGCCGACAAGGTGATGAGCGGAATGCTGTCATCGCTGACCGAGATGCGGGATCCCAAACACCCGTGGCGTGTCGAGTTGCGTCAGGGTGTCGAGAAGCTGATTACCCAACTCGCTTCCGATCCGGAAATGTACCGGCGCGGCGAGGCGCTGAAATCCGAATTGCTGGCCAACCCCCTTGTCGCCGAGCAGGCCAAGGCGCTTTGGACGGAAGTGGAGGGTGGTTTGCAGTGGGGAATTCCAGCCCATGCCGACGCCATTGCGCGAAGCGTAGAGCAGGCCTTACGGAACCTTGGTCATTGGTTACGGGAAGATCCAGAGCGCCAGGCCCAAATCAACCGCAGGATTCGCGCAGTCGCGCGACGCGCGCTGCTGGCCTATCGCACCGATATCGGAGGTTATATCGAGCGGGTGGTACGTAACTGGGACTCCGCAGTGCTTGTCGAACGGCTCGAACTGCAGGTGGGCAAGGACCTGCAATTCATCCGTATCAACGGCACTCTGGTCGGTGGTCTGGTGGGGCTTCTCATTTTCATAGCATCGAAATGGATTGCCGCGCTTTAGCGGTCCGCCGTCACTCTTTGACGATCTTATGAACGTCATGGTCAGGCGGTACGTTGACCGAATGACATCCGGAAATTGCGGGTGTTCCTTTTGCCAAACCTTGGGAAGACACGATGAAAGGCTATGTCACGCTGGGGCTTGCCGCTGCCGCGGGTGTCGCCTTGCTCGAGGCGGCACTCATCCCGGGCCTCGTGATCGGCGGCGCTGCCGTTCTCGCGCCCAGCTATTTGCCGAAGCTGCGCCGTGGTTTTCAGCCCGCGTTTGATGCGATGACGCGCCCGCGGTCCAGAACCGCGGCTGCCGCGGCGAGTCAATCCAAGACAAAGGCCAAACCGGTGGTCGCAAAGCTCGGAATCAAGCAGGCGATCGCGAAAACTATCACCTTCCGGATCATCGTTACGACTTTGGACTTCACCTCGAACTATGTGGTGATCGGTGAACTCTCGACGGCGGCTGGCCTGTCGACCTTCAATCTCATCTTCGGTCCGTTGTTCTATCTCACCCACGAGGCCGCATGGAATTATCTGGGTCCTGTGGAGGACACGCCGATCCGCATCCAACTGCCGTCCGCATTCCGATTTGGCAGTCAGGACGGCACGAACGCAGGCCAGAGCGTCGTGATGAGCCGCGCGCTCGCCAAGACCATCACCTTCCGGACGGTCGCGACGGTCGTCGATTTCGGTACGATCTATCTCGTGGTGGGGAGCGCGGCAACGGCCGCGGCGCTGTCAGCCTTCGGCTTTGTGGTCGGGCCGTTCGTGTATATCGGACATGAGAAGCTGTGGGATTACTACGGTGGTTCGGCAAAGGATATCGCTGATAATCCGGAGCCCATGAAACTGCTGCCGGCGCCCGCCTGAAATTGCTTTAAGTCAAAAATCGTTCATGCGGCGCCGCTAGATTTTTCGGCTGGATCAGCGAAAGCCGAAAAATGCCCAGTACGAGCCTGGTCTCGTTGCGTCGGCGGCTTGCGACCATCTTCGAAGACGAAGAGCCGCGAAGTGCGGTGACACGCGCATTCAACCTGGCGCTGACGCTGCTGATTGTCGTCAACGTATCGTCTGTCATCCTCGAATCCGTCGACCCGATCAGGCAGCATTTCGGTCCGGCATTCGATCGGTTTGAAAAGATCGCGACGGCGATTTTCGTCCTCGAATATGTGCTTCGGGTCTGGACTTGTGTGGATTTCCACAGCGCTAACTATCGCGATCCGGCCTGGGGCCGGCTCCGTTATATGCGAAGCTTCTTTGCGCTGGTCGATCTGGTCGCGGTACTGCCCGCGATCCTTGGATTTTTCGACGCCGCTGACTTCCGGATTTTGCGGTTGTTGCGTCTGTTGCGAATGCTCAAGCTGGCGCGGCATTCGACGACTTTCGGCGTGCTGTTCTCGGTACTGCGCGAGGAGCGGCACTCGATTGCCGCGCTGTTGTTCGTGCTGCTCCTGACCGTCACAATCTCCGGCTCGCTGATGTACATGCTCGAGAGTGACGACCAGCCTGCGGTGTTTTCCTCGATACCGGCGGCGATGTGGTGGGCAATCGAGACTCTGACGACCGTAGGTTATGGCGACATGGTGCCAGTGACGGTTTTTGGGCGGATCGTCGGCGGCGCGGTGTCGATCATCGGAATCGGCACGCTGGCGCTGTTTTCCGGTCTCATCACGGTCGGATTTCTCGATCAGTTGAAGATCCATCGCGAGCAGCATCCAAAAATGTCAGCCGCGATTTCCCGGAAAACAATCACCGTGACCAAGAGCTACGAAGAGTCTGTCGGCGATGCGGCGGTCTTGCCGGCGAACTGCCCGCACTGTGGGGCGTTGCTGGCGCGGACTGCGCTCGGTCAGGAAAACCTAAATGAGCCGCTGAGCGCGTAAGGTCTATTCCGCAGCGACCGCTTCGGGAGCCAGATGTTCGAAGTCGCCCGTCGCGAAGTCATAAACCTCGATGCTGCCGGTGCCGACGTCGAAATAAGCGCCGAGCAGTTCCAGCTGGCGATCTTCCACGCGGCTTTTGATCCACGGAAACGACAACAGATTATCGAGTGTGGCGACAACTGACGCTCGCTCAAGCCGGCTGAGATAGGCGGCCCTGTCGAGATCGCCGCTTTCACCAAGCGAATTTGCCGCCGGAGCGATCAGCGACGTCCAGTTGTCGATGAAGTCGCCCGGATCGGGTCTGCCTCTGTGTTCGACGAACGCGCGGATGCCCCCGCAATGCGAGTGGCCCATGACGATGATGTATTTCACGTTGAGTCCCTGCACAGCGAACTCAAGAGCGGCCGAGACGCCGTGCGTGAACCCGGTTGGCGAGTAAGGCGGGACCAGATTGGCGACGTTGCGGACCACGAAGAGCTCACCGGGGTGGGCGTCAAAAATGACCTCTGGCGAGACCCGTGAGTCGCAACAGCAGATCACCATGACTTCCGGCTTCTGGCCGGTCTCGGCAAGTTTATGGAACCGGCTGCGCTCGAGCGGAAGGCGGGTGTCGACGAACGCCCGGTAGCCATCGGCGAGGCGGGAAGGAAATCTCATGACAAAGCTTGCTACGCAACGGGTTGCACTGGCCGCGGAAGGCCCATGCACAAGTTGTGGCAAGCATTCTCGACAGGGGTATGACGGCCGCGCTGCTTGTCTGATATGACAGCAGTCCAATTGTACGCATCGACCAAGTGATCCCATGAAATTTGCCCATTTCTCTCACATCTGGGCCAAGCCCGGAATGACGCCGCACGAGCGTTACGAGCAGCTCTGGCGCGAGTTGCAATTATGCGACGAGCTTGGCTTCGATCAGTCGTTTTGCGTCGAGCATCATTTCCGGCCCGACGAAAGCTGGATGTCGTCGCCGAGTCTTTATGCGGTCGGCGCCGGCGCGCGGACCAAGCGTCTGCGCATCGGGCCGATGGGATACATCGTGCCGCTCTATCATCCGCTGCGGCTTGCCGAGGAAATCGCCATCGTCGACCAGATGCTCGGCGGCCGCATGGAGCTCGGGTTGGTTCCCGGCATCAATCCGGACTATTTCCGCCCGTTCGGCCTCGACTACGGACAGCGCAAGTCGCCGACGCTGGAATTCGTCGATTATATGCGTGCGGCGTTCGGCGAGACGCAGCCGTTTTCGTATCACGGTCAGGAATTTCACACCGACAATGCCCGGATTGCCGTGATGCCGGTGCAGCAGCCGCATCCGCCGCTATGGATGATGAGCCGCGATCCGCAGACGCTGGAATTCTGCGCCAAGAACGGAATCAATCCCGGCTACTTCCTGGTTTATCCGCGCGCCGACGCTGCGCCGCGCTATAGGAAATTTCTGCAAGACTGGCAGCGCATGGGCTGGGAGGAGAAGTCGAAGATCGCCTACTGCACCGTGGTCTATGTCGATGAGACCGACGAAAAGGCGATCGACAATGCGCTGTTCCGGGCAAGCCGCGCTTACGAGGGATTTCTGAAAGCCGGGAAAGCCCGGCGAAACATTCGAAGTACGCGCTGCCGAGCACGCTAAGATGTTTGTCGGCCGCGGCGAGCCGGGCGCGTCAGAAATCATGCAACACCTGTTCGACGGGGACTATCTGCTCAAGAACGACCTCGTGTTCATCGGCTCGCCGGAGACGGTGACGCGAAAACTCCGCGCCGCAGCAGAGGCCGGCGTGTTCAATGTCTTCATGGGCGAATTCAATTTCGCCGATTTGCCGGAGCCGGACCTGATGCGGTCGATCCAACTGTTCGGCGAAAAAGTGATGCCGGCGTTGCGGGATTACGAGCCGTTTTAGCATTACCTCTCCCCGCGCGAGGAGAGGTAATGCTCACTGCGCCTTTGCCAGCTCCGGGTGCGCCCGCAGCCTCGCATTGACCAGCGTGTAGACGATGACCGTCACCACGGCACCAACCGCGAACGGGATCGCCGACCACACATAAAGCTCCGGCACCGGCATGCCGACGAACAGCGCGCCGATCAGCGGACCCGCGATCGCGCCAAGCCGGCCGATGCCGAGCTGCCAGCCGGAACCGTTGGCGCGCAGCGAGGTCGGATAGATCATCGCCCCAACGACGTTGATGCCAGACTGGATACCGAGCACGATGAAGCCGGCGAAGAACGTGATTGCAATCAGCGCCGCCGTCGAACTCAGACCTGCATAGCCGATCGAGGCCACGATCGGCACCGCGATCACGAACAGGATCGCAATGGCGAGGAAGCGCGCCTTCTGAACCCACCAGCACAGCAGCAGCGAGCCGACGGTGCCGCCGACCTGCAAGCCTGCGCCAGCCAGTGCCGCAGTTTGCGGCGGCACATGAGCAGCGCCGAGCAGGGTCGGCGTCCAGCTGATCAGGAAAAAATAGCCCATCAGGTTGCAGGCGAAGATCAGCCAGGTGAGCGGCGTGATCGCCGCCAGCCCGTCGCCGAACAGATAGATCGGATTGCTCGGTGACTGCTTCTCGTCTTCGATCACGAAGCGCGCATTCGGCGGCGGCGTGAAATCGGGCCGGATCGCCTTGAGCAGCGCGACGATGTTCTCGCGATGCTTCTCGTGCAGGGTCATGAACTTGATCGACTTCAGGCAGGCCGTACATGGCGATCAACGCGAACACGACCGGGGCGACGCCGCCGATATAGAACAGGATCTGCCAACCGTAGGTCGGGACAAAGGCGGCGCTGGCGAACCCGGCCAGCGCCCCGCCAAGCGGCACCATGCCCGCCGCGATAATGGCAAGCGTAGCGCGTCTGTTGCGCGGCGCCGACTCGGCATTGATCGCGACGATGTTGGGAATGACGCCGCCAATGCCGAGACCGGCGATGAAGCGCAGTTCCGACAGTTCGGTGAGATTGGTCGCGTAGGCGGCAATGAAGGTAAAGACGCCGAACAGGAGGTTGGCGGCGATCAGCGCGGTCTTGCGGCCGTAGCGATCACCGACCCAGCCGAAGATCTGCGAGCCGAACAGCACGCCGAAATTGCTGGCGCTCAACACGAGGCCAAGGTCTTTCGGCGCGACATGCCATTCCTTGATCAGGCTGGGCACGGCGAACGCGATGGCGCCGATGTCATATCCGTCGATGAAGGCAATCAGGACCGACCAGAGGATCAACTTGATCTGGAACGAGCCGACGCCGTGCTCATCCAGAAAATGCGAAATCTGAACTTCTTGCTCGCCGGCCATCGTTCCCCCCTGCAAGGCTTTTTGATTGCGAGGGAGACTATGGCACTGACGCCGCCAAGAAAAGCGGTAAACCGGAGCGGCGTCGCGTGACCGCTCGTCCCCGCGAAAGCGGGGACCCAAGCATCATCGCCGCAGGTTGCCTTAGGCTGGATTCCCGCGTTCGCGGGAATGAGCGAAAATAATCGCTACTCCGCAGCCAGCGGCTGGCCGGCTTTCTCGCGCAACGCGCGAAAGACCGCCTCCGGCGTCAGCGGCAATTCCATCAACCGCACGCCGCAGGCATCGTCGATGGCATTGGCGATCGCCGGCGACAGCGGCATCGTCGAGGACTCGCCGACGCCCTTGGCGCCGAACGGCGCATTGTGCTGATAGGCGTCGATCGCTTCATTGATCATCGGCGGTACGTCGGCAATGCCCGGCACCCTGTAGTCCGCCAGCGACGCGTTGGTGATCTGGCCGCCGTCGAGATTGATCTTCTCGAACATCGTGAAGCCGAGCTGCATCAGCGCCGCTCCGGAAATCTGCGTTTCGACGATGCGCGGATTGACCAGGGTGCCGCAATCGACCGCGTTGACCAATTTGGCGACGCGCACGCGGCCGGTCTCGGTATCGACTTCGACTTCCGCTCCCGTTGCAGCCACCATCCAGAATGGCGTGATCTCGGGCGACAGGCCGGTCTCGTGATCGGGCGCGGCGTAATCGGGCTTGTAGCTGCCGCTGCCGACGATGTTGCCGGCCTTCATGCCGTATTTTTTGACGAACAGGCCGGAAACCGGTGTGTTGCTGCCTTCGGGCTCTCCGACTTCACGGCGCAGCGCTTCGATCTTGCTGCGGGCCTCCTCGGCGGCAAGCTTCACCGCGTGCCCCATGTGAAACAGCGAACGGGAGCCGAGCGTGCCCATGTCGTAAGGCGTGATGTCGGTGTCGCGCGCGACAACCCGCACCGATTCCGCCGGCACGTTGAGCACCTCGCCGACGATCTGCGCCATGCCGGTATCGGAGCCCTGGCCCATATCGACAGTCGAGATGTACAGCGTCGGGCTGCCGTCGGCGCTGACATTGATGATGGCGACCGACGTGGTCGGCGATACGCAGGCTTTCAATGCGAACGCGAGACCGCGTCCGCGCTTGATGGTGCCGGCGCCGTGATCGAACTTGTCTTTCCAGCGCAGCCTTTCGGCGACGTGATCGAGGATCGCTTCGAGCGGCGCATCTTTGAGAATGGTGCCGGTCGCCTGCGGGCGGCCGTTGTGCAGCACGTTCTTGCGGCGGAACTCGACCGGATCGATGTTGAGCGCCCGCGCCATCATGTCGGTGTGGCTCTCGTGCGCGAACACCAGCTGCGGCATACCGAAGCCGCGCAACGCGCCGGCCGGTGTCAGGTTGGTGTACATCGCACAGGAGTCGATCCAGACATTATCGATGTCGTAAGGGCCGCCTGCGGTGAATCCGGATTTGTGGGTGACGCGCGGGCCGATGTCGGCATAGGCGCCGCCGTTCCAGAACACTTCGCACTTGCGCGCGGTGATGCGGCCGTTTTTGTCGATGCCGGATTTGATCCGCACCGTCGCCGGGTGCTTGGTGATCTGATAAAACTGCTCTTCCATCGTGAGCGCGATCTTCACCGGACGCCGCGCGATCATCGAACACGCGGTCACCAGCGCTTCCAGCTTGATGTAGAGCTTGCCGCCATAGCCGCCGCCGAGATACGGCACCTTGATGCGCACTTTGTTTTCCGCCCAGCCGAGCAGCCGTGCGATTTCCGCCCGCACGAACGACGGTCCCTGCGCGCCGCTGTAGATGGTCAGGCCGGAATCCTTGTAGTCGGCAATCGAGCAGAACGGCTCGAACGGTACATGCAGGCATTTTTGCGTGCGGAACTCATGCTCGAACACATGGGCGGCTTCGGCAAAAGCCTTATCCACGTCGCCGCGCCGTAGTTTTGCGGTGAGTGCGAGGTTGGTGTTCTTCTGGCCTTTGAGGTGTTTCAAGTCAGCGAAGCTTCCAGCCGGCTTGAGCTCGTCGTGGACGTAAGCCTTGGCCGTCATCGCCTCGACTTCGTCGTAGACCGGTTCCAGCTCTTCGTATTCGGCGACGATCGCCTGGGTCGCGGCCTCGGCGACATGGGGGTCGGCGGCGAGAACAACCGCAACCGGCTCGCCAACGAAACGGACTTTTTCCATCGCCAGGATCGGCTGGTCGTGGAACGCCGGCCCGTAATAGGGGTTGGGGATGACCTTAACGACGTCTTCGGCGGTGATAACGCGGAACACACCGGGAATTTTCTTCGCCGCGCTGGTGTCTATCGACTTGATGCGGCCATGCGCCACGGTGGAGCGGAAGATTTTGCCGTGCAGCATATTCGGCAGGCGCATGAGATGGGTGTATTCGGCGCGGCCGGTGACCTTTTCCCGCGCTTCGAGGCGCGGCACGGAGCGGCCGATCTGGCCGCCCCCCATTGGATTTGTCGCCATAAGCGCAAGACTCCAGCAATGATCCAGGTCAGGCGCGCAGATGTGACGACCTCGCGCCTATGGATTGCGTGCATTTGGACATGAATCCCGATAGGGAATCCACTATATTCCTCATGATCAATCGCATAATGGGAGTGCGTGATGACGATCACCTTCACCGTCAATAATAAACCGGCAAATGTGGATGCCGGTCCGGATACACCACTGCTTTGGGTTATTCGAGAACATCTCAAACTCACCGGCACGAAATATGGCTGCGGCGCCGGCATGTGCGGCGCCTGTACGGTCCACCTCGATGGCCGCGCCGTGCGCTCCTGCCAGACTCCGGTTGCGATGGTTTCGGGCAAGAACATCACCACAATCGAAGGCCTGTCCGCCAACAACGACCACCCGCTGCAAAAGGCCTGGGTCGACTTGCAGGTGCCGCAATGCGGTTACTGCCAGTCCGGCCAGATCATGCAGGCGGCTGCCTTGCTTGCCAGCAACAAAAATCCAAGCCGCGACGACATCGTCCGCCACATGGACGGCAATATCTGCCGCTGCGGAACGTACCCGCGCATTCTCCGCGCCGTCGAGCAAGCCGCGAAGCAGGGAGCGTAAGTCATGGGCAAGATGGAACGCACATCTGAGATTTCACGTCGTGGCTTCCTTGAAGGAACAGCCGGGCTCACTTTCGCCCTGACAATTCCTGGCGCTCTGTTTACAAAGCCCGCCGCTGCGCTCGCTGAAGGCGGAGCACCCGCATCCATCGGCGCCTGGGTCACCATCAGTCCTGACGGCGCCATCGTCATGGCGATCCCAGTTGCCGAAATGGGGCAGGGCAGCTCCACCGGCCTCGCCATGGTGTTCGCCGAGGAGATGGATGCCGACTGGTCGAAGGTGTCGGTGGTCTATCCGCCGATCAAGCCGGAGATTTTCGGCAATCCGATCTTCGGCAACATGATGGTCACCTACGGCAGCGGCTCGATCCGCGGCTATTGGGACAAGGTCCGACTCCAAGCCGCTTCCGTGCGCAGCGTGCTGATGCAAGCCGCCGCTGACCATTTGCAGGTCCCGGTCGGCGAATTGCACACCGAACCGAGCACGGTAGTTCACGCCGCCAGCAATCGTTCGGTCGGCTACGGCGAGATCGCTACCTTCGCGCAAGTGCCGGTGACGATGCCGGCGATCGACAAGTCGGCTCTAAAGAAAATGGCCGACTATCGCATCCTCGGCAAAAATACGCCTCGTTTCGATATCCCGGGCAAAACCAACGGCTCGGCGCAGTACGCCATCGACGTGCAAATTCCGAACATGGTGTACGCCACGGTGCTGCGTACGCCGGTGGATTCCGGAACGCCCGAGCATGTCGATGACTCAGCCGCACTGGCGGTGCCCGGCGTGCTCAAGGTGATGCCGTTGAAAAATTCGGTCGGTGTCGTTGCCGAGACCATCGAAGCCGCCTTCAAGGGCCGCGATGCGCTCAAAGTGACGTGGTCAAGCATGCCGGCCGACTCGTTCAACAGCGCCGCCGGATTGAAGGAATTTCTCGAGCACGCCGCCAAACTTGACGATAAAGGCGTCAGCTACGTTGCCACAGGTGACACCGATGCGACTTTCGCAAAAGCAGCGAAAGTCATGAGCGCGCAGTACAGCTCTGAATATGTCTATCACGCCCAGATGGAGCCGATGAACGTCACTGCGACGGTGAGCCCGAGCGGGGACAGCGCGGAAATCTGGATCGGCACCCAGGGCGCCAGCATCAACACGGGCGTTGCTGCGGCAATGCTCAAGACCACGCCAGACAAGATCAAGCTCAATCAGTACCTGCTTGGCGGCGGCTATGGCCGGCGCAGCCCGGCCGACATGCTGCCGGAAGTGCTGCCGCTGGCGAAGGCGATGCAGCGGCCGGTCAAGTTGATCTGGACTCGCGAGCAGGACGTCAAATCGGCGCAGATGCGGCCGATGACCGGCCATCAGGTCGAAGCGGCGCTCGATGGCGATGGCAACATTGTCGGCTGGCGGCACCGCGTCGTCGGTGAATCGGTTGTTGTGTATCGGGTTGGCGAAAAAGCCCTGGAAGGCGCCAAAGGCATCGACGGCATCCTGATGGAAGGCGCCAAGATCGAGTACGGCATCCCGAACCTGTCGATCGCCTATCTGCGCGAAAAACGCGGCGTCGCTGTTGCCGCCTGGCGCGGCATCGGTGCCGGCTATAACAAGTTCGTCATCGAGTCGTTCATCGATGAGATCGCCAATGCCCAGAACAAGGATCCGATTCAGCTTCGGCTCGATTTGCTGAAAGGTGAACCGCGCGCGCAGGCGGTGATCAAGGCGGTTATCGAAAAATCCGGCTGGGGCAAGCCGGTGGCCGATGGTCATGCGCTTGGCTTCTCTTACGCCAAGGTGGTCGAGACCTATGTCGCCGCGGTGGGCGACATTTCGCTTGATCCAAAGACCGGCATCGTGCGGGCGCACAAGTTCTGGGTCGCACTCGATCCAGGCATCGTGCTCAATCCGGACAGCGTGCTGGCGCAGACCGAGGGCAACATCATCTTCGGACTGAGCCAGACCTTGAAAGAGCAGGCGTCGATTTCCAACGGACAGGTCGACCAGAATAACTTCTACGACTATCCGGTGCTGCGGATGTCGGAGATGCCGGAGATCGATATCCAGATCATGCCGACCGACAACCCGGCGAAGGGCATGGGTGAAGCGTCGCTGCCGCTGGTCGCGCCGTGCGTCGGCAATGCGCTGTTCAAGCTGACCGGCAAGCGCTTTCGCGCACTGCCAATATCGCCCGATCGCGTCAAAGCGGTTACCGGCGTTTAATTTGGCGGCAGCGACTTCCGCGCAGAGGCAATGTCGGCGGCGGTGACTTTCGCCATGCCGTTGCCGAAGTAGCCGTTGACGAAATTCGCAACGGCCGCGAGTTCGTCATCTGTATGGCCGCGAGAGAACGGCGGCATGAAAGCATTCTGGATCGGCAACGGTGCGCTGCTTCCTGACAGCAGGATCGCCTTCAGATTGGTCGCGTCGGGATCGTTGACCGTTCGGCTGCCGAGCAGGCTGGCGTAGGGCGACTGCACACCTTTGCCATTCCAGTCGTGACAGTTGGCGCAATTGCCGGCGAACACCTGAACACCGAGACCCGGAGCAGGCGACTCTTCGTTTGCGGCCGGCGGGTTCTGCGCAATGGCCGGCGCGTTGTCGATCGGAGCGACTGTGCGCAGGTAAGCCACGATGGCGTGAATGTCGTCGGGCTTGGCGTAGCGCAGACTGTTGTCGACCGCCTCGGCCATCGGTCCGCTCGCCGAACTATGGCCGTCGGCGTGTCCGGTGCTCAGGTAGGACGCAAGCGCGTCGTCGCTCCAGCCGCCAACGCCTGACTGTTTGCTGGGCGTGATGTTGTAGGCCTTCCAGCCCTGCAGCGCGGCGCCAGAGAACTTGCTCGAATTGTCGAGGTTTTGCGTGACCCGCCGCGGCGTATGACATTCGCCACAGTGCTCCAGCGCCTCAACAACATACGCGCCGCGGTTCCACTGTGCATCTTTCGAAGAATCCGGCGTGAAGTGCGACGAGTCGAGGAACGCGACGTTCCAGAACGCCAGCGTCCAGCGCATGTTGTAAGGCCACGGCAGCGTCGTGGCGGGTGTTGGCTGACTGACTGGCGCGATGTTCTTTTGCAAGTACGCGAATAGATCCTGCAAATCTTCATCCGACATCCTGGCGTAGGAGGTGTAGGGCATTGCCGGATAGAGCCGCGTGCCGTCCGGCCGCGCGCCGAGGCGTACCGCGCGCGCAAAATCCGTGAAGCTGTAACTGCCGATACCGGCGTCGCGATCCGGCGTGATGTTGGTCGCATAGATCGCGCCGAGCGGCGTCACCAGCGCGAGGCCGCCGGCCAGCGTCTTGCCGCCCGGCTTGGTGTGACAGGCCGCGCAATCGGCAAGCCGGTAGATGTATTCGCCGTGGGAAACGTCAGGCTGACGCTGCGCGACCGTGGGAGAGATGCCAGGATCGGGCGTGTGGATGGCGATCACTAGAGCCGCGGCCAACGCTGCGGCAATTACGATCAGCGTGATCGCCCAGGGCTTGTGGACCATATGTCCCGGCTCCGCTCAGGGCTGATAACGGAAACAACTTAGATCGCGGTGGGATCTCTTACAACCCGAGGGAAATGACTATCGATAAGTTTTGCGCGCCAACCTAAGATGCTGTTCAAGCCGGGAACCGGCAGAAGTGAGGAGTCGCCGATGGATATGAGCGTCCCGGTCGCGCCGGAAAAGCGCGACGTGCAGAATCAATCGGGCACGTCGGCTGCGTCACGAAGCCCCAACTCAAGCGATCTCGACACCTGGATTTCGAAAGTCGAGGCGATGGGCGAACTCAAGCGCATCACCGCCGAGGTCGACCCGGATCTTGAGGCCGCCACCATCGCCTACCTTGTCGGCAGCGAGAAGAGTCCGGCGCTGTTGTTCGAGAACATCAAAGGCCATCCGGGGCATCGCGCGCTGTACAACATGATCGGCTGTAACCTGTCGCGGTTCTGTCTGATGATCGGCGAGGAGCCGGTCGATCATCCGCTCAAGGCGGTGCAAGCGCTGCAGCGCAAGATGGGCAAGACGATGAAGCCCAAAGAGGTCGCCGCCGAAACCGCGATCTGCAACCAGAACATCGTCACCGGCGACAAGATCGACATCCGCCAGTTCCCGGCGCAACGCATGTGGCCGCTCGACGGCGGGCTCTATCTCGGCACCGGCGACGCGGTGGTGACGCAATGCCCGGAAACCGGCCGCATCAACGTCGGCACCTATCGCATGATGATCAAAGGGCCGCGCGAGATCGGCGTCTACACCTCGCCGGGCAAGGACGCCACGCTCGACCGCGACAAATGGTGGAAGATGGGCAAGCCGATGCCGATCGCCGCTGCTTACGGCATCGACCCACTGCTGTTCCTGGTCGGCGCGACGTCGTTCCCGAAGACCGAAAGCGAGTACGAATACTACGGCGGCATCAACGGTTCGCCGATTGAAGTGTTCAAGAGCGATCTGACCGGCCTGCCGCTGCCGGCGCGTGCCGAAATCATCCTCGAAGGTTTCGTCTATCCCGACGAAACCTTCGCCGAAGGTCCGTTCGGGGAATTCACCGGCTACTACGGCAGGCCGAGCGGTGCGACGCCGTATATGCGCGTCGAAAAAGTCCGCTTCCGCAACAACCCGACACTCACTTGCGCGCTGATGGCTGACGGCCCGGCCAACGAAGCCGGCCTGTTCTGGGCGGCGTTGCGTTCGGCGGCGATCTGGGCCGATCTGCAAAAGCTTGGCGTGCCGGGCATCCAGGGCGTGTGGTCGATCCCGGAAGCGGCCGGCTGGGGCATCACCGTCGTCTCGGTCAAGCAGATGTATCCGGGACACGCGCCGCAGGTGATGGCGCTGGCGGCGCAATGCGTCAGCGGCGCCTATTTCGGCAAGTACGTCATCGTCGTGGACGATGACGTCGATCCGACCAATGTGCACCAGGTGTTGTGGGCGATGGCGACACGGTCGCGTCCATCGCAGTCGATCGACATTCTGCGCGAGACCTGGAGCACGTTCCTTGATCCTAGCCTCAATCCTCCGGAAATCCGGCCGTGGGGGTCGAAGGCGCTGATCAACGCCTGCATGGACTACCGGCACATCAAGAATTTTTCCAAGCGGACCAAACTGTCAAAAAAAACCTACGAGCAGGTTGTGGCGCGCTGGAACGAGCTTGGCTTTTCCGGGAGTCCGCCGGTGCAAACGGTGTTCGAGGATAGCGCGCCGGGATCGAGCGTCGAATAATTTATACCGCGATCGGCTTCGGACGTTTGCCGTTTAACGCGGCCGGCCGCGCTTTCATTGCGCCATACATGCGGCGCAGGCAGCGCTTGAGCAGCATCAACTCTTCCCGTGACAGGTTGGCTATCGCTGCTGTTTCATATTCACGTGCGACGGGGACGAGTTCCGTCATCAGCGCATTACCCTTCGCACACAGCTTGACCACGACTTCGCGGTTGCTGCTCGTCGAACGCGTGCGGGTAACGATGCCGAGGCGCACCAGCCGGGTCACCAGCCGTGACAGGGTCGACGAATCGATGCTGGTCAGGTCGGCAAGATCAATTTGCCGCTGGCCGCCGGTGCTGGCAAGCGCCGCCATGACGCGCCACATCGCGATGCTAAGCCCATGGGGCGTCAGTGCTTCTTCGCCGAACTGCTCGGCAATGATGCTGCCGACACGGTTCACGAGATAGGGCAGGTAATCGCCGAGATCGAGCCGGGAGGTTTGTTTGGTGGGGGCCATTACCGAGGCAATTTAGCTGGAAATAAGTGCATTTACAACAGATGCAAATTCAACTATTATTGCTTTCAATAAGAATTCAGAATGCAAACTCGTGGGAGGTTACGATGGACTTCGGCTACTTCACGCTGAGCGACAACCACTACGAAAATAATTCGCGTTCAGCGAACCAGTTTGTCTCCGACATCACCGATGAAGCGCTCTATGCCGACAAGCTCGGCATGCATTCGGCCTGGATCGGCGAGCATCATTTCAATTCGCTCGGTGTGCTGTCCTGTCCGGATCTCGTGCTGTCCTACATCGCCGCGCAAACCAAACGCATCCGGCTCGCGCCGGCGGTGACGGTAACGCCGCTGCACCACCCGATCCGGGTTGCCGAGCAATGGGCGACGCTCGATCTGCTCTCCAATGGCCGGGTCGATTTCGCCTGCGGTCGCGGTTACGATCGGCGCGAATACGAGCCGTTCCATGTTTCGTTCGACGACAATCAGGGCATCTTCGAGGAAAGCCTCGAGGTGATCCGGCAGCTCTGGGCCGCCGACGATCGCATGTCGCATCACGGCAAGCATTTCTCGTTCGATGATGTTCGCATCACGCCGAAGCCGGTGCAGAAGCCGATCCCGACCTATGTCGGATCGTTCTCCAAGCCGTCCATCGAACTCGCGGCGCGGCTGGATTGTGGATTGATCGTAGCGCCGTTCGCGGCGGCGATGAGCTTCGGTGGGCTAAAGCAGGTGTCCGATCTCTACCATGAGACGTGCGCCAAGCATGGCCGCAAGCCCGGCCGCCTGATGTGCAGCTACTTCATCCATTTTTCCGACGACAAGGCGCAGGAAGATGCTGCGCGGGCCCGCCAGATTCGTTACTACCGCGAATGCGTTATTGAGGCGTTGCCCGGCGATCCGAAGACTGCGCCGCCGAGCTATCGCTATTTCGTCGACATGGTCGCGAAGCTTGCCAAGGTGCAGCCACAGGACCTGACCGAGAATTCAGTGCTGCTCGGCTCGCCGGCGCGCATTGCCGAGACGCTGAAAAAGGTGGAGGCCGCGGGCTTCGACGAAGTCATTCTGTACTTCAACGTTGGCCTCAAGCCCCACAATCAGGTCAAGGACGAGATGGCGCGGTTCATGGAAGAGGTCGCGCCGGCGTTCGGCGGCGCCCACAAGGTGGCTGCGGAGTAGCAGCTGTCTTGCCGGCTGCGCTGACGATCCCAAACAAATGCGTCTGACGAACGACGATAGTGAGGAGCGTGCCATGACAATACAACAGAACACCGATCGCATTCAGACGACCCACATTGGCAGCCTGCCGAGACCGCATGGCCTGCTCGATGCGATGAAAGCTAAATACTCCGGGAAGTCTTACGACGAAGCGGCCTTTCAGGCAGGCGCTGCGTAAAGCGGTCACGGAGGTGGTACGCAAGCAGGCCGATTGCGGCATCGATATCGTCACCGACGGCGAATTCTCCAAGCCGGGCTTCTTCACTTACGTGCGGGAACGACTTGAAGGGTTCGAAGTACGCCCGAGCGTAAAAATGAAGCTGTTCGAGCAGGAGGTCGCCGCTTTTCCGGAATATTACGAGCAATATTTCAAGCAGGCGATGATGGGCGGTGCGGTCGTCCCGCTTGCTCCGGTCGTCTGCGTCGGTCCGGTGAAGTACCGCGGCGAGAAGCTTGTGCAGATCGACATCGATAATGTGAAAGCCGCGGCGAAGGCCGCCAACATCCCCGATGAACACGTCTTCCTGCCGGCTACGGCGCCCTCAGGCGTCGGCATCAACGAATATTACAAATCCGACGAAGACTATTTTAATGCGCTCGCTGTCGAGGTGAGCAAGGAATACCGTGCAATCGCCGACGCCGGCATTCTGGTTCAGATCGACGACCCGTTTCTTCCGGATATCTTTTTCGAGGTCGGTCTCGACGACAGGCAGAAGCAGCGCCGCGCACAGATTTATGTCGACTCGATCAATGCGGCCCTCAAGGGCATTCCGCCGGAGCGCGTCCGTTTCCATACCTGTTACGGTATCAACGAAGGCCCGCGCATCTATGAAGCCGCGCTGAAGGACGTCATCGGCTACATGCTGCAGATCAATGCCGGCTCGTACAGCTTTGAGGCGGCTAATCCGCGCCATGAGCACGAGTACCATCTCTTCGAGCGCGTGAAAGTGCCGGAAGGCAAAGTCCTGGTCCCGGGCGTCGTCACTCACGCCAGCAATATCGTCGAGCATCCTGAATTGATCGCCGAGCGGATCGTCCGCTTCGCCAGGCTGGTCGGCCGCGAGAATGTCATTGCCGGAGCCGATTGCGGCTTCTCCTCGCAGGCTTTGTACAACACCGAAGTGCATCCAACGGTGATCTGGGAGAAATTCAAGGCAATGCGTGAGGGCGCAGCGCTTGCGACTCGCCAGTTGTGGGCGAAGTAGGACAACGCCTAATCGCGCAGCGGACAGGCTTAAGGCAGCAATCGGGGCTGGTAGGTCAGCGCGTCGGCCGTAGTTTCGGTGCGCGAGCTTTCGCGCACCGGCAATTCGCCGGCAGCTTCCAGTACGGGATAAGCCACCGAACAGATGTGTGAGTGAATACGCTTGAGGTCGGCCAGCACGTCGAGATGCAGCGAAGTGGTCTCCACGCTCTCCGGCTGCCTTTCGCGCAATCGCTCCAGGTGCCGGTCGGCCGCTTCGAGCTCCGCTTTGCGCATGTCGGCCTTTTCGCGGATCAGCTTCTTTGCCGCCTCGACGTCGCCGGTCATGAAGATACCGAAAGCCGACTGCAGGCATTCGCAGACGCGTTTGTGGAATGCGGTCAGCTCGGCCGCGCCTTCGGCCGAGAACTGATAGCGCCGCTTGATCTTCTTGACCGCAAGTTCGCACAAATTCTTGTCGATGATGTCGCCGATGTGCTCGAGGTTGATGGTGAACGAGACGATCTCCATGGCGCGGCGGCCCTCGCGCTCATCGAGGCTGTCGCGGGTGAGCTTGGTGACGTAAAGCTTGATTGCCTCGTTGAGCCTGTCGACGACATTGTCGAGTTTGGACACATTGCTGACGAGCGCGCGATCGTTGGTGATCAGTGCGTTCATCACGTCGCGCAGCATGGTTTCGACTGTGTCGCCCATGCGCAGCGTTTCGCGCGCAGCATTGGCAAGGGCGAGCGACGGCGTTTCGAGCGCGGCCTCGTCGAGATAGCGCGGCGCGGATGGGTCCGCCTGCTGCTTTTTCTCAGGCAGGATGCGCACCAGCAGCCACGCCACAGCGTCGAGCGGGCCGATGAAAATCACCGCCAGTGCCACGTTGAACAGCATGTGGAACTCGGCCGTCATCTTGGCGGCATCGGGCTGGAACGCCGCCATCGCGTTTGCGATCGGCCCGAGGAACGGTAGCGTAATCAGCAATGCCGACAACGCGGTTGAGCATGTTGCCGGCGGGAAGCCGGCGGCTTGCCGGATTACCACTGACGCCGCCCTCGATCAGCGGGTTGATGGCGCTGCCGAGATTAGCGCCGAGCACCAGCGCCAGCGCCGCCGGCTCGGTGATGAAATGCGAATAGGAGAGAGACATCACCAGAAGCACCACGGTGACGCTTGAATGTGCGGCCCAGGTCAGCGCCGCCGCGATCAGGATGCACAGCACCGGATCGCCGGTGATCGAGCCAAGCAGCGCCGCACGGCCGGTGCTTGCTCGGCAGGCGCCAGCGTATCGAGCAGGATGTGCAGCGCGAGCAGGATCAGGCCGAGGCCGATGGCAACGCGGCCAATCGCTTTGGTCAGGCTCGACCCTCCGGCGCGGAAGGTCACCAGGCCCACGACGAACAGTACGGGCGCGGCGGCTGCAATGTCGAATGAGAGCAGTTGCACGATCAAGGTCGTGCCGACATTGGCGCCGAGCATGATGGCGAGCGCCGGGACCAAACCCACCAGCCCGTCGGCGGCGAGCGAAGACGTCATCAGTCCGGTCGCGGTGCTGCTTTGCAGCAGGGCGGTCAGCCCGAGTCCGGCGGCGAAGGCGCTGAAGCGGTTACGCAGTGCCGTGGCGAGGAAGCGGCGCAGATCCGGCCCGAACGCGCGCATCACGCCGCTGAGGACCATGTGCAGTCCCCACAGCAGCAGCGCCACGCCGCCCATCAGATCGAGCAAAACAATCGATCCCATGTCTGTCAAAACTCCGGCTGTAAAAACTCCGGCTTTAAATACCCCTCATTGGCGCATGTAGGCCCATGAGCCGGTGGGCACAACCCTAAAATCGCTTCTCGGTTCAAAGCAAATTGCGATTGTCGAAAGCGTGTAAATAGAAAGGGGGCGCCAAAAACGCGGCGCCCCCTCTCTAAATGTACAACTGGTGAGTTGTTAGCGTTGGCCTGCGATCGAGGGATCGTATCCCGAAGTCGCACCCGTCTCGACCGGAGTCGATACGGAATTGTACAGCGGACGGCTCGGACGAACCTGCACCACCGTCTGTGGCGCCCGCGATCCGATCACCTGCTTGCCGTTGCCATCGTAGAAGGACGGCTGCAACGTACCGGTGTGGTCAACCGACTGGGCAAACGCAGGAGCCGCCAGAGTGATCGCAGCAAGCGCCGCAGCAGCAAACGTGAGTTTTGAATTCGTCATGACTTGTCTCCAAATGGGTCAGAGCTTGATTGCCCTGTCACTTTGAGAGATGGAGGGTCGGTTCGTTTTGAGTGATGGGCTGTGAACGAAGAGACTGTTTCCTAGAGCCGAACAATAGCCGCGGCCGGGCATCCATGGCTTAAAACCGTGGCTTATAACCAGCCAAAGGCGCATAAGTGCCGGAACCAGCCCGGTCATCAAGCTTGCAAATAGCTGTTGGGTGCGACCGATCCTTACGGATCGAGCTCGGTGTCCCAGTACAGATAATCGAGCCAGCTGTCGTGCAGATAGTTTGGCGGAAACAGCCGGCCGTTGCGGTGCAGGTGCTGCACCGACGGCTGGAACGGCGTCTGCGACGGGAACATCCTCGCCTCGTCCGGCGTCATATTGCCCTTGCGCAGATTGCATGGCGAGCAGGCGGCGACCACGTTGACCCATGTGGTGTGGCCGCCGCGCGAGCGCGGGATCAGATGGTCGAACGTGAGATCGTCGCGCGAGCCGCAGAACTGGCAGCAGAACCGATCGCGCAGAAACACGTTGAACCGGGTGAAAGCCGGATGCGTCGAGGGCTTCACATAGGTCTTCAGCGACACCACGCTCGGCAGCTTCATCTCGAAGCTCGGCGAGCGCACCGCCCGGTCGTAATTGGCGACGATATTCACCCGCTCAAGGAAGACGGCCTTGATGGCGTCCTGCCATGACCACAGTGACAGCGGGTAATAGCTCAGCGGTCGAAAGTCGGCGTTCAGCACGAGCGCCGGAAAACCTGAAGGCGAAACATGAGCGTTCAATGCCGACGCTCCTAACCCGACTCAGTGCCGCAGTGCGGCGTTGGGTGGTATTTTATAGGCAGGCATGACGGGATTGTGAAGCCCGGCCCGGGAGTTATGGATCCCTTGGCGGCTCTGTAAGGCAGGGCTGCCGCCACTCACGGCCGCGATAGCTCGGAGGCGCCGGCAAAACGCACCGCCTCAAGCGGCTCACGGCCGCGGATCAGGTCGGCGGCCTTTTCTGCAATCATGATGATCGGTGCGTTGATATGCGCGCCGACGAGGTCGGGCATCACCGAGCCATCGACGACGCGAAGGCCCTCGGTGCCGAACACCCGCAACTCCGGATCGACCACAGCCATGCGATCCGACGCTACGCCCATTTTGCAGGTGCCGAGCGGATGATGCACCGTAATGTTGGTCGTGCGGATGTAGTCGTCGAGGGCTGCGTCGGTGACCGCGCCATCCCCCGGACCGATCTCCCGGGTCGCGAATGATTGCATCGGTGCCTGGCGGCAGACGTCGCGGATCATGCGAAGTCCGGCGCGCAGCGTTTTCCAGTCGTTGTCGGTAGCGAGGAAATTCTGGCGGATGCGTGGCGGCTTTTTCGGGTCTGCCGAGATCAGCTCGACCCGCCCGCGGCTTTCCGGACGCAGCACTGCTGCACGACAGGCAAAGGCATCGGCATAGGCGCGGCGGAACGGCCATAAATAGGGGTACGCCGTCATTGGCGCTGCGTTGAAGATCAATTCAACGTCAGGCAGCGCAACATCCGGCCGGCTCTTGAGAAATGCCAACTGTCCAGTCGGCAGCTCCGATGCGATGCCTCTACCGTTAAAGTAGGCATCGGCCAGCGCCGGAACGATGCGATCAAAACGCATCGCGCGATGAAACGGTCCCGGCTCTTTGCGCGTATAGCTGATCTGCGCCGAGATGTGATCCTGCAAATTCTTGCCGACGCCCGGCAGAGCGACTTTCGCGCCGATGTCGTGCGCGCGCAATTCGTCGGGATCGCCGATGCCCGACAGCATCAGGAGCTGCGGCGAGTTGATGACGCCGCCACTTAAGATCACTTCCTGATCCGCGTACACGGTAATGCTTTGACCGTGCCGAATGTATTCGACGCCGGCGGCGCGCTTGCCGTCGAACACCAGACGCATCACCAGCGCGTTGGTCTCGACGGTCAGATTCGGACGGCTGAGCGCGGGACGCAGATAGGCATCGGCCGCGCTGCAACGGCGGCCATTGCGCACCGTCATCTGCCAGGCACCAAAGCCTTCCTGCTGCGCGCCGTTGTGATCCGGTGTGGACTTGTGTCCGGCAGCCTGGCCGGCTGCTGTAAAAGCATCAACCAGCGGATCGGAAAAGCGCGTCGTTTGCGTCGACAGCGGTCCGTCGCCGCCACGGAAAAAGCTCGGACCGCCTTCCCAGGATTCCTGCCGCCGGAAGTACGGAAGAACGTGGGCGTAGGACCAGCCGGACAGTCCGGTCGCCGCCCAGCGGTCGTAGTCGCCGCGATGGCCGCGTGTATAGGCCAAGGCATTGATCGACGATGAGCCGCCAATGATCCGGCCGCGGGCACATTCCAGGCCGCGTCCACCCGTCGTCGCCTCGGGCTCGGCGAAATACATCCAGTCGTGCTTGCGTTTGAGCAAAAGCCGCGGCCAGCCGAGGGGTATTTTGATCCACGGGTCGCGGTCCCAGCCGCCGGCTTCAAGCAGCAGCGTTCGCTTGCCCTTGTCTTCGGTCAGCCGGTTGGCAAGCGTGCAGCCGGCCGAGCCTGCGCCAATGATAATGTAATCGTAGCTTTGCCGGTTCGACATGCTGGCATCCGCGCCTTCAAGCCGGGTACGCTAACCAAGGCGGCGCGTATCTGTCTATTGCAAAGGGCAGCGGGCGGCGATGCAATCCCGGCGCCCGGCGTCGGGCTGCAGCCAAGCAGGTCCGGCGTTTCCATGAAATTGCAAAGGTAGCCAAAGTTGTTCCCGCCCGAACGCATCGTCTGCCTGACCGAGGAAACCGTTGAGACGCTGTATCTGCTCGGCGAGGACAAGCGCATCGTCGGCATTTCGGGCTACACCGTGCGGCCGCCGCGAGCGCGGCGGGAGAAGCCGCGGGTTTCCGCCTTCACCTCTGCCGATATTCCAAAAATCCTGGCATTGAAGCCCGATCTCGTTCTCAGCTTTTCCGATCTGCAGGCGGATATCGCAGCCGACCTCATCCGGCACGGCGTCGATGTCCATGCCTTTAATCAGCGGACTATTGCCGAAATTCTCGACATGATCCGGATGCTCGGATCGCTGGTTGGCGCGCCTGAACGCGCCTCGCGGCTGGCCGAGGAATTGGCCGCCGGGATTGCGGCAGCGCGCGAACGCAATGCATCCATGAGCCGCCGACCCAAAGTCTACTTTGAGGAATGGGATGAGCCGATGATTTCCGGCATCGGCTGGGTCTCCGAATTGATCGAAGTCGCGGGCGGCACAGACATTTTTGCGGAACGCGCCACGGCGAAGTCTGCGAAAGAACGCATCGTCGCGCCGGACGACGTCATTGCCCGCGCTCCCGACATCACTCATCGGCTCCTGGTGCGGTAAGAAATTCCGGCCTGAAAAAGTCGCGCAGCGGTCCGGTTTCGAGACTGTGCCTGCGGTACGCCGCGGCGCGCTCTTCGAGATTAAATCGCCATTGATATTGCAGCCGGGACCGGCGGCTTTGACCGACGGACTCAATGCTCTTGCCGCGATTATCGAGAGCAGGACGCAAACCGCGAATGCCGTGAACGAATAGCAAACCGGTTCATTCAAATTTGCATCGTGCAGCGATGTGGGTGCGTCGCCAACCATCCCATTATGGTTAACAACGCTACCTTGGCGCCGGCAAAGCGGCCGGGCTTATGCCTGTCCTGCAACGAAAAATCAATGTGTTTCAAATATTAGCGAAGGACGCAAAAAAGCAAATTCTTGCCGCCGATGAGTTCGCTTATGCTTCGCGTTTCGATGCGCCGGTTCTTTCGCGACCGTCAGGGCAATATCGCGATCATCTTCGCATTGTCGCTCATCCCCTGCGTCTTCCTCGCCGGCATGGCCATGGACTTTGCCGCGGCAACGCAAAAGCGGACGCTGCTCAATGCCGCGGCCGACGCTGCCGCGCTTGCCGGGGTGACGCCGACTATGATGGGGCAGTCGAGTGCCACCGCGACGACCGCGGCCACGAATGCATTCAACGCGGTCGCCTCCACCGTCATCGGCGTCACCAGCGTGACCCCGACCGTGACCGTCGGCAGCTCCAACGGTGGCCTCACCCGCAGCATAACTGTCAGTTACACGGCGAACTCGACCAATTCGTTTCCGAATGTCCTCCAGCTGCTCACGAAGACCGGTGAAGCGAACTGGCCGCTATCGGGCTCGTCGGTGTCGACGGCCTCGACGTCTCCCAACATCGATTTCTATCTTCTGCTGGACAATTCGCCGTCGATGAACATCGCGGCGACCACGGCTGGCATTAATACCATGGTCGCCAATACTTCATCGCAGGGCGGTTGTGCGTTCGCCTGCCATGAATCCCATCCGTCGTCGGACAACCTCGGCAATCCGAACGGCGAAGATAACTACGCACTGGCACAGAACCTCGGCGTGACGACGCGGATTCAGAATATGGCCTCAGCGGCTTCGGCGCTGATGACCACCGCTTCCAACACCGAGGCTGCGAACAACGCGACCTACCGGATGGCGGTTTATACGTTCAATTACAGCGGCGTGAATACTGTCCAGTCGCTGACGTCGAATCTCACTACGGCGGCGACCTCGGCCGCCGGCATCGATGTGCTGGAGGTCTACGACAATAACTGTCTCACCTCTTCAAACTGCAACAACGATACCGATACCAATTTCCCGTCGGCGATGTCTGGTATCAACACCGTCATGCCGACGCCGGGCACCGGCACGTCGAGCAGCACGCCGCAGGAAGTGCTGTTTCTCGTCAGCGACGGTGTCGAGGACGACAATACCGGCGTGTGCTCGCAAACGCTCAGCGGAACACGCTGTCAGGCGCCGTTCGACACGACGTGGTGCACCACAGTCAAGGCGCGTGGCATCCGCATCGCGGTGCTGTACACCACCTATCTGCCGCTGCCGACCAATGCCTGGTACAATACCTGGATCTCGCCGTGGCAGAGCCAGATCGCTACCAACATGCAGAGCTGCGCCTCGTCGGGCTTGTATTTCTCCATCACCACGGACGGCGACATCTCGGCGGCCATGCAGGCGCTGTTCGAGCAGGCGGTCTCCACGGCGCGCCTGACACAGTGATCGGCAGATCATCGGCGCCTAACAAAAACGAACAATGGCCGGAATTTTCCGGCCATTTTGCATTCTAGTGGTTCGAGTTGCGGCAATGTCGAGCAGCGCGCGCACGCTGCAAATTCACAATATGCATGGTGATCGTGCTCTTGCCCTTATGACGTCGGGCAGGATCCCACGGACGCGCCCGGGCCAGTAATCGTGCTGGTCAGTCGCGGATAAAAGTACATGCTCTGGCTGATGTTGATAGTGCCGGTGATCACGTATCCCAGGTTGGGCGTGTAGGGATACGTTACCTCGCCCAAAAGCACGGTGATGTTGGCGGTCTGCAGATTGGTTGGCAGGGTGTAGTTGACATTCCATGTCCGTGCGGTCCCGCCGAGTGAGCAACTCCACGTCACTTTGCCCTGGCCGCTGGCATTCGTTGTTATTTCCGACAGCGTGATCGCCATGCTCGACGTCGGGTATGGCGTCATCACCGTCGAGGCTGCATTGAGAATAATGCTCATCGTCGAAGTGTCGATGCTGACAAATTGCGATGCAAGATCGGTGACGGTGCGCACGGCGAGTGTTGATTTGAACTTTACCGCGAGCCCATTGCCGAGCTCGATGGTGCCGAGATAGAGAGCGACCATGAATGGCAACACCATGGCGAACTCGACCGCCGAGACCCCCTTGGGATCCCGCGCAAAGCGGCGCAGAAGCGACGGATGTTTCGCGAGGCAATGAACGTTCATCAGTATGGCTCGTTCTTGAATACGGCTGTTGAGATCAAAAGCCGGTTGCCATTCGACAGATTGCCGAGATTGAAATTGAGCGGGCCAAGCACGACCGGCCATTGATACATGACCTGAACGACAACGATGTCGCCGGCGTTTCCGGCGCTGTAGTTCCAGGTATTCGAAACGGTGCCGTTGGGATGGTAGGTCAACGTCGGGGTCGAAGTATTTGCGGAAGCAAACGCGGCGTAATTCTGCACGTTGACCATGATGTTGCTGCACGTGAACAGCGCACCGACGAGCGCGGGCGAGTTGGTGCAGACATAGTTGGCGAAGCCCGACTGTGTGACACCGCCGGTCTGTGCCTGGCCGGTCATGATGTAGCGGCTGGCTTCTTCGGTGACCTCGTCGAGCACCCGTTGCGCGAAGAATACGAGGACGGTTTGCAGGATGGCGACGAGAAGCGCGATGAACGGCGTCGCGACCATCGCGAATTCGACGGTGGTGGCGCCGTTGCGGCAGCGGACGAAATCTCGCGAGAACGGCGACCGGGCCGAGCCTCGTACAAGTTTTTGGATCGCTGCAGCCAGCATTACGCACTACTCCGACAGTGCGTTTCTAGGCTGAAAGTGCTAGAAAATCGTTACTTGATCCTCAGAACTCTCTGTTAAATAATAACGTATTATCAATGGCTTGTATCAAATCGCCATGCCAAAAATTCGCCGCCGTGCCGCAATCCCTCGCTATCAATGCCGTGGCCAATTCCGGGCGACAAATGCCATTCCACCGGTACTTCCAAAGCCGACAGACCCTGGGTCGCCTGAAATAGCGCCTGTGGCGGGATCAGGTCGTCGCGATCGCCATGAACCAGCAGCACCGGCGGACGTGACGTGATCTCGGCCGCGAAGGCTTCGGGGTCGGCATTGGGTGGCACGACCAGCCGGCCAGAGTAACCGACGATCGCTGCGGGAGCCACGGCGCGGCGGAGTCCGGCATGCAGCGACATCATTGTGCCTTGGCTGAAACCGACCAACGCCAGCGCCGCTGGCGGCAGCTTGTGACGTTCGAGTTCGGAATCGAGAAAGCGTTGCAGCATCGGCGCGGCTTTGTTGACGCCGTTCCAGCTTTCCTGAGGAGTACGAGCGGCGAGAGGAAACCATTGCCGGCCCGTTGGCGCCTGGCCGCACGGCTCCGGTGCGTGCGGCGATGCGAACGCTGCCTGAGGCAGGAGCTGCTGCCAGGCGCGGCCGATGTCGATCAGGTCGTTGCCGTCGGCGCCATAGCCGTGCAGGAACACGACAAGTTGTCGCGCGGGACCTGATTTCGGCGCGAGCCGCGGACCGTCGAGCTCAGCGGCCATTCTTTCCTCGCTTCGGTTTGCCGGGTTTCGTTTTCTTGATAGCTATCTTGGCGGCTTTGGGGATTTTCCGAGGGACGACGGGCGCACCTTCGCGCCCCTTAATCGTGCGATAATAAGTCCAGAGCACGCGCGCGGCCACCGCGCGCCACGGCCGCCAGGATTCTGCGAGCGGGATCATTTCCTTGGCCGATGGCCGCGTCTTCAACCCGAAAGCGACACGTGCTGCTTCCTGTAATGCCAGATCGCCCGCCGGCCATGCATCGGCGTGTCCGAGGCAGGACAACAAGTAGATATCGGCAGTCCATGGGCCGATACCATGGACGGCAGTCAGCGCGGCGTGTGCATCCTCAGCAGCGAGTTCGCCAAGCTTTGCGATCGCCAGATGGCCCTTGTCGATGGCGCGCGCAATCTCCTTTAGCGATTTTATTTTCGGGCGAGATAATCCGAGGCGGGCGAGCTTTGGCGTCCGCGCGCGCATGATCGCTGCCGGTTCGAACGGCTCGAACGCGGCGGCCAGCCGTCCCCAGATCGCGCCGGCGCTCGCGGTCGAAAGCTGTTGCGAGACGATGGTCGCGGCGAGGCCGGCAAAGCCGTGTGGCCGTCTGCGCAGCAGTGGCCGCCCAGCAGTCGCTATCAGCGCGGCGAAGCGCGGGTCGGCTGCGATCAATCCCGCGATCGCAAGATCAAGGTCAGCTTCGGTCGTGATGAGACTTGTCATTGTCGTCTAGAGTTTCACCCAACTGCCAGGAGGCTTGTCGCCGGGATGAACGGCGCCACAGTTTTGGCATTTGCGCGCACCCTCGTCAGCATAGAACGCCTGGTAGAGCGGGGGCAGATCTCTGACTAGGTGTTCAACCTCGACTTCGACGCGATGAACAAGCTCGCCGCAAGCGAAACAGTACCAGTTGAATCCGTCGCGCTTGCCCGGCCGCGCGGCCTCGACAACGAGTCCGATCGAGCCGTGCTGCGGCCGCTGCGGTGAATGCGGGACATGGGCCGGCAGCAGGAAGACGTCACCTTCGCGAATGGGCACGTCGAAAATCTTGCCGTCCTCCCAGACCTTGAGCACCATGTCGCCCTTGAGCTGATAGAAGAATTCCTCGACCGGGTCGTCATGGAAATCGACGCGCTCGTTGGGCCCGCCGACGACTTGCACCGTCATCTGGCCGTCTTCAAAAACCTTTTTGTTGCCAACTGGCGGTTTGAGCAGGTGCTGGTTCTCGGCGATCCATTTCTGGAAGTTGAATGGATGGAGCCGCCATCGCTCTGCGGACGATGTCGTTGCAGATGATGTCGCTGCGGATGTCGCCACGGATGTCTCCCTGCTACTGCCCGTTTGTCAGCCATCTTGCATGTTTCAATCGATTTTTCACTCCTGAATCGGCAAGCCGCTGTTGACCGCGTGTAGCGCTTCGACGAAGCATGGCGAACGTGAGCACGCACATCCGAAACCTGCGTTTCGCGCCGAGCCCGAACGGATATCTGCATTTGGGCCATGCCTACTCGGCATTGCTCAACGCCGCGATGGCGCGCGATCTGGGTGGCCGGTTGCTTTTGCGCATCGAGGATATCGACGAATCCAGGTCTCGCCCGGAATATGAAGACGCGATCTATGAGGACCTTGGCTGGCTCGGCATCGTCTGGGAACAGCCGGTACGGCGGCAGAGCCAGCATTTCGACGATTACCGGGCTGCAGTCGCCAAGCTCAACGCGGAAGGGCTGCTCTATCCGAGCTTTGAAAGCCGTGGCGAGATCGCTTGCTCTAGTCGCCGAGCGCGACAGGCAAGGGGACTGGCCACGCGATCCCGATGGAGTGCCGCTTTATCCCGGCGGCGGGCGAAAGCTGTCAGCGGCCGAACGTCAGCGCCGCATCGACGCCGGCGAACCCTATGCATTGCGGCTTGCGATGGACGACGCCGTTGCGCGTGTTGGCGTGCTGACATGGGCCGAGACTGGCTCCGGGCCGCAAGGCCAGACCGGCCGCGTCGCCGCCGCGCCACAGATGTGGGGCGACGTTGTTTTGGCGCGGAAGGACGTGCCGACCAGTTATCATCTTGCCGTAACGGTCGATGACGCGCTGCAGGGCGTCAGCGATATCGTGCGCGGACAGGATTTGTTCTGGTCCACCGGCATTCACCGCTTACTACAAGCGCTGCTCGGGTTGCCGGAGCCGAACTATTACCACCACAAGCTTATCCTCGACGCCGACTGCAACAAGCTGTCCAAATCGGCGCAGGCCAAGAGTCTGCGCGAATTGCGTGCCGCCGGCATTACCGCAAACGATGTCCGCCGCATGGTCGGTTTGGGCCGCTAGAAATCGACCGCGGGCGCGGCGGATTTGACGTGTTTTTTTTGCGGCGTCGGCGTGCCATTGTGCCCGTCACGGGGCTGTCATGGCGCGATTGAGGTCCAAGAAGAAGTTCGCCGCAAAACCGAAGCGGCGCCGTAAGACGCTTCGGGTAACGGCTGCGCCCGTGCCGGAGGCCGCGCTCGCGGCATTCGCGCACGACATTCGCACATCGCTTACTGGAATTCTGGCGCTTGGCGAACTGCTGGCAAGTTCCAACATCGGCGAGCGTGAGCGCCGCTGGGCCAAGGATATCAAAAACAGCGCCGAGCATCTTGCCGCGCTCACCACGCTGGTGATCGACGCCACCAGGGCCGACGCCGGCGCCATCGTGCTGCAGCGGCAGCCGTTTCGCCCCCGGCGTCTGTTCGAAGATCTTTCCGAAGCCCTTGCGGTGCGGGCAGAGACCAAAGGGCTGCGGAGCGAAGTCGCGATGGCCGGCGATCTGCCGGAAATGGTGGTGGGCGACGCGGTACGGCTGCGCGCCGCGGTCGAGAATCTGATCGATAACGCGGTGAAATTCACCGAACGCGGCACCGTCAAACTGGAAGTTCGTTCAGCCCGTGCGTCGCGCCGGCGGGCAAAATTTACTTTTGCGATCACGGATACCGGCATTGGACTTTCCCGCGCCGAACTCAACCGTCTGTTTCGCCCGTTCCGGCAAGCAAATCCCGATGTTGCGCGCCGCTATGGCGGTTCCGGTCTTGGCCTCGTCGTGGTCAAGGCTCTGGCAAAGCTGATGCAGGGTGACCTGACAGTCAGGAGCAATCCCGGCCGTGGCTCGCGCTTTCAATTTTCCTGCGTCGTGCCGCTTGCATCAGACGATTTCGCAAGTGACGCGGATTCGCAGCGGACGCGGGTCTCGTCGCGTGCGCTCGCCGTGCTGTGTGCGGAAGACAATCCTTATGGCCGGGTGATCATCAACACCATACTGACCGAACTCGGTCATCGCGCGGATTTTGTCGGCACCGGCGAAGAGGCGGTCGAGGCGGTCGGACGCGGCTATGACGTTGTGCTGATGGACGTGAAGCTTCCTGGCGTTGACGGTCTCGAAGCCGCGCGGCGCATTCGCGCTCTTGCAGCCACTGCCGGTCAAACGCCGATTATTGGAATTTCCGGCCGTAGCGAAGCCGGCGACGAGGCCGCTGCCCGCTCGGCTGGCATGAATTCCTATTTGCGCAAGCCGATCAGCCCGAGCGCGCTGGCCGAAGCGATCGCAGCGGTGTTGCGGGGCTGACTATTCCGCCGCGTCCGCTGGCTCGGCGGCTTCCGCCGATCTCTCAACGATGCGGCAGAGATCGCTCATGATGCGGTTAAGCTCGAAGTCCTTGGGCGTGTAGACCTCGGCAACGCCGGCGCTTTTCAGCGCGGTCGCGTCCTGCGGCGGGATGATGCCGCCAACTACCACCGGGATATCATCGAGCCCGGCCTCTTTCATGCGCATCACAACATCATGCACCAGCGGCAAATGCGAGCCGGACAGAATGGAAAGGCCGACGACATGAACGCGTTTCTCGGCGGCTGCGGCGACGATCGCCTCGGGCGTGAGCCGGATTCCCTCGTACACTACGTCCATTCCGGCATCGCGCGCACGCACCGCGATCTGTTCGGCACCGTTGGAGTGACCGTCCAGTCCCGGCTTGCCGACGAGGAAACTCATACGTCTGCCGAGTTTGAGTGACACCCGATCGACCTCGGCGCGGATCTCGTCGAGTCCGGAAGTGTCGTTTCGTGCCGCAGTGCCGACGCCGGTGGGTGCGCGGTATTCGCCAAACGCCGAGCGCAGGGCGATGCCCCATTCACCGGTCGTGACGCCTGCTTTGGCACATTCGATCGACGGCGGCATGATATTGCTGCCGCTCTTCGCGGCGCGCCGCAACGCTTCGAGTGACGCGGCGACGGCCTTGGCGTCGCGCGACTCGCGCCAGGCGACCAGCCGCGCGATTTGTTCGGCCTCGACCTCATGCGCCACGGTCAAGATGGTATCTTCGCCCGTTGTCAGCGGCGAAGGCTCGGTCTCGACGAACCCATTAACGCCAATGACGATCCGCTCGTTGCGTTCGATTGCTTCCAGCCGCGCCGTGTTGCTCTCGACGAGCTGGGCCTTCATATAGCCCATCTCCACCGCGGCAATTGCACCACCGAGCCGATCGATATGATCGAGCTCCTCAAGCGCCGCGCGCTTGAGTTCGTCGACTTTTTTCGCGATCACTTCCGAACCGTCGAAAATATCGGCGTATTCGAGCAGGTCCGTCTCATAGGCAAGGATCTGCTGCATGCGCAGCGACCATTGCTGGTCCCATGGCCGCGGCAGACCGAGCGCTTCGTTCCATGCCGGAAGCTGCACCGCGCGCGCGCGGCCTTTTTTCGACAGGGTTACGGCGAGCATCGACAACAAGATGCGATACACATTGTTTTCCGGCTGCTGCTCGGTGAGACCGAGCGAGTTGACCTGCACGCCATAGCGGAACAGCCGTTGCTTGGCGTCGGTTACGCCATAGCGCTCGCGGGTGATCTTGTCCCACAACTCGCCGAAGGCGCGCATCTTGCACATTTCGGCGATGAAGCGGGTCGAGGCATTAACGAAGAACGAGATGCGGCCGACCACATCGCCGAAATCGTTGACGCCGCCGGCAGCCTTCACGGTGTCGAGCACCGCCACGGCCGTGGCCAGCGCGAAGGCCAATTCCTGTTCCGGCGTCGCGCCTGCTTCCTGCAAATGATAGGAGCAGACATTCATCGGATTCCATTTCGGCATTTCACGCGTGGTGAACAGGATCGTGTCCTTGATCAGCCGCATCGACGGCGCAGGCGGAAACACGTGCGTGCCGCGCGACAGATATTCCTTGATGATGTCGTTTTGCGTCGTGCCTTGCAGCGTCTCTCGCGGCACGCCGGTCTCGTCAGCGACGGCAATATAAAGCGCCAGCAGCCAGGCCGCTGTCGCGTTGATCGTCATCGACGTGTTCATTTCACCGAGCGGGATGGCGTCGAACAGCGTGCGCATATCGCCGATGTGCGAGATCGGAACGCCGACCTTGCCGACTTCGCCCTTCGCCAGCGGATGGTCGCTGTCGTAGCCGGTCTGGGTCGGCAGATCGAAAGCAACCGAAAGGCCGGTCTGACCTTTGCTCAGGTTCTTCCGGTAAAGCGCATTCGACGCCGAGGCGGTTGAATGCCCGGCATAGGTGCGGAAGATCCAAGGTTTATCGCGCATGGCTGTTGCACGCATTCCGGCTGCACAGTGTGACGCGGAATTTGCTGCAACGCAATATGAGCTTTGGTACGATTTTTTTAATAGCACGCTGGCGCTGCAATAAGGCGCTTGCGTCAAACAACCCTGACACCGCGTGAGCTAAAACCTCGCGGCCTCCCCGAGGGGATTCCGTTCTACGAAATAGATATCGCGATGAAATCGGTCGCGGCGTCGAATCGCTTCGACGCCGCGACAAGTTCAGGCGCGTTTAACCAGCTTGATGATGAGTAGCAGGATCACAGCGCCAATGAAGGCATCGATGACGGCGCCGATGAAATCGCCGCCGATCAGCGGGAAACCGATTTGTGGCAGCAGCCAGCCTGCGATAACCGAACCGACGATACCCACAATGATGTCACCGATCAGTCCAAAGCCGCCGCCCTTCACAACCATTCCGGCAAGCCAGCCAGCGAGCGCACCGACGATCAGCCAAATAATAATGCCCATAGATCTCCCCTATTTTCCCGTCCCGGCAAGGGACACACATGTGCGCGGCTTTGCCTCAATCCGCGTCCCACAACCTTAAAGCTTCACAGTCCGACTGTCAGGTCCGGCAGGGGATAGTTCCGTACTGCACAAAGTAATTATTGCGCTGCAATATAATTCGCTGCACACTGCCGCACAGCTACCGGAGGCTGTCATGGCCGTTGTGCAAATCAAACCATCAGCCGCGCCGCTGAAGGACCTTTACGCCATCGGTGAAATTCCACCGCTCGGTCACGTGCCGGCAAACATGCACGCGTGGGCGATCCGCAAGGAACGTCACGGGCCGCCGGAAAAAGCAATGCAAAGCGAGGTCGTTCCAACTTGGCCGATCGCCGCTGATGAAGTCCTGGTCTTGGTCATGGCCGGCGGCGTCAACTACAACGGCGTGTGGGCCGGCCTTGGTGTTCCGGTCTCACCGTTTGATGGCCACAAGCAACCATTTCATATCGCAGGCTCCGACGCTTCGGGCATCGTCTGGGCAGTCGGCTCGAAAGTGCATCGCTGGAAAGTCGGCGACGAAGTCATCGTTCACTGCAATCAGGACGATGGCGACGACGAAGACTGCAATGGCGGCGATCCGCTGTTGTCGCCATCGCAGCGCATCTGGGGTTATGAGACGCCGGACGGTTCGTTTGCGCAATTCTGCCGCGTGCAGTCGCGTCAGCTCATGCGCAAGCCGCCCCATCTGACCTGGGAAGAATCGGCTTGCTATACGCTGACGCTGGCAACCGCCTATCGCATGCTCTTTGGTCACGCGCCGCACATTCTCAAACCGGGTGACAATGTTCTGGTATGGGGCGCTTCTGGCGGTCTCGGTGTGTTCGGCGTCCAGCTTGTCGCCGCATCCGGCGCCAATGCGATCGGCATCGTCTCCGATCAGTCGAAATCCGAATACGTTTTCAATCTCGGCGCCAAGGGTGTGATCAACCGCAGCGAGTTCAAGTGCTGGGGCCAGATGCCGACGGTCGGCACGCCGGAATACGACACCTGGGTCAAGGAAGCGCGGCGGTTCGGCAAGGCGATCTGGGACATCACCGGCAAGCGCGACATCGACATTGTGTTCGAGCATCCGGGCGAAGCGACATTTCCAGTGTCGTGCCTTGTGGTCAAGCGCGGCGGCATGGTGGTGTTCTGCGCAGGTACCACCGGCTTTAATATTACGTTCGATGCGCGTTATGTCTGGATGCGGCAGAAGCGGATTCAGGGTTCGCACTTTGCGCATCTGAAGCAAGCCAGCGCCGCGAACCAGTTTGTAATCGATCAGCGCATTGACCCGTGCATGAGCGATGTGTTTCCGTGGGAGAAGATTCCCCATGCCCACGAGTTGATGCGCACCAACCGGCACAAGCCCGGCAATATGGCGGTGCTGGTCAACGCGCCGCGTCCGGGACTCCGTAATTTCGAGGATGTCCTGGAAGCCCAGGTCCCGTGAATCGCGACCTGTGATCCGCTTAATTCTTGCGCTGTTCGCGGCGTGCGTGAACGACGGCGACGTCGTCTGCATAGATACGTTGCCAGTCCGGCAACCGGTCGAGTAGCGCGACGGCCGGAGTCCCGGGAATCAGCAGTGTCGTCGCAATGTGGTATTCGTCGAGCAGCTTCAGGAAATCTGGAAGGTCCTGCAGGTTCACCGCGCGGTTGTAGCGCAGCATGAACGCTTCGCCGTAGAGCTCGGTGCGGCCATCGATGAAGGGTGCGGCGCCAACAAAATCGAGATAGTCGCCGAACTCGTAGCTATTGAGAATGGGTTGCGTCTTCACGGCAGCCAGCGCGTTTGCCGGTGTGATGCTGGCGGCAGGCGTCAAGCTGCCGCGCACAGCGACCACGCCGCCCGCGATGGCAGCCATCGCGAGCAGCCCCGCCGCGGCAGGCAGCCATCGTCGGTGAGACTCCTCAACATGCTCTGCCGCCAGCGCCCCGAACTGTTCCGCCAAAGGCCGCATCAAGAACAGCGGCGCCAGCAATCCGAGCAGATCGGCGTGGCGCGACTGCGACAGGCTCAGATGCAGGATTCCGAGCAACATCAGAATGCGGAATGGCGGCAGTCGCACGCCCCGCAGCAGCGCAAAGCCAATCGCTCCGAGGATTACGATTTCATAGGCGCCGGGCTTGGCGAAATCCTGCGGTTGCCACTCGTTGATGATGGAAAGCGCCCGGCCCAACGCCAGAGTCCGGAACGTGGCCAGTATCATTTCCGGGCCGTAAGGGTTGACGCAGGCGGCACCGAGCGCAAGCAGGCCGAACACGATCCAGCTTTTGGCCGTGCCAATCCGTTGGAAGTTCGGCGCCTGCCAGATCGCTTCGGCGCCGACAGCACCGGCCATCGTCAGCCCGAAGACGAAACTGCCGTGCAGGTTGGCCCACAGCGTCATGACGGGCAGCAGCCATAGTGAGGGTGACCGTCCAGCGTCGGACGCCCGAATGAGCGCGGCGATCCAGACCACCATCAGCGGCAGCGCCAGGACATGCGGCCGCGCCAGAATGTGCGGCGACACCAGGACGAGCGCCATCAACGCTGTCAGTATCGCCGCCACCGGTTGCCAGCGCTGGATCAGATAATGGGTCAACAAGCCGAACGCTGCGGCGGCGCTTGCCGCGGCCAGCGCCGCGACAGCAACCCAGCCTCCCAGCCTGTAGGCGAGTGCGTAGGCGACCTGTGACAACCATTCATAGGCAACGTAGGGCGCGCCGCCCATGGTGGTCGTGAATGGATCGGTGTTGGGCAGCGTTCCCTTGTCGATGATCAGCCGGCCGATTGCGACGTGCAGATAAGCGTCCGGGTCGTTGAGCAATTGGCTGCCCAGCGTCATCAGCAACACATAGACAGCCATGCTGACAAGCCACGGCGTGACGGCTGGAACGTCGATGCTGCGGCTGACGCGTATTGTTTGTTCGGACATTACGGCTCGCCTCGAACTGGCATCGGCGCCGGACTTATCGTGGCGCAGCTATAGCGCGCCAAACTAGGCGCGGCCGCATTGCAAAACCCTTAAAATCACCGCTTCTGGCTGGTCTGGCTTGGCGGAGCGGGCTTATTTTCTGGCAAAAGCGTGTGCAACGAGAATTCAGTCCTTATCTTCGCGTTCGCGGATGATTGCTGCGTTAAGCTCTCCGCCATAAATGAAAATCCAGGCGGTGAAATAGAGAAACACCAGGGCGATCATCGCCGATGCAAGACCTGCGTAGTAGGTCACGTAAGCGTAGGAAAAATCATTCAGATAGCGGCCAAACACAAAACCGCAGGCGAGCCACAGGGCGAGCGTCGCGACAATGCCGGGCCAGACCGCGTAGATCGGCCGGCGGCCGGCCGGCAGCCACATATGCAGGATCGACAAGGACGTCGTCAGCAAAACGGTCGCGATGATGATGCGGCCGATGTCGTAGTGATTTTCGAGCGGATCGAGCCACGGCAGGTAGAACAGCGCAGCGCGGTATGCCAGCGGGCCGAGCACCACCAGGAACGACAGGGTGAGCAGGCCGATCGCGGCAATGAGCACGTAGCCGATCGATTCCAGCCGGCAAAGCCACCACGGCCGCGGATCGATCAAGCCGTAGGCGCGGTTCAACCCGATGCGGAGACTTTCGACGCCGCTCGATGCAAAATAGATCGCGAAGATGGCACCGATGGTCAGCACGTCGCCCCGCGCCGTCGTCAGCACGCTGTGAATCTCGCCGGCAATTCCCTCCGAGACCTCGCGCGGCCACGCAGCGATGATGATCCGCGCCACTTCGTCGGCGAGGTCTTTCGAGCCAACAAAGCCGGCAATGGCCGTCACCAGGATCAGAAACGGAAACATCGACATCAGGATCGAGAGCGCGATGTGGCTCGCGATCGCCCAGCCGTCGTCGGCATTGAAGCGATAGAAGGCGTCCATGGCTACGCGAAAGCAAAGGCGGATGGTTTTCAAGGAAGGGGACCTCCGCGAAAGCGCGGTTCGTTCAAAATACTTCATTCCGCGCCGCAGGCGAAGCCCGCCGCCGGCAGAAGAGGCAAGTTCCGGTATCTGGAGGCCGAAGCGGGTAGGCTACGCTATGCGGCCTGCACCTCGGCAAGGAAGCGCCGTACTTCGCCTTGCAGGTTTTCCGCCTCGACCGAGAGCGTATCGGCCATCGACTTGACGTCAGCGGCCGTTGCGCGGGCGCCGATGGTTGCGCCGGCGACCCGGCTCATGGCGTCAGCGCCGGTCCTGGCCTCAACCGAGGCGCGGTTCACGCCCTCGGCAATCGAGGCGACGGCATTGTTCTGTTCCTCGACCGTGCAGGCGACGGTGGCGGCGATCTCGGACATATCGTCGATGATCGAAGACACCTGCTCGATGGCCTGCGCCGCGTCGGCGGTGGCCGACTGGATCGAACCGATCTGGGACGCGATGTCCTCGGTGGCGCGCGCGGTCTGCGCGGCGAGCGATTTCACTTCCGTCGCCACCACGGCGAAGCCGCGGCCGGCCTCGCCGGCGCGGGCCGCTTCGATCGTGGCGTTAAGGGCGAGCAGGTTGGTCTGGCCGGCAATGGCTTGAATCAAGCCAACGACTTCGCCGATGCGATTGGCCGCCGTGCCCAGTTCGGACATGGTGTTGACGGTGCGTTTCGATTCCGCGACGGCGCGGCCGGCGACTTCAGTCGAACGGGTCGCCTGCAACGCGATCTCGCCGATCGAGGCGGCGAGCTCTTCGATAGAGCTTGCGACTGTCGTGACATTGACCGCGGCGATGCCGACCCGGTTTTCGGCGTCGCGCGCTTCCGAGGAAACGGAATCGGTCGAGATATTGAGGCCGCTTGACGCGTTTTCGAGCCGGCCGGAGGATTCGCGAAGCCGCGCCAGCGCCTGTTCCATCGAGGCCCGGAATTTGTCGATCATCGCCGCGACGGATTCGGCACGGCGCACGCGAGACGTATTGGCCTGCGTCTCGACTGACGCCAGGCGCCCGCGCTCGATCATGTTGTCACGGAATACCAGCACCGTGCGCGCCATGGCGCCAATCTCGTCGTGAGATGCGGCGGACGGAATGGCGGCGGACGTGTCACCGGCGGCCAGCCGCTTCATCGCAGCCGCAAGACCTTCCAGCGGACTCGTGATCGAGCGGCCGATGCGCCAGCTACAGGCGAGCCCGATCAGCACAACCGCGAGCCCAACCCAGGTGATGAAATTGCGGATACGGGAGCGCGAAGCGGCCAGCGTATTCGCGGCTTGATCGGCGCTCTCGCGCGACGAAGCGATGATCTTGTCGGCTTCGGGCAACACGCTCTCGGTATCGTGCGCGATCAGTTCGACCAGCGGCGCGATATTGTCCGTGCTGGCGACCCATTGGGCGAAGGTGAAGCTGTAAGCCTTGACCTGTTCGTTGAGCTTTTGCTTCATCGCCGGCGCGCCGTCGACCGAATCGAACAGGCCGTTGAAGTTTTTCACTTCGTCGAGGAAATGTTTCTCTGCCGTGCGCATGCGGGTTAGCCGGTATTCGATCTCGTCCCGGCGCATGGTCAGGAGCGACATCAGAAGCCTTGAAGTATCGACGTCGGCGACCCAGGACAAATCGTCATGGATGATCTTTTCGACCGCGCTGCTTGCGGCGTTGAGATCGGCATTGATGCCGTCGTGCTCGGTGAAGCCGAGCGATTTCTGCTCGTTCACCAGGCTCTCGAAGCTGGTCTTGAGGTCGCGCACCGTGATGCGCAGCGGGGTAATGACATCCTGGTCGGAATTGCCCAGCGCTTTGGCGATACGCTCGAGCGATTTGATCGCCAGGTCCTGGCCCTCGGCGAAGTCGTGAACTTCTTCGTCGGACGGGCGTGCCACGAATTGGGTCGTGGCCGCGCGCATCATCAGAAGCCCGGTTTTGAGATCGCGGCTGGCGTCGGCGACCGCGGTGTCACGATATACGGTGTCGAAGGCGCGTCCGACCTCGACGTCACCGGTCATGTAGGCGAGCCCGATGGCAAGGAAGCCGACCACCGGGATTGCGGCCAGCACGACAATGCGGGCACGCACCGACATTTTCGAGAAGACTTGCGCGCTGAACATGGACCAACCGTGCGGAATTGTCCCTGTCAGCAAAGCTGAAAATGGTTAATATTTTAGCAAGGAATTGAGGGATTTGCCGCCGTTGCCGGTCCGGCATGACTACCCAATCACCCGGGCGTGGACGAAGCGAAAAGTTGCTTTTGTGCAGTGCACGCGTAAAGTCGAAAAGCCGTCCGGGCGGCCAAATTTCGTCGGAGCTTGCCATGTCGCTTGCCGTATCGCCTAAGCCCGCCGGCAATGAATTGAATTCCGCTTTGAATGAGGCCGCTGCCGCCGCCGAGGCCTGGTTCGCCGACGCGCGCCGTGCCGTTGCGGCGCGCGTGACAGTTGATGGCCATGTGGTAGCGCGTGTGCTCGACCGTGAGCAGCGCGCGGCCCACGGTCTCGCCTGGCTTGCTACTTATGCCGAAGCGATCCGGCAACTCGCGGCCTACGCCGAGCGGCTGCAGGGAGCCGGCGCTTTCGGCGAGACTGAAGAGCTTCTGGTCCGCATCGGCGCCGGCGAGTTTATGGCGCAAGTGCTCGGCGGTATTCCGATGAGCCAGGGCGAGATCGTGCGGCTCGCCGATCTGGGTTTAAGCGCGTCTGCTGTCGCCGCACGCATAACGCCCGCCGTCGACTATCTTATCTCCAGCGGCAACACGGCGCCGCATCGCGCGCGGCTTGCCGAGCTGATGCGCGAGCGTCAGGACGGCACCGTCGGCGCTTGCGGTCTCGACGAGACACTCGAACTCGATCCGCGAGGAGATGCGCAAATTTGCCGATGGACAGGTAGTGCCACGGGCGCAGGAATGGCACCTGAAGAACCAGTACATCCCGCTCGATGTCGTCACGCAGATGTCCGAGCTCGGCGTGTTCAGCCTCACCATCCCGGAAGATTACGGCGGCATGGGGCTCGGCAAGGAGTCGATGTGCGTCGTCTCAGAGGAATTGTCGCGCGGCTATATCGGTGTCGGCTCGCTCGGGACGCGTTCCGAGATCGCTGCCGAATTGATCCTCGGCTCCGGTACCGAAGACCAGAAGCGCAAATGGCTGCCGAAGATCGCATCCGGCGAAGTGCTGCCGACCGCGGTGTTCACCGAACCGAACACCGGATCGGATCTCGCATCGTTGAAAACGCGCGCAGTGAAGGAACGCGACACCTACAAAGTCTACGGTAACAAGACCTGGATCACCCATCCGGTCCGTGCCGATCTGATGACGCTTCTGGTCCGCACCAATCAGGCGGAGAGCGGCTATCGCGGGCTGTCGATGCTGCTCGCCGAAAAACCGCGCGGCGACGACGCGAAACCATTCCCGGTTGCCGGCATGTCGGGCAGTGAGATCGAGGTGCTCGGCTATCGTGGCATGAAAGAATACGAGATCGCTTTCGACGGTTTTGCGGTGAAGGCGGAGAATCTGCTCGGCGGTGTCGAAGGCCTGGGCTTCAAGCAGCTCATGGCGACGTTTGAGTCCGCACGCATACAGACGGCAGCACGCGCGATCGGTGTGGCGCAGGCAGCGATGGAACAGGGACTCAGTTATGCGATGGCGCGCGTGCAATTCGGTCAGCCGATCGCGGCGTTTCCGCGCGTCGCCGACAAGCTCGCGATGATGGCGGTCGAGATCATGATCGCGCGACAGCTCACATATTACGCTGCGCGGCAGAAAGATTCCGGACGACGCTGCGATCTGGAAGCCGGAATGGCAAAACTTCTCGCAGCGCGGGTGGCCTGGGCTGCCGCCGACAATGCCGTGCAAATTCACGGCGGTAATGGCTTTGCCCTTGAATTCCCTGTCTCGCGACTGCTCTGCGATGCGCGCATTCTCAATATTTTCGAAGGCGCCGCAGAGATTCAGGCGCAAGTGATCGCGCGGCGCCTGCTCGACGGCTCGAACTAAGGGATCGCCCGAAGCCTCGGGGATTGACGGCGATGTTCACGTCAGTGCATTTCGTCGCATGGACTCGCCGGGGTCACCAGAAATCGTAAATCCGCCTGTTCCGGATTCGGCGCAAGCGTGGCTACGGCTGGCTGCGACCATGCTGATCTCGACCATCGGCGGGGTCGGGATGTGGTCCGTCGTGGTGTCATTGCCGGCTGTGCAGGCGGAGTTTGCCGTTCCGCGCGCGGAAGCCACTCTGCCGTTCACGCTGGCGATGATTGGCTTCGCTGTCGGCGGCGTGATCATGGGCCGGCTGCTCGATCTTTTGGGAATATTGGGTCCACTCACCGTCGGTGCGGTTGCGCTAACCGTCGGCTATCTCGGCGCGGCGAGCGCCGGCAGCCTCGTGGTTTTCGCGCTGGCGCATGCCGTCATCGGATTCGGCAGCTCGGTGACGTTCGGCCCATTGATGGCCGACATTTCGAACTGGTTTGTGCGCCGGCGCGGTACGGCAGTGACGCTGTGCTCAGCCGGAAATTACATTGCCGGGACGATTTGGCCGCCGCTCGTGCAGCGGTTCATTGCGCTCTACGGATGGCGCGAAACGCATGTCGGCATCGCACTATTCTGCGGTGCGGCCATGCTGCTGATCGGGGTTCTCGCTTTGCGGTCGCGCGCGCCGGTTGTCGTTCCCGGTGCGAGCGCTGCGTCGCGCACCAGTTCGCCTGCGGCGCTCGGCCTTACGCCGGGCGCGCTGCAAATCCTGCTGGCGCTTGCTTCGGTCTGTTGCTGTGTCGCGATGTCGATGCCGCAGGTCCACATCATCGCCTATTGCGGCGATCTCGGTTATGGCATCGCGCGCGGCGCCGACATGCTGGCGCTGATGATGGCGTTCGGCATCGTCGGCCGCGTCGGTTCGGGATTTATCGCCGACCGCATCGGCGGTATGCCCACGCTGATGCTGGGGTCGGCGCTCCAGGGCGTCGCCTGCTGCTCTATCTGCTCTACGACGGGTTGATTTCGCTTTACGTCGTCTCGGCGCTGTTCGGCCTGTTTCAGGGCGGCATCGTGCCGAGCTACGCCATCATCGTGCGGGAATATTTCCCGGCGAAGGAAGCCGGCACCCGCGTCGGTTTTATTCTGATGATGAGCTTGTTCGGTATGGCGCTCGGCGGCTGGCTGTCCGGTTACATCTACGATCTGAGCGGCTCGTACCGGGCCGCGTTTTTCAACGGCCTGGCCTGGAATGCCGTCAACGGTGCGATCGTGCTGTGGCTATTGTTCCGCCGCCACTCACGCCTGGCCTATGCGTGAAGTTTTTCCGGCGGGTCACTTGCCTTTGAGCAAAAGCCCGACATTGCCGGAAAGAATGCGTTCGCCGTCGGCGCCGAGCGCCCGGATTTCCTTCACGAAGTCACGGACGATCTCGCGCTTGCGGATTTCCTGCGGATAATCGGTCGCGAACACGATGCGCGACGCCGGGATTTCGCAGAGCCCGGCTTTGACCGCGCCGATGCCGCCGGCAAAGCCTGCGGTGTCAAAGACCAGATTGTTTTTGATGTAGTAATCGAAGTCGTGTTTCGGCGCGATGCCGTGGCGCTTGTTGCCGGCGGTGCCCCAGAACTCCTTGTCCTGAAAGCAGCGGATACGCGACAGCATTCCGGCCATTCCGCCCGACAGGTGCGCCATATGCACCGTGAGTTCGGGGTGCCGGTCGAACACGCCGGAATTGACCAGCCGGATCGTCGCCATGATCAGCGAGAACTCGCGGCCGACGCTGCGCGCGGTGTCGTAGGCGTCGAATTGTTCCGGGCGATTGAGCTTGAGCGCCGGGTGCACGAAAACGAACATGCCAAGCTTGCAAGCTTCTTCCCAGAACGGCTCGATGGCCGGGTCGTCGATCCACTTGCCGTCGAATTCGGAGCAAATGGTCACGCCCTGAAAACCGAGTTCGTGCTTGCAGCGGTGCAATTCCTTGAATGCATCGGCGCCGCCGAGCGGATGGGCATGCGCGGCGCCGATGAAGCGGCCCGGATAGTCCTTCTCCGCTTGCTTTGCCTTGTCATTGATGAAACGCGACGTCTCGAGATCGGCGCACATGCCGGCGGCGCTGGTCAGCCATGCTGCATCAACGCCGGCCACATCCATCATCCGCACGTGTTCGTCTAGATCGTAGAGCAGCGAATGGATCGTGTAGCTCGGGGTGCCGGAGGCGTCGTAGTTGAGAATGAGACGGTCGCCCGGATCCTGCTTGATCAGTTCGCGCGGTGTGAAGTGGTGCTGAAAATCGACGATCATACGGACGGCCCTCTTCTTATTGTGCGCCTTCTTAGCCCATGCTCTAAAGAGGGGCTATGGTCAGTTTCATGTCTCATGTCGCAGTTCCGATCGCTATCGGGGCGGTGGCGCTTGTCTTGCTGCTGGGCCTCGTCAACATGATGCGTGGCGGGTCCGGCAATACCTCGCAGAAGCTGATGCGGCTGCGCGTCCTGCTGCAGTTCATCGCCATCATCGTCATCATGGCGACGCTCTGGATCATGTCGAAGTGAACCGGGGCCGTCATGGTCAAGCTCAACAAGATCTATACCCGCACTGGCGACGACGGCACGACCGGCCTCGGCACCGGTGCGCGGCGGAAGAAATACGATCTGCGCGTTGCGGCTTACGGCACTATCGATGAAACCAATGCGGTAATCGGCGTGGCGCGGCTGCACACCGCGGGTGCGCTCGATGCCGCGCTGTCGCGCATCCAGAACGATCTGTTCGATGTCGGCGCGGACCTTTGCATGCCCGGCAAAGGGGAAAGGCCCGGGCGGCGCCCGGCTCACGGTCACGCAAGCGCAGGTTGTCTGGCTGGAGAAAGAGATCGACCGTCTCAATGACGAACTGATGCCGCTGAAGTCATTCGTGCTGCCGGGCGGCAGCGCGGCCGCGGCCTATCTGCATCTTGCGCGTACGGTGTGCCGGCGCGCCGAACGATTGATCGCGCAGTTGAAAGACAAACGTGGCGAGAGCGTTACGCCGGAAGTCCTGAAATACGTCAACCGCCTTTCCGATTTTCTGTTCGTCGCCAGCCGCTCGGTCAACAGCAAAGGCGCACGCGACGTATTGTGGAAGCCGGGCGCCAACCGGTGACAGGAATTGCTGCGTCATGGTGATGCCGATCTACGATCACAACCCGTTCAAGTGGCCGACGCCACCCTACGTGATGTGGAGCTTGCTGATCGTCAATTTCGCGATCTTTTTCTTTCAGGCCGGCATTCAGCCGGACAGTGCCGCTGCCATCGATCATCTGGCGGGGCTTATTCCGGCGTCGTTTGGAACGGTGATCGAATCAGGCGGCGTGTTACCGGCGCCGATTACGCTCGTTACTTATATGTTCCTGCACGGCAACTTCATGCACGTCTTCGGCAACATGATCTTTCTGTTCGTGTTCGGCGACGACATCGAAGAAGCGATCGGGCATTGGCGCTTCCTGATCTTCTATCTTGCCTGCGGCATCGGCGGCGGCATCTTCTATGTCCTGAGCGGTCCAAGCTCCAATATCGATCTGATCGGCGCGTCCGGCGCCGTGGCCGGTGTCATCTCCGCCTATGTGATGTTCCGTCCGTGCGCCAAGGTCACGGTGCTGCTCGGGCTGATACCGCTGCGCGTGCGAGCCTATTGGGTTATCGGCCTCTGGGTCATCCTTCAGATTGCCAATCTCGCGAACGGCGTTCAGGACGGTGTGGCCTATTGGTGCCATATCGGCGGCCTGATCACCGGCGCCGTTCTGTTCTATTTCATGCGCCCGCCGGGCATCAGGTTGTTTGATTGTGCGAATTCCGAGCCGGTCTTTGCCCCCGGGCCGGCAGCCCCGCCACGTTGACCGCAAGCGCCAAAGTTGACCGAAAGCGACATGGCGACTAGGTTTCTGCGCCGCAGCATCGTTGCGCTTCCCGACGTGACCGAAAGCAGCAAAAACAGCTAAAAAGCCATCCAAACTTGAAGCAACCAAGTTCCAAGTCATGAAAATTCTCGTGCCCGTGAAGCGGGCGGTCGACAAGGATGTGAAGATCCGCGTCAAGACAGACGGTTCCGGTGTCGAACTCGGCAACGTCAAAATGTCGATGAATCCGTTCGACGAAATTGCCGTCGAAGAGGCGATCCGGCTCAAGGAGGCCGGCAAGGCGACCGAGATCATCGCCGCATCGATCGGCCCGCAGCAGGCCGCCGAAACCATCCGGACCGCACTCGCCATGGGCGCCGACCGCGGCATTCTGGTGAAGACCGAGGGCGCGGTGGAGCCGCTCGCGGTGGCGAAGATCCTCAAAGCCATTGCCGACGCGGAAAAGCCCGGGCTCATCATTCTTGGCAAGCAGGCGATTGACGACGATTGTAATCAGACCGGCCAGATGCTGGCAGCTTTGCTCGGCTGGCCGCAGGGCACGTTCGCATCGAAGGTCGTGCTGGATGGCGACGCGCTTACGGTCACGCGCGAAGTCGACGGCGGCCTGCAGACGGTGAAACTGAAAATGCCGGCGATCGTCACGACCGATCTTCGGCTGAACGAGCCGCGCTACGCGTCTCTTCCGAATATCATGAAGGCGAAGAAGAAGCCGATCGAAGACAAGACCGCGGCCGACTATGGCGTCGACATTAAACCGCGCCTTGAGGTGGTAAAGACATCGGAGCCGCCGATGCGCAAAGCGGGTGTGAAGGTGAAGACGGTCGCCGACCTGATCGGCAGCCTGAAAAGCGTGGGAGCGATCTGATGCCGACGCTCCTGCTCGCCGAACACGACAACAAGACGCTCAAGGACGCGACCAACAAGGCACTGACCGCTGCCAAAGAGATCGGCTCCGAAGTGCACGTGCTGGTCGTCGGATCCGGTTGCAAAGCCGTTGCCGATGCCGCGGCGAAGCTTGACGGTGTCGCCAAGGTGCTTCTCGCCGATGCACCGGTTTACGATCACATGCTGGCTGAGCCGGCCGCGGCGCTGATCGTGTCGATCGCCGGTCCCTACGAAACCATCATGGCTGCATCGACGACGAGCGGAAAGAACATCATGCCGCGCGTGGCGGCGCTGCTCGACGTCATGCAAATTTCCGACGTCATCAAGGTGGTTGCGCCGGACACCTTTGAGCGGCCGATCTATGCCGGTAACGCCATTCAGACCGTGCGCTCGCCGGAAAAGAAAAAAGTCATCACCGTGCGCACTGCTTCATTCCAGCCGACAGGCGAGGGCGGTTCTGCTCCTGTGGAGCCCGCTGCCGCCGTGGCGGATCCCGGCGTCTCCGGTTTTGTCGGCGAAGAACTTTCCAAGTCGGAACGGCCGGAATTGACCTCCGCCAAGATCATAATTTCCGGCGGGCGGGCGATGCAAAGCCGGGAGAATTTCACTAAATATATAGAGCCGGTCGCGGACAAGCTTGGTGCCGCGGTTGGCGCGTCGCGTGCCGCGGTCGATGCCGGTTACGCGCCGAACGACTGGCAGGTTGGCCAGACCGGCAAGGTTGTGGCGCCGGAGCTCTATATCGCGGTCGGAATTTCAGGCGCTATTCAGCATCTGGCCGGTATGAAGGACTCGAAAGTCATCGTCGCCATCAACAAAGATGAGGAAGCCCCCATCTTTCAGGTCGCGGATTTTGGATTGGTGGCTGACCTGTACCAGGCGCTGCCGGAGTTCGCTAACGAGCTCGACAAAGTCAGAAGCTGACCGGAACGCCAAGGTGAGCTAATATGGTTGAGGTCAAGGAACGGCCCAAAGAACGCACCCAGACCCGCAGCAGCATGGCTCATACCATTCACAAGATCGGAATCGTCGGCGCCGGCCAGATGGGCAACGGCATCGCCCATGTCTGCGCGCTCTCCGGCTTTCATGTTCTGCTCAACGACCTCATGCCCGACCGCATCAGCCAGGGGCTTGCGACCATCAGCGGTAATCTGGCGCGCCAGGTGTCGCGCCAGCGTATCAGCGACGAACAGCGCCAGGCCGCGATCAAGTTGATCTCGCCGGCCCCGACGCTCGATGATCTCCACGATTGCGATCTGGTGATCGAGGCGGCGACCGAACAGGAAGAGACCAAGCGCAAGATATTCAACGCGCTGTGTCCGGCGCTCAAACCTGAAACGATCGTCGGCACCAATACTTCATCGATCTCGATCACGCGTCTTGCCGCGGCCACGGACCGGCCCGAGCGTTTCATCGGCATTCATTTCATGAATCCGGTACCGCTGATGGAGCTTGTCGAAATTATCCGTGGCATTGCCACCGATGACGCTACTTTTGATTCCACCAAACAATTCGTCAGCAAGCTCGGCAAGATCATCGCAGTCTCCGAGGATTTTCCGGCCTTCATCGTCAACCGTATCCTGCTGCCGATGATCAACGAGGCGATCTATACGCTTTACGAAGGCGTCGGTAACGTCGAGGCGATCGATACGGCGATGCGGCTTGGCGCGCATCATCCCATGGGTCCGCTTGAACTTGCCGACTTCATCGGTCTCGATACCTGTCTGTCGGTGATGCAGGTGCTGCACGAAGGTCTGGCGGATTCGAAATACCGCCCCTGTCCGCTGCTGGTGAAATACGTCGAGGCCGGCTGGCTCGGCCGCAAGACGCAGCGTGGCTTCTACGATTATCGCGGCGAGAAGCCGGTTCCGACGCGCTGATCATCGCGGCGTGTTCCTGGGACCTGGAACTGCCGGATCCACTTACGTTTCAAACGGGGAACGAGGCGCTTTGCAACGGCGTGCACGGCCGCCGCGTCGATAAGCGATCGTAAAGGTTATCAGATTCTTTCAGCAGTCAGACACCTGTCTACAACTGCACAGTAATGATTTTCTGTCACACAACGCAATTGCGAATTCACCTGGGTAATATGGCGGGACTTTCTGGATGCCTAAATGGCTTCAGGCATTTCGGCAGACCACGACCTATCTTGGCGTCGTGGTCATGGCCATTATCTGGGGCGGAATCTATCTGCTCGCCAGCGAGCAGCATGAGCGCGCCTATCAGGATGCCGTGCGGCAGGGCAGCAATCTCACAAGGGTTCTCGAGGAATATGTAAGGCGCGTCCTTCAGCAGTGCGACCAGTCATTGCTGGCGCTTCGTCGGGCCTATGAGCGCTCTCCCGATCACTTCGACATCGACGCCTGGATGGTGCGAACTCATCCGCAAAACGATCTCACGTTCCAATACGGAATTGCCGACGCGAACGGGTTCCTCAAGATCTCAAGCCGGGGCCCGGTTACAACCCCGACGTTTGTCGGCGGCCGTGAGCACTTCACGTTTCATATCAACAACGCCCAGGACCAGCTCTACATCAGCCCACCCCTGCTCGGGCATGTTACCGGCCGGCTGACGATTCAGATGACGCGCCGCCTGACCAAGCCGGACGGCTCTTTCGACGGCGTCGTTGCCAGTGCGCTGGACGTGCTGCAACTGGAGCGGTTTTTCAGCTCGCTCGACCTCGGCAGCCGCGGCATCGTTTCACTGGTCGGGTCTCGACGGCGTAATTCGTGCGCGAGGTGGCCAGGACCCGTCCACCCGGAATTTTGCCGGCGTGTCGGTGATGCAATCGCCGGTTTTTGCGGCCATGCGGCAAAGCAACGCCGGTAAGTTACTGGAATTCCCCGGACAGCAGCAATCGCTTCGACGGGGTCAGCCGGCTGATGTCTTATCGCGACGGTCTCCGGCGTGCCGCTCGTCGCGATCGTCGGCCTGGCCGAACAGGACATCTTTCAGGAAGCCAACGCGACATTTCGCAAATACGTCATAGCCGGAACGGCCCTCACGCTGATCGTATTGATCGTCATGGCTTTAGGCGCGGCGCGCGAGGCGCGCATCCTTTCAGCGACCGGCGAGTTGCGAAAATCCAAGCAATCGCTCGAGACAACCAATCACTTGTTGAATACGGCGCTCGCCAACATGGCGAACGGCCTGTGCATGTTCGACCGCGAACAGCGCCTCATCGTGTGCAATGAACGTTATGGCGAGATGTACAGTCTCGATCCGGAACATACCAAGCCCGGCACCACGTTCCGATCGATTCTTGAAGCGCGAACTCGCGGCGGCATCGTGACGCAGCGAAGCCAGCAAATATATCGACGCCAAGCTTAAAGAGATCGTAGACGGCAAACCTTGCAGCAGCGAAAACGAGCTGAGCAACGGCAAGGTCTATGCGGTAAGCCATCAGCCGATGCCCGACGGCGGCTGGGTGGCGACCCATCTCGACATAACCGAACAGCGGCGTGCCGAGCTCGAACTGGACGAGACGCGGCTGTTCCTCGATTCAATCATCGAGAACATTCCGGCCGCCGTCGTCGTCAAGGATGCTAAAACGCGGAAATATCTCCTCATCAACCGCGCGTTCGAAATCATGCTCGGGATGGCGCGAAGCGACGTGCTGGGCCGTACGGTGTTCGATATTCACAGAGGTGCGGATGCAAGTGCGATTGACGACGCCGACGATGCGTCGTTGCAGGATCACGACCGGGTCCAATACAACGAAATCGAAGTGAATATGGTGGGCGGTTTGCGCACCCAGGCGACGAACCGCATGGTTCTCAAGGGTAGTGACGGCGCGCCAAAATATCTTATCGCCTTGATCGAAGACGTCACCGAACGCAAGAAAGCCGAACAGCGTGTGGCCTTTCTGGCGCACCATGACGCTTTGACGGGTCTCGCCAATCGCGCAGCCCTCACGCAGAAAATCGATGAGGCGGCTGCACGCCAGCGCCGCCGCGGCGAGCCATTCTCCGTGCTGCTGCTCGACCTTGATCGCTTCAAGCAGGTCAACGACACGCTCGGCCATCCTGCCGGCGATATTCTGCTGACCAAGGTTGCGGCACGGCTGAAATCACTGTTGCGGGAGACCGATGTGCTGGCGCGGCTCGGCGGCGACGAGTTCGCCATCGTCCAGGCCGGCGAAACCGATCAGCGCGAAGCTGCCAAGGCGCTTGCCGACCGTGTCATTGAGGTCCTCGGCAAGCCGTTTGACATCGATGGTGGCGACATCAGCATCGGCACGAGCATCGGCATCGCACTGGCGCCCGAGCACGATACCGGCTCCGACAGTCTCCTGAAGATGGCAGACCTTGCGCTGTACCGGGCGAAGTCGACCGGGCGCAACGGCTACCGCTTCTTCGACGCGGAGATGAGCGAGGTTGCCAACGCGCGGCAGGAAATCGAAAGCGATTTGCGCCGTGCCATCTCGCAGAACGAACTGGAGCTGCACTACCAGCCCATTATCGATGCCAAGACGCTCAAGATCAGCGGCGCCGAAGCGCTGGTGCGCTGGCGGCATCCGACCAAGGGCGTGATTGCACCGGACCTGTTCATTCCGCTGGCCGAGGAAACCGGCTTGATCACCCAGATCGGCGATTGGGTCCTGCGGGCGGCATGCACCGAAGCGGCGACCTGGCCGGCCGGAGTCAAGGTTGCGGTCAATCTGTCCGTCGTGCAGTTCCATAAAACCAATCTGCCGGACGCGGTGATGCGCGTTCTTGCCGATACCGGATTGAGCCCGGACCGGCTCGAGCTCGAGATTACCGAAACCGCGCTGATCGAATCGGCAGCCGAGTGTCTGCCGGCGCTGCGCAAGTTCAAGGATCTCGGCATTACCATCGCGCTCGACGATTTCGGCACCGGCTATTCGTCGCTCAGTCAGTTGGCGATGTTCCCGTTCGACAAGATCAAGATCGACAAGTCGTTCACCCAGAACCTGACCAAGCGCAGCGAATGCGCGGCGATCATTTCGGCGACGCTGACGCTGGCGCAGAGCCTCGATATTGCGACGACGGCTGAAGGGGTCGAGACGGTCGATCAATACCGGCTGTTGCGGCTCGCCGGGGTGACCTCGCTGCAGGGCTACCTGTTCAAGCGTCCCGGTCCCGCCTCGGAGATCGACTTCGCTTGTGAATACGGGAATTCCTCGATCGAGAACGCGGCCTAGCCGGTTCCGGTGCAATAGCCGCTGAGTGCGGTTCGGCTTTGCGCGCCTTGTACCTGTCGATTGCCGCCTGGACCGCCGCCTGTGACTCCGCGCCGGCACTCTCGTGCTTTGACATGGCGTCGTCGTAACTCCAGTTGCGCAGTTCGTTGGCGTTGCGCTGGAAGTGCGGGTGGACGTATCGCGCCATCAGCTCGTAGCTCTTTTTCGTCGCCGGCCAGTCGGCCCAGTTGTGCGCCAGCAGCAGCACGCCGCCGAATCCGCCGTCGGAGCCTTTCCACAAGCGCTCGAAATGGCGAATGCAGTCGTCCGGCGTGCCGATGCAGGCGATGCCCGATGACACGAGATACTCGGCCGGATCGCCGGACATATCGGGCGGAACGATCGGGAAGGTTCCGACTTCGCTGAAATAGCGTTTGAAGGCCTCCAGACCGAATTTGACGTCCTTGCGCGCCTGCTCGGCCGTTTCCGCGACATGCGCGAAGGTGACGATGCGCCACTTGCGGCGGTCCGGCGTGTGGCCGTTGGCGCGCGCGGTCTCCTCGTAGACTTTCCAGTTGCTGGCGTGCGCCTTGAGCGCGTCGTCGGAGGTGCCGCCGATCGCCAGCATGCCGATGCCGTGCTTGCCGGCCGACAAGGCGCCGGTCGGCGAGCGCGCCGAAGCGACCGCCATCTCCATCATCGGCTGCGAATAGCTTTTGAATTGCAGCCGCGCTTCGACCAGGTCGAACCAGTCGGTCTTTCTGGTCACCGTGCGGCCCTGCATCAGCTCCATGACGACGTCGAGCGACTCGTCGAGCTTGCGGCGCTGGTCTTCCGCCTTCAGGCCCATCTTGACCGCGTCGTAGATCAGCGAACCGGGTCCGACCCCGAACATGGCGCGGCCGCGCGTCATGTAGTCGAGCTGCATCAGCCGCCCGGCGACGGTGAACGGGTTGTGATAGGGCAGCGAGACGACGCCGGTGCCGAGCCGGATATGACGCGTGCGCTCGGCGGCCGCGGCGATGAACATTTCCGGACAGGCGATGATCTCGAAGCCGCCCGAGTGGTGCTCGCCGATCCAGGCCTCGTGATAGTTCAGCCGGTCGAGGTGGACCAGCAACTCCATGTCGCGTTCGAGCGCCAGCAGCGGGTTTTCGTCAAGCGGATGAAAGGGCGCGAGGAAGATGCCCGTCTTGAGGAACCTGTCATCCATCGGCGGAGTCTTTCGCTGCGGTTGGCTGCCGCGATGGTAGCTATAACCGGCCGGCTCACAAGCCGATCCGCAGGTGACGCTCGCCCATGATGGCCGAGGCAAACTGGTGTCGCCGCATCTGAGTTCAACCAGAAATCGCGAAAAGATTTCGGTGGATGAAGGGCTTGCGGCGCTGGGCTTCGGCCGGCTGTCGCCCTAAGATGACGGTGTGAATGTCGTAGCTTTGCGTCAGATCAGTTCCGCCCTGTCGGGCGGAAGTCGGGGTGGTGTCGCGTCAGGCGTTGAGCGCGCGCTTCGTGCTGCGCATTGCGCAGTCGCAGCCGTTACCCCCGGAGCGCTCGGCCATATCAAGCTGAATATCGCGCTGTGGTACGCCGACCTCGAGCATTATCGCCGGGTCGGTGCTTCCATCACCGGGCTTACGGATTATGCGCGAACCCCGCACGGGCCTTTCTCAAAGCAGATTTCCCGGGCGATCACGCTGCTGGTCAAACAGGGCATGATCGTCGAGCGGCCGATCGAGGGCGACTAAATTTGCCCGCCGCGGAATGTTCAGCCTGCGCGATTATATGTCCGCGTCGCTGAGCCGAAGCCGAAATCGGTATCCTTCGGCGTAGCGCCGAAGCCGTGGCGGAGCTTACGGCGAAGCAGCTGCACGATACTGTCGCTGCGGATCCGTTGTGGCAGGAGACGGCGACCGGGGCAATCATGCTGGTCGCGACCGGCTCGATCATCACGCGTTCCTCGCCGGCGTTCTCCAGCGAGGAAAAAGCGCAGGCGAGCTACAAGACTAACCCGCGGCCGGTGCCGTTTCGGCAAAGTCCGCCATCTGAGCAGCCAGAGCCTTCTTGAAAGCCGGCCGCGCTTCGCAGCGCTGCCGATAGTCTCGCAGCTCCGGAAATTGCCCAATCAGGTCGCCGTCGCGCAGGAAGCGCAGCACGGTCGTCATCAACAGGTCGGCGGCCGTAAAGCGGTTTTCGAGATACTCGCGGCCGTCGAGCCAGTTGGCCAACGCGGTTAAACGCGATTGCGCCAGCGCCGAGCGCGCCGGCCGGCGCTGCTTGGCCCATTCCTCGTTGGTGTAAAACACGTCGAGTGCGACGAGGTTTTGGACGTGCGGCTCGATGGAGTTGAGGGCAGCAAACATCCACGTTGTAGCGCGCAGCCGCGCCTTGGCGTCGCGGGGCATCAAGACTTCCGACTTCTCGGCGATGTGCAGGACGATTGCGCCGGACTCGAACATCGAGAAGCCGTCTTCCTTGTAAATCGGCACCTGGCCGAAAGGCTGCAGGGCGCGATAATCGGACTCCGACTTCTGATCGTCGGGACCGATCAGGATCGATTCATACGGCAGTCCGGCTTCTTCCAGCGCCCAGCGTACGCGCAGATCGCGCACCAGGCCTTGTGCAAACGGCGGCACCCATCGAAACGCGCTGACTTCAATCACGATTGTCTCTCCGGGCGGTTGTTAATCGCAGCAGGAATCTGTTTTCTTTGGCTCTACGTAGTCCGCCTGCGCATCGACTTTGGCGCCTTCGTACTCGTCGTGCCGGCGCACCCAGGCCATCGAGAATTTCAGGCCGGCTTCATCCCGGCCTTTCGGCGCGATATCGAGGAAATGGTATGCGCCAAGAAACATGTCGAGGCCGCGTCCGTAGGACGAGTAGGTGTGGAACACCTCGCCGGCCGTATTCTTGCAGAACGCGCTGGCGCCCGGCCGTTCCTCGCTCGGAAACGAGGTCATTTCGTAGTTGTACAGGACTTCGCCTTTGACCTTCTCTTCCGGTGAGGCAGAGACCTGATAGTCGTGGTTGAAATCCGAGCCAAATGACGACACCCATTTGAACTTCCAGCCCATGCGTTTCCTGTATTTCTCGATCTGATCGAGCGGCGCCCGCGACACCACGACAAAAGCGACGTCGCGCTGTGGCAGATGAATCATCGGCCCTTCGAAATGATCGGCGAGATACGAGCAGCTCGGGCAGCCTGCTTCCCAGCCTGGTCCGAGCATGAAGTGATAGATGATGAGCTGGCTCTTGCCGCCGAACAGATCGGCCAGTGTTTCCTTGCCGTTCGGTCCGTCGAACACGTAGTTCTTTTCGACTTTCTCCCACGGCAATTCGCGGCGCTTCTTGCTCAGCGCATCCCGCGCTTTTGAAAACGCCTTCTCTTCCGCAAGATGGATCTTGCGCGCGGCAATCCATTCGTCGTGCGATACGACTTTGTGCGGTTCCATGTTCGCCTCCTGACTGTCCCGGCTTACTGCGGTTTCACCGGCGTGATCCAGCCGATGCCGGCGCCGCCTTCCTCGAGCAGGATGGCGATGCGGCCAACGCCCGGCACATCGAACGGCTGCTTCATCACCTTGGCGCCGGCCTTGACCGCCTTGGCGACGCGCGCGTCGACGTCGTCAACCGCGATGTAGGACATCCAGCCTTCCGGCACGCCATCGTATTCATGGCCGCTGATGTCGAAAATGCCGCCGACATGTTCGTCGCCCATTTTGGCGACCCAGTAGGTGCCGCCCGGCATCGGCATGCCGTCGAAACTCCAGCCCATCGTGCCGGCGTAGAATTTCTTCACGCCTTCGACGTCACGGGTGGTTCGCTCGTTCCAGTAAAAGGTTCCGTGTGATCCGCGCATGGAGACCTCCGTTACGCTGCAACTGGCATTTGCGGTGCCGCTTCGCGCCAGCACGGCAACGACGAGACACGCTCAAACCAGCCGCGCATGTGAGAGTAGGGCGCGAGTGGCAGCTCCGCCTCTTTGGCGTAAAAGAGCGGCGCGACGGCGGCGAAGTCGGCGATCGTCAGTGCATTGCCGACGAGATATTTCTGCCGGGCCAGATGGGCGTCGAGCATGGCCGCTTCCTTGCCATAGGCTTCGACAGCTTTGGCAACGACAGCCTCGTCGGCCGGGCCGAGGTTTAGGATTTTCTTGATGAAACGCTCGCTCAGCACGGGGATCCAGACCTGCATGTTCCAGTGAGCAAGGTTCCAGCTCTGCCAGCGCATAATGTCGGCGCGGGTGCGGGCATCGTCCGGCCAGAGCGAATTCGGCTTCTGGCTCGCGACGTACTGCATGATCGCGAGCGTTTCCCACAGCTTGAAATCGCCGTCGACCAGAGCAGGCGTGCGGCCGGTAGGGTTGATCGCGAGAAAGGCCGGTGTGCGCGAGCCACCCTTCGTCAGGTCGACGAATTCCAGTTCGAGCGGTACGCCGAGATGGGCGGCGAGTGCGCGAACCTGACTGGTATTCGGCGAAGGCGGAAAACCATAGAGTTTCATGTTCAGACTCCTACTGTTCGTTGTGGATGATGAATTGCGTTCCTGACGTTCACGCGAACATTTTTTCCATCTTGTCGAGTGCGCCGTTCCAGCCGTAATTGTGCCGGTCGCGTGCATCTTCGTCGAAGAACTGTTCGTGGGTCAGCGTCAGCAGGGTGCCGTCGCCATCGGGCTTGAGCAGCACCGTGACGAGCGACTCGCGCTCCGGTGTGCTGATCCATGCCCAAGTGAAGACCAGCTTCTCGTTGGGCACGACTTCGCGGTAGACGCCGCGTACGTCATGTTGTTCGCCACTCGGAGCAATCATGAGCCAGCGGTAGCGGCCGCCGACGCGCAAATCGCATTCGACGTGGCTCGCCTTCATCTCGGCCGGTCCCATCCAGCCTTTCACTTTTTCCGGGTCGGTCCACGCCGCGTAGACTTTGGCCGGCGGGGCTTTGAGACGGCGCTTGATGGTAAGGCTTGGTTTGGTGGCAGTTGCGGTGGCCATGACTCTTCCTTTCGCGATTGAGACTCTTCTTCATCCAGAAACGAAGCGAGACGATCGAGCCGCTCCGTCCAGAACTTTTCGTAACGATTGAGCCACTCGAACGCGTCGCGCATTGGCTCGGCGTCCAGGCGGCAGGCAACGGTGCGGCCGGTTTTGGTGCGTCCCACCAGGCCGGCATCCGACAGCACGCCGAGATGCTTCATGACCGCCGGAAGCGACATGGAAAACGGCGCGGCAAGCTCGCTCACCGAAATGTCCGTCTGCTCGGCGAGCCGCATCACCAGTGCGCGCCGCGTCGGGTCGGAAAGCGCCGCAAAGGTGCGATCAAGCCGGCTGTCTGAATACTTAACCATTTGGTTTAGTATAGTGGCGAGACCTGCCGTGTCAACAGTGGTTGTGGGTGGGACAATCCATTCGCCCTAAAGCCTTGAATTGCTTCGTCACTTTGCGGCTCATACCGGCATGAAAGAGCGATTCATCCGTTTTTAAGCGCGATCGCCGATCATCCGGCCGTGGATACGAGCCTCATCACCGCGATGCTTGGCGCCCAGACCGGCATGGTTCAGCTTGCCGTCGCGGCGCGGCTCATGCGCATGAACGCGGATCAGGGCGCCTCGATCGCGAAACTGATCGACGCCGCGCAGCAGAACGCCAGCTCGCTCGCCAACGTTGCCGCTGGCATCGGAACGAACCTCGACGTCAACGCCTAGCTCACTCTTCCTTCAGGCCGGTTGCCGCCGCGAGTTGCCGATAAGTCTCGATATCCTGCTTGAAGAACGCGGTGTAGCCCGCGGCTGATCCGCCGCGCACGTCGTAGTCCATTTTCTCGACACGCGCGCGAACGTCATCATCCTTCAGTGCTTCGTTGGCGACTGTGTTCCAGCGGTCGAGGATTGGCTGTGGCGTGCCGGCCGGCGCGGCGAGCGCGCACCAGGCCATGATCTGATATCCGGGAAAGGCGGTCTCGGCGAAAGTCGGCACGTTCGGCAAATGCGATGACCGGCCCGGCGAGGTGATCGCCAACGCACGCAGGTCGCCGTTGGCAATGTAGCCCTTCACCGATCCGGTACTGACGATCATGAAATCGACTTCGCCGGCGAGCAGGCCGCGCACCGCTTCAACCAGTCCCCGATAGGGCACGTGGGTGCAGGCATCTTGCGGCAGACCAGCGCGTTGCATCATCAGCGCTACGGCGAGATGCTGCTGCGTCAGGTACCCGGCGCTGGAGAATTTCAGCGCACCCGGCTTTGTACGGATAAGCGCGATCAAATCCGCAACCGAGTTGACCGGCATTTGCTTGCCGATCAGCAGCACCAGCGCGCCTTGCGCCAGCAGAATGATCGGCGCGAGATCGGTGTAGGGATCGTAGGGCAACGCATGATTGAACGCGGGTTCGGAGCCGTGCGTTGCGGAACTCGGAACCACAAGCGTGTAGCCGTCGGGCAGCGCCTGCTTCGCTGCAACCACGCCGACAATCCCGCTGGCGCCAGGCCGGTTTTCGACGGCAATCGTCCAGCCATATTTGCGGGAAATGTAGTCGGCAACAAACCGCGGAATGACATCGTAGGGACCGCCGGCGGTGGACGGCGCAATGATGCGGATCGGCCGCTCCGGATACGACTCCCCGGCAAAAGCTCGGCGTGCGGCGCTCGCAGCTACAGCCGCGCCGAACCCATGTAGTGCCCATCGTCGATTGATTTGCATGAGCCCCCAGCCTGGATCTTAGTCGGATTTAGAGTAGCGAAATCCGGGATTTTTGCCCATTCCACTTATCTCAGGCACGCTTACGACTGATCGACAGAATGCCAAGGCCAATGACGGCTGAGGCCGCCATCACCGCATAGATCGGCAGGCTCGACGAAGCATGCAGCAGGCCGACGCCGGTCGAAGCGAAGGCGCCAATCGCCATCTGCAAAAAGCCGAGGAGCGCCGAAGCGCTGCCGATATTCTTGCTGAAGGGCGCCAGCGCAATGGCGGCTGCGTTCGGATAAGCTACGCCACAAAACGGCAGATATAAAAACAACAAAGCGATATTCGCCGCGAGACCGTACCATTCAAGCCAGGTGCCCGCCAAAATGACCATGATAACGATGGTCTGGCAGATCAGTGCGATCCGAAAAATCTTTTGATCCTGATGCCGCTTTGACAGCCAGATATTCAACTGGCTGCCGCCGATGAAAGCGCAAGCCAAACCGGCGAAGACCAGCCCGAATACCTTCTGGTCGAGATGAAACATGCCGATGAAAATGATCGGCGCACCGGTCACGTAGACGAACAGCCCGGCAAACGAGAATGCGCCGGCGACGGCATAAACGGAGAACTGCGGCAGCGCGACGATGTTGAAAAATTCGCCGACGATGGCGCGCGGGTGCAGCGAAATTTCAGGATCGGGCTTGTGGCCCTCAGGCAACATGAAAGCAAGCACGGCGATCAACATCACTGCATAACCGCCAAGGACCGTGAATATCCACGGCCAGCCGACGCTGGCGGTAATCAGGCTGCCAATCGACGGTGCGAATAATGGCGATACGCTGATGACGAGGATCAGCAGCGAGATAATCTTGACGCTTTCCTCGACTGGAAAGAAATCGCGCACCATCGCCAGAGCGCCGACGCCGGCACCGCAGCCGCCGATAGCTTGCAGCAGGCGAAATGCAATGAAGGCTTCCGGAGAACGGGCGGTGGCGCAGCCGATCGAGGCCAGCACAAACAGGCTCAACCCGGCATAAAGCGGCGGCTTGCGGCCGAAACGGTCGAGCAACGGGCCATAGAAAAGCTGCCCGCAAGCGAGGCCGATAAAATAACCCGAAACCGACAGCGAGATTTCCGCCTGGGTGGTGCCAAGATCGCGCGCGATCTGCGGAAACGCCGGCAGATACATGTCGATCGAAAACGGGCTCACGGTGCTGAGCGCGCCAAGAATGAGGATGATAAGGAAATTACCGCGGCGCGTTAGCGACATGAAAACAAGTTGGGCGGATAAGCGAAACGCAATCCGCCGATACCCTGGTTTTTGAGAATTGGAATGGGTTGCACCTTCGGCAACCCATGCTGGATTTATTGGTCGCTTAGCAGAATTTCGATCCACGCGCCAACCGCACGGATCGTTTCATCCGCGCTCGGATCCCGTGGCTGCGCGGCGTGATGGATCGGCGCTCCAGGCCGACCACGAGCCGACATAAAGCGCCGGTTCAAGTCCGACCGCTGACATGGCCGCGATTGCATGCGCCGCGGCATTGCCGCTGCCGCAATACACGCCGACCTTGTCGCGGCCGTCGGCGCCCAGCGCAGCAAAGCGCGCGCGCAAATCGTCATTCGATTTGAATTTTCCATCGGCGGTATTGTCGCCGGAGGCTGCGTGGATGGCGCCGGGGATATGGCCGGTAGCGGGTTTCGCTGCGTCGCCGATATAGGCGGAGCGCGGACGGGCATCGAACAGTTTCGATTGTTTGGCGAGGTCTGCGGCCTCGTCGGCGTCGATCGTCGGCATGTGGCCCGGTGTCAAAACGACGTCACCGGCCTGCGCGGCGTTTGTGGTGACATGGTTTGACGACAGGCGGTTTGCTGCGATCCATGCGCCATAGCCGCCGTCGACGATGCGGACATTGTGCAAGCCCGCCCATCGCAATGTCCACCACGCGCGCGATGCCTGGGCACCGCCGGCATTATCGTAGACGATGACAATGCTGTCGTTCCTGATTCCAAAAGCGCGCGCTTTGGCCTGCAAGGCTCCGATATCCGGCAAGGGCCGCCGGCCGCCCTGGGGTGTCGGCTTGCCGGAAAAATCCTCCGCCAAATTGACCGACAGAGCGCCGGGTATTTTGGGCCGGTCATCCGGCGCCACTCCAGGTTCATCGATGACGTCAAGCAGCACGACGGGCTGCCGTGAATCAAGCAGCCGCCCAAGTTCGGCGGCTGTGATCACTGTTTTCGAACGGACATCGTTCATAAACGGCTGGCCTTACGCCGTCATGGTCGCGCGATAGAGAATGCGGCGACCGCTGCCGTAATCCTTGATGCCCTTGTGCTGCACGACGCGGTTGTCCCAGATCGCGAGCGCGCCGCGAGTCCAGGCGTAACGGGCGGTCGCTTCCGGCGATTTGATCATGTCGAACAGGATGCCCAGGATGTTCTGGCTTATGATCCGGCTGACGCCTTTGATGTAGTTCGTATAGGACTCGTTCACCGCGATCCATTTGCGTCCGCTGGCGGGATGAACGCGGACAAGTGGCATCTCGAAGGGAGGCATACGCACCCGCGCATCGGCCGCTTCTTTTGGATCGAGATAACGATCAGTGATGTGGCCGGTCGCATCCGCCGACTGAATGACGGTTAGCGATTCGAGGTAGGCTGCGAACAGCGGATCGAGGTGTTCGTAGACCCAGGCCGTATTGCTGAAGATCGTATCGCCGCCGCTGTCCGGCAGTTGATGGGCGAACAGTGCGGTGAAAGCCGGTGCATCCGGCCGGAAGCCACCGTCCGCGTGCCAGATGTGATTGCGCAGATTCTTGTCCTTCAGCGAGTTGATCATCGTCGCATCCGGATTTTCCGGTGCGCGTGGCGTGTGCGGCCCCGCATAGTGGAAGAACTCGCCGAGAAAGCCGGCAAAGGCCGTGAAGTTTTCAGCGGTCACCGTGCCGGGTTCGAACACCACGAGGCCGCGATTGTGCAGGAGGTCGCGCAGCGCGGACCGGAATTCGTCACCCAGCGGCTGTCCGTCAAACCGAAATCCCGAAACGATCGAGCCGAGAGCCGGCTGCAGTTGCGAGACGCGTACGCCGGCAGGCATTGCGGATTCCGAAACGAGCCTGACTGCTGAAGTGGACATGGACGATGCCTTTCCCGGTTTTGTGTTCTTTTTTTCGATCAAATTTGATTTTGCCGGTTTTCCCGACTCTGAGCAAGGATGCAACGAGGAACGACTGCCGCAGATCTATGAGCCGTTTCAGATGGGTCAAGCGCCGACCTCTGCGTGTCCTCAACCAAAACTACTCTTGCCAGATGCCGGTGCGTCGGTTGTCCGTTCATGCTTCAGGTATTGCAGATTTGACGCTTGTTATTAATTGCCGCTAGCTCGTGTGTTGTTTCAGGTGCCGGAGAATAGAATGACTGGGTTGCGTTATTTGGTCAGCATTATTTGTTTGCTGATGCTGCCGGCATCGACTGCCTTTTCCCAAGCTGGAAATTATCCCGATAAACCGGTCACGATCATTTCCGATTCTGCGGCAGGTTCGGCGCCCGATGTGGTTGCGCGTTTTGTCGCAGAAGGTCTCGGCAACATCTGGGGACAGCAGGTCGTCGTGGTCAACCGCCCGGGCGCCAATGGCAGTATCGCCGCGCGAGCAGCGTCCGAAGCTGTCACGGATGGCTATACGCTTTTTCATCCAACGCTTTCGACATTTGTTGCGTTGCCGACGATCGCACCAAATCTTCCGGTCAAGCTGCCGCGCGATTTCCTTCCGGTTGGATTTACCGCAAGTCAGCCGATGTTCGTTGCCGTATCGCCCTCTCTCGGCGTAACGACGTTGCCGCAACTGATTGAGCGAGCGAAGCAAGAGCCCGATAAAATCACGATCGCCCTGACCGGCATCGGCAGGTTCACCCATCTAACTGGCGTACTTTTGCAGGAGCGTGCCAATATCAATCTTGTTTCAGTGCCCTATACGCACGGTCCGGCATCTGCGATCGGCGATGTCGCCGACGGCCGGGTATCGATGATTATCGAGGGCTATTCGGGAATCGTTGGCGCGGTGAAAGCCGGTCAGGTGAAACTGATCGCGGTCGGGTCAACGGAGCGGCTGCCGGAATTTCGCGACCTGCCGACGATAGCGGAAACGCTGCCGGGTTTCAGTGCATCGGGCTGGCAGGTGCTGGTGGCGCCGGTTGGTACTCCAGCGCCGATCATCGCCAAAATCAGTGCGGACTTGAGCAAAGTGGTCAGCGACGCGGATTTTAAGAAGAAGACCGCCGCCTTCGGCAATTACCCGAACGCGATGACTCCCGGGCAACTGCTCGCCTTCATCAACAAACAGCAAGAAACCTGGCTGCCGGTCGTGGAAAAGATTTCGGATCAGTGAACGTTACGGGTTCGCAATCGCCGCGCTCACGAGCTTCACGCCGTCGGCGCTCGACCATTCCGCCGGCCCAGCCATATTGCCGATCTCGCAGCCGGAGCGGTTGACCAGCAGCGTTGTCGGCATGCCGAAAGCCTTGCCGGCGGTTTTCAGATCCTCATAAACGTGTGCGCTCGTGTCGGTATAATAAGCGAGATGCTTTATGCCGACCTCTTTGAGGAAGGCGAGAGGCTTTTGCGGATCGCGGGTGTCGACGTTGACCGCGACGACCTCGAAGTTCGGTCCGCCGAGTTCGCCCTGCAATGCATCAAGCGCCGGCATTTCCTTGCGGCAGGGCACGCACCATGTCGCCCAGAGATTGAGGAGCACCGTGCGGCCGCGCCAGTCGCCGAGCTTGCGGTCACGGCCTTCGCCGTCTTTGAACGCCACGTCCGGCACCGTGAAGGGCTTTTGCGCCATGGTCAGCGCCGCCACCTCGCCATGCACCAGTGGGGCGAGCCTGGCCGCCTCGTTAACCGCCGGCTGGCAGGCCGTGTCGGCTGGATTGCTTCGCAGCCGGTCAATCCCGTATACCCCCGCCAGCACGGCCAAAGTCCCGATTAGCCCAAAAATGCCGCGTGCGATGAGTTGGCGGCGGCGGACCTTATAATAGGGCTCGGCAGGCAGTTGGGTCATAAGCGGCAGAACCTCGGCGGCATACGATGAGCAACAAAATGTGGGGTGGACGCTTCAAGTCCAGGCCCGACCCGATCATGGAGGACATCAACGCCTCGATCGAGTTTGACCGTCACCTGTACCGGCAGGATATCGCCGCCAGCAAGGCCCACGCTGCGATGCTTGCCAAAAAGGGCATCATCGCGGCGCAGGATGCGAAGAAGATCGCTCACGGTCTAGACACGATCCTGTCAGAGATCGAATCCGGCAAATTTACCTTCAAGCGGGCGCTGGAAGACATTCATATGAATGTCGAGAGCAGGCTGTCCGATCTGATCGGACCCGCCGCCGGACGGCTGCATACCGCGCGGTCGCGCAACGATCAGGTGGCGACCGATTTCCGGCTGTGGATCCGCGACGCGATCGACGCGATCGATGCGCAACTCGCCGGCTATCAGCGCGCGCTTGCCGAGAAGGCGTTGCAACACGCCGCCACGGTGATGCCGGGCTTCACCCATCTCCAGCCGGCGCAGCCGGTGACCTTCGGTCATCACCTGCTGGCCTATGTCGAGATGGCGGCGCGCGACCGCGGCCGGTTTGCCGATGCGCGGGAACGGCTCAATGAAAGTCCGCTCGGTGCCGGTGCGTTGGCGGGCACATCGTTCCCGATCGATCGCGCCATGACCGCAAAGGCGCTCGGCTTTGCGCGGCCGATGGCGAATTCGCTCGACGCGGTCGCCGATCGCGACTTCGTGCTGGAGACATTGTCGGCCTGCGCGATCTGCGCCGTGCATCTGTCGCGGTTCGCCGAAGAGATCGTGATCTGGTCATCGCCGCTGGTCGGACTGATCCGGCTGTCCGACAAGTTCACCACCGGCTCGTCGATGATGCCGCAGAAGCGCAATCCTGACGCCGCCGAACTGGTGCGCGCCAAGACCGGGCGCATCGTCGGTGCGCTGGCCGGCCTGATGGTGGTGATCAAGGGCTTGCCGCTCGCCTATCAGAAGGATCTTCAGGAAGACAAGGAAGGCGCGATCGACGCCATCGGCGCGCTCACGCTTTCGCTCACCGCCATGACCGGCATGGTGCGCGATCTCGAGCCTGACACGGAGGTCATGGCGGCGGCTGCGGGCGAGGGCTATTCGACCGCGACCGATCTTGCCGACTGGCTGACGCGCACGCTCAAGCTGCCGTTCCGCGAGGCGCACCATGCCACCGGGCGGATCGTCGCCGAGGCGGCCGAGGCCGGTGTTCCGCTCGACAAATTGCCGCTGAAAACCATGCAGGCGATCGAGCCGAAAATCACCAAAGCGGTGTTCGGCGTGCTCTCGGTCGGCAATTCGGTGGCGAGCCGCAAGGTCTACGGCGGCACCGCGCCGAACCAGGTGCGGGCACAGGCCAAACGCTGGCTGAAACGGCTGAAAACCAAGATATGAGCTGGCTTGAACGGCCGTGCCGTAAACGCGATGGCAAGGGGTTGCGGACACAATCTCGCCGCCGCGGCGTGATCTGCTAGGATTATCGGGGTAGGGGACTTTCCGTTGGCTGTTGCACACTCGATTGTCCGGGTACTTGCTTTTGGCGCGGCGGTTTCGCTGGCGCTGGGCCTGGCCGGCTGCGGCCGCAAGGGTGGGCTCGACCTGCCGCCAAGCGACACTCCGTCGCCGCAGGCCAGTGCCAATCAGACCCAGCCGGCGTTTCGGGTCATCATCCTTGATGCCCGGCTCGTCGCAGCCGCAGCCCGCCGCGCATGCGCCGAACGCCTTTGATTCGCACGGCAACCCGATTTACCAGCCGCCGCCCAGCAACAAATCGTTCATTCTCGATCCAATCCTTGGCCCGCTGCCTGCGCGGCAGTAGCGAACCTTTTGCTCCCGCGCTAATAACTTCCATGCACTACTTCGCTTATCGCGACGGCGTGTTGCACGCCGAACAGGTCAATCTCATCGCGCTGGCGGAGAGCGTCGGCACGCCGTTCTATTGCTATTCGACCGCGACGCTGGAGCGGCACTACAAGGTGTTTGCCGGCGCATTCGCCGATGTCGACGCGCTGGTCTGCTACGCCATGAAGGCGAATTCCAACCAGGCCGTCATCGCCACGCTGGCGAAGCTCGGCGCCGGCGCCGATGTCGTGTCCGAAGGCGAACTGCTGCGCGCCCGCGCCGCCGGCATCGCGCCCGACAAGATCATGTTCTCCGGCGTCGGCAAGACCGCGCGCGAGCTCGCGCTCGCCGTCGAGGAAGGCATTCTCTGCGTCAATGTCGAATCCGAAGCCGAGCTCGAACTGCTGGCTTCGATCGCCGCCGCGAAGGGCCGCACGGTTGCGATTTCCATTCGCGTCAATCCCGATATCGATCCGCGCACCCATGCCAAGATCGCGACCGGCAAGGCGGAGAATAAATTCGGCATTCCGATCAGCCGCGCCCGCGACGTCTATGCGCGTGCCGCGAAGCTCAAGGGCGTGCGCGTCACCGGCGTCGACATGCATATCGGCAGCCAGATCATCGAGCTCGATCCGTTCGGCGATGCGTTCGCGCTGATCGCGGATTTCGTGCGCGCGCTGCGCGCCGACGGCCACACCATCAGCCACATCGATCTCGGCGGGGGCTTGGGCATTCCGTATTACGACGACAACGAGCCGCCGCCCGACCCCGACGCCTATGCCGCCATCGTCAAGCGCGCCACGGCCGGTCTTGGCTGCAAGCTGATCTTCGAGCCGGGCCGGCTGATCGTCGGCAATGCCGGCATCCTGGTGACGCGCGTGCTCTACGTGAAGCGCGGCGAGGCCAAGACATTCATTATTGTCGACGCCGGCATGAACGACCTGATCCGCCCGACGCTCTACGAAGCGCATCACGAAATCTGGCCGGTGCGGCAGGCCGAAGTCGGCGCACCGCGAATCATTGCCGACGTGGTGGGGCCGGTATGCGAGTCCGGCGACTTCCTGGCGCTCGACCGCTCGATGCCGGAGCCGCGTCCGGGCGAACTGATCGCTGTGATGACCGCGGGCGCCTACGGCGCGGTGCAGGCGGGGACCTACAACACCCGGGCACTGATCCCCGAAGTGCTTGTTGCGGCTGATAAATGGGCGCTGGTGCGGCCGCGGGTTCCGGCCGACGCGCTGATCGCGCTGGACAAGCTGCCGCCCTGGCTGTGAGTCCCTTCGGGCCCGGCGCAAGCTGGCTTTGAACTTGCATTAACAACAGGTTGTGACGGGGGTTGGGACCGGCAAAAGTGCCATGAACCCGCCCTCATGTTACTGTGTTGTCAGTTCCGATGTTGTTAGCGCGATGGCCGCGCGGAGCACTTGGTGACCGAGACAAATCTGCCTGCCCCAGCCCCCGAGCCGTCGCGCGCCGAAGCGGCGCGCACGCTGCTTGCGGCGACGCTCAAGCGGGCGCGCTGGACGATTTTCTGGGAACGGCTGTGGCCGGCGCTGGCCGGGTTTTTGACCGCGGTCGGCCTGTTCCTGGCGCTGGCCTGGCTCGGCGTATTCCTGTGGCTGCCGCCGCTCGGGCGCGCCGCGGTGACGATCCTCTGCGGTGCGCTGGCCATCGCCGCGCTGATCCCGTTTCTGCGGCTGCGCCTGCCGGCGCTGCGCGACAGCCTCAGCCGCCTCGATCACGACAGCGGCTTGCGCCATCGTCCGGCGACCGCGATCGCCGACGATCTCGCGGTCACGCCGAAGGATCCGTATTCGCTGGCGCTGTGGAACGCGCATGTCGAGCGCGCGCTCGCCGCTGCGCGCTCGCTCAAGGCCGGCTGGCCGTCGCCGCAGGTCGCGCAGCGCGATCGTTATGCCGTGCGCGCGCTGGTGCTGGTGGCCTGTGTCGCGACGTTCTTCGCTGCCGGCGGCGAGCGCTGGCGGCGCATCGCGATTGCGTTCGACTGGCACGGCGTGGTGCTGCCGGCGAATTTCCGGGTCGATGCCTGGGTGATCCCGCCGACCTATACCGGCAAGCCGCCGGTCGTGCTGCCCGGCATCCATCCCGGCGAGACGGCGGCGCTGCCGGTGTCGAGCGGTATCGTCGCGGTGCCGGTGAACTCGACGCTGGTGGTGCGCTCGACCGGCAAGGCCGATCTTGAAGTCACCAGCTCCGGCGGCGTGGCTGCCTCGAAAGACGAAGTGAAAGCGCCGGCCGGCACCGAGGAACATCGCTTCACCATCGGCGCGACCGGCAGCGCCACGCTGCGCGGCGCCGGCGACGATCTGACCTGGGCGTTCAACGCCATTCCGGACACGCCGCCGAAGATCGAGCTGACCAAGGATCCGGAGCGGCAGCAGCGCGGCTCGCTGATGCTGTCCTATCATCTTGAGGACGATTACGGCGTCAGCGAAGCGCATGCGACCTTCGCCCGCAAGGATGACGGTGCGGCGTCCGGCGAGACGCCGCATCCGCTCTACGGCGCGCCGGATTTCCCGCTGGTGCTGCCGCAGGCGCGCACCAAAAACGCCAACGGCCAGACCATCAAGGACCTGACCGATCATCCGTGGGCCGGCGCCGAAGTGCTGATGACGCTGACCGCCAAGGACGACGGCGGCAACGAAGGCAAGAGCGAGCCGACCGCGTTCCAGTTGCCCGAGCGCATTTTCACCAAGCCGGTGGCCCGCGCGCTGGTCGAGCAGCGGCGCAATCTCGCGCTCGATGCCAATGCGCGGCCGCTGGTGCTCACGGCGATCGACGCGCTGACGCTGGCGCCGGACAAATTCGGGACCAGCGCCGGCGTCTATCTCGGCCTGCGCGGTATTTTCTGGTCGCTGGTGCGCGCCAAGAACGACGATCAGTTGCGCGACGTCGCGCAGCGCATGTGGTCGATGGCGGTGCAGCTCGAGGATGGCGACATCAGCGATGCGCAGGCGCAGTTGCGCAATGCCGAGGAGGCGCTGCGCCAGGCGCTGGAGCGCGGCGCGTCCGATTCGGAACTGAAAGAGCTGATGGATCAGCTCCGCGCGGCGATGGATCGCTTCATGCAGGCGATGATGGAGCAGTTGAAGAATTCGCAGCAGCTGGCGCGGCCGCTCGGCCCGAACCAGCGCGTGCTCAGCCAGCGCGATCTGAAGAACATGCTCGACAAGCTGCAGCAGCTTGCGCAGAGCGGCAACAAGGACGCCGCCCGCCAGTTGCTGCAACAGCTCCAGCAGATGATGGAAAATCTGCAGATGGCGCAGCCGGGCATGGATGACGGCGACGACAGCGACGACATGATGTCGGAGCTCGACGAGCTCGGCGACATGATCCACCAGCAGCAGGATCTGCGCGACCGCACCTTCAAGCAGGGCCAGCAACAGCAGCAGGACCAACGGCAGCAGGGCCAGCAGCGCGGCGGCCAGTCGCGGCCGAACGGCCAGCCGAATCCGCAGGCCGGCAATTCCGACGGCGAGCTGCGGCAGAACCAGCAGGCGCTGCGCGACCGCCTCAACAAGCTGCTCAACGAACTGAAAAACCGCGGCCTCGGCCAGAACGGGCAGCACGGCCAGGACGGCCAGCAGGGGCAGGGCCAGACCCAAGGCAACGACCAGCTCGATCAGCTCGGCCAGGCCGGCAAGGAAATGGACGACGCGCAGAACGAGATCGGCGACAGCAACACCGACGGCGCGGTGGACTCGCAAGGCCGCGCGCTCGACGCCATGCGCAAGGGTGCGCAGTCGCTGGCGCAATCCATGCAGCAGCAGATGGGGCAGGGGCAAAGCCCCGGCCGGCCCGGACGAATGGGCCAGTCGCGCGCCGATCAGGACACCGATCCGCTCGGCCGGCCGATGCGCGGCCGCGACTACGGCGACGACTCCACGGTGCGCGTGCCCGGCGAGATCGACGTGCAGCGTGCGCGCCGCATCATCGAGGAACTGCGCAAGCGCTTCGGCGACTTCTCGCGCTCGCAGGAAGAGCTCGATTACATCGAGCGCCTGCTGAAGGATTATTGAGCACCACAAAGCGTCACCGCTTGCGTGGCGAACTCCTTCTCCCCGCGCGCGGGGAGAAGGTTGGGATGAGGGGCCTTTCCGCTGGGCCGTGCCCCGATCCTACAGCGCTCAGACTCGCTTAAACGCCCCCTCACCCTCGCTTCGCTCGACCTCTCCCCGCGCGCGGGGAGAGGTGTTTAGAGCTTAAACAGCTCCGCCACCTTCACGTTTTCCAGACCATTCAGCCGCGCCAGCAATTCGGTGCGCTGGCTTTCGCCGAGCACCGCTGGACGACAGTTTCAGGAATTTCTGCTCCAGCCGCTCGCGCGTCAGCGGCGAGGTCGTGGTGCCTTCGAAATCGGTGCGCGCGATGCTGAGCGTGCGGCCGTCGTTGAGCGTGATGTGCAGCCGGCACGCCATGTCGTCTGTTGTTCGGCCCGTCCTTGGCGTAGGGCACGAGTTCGACGCGCTTGGCGAGTTCGAGGATTGCCGGATTCTGGTTCGGGCCGTCGAGAAACGCCTGCGGATCGCCGGGATCGCGATAGAGCGCCAGCGCCATGGTGAAGGGCAGGCTGTACTGCGCCGTCGCGACGTCGCGCGGCGCCGGATCGGCATGATGCGACAGCACCTTGTCGGACACTTCGAGCACGATCCTTGCGACGTCTTCCGGCGCGAACTTGTTTTGCGCACGCAGCGCCAGGAGCGCCTGCACCGGCGACTGCGAGGTGACGTGACAGGGAAAGGTCTTGAAGGTGATGGTCAGGGTTTCCCAGCGGCTGCCGAAGTCCTTGTTGAGCGCGGCGAGATCGGCGTCGCGGGCGAACACTTCGAGCGCGCCGAAATTGCCTTCGAGAATCACTTCCGGTCCCTCGAAGCCGCGCGCGGCGAGGTTCGCCGCGGTGACGCCGCCTTCCGCGGCGCGGCCCATGTGGATGCGCTTGACCATGCCGCCCTGGCCGGATTTCACGAACGCCAGCAGGCCGGAGCAGAACGAGCCGCCGACGCCCATCGCCATGGTGATCTGCCGCGGCGAAAGCTGCATCACCTTGCTCGCCGCCACCGCGGAGCCGAACACGCCGGTCATGCCCGGCGCGTGAAAGCCGAGCTTCTCGCTGCTGCTCTTCGCCGCCGCGGCGATGCGGAACATGCATTCGAGGCCGGCGACGAACGCGGTGATCAGGTCCTTGCCGCTGACTTTCGCTTCTTCCGCCGCGGCGAGCGCGCCGGTCAGCACGGTGGCGCCGGGATGCACGCCGGTCGACGGCTGGCGCAGATTGTCGAACTCGAAGGCGTGCGCGAACGCGCCGTTGGCGAAAGCGGCGCCCGGCGCGCTGGTCTTGCGGAAGCCGCTGTCGAGAATGCTGCTGGTTCCGGTGCCGGTGTGCTGCACGAAGCCGTCGACGATCTTGCTCCACGGCAAGGTCGAGCCGAACAGCACCACGCCGACGGTGTCGACGATGCAGGCTTTCGCAATCGCCACCGCCGCGGGCGGAATATCCTCGTAGCGCAATGCCGCCGCGAACTCCGCCAGCGCTTTGGTTTCACCTGACATGATTGTTTCCTCTCGTGAGGAACCGCATAGTTGGAGGCCGAGGAGATGTAAACGGCGACGCGTTGAACTTCATCCGCCCCCGCGATAGCGGGGGAGGGGGACCGCCCGAAGGGCGGTGGAGGGGGCGCAGGAGGTTCGGGACATGAGAGCGCCGTCGAAAGTTGTCGGCGCCGCACAAAGTCTTCGGCGCAGAATGTCGCCGCCGGAGGCGCGGTTGTGGAGCCGGTTGCGAAAACGCGTGCCCGGTCAGCCGGTCTTTCGCCGGCAGCATCCGATCGGTCCATACGTCCTCGATTTCTATTGTGCGTCCGCGCGGCTGGCAATCGAGCTCGACGGCGATCAGCCACGACATGGGCGATCGGCCGCAACGCGATCTGGAGCGCGACGCCTGGCTCAAGTCGCACGGCATCGAAGTTGTGCGGATCGCGGTGAGTGATTTGCCGCGTAATGTCGATGACGTGGCGGATTCGATCATGCAAATGGCGTCGGAGAAGCGGTGAGGGCGGCGCCCCCTCCACCGCGCTGCGCGCGGTCCCCCTCCCCCGCTATCGCGGGGGCGGATGAAGAAAAGCCATGTTCCGCGCGCGGATCGGAACTTCATCGCCTGCGTTTACAGTCAGACACCGTGTTGACTGTCGCGCCCTATCGGCCTATTTTAGGGGCGTTCCGAGGGGTGCCCGAAAGGGCTGAGAAAAACCCTTTGAACCTGATCCGGGTCATGCCGGCGAAGGGACGGAAACTTCTTCGCAAAATCCGCCCCGAAACCGTGTGTCCGGACTGCCCGAAGTTTCCGATGGAGCGCCCGATGAACAAGCCGCTGTCCGAAGCCGATCTCAGCACGCCGAAGGTCACCACCGGCCCGATCGCCGGTTCGCGCAAGGCCTACGCCAGCCCCGACGAGCGCGCCGGAGCTGCGCGTGCCGATCCGCGAGATCGTGCTGTCGAAGGAATCGGGCGAGCCGCCGCTGCCGGTCTATGACACCACCGGGCCGTACACCGACAACGACGCCGCGATCGACGTCGAGAGGGGCTTGAAGCGCGCCCGCGTCGAATGGGTCAAGGAGCGCGGCGGCGTCGAGGAATACGAAGGCCGTCCGCTTAAAGCCATCGACAACGGCAACGTCTCCGGCAAGCACCTCGCGCGCGCCTTCGCCAACACGCCGAAGCCGATGCGCGCGATCGGCGACGCGCCGGTCACGCAGCTTGAGTGGGCGCGCAAGGGCGTCATCACCAAGGAAATGATCTACGTCGCCGAGCGCGAGAACATGGGCCGCAAGACGCAGCTCGACCGCGCCGAATGGGCGGCGAACGACGGCGAGAGCTTCGGCGCTTCCGTGCCGCTGTTCATCACGCCGGAATTCGTGCGCAGCGAAGTGGCGCGCGGCCGCGCCATCATCCCGGCCAACATCAATCACGCCGAGCTCGAGCCGATGGCGATCGGCCGCAACTTCCTCACCAAGATCAACGCCAATATCGGCAACTCGGCCGTCACCTCTTCGGTGGAAGAGGAAGTCGACAAGATGGTGTGGTCGATCCGCTGGGGCGCCGACACGGTGATGGACCTCTCCACCGGCCGCAACATCCACAACACCCGCGAATGGATCATCCGCAATGCGCCGGTGCCGATCGGCACCGTGCCGATCTACCAGGCGCTGGAGAAGTGCGACGGCGATCCGGTCAAGCTCGACTGGGAGCTCTACAAGGACACGCTGATCGAGCAGGCCGAGCAGGGCGTCGACTATTTCACCATCCACGCCGGCGTCCGCCTCGCCTATGTGCCGCTGACCGCCAACCGCGTCACCGGCATCGTCTCGCGTGGCGGCTCGATCATGGCGAAGTGGTGCCTGTCGCGGCACAAGGAGAGCTTCCTCTACGAGCGCTTCGACGAGATCTGCGACATCATGCGCAAGTATGACGTCAGCTTCTCGCTCGGCGACGGCTTGCGCCCCGGCTCGATCGCCGACGCCAACGACCGCGCCCAGTTCGCCGAGCTGGAAACGCTCGGCGAACTCACGCAAATCGCCTGGAACAAAGGCTGCCAGGTGATGATCGAAGGCCCCGGCCACGTGCCGCTGCACAAGATCAAGATCAACATGGACAAGCAGCTCAAGGAGTGCGGCGAGGCGCCGTTCTATACGCTCGGGCCGCTCACCACCGACATCGCGCCGGGCTACGACCACATCACCTCGGGCATTGGCGCCGCCATGATCGGCTGGTTCGGCTGCGCCATGCTCTGCTACGTCACGCCGAAGGAGCATCTCGGCCTGCCGAACCGCGACGACGTCAAGGAAGGCGTCATCACCTACAAGATCGCGGCGCACGCCTCCGACGTCGCCAAGGGCCACCCGGCGGCGCAACTGCGCGACGATGCGCTCTCCCGGGCGCGCTTCGACTTCCGCTGGGAGGACCAGTTCAACCTCGGCCTCGATCCCGACACCGCGCGCGAATACCACGACGAGACGCTGCCGAAGGACGCGCACAAGGTGGCGCACTTCTGCTCGATGTGCGGCCCGAAGTTCTGCTCGATGAAGATCACGCAGGACGTGCGCGATTACGCGGCAAGCCTCGGCGACAACGAGAAGGCTGCGCTGGGACTGGACGTGGCGCAGAAGGGCATGGACGAAATGTCGGAGAAATTCCGGCAGATGGGCGAGCAGGTTTATGTCGACGCCGGCAAGCTGGCGAAAGCCCCGCACACCACCGCGCTCGACTCCGAGGCCGCCCACGCCGCGAAGAACGCCGCGCTGGTCAAGGAAAGCAACAAGGCGCTCTGACTAAAATGGCCTCGCCCCGTTTACGGGGAGAGGCCGCGAGCGCTTTAACGCGAGCGGGTGAGGGGGCGCCTCCGTGCCGCAGGTCGTTATCGTTGCGGGACCGAACGGTGCAGGCAAAACGACGTTCGCGAGCGTGTATCTTGTCGGGCCGCGAGCACATTTTGTTTTTATCAATGCCGACGAGATCGCGCGTGAGGTCGGTCCTTTGCGTCAGCGGTCTGCGGACATCCGTGCGGCTCGGATCATGCTCGAACGGATCGACGGTCGGGTAACCGCTGGCGAAGACTTTGCCTTTGAAACGACGCTGGCGACCTTGTCTTACGCCCGGAAGATTTCCTGCATGGCGAAGGTCCGGTTACGTCGTAACACTTGTCTATCTGCGCCTGCCTTCCGTTCAGGCTTCCATCGAGCGGGTGCGGCGGAGAGTGCTTGCCGGCGGTCACGGTATTTCAGAGGAGATCATCCGCAGGCGCTTCGATAAAAGCTCTGCCTATTTCGAGAAGCTCTATAAATCTCTCGTCGACAGGTGGTATATTTTCGAAAGCGTCGAAGGCGAATTCGTCCAGGCGGAATCGTGGGATCGAAAATGAAACAAACGTCCGAAATCGACGAAATCAAAGCCGCCCTGAAACAGGCGGCCTATCGGGCGACCCACGGCACCCGCGAAGAGCGCTCGGGACGTTTCCTGCCCGCCAAGCGGAGTGCCGCTAAAGTCGGCCGCCGTGTTGCGAGGAAAGCCGTGGTGCGGAGCAAAGGTTAGGCGGACATGCTTCGCTGACTAACATGCGCCATGCCCGGCCTTGTGCCGGGTATCCACGTCTTTATCTTTACAATTGTTGAGCGTCATTTTTATACTTATTTGCTTGTCGCCCTCACTTTAGGTCCGATGGCTGATCTCTCAACCTAGCAAAAGTGCCATGCCCTGCTAGCCCTTGCAAAGAGGCGACGAGCGGATCGTTTGGCGCCTCACGCAAATTTGGCAGACTTTCATAACGGATATTATGAATGTTGCTGCGTATCCCCGTGGACCAAATCTGCACACAACGTGGATGCGGCCCTGATGTTGATCGGCCAAGACTGGTCATCTTCCGACAGATTACAGCGGCCACGCGACAAAGAGCAGAAGAGGTTAGGGCAGACTTGGGAACTGCCCACGAATAAGAGGTTGCGACATTTGTTGCAGCGGCACTTCGACCTCCAATTTAAAAATACATATGCCACGAATCTTTTTCCGTTCATTAAAAACGGATCCCTTAGTGCTCCCATTCCGTCGTCCGATTTGAAGTGTTGCGCGCTCAGATATGCGCTTCCCCAAATCGAGATTGTTGCTCCGACGATGACGTTATGCTTGGGAAAGCAAGCGTTCGATTCTATTCGTCATGTGTTGAAGCAGCCCGCCGTTCCGTGGACCGAGGCCCGCCAACCAACTCAACATACGATGCTGCGCAACACGGAGATTTATGGCGTGCCGCACCCAGGCAGTTTCGGTTTAAAGAATGCGGGTGGCATAGATAGCGTGCATGAAATCTGGGAGAGAATCGCAGCTCGCTATCGGGTGCTCATGGGGCAGCCTGCAGAGCGCAGCTCTTAGGAATGTCGACAGGGTGGATTGCCGGATCAAGTCTGGCAATGACGAATTGACAGGTGCTCGGTTGGACGTTTCTCACCATGGCCGGCGATCTGGCTCTATGCCGGTTGCTGCCACCGGCATAGATCTCGGCGCTGAGGCCTTACGCGTGCCTCCCTCTGCGACGCATAACTACATCGGGAAAAGTCCGGCAATTAAGGGGTATGAAGTTGATCGGCGCCACGTTCGCCCGCGTGCTTGTGGTCTTGGCGGCTGTTGCCAGCGCTTTGGCGCCGGTCGGGTGGCCGGTTGCGTGTTTTGGCGAGGGCGCAGCCGCGTTGCCGGAGAAAGCGACGCGGGAGCTGCCGGCCGCGATGCTGTCGCTTGAGGCGCAGAAGAAGATGCCAAAACTTTCGCCGATCCTGCTGCGCGTCTTCAAGGAGGAATCGGAGCTTGAAGTCTGGAAACAGACGGCCGCCGGACGTTTCGAGCTGCTCAAGCTCTACCCGATCTGCCGCTGGTCGGGCGAACTCGGACCGAAGCAGCACGAGGGCGATTATCAGGCGCCCGAGGGTTTCTATGCCATCACGCCAAAGCTGATGAACCCGAATTCCAGCTACTATCTGGCCATCAACATGGGCTTCCCAAATGCCTTTGACGCGGCGAACGGCCGCGACGGCTCCTTTCTCATGATCCACGGCACTTGCGCGTCGGTCGGCTGCTACGCCATGACCGACGAGCAGATCGGCGAAATCTATGCGCTGGCGCGCGACGCGTTCCTCGGCGGCAAGCCGGCCTTCCAGGTCCAGGCCTATCCGTTCCGCATGACGCCGGAGAACATGGCGCGGCATCGCACCAATCCGAACATGCCGTTCTGGCAGATGCTCAAGATCGGCAACGATCATTTCGAAGCGACGCATCTCGAGCCCAAAGTGGATGTGTGCGATCGCCGTTACGTGTTCGATGCGCGGCCTGCGCCGGGATCGTCAAAGCCGGGATCGTCAACTCCTCTGAAGTTCGGCCCGGCGGACGAATGCCCCGCCTTCGCCGTCAATCCGAAGGTGGCGCAGGCGACGCTCGACAAACAGCGCGCCGATGACGCCGCCTATGCGCAACTGGTCAAAGACGACGTACCGGCAGTCCCGATCCACACCGGACTCGACGGCGGCATGAATGCGGTCTTCCACCCTCCGTTCCCGTACAACTTCATATCGCTTGCGAACGTGCTGCTGGACGGATCTCCGGAGTTGCCGCCAATGCAGCCGATCCCGTACCTCGACGGCTATCGCTTGATGATGCGACCGTAGCAGGCGTAGCCGGGGTGACGTGCTTCATCCGCCCCCGCGACCCGCCTTCGCTCGCAAGGCGAGCTTCGGTGGGTTTGAGTCCGCCGAAGCGCGGAGCGCGTAGGTGGATAGCGGGGGGAGGGGGACAATCCGTAGCGCGTAGCGCGAAGGATGGTGGAGGGGGCGCGGGCGGTGGAGAAGATTCGGCGTCGCAGGCGAAGCGTCGATGCAAGCGCTCCTCCCACCGCATAGCGCGCGAAGACGCGCGTGAACGCGCTTTGGTGCGGTCCCCCCACCCCGCTGTCGCGGGGCGGGATGAAGAGGGCGCGCCTACGCCTACCTTACCGTGATCACCAGGCCGTTGAGGTCGGCACTGACGATGGCGCCGACCGAATTGCCGACCAGCTGCAGCACCGCGCCCCTCTGATTGGTCAGCACGATCGCCTGCGCGCCGCGCCCGATCGCGGCGCCGACATTGCCCGCGGCATAGACGCCGGCGACATCGCCCGGGCTGTTGATGTTGCTCACGGTGCCGCGGAAGCGCGTGTCGGACGCACCGAAAGTAAAGCCGTAGCTCAGGCCGCCGATGCTGATGCCGTAGGTCCGGCCGCGGAAGGTGAACGAGCCCGAACCGCCGGAGCCGCCGATGACAATGCCGGCCTTGATCACGTTGAAGCTGATGGAACCGCCGTCGGCATAGACGGCGGAACTGAAGGTGATGCCGGCCAGCGCCAGCAATGCAATCAGGCTGGTACGAAACATGGATGCGGCGCGCATGGTGTTGCTCCCCGGGGATGTGTGTGGATGCGAATCAGCTCTACCCGGCGGCAATCCTATCGCGCGGGCGGGCAGGTGGGCGAGGTATCTGAGTCCACCAAAGCGCGGAGCCTCTCATCGGGACGCGCGACTTCGCGCGGTCCCGTAGGCTCGCAATGACGGACACTGACCTCTCCCCGCGTGCGGGGAGAGGTCGAGCGAAAGCGAGGGTGAGGGGGCCTATCAGCGAGTCTGGGCTTTGGGTGCATAGGCAGCGGAGGCGCCCCCTCATCCCAACCTTCTCCCCGCACGCGGGGAGAAGGAGTTCGCAGTGCTTGCGCAAAATCCCATTACTTGGCGGTCGCCGCCGACCACTCCGGCCGAAACTGCAAAGCTCAGAAGAAGTGCTTGATCGCGGTGATCAGGTTGACGTTCACAGGCGGCGGTTGGGGCGGCAGCCCCCTCGGGCCGGCAGCCAGCATGCCGTTCGCCGGATTGGACGGCCATCCATCCGGCTCGACCGTAAGGGCTGAGTCGGCGGCGGCGACCGGCAGCGATCTGATCTCGGTCGGAGCAAGCGGCGGGGCAACTGCGGCAACCGATCCCGTGATCTCGGGTGAAGCCGGTGCCAAAGTCTGTGCCGGTAAGGGCTGCGCCGTCGCGACGTCGTGACTCGCCAGCGCAGCGCGAACCGTGGATTCGATCGATGCGTTGTCGCGCGGCGCGGCAGGCCAACCGCTCGCCTGCGGCGGCGGCAACGGGGTCTCGACGGTGCCCGGCATAAACAGGGAAAAATGTCCGGCGATGTAGGCGACGAGGTATCCGCTCACCGCCGTGCCGATTCCCGCCGCCACGATCTCGACAAACTTTCCCGCGAACCGCCGCAGGTAGGTCACTTCGCCCGCCACCGACATCGTCAAATACCGCTCAAATCGCACCGTCCCGCACCCATACAAACGCCAGTATCGGGCGAAATTGAGATGGAACTCGAACGGCCGTTCGGTTTTTCGGCCTGTGCACACCTCTTACGACCGCACCCGCCCGCCATCCACATTCAGCGTCTGCCCGGTCATGAAGGCCGAGTCGTCGCTGGTCAGAAACGACAGCGCACCGACCAGATCGTCCGGCACCTCGACCCGCTTGATCGCCTGCAAACTGGCGACGGCGGTGAATTCCGCATCCATGTCGGCGAAGCCCGGGCGCGGCTTGCGCACCAGTGTACCGGGCGAGCGCGTCAGGCCCGGCGCGATGGCGTTGACGGTGATGCCGTCGGCGGCGACATCGCCGGCCAGCGCCGCGGGTGAAGCCGATGATGCCGCCCTTGGACGCGACGTAATGGGCAAAGCCGGTGGTCACCGAGCCGAACGTGCTCGAGGCCATGCTGACGATGCGGCCCCATTGCCGTGCGCGCATCCCCGGCACAAACGCCGCGGTGACGAGAAAGGTGCCGTCGAGATTGATCGAGAGAACCTTGCGCCAGTCGGCAAACGTCATGGCGGCGAAATCCTGCTGCGGATAAATGCCGGCGCAGTTCACCACGATATCGGCGCGGCCGAATTTCGCCTGCACCGCCTTGGCCATCGCCGCGACCGACTCCGGGTTCGCCACGTCGCACACTACCGCGAGTGCATTGCGCCCGGCGGCTTCGACCAGCTTCACGGTCTCGCGCCCATCGGCGATGTCGGCGATGGCGATGTGTACGCCATCTTCCGCAAGCCGTTTCGCGAAGGCCTGGCCGATGCCGTTGGCGCCGCCGGTGATAACGGCGACTTTATCCTTGTGGCCTTTTGCCATGATTGTTTCCTTCCCTTGATTGCGCGCGCTTTGAGTTTGTCATTGCGAGCGCTAGCGAAGCAATCCAGCGCTCCATAAAACCTCTCCCCGCGTGCGGGGAGAGGTCGAGCGAAAGCGAGGGTGAGGGGGCCTCTCAGCGAGTTCTGAGCTGTGAGGCGATGACATGGCGGCTCAGCCGGCGGAAACGCCCCCTCATCCCAACCTTCTCCCCGCGCGCGGGGAGAAGGAGTGCGCGGTGCTCGCGCAGTGGCGCATTATTTGCTCATCACCACCAGGCTTAGCCGTTCACAGAACGACTATGTCCGGCAATGACGAAGTAGATTGCCAGCGTTCTCACTCCCCAAACACCCACCGCACGATTCGCGCATCGCGCTGATAGCCGCCGTTCTTTGCAAACGGTTCGTTGTTCCAGAATTTATCCGCCGCAGCGCGGTCCGGCAATTCGAGCAGGAGCGCGGTGCCGATGTTGTCGGCGCCGTCGGCGGAGCGGATCGGGCCGCGGAAGATGAAGCTGTCGCCGTAGGACGCGAAGTAGGACTCGTGCGCGTGCAGGTGGTCGCGGAAGAATTCCGGCGTGCCGGTCTTTGGCCCGGTGCAGAGGAACTGCTGCAAGCCTTTACGGCGATAATCGGCGGCGCGTTTGCCGAAGCTGTTCGACCAGCGATGGATGTCGACGCGCTGGTAGACGCCGGCCCTGTTCATCGGCTCGCTGGATACAAAGTCGTTCGCCGCCGCGCGGTCGTCGAGCTGCATGAAGAATGAGGTGCCGAGCGTTTCGCCGCCGTCATCCGAAACGAAATGGCCGTAGCCGATGACGCGCTCGCCGAATTGTTTGACGTAATCTTTCTGCTCGTGCAGCAGCGCGCGCCGGCTGTCCTGTTTCCCCGGCTCATCCCAGCAATAGATCGCCCACTGCGCCGCTTTGGTGCGGTAGTAATCCTTCAGCGCCTCGCCCTGTAATCCGTAGCGCGGATCGCCCGGCAGATATCCGGTCGGGTTTTCGTTCGGCATGGCGGAGCTCCTGCGCGCTAACGAGCAGGGAGTTTCCGTTGCCTCAATCGTCGGATCAAGCGTGGCCGTGGCCAAGCCTGGTCATTGCGAGCGGCAGCGAAGCAAACCAGTTCCGGCTCCAGCTTCAGCTGCCGCGGCCCTCTTTGGCCTGTCCGTCCAGCCAATCCGACAGGCTGCCGGATGGGCCTTTGCTCTTGCGCTTGCGCTTTGGTGCGGCCGGCGGCGGCGGCGGATTAGCGGCGTCGCGGGCCAGTCGCAGCGCCTTGAGTTTTGCGGTCTTGGCGCGCAGCGCTTCGGCCGTGGTTTCGTAGTCGGATGGCGACTTTTTGGCGGTATTGGCGCGTTGCATCTTGGCGAATTGCGCACCCGCCTCGTGCTTGCTGGATTTCTGCATGGCGGCAGCATCCTTTTCTGGTTGGTTCGCGTGCCGATCGCCCGCCAGATGGGGGTAACAGCTATGGCGGCCACTAGCGAGGATTATGTCGATTAAGGCGGGTTTGGGGGGCTTAAGCACACGTCGCGGCCCGACTTGTTCCGGCCATCCACGCCTTCGCTGTCATCGTCCGCCAACGGGCGCGGCCCGGGAGCATGACAGCAGCAACGGCCGTGGCCGCCCATGGTTGCTCGATCATGGTTGCTCGATCATGGTTGCTCGATCATGGGCTTCCGTAACCATGCGCTCAGGCGGTGTCGTGCCTTCTTTGCGCGCCGGGTATAAAGTCACGCGCGGCACCCCGTGTCGGTGCCGGCAAAGTCAGTGGTGTGAAAATGCGTAAGCGTGTTGTCGCCATCAGTTTTGCTGCCGCGGTTTTTGCCGCGGGTCTTCCCGCCGCGGCCAGTGCCGCGACGGCGGTCACGACATCAAATGTCAATCTGCGCGAAGGGCCGAGCACCGACTATCCGGTGATCACGACGCTGCCGGGGAATACCGCGGTCGAGATCGAAGGCTGTGCGCAGGGCTGGTGCAAGGTCGATTATGCCGGCGCCGCAGGCTGGATGTCGGAAGACTATCTGCAAGGTCTGTCGAGCCCGCCGGCGATCGTGCTGCCGGTGCCCATCATTGTGCCGGGCCGTCATCATCATCTGCGGCCGCCGATTTATCGTCCGCCGGTTGTCATGCCGCGTCCGCCGCATCATCGGCCGCCGCATGTCGGTCCGCCGCCGCGGCCACGGCCTCCGGGCATTCATCCGCCACGGCCGCAGCCGCCGGGCATTCATCCGCCACGCCCGCCACATCATCGTCCGCCAGGAACTCGCCCACCCGGTACGCGGCCACCCGGTGGTGGAGGAAAGCCGCCGGGCATTCATCCGCCGCCGCAGCACCGCCCGCCGGGTGGTGGTGGCGCGCCCGGTCACCGCCCGGGCGGCGGCGGCCGGCCGCGCCCCGGCGTCACCAAGCAGGGATGAGGTCGTCGTTCCTCCGCTGTGATGCTCCGCGGTGAATTCCGGGTTGCCCAAGCCATTGATGGCGTTTGCGCAATTTCATTTTGCTGCGAATCAAAAGCGTTCCGCGCCCACGAAGCAAAAAATCGCGCCGCGCAAGTGCACGATTTATTTGAACAAATCGAAATGCCTTTGACTTGGCGGTTTTGTTCTGTGCAATGGCCGCCATCCCGCTCGTCGTGAGGGACGTCAACTGCAGAGACGGCTTTTGACGGAGCGGGTGCGGTTTCTGCGGGTTAGGGTTCGTCGCCCTTGTCTGCAGACGGCTTGGGCATCATGCCCGTCCGGCACGTGATCGGACTGCGAGGTGCTCGCTGCACTGGCATCGGAGAGGCTCGTTTAGCCGTGGACCCGGTGATTCCAGGAAGCGCTGGCCCGGGCCGGGGTGGGAGGTGACTTCCATCAAACCGCAGAGGTGCGCCGAAAGGCGAGCGGCCCTTGTAATGAGGGCCGCGGCTGTACCTGGTAACGGGTGCAGCCCCACGACTGTGCCTGGCAGTCTCCAGGTGCGCCATTCGGCGCTCCGCTTCCCTTATTCAAGGGAAGCAAACAGCGTGGCCCCACGTGCATTCGGGGCGAGCTTTCGTGCCGCTTGAACAAAAACTCGGATGCAGATGCATCGCGGGAACGATATCGCTCGTCAAATTCCGGTGGCGAACCGCGCCATGACAACGATCGTCACGATCTGCATCGCACCTTGCAGCGCAACGGCAAGAAAATAATGGTTGGTGAGCGCGGCGATCCTGGTGTGGTCCGGATTTGCTTTTTGTAACTCAAGGCAGACCCGCAAGTTCGCCGGCAACAGATAACCGAGCCCCAGAAGCGTCATCAGCGTGACCAGCGCCAGCGCGGCGGCGACCCAGCCGTAATCCGGCCAGTTCAGCGTCGTGAAGCCGAGATATTCCGCCATGTACCAGCCGGTGGTGCCGGTGATGATCGAAAGCGTCGGCATCAGGAACAGCGTGCGCGGGGTGAGCCGCAGCAGCACCGCCTTGCGCGAGGAGATATCCACCACGCGCAGGATCGGGCCGAGGATGAAGCCCATGAACAGGTCGATGCCGGTCCACGAGAGGCCGCAGAACACATGGAGGAAGTTGAGCAGCCACGCGTTACGGCTGGCGATCACCGCGGCCATGACGCCAAGGGCGATTGCGGCGTACCAGAGATAACGCCAGCGGATCAGGCTGCCCGTTGCGGTTTCGCTTATCGTCGTCACGCTATGACCTTTCGACTGCAGTGCCGAAACTACAATGAGGCGAGCCGTAAATCTCCATCGTCGCCATGCCAATTTGTCGGCTGTGCCTTGCCATGCTACGCGCACGCACGGAGACTTGAACCATGCCTGACGCTATTGACCTTCTGAAAACCCGCCGCTCGTTCAAGCCGGTTGAGCTTGCCGGCCCGGCGCCGTCGGCGGCCGAGATCGACACGCTGCTGACGGTCGCTTCGCGGGTGCCCGATCATGGCAAGCTGACACCGTGGCGCTTCATCGTGTTCGAGGGCGAGGCGCGCCGCGCCGCGGGTGACGCGATCGTCACCGCGTTCCGCGCCAAATATCCCGGCGCCAAGCCGGAGCAGGCGGAAGCCGAGCGGGCACGGCTCACCCGCGCGCCGCTGGTCATCGCCGTGGTCAGCCGCGCCGCGCCGCATGTGAAGATTCCGGAATGGGAGCAAGTGCTGTCCGCCGGCGCCGCGGCGATGAACCTCGTGCTGGCGGCGCATGCGCTCGGCTTCGGCGCGAGCTGGATCACCGAATGGTACGCCTACGACCGCACCGTGCTCGATGCGCTGGGTCTCGCGCCACACGAGAAAATCGCCGGCTTCGTCCACATCGGCCACCCGCCGGGGATCCCCGAGGACCGGCCGCGGCCGCCGCTCGGCGAAATCGCGACGCGCTTCGGCGGCTGATATTTATTGATCGAGAATCAAGTTCCATTCTGCGGTTCGTGTTAGGATGAAAGCAGGTTTGACCTTGAGGAAAAAGCAATGAGTAACGGCCTTTCGCTCGATCAAGTCGAAGACCGCATGGCCATCGTGCGCGACAATATCCGCCAGCTCATCGAACAGTCGGCGGCGGATTCCGGCGCGGCGAACGAAGCGCGCAATGCCGATCGCCTGGCGCAGCAGCAGGCCGAGTTGGAGACGCTGAGCAAACAGCGCGACGAGATGCTCAAAGACAGGAAGTAGCGCGCGGCGAAACGGCAATGGGCCTTATGCCCCGGGTTGCGCTCGCTTTTGCTTTGTCGCTCGTGGCGGCAGGCGCCGTGCAGCAGATCATGATGGCCGTTGCTCAAGTGCCAGATCCGCTCGATGCCTTGCCGCCGCTGGCGGCGGTCGTTGCGATTGTCCCGGTGGTGTTCGGAATTGCCGTGCGGCGCAACGCTGCCGCCGCGAAGGTGGCGGTGGTGCTGCTCGCGGTCATGGCGGTTGTCGCAGCGGGCGGGATCATGATCGGGATCGCCGAGCGGAGTCCGGGTGTCGGGGGCGATATTCTTTATGGGCTGGCGCAGGTAACCGATATCTATTTCCTGCTGCCGAGCGCGATCGCGGTACCGATCCACTGGCTCGTGTTGCGCCGTGAAGTCCGGAATGTGCCGCAATGACCAGAACGTTCGCCGTTCTTTGCTTTTTGTTTTTTGCTGCCGGGGCCGCGCCCGCGGCCGGTGCGAGCGACAAGCCGCCGGACGGCTATCCCGGTATCGCGGCGATGGTGAAAGGCGGCGGCTGCGCGCCGAAGGACAACACGGCGCGGATCCTCAAAAGCGCCCACCCGCTGGATTACGCGCTAAACTGGAGCGGCACCAACTATATGGGTACGGCATGGACTTTCATGCCGAAACGCTACGTCGTCGCCCCGGACATCCAGGGCGGTATTTTCCTGGAAGGTCATTTGATCACCACCCGCGGCGCGGAGATGCCGGACGACCTATTCATCCTGTTCGCCGAATGGGACTGCGCGCATTGAACCGCCGGGAATTGTCACCGGTACGGAGGCGCGCTAAACTCGGCCGATGATCACGCTCTATTCCTATCCCGAACTGTTCGGCGTCGCCGATAACAATGGCTACGGGCTGAAGGTGTTTGCCTTCATGCGGCTTGCCGGTGTGCCGTTCAAACACGAGCACATCTTCGATGCGTCAAAAGCGCCGCGCGGACAGCTTCCCTACATCGTCGATGACGGCGAGACCGTCGGCGACAGCGAAGCCATCATCGCGCACCTGATCAGGAAACATGCGCTCAGCATCGATGCCGGCCTGACCGCGGCGCAGCGCGGCCAGAATCTCCTCTTTACCCGAACGCTCGACGACCTCTATTGGGTCATGTCGTATTCGCGCTGGAAGGACGATCGCTATTACCCGGCGTTCCGCGACGCGCTGCTGCGCGAGCATCCGACCGTAACCGTGGAGGGTCTGCAAAAGGCGCGGGAATTTAATTTTCAGCGCTACTATTACGCCGGCATCGGCCGCTATACGCCGGAAGCGGCCTATGCGCGCGGCGTCGCCGATCTCGGTGCGCTGGCGCAGCTCATTCCGGCGGATGGCTATGTCCACGGCTTAAAGCCGACAAGCATCGACGCCGGCATCTACGGCTTCATCGCCAATATCTGGTTCTACAGCATCGATACGCCGCTGAAAGCCTTCGTCGCCTCACAACAAAATCTCGTCCGCCACTGCACCGCGATCCACGAGGCGGTAGGGCGGTAGGCCATTTCCTGTTTCCACATTTAATAGCGATCCGGCTTCTTGAAACCCGGCTCGGGCTGGAACGTATAAGTATAGAGCCATGAGTGGTCTTGAGAGCACGAACAGTCTGCCCAGTGTCCGTACCAATGCGCCGCCGTTTCCGCGCGCCCGTGCCGTCATGCGCTGGGTCATCGCGGCGTTTTTCGCCGCTGCCGGTGTGGCGCATCTTGCCGTTCCGGAAGTTCTTCTTTCGATCACGCCCGATTGGGTGCCGTTCGCACCACAGGTGATCTTTGTCACCGGCCTGTGTGAATTCGCCGGCGCCGCCGCTCTCGTCACTAGGCCGTTTCGGTATTGGGCCGGGATCGCGCTGGCGGCCTATGCACTCTGTGTCTGGCCGGCCAACTTCAAACACGCCCTCGACCAAATCAACATTCCGCATATTTGGTCAAGCTGGTGGTACCACGCGCCGCGGCTTGCCTTCCAACCGGTGATCGTCTGGTGGGCACTGTTCAGCGCGGGCGTCATCGATTGGCCCTGGACCAGGAAGTCAGAGAGCCGACTGTGATCAGTAACCCGTGCGCCGCAAACTTCAGCGTTCTACCGTGGCCGGCATCCAGTCTGCCGCGCGCCGCGACAGCCGCGTTGCTTCGGTCTCGCCATCGTAGTTGGTCGCGTTAGGCTGCTGCGTGAAAGCAGCGCGGTCGGGGAGGCAGTTGATGTTGACCACGGCACGGATGCCCGCTGCGGTTTCGCAAATCGCTGCGACATAGACGCCGCAGCGGCGGCAGACCATGTAGTCCGCCGTGCGTGAGCCGAACCGATATGGCTCGACGAGAGACCAGTCGTCGGCCGAAAGCGTGAAGTGTCCGGCCCCATCGGCCACCGTCCGGGTCATATGCGCCCGGCAAAACGAGCAGCCGCACGCCCGCAACGGCGTCTCCTGCGGCGGTTTCGCCAGCCGCAAGCGCACATGGATATTGCCGCAATGGCAGCCGCCGGAATGATCCATGCTGTTGCTATCCTCGCCCGATAAACGAACGCATGTGGTTCGGCAGGATCGTCGCCTCGTACAGATTCACTTCCGGCGGCAACGCGGCCATCAGCACCGCGACCTTGGCGACGTCCTCCGCCGCCATCACATAATCCTCAATGGTTTCGCCGGCGCCGGATTTGGTGCGGCCGCGCCGAGTCGTAAATGACGACAGCGTCGCGCCCGGATGGATGATCGAAGACACGATGTTGTGCTTGCGTCCGTCCATGGTGAGTTGGTGCGTCATGCCCTGCAGGCCGAACTTGGTCACAGTGTAGGGCAGGGAATCCGGCCGCGGCGTCTTCGCCGAGACACTGCCGATATTGATGATGCGGCCGCCTTTCGGCGTCTGCGCCTTCATCAGCCGCACCGCCTCGCGGGCGCAGAGAAACGGTGCGGTGATGTTGATGTCGAGCGCCTCGCGCCAGTATTCGAGTGTGATGTCCTCGGTGTTGCGATGGGTGGCGATGCCGGCATTGTTCACCAGCACGTCGAGGCGCCCGTAGGTTTTCTGCACCGTGGCGAACAGCGCGGTGACCGCGTCCTCCCTGGTCAGGTCGGACGGAACCGGCAGCGCCTCGCCGCCACGCGATTTGATGCCCGCCGCAACTTCGTCGAGCAATTCCGCGCGGCGCGCCACCAGAACCGTTTTGGCGCCCTCGGCGGCAAAGGTCTCGGCGATGCCGCGGCCGATGCCGTTGCTCGATCCGGTGACGATCGCGACCTTGCCTTGCAATTGTGTGCCCATGGTGTCTCCCCGTTTGCTTAGGCGTAACGCGGATTTCTCCTCCGCTCAATCCGGGCTAGGCTTCATGCAATAAACAGGGAGGTCTTACATGCCCGGGCTTCTGCAAAACCATATCGCCGCCATCACCGGTTCAGGTTCCGGGATCGGCCGCGCCATCGCCATCGGCTATGCGCGCGAAGGCGCGCAAGTTGCCGTGCTCGATATCAACGGCGAGGCGGCGAACGCGACGGCAGCGGAAATCCGCGATGCCGGAGGCAAGGCGCAGGCTTTCACGCTCGATGTCACCGACCGCGACGCCTGCCGCGCCGTGGCAGCCGACGTGGCAAAGCAAATCGGCCAAGTCTCGATCCTGGTCAACAATGCCGGCATCAACCGGCGCAACGCCTTCACCGGCGATGCTGACGCCGTGGTCAAGGACTGGCAGGACGTCATGGCGATCAATCTCAACGGCCCATTCAACGTGACGCATGCTTTCCTGAATGCGCTGCGCGCCGCCAAAGGTCGCATCGTCAATATCGCGTCGATCCAGTCATTCGTGCACGTGCGCACGCCGAATTCGCCTGCCTACACCACATCGAAGCACGGCGTGCTTGGCTTCACCCGCGCGCTGGCCGCCGAACTTGGCAAGGACGGCGTCCGCGTCAACGCCATCGGTCCGGGGTTCATCGAAACGCCGCTCAACGAAAAAGTCCGCGCCACCAATCCGGAACTGGTGAAGATTTTTCTCGATCACACGCCGCTTGGCCGCACCGGCAAGCCGGAGGACATCGTCGGCCCGGCGATCTTTCTGGCGTCCGACCTGTCCGCCTATGTCACCGGCTCGATCGTGATGGCCGACGGCGGTTATCGGTCGATCTAAGTGCGCGCGGCTACTTGCCGGCTGCCTTGCGCAGTGCGGCGTTGATACGGTCCTGCCAGCCCGGGCCGTCTTCCTGAAAGAAGTCGAGCACGTCGCGGTCGATGCGCAGCGACACCATTTCCTTGACGCCCGGAATTGCGGGCGCGGCTTTCGGTGGGGCCTCGACAGGTTTTGCCGTCGCGGCCTTGAAGGCCTGCTCGGCGGCGGAACGCGGGTCGGTCGGTCGTCTTGCCATGGCGCAGTTATAGCGGAAGCCAACTGCCACTTCACCTCTTCGTTGGGACAGCGCAGCGCGAAGCAGCGCGCATCTTGTGGGCTGCGTCCCCATTCGGGGAGATTTGCGGCCGGACTTCGCATTTTTGCGATCCCGGTTTAGGTTGCGCGCCAACAAAGCCAAAGCCGGGGGAAACGATGAGCGAGGCAACCGTCGACGTCACGCAGGTTCTGGATAACCAGAAGATCTCGCGCTTCAATGTCGGCCTGGTGATCCTCGCCTTCCTGGTGATGATGACCGACGGTTACGACCTCGGCGCCGCCGCGTTTGCAGGGCCAGGTCTGATCAGGGAATGGGGACTGAAAGGTCCGGAGCTGGGCGTCCTGCTGTCGAGTTCGCTTGGTGCCGGCCTGTTTGGCCCGCCGCTGCTCGGCTATCTCTCCGACCGCTTCGGCAGAAAGCGCGTCATCGTCTGTGGCGCATTTGCCTTCGGCCTGTTCTCGCTGGCCGCGGTCGCCACCACCTCGCTCAACCAACTCGTCGTGACGCGCATCTTTGCCGGGGTCGCGCTCGCCGGTACGCTGCCGATCGTAGTGTCGCTGATCAATGAATTTGCGCCGAAACAGGCGCGCGCCACCATGGTGGTGCTGATGTTTACCGGCGTGACCTTCGGCGGCGGCCTGCCGGGGCTGATCGCGTTAAAATTCATGGCCGTTTATGGGTGGCGCATCCTGTTCTGGGTCGGCGGGCTCGCACCACTTGTCATGGCGGTGATCCTGTTCTTCGCTCTGCCGGAATCGGTAAAGTATCTGACATTGCGGCCGTCGCGCCGCGCCGAGCTTGTCGCTTTGCTCAAGCGGATCGACGGCACGCTGCAAATCGGCCCGGATACGCAGTTCATCATCTCCGGCGAGCAAAACCGGTCGCGGTTCTCGATCGGCGCGCTGCTCGAGGGCCCGCTCGCGGTGCTGACGCCGCTTTATTGGGTGTCGAACCTCGTGTGCCTGATGGTGTTTTACTTCATCAATCAATGGATGCCGACGGTGCTGTCGAGCTCCGGCGTTTCGTTGGAGCAGGCCGTAGTCGCCACCGCGCTCTTTCAATTTGGTGGCACGCTGGCGGGCCTGTTGTCGATGCGTTTCCTCGACAAGGTCGGTTTCCTGCCGGTACCGATTCTTTATGCCTGCGCCATTCCGATCGTGATCAGCATCGGCGTCCCGGGCTTGCCGCCCATGGCTCTGATTGCACTCGTTGCCTGCGCCGGTTTCTGTCTGCTCGGCCTGCAATTCGGCAACATCGCCACCGAAGCCAATATCTATCCGACCTATATCCGCTCATGGGGCATCGGCTCGAATTTTGCCATCGCCCGGATCGGCGGTGCATTGGGACCGCTGCTCGGCGGCATGGCGTTCGGCGCGCATCTGCCGGCGCAGCAGATCTTCGCCATTGCCGCTGCGCCGCTGGTGATCGGTTTGATCGTGGCGTTGCTGATCGTGCCGCGCTATCGCGCCCAGTTGCGGCGTCAGCAGAGTGCGATAAGCGATCCGGTAATCGCCGGGGCCAGTGCCACCTAGGCAACAGCATTATTAGCAAGTGCCAACGCCCTTCTGGCTTGATGTTCTTTGCGAATTCCGGGGTATTGTTGAGACAGCAGCGACCCCTCGTAATACGCGGCGCTATACGATCGCCGATTCTTCATCCGCACCATCCACGCGGCAACGCCGGGGCAGTCGTTCCAGAGAAATTCGTAGCCAAGGTCCTCCATCCGAATCATGGACGGCAAAACCGCGAAATCGGCCAATGTTAGGTTTTTGCCAAGCAAGTATTCCGATTGAGAAAGCGGATTCTCCATACGTTTAACAGTCTTGCTTATGCTGTCTTCGGCTTGTTTGAGTTTTTCAACGCTGAAGCCCTTGTTCTTGTCCATCTCACCGAGAAACTTGTCGCGAAGCGGCTTGGACTTAGCCAATGCCTTGAACTCTTCGTCAGACATTTTCTCGAAATGACGCGCAAAGGCAGCATTGTAAGATGGGAACCGCACGGCGACAGTCGGGACCTCTTCGAAGAAGCGGAGCCACGTCCTCATTTGAGCCCGCTGTTTCGGTTCGTTCGGGCTAAGTGCGATTTCAGGATAGACCTCGTCTACGTATTCCATAATCACTGATGAATCGATGATCGGTATGCCGTCATCCACGAGTGTTGGTACGACGCCGTTTGGATTCAATTTCAGATACTCCGGCTTGAGCTGGTCATTCTGAAAAAGCTTCATCTTGTGTTCGACAAAGCTGAGGTTCTTTTCGGCGAGCGTGAGTCGCACCTTCTGGCTACAAGTGGATTGCGGCGCGCTGTATAGCTCAAGCATGTTTCACTCCTGCGATTTTTGTTGATCCAAGGAAGAAGGAGAATGACGCAGCATCTTCTCTCCGTGACAACCATTTCCTGCTCAATTCGTTGCGATAATCCAAACGACGGCAGCGCCTTCGCGATTAAGACAATGGATGTTATAAGAAGACTCGTCATCCGTTAAAGATCAGTGCGTTCTCAATTTCGATCATGAGCGATAAATTCGAAGACATCCGGACGTTTGTCGCGGTTGTGCAGGCTCGGGGATTTGCTCAAGCCGGAAAGCGCTTGGGAATAGCCAAGTCGGCGGTCAGTCGGCGTGTCAACGATCTCGAAGATCGTTTGGGCACACGCCTTTTGAATCGAACAACCCGCCAGCTCAGCGCTACACCGGCTGGTGCTGAGCTTTATCAGCGCGGACTTCGGCTCCTTGCAGATTTTCAGGAGGCCGAAGATGCTGTGTCGAGTGGTTCGAATGAACCTGCCGGCAAATTAAGGATTTCAGCGCCGGTCTCGTTCGGATCGCACTGCCTTGGTCAGATCATTCCGGAGTTTATCAACCGTTTCCCGCATTTGCAGGTCGAACTTGAGCTAGAAGATCGTCTCATTGATCTGGTGGCCAGCGGCTACGACGTGGCCGTTAGGATAAGCCGCTTGAAAGACTCAAGTTTAATCGCGCGGAAGATTGTTACGATACATCATGTTATCTGCGCCAGCCCTGACTATCTTCGACGCCGAGGGCGACCGAAACTTCCGGAAGATCTTCGTGAGCACACGACGCTGCGATATTCTTACGTGGACGACTATTGGGAGTTTACAAAGAACGAAGCACTTTCTCCCCCATCCAAATTCCGTTGCAATAACGGCGACACATTGCGCGAGGCCGCGATTGCCGGAGGCGGCCTGGCGTACCTGCCGACCTTTATCGTGCATCAAGCCGTGGCAGATGGACGACTGGAAGTCTGCCTGTCGGGTTTCGAAAAAGACCCGATCGCATTGTATGCCGTTTATCCCAGCACCCGTCATCTTTCTGCGAAAATACGCGTGTTTGTTGATTTTCTGGTTGAGAAATTTGGCACGAACCCGTTCTGGGATAAAGCAGTCGGTGTGACGAGGCAAAAGCCGTAATCTCTTATGCGTGTCCTTTAGCGGACGTTCGAGCGCCCTTCCTTCACGCGGCGATCAAGTCAGTGGGCGACGCTGCCCGATCCCACCGCCAAAGGCGGCGTTGATCCCATGCGCGCTAGCGCGGTGAAGAAGACAGCCGCAATCCAAAGTAACGGCCCCAGCAGCCCGGGCCACCACGGTGCATATCCGGGGACCAGCACGAAGAGAATAAAGGGGATGTCAGCAATGCCGACCATTACGGCGTTGATCCAAAAGCCAAACCGATCGTTGCGCCAATTCAGCGTGATCGCGAAGATGATCGCCGCTCGTGGCGAAAGCGGCCAAATAAAACGCCGTCTGCATCAAGCGAGCCCTGCGCCATGCCCGGCGAATTCTGTGCTAACTTGAAAACGCCATAGGCTGCGGTGAAGTGCAGCAGGCCCCAACACACATAAAGCACTGCGCCGAGCTTTGCGGCAATCTTTTCCATGGAGTTTTCCCTACGACATAGTCCGCTCAACTCGCGGCAGACTTGTGCACGCACCCTGATCGCAGACTATGGCGAGCAGCCTTCGTATTTTCGATTCCTCTTCAGAGAACACAGTGTTCTCCAGTTTCGACCAGCTTTTCGTAAGATGGCTGCTTAAAGCACATAGCAGTCTTTCCCTCATCCGAGTGAAACCTGTGGCGAATGGCCCGCGGGAGCGATTATTTTTCAGAGACAGTTGCCGACGTCAGAAATCGGGTGGTTCGCGGCGGCGCTTCGGCCCAAATGTCCTCCAACAACGATGGAGGATCATCATGCATTTCCGCATTCAGGGCCTGCCGGCCGAAGAGTTTGCGCCGCTGTTTTCGATGTCGGACGCCGAGCTCGCGAAGCACGGTGCGGTCCGGCGTATCGCCGATGACCGCGGCCGCGGTTATCCGTGCCGTGTCAGCCTGACCGATTCAAAGCCCGGCGACGAACTGATCCTGGTCAACTACGAACACCACGCCGTGGCGTCGCCATACCGCATGCGCTTCGCCATCTATGTGCGTCCGGGTGAAGAACAGTTCGACGCGATCGACGAAGTGCCGGACTATCTGCGCGGCCGCACGCTTGCGGCGCGCGCGTTCGACGACAACGGCATGATGGTCGGCTGGGAATTGGCCGAAGGCGACGGGCTCGAAGGCACGATCGAAAAACTTTTCGCCGAGCCGCGCGCCGCTTACCTGCACATCCACTTCGCCGCACCTGGTTGTTACGCCGCCCGCATCGAACGCGCATAGCGCGCTCGAATTCTTGGGGCTTTGCCAGTTCTCGCCAAGGCCGGACAACTGAGCCGGCAGGCTTTACGCTTTTGCCGCATCGCTGATGGCGCGGAGCAGCGGCAGCAAGGCACTGTTGATCGGCGTCGGAATACCGTGCCGCTTGCCGGCCGCGACGATGGCGCCGGTCTTTGCTTCGTGCTCGAGCGGCCGTCCCGCCAGCCGGTCGAAATACATCGAAGTGCCGGCTTCGGGCGGAAAGGTGAACAGCATCGCGATTGCGGCCTCGGCTTCGTCAGGGGCGAGTTTCGCGCCTTCGGCGCGTGCCGACCGCGACCGCCTCCGTGACGATATCGACGCAAAGTGCCCTCACGTCGGGGCGGCGCAGCACGGCCTGGCGCTGCAAAGTCAGCGCGGTGATCGGGCTGGCGATGGCGTTGATCAGGAGCTTGCGCCAGGCCGCGGTGGTAAAGTCGTCGCTCAGGCGCACCCGCAGCGGCGTGCCGTCGAACAGTGCCGCGAACGCCCGGCCGGCTTCATCGTCAGGAACCAGAAGATCCGGATCGGCGCCTTGCCGCAAGCGCACGTGGTCGTCGGCGATCCGTTCGCCGTTGTAGTAGACGATCACCGGCACTACTGCGGCGCCGTTCACGAGCGGGGCAACGCGTGCAACATGATCGATACCGTTTTGCAGAACGGCGACGCGCGTGTTCGGCCCGCACAAACGTGCAAGCCATGGCGCCGCGGATTCGGTCTGATGGGTCTTGGTGCAAAGCAGCACCCAATCCACCGGTTCGGCTTTTGCCGGCTCGGTGAGTACGGGTAGCGAGACTTTCTCAGTGCCATTTGGCCCGTCGAATGTCAGCGATCCGATCGGCTTACGCATGCAGGCAATCACATTGTGCCGCCCGGCTACGGCGAGGCAAGCAGCCACGACGCCGCCGATACTGCCGAGCCCGACGATTGCGACATTCAAGCGTTGCGAACTTGGCACTGGCACCTGGATTTAATGTTGAGGTGTGCTGGCTTGCCGCGCGACTGGCGACGTGCGCTTCTACATCGCGCGCATCGATTTCATGGCCGCCTCCGTTGCTGCCGCCACTTCCGCCGCTCCGCGCGCTTTGTTCTTCGTCGCCGGAATCACGGTGGTGGCCGTGGCTGGAAGAGGAGCCGCCGTTCGATCTGGAAGCCGCGCTGCCGCTGGGGAGCGTGCCGAAATTGCCGCCGGTCTGGCTTTGCGCCCAGCTTGTTGCGGCTGTGCTCAATAGAAGTACCGTCGCAAGCAACCAACACTTCGCTAACATGGCTCGAACTCCGTCGGGCCATGTTAGCGAAATGTTGCAGCGCAGGAAACCGGCGCGAAATCGGTTGTCAGTGTCCGCGAGGGCAGCGCGAAGCAATCGAGCCGCTGTAGGGGCCGCCGAAACAATTGCTTCTGGAAGGTCCGTTGGGCCCATAGTTGCGCTGGCTTTGCGCCAAAGTCATCGACGTGGTGCTCAGCAATAAGACAAGCACTATCAGGGCTTTCTTCGCAATCATGCTTGGTTCTCCAGTATTGTCATTTGCAAATCAATTCTGGAAGTCAATTCATCCAGGCTGGCTGGGTTCCTTTCGGCTGCGCAGATAGCTAGGCTCCGCGCCGCTCGAAAAGGGAGCTAACAGCCATGTCCGACTATCTGGAAATCGATCCGGCAACCGCCGACAAGCGTCAAATCTACCGCATGCTTGTCGGGTCCGTGGTGCCGCGGCCGATCGGCTGGGCCTCCACACTGGGCAATAGCGGCGTCGCCAATCTTGCACCGTTCTCGTTCTTCACCGTGGTCTGCGTCGTGCCGCCGATGATTTCATTGACGATCGCCCGCAACCCGGATGGCAGCGAGAAGCACACGCTGAAGAATATCCGCGAGAGCGGCGAATTCTGCTTCAACGTGGTGACGCATCCGGTCTGGAAGGAGATGGTGGATTCGGCGAATGGCTTCCCCGAGGAAGAGTCCGAATTTAAGAAAACCGGTTTGACACCGATCCCGTGCGTCAAGATCAAGGCGCCCCGGGTCAAGGAAGTGCCGATTCATTTCGAGTGCAAGCTCGAGCGCGTGCTCGAACTCGGGCCTAACCGGCATCCGCTGGTGATCGGCGAGGTGATCTATATGCACGTCGATCCGGCGTGCATGACCGGGAAATATATCGACATGCGCAAGCTCGACCCGATCGGCCGCCTTAACGGCTTCTTCTATTCAACGATCGGTGAAATCTTCGAGCGCGAATTCCATGACGGCCAGGCGCGTTAGCGAATACTCATCCAGTGCGGCACGCCTACTTCTTCTTCTTGAAAACATCGAGCCGCAGCGGCAGCACCGCACCAAACCATGCTGCGTGCGTGGAATGGTCGGTGTAGTTGTCACCGGTTTCCGGATGCAGCAGTACGGTCAGCCCGTCGCGATTGAGCATCAGCCACGGCACAAAATTTCCCAGCATCTTTGTGGGAAATGCAATCTGATACATCGACTGCGGATGCGGGCCGACCAGTTCGTCGTGCCAGCGGCCAAGTCTGGCTTGCGGAAATGCCGCGCCGACACGTTCACGAAGCAGTTCGGCCCGGCCGCGGCTCGTCGCCAGGTCATAATAGACATGCGCGTGATACTCGGTGATCGCGGTTGGGTCTTTCAGCGGTGTGTCGGTTTGTGTGGCCATCGTGGAAGCCTACCGAATTCGCCGCCGCCGGGCTACCTGGCGGTCCGAATTCAAATGGCGCCAACGCCACGATTTCCTTAACCAAGTCCTTGTTCAGTTCATTTGATCTGCCTTGCACCGGCACCGCGCGAGCCTATAATCCAGCGCTTCCTTCGCGCAGGGGATTTTTGTGGCGCCGCCGGAAGTAAAATCCACGGCAAAATGTGTGGCCATTATCATGGGCAGCCAGTCCGACTGGCCGACCATGAAACGCGCCGCCGAAACGCTCGACGCGCTCGGCGTCAGCTACGAGACGCGCATCGTCTCGGCACACCGCACACCCGATCGGCTCTATGCGTTCGCCAAAGGCGCGAAAGCTGCCGGATTCAAGGTGATTATCGCGGGCGCGGGCGGGGCTGCACACCTGCCGGGCATGACCGCGTCGCTCACCAGCCTGCCGGTGCTCGGCGTGCCGGTGGAATCGAAAGCACTGTCCGGGCAGGATTCGCTTTACTCGATCGTGCAAATGCCGCCGGGTATCCCGGTCGGTACGCTGGCCATCGGGCCGGCTGGCGCGGTCAACGCGGCGTTGCTGGCAGCCAGCGTGCTGGCGCTGAGCGATCCGGCGCTGGGCAGCCGTCTCGAGGACTGGCGCAAACGTCAAACCGAAAGTGTCGCGGACGCGCCCAAGGATACGCCCAAGGATATTGGCGCGTGAGCGAAGCGGCGACTGTTCTAAAACCCGGAGCCACGATCGGGATTCTTGGGGGTGGCCAGCTCGGCCGCATGCTGGCGCTTGCCGCTGCGAGGCTTGGATTCAAATGCCACATCCTGTCGCCGAGCCCGGACTCGCCGGCGTTTGACGTCGTCCATCGGGTCACGCACGCCGACTATAACGATACGCAGGCGCTCGATCGTTTTGCCGGCGACGTCGACGTCGTCACTTACGAGTTCGAAAATGTCCCGGCGGAGACGGCGACTTTTTTGTCGGCCCGTGTTCCGGTGCTGCCCGATCCAGATATTCTGGCGACGACACAGGACCGGTTCGCGGAAAAGACCTTCGTTGCGTCGCTCGGTATCGGCACCGCAGCTTTTGCCGACGTGAGCAATCCCGAGGCGCTCGCGCCTGCGCTGGACAAGATCGGGCGTCCTGCCGTCCTGAAAACCCGCAGGCTTGGCTACGACGGTAAAGGGCAGGTCACGATCAGAAACGGCGCCGATCCCGCAGCGGCCTGGCGGGATGTTGGCGGTCAGCCCTGCATTCTTGAAGCCTTCGTGCCGTTCGAACGGGAGGTCTCGGTCGTCGCCGCGCGTGGCCATGACGGTGCGGTGGAATGTTTCGACGTCACCGAGAACGAGCACCGCGATCACATTCTGAAAGTCTCGCGGGTCCCGGCAGGCGTGCCGGAAGCGACTGCGAGCAAGGCGCTGGAGATCGCTGGCGCCATCGCGGAAAAATTCGGTTATGTCGGGGTGTTGGCCGTCGAGATGTTCGTGCTGCGCGATGGTGGACTGCTGGTCAATGAAATCGCCCCGCGGGTGCATAATTCGGGACACTGGACCCTCGACGGTGCCTCGGTCTCGCAGTTCGAGCAGCATATCCGGGCGGTGGCAGGGTGGACGCTGGCCAAGCCGGTCCGGCACGGGCGCGTGGAAATGACCAACCTGATCGGCAGCGAGATCGAGGATTTCCGGTCCTGGCTCGCAGTTCCCGGCGCTTCCGTGCATATCTACGGCAAAGCGGTGGCGCGGCCCGGCCGCAAAATGGGGCATGTCACCCGAGTATTTGCGGAATAAGCCGGCCGAAAAGGGCCTGCTCCTGCTTATGGACTTGGCCACCCTGTTCTGCTAAACGCCCGGCCAAAATCGGCGCAGGCCTTAGTCCGCCCCGCTACGCAATCCCGCGAACCGAACTGCAAAAGGAGCACGCGTGCAGGTTCTCGTCCGTGACAACAATGTCGATCAGGCTCTCAAGGTGCTCAAGAAAAAGATGCAGCGCGAGGGCATTTTCCGCGAGATGAAACTCCGCGGTCACTACGAAAAGCCATCCGAAAGGAAAGCAAGGGAGAGCGCGGAAGCGATTCGCCGCGCCCGCAAACTTGCGCGCAAGCGGTTGCAGCGCGAGGGCTTGTTGCCGGCCAAGCCGAAGCCGACCATCGGCGGTCCCGGCGCAGGCCGGACCGGCGCGCCGCGCCCGCCCCGTTTCGGCTGAAAAGTCACCTTCTGATCCGGTTATGGAGACGGCGCGGGCAGTTTGCCCGCGCTGTTTTTAGGGGGCCTGGGACTATCGTGCGTAGGTGATGACAGGTTCGGTCATGGTCCGATCCCAACGCCAAAGAGCGCTGGCAATCGCCGCGGCCTTCGCGCTGGCCGGCTGCTCGACGCTGGGCGGTACGCCGTCTGCGGAGAAGGAAGATCCGGCGCTGACGACGGCACAGCCGAACCTGACCTCGCTCAGCGAAGTCATCACCCAGCATCCGGGCGATCCGCAGGCCTACAATATGCGCGGCTCGGTGTACGGCGAATCCGGCCGCAACGATCTCGCGCTCGCCGATTTCAGCAAGGCGATCAGTCTCGATCCAAATTATGCCCAGGCCTATGCCAATCGCGGCCTGGTTTATCGCAAGACCAATCAGCCGGAGCTGGCGCTCGCCGACTTCAACAAGGCGATCAGCCTCGATCCGAACTACGCACCGGCCTATGCCGGCCGTGGCATCGTCTACAGCCAGCAGGGGCGCAGCGAACAGGCGCTTGCCGACCTGAACAAGGCCATCGCTCTCAAGCCCGACAATGCCGAGGCGTATTACAGTCGCGGACTGCTCTATCAGACCCAGCACCAGAACCAGTTCGCCATCGACGATTTCACCGCAGGACTCGGACTGACCTCGCAAAAGACCGCGCTGTTTGTCGCCCGCGGCTTGAGCTATCTGGCGGTCAGCAACAACAAGGCAGCCGCGGATGATCTCGATCAGGCGGTGCAGGCCGATCCGCAAAATCTCAAGGCGTGGGCCGGCCGGGGTCTCGCCTACGAACGGCTCGGCGATAAGGAGAAGGCTGCCGGCTCCTACGCCAAGGCGCTCAACATTAGCGACAAGTACGAGCCCGCCAAGGCCGGATTTGCCCGCGTCGGCGGCCAGCCCGGGCACACCTATCAGACGTTCTAGCTTTTCCGGATCGTGCTCTAATCCAGGTCGCCGGCAAGAAAGCGGCTGACGGCGACCAGCGCACCGTTGCTGTCGAGGTCCTCATGGTGGCCATCGAGAAATTTGACGATGTGCTTTGGCTGATTGGCGAGTTCGAATAACTTTTCGCCCTGGGCGAAAGGCACGGTTTGATCCTGCACGCCGTGCAGGATCAAGAGCGGCGCGGTGACTTTGCCGATACGCCAGTCGGAATGGAATTGATCTTTCATCAGGAGCCGGACCGGCAAATACCAATAGCGTTTGGCGCCGACGGCTTCGGTCGACATAAACGGTGCTTCGAGAATGATGCGGCCAACGGGTTTTTCAGCCGCCAGCGCAACGGCAACGCCGGTGCCAAGCAACTCGCCCCAGACCACGATTTGCGACGCTGGATAGTGGGAGGTGGCGAACGCGTACGCGGCCTCCGCATCGGCGATAAGGCCCGCTTCACTGGGGCTGCCGCTGTTGCCGCCGTAGCCGCGATATTCAAGAGCAACGAGGCCGACGCCGTCGGCGGTCAGCTTGTCGAACCGGCCAACGCGATAAGGCAGCGCGCCGCCATTGCCGTGGAAATAAAGCACGACAGGTTTGCCGCCGCTGGGCGGCACGTGCCAGACGGTGATGTGCTCGCCGTCAGCCGTCGTCAGTGGCAGTTCCGTGGCGCGGGATAATCCGGCCTGCGCTGGAGTGACATGTGCAGTGTCGGGAAAATACATCAGTGACCGCTGCGTGAAGTAAAGCAGCATGGCAAAGCCGACATAAAGACCGAGCGCCGAGACCGCGATCCACATCAGCGCGCGGGACAGCCACGCTGGCCGGTTTTGCCTCGGCCACGCGCGCGCGAACAGATCGTCGGCGATAATGAAAGCGCAGCGGATGAGATAGCGCGCATATTCAAGGCCACGATGAATGGCGGCGCCAAGTTTTTGCAGTTGTGCCGGCCGGCGTCGCTTCGGCCAAGTGCGTTCGAGCAGATCATCGGCGATGACGAGAGCGCAACGGACGAGATAACGCGCATATTCGAGGCCACGATGCAATGCCTCGATGCCACGGTGCAAAGCATCGCCGAGCTTTTGCTGCTGCTCGGCGGAAACCACGCGGCCGATAAAATCTTTTGTCGTTTCGATCATCGTGAATACGTCGCGCCACCGGATCGGTGTTCAATACCGCGGTATGGTGACTGTGGCAGTCACAAAAGCAAACCGGCCGGCTTGTGACAGCCGGCCGGTAAACCTTTGCACGGCTTCAATCAGCCGGCTGGATCAGGGACAGACCTGAACGGTCCGGACCTGATAACCGTAGCCCTCAACCCAAACCCGGCGCCGGCCCCAGTAGCAGCCTGGCGCAAGCTGGGCATAGCCGGCCGCCGGATAGTAACCGGGCGGAGGCGGCGGTGGCGGTGCGTAGTAGCCGGGCGGCGGGGGCGGCGGATTATTGGCAATCGCGCTACCGATGATTGCGCCTGCGGCAATGCCACCGATCACGCCCGCGCCGACGGCGCAGCCGTAACAACCTGCATTAGCAGTGCTCGGAACAGCCAAAGAGGCCAGCCCAAGGCTCGCTGCGGCAGCAAGTCCCATGAGCGACTTGTGCATGTTTTCTCCTCAAGCGATCGGACGGGTGCCGACCTTGAACACGGATCTGCGGGAGTCCCCGTGCCACCCCCGGAAATTGCACGTCTGTCTGTTCGCCCAGATAGCTATATAGCGGACACTCTTTGGCGGAAGTTTGTTGGCGAATCAAACCTCTAACCCTTATCGCAGCTGGAAGCCTAGCAGATTCAAAGCAGCGGTGTCCCCCGGCGGGGACGCCGCTCAAGTCGATGTGAATTGCCTAACCCTCAAACGCAGGCGCGAACCCAACCGTAGCCGTTCCATACGCGGCGCCACACACAAGGCGCTCCGTACGGCCCCCCATAGGGGTAATAACCGTAGCCATAGGGCCGATAGTAGTAGGGGGCGGCGATGGCGCCGCCGATGAGAGCGCCAGCTATAAAGGGGCCGGGTCCCCCCCAGTAACCGCCGTGCCAACCACCACCGCGCCAGTACGCATTTGCAGGGCTGGATATCGCAATTGCCGCAGCCGAAATACTCGCCGCCGCGACCAATGCAGTGAGAATTTTTCTCATGACATCACCTCGAATTGGATCGGTTTCCTCAGCGGAGGCAAACCGCCCCAGCTGCCTAAAGTTCCCATTTTCTGGTTGAACGTTGACTGAACAGTCGTGCCTGATTCTGGCCATTATTGGACCACCCCGTCTGCCCGGAAACGGCGATGCCGCTGACCTATGCCATTGGCGATATTCACGGCTCACTGGATAAGCTTGAGCGGCTTATGCTGCGCTGCGAACAGGACGCCGCCGGGCAGCCGGCGACATTCGTTTTTCTGGGCGATTACATCGATCGCGGTCCCAATTCATCCGGCGTCATCGCTTATCTGCTCGAGATGCAATCCCGGTTCGGCGAGCGGGTCATTGCGCTGAAGGGCAATCATGAAGCGATGGCGCTGAGCGCGGTCGACGGCGAGGTCCCGCTGCGCATGTGGTTCGCCCAGGGCGGCGGCGAGGCACGCTGGAGAGCTATGGCGGGTGTTCCGTCCCGGCGAATTGCCGCAGGCAGCATATCGAATGGATGCATTCGCTTGCGGCTCAGTCACGATGACGGCCGGCGTTTCTTCGTCCACGCCGGGGTCGATCCGAAAAAGCCGCTCGACGATCAGGCCGAAGGCTGCCTTGCTCTGGATCCGGGAGCCATTTCTGTCCCACACCGGAGACTATGGCCGGCTGGTCGTGCATGGCCACACCCCGCAACTGACCGGTGCTCCTGATCTGCGGAGCAATCGCCTCAACATCGACACCGCCGCGGTTTTTGGCGGTCCGTTGACAGCCGCAGTGTTCGACGATACTCAGGCGTCGCCGCTGCGGATTCTCCAGGCTTGGTGATTGCCGCGTCGCCGCTGATTACCAGCCCGCAGCGGGTTATCCTCTCACCGCGATTCGCGCGGCGGGGTTTCGACGGCATGGGACGCAAGGCGGCAAAACCGGAGCGCGGCGCGAAAGTCGCCGCGCGGCAGCGGTCCGGGTCCTCCCGTGCCGCGCCGGACAAAATCATCGGCGGAAATACCAAGCCGCAAACGCGTCCGCCATCACGCTCTATCGTGATGCGGCTCGCCGCCGAGGTCGACGCGCTTGCCGAACAACTTGAAGGACTCGCGTGCGCGTATTCAGGATCTGGAGACGCTGGTCGACGTCGATCCGCTCACCGATACGCTCAATCGCCGCGGCTTTGAGCGCGAGCTCAGACGCTCGCTGGCTTACGTCAAACGCTACGGTACCGGCTGCGGCGTTGATCTACGTCGATCTCGACGACTTCAAGCCGGTCAACGATCGCCATGGCCACAACGCCGGCGACGCGGTGCTCAAAGCGGTCGCGGCTTCGCTCATTCGCGCGTGCGCGCCTCGGACGTCGTGGGGCGCTACGGCGGTGACGAATTCGTCGTCCTGCTGTGGAACGTTCGCGATTCGGAGGCGGAAGCAAAAGCGCGGGCGCTGGAAACGGCCGTCTACGGAACGCCAGTGCAATGGGGCAGCTCGTCGCTCGTCGTCGGAGCTTCAGCCGGCGTTGCGCTTCTTGGCGCTCTCGATACCCCCGATGAGGTGCTTGCGAGAGCCGATGTCGCCATGTACGCGCGCAAGCGCGAGCGTAAAGGGCTTGCTGCGCCGGCCGAAAAGTCCGCAGCTCACGCAATAATGTCGGGCGTCAGTTCGTCTTCAATGAATGTGATGCGGTCGCGCAACTGAAGCTTGCGTTTTTTCAGGCGTTGCACCTGGATAATGTCGGCGCCGGGCGAATCCTGCAGTGCGGCAATCGCGGCATCGAGATCGCGATGCACCTGCTGCAAGCGCGCAAGCTGCTCCCGAAGCTCGCGTTCTTCCTCTGGTGTCATTGCCGCCGCGGTCGCGCCGGGGTGCGACGCAAAAGCATGATCGGTAACGGCGGATAACGGCTATCCGATGTCATCATGCTCCGGCCGATACCCCTGGTAAGTGTTTATGGAGTATCGCGTTTTGGTGGATGGCCGGCAAGGGCATCGAAATCTTCAGCATAGCCTGAACCATTCACAGCGGGGGATTTTCGGCGGACCCAAATTGGAGTATCATCGTTATGGTTTTGGTCGTGCAGGGGTCAGACACCAGCCATCCAACGCAAGGAGAGATGCCACATGGCGATTGAATCGCATCTTGCGGAACTTGAGAAACGTCACGAGTTGCTGAAAGTCGAAATCAGCGAGGCACTTAACCACCCATCTACCGACGACCTGGAAATTGCGGAATTGAAGCGGCGAAAATTGCAGGTCAAGGACGAGATCGAGCGCTTAAGACACGACACGCTTGTCCACTAGTCAGTCCAGAAAACTGTAATAGACGCGACCGAGCCCGGCACTCACGGGCAGGCAGCTTTGTTTTTCAAAAATGGCGTAGCAAATCAGCGGCAAAGGCGGCGGAGCGCTACCTTTGCTTATCGATCTGGCTCGTGAAGCCGATTGTTTGCGGTTACGAGGCTTCCTTCGCCATGCTCCGCAGCTTGAATTTCTGAATCTTGCCGGTCGAGGTCTTCGGGATTTCCGCGAACACCACGTAGCGCGGGCATTTATAGGCGGCGAGATTCTCGCGGCACCATGCGATCAATTCGTCGGCGGTTGCGGTCATGCCCGGTTTCAGCTCGATGAAGGCGCACGGTGTCTCACCCCACTTGTCGTCGGGCTTCGCGACCACGGCGACGACCTGCACGGCGGGATGCTTGTAAAGCGCATCCTCGACTTCGATCGAGGAAATGTTCTCGCCGCCGGAGATAATGATGTCTTTCGAGCGGTCCTTGAGCTGGATGTAGCCGTCCGGGTGGATGACGCCGAGATCGCCGGAGTGAAACCAGCCGCCGGCAAAGGCCGCATCGGTCGACGCCTTGTTCTTCAGGTAGCCCTTCATCACCACGTTGCCGCGGAACATCACTTCGCCGAGCGTCTCGCCGTCGCGCGGCACCGGCTTCATGGTTTCCGGATCGAGCACGTCGAGCGCTTCCAGCACCGGATAGCGCACGCCCTGCCGCGCTTTCTTCGCGGCCTGTTCGGCGCCGGACAGCGCATCCCATTCGCGATGCCAGTCGTTGACGCTCGCCGGTCCGTAGGTTTCGGTAAGGCCATAAACATGGGTGACGTTGAAGCCCGCGGACTTCATCGCCGCCAGCACCGCTTCGGGCGGCGGCGCCGCCGCAGTGACGAACTCAACGACGTGGGGCAGGGGCTTTCGCTCCTGCTCCGGCGCATTGAGCAGCGTCGACATCACGATGGGCGCGCCGCACAGATGAGTGACCTTGTGATCGGCAATGGCGTCGTAAATCGGCGCGGCGCGTACCGCGCGCAAGCACACATGGGTGCCGGCGACCACCGACAGCGTCCATGGAAAACACCAGCCGTTGCAGTGGAACATCGGCAGCGTCCACAGATAAACCGGATGCTTGCCCATGCCGCAGGTGATGACGTTGGCCATCGCCAGCAGATACGCGCCGCGATGATGATAGACGACGCCCTTGGGATCGCCGGTCGTGCCTGAGGTGTAGTTGAGCGCAATGGCGTCCCACTCGTCCTGCGGCATCAGCCAGTCGAAATCCGGATCGCCTTCGCGCAGGAAGTCCTCGTATTCAAGATTGCCGAGCCGCTCGCCTTGCCCGGTGAACTCCGGATCGTCGTAGTCGATCAGCAGCGGCTTTGCCTTGCAGGTGGCGAGCGCATCCTTCACCACTTTCGCGTATTCGCGATCGGTGATCAGCACCTTGGCTTCGCCGTGGTCGAGCGTGAATCGCGATGATGGCGGCGTCGAGCCGGGTATTGATCGAGTTGAGCACGGCGCCGGCCATGGCGACGCCGTAGTGCGCCTCCAGCATTGCCGGCACGTTGGGCAGCACCACGGCAACCGTGTCGCCGCGCTTGATGCCGCGCCCGGCGAGAGCCGAAGCCAGCCGCCTGGCGCGTTGGTAAAACGCGGCATAGGTCCACGATTGCTTGCCGTGAATGATTGCGGTCTGGTCTGGATAGATTTCGGCGGCGCGAGCCAGAAACGACAGCGGTGTCAGCGGCTGGAAATTCGCCGGATTGCGATCGAGGCCTAACTTGTACTGCGTACTCATCACGTCACCCCTTCGATGGCCCTCCCAAACCGGCCACTTGGTCCTGCAAGTGCGCCAGATACGGCGGCAGCGTGCGGAATGCGAGATGAACGTTATCGGATAACGAGACGATCTTGTAGCCGTGCCGGTCGAAGGCATGGGCCAGTGATTGCCGGGTGAAGATCGAGATATGGCCGTTGCGCGGCCCGATGTACCACCAGTTCATGCCGAGCGGCTCGGTATCCGCCGGGCGGGCGAAGGTGGAGAAAAACATCAAACCTTGCTCGGCGACAAACTCCAGCATCAGGGCAATGCTGCCATTCGGATCTGGCAGGTGCTCGAGCGTTTCGAAGCTTGTCACCAGTTCAAACTTGCCGTCAGGCCGGCGGGCGAATTCGGGGACCATCGGGTCGTAGGTTGCAGCCGCGGCGAAACCACGCCCGCGCAGCACGCTGCAAAAGATGTCGTTGCCGCCGCCGAAATCCAGAACCCGGATTTTCTGCCTGACAGCGTTCCACAGTTGGCCGACTACGTCGGCATTGGCGCGCGGCCGCTTGTCCTCATAATCCGGGTCGATGGTCTTGTAGCCTTCATTATAGATGTGTGCCTTGAACTGCTCGGTGCTCCAGTCGTCGAATGCTTCGGTGAACATGAACTGGCAGCTTGCACAGCGGTGGTAGTAGATCGGCACGCCGAGCAACGGCAGCCGTATCCCCAGTATTTCCGCGCATGACTTGTTGAAGTCGGCAACTCCGTGCAGATCGGCAGTGTCGCCACAGATTTTGCAGGGCACCGGTCTCGCGGAGACTGGACGAAGGCTGTCGATCATGGCGGCTCGCCGTTGCGCGAGAATCGCTTGATGCAGAGCCTAACGAATAGGTGCAACGGTTATCAATGCCGAAGCGTGGTTGCGCCCTGCCAGGTGAGCGTGAGCGAGATCGTGAACATCAGCAGGTAAGTGATGCGATAAAACCTCTCGGTCGATACTCTGCGCACCAGCCATATCCCGAGAAAATTCGCCGCTACCGCGAGTGGCAGCAGCACCAACGATGTTCCAAAATTGCGCGCTGAAAACTGCCCGAGCAGGAAGTACGGTGCGATCTTCATCCAATTCAGGAACGCAAAAAAGATTACGGTCGTGCCGACGAAGGTCAATTTGTCAAGTTTTTGCGGCAGAATATGAATCTGATATGGCGGCGCGCCGACATTGACCAGGAGCGACATGAAGCCGGACAGTGCGCCCCAGAACACGCCGAGCGCCGGATGGTGACGCCGCGGTTGTTCCGCGGCGCGTGCGAGGTGCGGCCACAACCATCGGCCGAGCCAGCGGTAGAGGACAAAGCTCAATCCGATGATGCCGACAGCGAGCTCGATTGCGGCGTTAGAGACGTATTGCGCGAACAGCGTACCCACGACCATGCCGAGCATGCCACCGGGGACCAGCACCTTAAGGTTCCACGCGCTCCAGGTGTGGCGGTAGGTCCACACCGAGATAATGTCCTGAACGATGAGGATCGGCAGGATGATGGCTGCACCCTGCAACGTCGCCACCGAAAAGGTCAGCAGCGGCACGGAAATCATGCCGAGGCCGGCAAAGCCGCCTTTGCCGAGACCGAGCAGGACCACTGACGGAATGGCCAGAAGATAAAAGACTGGATCGGTGATCACTGACGGGCTTTTGCGGCGGAGAAGTCCTGCACCATGACATAAATCAAAGGGACACTGCGCAGAATTGCACGGTGCGTTTGCGTTGTACCGCCCCCGCTGCGGGCATTCTTGCAGATTTAAAGGTTAATGCGTCAATGCGCGGTCCGCGCGCTGGCTGCCCGCGCATCCGCCGTCTATCTGTATGACTGTTATCTCGCCGCCGAGAAAGCGCGCCGCGCATCGAGATGGATTGAAGAATGTTCTCTCGCAGACAGGCATTGGCGATGGCCGCCCATTTCGCAGCGGGATCGGCCGCAGCGGCATTCGCGCCGCAATCGGCTGGCGCTTCGATCTTTTCATCGCCGTCGCGCATCCCCTACGGCGCCTGCGTGCGAAACGAACCATTGCAGGCCGAGGCTGATTATCGCGAGGCGCTCCAGAGTTATTGTCAGCAGATTACATCCGAGGGTGGCCAGTTCTGGGGAACACTGCGTCCGGCACGCGACCAATTTGATTTTGAAATAGCCGATACCGCGCTCGCGTTTGCCGAACGGAACCAGATGACGATGCGAGGTCACACGCTGATCTGGTACGGCACCATGCCGAAGTGGACCGACGATATCGAGGGTGCCGCCGACGCCGAACATGAAATGACTCTGCACATCGAGCGCGTCATGTCGCGTTATCGGGGCAAGATCAAAACCTGGCATGTCGTCAACGAGCCGATCGACGATCCCAAGACCGGTGTGCCCGGCCTGCGCCCGAATATCTGGCTGAAAAATCTCGGCGAGACTTATATCGACAAGGCGTTTCGTATTGCGCATAGCGTCGACCCGTCGGCCGAGCTGCTGCTGAACGAGTACGATATCGAGTGCGCCGACGGCACATCGCCGAACAAGCGCGACGCATTGCGCAAGCTCGTCCATGCGCTGCTCGATCGCGGCGCGCCGCTTCACGGTGTCGGGCTTCAGGGACACATCAAAGGCAAATACGAGATCGACCGCGACGGCGTGTTCGCTTTTGCTTCCGAGATGCAATCGCTTGGGTTATCGGTTCACATCACCGAGCTTGATGTGATCGACAACGATTTGCCGGGGCCGGTCGCGGTCCGCGATGCCATTGTCGCCGCGCGGGCTCACGATTTCATCGAGCCGATATTTGCAGCGCTGCGCCCGTCGTTCATCGGCACCTGGGGCATCACTGATCGCTATACCTGGGTACCGATCTGGTACAAACGCAAAGACGGTTTGCCGAACCGGCCGTTGCCACTGGATGAGAACTGTCGGCCCAAGCCGCTGTGGAAGGTGATCGACTACTTCTGCAGCCGTTAGCTCCGTCCTCAGCCTGCTTTCCCTTGGACTTATTGGCTCTTGGACTTATTGGCGGCTGGCTTGCCAGCGGCGGCCAAACGGTCAAGATTCCCTGATCTGATCGCAACGACAGCCGAGAGACCGCGAAGAGGCCGTCATGGACGCCCGTTCGAGCCGCTATCACGACGTTTATGCGCGCTGGCAGCGCGATCCGCTGGGATTCTGGGCTGAAGCGGCGAAAGACATCGACTGGTTCGAAAAGCCGAAGACGGTGTTCGATCCGGCGATGGGGATCTATGGCCGCTGGTTTCCCGACGGCGTCTGCAACACCTGTTTTAATGCCGTCGATCGCCAGGTCGATGCCGGGCGCGGCGAGCAGATCGCGATCATTTATGATTCACCGCTGGCCGGCGAAAAACGCACCATCACCTACCACCGGCTGCTGACCGAAACGCAGGTTCTCGGCGGCATGCTCCGCGATCTCGGCGTCGGCAAGGGCGACCGTGTCATTATCTATATGCCGATGGTGCCCGAGGCGGTGATCGCCATGCTGGCCTGCGCGCGCATCGGCGCCGTGCATTCGGTGGTGTTCGGTGGCTTTGCCGCGCGCGAACTGGCGACGCGTATCGACGACGCCACGCCAAGGGTGATCCTGTCGGCAAGCTGCGGCATCGAGCCGGGCCGCATCGTTGCCTACAAGCCGCTGCTCGACGAAGCGATCGCGCTTGCCAAGCACAAGCCGGACTCCTGCCTGATCCTGCAACGGCCGCAGGCGCAAGCGGCGATGATCGAAAGCCGCGACCGCGACTGGAAGACCATGCGCGACTACGCGCTCGTGCATGCGCGCAATGCCTGGGACTGCGTGCCGGTCGCCGCGACCGATCCGCTCTACATTCTTTACACGTCGGGCACGACCGGACGCCCCAAAGGCGTAGTGCGCGACAACGGCGGCCACATGGTCGCGCTCAAATGGAGCATGAGCAACCTTTACGGCATCGCGCCCGGTGAGGTTTGGTGGACCGGTTCCGATATCGGCTGGGTGGTCGGGCACAGCTACATTGTCTACGCGCCGCTGCTCCACGGCTGCACGACCATTCTCTATGAAGGCAAACCGGTCGGTACGCCCGATGCCGGCGCCTACTGGCGCGTGATCGCCGAGCATGGCGCGGTCGCGATGTTCACGGCGCCGACGGCGTTTCGCGCCATCAAGAAGGAAGACCCGGAAGGCAGGCTGTTTGCGCGGCACGATTTGTCGCGGTTCCGCACGCTGTTTCTTGCCGGCGAGCGCGCCGACCCGCCGACGCTGGAATGGGCGGAGCGTCTCCTGAAAAAACCGGTGATCGATCACTGGTGGCAGACCGAAACCGGTTGGCCGGTCGCCGCCAATCCGGTGGGTCTGGGCATGCTGCCGATCAAGCATGGCTCGCCGACCGTCGCGATGCCGGGCTACGACATCCGCGTCGTCGACGAGGCGAACCACGAGGTTGCTCCCGGCGCGATGGGATCGCTGGTCATCAAGCTGCCGCTGCCGCCGGGATGTTTGCCGACGCTGTGGCAGGCCGATGCGCGCATGCGGGAAAGCTATCTCGACGAATTTCCCGGCTACTACAAAACCGCAGACGCCGGCTTCAAGGATGGGGACGAATACGTCTATGTGATGGGCCGTACCGACGACATCATCAATGTCGCCGGCCATCGGCTTTCGACCGGCGGAATGGAAGAAGTGCTGGCGTCGCATCCGGCCGTCGCCGAGTGCGCGGTGCTCGGCATCAAGGACGATCTCAAGGGCGAGGTGCCGTGCGGCTTCGTCGTGCTCAAATCCGGCGTCAATCAATCGCCGGCCGAGATCGAAAAGGAATGCATCGCGCTGATCCGTGAAAAAATCGGCCCGGTGGCAAGCTTCCGCCTCGCCATTACCGTGGCGCGATTGCCGAAGACGCGCTCAGGCAAAATCCTGCGCGGCACCATCAAGAAAATCGCCGACGGCGAGCCGTGGTCGATGCCGGCGACCATCGACGATCCTGCGGTGCTTGATGAGATTAGCGGGGCGCTCAAAGCCAAAGGCCTCGGCGCCTGAAAACGTATTTGGAGCAACTTTATTTGGAGCAACTTGATGACAAAGCGGATTGTTGTTGCGGCGTGCCTGGCAGTGGCCTGCTCGTATCAGGCCTTCGCTGCCGATCCCGGGCAGGATTCGTACATGATCCGCGTTATGGCCTGCAAAGGCGAAGGCGCACGGATGGAAGTCTATTTGCCACAATCGATTGCGCTCGATCCGGCCAAGCTGAAAACCGCGCTCGCCAGGCCGGTGATAGGCTACTACACGCTCGATCTCACTTCGGCGGGTAAAGGCAAGCCGCTTGAGCCGGTGAAAGTGTCGATGACGAGCGACGGCAAGACCGTCATCATCGATCAGTATACGCGTGGGCTGAAGCCGACACGTATTCCGGTCGGTGGCGGTCTGACTTTGATCAGCGATTTGGAACCGGCGCGAAGTGCGAAGCCTTCGGTACGTAATTCGCTCTATTCGCTCTTGCTGCCGCCGAGCTGCTTGAGCTTGGCAAACACCGCGTCGACATCGAGATCGTCGCCGGACTTCTTGGGGACGGGCGCTTCTTCGGGCTCCGGCTCTTCTTTCGGAGCGGTGGTGACGGACGCTGGCAGGAGGGTCGCGCCTTGCTCGACCGGTGCCGGCTTTTCCTTGGCCGCCTTCATCACTTCAAGATCGAGATCGATCTGCGAACACAGGCCGAGCGTCACCGGATCGAGCGGCGACAGGTTAGCCGAGTTCCAATGGGTGCGGTCGCGGATCGCGGCGATAGTCGACTTGGTGGTGCCGACAAGGCGCATGATCTGCGCGTCTTTCAGTTCCGGGTGATTACGCACCAGCCACAGGATTGCGTTCGGGCGATCCTGGCGGCGCGACACCGGCGTGTAGCGCGGGCCTTTCTTCGGCTTGGCTTCCGGCAGCCGCACTTTCGGTTCGGAAATGTGCAGCGTGTGGGCTGGGTCCTTCTCGGCGAGCGCGATTTCCTCGCGCGTCAACTGGCCGGTGAGAACCGGATCGAGGCCCTTGATGCCCTGCGCCGCGTCGCCGTCGGCGATCGCCTTTACTTCGAGCACATGCAGGTTGCAAAGCTGCGCGATCTGCTCAAACGACAGCGAAGTATTATCGACCAGCCATACGGCGGTGGCTTTTGGCATCAGCGGCGCGGTCGCCATAGTAAATCTCCTCTGCGCTCCGCCCGCCCGTCCAGGCGAAGCCACTCACGTCATCAGCGATGACAGGAAAGTTGCCGGAATATAGGCGGCGGACCGGCCATGCGCAACCACGGAAGTCCGCCTTGGCGGGTATCAGAATGCGCCATATAATCACGGTAAATCAGTAATTTGCGCGTTTCCGCAATAACTTCTGGAAGGAACCCCATGAACCGGATTGTCAGCCCCGACCAAAGCCCGGGCGAGACGCCTGCGGCCAAAATGTTCACGGTTTTAAGCCCGGTCGGGACCCCGCCGAAGGTCACCAAAAAGCAGGCGGCGCCGCGGCTGGAAAGCCTCGACGGCAAGACGGTCTATCTGGTCGATTGCCGGTTCGACGATTCGATCGAGCTCCTGAAGCAGGTCGCCGCATGGTTCGCCGTGCACATGCCTGGCGTGAAGACCAGGATCGTGTCGCTGTCGGCGACCTATCAGAAAGACGATCCGAAAACCTGGGAAGAGATCAAGGCCAACGGCGATGCCGCGATCATCGGCGTCGGCCATTGCAGCAATTGCGCGCCCGCCGTCACCACGCACGCCATCACGCTGGAAACCAGGTACGGCGTCCCGACCGTCGCGCTGCACACCGACAAGTTCGACAAGGTGGTGGCGTCGGTTGCCAAGATGGCAGGCCTGCCGGAAGCGCCGCGCTCGTTCGTGCCGCAGCCGGTGATGGGCAAGACCGCGCAGGAGCTTGCCGCCTATGTCAGCGGCAACAATCCGCTGACCGGCCGTCCGGTGATGCAGGAGGTGGTCCAGGCACTGACATCGGCGCTGGACGGCGTTCATGCCGGCCATTGAGGCGCCGATTGCCGGCGTGATCGGCCCGGATACCGAGGACAATCTTCAAAAGCTGTTCCTCGACAATAACTGGACCGACAAGCTGCCGATCACGCTTGCCGACGCGCGAGCGCGTCGATGCGATGCTGGCCGGCACCAGCCACGCGCGCGACGAGATCGTCGGCCATTTGCAGCCGGTGGAATTCCGCGCCGCGTGGCAATTCACCGTCGAGCAGGTTGCGGTGAACGCGGTGATGGCCGGCGCGCGGCCGGAATACTTCCCGGTGATCCTCGCGCTCGCGGCGTCCGAACTTTCGGCGCGCAGCAGCTCGTCGAGCTCGTCGGCGATGATGGCGGTGGTGAACGGCCCGATCCGTGCCGAGATCGGCATGAACTCCGGCGTCGGCGCGATGGGTCCCTACAATCACGCCAATGCCACCATCGGGCGTGCCTACGGACTGCTGTCGCAAAATCTGCAAGGCGGCTCGGTGCCGGGCGAAAGCTACATGGGCTCGCAGGGCAACAATTACGGCTACAACAATCTGACCTTCGCCGAGAACGAAGAGCGCAGCATCTACGAGCCGCTCCATGTGCAGAAGGGTTTCAAGCCGACCGATTCCACGGTGAGCATTTTCTTCGGCTGCCGCTCGACCACGTTCTGCCTGGGCTTGCGCGAACAATACTGGCGCGAACACGTTCGCGACATGCTGGCCGGCATCGACGGCCAGTCGGCGCCGTGCCTGCTGCTCGATCCGCTCACCGCCAAGCAGTTCGTCGATCGCGGTGCTTTCGACACCAAGCAAAAACTCATTCGCTTCATCCACGAAACCGCGGAAATGCCGGCCGGGCGTTATTGGGATCTGCAACTCGTGCAGAACTACGTCTACCCGTGGGCGACGTTCGGCCAGGAGCCGATGGCGACCTGGCTCAAGGCAAAGCCCGAAGAACCGATCCGCATCTTTCCCGAGAACGAGATCAATGTCGTTGTCGTCGGTGGCGAAGCCAACGGCTATTGGCGCATCATGGGTGCGAAATATCGCAAGACTGTTTCCATCGACGCCTGGCGGTAACTTATGATCTCAAAACGGCTGGCCATTGCCGTTCTCCTGATGCTCGGCGTTAGCTTTCGAGCGCAGGCGGCGGATTTCCCCGATCACCCGGTGCGATTTCATCGTGCCGTTCGCGCCCGGAGGCGGCGTCGACATCATCGCGCGGCTGGTCACGCCAAAGCTCAGCGAAATGTGGGGTCAGCCCGTCATCGTCGAAAACAAGCCGGGCGCGAGCGGCGCGGTTGCCAGCGAATATGTGCTGCAACAGCCGGCCGATGGCTACACGATCATGGTCGGCGTCGCCGGCAGCCATGCCATCGCCAAATCTCTCAATCCCAATCTGAGCTTCGATCCGATGCGCGATTTCGCCGGTGTCACGCTGATGTCGGAAGTCGCCGCTGATCTGCCTTGTCGCACCATCGTCACCGTTCCACACCATGAAGGAGCTGGTGGACGACGCCAAGACACACCCGGTGCCGTTCGGCAGTCCCGGTGTCGGCTCGCAAATGCATCTGATCGGCGAGATGTTCAATCTGCTCTACGGCACGCAATTTCAGCACGTCGCCTATCGCGGTGTGGCGCCGGCGATGGCGGATCTGATCGGCGGCCACATTCCGATGGCGATCGGCGAGATGGGATCGTCGAAACCTTTCGTCACATCGGGCCAATTGCGGGCGCTGGCGGTGACTGGCACCAAACGCAATCCAAGCGTTCCCGATGTGCCGACATTCGCCGAGGCGGGCTATCCGAGTTTCGACGTCAATAGCTGGTTCGCGCTGTTCGTGCCGATGGCGACACCGCGGCCGGTGATCGACAAGATCGCCGCGGATGTCACCACGGTGGTGCGCAGCCCCGAGATCAGCAAGCGCTTTGCCGACGACGGCTGGCTTGCCGGCGGTGGCACGCCGGAGGAGTTCGCCAAATTGTGGTCACGGACCGCGGAGCAGCTTGGCGCCGTCATCCGCGAGCGGCACATCACTGTGCAGTGAATTTGGACATGGCGCAGAGCGAGATCGAAGCTGTTCGTGCCCTCCTTGGCCGGTAAGCCGCGTCCGGTCGGCTGGGCGCAACGCCGCGAGCGTATCGACGAAGTCGGATCGGTCTGGCCGGTAGCCGGTGACGTCAAACTTTCGCCGGCCGACGCCGACGGCGTAGCCGGGCGAGTGGTCGATCGTGCCGGGCAGCGATCCGTCGCGCGTGCTGATGTTCTTTCACGGTGGCGGTTATTGCTCCGGTTCGGTGCGCAGTCACCGCCGTATGATGACCGAAGCCGGACGGGCTGCGAAGGTGCGTACGCTTGCGATCGATTATCGGCTTGCTCCGGAACATCCATTTCCCGCGGCGTTCGACGATGCGCTCACCGCGTGGAATTTTCTGCGCAAGCAGGGCATTCCTGCAGAAAACATCGCTGTCGGAGGTGACAGCGCCGGCGGTGGTTTGACCATTGCCCTGATCAACCGGCTTCGGGCTGCCGGCGAAGCGCAACCCGCCTGCGCATGGCTCGCCTCGCCGTGGACCGACCTCACCATGTCCGGCTCAACGATGGCGACCAAGGACGCGGTCGATCCGCTGATTCACAAGCCCTATCTTGAAGAACTCGCTGCCGCTTATGTTCCGGACAATATCGACCGCAAGGATCCGCGAGTGTCGCCGCTTTATTCGGACTTGAGAGGATTTCCGCCCGCGCTGATTCAGGTCGGCTCCGCGGAAACCCTGCTTTCTGATTCTGTACGTTTTGTCGAGGCAGCGGGTGTCGCCGGCTGTGGCTGTCACATTGCAGATCTGGCCGGACATGATTCATGCCTGGCCGATGTGGAATGCTCATCTTGAAGCCGGGCGGCAGGCGCTCGCCAGTGCCGGCGCATTTATCAGTCGGGCATTTGCGATAACGATGGGTTTGAGGAGATTCGCGATGGCTGGAGTTCTTGACGGCAAGGTCGTGATTGTCACCGGCGCTGGGCGCGGTCTCGGCCGCGCCATGACGCTCGGGCTGCTCGATGCCGGCGCGAAAGTTTCTGCGGTTGAAATCGACGCGCCTTCGCTCGAAGAGCTGCGCGGGCTCGCGGAAGATCGCGGTGCGGGCGAACGTATCCTCGATATTGCTGGCGATGTCACCCACGACACCGCGGCGCCGAAGATCGTGCGTGCGACCATGGATCGTTTCGGCCGCGTCGATGTCCTCATCAACAATGCCGGCATCAGCACCGGCCTCATTCGCGGCGGCGAGCAGATCACCGGAAAATTGTGGGAGACGACGCCGGAGGAATTTCGCCGCGTCATCGAGGTCAACATCGTCGCGGCATTCCTGATGATGCGCGCGGTGTTGCCGGCGATGCTGGCGCAGCGCTGGGGACGTATCATCAATGTCACGACCAGCCTCGACACGATGTGGCGCAGCCTGATGCAGCCCTACGGCGGATCGAAAGCGGCCAACGAGGCTCTGCTCACGGCGCTGGCGCAGGAGCTGGAGGGCACGGGCGTTACCGCCAATGTGCTGGTTCCTGGCGGCGCTGCCGACACCCGGCTGGTGCCGACTGCGTGCCGCGCCGGACCGTTCGGTGCTGATCTCTCCGGAAGTGATGGTGCCGCCGCTGTTGTGGCTGTGCTCGAACGAGTCCGACGGCGTCAGCGGGCAGCGCTTCATCGGCATGCGCTGGGACACCAAGCTGCCTCCAGCCGAAGCAGCGAAGATCGCCGGCGCGCCAACGGCGTGGCAGCAGCTTGGGCGTCAGTCGATCATGCCGGAGAAGATGCGGTGAGTCTCAAACCTTCAGCCGGCCACTTTGCCTCTGACAGCGTTGGCAAAAGCTTCGTAGGTGATCGTTCCGTCGGCGGCGATCGGCAATTGTTCGCGCAACTGCGATTTAAGCCGATCCATTTCGGCAGCGGACAGGGTCTTCACGATCTGCCCAGCCGGACCGACGGGGACGATGTTGAACTCACAGAAATCGTCGAAACTGGAATAGTTGACCGGGATGCGGATTTCGCGTGTTTCGACCGACTGCAATCCAGCGCCTTGCCACAGCGACTGCATCACGTCCCGCTTTGAAGCGGCGCTGCTCACGCGCGCGTAGTCCTTGCCCATGGACTTCAGGGCGCGCTCGAGAGGCGCAAGCGGCACGCCGCCGGCCAGAGTGTCCCACATGTAGGTTGCGATAACGCCGCCGGGCCGCACCACGCGCACCATTTCCGCAACCGCCTTGGTCGGATCAGGAACGAAGGAGATGACCAGAGCCATCGCCGCCGCATCGAAGCTGCGGTCAGGGAAGGGCAGGGCCTGCGCGTCGGCCTGGCGGAATTGTGCGAGCTTCGCTGCCGGCCGCGTCCGGGCGAAGCTGAGCTGCCCCTCCGATGGATCGATTGCTGTCACTTCAAGTGGCGCACATTGTGCGATCAACTCCTCGGTGAAGGCGCCGTTGCCGCAACCGACCTCGATCCACTTGAGATTTTTCGGCGGATTGAGCCAGTCGAGGAATATCGTGCCGACGCGCTTGCTCCAGCGGCCCATCATCCGCTCGTAGGTCTTGCCGTCGGAGAACATTGCGCCCGGTTCGGTCATTGCAAACTCCTTGAAAGGCTCGTTGCGTCGCCGATACGCGGCTTGGTGTGTTGCCTTGCTCGCAGGATTGTACTTTGCTGCCGGCAAATAGGCACAGGATAAAGGTCATGGATTTCGGCTTTACCGAAGAACAACGGATGCTGCGCGATAGCGTAGGCAAGCTTTTGCAAAAGCATGCGACGCCGGACTATGTCCGCAAGCACGACCGCGAGCGAACTTATCCCGAAGAACTGTTCCAGGCATGGGCCGAGGCCGGACTGCTCGGTCTGCCGTTTCCGGAGGAATACGGCGGCTCGGGCGGCAGCCTGATGGACATGGTGATCGTCGCCGAGGAGATCGCACGGGTCTCGGCCGATCTGGTGATGGCCTATACCGGCGGCATCTTTTGCGGCTTGAATGTGCTGCGCAAGGCGTCCGAAGAGCAGAAGCGCTACTGGCTGCCAAAATTCCTTGTCGGCGAAATCAAGTTTTCGATCTCGATGTCGGAGCCTGACGCCGGTTCGGATATCGGCGCGATGCGCTACCACCGCGGTCAAAGACGGCAACGAATGGGTGATCGACGGGCAAAAAATCTGGGCTTCCACCGCGGGTGCCAAGAACAATGTCATCTGCCTGTACGTAAAGACCGACACCAAGGCGCATTACCGCCAGGGCATGTCGCTGTTTTTGGTCGATAACGACACACCCGGCCTGACACTGCGCAAGCTCGACATGCTCGGCCGCCGCGCCACCGGCACATACGAACTGACCTTCGACAAGGTTCGCGTGCCGCCCGATCGGTCTGGTCGGCGGCGAGAACAAAGGCTGGGACTGCGTGATGTCCGGCTTGCAGGTCGAGCGCGCCACCTCGTCGGCCGGCAATGTCGGCGCCGCGCAAGGTGTCATCGATCTCGCCTTGCAATACGCCAAGGACCGTAAGCAATTCGGCCGCCCGATCGGCGCCAATCAGGCGATCGCACACATGCTCGCCGACATGCAGACCGAAGTAGAGGCGGCGCGCACGCTGATGTGGCGCGCGGCATGGATGGTGTCGTCCGGCCAGGATGCGTTGCGCGAAATCACCATGGCGAAGCTGTTCACGTCGGAGACCTACGTGAAAGTCGCGAACCAGGCGATGCAGATTCTGGGTGGTATGGGCTACAGCGAGGAGTTCGACATGGCGCGGCATTATCGCGACGCGCGCGCCTCGACCATCGCCGCCGGTACGTCGCAGATCCAGCGCAATCTCATTGCCAATCTGATGGGATTGAAGGTGCAGTGATGCGTGCGGCCGTGCTTGTGCCGCCTCCCGCGGCCGGCCTTCGAGAATGACTGACAGACCCGATCAGCGGTGGCGAGCTCGAGGACGTTGCAAAGGGGGTCTCGATTCCGATTCTGGTCGGCGTTGTCGGCAAGCGAAAAGACCGGCTTGCCAGCCTTGGAGTTTCGGACGATTCGGTTCGCCAGAAACTTCAAGCCGCGTTTGATCTTCTTGAAACGCTGACGCCTCACAGCCCGAAGCTTCTGCTCTGCGGCATGGCGGACGGCGTCGATGAAATCGCCGCAAGGCTGGTGATCGGGACGGGTGACGGAGCGGCGATATGCAAACTGGTCCGTCGTCGGGCTGTTGCCGTTGCCGGAGCAGGTATTTGTCGAAGACTTTGCGCCCGATCAAGGTCAGCCGTGGTGGTATCACACGCTCGACGACACGCAGCGCCGCTTCGTGCGGATGATCCCGCTGCAAACACTGTCGAAGCGCGGCGTACCGCCGCCGGACGGTTCGCCGGAGTTGTACACGGCCGAAGAACTTGCGCCGCATTCCCGGTCAATCAAATCCCGCGCGGACCGCGCATTACGAACAGCTTGCTTTCGTTCTGGCGGAGCGCTCGACGGTTTTCATAGCGGTCATGCCCGAGGACGAAGTGCCGGACCGTCTCGGCGGTACGGCGCAGGCTGTCGCGCATCGGTTGAACGGCTGGCGTGCGGATTGGCCGCCGGCAAATTCGGTTGTCGTCGCAGAAGCCAGCAATGAATTCGTGGTGCCGCCACCATTGGCGCAAGCGAAATCGGGCGACGTCTGGCTCATCCCGATCGGCCACAAAGCGTCAGGAGGCCGACGCCTTCGACTTTCGCATCCTGCGGCGGCGCGAGGAGACGCAACCCGCATGGCCAAACCCGGTCGAAGGAACGCACCGCGCCGGCGTCCATGTGGGGCGTGCCATCGAACGCGCGTTGATGCCGGCGGGCCTGCCGCGAAGTTCATGCGCTCGGTATCGCATACCGGCGGTGGCCGTGTGGCGCGCGCTATCGATGCGTTCAATCGCCGTATTGCCGCCGTCGGTAGCCGCAAGCCGCCGCGACTGGGACAAGTCGATCGCGGAAAATCCGGCGGAGCCGGCGATGTGGTCGCCTATCGCCGCCGCGGAACGGATACGCGGCACGCTGTCGGATGTGCAGGTCGACAGCAAGAAGCGAATTCGTCACGCCGCGATTTTGCTCGGTCTCTTTGCGTGGCTCTCGATCTTCTGCCTCGAAATCGGATCTTGAGTTCCGCGGATATGTCGGCATTGCGTTGCCGCTGCTCTACGTCGCATTCGTGCTTCTTGATCATCTTTGTGTTGCATCGCGTGCGCTGGAATGCGTGGGACGCCAGTTTCGGAAGACTACCGCATGGTCGCCGAAGCGCTTCGCGTTCAGATCGTCTGGTGGCAATTCGGGCTGATCGCGCGCAAGGACTGGGTCGATCAGCATATTCTGCGCTACGACGCGCGCGAATTTCAGCTCATCCGCCAGACTGTGGCGTCGGTGCTGGAGTCGCTACGGCTGCAATATGCGCCTCTGGCTGCCGTCGATGCCGGCCGAGCGTCTTCCAGACGGGAGTGGAGCACTGGATTGGCAGCAGCGGAGCCAAATCTGTCCGGGCCAGCTCGGCTACCAGAACAAGACGGCGAGAAGCCGCAAAAACACCTACGAGTGGCTGGAGTTCGCGGTCTGGATTTCCTTTCGGCATCGCATTCGCAATGGCGATCTGGCTTGCCGTTCACGCGACCCACGAAGCTGCCAGATTACATATCTTCGAGAAACTGGCCGACCAGCGTCTCGGCTGGCCGATGGCTGTTGGGCTGTTCATTGTCCGGAATCGCTTTGCTCTTGATTGTCGCCTGCGAGCGCTTTGAAGACGCTTCCCAGAACATCACTTGTCCGCCGTATCTGGCATTCGGTCTGGCCCGGAATATTCCTGGCGGCGGCCCTGCTCATGGCGTGGTACGCCAAAGGCGGGAACCGCGACATGCTGCATCAGGTCCTTGGCGTCGGAGCGTTGCTGCTGCTGGCCGCCGCTGGAACGATCAAATATGCAGCTGAAAAGATCGACGTTGAGGCCGAGGCACAAAACGCGGCGGAAGCTTCAATCATCTACGCGCGCGCCCGGCGTTTGCTCGATCAGATCGATCGGGAGCTGGATGCGAAATCCATAGATCTCGCCGAGGCAAATCGACAGCGCGAGCGGATCATTCGCGATCTTGGTCTCTATGCGCTTGCCGAAACCGAGACATGGCTGCGAAGTCACCGCGAGCGGCCGTTGCATCCGCCGATTGGCTGACAAGAAGTCACTGGTTTGCCGCTGGAGAAGGGATCGCTCGCTCTCAAATACTTCCGTGTCATTTCGCGACGTGGGGATAACCGGAACGCTGTCGCATCCCGTTCACGTTCGTCGCGTTGAATGATTTCGGACCCGTGCCATCGGGTCTTTTACCCCCGTACCCAGCTCGCCCCGGCCAATCGCGCCGGGGCTTTTTTTGCGTTCACTCCGGCGCGGTGCCTTTTACGGCATTGCAGAACGCTTCGTAGATGATGCGGCCGTCGGGGGCGGGTTTCAGTTTCTCGCGCAAGTGCTCTCGCAGCTCGTCGCGCTTGGCCGGCGTGAGATTGGCGACGGCGTTGCCCGACGGGCCGATCGGCACATTGCAGGATTTCCAGAAATCGTCGAAGTCGTCATAGGCGACCGTGATGCGCACGACTTCGGTCGAGACGTCTTTTCATGCCGGCTCGTTCCCAGTACATCTGCATGGCGTCGCGGGTTGACTGCGGTGCGAGGACGGGACGCAGGTCGCCGGCCCCGATCGCCATCAAGCCCATATAAATCGGATTCACCGGAAGCCCGCCGCCCGGAATGTCCCACATGTAAGTGGCGACCGGGCCGCCGGGCCTGGTGACGCGCGCCATTTCGTTGGCGGCTTTCTGCGGATCGGTGACAAAGCTGATCACCAGCGCCATTGCGGCGGCGTCAAAGCTGTTGTCCTCGAACGGCAGGTCCTGCGCGTGGGCGACGCGAAACCGCGCCATCTTCACGCTTTGCCGTTCGCGCGCGTAAGCGATTTGCGCATCCGACGGATCGATGCCGGTGACCGCCGCCGGCGCGCAGCGGCCGATCAGCACTTCGGTGAAAGCGCCGTTGCCGCAGCCGACATCGATCCAGCGCAGGCCGTTCGGCGGATCGAGCCAGTCGAGAAATTTCTCGCCGACCAGATGGCTCCAGCGGCCCATCATCCGCTCGTAGGCGGCGCCGTCGCCAAACTGGTTCGGAGGCTCGGTCATTGAACTCGCTTTAGCACTGATTGCAAACGCCGATTACTCCGCGGCGGCCTTGGCCTGGCTCGCATGGATCGCCGCCCACACCCGGCTCGCCGTTGCCGGCATGTCGATGTGCTCGATGCCGAGCGGTTTGAGCGCATCGAGGATGGCGCCGATAACCGCAGGCGGTGCGCCGGTGGCGCCGGCTTCACCCGCGCCTTTGACGCCGAGCGGATTGGTCTTGGCCGGCACTTCGGTGAGTTCCGAGACCAGATCGGGAAAATCCTCGGCGCGCGGCATGGCGTAGTCCTGGAAGCTGCCGGTGATGAGCTGGCCGGCGCTGTCGAACACGATCGCTTCCATCAGCGCCTGGCCGACGCCTTGCGCGACGCCGCCGTGGATCTGCCCTTCGCAGAGCAGCTGGTTCATGATCTTGCCGACATCATCGACGGCGGCGTAGCGGTCGAGCGTGACGTGGCCGGTCTCGGGATCGACCTCGACTTCGCAAACGTGACAGCCATTCGGATAATTCGGCGGCTCGGCGGCGAAAGTGCCGGACGCTTCGAGGCCAACGTCGAACTGCGCCGGCAGATGCGCCGGGCGATAGAATCCCCGCGCCACATCGGTCAGCTTCATGGAACGGTCGGTGCCGACGATGCGGAAGGACGCCGTCCTTGAACTCGATGTCGCCGGCGGATGCCTCCATCATCATCGCCGCCATCGGCTTGGCTTTCTCGATGATGCCGTCGGCGGCTTTCTTCAGCGCATTGCCGCCGACATGCATGCTGCGCGAGCCGTAGCTGCCGCGGCCGATCGGCACCGCATCGGTGTCGCCCTGCACGAAGCGGATGTTCTCGAACGGCACGCCGAGCCATTCGGTCACCATCTGCGCATAGACGGTGGCGTGGCCCTGGCCATGCGAATGGGTGCCGGCAAGGATGGTGAGCATGCCGCTCGGATCGAACCGCAGCACCATGCGATCGTTGAACACCGCGGCTTCCTCGAGGAAATAGCCGATGCCGCGGCCGCGCAGCTTGCCGTGCTTCTTCGACTCGGCGGCGCGTTTCTTGAAGCCGTCCCAGTCGGCGATCTTCAGGCACTCGTCCATGACGTGGACGAAGTCGCCGAAATCGTAGGTGATGCCGGTTTGCAGCTTGTGCGGCATGGCGGCCGACGGAATGAAATTGCGCCGCCGGATTTCGATCGGATCGATGCCGATAACCTTGGCAGCGCGGTCCAGCAGTTGTTCGATCAGATAGGTCGCTTCCGGCCGTCCGGCGCCGCGATAGGGCGCCATCGGAATGGTGTTGGTGAAGACAGCCTTGCCGACGCAATGCACCGCCGGAATTTGATAGACGCCGGGCGCGAGCCGCATCGCGAACAGCGGCACCACCATGGAAGCTGCAAAGACGTGCGAACCCATGGCGTGCAGCGCGTTGACGCGCAAGCCGAGCACTTTGCCCTTCTCATCGAGCGCGAGTTCGCCGGTCACGACCTGATCGCGGCCTTGCGCGTCGCCGAGCAGCGCCTCCGAACGCGTCCCAACCCATTTCACCGGACGGCCGCCAACGCGGCGCGATGCCCACACCACCAGAGCATCTTCCGGATAGCCACCGTGCTTCATGCCGAAGCCGCCGCCGACGTCGGGCGAGATCACCCGCAGCCTGGTCTCCGGAATCCTCAGCACATTGCCGGCGACCGTGGAGCGCGAGCCATGCGGATTCTGTGAGGTCGAGTGCAGCGTGTAGTTGTCGGCGTCGGGATGATACTGGCCGATCGCGGCGCGCGGCTCGATCGCGTTTGCGGTGATGCGCGAATTGTTGAGCTTCAGCGTGATGACGTGCTTGGCTGAAGCAAAAGCCGCGTCGGTCGCATCCTTGTTGCCCATCATCAGTGTGAAGGCGATGTTGTTCGGTGCCTGCTCCCAGATCGCCGGCGCGCCTTGCTTCACTGCATCTTCCACGCCGATCACGGCGGGGAGGGGCTCGTAGTCGATTTCGATCAGTTCGGCAGCGTTCTTGGCCTGCAATAGCGTCTCGGCAACGACGAAGGCGACGCGCTCGCCGACCGAACGCACTTTCTCGATCGCGAGAATATCCATCAGCGAACGGAAGCCTTTCGGCCCACCCATGTCCTCGGGCATCGGGGGCGCGAGCCCACCGAGCTTGTCGGCTTTGACATCGGCGCCGGTGAGCACCGCGAGGACGCCGTCGGCGGCTTTGGCTTTCGCCGTGTCGATGCTCTTGATGCGGGCGTGGGCGTGTGGCGACATCACCACGACGCCGTGGGCCTGATGCGGCAGATCGATATCGTCGACATAACGGCCGCGGCCGGTGATGAAGCGGGGGTCTTCGACCCTTGGCACGGGCTGGCCGATACCGAATTTGTTCACGCGTCCCTCCTCCGAGGTTTTGTTCTATGCGCCGTCCATGCATGGCGCACGGCACGGCATTCCCATTAGGATCATAGTCGAGCCGCCGGAATTGCGGCATGCTCACTATAACAAAATGACACGAAACAAACTGGCTTGAAACAAACCAGACTACGGGAGGACTGCCGATGAAAAGCGACACACGCGTGTCACGCCGGGACGCATTGAAGGCCGGCGCCACCATCGCGGCGAGCGCCGCCGCTGCCGGTGGCCTTACGGGCGAGGCCCGGCACAGGCGAGTGCGCAGGACGTGCGCCGGTTCGACCGCCAGCCGCCGGTCGATGCCAAGCACCGCATCCTGCTCAAGGGCGGCACCATCATCAGCATGGACGCCAAGGTCGGCGACCTGGCGAAGGGCGACGTGCTGATCGAAGGCAGCAAGATCTCGGCGATCGCGCCGGAGCTTACCGCATCGGGCGCGCAGGTGATCGATGCGTCGAATTCCATCGTCATTCCGGGACTGGTCGATTGCCATCGCCATTCCTGGGAAGCGCAGCTTCGCCGCATCAACCCGAATTCGCCGACGCTGGCGGACTACATGAACGCGACGCATACGTCGTTCGCCAAGTTCTACCGGCCGCAGGACCACTATGTCGGCAATTATCTGACCGGCGTCGGCTGCATCGATTACGGCATCACCTGCGTGATCGACAATTCGCACAATTCCCGCAGCGCCGCACATTCCGACGCCGCCGTCGAAGCCCTGATGGACAGCGGCGTCCGCGCTGTGCATGCGTCCGGACCGCCCGGCGCCGGCGACTGGGCGCATCAATGGCCGGCGGACCTCGAGCGGTTGCAGAAGAAATATTTCTCCTCGACCGATCAGCTCGTGACGTTACGGATGTTCTCAGGCCCGATCCGCGAGAACTGGGAAGTGGCGCGCCGGCTCGGCCTTCGCATCACCACCGAGTTTCAGGGTCCGCAGCAGGCCGAGCTGCTCGATCCGCTGGCGGCCGACAAGCTGGTCCGCGCCGACAACACCTTCAATCATTGCGGCGCGTTGCCGGAGCGGACCTGGCAGATCATCGTCGACAGTGGCGCCAACGTGAACGTCTGTCCGCGCTCGGATGCGCAATATGCATTGGGCGAAGGCGTCTGTGCTCTGCAACACGCCTGGGATCACGGCATCAAGCCGGGCTTCAGCGTCGACAATGAAACGTCCTACAGCGGCGACATGTTCATGGAGATGCGGGTTGCGCTTTATCTGCAACGCGCAATCGCCAAGAACCGCGCATTCCAGGGCGACCAGAATCCGCCGAAGCCGTTGATGATCCGCGACGTGTTCCATTGCGCCACGCTTGGCGGCGCGCATTGCGCCGGCCTCGACGACAAGATCGGCTCGCTCACCCCGGGCAAAGAGGCCGACGTCGTGGTGATCCGCACCGACGACACCAACATCTACCCGCCGAACAATGCGCTCGGCGTCGTGGTGCAGGCGGCGGATCGCGGCAATATCGACACCGTCATCATCGGCGGCCGGGTGCGCAAGTATCGCGGCAAGGTCGTCGGCCTCGACATGGGCAAGCTCAAAGGCATGATCGACGAGTCGTGCTCGCACCTGTTCACATCGGCCGGCTACAAGCCCGATATTTTCGCCGAACTGCTGCCGAAGCTGTCGTAAGTCCGCCAGCGAGAGAAGATGACAACAGTGCCGGACGAAACCGCCGTCACCGCAACGCTGGCAAAATTCGTCGCCGAAACCCGCTGGCAGGATTTGCCGCCGGAGGCGACGCATCAGGCCAAGCGCTCGCTGATGAACTTCTTTGCGGTGGCGCTGACCGGCTGCCGCAACGAAACCATCGAGTCGGCGCTGCGCACGCTGGCGATGTTTTCGGGCGGCAAGCGGGTGGCGATCATCGGCCGGCGCGAGCGGATCGATGCGCTCAATGCGGCATTCATCAATGCCGCGGGCTCCAATGTGCTCGACTTCTGCGACACCCATGTGCCGACGGCAATCCATCCGACGGCGCCGCTGGCGCCGCCGCTGCTCGCGCTCGGCGAATTGCAGCGCGTGACCGGCCGCGATCTGCTGTTGGCTTTCGTGCTCGGCCAGGAAATCGAATGCCGGGTCGGGCTTGCGATATCGCCGAGCCATTACAGTCGCGGCTGGCACATCACGGCGACCTGCGGCGTGTTCGGCGCCGCGGCCGGCAGCGGCAAGCTGCTCGCGCTCAGCCCAGAGCAGATGGTCTGGGCGCTCGGCATCGCGGCGACCGAAGCCGCGGGCCTGTGCGAATGCCTCGGCACGCCGGCCAAGAGCGTCGGCGTCGGCAATGCAGCGCGCAACGGTCTGCTCGCGGCGCTCTTGGCCAAAGACAATTTTGAAGGACCCGCGGAGCCGCTCAACGGCAAGCAGGGTTACTACAACGCACTCGCCGAAACGCCGAAGCTTGAAGCGCTGACCGACGGCCTCGGTGCACATTGGGAAATCATGCCGACCTCGTACAAGCCGTATCCGTGCGGCTTCGTGCTGCATCCGGCGCTCGACTGCGTGCTGGATTGGCGGCGCGACCATCCGGGCGATGTGGTCGAGAAAGTCGTGGTCATCGGTAACCCGCTGATGTGGCTCCGTGCCAACCGGCCGAACATCACTTTGGGCCGCGAGTCGCAGGTCAGCGTGCAGCATTCTGTCGCCGCTGCACTGGTCACCGGCAAGGCCGGGCTCGATCAGTTCACCGATGCCTGCGTCAACGATCCGAAAGTGCTGGCGCTGCGCAGCAAGGTCGAGCTGCGGCAGGACGCGGCCATTCCGACTATCGCGGCGCGTGTCACCATCACGGCCGCTGGCGGCAAAACCTACGAGCTGTCGCAGCCAGCAGCGCGCGGCAGCGATGCCAACCCGATGAGCGACAAGGATCTCGAAGACAAACTGCGTGACGCGGCGGCCGGCTGGAATCCCGGCCACAATGATCGCGCCGCTGATCGACGCGATCTGGCAGCTCGACAAGAATGACGATATCGCCGGGCTCGCCGCGCTCACCGTGCCGCACGGGTGAACTGAAAGCTGGAGCGCGAGCCATGAAAATCTACGAAGGCAAGCGCACCATCGACGGTCTGGTTGTGACGGTGGACGGCAGGCCGCTGCCCGAACACTACGAGGTCAAACGCTTCACCGCGGTTCGGCTTCGAATGGACCTACGAAGGCGAAAGTCCGCAACAACTGGCGCTGGCGATCCTGGTGGATTTCCTCGGCGACAACGACAGGGCGATCCGGCTGTCCGAACCGTTCATGAAAGAAGTCGTCGCCAATCTCGACAACGACTGGCGGTTGACCGAGGATGAAATCGAAGCCGCAGTGCGCAATCTGGAGCGAAAGTAGCTTTTGATTCCGCGCGCCGCGGGCTGTACGGTTTCGCCGCGATTGCAGGATTGGGAATGGTGCCATGATCAATGCCAGACGGTTCAGCCACGTGACCTTCGAGACGCCCGACATCGAGCGCCAGATCGCGTATTTCACCGAGATCAACGGTCTTTCGCTCGCCGAGCGGCACAACGGAAGCGCCTATCTCGCCACCAAGCATGGCGACCTTGTCGTCACGCTGGAGAAGGGCGCGCAGGCGCGTTGCGCGCGGCTCGCCTTCCAGGTCGCGCGCGACACTGAATTTTCCGACATCCGCAAAGGTGTCGAGGCCGAGGGCTTGAGCTGCCAGGCGCGCAACGACGCCGTTCCCGGCATTGCGCAAATGCTGTCGTTCGAGGATCCGAAGGGCACGGTCTGCGAACTGTTCGCGGCGCAAACCCCGATCAGCAAGCCAAAGCCGGTCGCCGGCATCGGCCCGATCAAGCTCGGGCATCTGGCTTTTGTCGTGTCCGAGCCGAAAGAATTTGCCGACTTCTACAGCAAGGTTCTCGGCTTCCGCGTGTCGGACTGGATTCAGGACTGGTTCGTGTTCATGCGCTGCGGCCCGGACCATCACACCATCAACTTCGTGCGCGGCAAGCGTACGCAGATGCACCACGTCGCCTTCGAGCTGAAAGACTGGGCGCAGGTGCAGTCGGCTTGCGATTTCTTCGGCAACAAGCAGATCCCGATCATCTGGGGTCCGGGCCGCCACGGTCCCGGCCACAATATCTATACCTATCACCGCAATCCGGACGATCAGATCATCGAGATGTTCACCGAGCTCGACAAAATGCTCGATGAGAAGCTCGGCTATTTCGAGCCGCGGCCGTGGCATCGCGATCATCCGCAGGTGCCGAAAGTCTGGGACGCGCCGCCGAACGACATGTGGGGCCCGCCGCCGACCAGCGAATATACGCGGCAGCGCGAGTAGCAGCCGGGGATTGGAAGTTCAGGCGCGTTCGCTCGCGCGCGCCGGTATGTTAAAGTCGCGGCCAACAAACATTGCGCCGCGCCGGCAAACGCCGCGGCGCAGGGAGGGTCGCGATGATCTCGCAGCGCCAGATCGACTTCCGCAACGAATACCGCTCCCGCATCGTCGGCTGGTACAACGGCTACTTTCACATCGCGCTGATCTACGCGATGGGGGCGGCGGTGTTCTACATCTACGTCTCGCACATCCATAACGTGACGTGGCTGGAATGGCTCACCGTTCCGCTGACCTTCATCTTCACCAACATCTTCGAGTGGACGGTGCACAAATACGTCATGCACCGGCCGGTGAACATCAAAGGCCTGCGCGCGATCTATGAGCGGCACACGCTCAATCATCATCAGTTCTTCAGCGACGACGAAATGCGCTTCCGCGACGACAAGGACTGGCGCGTCACCGTGTTTCCGCCTTACGCGCTGGTGGTGTTCACGCTGATGTCGATTCCGGCCGCCTTCATTCTCGGCGCGGTGTTCTCGCCGAATGTCGGCTGGCTGTTCATGTGCGTCACCACCGGCATGTATCTGGTCTACGAGTTCATGCACTTCTGCTGTCATCTCGACGAGAGCTGCGTTCGTCAAGCATTGCCCGTTCGTCAACACGCTGCGGCGGCATCACACCGCGCACCACAATGCGCGGCTGATGATGGAAGTGAACATGAACCTGACATTCCCGATCGCCGACTGGGCGTTCGGCACCTCCGATCTCGATCGCGGCCTGCTCGGCCACGTCTTCAACGGCTATTCGACGGCGAATCTGAAGGGCAAATTGCGCGCGCGGCCGAAAGGGCCGGAAGAAGCCGCGGCCATGCCGGTCGGCCTCAACTAGCCCGCTCAGACGGAGAGGCCGATGCCGACCGACGTCAAAGCCGGCGTATCCGCCGCCGTCATCCTGGTAGCGCTTGGTCTGGTTTACTGGAGCGGCTCGCCGATCCAGCCGTCGTTCGGCACGATCGTGCTGCTGGTCGCGGTTTTCTTTGTCGTGGCGATGTGGATTTTCCCGGAAGCCGGTGGCAAGAAGGGCGTGAAGAAACGGCCATGACAAAACGGCGAGGGTGGAATTCGATGAGTAACGGCGTCAACAACAAGCGGGTGTTTGGTGTCCAGCCGCACCGGCCGGTGGGCTACGGTGAAATCCTCGGCAAGCGCGGCGACATCCGGCTCGACATGCTCGAGCAGAAAAGCCCGGACGCCGCGGCGCTGGAAATTCTCTCCGCCGCGCACGCCTATCAGATCAGCTCGGCGCGCGACGAGCTTGCCGGCCATTACCACGCCCGCGCCGAGCTGCTGGGCCGGGCGCCGAATCTGCTGATCGTTTCGACCAACGGCGCCGGCTACGACACCGTCGACGTCAACGCCTGCACGCAAGCCGGCGTGCTGGTCGTCAACCAGTCCGGCGGCAACGCCGAAGCGGTCGCCGAGCATGTCATCGGCATGATGCTGTGCCTGGTCAAGCGCGTGAATGACAGCGACCGGGCGCTCCGCGCCGGCACGCTGAAGAACCGCAACGAGTATCATCGGCCGCGAGGCGTACGGAAAAACCATCGGCATCGTCGGCCTCGGCAATGTCGGCAAGCGCGTCGCCGAGCTCGCCGGGATTTTGTTCAAGATGAAGGTGCTGGCCTACGATCCCTATCTTCCGGCCGACGCGGTGAAGGCGCGCGGCGCCGAGAAGGTCGAGCTCGACGAGCTGCTCAAGCGCTCCGATTTCGTCTCGATCAACTGTCCGCTGACGCCGGAGACGCGCGGGCTGATGGGCGCGCGCGAATTCGCGCTGATGCAGCCGCATGCCTATTTCATCACCACCGCGCGCGGCTCGATCCACGACGAGGCCGCGCTCGACAAGGTGCTGCACGACAAGAAGATCGCCGGCGCCGGCCTCGACGTCTGGGAGAAGGAGCCGCCGCCGGCCAGCCATCCGCTGATGAAATACGACACCGTGATGGTGACGCCGCACATGGCCGGTGTGACCGTCGAAGCGCGCACCAGGATGGGCCAGATCGCCGCCGAACAACTGCTCGATGCGCTCGACGGCAAGCCGGTGCCGCGCATCATCAATCCGCAGGTCTGGGGCGCTTACGCCAAGCGCTTCGAAAAACTGTTCGGCTTCAAGCCGCAGGACATGCCGAACGAGCCGAACTGGCACGCCTCGGAGAAGCACTGAGCGTCGGTCAGCCGGCAGGAGCATCCTCCCTCGCGGCATGTAAATCTGCGTGTGGCGGGCGCGAGGCTGCGGCGAGCTGCCGGGCGTAGACATCCTGCCATCCGCTGCCTTCCTCGCACTCGAAGTAGCCGCCGCGCGCATCGCGGAAAACGTTGGTGTTCTCGGCGCCCGGCGGCAGGGTGCCCTTGTCGCGCAGCGCACGGGCCGCGGCCAGCATGCGGCGGCGGGTGCGCGCGATCATCAGGTCCGACGGCGCGAGGTGCTCCATCGTGTGGTCCATGATCGTCCCCATGCTCTCGGTGACGGCCTGGTCCTGCAAATGAACGCTCTCGATGCCGGTGTAGATCGTGCCGTCGCGCTGCGCCGCGCGATCAATGCGCCAATCGTTGCTTTCGTTCGCCGCGAGCCTCCAGCGTCCAAGCCAGTCCGAGGTGTTGGGCAGAAAGTCGTTGCGCCGTCCCATGCCGCCGATCGGCGCACCGTCTTTGTACGCCGGATCGCCGCCCGTCATCGCCGACAGACCGCGCTTCCACCACAGCACGCAATACATCGTGTGTTCGTCGTCGAGCGGAATCCAGCCGCGCACCTGCAGGTGGTTGCGGAACTCGCCGTTCGGCACCTGCGCCCAGAATGGAAACAGGAAGTTGCCGAAGCGCCAGGAGGTACGGCCCGGGCCCGCGGCGCGGTAGCCGGCATAGGTCGTGCCCCAGCCGGTGTCGGCGATCTGATAGTCCGGCGTGCGGATAGCGACGGTGTGCAGAATCGGATCGTTGTCGGCGAGATCTTCAGCGTCGACGTGCCCGGCGTGCAGGAAGCCGAAGTGCGAGGTGTCGATGTCGCCCTCCAGCGCCTGCAGATAATTGCAGTGGCGCTGGATCAGCAGCGCGCCGACTTCCTCATCGGGCACACCGAGAACTTCGAACGCCGGCAGCGGCGGCGCTTTCGCGCGCTCTCCCATATAGACCCACACCATCCCGGCGCGCTCGACCGCCGGATACGCCTTGGCGCTGACCTTGTGCCGGAAGTCCTGCTGCGGCGGCACGTTCGGCATGTCGAGGCATTGGCCGGTCACGTCGAATTTCCAGCCGTGATAGACGCAGCGCAAGCCGTCCTGCTCGTTGCGTCCGAGGAACAGCGACGCGCAGCGGTGCGGGCAGCGATGATCCATTACGCCGGCCCGTCCGGCGCCGTCGCGAAATGCGATCAGCTTTTCGCCGAGCAGCATCAGCCGAACCGGCGCGCCGCCGCGCGGCAGTTCCGACGACATCAGCGCGGGGATCCAGTATTCCCGCATCAGCTTGCCCATGACGGTGCCCGGACCGACGCGGGTCAGTTCGACGCTCTCGCTTGCTGTCGTCATCGCGTCCTCCTGATGCTTCCCTTGTATCTCCGTCATCATCCGCGGAGGCGGATCGATCCAGTAATCACAGAGTTTTTACTCACCTCGCGCGGCGGTGAGTACTGGATGCTCCGCCTTCGCGGAGCATCGACAAAAAGGAGCCAATGCCTCACCCCGTATATTCCAGAATGTGCATGCCCTGGCCCCAGCGGTCGATGAGGTAGAGCCGGCCGTCGTCGTCGCTGCCGATGTCGTTTGACTGGATGCCCGGCGTGCCTTCCGGCCGCTCCGGCACGTAGCAGCCGACTTCCTTCGGATGCAGCGGATCGCTGACGTTCACCGCGCGCAAGCCGGCGTTGAAATAGGTCAGGAACACGATGTCCTTCCACGGCCCTTCGGCCGGCAGATTTTCCAGGATGTTGTGCGCGCCGAAGCGGCCCGGCCGGTCGTAGTATTTGTCGCGATCCGGCATGAAGGTCGCGACCGGCAGCGGGTTGGTCTCGTCGCGCGCATCGATCACCCACATGAATTGCGCGTCCCAGAATTTTTCCTTGGCGCGCGCTTCGTCGGTGCAGATCAGATAGGGCCGGTCGCCGAGCGGCCAGCAGGTATGGGTCGAGCCGGGGAACGGCGGCGACCATTTGATGTGGCCGACGAGCTTCATGTCGCGCAGATCGGTGCAGTCGATGATCGACATGCCGCCGCCCCACCAGGCGCAATACATCCGGTTGCCGCGGATCATCGGCGGGCCGTGCAACGTCACCGCTTCCTCGGCCGGGTGTGGATCGTCGCCGACTTCGTCGCTAGTCGGTCTTCATCCACGGCAGGCCCCAGATGCTGACCACTTCCGGCTTGAGCGGGTCCTTGATGTCGAGCGTCCAGATCACCCGCTTGGTCCAGCCCGGCGCATCGTTCGGCATGAAGGCGAGGTTGCGCTTGCGATCGACGCCGAAGCGGTGCGGGCCGGAGCCCGGCATGTCGTAGAAGCCGATCGGCTTCGGCGCCGACGGTGTCGAAATGTCGAAGATGAAAAATCCGGCGCGGGCGTTCTTGCCCTTGTCGCCGGCCAGCCGCTCCGAATTCACGTAGAGCAGATCGTCGCCGACGATGCGCAGCTTGTGGCAATGGATGCCGGGCGGCGCGCGGAATTCGCCGACCTTGTGCGGTTTGGTCGGGTCGCGCACGTCGTGGACGGTGAAGCCCTCCGGGCCGTTGAAGCTCGAACCGCCGACCGCGCCGACATAGGCATGGCCCTTGTGCACCTGCACCAGCGAGCCGCCGCCCCACGCCGCCGATGCGTCGTGGCCGAGCAGCTTGAAACCTTTTGCTTCAGCGGGAGTGGTGGCGGGCATGATTCTCGGCTCCTATGCGTTTTGCCTCCCGTCAGCCGGAGAAGACGTGATCCGGACCGTTCACCAGCTTCATCGCGCGAGTTCGTAATAGCGAAAGATCGATGTAATGCGTCCGGGTCGGCGGGCTTGCCGCCTTCGGTCTCGGCGCGCAGCGCCAGCACATTCCTGAAACCGTCGAGATCGAACGCGGCGTCGCGGGTGAAACCGAAGCCCGGCTCGGCCATCAGCGCGAGGCTCTGTGCCGCCATGTCCGGCGGCAGCTTCAGCTTGTCGACCAGGATGGCGGCCGCCTCGGCGCGATTGCCCGGATCGAGCGACCACCGCAGCGCCTCGACGAAGGCCGCGAGATACTGCACCACCAGCACGGCATGATCGCGCGCCCAGTCGCGCCGCGCGAATGCGCCGCCGGCCTGATAAGGGCCCGAGCATGTCGGTGGTCCGGCCGAGGCTGTGCATTCCGGCGGCGGCCGCCTGCAGCGAATAGGGCAGGTTGAGGATGGCGCCGGCATTGTTGTTGTCCTGTTGCAGCGCCGCCAGCCGGCGCACGCCGTTGCCCACCGGATTGAGCTTGTAATCGGTCGCCTTCGCGCAGGCCGTGCGCCAGCAGGATTTTCTTCGCCTGCAACGCATAGGCCGTGTTGGTCGCGTCGACCGCCAGCGACCGGCCGCGGATATCGGAGAAATCCCGCACGTCCTTCTGCACGTAAAATTCGTTGGTGCCGCTGTCGCCGCCCGACATGATCACGATGTCCTGCTTGGCGACGTCGATCATGGCGACCGCGTTATCCACCGCCGCGTGCACGATATCGATGCTGCCATCGGCAAGGCCGGCGCGCTGGCGCTCCGAGCTTTCGGTGAAGTCGAGCGTGACGTCGAGGCCGTGCGCCAGGAAGAAGCCCTTGTCGACCGCCACATAGAACGGCAGCGACCGCGCGGTGGGAAAGGTATTGACGTGGAGCGGAACGGTAACGGACTGCATCGCGGCCATCAGGCACCACACTCCTGCCAACGGAACGCCGCACGGCATGCTTCCTCCATCAGTCTACGCGTTTCGCTTCTCCCTCGCCCCGTTTACGGGGAGAGGGTTGGGGTGAGGGGGCCTATCCGCTACGCTCAGACTCGCGGAGAGGCCCCCTCACCCTCGTTCGCATAGCCGATGCTCCGCATCGGCGTCTTGTTATCAACAACGGCGTCCGGAGGACGCTGGTCCCCCGCACGCGGGGAGAGGTAAGTAAGGCTGCCATCTTGGTCGATCGTATTCAATCGATAACCGATGACGTTGCGCACGGCGACCTGTTCGGCCATCCGCGCGGGCTGACGTTCCTGTTCACCACCGAGATGTGGGAGCGCTTCTCGTATTACGGGATGCGCTCGCTGCTCGTGCTGTACATGACCAAGTACCTGCTGCTGCCGGAGCACGCCGGCGATGTGCGCGGGCTCGACGCGCTGAAGGGCGCGCTGGAATCCGTGTTCGGTCCTCTCGACGTGCAGCCGCTGTCGTCGCAGATCTGGGGCCTCTATACCGGGCTGGTCTATTTCACGCCGATCCTCGGCGGCCTGCTGGCCGACCGCGTGCTCGGCCAGCGCCGCACCGTCATCATCGGCGCGAGCCTGATGGCGATCGGCCATTTCATGATGGCGGTCGAGCAGCTCTTTCTGCTCGCGCTGCTGTTCCTCATCCTCGGCAACGGCTGCTTCAAGCCGAACATTTCCACGCAGGTCGGCGGGCTCTATGCGCCGGGCGATCCGCGCCGCGACCGCGCCTATTCGATCTTCTATGTCGGCATCAATGTCGGCGCATTCCTGGCGCCGCTCGATCTGCGGCACGCTCGGCGAAAAGCTCGGTTTTCATTACGGCTTCGCCGCCGCCGGCGTCGGCATGTGCCTCGGGCTGATCATCTATCTTTTCGCCTCGCCGCTGTTGCCGCCGGACGAATTGCAAAAGCGCAAAGCGATCGCAACCCTCCCCTGCAGGGGGAGGGCCGCGAGCAAGCTCGCGGGTGTGGGAAGCAGTTGCCGTCGATTCGCCCCCTTCCGGCTCGCTCACGCGAGCCGACCTCCCCCCTGCAGGGGGAGATGAACCGTTCACCCCGAGCAATGGCGCGCCATCGTCGCGCTCCTGGTGCTGTTCATCCCGAACACCTTGTTCTGGGCGACCTACGAGCAGATGGGCAACACCACCATCCTGTGGATCGACAAGAGCGTCGACCGCGCCATCGATCTGTTCGGCTGGCATGCGACGATCCCGACGACATGGTTCCTCGCCTTCAATCCGTTCATGATCTTTGCCTTCACGCCGTTCGTGGTGATGTTCTGGAAACGGCAGGCGGCGCGCCGGGCCGAGCCGTCGACCATCACCAAGATGTCGCTCGGCTGCTTCGGCGTGGTCGCGGCCAATCTGGTGAAAGCCTTCGCCGCGTATCAGGCCGGCGCCGGGCAGGCGAGCTGGCTCTGGGTGCTCGGCTCGATCGCGATCATCACCGTCGGCGAGCTTTATCTGTCGCCGATCGGGCTGTCGCTGGTGACCAAGGTGGCGCCGGCGCGGATCCTGTCGATGATGATGGGGGTGTGGCTCTCGACCAATTTCGTCGGCGGCTTCCTCGCCGGCTACCTCGGCAGTTTCTGGAGCCGGATGCAGCCGGTGCAGTTCTTCCTGATGATCGCCGCCGTCGCGACGGTCGCCGGCATCGCGATCTTCGCCTGCCGCTGGCCGCTGCGAGGGGCGTTGCGGGAGTGACGCTCTGTGATCATCCGCGGCTTTTCCTTTGTCATCGTCCGCGCAGGCGGACGATCCAGTAATCGCCGACGCCCGTAGTTTTGCTCGAACACCAGTGAATACTGGATGCCCCGCCTTCCCCCTTCGCGCTCCGCGCTTCGGGAGACTGAAAACCCACCGAAGCTCGCAGAGCGAGCGTAGGCGGGTCGCGGGGCATGACAAAACAACTTTCTCCGTCACCACCGGGCTTGACCCGGTGGTCCATGCTGACTTGCCGAGTGCAACAACATCCATCGGTGGTTTCCGCGCTTCCGCATGGATTGCCGGGTCAAGCCCGGCAATGACGACGTTAAGGGCGCAAGCAATCCCGTTCCCGCGATGCACTCGCATCCGAGTTTTTGTTCAAGCGGTACGAAAGCTCGCCCCGAATGCACGTGGGGCCACGTTGTTTGCTTCCCTAAAGAGGGAAGCGGAGCGCCGAATGGCGCACCTGGAGACTGCCAGGCACAGTCGTGGGGCTGCACCCGTTACCAGGTACAGCCGCGGCCCTCATGACAAGGGCCGCTCGCCTTTCGGCGCTCCTCTACGGATTGCAGGGAGTTTCCTCCCGACCCGGCCCGGGCCAGCGCTTCCTGGAATCGCCGGGTCGACGGCTGTACGAGCCTCTCCGACGCCAGTGCAGCAGGCACCCTGCAGTCCGATCACGTGCCGGACGGGCTGATGCCCAGGCCGTCTGCGAACAGAAGTGACAAACCTCCGCCCGCAGAACCCGCACCCGCTCCGTCAAAAGTAGTCTCTGCAGTTGACGTCCCTCACGACGAGCGAGTTGGAGGTCATATGGCATATTTTAGGATAAAAATCAATAGTAAAGCTAATATTCCTTATTTTTAGCAAATATAGGATCAATAACCTTTTGATTTAAATACACTTTTAGTGTATCATTTTGTTTGAGGCGGTAGAATCGCCCGCTGGCAAGAGATGAAAGAAAGACCCTAATGGTCCACGGACAAACTTATCCATTTGCAAGCGACGACTTCGAGCGCGGGAAGTCCGCGTGATGACTCCTGCAACTCCTTTCGCCGCCTTGGCCGAACGCTGTGGTCTTTCCCAACGCGAGGCCGCGGAGTTTTTCAAGGTGCGCCTTGATACAGTCAAGTCTTGGTGCGCCGGGCGGAACGTAGCAAGGCAAGTTGTGCTAGCGGAGTTGCGTTCTCTTTACGCCAATATCCAATCCGCAGCAGATGAGCTTGCGCGCCACAATGAGCGGTTACTTGAACTGCAACGCGAACGTGGCATTCAGCCGCGAGCAATCGTTTTCGGGCTCGCAGAAAACGACGATGTGGCGCGTGCTTATGGCTTTCCCTCTTTAGGGCCGTATATGGCGGCGATTGGCCTAACGTTGCTACGGCTTCCAAACGAGGTCGAGATCGAAATACAGCCGCAATCATATCCGGGTGCCGGCGGAGGGGGAGTAGCACCAGTAGTTCCGGGAACGAAGCTAGTTTGGCCACCGAGCCGAAAGCGAGTCGGGACGCTGTAGCGTCACCATTTGGACGTCATCGGCGGAAGGTGGTTCACTAGCGCAACACCCCGCTTCGCAGCTTCCAACGCGGGATTTAGTCTTCCCTGCGTGTCAAAACAGATCATCTTAAAGATCTCAATTGAATTTTGCCGCTCATAATAGTCTTCAGATAATCGGATTTTCTCTGCTTTCTCGTCGAGAGTTGCCTTGAGAGTCTCTTGGTCGGGAGCGACTGGTAGGTTTTCGTAGCTCATTTTTATGCCCTGACGTCTGTCGGCTCATGGCAAGGTTGCACTCGCCTAATCGGAAATTCTTGCTTACATCTCGAACTGCCCGGACTGCGTATCCGACGTTCTAAGCGGAGGTCGGATCACAAACGAGTGACCGACTTGGCAAACTTGCTGAACAAGAATGGGAAGTTTCTGGGATGAACGCGCAAGCAACAAAATTCTTCGCACTGGAAGTTTGCGCCACCGTTTTTAACAACGAGTAGAAGCTCTCAGTCGCCGCCGTGCGGGCGGCTCAGTCGCGCAGATATATTGTTTTAGTCGGCTTCTTGTTAAACTACGAACTCAATACTATTGTCAGGATCGGGAATCAGGCACCTCGGACCTGTCGCCGGGTCAAACGCCTTTTATTTATTCAAGCCAACATTATGCATCTCACCCTGTGAGCTGCTGCGTAATCGGCGAACAGCATAGCTCGACCAGGAGGATGCACATGTTTGTGCTTCGCGCTCGCATTACAGAACGATCTGTTCAGCAACTGAAATTGGAACTGACCAAAAGTCAGCCGAATGTAAAATCATCTCATCGTGTTGAGGCGCTTGGCCGTGGGCTTGGTTTCCTCACTTACGCGGCTCTGCAAGATAGCTCGCGGTCTTCTAAGCCTTGCTTCGTGGAAGTATCTGGAGTTCGCTTTGGGGATTATCTCTTAGAGCGAGGCTTTCCGGTTGATCCGGAGCCTTTGTACCTGACGGTCGCAGAGGTTGCGATTCGCGAAGTCCTTGAAGCTGTTCCGCTGCTCCATGTTTTTGGAATGGGAATAGGACGCCCAAAGCGTATGCCCAACGGATCGTGGTCAACGCCAAAACAACAGTATGCTGAGTTTCTTGACCTTCGGAAGGAATGCCTTGGAAGGAACGCTGCAAGGGCATTCCTACAATCTTTGGCTTTCCTCGCATTAGTTAAGAAGACAAAGACTATTCGCTCGGGTACTGGGAGTTATCGGCTAAAGCATGTCGCTGAAAATTACGAATGCACATACCCCGAAGGGGCGAAGCTGGGACCGGTCTATGTTCCAAATGGCATGCTAATCGCTGCCGCCGTGCACATGGGATTTAGATATAGGACGCACGTAGATGATCTTGGCTACATCACATTGAACGTTTCATTCAACATGTCGAAGCCGACCATCGACGATTTGGACGCACGCATCCGGCCCCAGTCAGGGTTTGCACAGGATCTTGCACGAAAGCGCCAAAGCGCGTTCAAACCAGAAACCGCCCACCATCAACAATGATGCGACTACCCGTGCTCGCCTTGAGCATGACGCAGGCTAAAACCGCATCGGCGACGTCTTCCGGCTCGACAATGCGTTTGAGTGGCGTAGCGGCGGCGATTTTCTCGAGCGCGGCGCGGTCACGCCCGGCCACGAAATCGGTTGCAACCGCGCCGGGTGAAACGCACATGACGCGGATCTCGGGGCCCAGTGCCCGCGCCAGCGAGAGCGTCATGGTGTCGAGCGCGGCTTTGCAGGCGCAATAGGCGACGCTGCTGCCGGACCCGGTGAAGCCGGAGATCGACGAGACACTCACCACGACACCGCTGCCGCTCGCACGCAGCATTGGCGCGAATGCGCGGATCACCGAATAGGGCCCCCGCACATTGGCGATCAGCATTGAATCGAGAAGCTCGTCGGTGAGGGCGTCGAGGTCGGAATGCTTTATGGGCGCGGTGAAGCCGGCCGAGTTCACCACAATGTCGGTGCGGCCGAAGGCAGCCTCTGCCGCGGCGGCGAAGCCGCGGACGCTCGCCGAATCTTCCAGCGCAATGTGCGCCGCGATGTGCCCGTCACCCGGCAGTTCGGAAATGAGTTTGTACGCGCGCTGTTCGCCGTTTTTGTAACCGACGACGATTTTGGCGCCCTGCGCCGCCAACAGCCGTGCGGTTGCCGCGCCAATGCCGTTGCTGCCGCCGGTGATCGCCGCAACCTTGCCCGAGAGGGTGTTTGTCGCCGTGCTCACGTGTCGCTCCGTCCATCGTTCTTCAAAAGCAGATAGGCTTCAAAAGCAGGTATGGCCGCAGAAAGCCAGCGACCAGCCGCAGGAATTCTATTTGTCCAGGCCCGCTGAGTGGACGACCGTGGTCCATTTCTCGATGTCAGCGGCTATGAACTTTCGAAACTCATCGGGTGTGTCACCGATCGGATCTATGCCCTGCGTCTTGAGCGCCGCGCTGACGTCTGCGCTCTTGAGCGCCTCATTGGCGGCGCGCGACAGGACGTCGACGATCGGCGCGGGCGTGCCGGCGGGCGCAAGGAGACCGATCCAGATCCCGGCGTCGAACCCCGGCATGCCTTGCTCTTCCATGGTCGGCACATCGGGCAGGATGGAGGCGCGCTTTGGCTGGGCAACGGCCAGTCCCTTGAGATTACCTTTCTCGATCTGCGGCGCGAGCGTCGCCGCGACGTTGAACGACATCGTGATACGGCCAGCGAGCAAATCGATCATGGCCTGGTTGCTGCCGCCGGCGTAGTGCACCGCCACAATTTTGGTGCCGGCTTTCAGGTTGAACAATTCCGCCGCAAGATGACTTGCCGTGCCGGCGCCGGATGTTCCGAAAGTGAGTGAGTCCGGCTTCTGCTTTGCAAGCACCACAAGCTCACGCACGTTATTGGCCGGCACCGACGGATTGGCCGCCAATACGTTCGGCACTTCACCGAGCAGCGCAATGGGGGCAAGCTGCTTGCTCAGATCGAATTCGAAATGGGTGAAGACGGGATTGATGGTCTGCGCCACCGTCGCCATGAACAGCGTGTAGCCGTCCTTGTCCGCGCGTGAGACGGCTTCAGCGGCGGTCATGCTGCCGTTGCCCGGCCGGTTCTCGACAATGACCGGCTGGCCGAGCTTCTCTTCCATCTGTTTGCCGACAACCCGCGCCACAACGTCGGCACTCGAACCCGGCCCGAAGCCCACCAGGATTCGGATCGGTCTTGCCGGGTATTGCTGCGCAACGGCCGGGGACGGGGCGAATAACGGGGCGAATAATAGCGCCAGCAGCGCGAGCGACAGAACTGCGCGAAGACTGCGTTTCACTGACTTCTCCCTACGATATCTTTGGGCCGATCTTTGGGTTCTGGCACGCAGGCTGGCAATCGCGCTTCATGCGGCGGTTGGCCCCTTGGTTCGTTCCTTAAGATGACATAAACGAAAAAGCCGGCTGTCACATGAGCTTGTGACAAGGAGTCTGACGAGCAGGTGTGCGGCCAGGTATGTGACCACCCACCTTTTCATGAACGGAACTTAGACATGGAAACCTACAGTCTCGAACCGGCCCGAGCGGCGGCCAATCCATTCAAGCGGCGCATCGGCGACCTCATCGCCAATGTTGGCTTGCCTGATTTCGAGACGTCATTTTTTGAGATGGCGAACGAGGCAACGGCCTGCGAGCACCTTACTGCTTTTGGCAGTTCAGGCCGCTCGCCGGCGCGGCTGGTGTTTGCGTTTAACCGCGGTGCGAAACCCGTCGCCCGGACCATCGCAGACAAGTATCTGAAACATTACTGGGATCACGATCCGGCAAATCTCATTTGCAGCGCCAACGAAACGGAGCGCCCTGATTTGGCGGTGCGGGTTTATTCCGACGACATCGATCACGAGGGATATCGGAGCGATTGCTATTCTTCGGCCGATTTGATCGATCGGCTTTCGATCATCCGGCGGCGCAAGGGCGAAACCATCCGGTTGAATCTCTATCGCAATGCCCAGCGCGGACGATTTTCTGCCGGTGAAATTGCGTCGGTCCTCGACAATGCCGACCTCATGTTTGCGCTCCTGACCAAACATGATGCCGAGCGGCCCGTGGTTGCTGAAACCGACAGCTTGCGGATCGCCGAACGCCGCTTGGGACAGCTGGCGCCGCGGCTGACCACCCGAGAGCGTGAAGTGTGTCTTGGTATTATCGAAGGCCGAAGTTCGGAAGCGATGGCGCTTGCACTCGGTATCAGCATCAATACGGTGCTGACCTATCGCAAGCGAGCCTATGCCCGGCTCGGCATTTCCAGCCACAACGAACTGATGCGGCTGGTCTTGGTTTGAGACGGGACGGCACGTCCGCCTTGCCGCAGAAAGCTCATATTCCTGGGTGCCTATGAGGGCGTGTTCTGCTAAGGTTCGCTTGGCGAGAGGATGTTGAGGCCTGTCATGTCGAAGCGGATGCGGTTTGTGGTCGTTCCTGTTGTTGCGGGCGCAATGGTCGCGCTAGCGACGGCCTCAGCCTGGGCGTTCACGCAGGAAACCCTTTATCCCAACGGCAACTACAATTTCAATTTTGGCCCATTGGACGGTAAGGGCACATCGAGCGGGTTTGCGACCAAGCCTGATGATCCCAATAGCCCCGGTTGGCACTTCAACGTTCAGGGCGGTAATCAGTCGGGCTCCGGTTTCCGCAGCTTCGGTGGCGACGACAAGCCGGAGGTTCCGGGCACCCGGCCGCTCGGCAACGGTAACTGAACCTGCCGCATAGCGCCCGTCGGATGCAGGTTTTCGGCGGCGCGGCCGGCGAACTGCGCTGCTCAACCTGCCGATGTTGATCCGCCGATGTTGATCCGCCGATGTTGGGCCCATGAGCCAGATTGACCGCCGCCTCGCGCTCGTACTGCTCGGCACTGCCGCGTGCCTGCCATGGTGCCAGCCGAGGCCGGCGTCTGCCGAGGCCGATTATCCGAACCGGCCCATCAGGCTCATCGTGCCCTACGCGCCCGGCGGCGTGCCTGACACCAGCGCCAGATTGCTGGCGGAAAAACTCCAGGGGCGCATCGGTCAGCCGGTCTTTGTCGAGAACCGCCCCGGCGGCAATGGCGGCGTCGCCGCCGCGGCGATCAACACATCGCCCGCCGACGGCTATACGCTGATGGTCGTCGACACGACGCTGCTGTCGGTCGGCCCGATCTTCCTCAACGACCTGTCCTACGATCCAAAGAAAGATTTCGTGCCAATTGCGGCGCTCGCGCGCACGCCAGTGTTCCTGGCCGTCAACGCCCAGACGCCGATCGGGACGCTCGACGAGTTCGTCGCTTACGTGCGGGAGCATCCCGGCCAGCTCAATTACGGCTCTGCGGGTGTCGGCAGCACGCATCAACTGACCATGGAAGCGATGAAGGCCGCGCTGCATCTCGACATCGTCCATGTGCCGTATCACGGCACCGGAGAGGCTGTGCCTGCGTTGCTTGGCAATCACGTGCAGGCGCTATGGGCCGCCTATCCGAGCCTGAAAGGCGCCGTCGAGCGCGGCGATGTCAGGCTCCTCGCCCATAACGGCCTCGGGCGTTCGCGGCTGTTGCCCGAACTGCCGCCGCTGGCCGATCTCATTCCCGGCTTTGATATGGTCACAAACATTGGCGTTTATGGCCGCGCCGGAACACCGGACAACATCGTTCGCAAAATTGCTGCGGACTGCAGCGCAGTCGTAAAGGAAGGCGATGTGGCCTCGCGACTGACGCTGCTCGGCATGGAGCCGGTGGGCGAGGGGCCGGAAGCATTTGCGAAAATGAACCAGCACGAGATCGACATTATCACCCAGGTTGTCGAGAAAGCCGGTCTCAAGCCGCGTTGAGTTTAGCCTGCGGACTTCTGGCCGCGGCCACGACGCGAAGCGGTCGCCACTTTATCCACCGCGCTGCCATCTGCCGTCAGCACCACGCCGTAATCGCGCGCAGCGGCTTCCGCCGAGACAAAGCCTTCGCGCACGTCGGCCAGCACCAGCTCCGGCGGGCGCGACAGCGCGTCGCCGTAGCCGCCGCCGCCCGGCGTATCGAGGCGGAAGATGTCGCCGGCTTTCAGCGGATAGTCGGCGTAGCGTGTCGGCAGATGTTTTGCGTCCTTGGTGTCGGGATTAATCCAGATATCTCCGGGCGCGCCTGGGCCGCCGCCGGCCATGCCGTTGGGCGGAATGACGTGCTTGGCCGAGCGGATCGAGAACCGCGCGTCGGCGAGATTGATGTATTCGCGGCGGATGCCGAGGCCGCCGCGGAATTTTCCGGCGCCGCCGGAATCGCGGATCAGCTCGAAGCGGGTGAGCCGCGTCGGAAATTCGCTCTCGATGATCTCGACCGGCGCGATCTTGGCGTTGCTCTGGTTGACGCTGGTGCCGGACAGGCCGTCCTTCGAGGCGCGCGCGCCGTCGCCGCCGCCGAAGATTTCGTATTGCACGTAGCCTTTGCCGGCCGTGGTGCTGCGGCCGCCGATGATGATGGAGCGGCTGGCGGCGCCGTCGGCGCGCACGCGGCCAGGGATGATCGGCGCCAGCGCCGCGAACATCGCATCGACCAGCGCATGCACGGTCGGATTATAGGTGTTCACCGGCGCCGGGAAGCGCGGATTGAGCACGCTGCCGTCGCGCGCGGTGATGCGAAACCCGCGCAGCAGCCCGCTCGACACGTACATTGTCGGATCGATCAGCGCGATCAGCACGAACGCGCAGGCCGCCTGCACCAGCGGCGGGCGGATATTGGCCGGCCCCTGGGTCTGGTCGGCTGAGCCGGAGAAATCGAGATGCAGGTCGTCGCCGTTTTTCTCGACGACGATGTGAATGCGCACCGGCTGTTCCAGATTGACGCCGTCATCGTCGACAAAACGCTCGGCCTCAAAGCGCCCGTCGGCCCATTCGGCGATCGCTGAGCGCACTCGCGCTTCGCCGATCTCGAACAGCCGCTCATAGCTCGCCAGCACTTTGTCCTTGCCGTATTTGGCGACCAGCTCATGCAGCCGCCGCTCGCCGAGCCGGCCGGAGCCGAGCTGGCCGCGGATATCGCCGATCACCAGTTCCGGCGTCCGGCTGTTGGCGGCGATGACGCGGTCGAGATCGTCGTTGTGCACGAGCCTGCGCTGATAGCGCATCGCCGGCAGGTGCAGGCCTTCGTTGAAAATCTCGCGCGCCTGGCCGGAGCAGCTTCCCGGCACCGGGCCGCCGATGTCGCCCTTGTGCGCGATCGAGGCGCAAAAGCCGAACAGCGCGCCGTCAACGAACACCGGGATGATGACGCACATGTCCGGCGCGTGCGGGCTGCCGCCCTGATACGGGTGGTTGATCAGGAACGCGTCGCCCTCGGCGATGTCGTCGCCGTAGGCCTTCAGCACGCCGCCGCAACAGGCCGGAAACGCGCCGATATGCAGCGGCAGCACCACGTGCTGCGCCACCACTTCGCCTTCGACATTCATGATCGCGCAGGAGGCGTCCTGCGACTCCCGCACGATGGTGGAGAAGCCGGTGCGGAACAGCGAGTTCTGCATCTCCTGCACGATGCCGGAGAGGCTGGCCTTGATGACTTCAAGATCGACGGCGTCGATGTTTGTCATGCGTTGCTCTTGTTTCCTGCTGCCCGATCGCCCGCTTCTCTTATTGTCATCATCCGCGAAGGCGGATGATCCAGTAAACGCAAGAGTCGTTTGTGATTACTGGATGCCCCGCCTTCGCGGGGCATGACAGTTCGTGGGTCGATGGGCATTCACAGCTTTCGCTTTCCTGTATTATCATCACTCGCTTCTCTTATTGTCATCATCCGCGAAGGCGGATGATCCAGTAAACGCAAGCGCCTCAGGTATGGCCACCGAACGCTATTATTGGGTCTACATCCTTGCAAGCAAGATAGGTGGAACCAATAATCTGCTGCGGCGAACATACGAGCATCGGTCGGGGTCATTGCCGGGTTTCAGCAAGCAATATGGCGCCCATCGCCTTGTCTACTATGAGCCACACAACAGTATTGAGGCTGCGATCCAAAGAGAGAAGCGCCTGAAAAAATGGAATCGGGCGTGGAAAGTAAAACTTATTGAAGAAACAAACCCGAATTGGGATGATCTCTATCCACAAATTGCGTCACCGTGATCACCGTTGTCATCATCCGCGAAGGCGGATGATCCAGTAAACGCAAGCATCGCCGGTGATTACTGGATGCCCCGCCTTCGCGGGGCATGACAGGGAGTGTGTTCGGCGGATGATCCAGTAAACGCAAGCGTCGCCGGTGATTACTGGATGCCCCGCCTTCGCGGGGCATGACAATTAGGTCACGATCAAATTCTTCCACTCGTCCACGCGGGCGGTCTGACCCGCACAAATTACTGTCGTGCAGTCGAACTGATCGAGCACTGCCGGTCCGTGCAACGTCAAACCGGCGTCGAGCTTTTCGCGCTGGTACACCGGGCACGATACAGTCTTGCCGTCAAAGCGCACGTCGCGGGTTTCGACCAGTGCATCTGCGAGCGTGCCGCCCTGCGGTTTGAATTTTGGCATGGTCACCGGCTGCACCACACCGACACCGCGCACGCGATAGGACACGACTTCGACCGGCTCTTCCGGCGCACTGTGGCCGAACTGGCTTTTATGTTCGGCATCGAAAGCCTTGCGCAACGCGGGCAGGGCGGCGATCTGTTCCGGCGTACAGGGCAGGCCGATCTCGTAGCCTTGGCCGGCATAGCGCAGGTCGATGGTGCGCTCGATGCGGATATCCTTGTCGGCAAAGCCGTCGCGATGCAGATCGGCACGCGCCTGCGCTTCGAGTTGCGCGAACACCTCGGCGACGTCGGCGGAAGCAGAGCTTGCTGATCGGCGTCATCCGCGAGCGGATGTAGTCGTGCTTGACGTCGGACATCAGCAGACCGAGCGCGGAGAACACGCCGGGATAGAGCGGCACGATGACGCCGGCCATGCCGAGATCGCGCGCCATGCGCGCGGCGTGCACCGGGCCGGCGCCGCCGAACGCGAGCAGCATGAAGTCGCGCAGATCGTGGCCGCGCATGGTGGAGATCGCCTTGATCGCCTCTTCCATCTTCACTTCGATGATGCGGACGATGCCTTCGGCGGCTTCGGGCAGACCGAGCGATACGGTTTTGCGACACGCGACACCGCGGCGGCGGCTTTGGCGGGTCGAGCTGCATGCGGCCGCCGAGAAAATTGCCGGCGCTGAGATAGCCGAGCACGAGATTGCAGTCGGTGATGGTCGGCTCGACGCCGCCGCGGCTGTAACAGGCCGGGCCCGGCACCGCGCCGGCGCTTTGCGGCCCGACTTCGAGCGCGCCGAAGCGGTCGGCTTTGGCGATGGTGCCGCCGCCGGCGCTCACGGTGTTGATGTCCATCATCGGCACGGCGAGGTCGCGGCCTTCGATCTTGCCGCGGCTGGTGAAGATCGGCGCGCCGTCCTTGATCAGCGCGACGTCGCACGACGTGCCGCCCATGTCGAAGGTGATGATGTTGTCGAATACCGGTCATGCGGCTCGCGGCGACGCCGGCTGCGACCCCGCCGGCCGGGCCGGACAGCACGGTGGTGACGGCGGTGCGCGCGGCCTCGGCGAAGGTCGAGGTGCCGCCGTTTGACTGCATGATGTATTTCTGCGGCGTCGTGACGCCGGCGCCGGCGAGGCGGCGGTCGAGATTGGCGACGTAGTGCGCCAGGATCGGCTGCAGGTAGGCGTTGATCACCGTCGTCGACAGCCGGTAGTACTCGCGGATCTGCGGCAGGATGTCCGACGACAGCGAGACATTGCAGCCCGGCAATTCCTCGCGCGCGATGTCGCGGACCCGCGCTTCGTGCTGCGGATGCAGGAACGAGAACAACAGGCAGACCGCGAGCGCTTCGATGTGCTTGGCTTTCAGGTGGCGCAGCGTCTCGCGCAGCGCGGTCTCGTCGAGCGGCGACCAGCACGTTGCCGCGAAATCGACGCGCTCGCGCACTTCGCCGGTCAGGCTCGGCGGCACCAGCGGCTCCGGCTTGTCGTACATCACGTCGAAGATCGCGGTGCCGTAGGGTCGCGACTGCTCGGCGACTTCGTAGATGCCGCTGAAACCTTCGGTGACCAACAGCCCGGTCCTGACGCCCTTGCCCTCGAGCAGCGCGTTGGTGCCGACGGTGGTGCCGTGACAGAAGAAGCTGATATCGGCGGCGGGCACGCCCTCCGCCATCAGCGCTTCGACGCCTTGCAGGATCGCCCGCGATGGATCGTCCGGCGTCGAGGGGATCTTGGTGATCGAAACCGCGCCGGTGTCCTCGTTGAGATAGACGAAGTCCGAGAACGTCCCACCCGTATCGACCGCAACCCGGTAGCGAGGCATTCGACTTAAAATCCGTGCACGGGTTATGCGGTAAGCGCCGGCTCTTTGTGGCCGTGTGGTGATGCTGCGGTCAAGGCCTTGGAACAAGACCAAGCTCGCAGGCCTTGATCTGCAAGGCCAGGATTTTCGAATAAATGCGGCACTGCGCGAAGCTGCCGGCAATGAACCACAGGCCGGGCTGCGCGGTGCGGGTAAACATGTTGCGCAGCTCGTCGTCTTCGCCCAAGCCCCAGATCGGTCCGATGCGTTTTTCAACCGCCTCGCCGAACAGCTTGCGCACCAGCGCGTCCTGCCCTTTGTAGCCGGTTGCCAGCACGACCAGATCGGCCGGGATGATTTCGCCGAGTGGAGGCGCGCGCCTTCGGCGACGAATTCCGCAATGTCCGAATATTGCTTTAGCGCAACTTCGCCGTTCACGATCAGGTCGGAGCAGCCGACGTTGAAATAATAACCGCCGCCGCGGGTAAGATACTTGAACTGCCAGCCGGTGCCGTCCTCGCCGAAGTCGAGCTTGAATCCCTTGCCGCGTCAGAGCGTCCAGCAGCTTCTGGTCGAGTTGCTTTGCCTGCTCGGTGAGCATCACGTGGCGTCTTCTTGGCGAGCGGGATCGGCACCGACATGGTGATCAGGTCGCAATCCTCGAGCGAGGGCCCTTCATCGTAGAGCGCGTAAGGCAATTGCGCGCTCGGCTCGACATTGACGACGAGCGTCGGGCTGCGCTGCACCAGCGTGACCTGCGCGCCGCTGGCGTGCAGATCCTGCGCGATATCGTGGCCGCTATTGCCTGAACCGATAATCAGCGCGCGTTTGCCGCGCCAGCCGTCGCCGCTGTTGTATTGGCTCGAATGCAGCACCGTGCCGGTGAAACTTTTCAAGGTCGGAATGTTCGGCAGATTGGGAATGCCGCTGACGCCGGTCGCCATCACGATGTGGCGCGGGTGGAGCTCGCGTGTCTCGCCATCGCGGCGCAGCGTGACCGACCACCGGCCGGTGCTGTCGTCATAGGCCGCATTTTCAAATTCGGTCGAGGTCCAGGTGTTGAGCTCCATGCTGTCGGCATAGGCCTCGAACCAGCCGGCGATCTTGTCCTTCGGAATGTAAGCCGGCCAGCTTGGCGGAAACCGCATATAGGGCAGGTGATTGACGTTCACCTGATTGTGCAGAACCAGTGCGTGATAGCGGTTGCGCCAGTTGTCGCCGATGCGTTTGCCGCGATCCACGATCAGCGTGTCGAGCTGCAATTGTCCGAGACACGCCGCAGCCGACAGTCCGGCCTGCCCGGCGCCGATGACCAGAACGTCGGGATCGCGGTCGCGGTAAGCGGCGGTCGTGTGCCGGATATCGAGCCAGTTCGGCCCGCGGAAATCGCGCGAATACGCCTTGCCGTCGTTACGGAAACGTCCTGGCTTTTCCTCGTGACCCTTGATCGCGTCGAGCGCGGTGAGCAGCGTCCACGCTTTGCCGGGGTCTTGGCCTGATTGCGGATCGAGACGCACGATGCCGCTGCCGCGACCTTTGGCGGTTTCGAAGCGGAAGAATCGCTTCGATGGTTTCGACGCCGGCGCGCCTCACGCGGCGCGGCGGTGTGCGGTCGCCGGCGATCTTGAACGAAGCCGGGCGTGATTGCCGCGAGCACTCCTGCAATTCGTGCAGAATGTCGTCGACGCCGCTGACGGTTCGGATGCGCCAGGATAGTGCGATCACATCGCGCCAGTAACTGTCGTGCACAAACAGCTGCGACAGCGAAGCCGCATCGGGCTTCGTCAGCGCGCGCTCGAACTGTTCAGCCAGTCTCACGCTTTCGACGGTTTTTGTTATGTTGGTGTCCATCTCCCATGCGCCCAATCTACAGGGGGACTGCGCAATAAAAAACCTCTCCCCGCGGTGCGGGGAGAGGCTGCATTTCTTGTTCGTCATCGCCGGGCTTGTCCCGGCGATCTCGATACCACGGGCAAGGCCTTGCCATCTAAATTCGAGATGCCCCGCGACAAGCGCGGGCATGACGGCTGGAGGTTCAGTGCATCGCCGCGGCGGCTTGAGCCGGCGGGGTCTCCATGGCGGTGATCGAGTTCTTCACCGCCTTCTGCACCTTCTCGAAGGCGCGCACCTCGATCTGGCGCACCCGCTCGCGCGACACGCCGAATTCCTCGGCGAGTTCCTCGAGCGTGATCGGGTCGTCGGCGAGCCGGCGCGCCTCGAAGATGCGGCGTTCGCGGTCGTTGAGCACCGTCAGCGCCTCGCCGAGCGCCTTGTGGCGGTTGTCCGACTGCTCGCTCTCGGCGAGCCGGCTTTCCTGGCTGACGCTGTCATCGACCAGCCAATCCTGCCACTCGCCGGAATCGCCGTCCTCGCGGATCGGCGCGTTGAGCGAAGCATCGCCGCCGAGGCGGCGGTTCATGTCGACCACGTCCTGCTCGGTGACGCCGAGGCGCTTGGCGATCAGCTTCACCTGATCGGGCCGCATGTCGCCTTCTTCCAGCGCGGAAATCTTGCTCTTCGCCTTGCGCAGGTTGAAGAACAGCTTCTTCTGGTTCGCGGTGGTGCCCATCTTCACCAGCGACCACGAGCGCAGGATGTATTCCTGGATCGCGGCCTTGATCCACCACATCGCGTAAGTCGCGAGGCGGAAGCCCTTGTCGGGCTCGAAGCGTTTCACCGCCTGCATCAGGCCGACATTGCCTTCCGAGATCACTTCGGAAATCGGCAGGCCGTAGCCGCGATAGCCCATGGCGATCTTGGCGACGAGACGAAGATGGCTGGTGACGAGCTGGTGCGCGGCGTCACGATCGCCGTGCTCGCGCCAGCTTTTCGCCAGCATGAATTCTTGCTGCGGTTCCAGCATCGGGAACCGCCTGATTTCTTCAAGATACCGGGTGAGCCCGGTTTCGCCCGACAGGATGGGCAGTGCTGCAGTCTGGGCCATGTAGCGCCCTCCATTTTCGATTTTGCCCCCGCAGAGCCGGCGGGCATTTAGCGACCGCCGCTCCCCGAGCCGACGGCGCCAGTTCCAATATCTCGCACCTGCAACATACACGGTCGAATCGGACCAGTGGAAGTTAACCCTTCGTCACATAGCCGCGACGGACCTGTGATCCGGTTCGATGAACGGTGATTTATTCAGTGCAAGCAAACCGTTACGTCGTTCCCGACAATCTATCCCCGGTCTCCGGATGTGGAGGCCAGGGCACTACGTAAACGGGCGAGTTCAGGTGGTAGTTCCGACCGGAACGTCAAAGAATTCCCCGGTCGAGGGGTGTTTCACCGTCAATATATGGGAATGCAGCGCCTGCCTGCCAAGGGCGGCCAGCACCGTCTGGGCTTCCGGGGGTAAAAGTGCGGTTTTGGTGCGGAAACCGGCCCCGTAGACCTCGTCCCCCAATAAAGGATGGCCGATCGAGGCCAAATGGACCCGGATTTGATGGGTTCGGCCGGTTTCCAGCCGGCAGGCCAGCATCCCGGCAACCGGCTTGTTGGGGGACGATTTGGCCGCCGTCTTTCTGGCTCGGCCGGATTCCGGCCGGCCCTGGTAGCGCTCGAGCACCTGCCAATGGGTGATCGCCTCGCGGCCGCCTTCCCGGATCGCCATGCGGTCGCGGGAATAGGGATGGCGGTCGATCGGCTTGTCGATCGTGCCCTGCGGCCGATCCGGCGCCTCCCAGACCAAGGCCAGATAGGAGCGTTCGAACGGTTCGCCGCTGCGGCCATGATCGGCGAACTGGGCCGCGAGCTTGCGGTGCGCGCGGTCGTTTTTTGCCACCACCATCAATCCGGTCGTGTCCTTGTCGAGCCGATGGACGATGCCCGGCCGCCGCTCGCCGCCGATCCCGGACAGGCTGTCCCCGCAATGGGCGATAAGCGCATTGACCAGGGTGCCGGTGGCGTGTCCGGCGGCAGGATGAACGACGAGATTCCGGGGTTTGTCGATCACGATCATGTCGCCGTCCTCATAGACGACGTTGAGCGGGATCGGCTCAGGCTCCGGCTTTGCTGGCTCCGGCGGCGGCACGTCAACCATGAGGGTATTGCCGGAATTGACGCGGTGATTGGGATCGCGGATCGTGCGCCCATCGAGCGTGACAGCGCCGTTCTCGATCAGCGATTTGAGCCGCGAGCGGGAGAGGTCGGCGACATGGCGGGCGAGCACGCGATCGAGGCGTTCGCCGGTTTCGTCACCGGCGACAGTGATTGTTCTTTGCGTGGCTGGGAAAAGCGTCATGAGCACGATGTCCGGCAATCCGGGCGGCAACCTAACAGGCGGGGCGGGTTCCTCCGAATCCGATACCGCGCACCTGGTGGCGCGGGCGCGGGTGATGATGGTGATTTCGGCGCTGACCACGCTGCTTGCCATAGCCGCCGTCGTCGTCGTCATTGGCTATCGCGTCTTCAACACGCGCGTCGGCACGATTTCCGACGCCACGCTCATGTTGCCGAAAGGCGCCCGCGTGATTTCGACTTTAGCCACGGCAACCGCTGTTACAGTCACGCTCGACATCGGCGGCTCCACAGAGGCACGCATTTACGACCGCAAGTCCTTGCAACAAACCGGCCGGATCCACTTCAGCACCGAGCAACCCTGAAATCGGGGTTTGCGCTTGCATGGCCGCGCTAAAACTCTATTTTGGCGGCCAAGGCTTCCGTATAAGCCTTCCACATAAGCTCCCTTCGTCTAGCGGTCTAGGACGCGGCCCTCTCAAGGCTGAAACACGGGTTCGATTCCCGTAGGGAGCGCCATCTCTACAGATCGTCGAGCGTTAAGCCGTGTCTGGTACGCGGCAAGTCTTAACGCGCTAAGGAAAAGCGGTCGTCAAAGTTGGCTTCGCCGACCGTACGCACAACGCTCGATAGCACCGCATTATTGGTGGCGCTTCCGCCGAACTGCCTCTGCGCTTCTGCGTCATAGTCAGCGAGTGTCGTCACTGGCGACTTCGCTTTCACCTGAACGACCTTGTAGCCGCCGGCCTTCAATTGCGCGAGCAGGTCAGGCATTGCGACCGAAGTAGCGTGCTGGAAATCGTGCATCAGGATGATGCCTTTGCCGGCCTTTTGGAGCTTCCCCATGACCGAAGCGATGACCTTCGCAGGATCGCGCATCTTCATTTTGAAGTCGTCGGAATCCAGGTCGGCGGAAAACGTCGCGATATTGCGCCCGGCGAGATAGGTCATATCCTCCGATTTGTAGCGCAAGCCCGGAAACCGGAAGAAGGGAGCCGGGGATTCCTGCAACGCTGTATGGACCGCGCTGAACCCCTTCTCGATTTCATCTTTGGCCTGTCCGGCATCGAGCTTTGCCAGATTGGCATGGGACCAGGTGTGCGATCCGATGGTGTGCCCGGCCGCGGCGACCTCGCGAAGCAACGCCGGATGCCACAAAGCATGCTCGCCGATCGGGAAGAATACCGCCTTCGTGCACTGATCCCGCAGCGCCTTGAGAACCGCCGGCGTATTGCCGGGCCATGGACCGTCATCGAACGTCAGTACAATTTCGCCGGGCTGCAGAAAATCGTACGTCTTGAACTGCTCCGCTCCGAAACCCGGTCCGCCCGCAGTGTCGATTTCAACAACACGCGATACGCCGAGTGTATTCTGATTGGTCGCACATGCAGGGGAAGCTTCGTCGGCCCGCGACGATGTCGCGGGCAACGCGATTGCGAGCGCAACCATGCAGGCACTAAGTGTGCGCATCGGCTTTTCGGTCCTTGTTCGCTGAATATCCGAGAATTCCCGACATAGCGGACGTCGCATGGTCCCTCTTAACGATTAAGAATTCATAATTGGCAGGGTCCGGGACTTCCGGCTCTGCGAACCGCAAACGCAAACAATCGAAATCACATCGCCTGCGCTACGCTGTTTTTCCACACGGTGGCGAGGGATGTTTAGCGGTTTCGCTTTACCCGCCGAACAGCCGCGACACCATTTCCACCACCCCAGGATGTATTAAACTGAATCCCATGGCGGGCATTTTCATCAATTATCGCCGTGATGACGCCCCGGGCGTAGCGGGGCGGCTGTTCGATTATCTGGCGGGGCGTTTCTCCAAAGACGATCTGTTCATGGACGTCGACGCCATGAAGCCCGGCGTGGACTTTGCCAAGCAGCTCGACACGCAGGTTTCGCAATGCCGCGTGCTGCTCGCGGTGATCGGCCCGCACTGGCTCGATGCGGTAGATAAAACCGGTGCGCGGCGGCTCGACAATGAGAAAGACTATGTGCGCCTTGAGCTGGCGTCCGCGCTCAAACGCGACATTGCGGTTATCCCGGTGCTGGTCGACGGCGCGATCATGCCGGCGGAAGAACGCTTGTCGGATGATCTGAAACCGTTGGCGTATCGCCATGCGCTTGAATTGCGCCATTCGCGGTTCAGTGCCGACGCCGACGCAATCGTGCACGCGCTGGAAGCCGCGGTACCGCGCAAACGCAATCTCGTACTGCTGATCGGCGCCGCGGTTGCGGCCGTGCTGGTCATCGCCGCCGGCGGTGTGATGTGGGTGAAGCTGAAAAAGCCTGTAGCGCCGCTAACCGCCCAGACTTCGACGGTTGCCGCGACAACTCCGGCGGCTGCACCACCGCCACTTCCATCTGTGACGCCAGCGCCGCAAGCCACGCCTGCGCCGTCAGCGGTTGCGCCGCCGTCCGCCGCATCGGCAACCGGATTGCCGCCAGGCATCAAGCTTGGCGAAATCATGCCCAATGTCGCGTTGCGCGGCTCGCTCTACCGCGTCACCGAAATTGCCGACCCGCCGGCATGCCAGGCCGCCTGCCGCGTGGATGCCCGCTGCGTGTCGTGGGCCTACACGCAGCCAAAACCAAGCGAGTCCACGGGACATTGTTCGTTCAAGGCTGTGATCCCGCAACAGTTCACCGATACGTGTTGCTCGTCCGGGGTCGAGCGCGTGCCGGATCCGGAGATGCGCGTGCCGCCGCCGATCCCGGCAGGTGTGACCGGAGTTCTTCCGGGCGTCGAGCTGGAAGGTGGCAGTTACCGCTTTTTCCCCGAAGCCACTGTCGAAAGCTGTCAGGCGGCGTGCCGCGCCGATAATCAATGCACGTCGTGGGACTATGTGCGTGCCGGCATCTTCACGCCGGACGCGCGCTGCTATCTGAAAAACAAGATGGCGGTGGAGGTGAAGAGCCCTTGCTGCGTTGCCGGCTACGAGCAGCATCAGGGTGCGGCTGCTCCCGTGCCGGCCGCTCCGGCGGCCGCCGCTTCGCCCGCGCCGTCGGCAACGTCACAGGTTGCCGCTGCGCCGCCAGCCACGCCGGCGAATTCTTCCGGCAATGCAGGTTTGCCCACGGGCGTAAAACTCGGCGGGATTTTGACCAACATGACGTTGCCTGGCTCGGTCGCGCGCAATGTCGACGTTCCGCTAGGAAGTGCATCCGCGTGTCAGGCGGCGTGCCGGTCCGACAATTCCTGCGTCGCTTGGACGCTTTCGCCCGGTGCGTCGGGCAGCTCGACGTCGCGTTGCGCGCTCAAGGCGGTGATCCCCCAGCAGGTTGCCAATTCATGCTGCAGCTCCGGCGTCGAACGCTTGCCGCCGGCGGAGATGCGCGATCCGCCTGTGGTGCCTGCCGGAATGACCGGCGTGATGCGCGGCGTCGACCTGTTCGGCGGTGATATGCATGGCGTCGGCAGATCGCAGGTCACGCCGCAGTCATGCCAGGCTGCTTGCCGCGGTGAGACTGAGTGTATCGCGTGGACCTATGTCCGCGCGGGGGTCATCGGCGACGCGCGCTGCGCTCTAAAGAGCAAACCATCGCAGCAAGTCACCAGCCCGTGCTGTATTTCCGGCACCAAATAAGGTGAGAAAAAGCAAGCCCGTAGCCGTTTGTATTTCATTAAGTTTTTGTGACGGGCCGTCACAACCGGCCCGGTACGGTCTTGCAGATGCGGCGACTTGCCGCTAAATATTCGCCATCGAGTTTTGGCCGAATGACTTGGCCTTGCAGCGACGAAACCGCGCCTGACTGACAATCCTTCACCAAAAATTCGAGCGAACCGAGCCGTGCCAGAATGCGCGGCTCATATTGGCATGTCTACAAGGAGATACCCGTGGATAACGGTACCGTGAAGTGGTTCAACGCGCAGAAGGGCTATGGATTCATCCAGCCTGAGGGTGGTGGTGGTAAGGACGTATTCGTTCACATCAGCGCCGTCGAGCGCGCCGGCCTTCGTGAGCTTCGTGAAGGTCAACGCGTGTCCTTCGAAGTCGTGACGGATCGCAAGACCGGCAAGGCGGCTGCGGAAAATCTGAAGACCTTAAGTTAAGACCGGCGGCCGCATCGCGGTTGCTGTTTTTATTTGGCTGAATAACACAGCCCGGATTGCGCACGGCGCAGTCCGGGTTTTGTTTTGCGCGGGCCTCGTTTACGAGAGTGTCTGAACGATCAGAACCACATTGAGCGCCAGCACGATAGCCGTGCCGGCAATTGCCAGCGCGGCGGTGAAGCGGCTGTTGGCAAAGGTGCCCATGATGTCGCGCCGGCCGGTGAAAATCAGGAGCGCGATCATCGGCAGCGGCAGTGCCAGGCTCAACACCACCTGGCTGATGACCAGCGCATTGGTGGCATTGGCGCCGAGCGCGACCACGACGAAAGCCGGGGCCATCGTCACCAGCCTGCGGACCCAGATCGGAATCCGGATACCGACAAAGCCCTGCATGATCATCTGGCCGGCCATGGTGCCGACCGTCGAACTGGATACACCCGACGCAACCAGCGACAGCAGGAAGACGCCGGCGGCAGCTCCGCCGAGCAGTGGCGTCAGCGTGTGATAGGCGGTTTCAATCTGCGCGACATCGGGATGACCGGCGTGAAACGCGCCCGATGCCATCATCACCATTGCCATGTTGATGAGGCCTGCGATCGCAAGCGCGATGACGACTTCGCGATTGGAAAAGCCCAGCACCTTGCGCCGCTGGGTGTCGTCGTCGACCGGCACGCGCGATTGCGTCAGGCCGGAGTGCAGGTAGATCGCGTGCGGCATCACGGTCGCGCCGATAATGCCGACGGCGAGCAACAACGCTTCGGAGTCGGCAATTTGCGGCACCACGGTATGATAGGCCGCCGCGCTCCAGTCGACCGGCGCGATGAACATTTCGACGAGATAGCAGAGGCCGATCACGCCGACGCTGGTGCCGATAACGATCTCGAGCGGACGGAAGCCGTACCGCTCGCTCATCAGCAATCCGTAGGTGATGACTGCGGTAACAGTCATTCCGGCAAGGAGCGGAAGATTGAACAGCAGCGAAAAACCGATGGCGCCGCCGAGGAATTCGGCAAGGTCGGTCGCCATGGCGGCGATCTCGCTGACGCCCCACATCGCCCACACGACCGGACGCGGAAAATGGTCGCGGCATAATTCAGCGAGGTTGCGCCCGGTGACGATGCCGAGCTTGGCCGAGAGGCCCTGGAACAGCATTGCGATCAGGTTGGCTGCGAGCACCACCCACAGCAGGCCATAGCCGTATTTGGCGCCGGCCTGGATGTTGGTGGCGAAATTGCCGGGATCGATATAGGCGATGGAGGCAATAACCGCCGGTCCGACAAAAGCGAGCGAGCCGCGCAATCCGCGGCGCTGGCCGGTCAGCACCTGCCGCGCCGTGGCGACGGTCCGCTCGGAAAGCGATGGGGGCTGGATGGTCTCGATCATTTCCCGGGAGGTCATCGGTAGGTCACGCAGTGGCGCTCGAAGCATTTACACAAAAGTGTAGCCTTGGTTACAGACATAGGACGAGGACTGTCCGGCGTCAACGGCTTGAAAGTGTAGCTCTAGCTACATTTTGACACGAGCGGTGTTATATTGTTCCGTGGCTGCCGAATCCGGTTACCTCCGCACAGCCGTGCGAACCTATCGAGCCGAATCTTTTGCCATGGCCAAACTTCCCGCAGAGGGCACGCAGGCGCGCCGTTTCGGCAAGACGCGGTCGGCGCAATCCACCGCGTTGCTGGAGGACTATGCCGAATTAATTGCCGACCTCTTGGCAGGCGAAGGCGAGGCGCGGCCGACCGATATCGCGCGGCGGCTCGGTGTTTCCCATGCCACCGCGATCAAGACGATCGCCCGGCTCAAGCGGGCCGGTTTGGCGACCGCGCGTCCGTATCGCGGGGTGTTCCTGACCGAAAAAGGCCAGGCGCTGGCCGACCGCGTGCGCGTCCGGCACCGCATCGTGGTCGATCTGTTACGTGCTATTGGCGTGCCGACGGAATCGGCGGAGGCCGATGCCGAGGGCATTGAACATCACGTCTCGGAAGTGACGCTCAAGGCATTCGCGCAGTTCCTCAAGTCACGCTCATAAAAACGATTGGGAAAGGCAGGGAGACCATGACAACAACGGATCAGCTACGTGCCGCTGGAGAAAATGGACGCGCGAATGCGTGCCGAGATGGAGCGCTGCGAACGCGAGGGCACCCCGCGGCCGGAAAGCAGCGCGATCCGCGCTCACGTACCGGCCTGCTTCTGGTTCTTCGCCGAATCCTGGAACAACATCTACCGTAACGGCGTGCTCGATCATGCTATCAAGGAGCTCTGCCGGCTCTACGTGTCGCGCTCGGTGGTCTGCGAATATTGCGGCAACCAGCGCTCGGTGAAATCGACCAGCAATGGTGCGCTGATCGAAGACCACGTCCTCGATCTCATCAATTTCGAGAAATCGACGAAATACAACGAGCGTCAGAAGGCGGCGCTGGCCTATGCCGAAGCGATTGTCTGGCATCTTGGCGCCGACGACGCGTTCTGGGAGCGCATGCACCGGCACTTCAGCGAGCCGGAACTGGTCGAGCTTGGCTGCATGATCGGACTGACGCTCGGCCAGCAAAGCTGGCTGCGCCTGCTCAACATCGAGCACCATCAGGTTATGGCTTCGACCTCGGCTTCGATGGCGCCGGGCTTCGAGGATGCGAAAACACTCGCCACGGCCAAGGCGAAACCGGATTATTGGGCAAAATCCACAACCGAAACGGCCGCGACGTAAGATAGCGCTGCCGCGCAGGCCGAAGCGTCAGGCGGCGTGTTTGGTAAGCGCGTCAACGATGTCGTCGACGACCTCTTCGATCATCGTCTTGTCGTCGCCTTCGCCCATGACGCGGATCACCGGCTCGGTACCGGACGGGCGGATCACAAGCCTGCCATGGCCGTTGATGCGGCCTTCGGCATTGGCAATGGCGAGCTGAACCTTGGCGTCTTCCAGTGGCTTGCCGCTGCGATAGCGCACGCTTTTGAGCACTTGCGGCAGCGGCTCGAACCGGTGGCAGGTTTCCGATACCGGTTTGTCGAGCTTCTTGACCACGGCGAGCACCTGCAGCGCGGCAACCAGGCCGTCTCCGGTCGTGGTGTAATCCGATAGAATGATGTGTCCTGACGGCTCGCCGCCGATATTGAAGCCGTGCTCACGCATGTGCTCGAGCACATAGCGGTCACCGACCGGGGTGCGCACCAGCGAGAGCTTCAGCTTCTGCAGGTACCGTTCAAGACCGAGATTCGACATCACTGTAGCGACGATGCCCGGCTGGGTGAGGCGGCCGTCCTGGCGCCAGCTTTCGGCAATCACTGCCAGCAACTGATCGCCGTCGACCAGGTGGCCGCGCTCGTCGCAAATCACGACCCGATCCGCATCGCCGTCGAGCGCAATGCCGATGTCGGCCCTCATCTCGAGGACCTTGCGCGAGAGCGCTTCCGGCGCGGTCGAGCCGCAGTCGTGATTAATGTTGAAGCCGTCAGGCTCGACGCCGAGCGAAATGACGTCAGCGCCAAGCTCCCACAGCGCGCCGGGGGCAACGCGATAGGCCGCGCCGTTGGCGCAGTCGATGACAACGCGGAGACCATCGAGCGAAAGATTGCGCGGCAGCGTGCGCTTGGCGAATTCGATGTAGCGGTCGTGCACGCCGTCAATGCGGCGGGCGCGGCCGAGGTCGTGACTCTTGGCGAGCCTCTTGGTGATGTCGCCGTCGATCAGCCGTTCGATGCCGAGCTCGACTTCATCGGACAGCTTGTAGCCATCCGGGCCGAACAGCTTGATGCCGTTGTCGTCGAACGGATTGTGCGATGCCGAGATCATGACGCCGAGATCGGCGCGCATCGACCGCGTCAGCATCGCGACCGCCGGCGTTGGCATCGGGCCGAGCAGCAGCACATCCATGCCGACCGAGGTGAAACCGGCGACCAGCGCAGTCTCGATCATGTAGCCGGACAGCCGGGTGTCCTTGCCGACCACGACGCGATGGCGGTGCTCGCCGCGGCGGAAACTCAAGCCTGCAGCCTGGCCGACCTTGAGCGCCAATTCCGGCGTAATGACACCGTTGGCGCGGCCACGGATGCCGTCAGTGCCGAAATACTTGCGAACCATACCCGCAACCCCGCACGCCTTTCCCACGGCCGGATATTAACCCGTTCCGTCTCTCGATCGGTTCAAAAAATGTTGGACATTCTTACCATGGTGAATAACGCAATATTCACCATGGTACAGCGGAAAACCTGAAAAACAGCCGTTTCACGCGGCTGTGGAACTTTCGGCCGAGACGGAGGCGCGGCCGCCCTAGGGTTTCTGCTTGTCGTAGGGGCTCTGCGGCGGCTGGGTGATCGAAACAGGATCGGAGGCGGGGAACGACTCCTCGAGGGCGATATCGAGCTTTTCGTCCAGCAGTTCTTTCTGAGCTGCCTTTGCTGCTTCCCTGTCGCGCCGCTGCTTGCCGCTCAAAAACGCGTCGTCCAAATCCTCCAAATCAAAATAGGCATCGGATTCGACAGAACGATGTCTAAAATCGTCCATATGCTTGCTTTCCTCCATGCGGCGGGATCCGCGGACGCGGTTTTCCTTAAAGGGTAACGATCAGCGGCCGGATGAGTTCCCGCCTCGCAGGCCGGGGACGTGCCCAAGCTTTGTGCTATTAAATGCATATAAAAAGCGGGGGGAAGCTGCATGACGGCCGCGACTTGCATCGCCGATTTGCGGGAGGTCTATCACCGCAAGGTCCCGCGCGCATTTGTCGATTATTGCGAGTCGGGTTCCTATGCCGAGCAGACGCTGCGCGCCAACCGCGCCGATCTCGAGCGCATCGCGCTGCGTCAGCGCATTTTGCATGACGTTTCGAACCGTACCACCGCAACGACGATCCTGGGCGAGCCGGCCGCTTTGCCGCTGGCGCTCGCGCCGGTCGGTCTTACCGGCATGCAGCACGGCGACGGCGAGATTCATGCCTGCCGCGCCGCGCAAGCCGCGGGAATTCCGTACACGCTGTCGACGATGTCGATTTGCTCGATCGAAGATGTCGCCAGTGCGGTCGAGAAACCGTTCTGGTTTCAGCTCTATGTGATGAAGGACCGCGGCTATATCCGCGCGCTGATCGAGCGCGCCGCGGCTGCAAAGTGCAGCGCGCTCGTGCTCACCGTGGATCTGCAGGTGATCGGTCAGCGCCACCGCGACATCAAAAACGGCATGAGCGTTCCGCCGGAGATACGGCTCTCGAACCTGCTCGACATCGCGACCAAGCCCGGCTGGGCGCTGGGTGTGCTCAACGGCAAACGAAAGACTTTCGGTAACATCGCCGGGCACTATCCGGGCATGACCAACGTCACCGTGCTGTCGAAGTGGATTGCCGAGCAGTTCGATCCGACGCTGAGCTGGAAGGATGTCGAGTGGATCAAGAGCTTATGGCCGGGCAAGCTTATCCTCAAAGGCATTCTCGACGCCGAAGATGCGAAGATCGCGACCAAGACCGGTGCGGCCGCGATCGTGGTTTCCAATCACGGCGGCCGTCAGCTTGACGGCGCGCCGTCGTCAATCTCGGTGTTGCCGTCGATTGCCGAGGCGGTCGGCGCCGACATTGAAGTGATGTTCGATGGCGGCATCCGCTCCGGGCAGGATATCTTGCGCGCGCTCGCGCTTGGCGCGCGGTCTTGCCTGTGCGGCCGCGCTTACATCTATGGGCTTGGTGCTGCAGGCCAGGCAGGGGTAGCGAGCGCGATCGAGATCATGCGCAAGGAGCTCGATATCTCCATGGCGCTGACGGGAATGACGAACGTCGGCGAAGTTGGCCGCCAGGTCATCGTCGCCCAATAATCTTCTGTTTACCAACTTGGCCAGCGGCGCGAGGCCGCGTGGAACTTTGCGCAGCAGCCGCAGTTAAGTTCCGTCAACCTTATGAAAAGGTTGCTTTGGTAAAGGTACTCAGCTTGCGTTGGGTCATGTGGAGGGTGCCGTGAGAAAGCTGTTTCTGGTTGCTGTTGCCGCGCTAGGTGTCGCCGCGGTTTCATCGAGCGCACAAGCCGACATGGTCGGCGCCGCTGCGGGCGCAGGTGCGGGTCTCGTCGTTGCCGGCCCGGTTGGCGCGGTAGCCGGTGGCGTTATCGGCGCCGTCTACGGCAGGCCGTTCTGGGGTCCGTCACTCGGCCGGGGCCATTGCTGGACCGACAACAGCTTCCATCGCCACTGCGACCGGCGCTGGTAATGGAATTCTCCGCCCCCGCGATGTGAAATAAAGCGAGGGCGGATGAAAGCTACTCCTCCTTGAAGCCGTATTGCTGCGCATTCCCTGTCGCGCCGTAATATTTGAACGGCAGGAATTTTCCCGACATCGACAGCCGCACGCGGTCACCCTTTGGATCGGGCTGCCGCTCCATCTGCATGTCGAAGTCGATTGCCGACATGATGCCGTCGCCGAATTCCTCTTCGATCAGTACCTTCATCGCCGGGCCGTTGACCATCACCAGTTCGTAGAGCCGGTAGATCAGCGGATCGGTCGGCGGCATCGGCGAGCCGCGGTGCGGCACCTCGTTGAGCATCGCCTGTTCGCTCTTGGTCAGGCCGAATAGCTCGGCGGCCTTGGCCGCCTGCGGCTTGGTCATTTTCATCTGGCCAAGCACGGCGCCGGTGATCAGGACCGGCGACATGCCGCCGATTTCGCTGCAGATGTATTTCCAGGTCCAGCCTTTGTCCCGCTTGATATCGAGCAATTTCTCGGTGAGTTGTTCGCGCTTCATGGACGACCTCCGCTGTTGGGCATTTCCTGCCTGAAAATGGAGCAAGTGCCGTGCCAAAAGGCGGTCCCTGAAAACAAAACGGGCGGCCTTTTGGGCCGCCCGGAACAGGTTTGGCGGCAGATCAGCGCGGAACGACGCCGCCGACCCCGACATTGATGCGGGTGATATTGAAGCTGCCGTCCGGCTGTTTGGCGGCTGCCAATACAGCAAAAGCCACGCCGGGTTTGAGATCGCTCATGCTGCCAATCGCATAACGCACGATCGGCACATCGGGCCCGACAATGATATTTTTCTCTCCGTCCTTGTATTTGACGGTGACCACAGGTCCGTTCACGTTGGTTACCGCCGCGCCAACCGTACCGTTTGTCATGGTGCCGTTTGGTGCGCCGTCCCAGGGTTTGAAACCTTCGCCGGTGCCGCGCATCGACTCGGCAAAGATGTGAACCTCGATCGCTTTCTGCGAGCCATCGGGTTGCGGCATTGCTCCGCTGCCAATGAAAGCACCGTCCTTGATATCGGCCAACGTCGCCTTGTTGACGTCGACGACCGTCGTCTTGTCGGCGAGATTGATTTTCAGTTCGTCGCCCTTGTCGGACTTCGCCGTCACGGTGTTGCCGTCGACTTTCTCGATGGTTCCGCGCAGGCGAACCGTTTGCGGCGCCTGCGCATAGGCAGACGCCGCAAGCAATGAACCGAGGAGGGTGATGAGTGCAGTGTTTTGTGTGCTGCGCATGTGATGCCCTGCCTCAGAACGTTACATCGGCGGTGCGGCACCGTCGCGGCCGACATTGATCGCGGGCGCGACAATCGATCCGTCCGGCTGTTTCTGACCCGCGATGATGATCATCTGGGCGCCGACCTTGAGGTCGCCGGCGTTGCCCGGCTCGAATCTTACGACAGGCGTATTTGGCGGCACGATGACCTTCTTCTCACCGTCAGAATACTTCACCATCAGCGTCTGACCGTCGACGCTCGCTACCGTGGACTCGACGTCGGCATTGGTCATGGTGCTGCCCGGCTCGCGGTCCCACGGACTGAAGCGCGCCGGCACGACACCGCGCTGGTTCTCCATGAAGATGTGAAGACCGATGGCCTTTTGGCTGCCGTCCGGCTGCGGCATCGCGGTGACGCCAATGAAAGTTCCGGTCTTGATGTCGGCGAGCGACGCCTTGACCATCGCTGTGATGCGAGGGTTGTCGGCGAGCTTTACGTTTACCGTGCTGCCGTCGCGAGCTTTGATCGTCAGATTGGACCCATCGACCTTTTCGATGGTGCCGCGGATACGCGTGGGCGGCGGTGGCGAGCCTCCGGGGGGAGCCATTTGCTGCGCCTCGGCCACGGAAAAGGAAGCGGAAAGCAGGAGCGCAAAGGCTGCCGCACCGGCAGTTCTCCGAGTCATGAATGTCATATGAAACCTCCCAAGGATGTGCCGGCGGTTCGCGCCGCGGCGATGGTTTTGTAACCCCAGACCTATGAGGTTATTCCAGTCGGTCAACCGGCGGAAGCGCCGATATCGGCCTCGATAAGCGCCCGCAATTGCGGCGTTACTTCGGGCTTCTTGCCGAACCACAGCGCAAAACCGCCAACCGCCTGATGCAACAGCATGCCGAGCCCGTCGGCGGTGCGCAGGCCGCGAGCCTTGGCCGCTTTAATAAGCGGCGTGACCAGCGGCACATAAACGAGATCGGCGACAATGGCATGACCGGGCAGGCGCTCGAGATCGGCGGTCAGCGGCGGCTGGCCGTGCATGCCCAGCGTCGTGGTGTTGACGAGCAGCGCCGCATCGGCGATCTGGCCATTCAATTCGGTCCAGCTCGCCACGCGCAAACGATCGCCGAAGCGCTCGCGCAGCGCATTGGCGCGGCTTGCCGTGCGGTTGATGACGACAATGCTTTGCGCGCCGCGCGTCAGCAGTCCGTAGACGACGGCGCGGGCAGCGCCGCCGGCGCCCAGCACGACCGTCTTGCTCAAGCTGCGATCCCAGCCCGGCGCGCAAGCGTCGAGATTATTCAGGAAGCCTTCAACGTCGGTATTGGTCGAGCGCAATCCGTTGTCGAACCACAATGTATTTGCAGCGCCGACCGCACGGGCGCGATCGTCGGGTTTCGACAGCGCCAGCGCGGCCTCCTTGTGCGGCACGGTCACATTGGCGCCGGCATAGCCGCGCACAGCCAGCGACTGGATGAAGGCGCCGAACTGATCCGGCGCGACTGCTTCACGGCGATATTCGCCGGCAATGCCGTACGTCTTCAGCCAGTAGTTATGAATAAGCGGCGAGCGCGAGTGGTCGACCGGCCACCCGACGATGCAGCGCCGCGCGAGATGTCACGCCTCATCCGCCACGGACATACGCAGCACGCCGATATCGGGGCACTCGACCTCGATGGTATCGCCAGGTTTGAGCCAGACCGGCGGATCGACCTTCGGGATCTTTTTGATCGGCGTGCCGGTGCAGATCACGTCGCCGGCTTTGAGCGTCATGAATGTCGTGATGTAGGTGATGAGGTCGGCAAAATTGAAGATCATGCTTGCCGTGGTGTCGTCCTGCGTCACCTCGCCATTCTTGCGCACGATCAGATGCAGCGGCTTCTTCGGATCGATGCCGGTCTCGATCCACGGGCCGAGTGCGCCGGTGGCGTCGAAATTCTTGCCCTGGGTGACGTTGAACTGGCCGTGGCGTGTCCAGTCGCGGATGGTGCCTTCATTGGCGAGCGTGAAGCCGGCGATGCAGTCGAGCGCGCTCTCTTTCGGCACGTGCTTGCATTCGCGGCCGATCACGATTGCGATCTCGCCTTCGTAGTCGAGCTGCTCGGAAATCCTCGGCCGGATCAGCTTGCCGCCGGAGCCGACCATCGAATTCGGCGCGCGGTAGAACATGCTCGGATATTTCGGATTGTTGGTGACATTATAGTCGGCGCCGCGATTGGCGTAATTGATGCCGATGCAGAGGATCTTTTCCGGCGCCAGCAGCGGCGGCAGCAGCTCGATCTCGGACAGCGGTACGTCGGGGCGGACACCCTCGGAGACAGCCTTGGCTTCATCCAGCGCCTGGCCGCGGAACACCTCGAGCAGCGAAGAGAAACGGCTCATCCGGGCGCGAAGATCGACAATGCCCTCGCCAACGACCGCACCAAAGCTCGGCCGGCCGCGTAAATTGTAGCTTGCAAGGCGCATATTCGATTTCCTCTGGTTACGTCCAATTTGCTGTCAGGCCGCTGTGTTAAAAGTCGGCGCTGGCAGCGTCAATCTCATTACACTTAGTATTGTCCTCGCGGTTCGAGGCCAAGCAGGTATTGCCCGAACATGCTGCCGGTGGAGTCCCAGTTGAGACTGATATGGGACGCGGCGGCATGCGCGTCGCGCCAGACCCGTTGCAGCGGGTGGTCCAGGTACAGGCCCTGGCCGCCGGCGGCCAGGAACAGCGCATCGATCGCCTGCAGCAACAGCTTGACGCCAAACGCCTGGTCGCGCCGGTTGCGAAGCCGGATATCGATACTGATTGCCTCGCCGCGCGCCGTCACGTCATAGGCCTCGGCGAGATCGCGCGCCATCAGCAGCCTGGCGGCGTCGATGCAGCCGGATGCCTCCGCGACCCGGAGCTGCACGGTGGTAAGCTCCGCCATGCGGCGATTGCCGCCGCTGACCGCGCCGCGCGTGGTACGGACCTTGGCCATGTCGAGGAACGCGGCCAGTGCGCCCTCCGCCATGCCGAGCACCGGCGCAACGATGGTGATCGGCAGCACCGCGAGGAACGACTGCTTGTAGAGCGGATTGTCGTGCGCGCGCATGCCCGGCGCGGTGGCATTGGCAAGTTCGGCAAACGCCAGCGCGCGATGATGCGGCACAAAGGCCTTGTCGGCGACGATGGCCTTGCTGCCGGTGCCGCACAGACCCATCGTCCGCCAATTATCGTCGATGGTGATGTCGGCGGTGCGAAACAGAAAGAACCCCGGCTGCGGCGGTCCTTCGGACTGCGGAATCATGCCGCCGAGGAACTGCCATTGCGCGTTGTCGCAACCGCTGCAGAAGGTGCCTCTGCCGGACACCAGATAGCCGCCATCCACGGCCGTCGCCTGACAGACCGGCGCGTAGGTTCCGGCGGCCAGCGCGGTGCGGTCGTTCCAGACTTCGTCCTGCGCTTGTTTGGAGAAGCAGGCGATCAGCCATTGGTGCGAGGCGAGAAGTCCGTAAACCCATCCGGTCGAGCCGCAGCCGCTCGCCAGCACCGCCTCGATGTCGGCGAAAACGTCGAAGCCATATTCGAAGCCGCCGTAAGCCTGCGGCTGCATGACACGGAACAGATCGGCTTGCCGCATCCGCGAAACCATCTCCGCACTGACCCGCCGTGCGGCTTCGGTCTGCTGCGCCTGCTCGCGCGCGACGCTCGCTATCTCGCGCGCCCGTTCAAGGAGCACAGCGACAGTCGGCGCGTCATGGGTTGGGTAGCGGGTCAGCATTGTTTCAACGGAGCAGGGCGGTCTTCCGCCGTCCGGTCAGTGTGTTAGAAACAGCATCATAACCGTCAATCGCTAGCAAGGGCGCTCACTGCATGCCCGTTCGTCAGCCGGTGTTCGATCCGCCCTTCAACGTCGTACGGGCAAGCCACGTTGCGCTCGACGTGCGCGACATCAAACAGTCGCGCGCATTCTACGTCGACTGTCTCGGGCTTCTGGTCAGCGACGAGGGTGACGGGTCGCTCTATCTGCGCGGCGTCGAAGAGCGCAATCATCATTCCATCGTGCTGCGGCAGGCGCGCGACAGCGACGTCCGTGCGCTCGGTTTCAAGCTCGCCAGCGAGGATGACATCGACCGTGCGGAAGCGTGGTTTCGCCGCCGCAATCTTCCAACCTCATTTGTCGAGGTGCCGTTTCAGGGCCGCACGCTGCAAACTGCCGATACGCTTGGCATGCCGCTCGAATTCTACGCGCGGATGGATCAGGCGCCGTCGATGCTGCAAAAATACGGCGCCTATCACGGCGCGCGCATCCAGCGCATCGATCACATCAACTGCTTCACGCCGGATGTGCAGGCGAGTTACGATTTTTACTCAGAGCTTGGCTTCCGTCTCACCGAATATTCCGAAACCGATGGTGCCGATCCGCAGCTTTGGGCGGTGTGGATGCATCGCAAGGGCAACGTGCACGATCTTGCATTCACCAACGGCGTCGGTCCGCGATTGCATCACATCGGAGTCTGGAACTCGAATGTGCTCGACATCATCCATCTCTGCGACGTGATGGCGACCACCGGCTACCTCGCCAATATGGAGCGCGGGCCGGGACGCCACGGCATCTCCAACGCGTTCTTCCTTTACGTCCGCGATCCTGACGGTCATCGGATCGAGCTGTTCACCTCCGACTATCTCACCGTCGATCCCGATCACGCGCCGATCCGCTGGTCGCTGACCGATCCGCAGCGTCAGACGCTGTGGGGACAGCCGGCGCCGGCGTCGTGGTTCGAGCAGGGCTCGGCGTTCTCCGGCGTCGCGCAACGCCAGCCGGTTCTTGAAGCGCAGCCGATTGTCGCGCCGTAATGGTTCGGCCGCGCCGCTCGCGACTCCCTCTCGCCGCGGGCGGGGAGAGGGTGGGGTGAGGGGGCCTCAACACATGCGTGGCGCAAAGGTAGCGAAGACCGGTCTAGCCAGACGGCTCAGAAAAAATTCAACCATTGCTGAGACCAAGCTCTGGCGAAGGCTTCGATTACGTGAATTGAACGGATTCAAGTTTGTTCGCCAAGAGCCGATAGGCCGTTATGTGGCCGACTTCGTCTGTCGCGAGCACAGGCTCATCATTGAAGTTGATGGCGGCCAACACGCTGACAGCAAGCGCGATATCGTTCGGGACACATGGCTTCGCGAGCATCGCTATCGCGTTTTGCGTTTTTGGAATAATGACGTTATCGGAAATATCGAGGGCGTCCTCGAGACAATCCTCGCGGCATTGCCGGCGGAGACGCCCCCTCACCCTGACCCTCTCCCCGTAAACGGGGAGAGGGGACCACTCGATCCTGCTCTGAATGAAAACGTTATTCATCGATTGCAATGACCAGCTCGCGCCGGTGTGGCAGCGGGTGCTGCGACCTGACGACCCGACGATTGACGTCAACCGCAAGCCGTTCGAGCGGCAAGAACTGCCGCACGTCCTGAAAGGCTACGAGATCGCCATCGACGATCACTCCTACATGCCGACGGAGTTTGTCGATCAGTGCGACAAGCTCAAACACATTGTGTTCCTCGGTACCGGGCCGGCGAGCTACATGAGCCTTGCCGACATGGCGGCACGCAATATCAAGGTGCACATCATCAAGGGCTATGGCGACACGGCAGTTGCCGAGCACAGCATCGCGCTGATGTTTGCCGCGTGCCGCGATGTGGCGCGGATGGACCGTGAGGTGCGCGGCGGCACCTGGACGCCGCATGAGGGCGTGCAGCTTCTCGGCAAGACGCTGGGCGTTATCGGCCTTGGCGGCATCGGCAGCGAGGTGCTGCGCATCGCGCGCGGCATGGGCATGGAGGTGATCGTCTGGAACCGCACGCCGAAGCCCGGCTGCTCCGTTGGTACCGCTCGATGAGTTGCTTGAGCGTTCCGACGTGATCTCGATGAATCTGACACTCGGCGACGAGACGCGCGGGTTTCTCGGTGCGGCGCACTTTCGCGCGCATGAAGCCGGGCGTGATTTTCGTCAACACAGCGCGCGGTGCATTGGTGGACGAGGCGGCGCTTATCGAGGCGCTCCGCTCCGGCCGCATCCGCCACGCCGGTCTCGACGTGTTTCATGCCGAGCCGTTGAAGGCGGATCATCCGCTGGCGCAGATGCAGAACGTGACGCTCACCTCTCACGCCGCATTCCGTACGCTCGAAGCTTCGATGACCTTGCTGCGGCGGTCGATCGACATCGTGAAAGACATTCTGGCCGGGAAGGCGTAGCCTTTCTCCATGAGCGAGCGCTTCTGCGAAGTCAGTATGCGCGTGAACGGGGAGGAGGTGTCTGAGCGCGTCGAGGCGCGCAAGACGCTGGTCGATTTTTTGCGCGACGATCTCGGCCTGACCGGCAGCCATATCGGCTGCGAGCAGGGGGTATGCGGCGCCTGCACGGTCCTGCTCGACGGCGACGTGGTGCGCGGCTGCCTGGTCCTGGTGCCCCAATGTGAGGGCGCCGAGGTGCAAACCATCGAGGGACTGTCAGATTCCGGTGCAATCGCCGACCTGCAGGAGGCATTTACCCGCCGAAATGCGCTGCAATGCGGCTTCTGTACGCCGGGAATGCTGATCGGGGCGCAGGCGTTGCTGGCATCGCGGCGAGGTGCCGAGCCGGGAGGCGATCCGCGACCATATCTCCGGCAATTACTGTCGCTGCACCGGATATCAGGCTATAGTGGATGCCATCGAATCCACCGCACAAACCCGCGCTCAAAGACGCGACGAGGCGAGGACAGGAAAGGCAGGCTGATCATGAATGAACACGTTCAGACACGGACGCTGTCCGAGCGCGCGGACGATCTCGAAGAAAAAATGATGAACGATCTCGCCGAGCGCATCGCGACCAAGTCGGTGCTGTTCGGCATGGCCGACGGCAAGGTCGAGATCCAGAACAGCTTTGACTTCAAGAAGAACAATCCGGACAAGTTCTTCCTGATGGGCGCCGATCCGCGGCTGCCGGCGATGCCGAAGAAGCCGACGCTGATCGATTTTTTCAAGAACCGTTTCGCTTCGCTCAATCATCTGCTGCAAAGCGCGGCGCTTGCCAAGAAGAACGGTCACAACGAGAAGGTGATCCTCGCCTGCCTGCTGCACGATATCGCCGTCACCGGCTTCATCCGCTGCGACCACGGTTACTGGGGCGCGCAGATGATCGAGCCATATGTGGATGAAGAAGTGAGCTGGGCGATACGCAACCATCAGGCGCTGCGGTTCTTTGCCGACGAGTCGGTCGGTTACGAATATCCGCAGCAGTACATCAACAATTTCGGTGCCGATTATAAGCCGGAACCGTACATCTATCGCGACTACGAACTTGCGAAGAAACACAAATGGTATATGACGTCGCGCCTGATCTGCGTGAATGACATCTACTCGTTCGATCCCAACGCCAAGGTCAATCTCGACGATTTCGTTGACATCGTCGGCCGCAACTTTAAGCAACCGGAAGAAGGCCTCGGCTTCGACAGTTCGCCGTCCGCCCATATGTGGCGGACGCTGATGTGGCCGACCCGGTTCCTGTAAGCCGCGTCTTTCTGATCCAGGCCGCTCATTGCCGCTTGCGCGGTAATGGGCGGCCTGTAGCATTTCAGGCATGAAGATCGCCGAGGACCAGCCGTCAGGCCTGACCGCGCTCGACCGGCCGAATTCCTATATCGGCCGTTCGGTGCCGCGGCCCAATCTGGCGCGGCTGACGCAAGGCCGCGGCCAGTATGTCAGCGACGTCGTGCTGCCGCGCATGGTGCATGTCGCGTTTGTGCGCTCGCCGCACGCCCATGCGCGGATCAAGGCCATCGACACGACTGAAGCAAAGACGTCGCCCGGCGTTGTTGCGGTGGTCACTGGAGCCGAGCTTGCCAAAGTCGTTACGCCATGGATCGGCGTGCTCACGCATCTCAAAGGCATCAAGTCGGCGCCGCAGCACGCTATCGCGGTAGATCGCGCTTGCTGGCAGGGCGAGGCGGTGTGTGCCGTTGTCGCGCGCAGCCGCGCGCAGGCCGAAGACGCCTGTGCATTGGTCAGCGTCGACTACGAAGTGCTTCCCGCCGTGACTGACGCGGAAACCGCGCTCGATGCCAAAACGCCGGTGATCCATCCCGAGCTTGGCGACAATCTCACCTTCGAGCGCACGTTGAACGCCGGCGATCCGGACAAGGGTTTTGCCGAAGCCGATGCGGTCGTTGAAACCACGTTCCATTTCGGACGCCACACCGGCGTCACTAACGAAGCGCGCGCCATTGTCGCCGACTGGAATCCCGGAGAGCAGCGCCTGACGGTCTATCAAGGCACCCAGGCACCGCACATGACGCAGAATATTTTCGCCAAGCACCTCGGGCTTGAAGAACACCAGGTGCGGGTGCTGACCAAGGACGTCGGTGGCTCGTTCGGCATCAAGGTGCACATCTACGCCGACGAGATGGCAGTCATCGGACTGTCAAAGTTGCTGAAGCGGCCGGTGAAATTTGTTGCCGACCGTTTCGAAAGCTTTGTCACCGACATTCACGCGCGCGATCATCGCGTGAAGGCGCGCATCGGCGTCAAAAATGACGGCACCATTACCGCGTTCGAGATCGACGATCTGACCGGCATCGGGCCGTATTCGGTCTATCCGCGCACCAGCGGCATCGAAGCCAATCAGGTCGTCAATCTCACCGGCGGCCCCTACACCTGCCCGAACTACCAGGCGCGCGCCCGCGTCGTATTCCAGAACAAGAACGTGATGTGCCAGTACCGCGCCGTCGGCCATCCGATCGCGACTGCGGTGACGGAAGGGCTGGTCGAACTTGCGGCGGCGAAGATCGGCATGGATCCGATCGAACTGCGGCGCCGCAATCTGTTTGCCGACAATGCCTATCCGGCGACGACCGCCGCCGGGCTGAAACTCGAAGGACTGTCGCATCACGCTTCGCACGACAAGCTCGTGAAGATGATGGACTACGCGGCGCTTCGCGCCGAACAGGCGAAGCTGCGCAAACGCGGCGTGCATCGCGGCATCGGTTTTGCGTCATTCATCGAAGTTACCAATCCGTCGGCGGCATTTTACGGCGTCGGCGGCGCGCGTATCTCATCGCAGGACGGCGCCACGGTGAAGCTCGATGCGACCGGGGCGATCTCGATTCATTCCGGCGTGACGGAGCAAGGGCAGGGAACGGAATCGGTATTGGCGCAGGTGGTAGCGACGTCGTTCGGCGTGCCGATCGAGCGTGTGCGTGTCATTACCGGAGACACCGACAACACGCCCTACGGCGGCGGGACCTGGGCGTCGCGCGCCGCGGGCATCGGCGGCGAGGCGGCATGGCAGGCCGGCAAGGCGCTCCGTGAAAACGTGCTTGCCGCGGCGGCGTCCATTCTCCAGGCCGATCCGAAGGCGCTCGATATCCGGGCTGGCGTCGTGGTCGACGCCGATACCGGCCGCGAGCGCATGGGGCTCGATGAAGTGGCGCGCGTGGTCTATTTCCGCCCCGACACCTTGCCGCCGGGCTTCCAGGCCGAGTTCATGGTGACACGCCATTATGTGCCGCGCGCGTGGCCATTCGCTTTCACCAACGGCGTGCAGGCCTCATATCTCGAAGTCGATATCCGGACCGGCGAGGTGAAGTTGCTCCGGCACTGGTGTGTCGAGGATTGCGGCACGGTGATCAATCCGCAACTCGTCGACGAGCAGATCCGCGGCGGTATCGTGCAGGGTATCGGCGCCGCGCTGTTCGAACATTGCCTCTATGATGGCGACGGCCAGATGCTCAACAGCACGATGATGGACTACCTCGTGCCGATGGCGACGGAAATGCCAGACATCGATATCGGCCACGTGGTGACGCCGACGGCGGATTCCGAGCTCGGCGCCAAGGGTGCAGGCGAGGCCGGCACCGCCGGTGCGCCTGCCTGTGTGATGAACGCGATCAATGACGCGCTGCGGCCGCTCGGCGCCACGCCACTGACGGCGATGCCGATTACACCGCAGTGCGTGCTCGAGGCGCTCGGGCGCGTATAGAATTCCAGTTTATTCCGCAGTGCTCGCGCGGCTTCGGAATAGCGGTATACATTGCCGCCATGTCCCCCGAGTCGAAGCCCAAAGTGATTGCCATGATCGTCGGTGCGGCGATCGTCATGCAGCAGTTCGACGCCACGGTGATCACGACGGCGCTGCCGCAAATGGCGATCTCGCTGCACACCGATCCGGTGCGACTCTCGGTGGCGGTGACGGCCTATCTGCTGAGTCTTGCGGTGTTTGTGCCGGTGAGCGGCTGGGCGGCCGACCGTTATGGCGGACGCACTATTTTCCGCGCCGCGATCGCGCTGTTCACGCTTGGCTCGATTTGCTGCGGCTTTAGCCAGAATGTCGCCGAGCTGACGGCGGCGCGGGTGTTGCAGGGTCTCGGCGGCGCCATGATGGTGCCGGTCGGCCGGCTGGTGCTGTTCCGCAGTGTCGAAAAGGCGACGCTGATCGCCACCATGGCCTATCTGCAAGTGCCGGCGCAGTTCGGCCCGGTGCTCGGCCCGCCGATCGGCGGTTTCATCACGACGTATTTCTCGTGGCGCTGGATCTTCTGGGTCAACGTGCCGCTCGGCCTGATCGGCATCGCGCTGGTGACGATGTTCTTCGACAATCCGAAGGAAGACACCGACCGGCCGCTCGACTGGATCGGCTTCGTGCTGACCGGGGCATCGCTGTTCTGCTTCATGTACGGCATCGAGGCGATTGGCCGCGGCCGCGCCGAATTTTCGCTGGTCATTGTCCTGCTCGTGGTCGGCTGCGCGCTTGGCGCGCTGGCGCTGCGGCACCTGCTGCGCACGCAGCACCCGTTGCTCGATCTGTCGATCTTCCGCGTTGCCACGTTCCGCGTCAGCGTCACCGGCGGCTCGCTGTTCCGCGCCGGCGCCGGCACGCTGGTGTTCCTGCTGCCGCTGTTGCTGCAAGTGGTATTCGGCATGTCGGCCTTTGCATCAGGCACCATCACCTTCGCGACCGCGCTGGGCTCGATGTCGATGAAGATCGACGGCACGGTTTGCGCTGCGGCGTTTCGGGTTTCGCACTGTGATGATCGTCGATACCATCATCAGCGCGGTGACGATCTTCATGTGCGCGTTCCTGAACGCGTCGATGCCGGTCGTCCTGATTTTCGGATTCCTGCTGATCGCCGGGTTCTTCCAGTCGCTGCAATTCACCGCGACGCAGGCGATGACCTATGCCGACGTGGAGCAACCGCAAATGAGCACCGCGACCAGCATCGCCGGCATGACCCAGCAGTTAAGCCGCGGCTTCGGCATTTCGGTCGTCGCCGTGATCCTCAATCTCTCGATGGCCTGGCGCGGTGCAGGGCATCTCGGCACGCCGGATTTCATGATCGCGTTCGGCTCAGCGGCCGTGATGGCGCTCTTGTGCATCCCGTTCGTCTGGCGCCTGCCGCACGACGCGGCGTCCGAGGTCAGCGGGCATCGGCCGAAGATCGCCGGTTAAGGGTACGGACCACACGGGCGAGCGTCGCCATTTAACATCAATTTTCTGCATAATATTCCTGGTCTGTGCGGGAAACAGCTAGCTATTTTTCTGTAGATGTGGCCGCCATGCAACACGTTTGCCGAGCCGTGCTGCTATAATCAATGTCGGAGTTTCCTGTGAAACGATTCCTGCTTGCGACTACTGCCGCGGTTTGCGCTGGCCCGCTGTATGCTGCGGACTTGCCGGTGAAGGCGCCGCCGCGGCCGCCGGTAGTACCGTTCTCCTGGACCAGCTGTTATCTCGGCGGTCAGGTTGGAGCGGGCTGGGCTCATGCGACGGTGGTCGACCCGAATACCTCGTTCGGCGGTTTGTTCGCACCAACCGGTTCCGGAGTCGGAATTAATCAAGGCGTTGGCGCGCTTGGCGGTGGCGAGCTCGGCTGCGATTATCAGTTCGCGAGCAACTGGGTTATCGGCGCGGCCGGGGACTTCTCCTTTGCGGACATCAACGGCAATGCGCTCGATCCGTATTTCGCCGGCAAGAACGGTGGTCCAATCACATTACAGGAGCGGACTGAGTGGGTGGCGACCGCCGCTGGCCGGGTCGGGTACGCCTTCGATCATTGGTTGCTTTACGGTAAAGGCGGTGCAGCCTGGGTGCGTAACTCGTACACACTTACAGGTTTGACGGACTGGGGAACTCCGGCGAATTTCTGCGCCAACGCTGGCTTCGTCGCGTGCAACCCAACCGGCAAGGATACGCGCGCGGGATGGACGGCCGGTTTCGGTGCCGCTTACGCTCTCTCGGACGCTTGGTCGGCCGGCATCGAATACGATCACTATAATTTCGGCTCACACACCGTGATGCTGACGGATCCGAATGCCTCTACCGCCAGTCCCGCAGCGCCGATCATCGTCTCACAGCGGATTGATGCGATCAAGTTCACGTTGGACTATCACTTTGGCCGACAACCCCACCCCTAGTGTCGACAACCGCTCATAATTTCCTCAAACAAACGCAACTGGGAAAACTCATGACTTCGGCGCTGTCGAAGCATTTTTAGCTTTCCAGATGCGCCATGCTTCACGCGATAGGCTGAAGTAGCAAAGGTCGAGCATTCGATCGCCGGCGTGTGATTTGACGTGGCGCTTGAATGTCCTGTCGAGATTCCAGCCGGTCTTGATCAGATAGCGAACCATGATCTGGTTGTGCGCCAGCACCGTTGCCAGCATCTTGGTAAGCCCAAGCGTCTCGAAGAAATAATCGTAAAATGGAAACGTTCCCGTTTTAAGGATGCCTTTGTTGCGCCGTTCACGTTCACCGATCAACAAGCGAACCAGAAAACGGTTCAGCCGCTCATCGATATCGATACGCAAAAATCCAATCGGCTCGCACGTCGTCTTGTCACAAATAGCGAGAAGAAGATGCGTGCGCTGGTCGAAAGACGCGATGTAAGCCGCGACCTCGGCTTTTGGCAGTGTTTTCACCGGCAGATTGAGCACCGCACTTGCTTCGTTATCTGACGACCAACGGCCCCATCGTTCGGAGGCATCGGCAACCGTTGCGGTTCGCACGCTCGTCGTTCCGCAGTCGATATAAATTTCCTTCTTGGCGGCAGCGGCGGAGGCGATCTGCATCACATCCCTCGTGGGCTCATTTACCGAAAGCTTTCGCCGCACTTTTTGGCACAGTTAGTCAGAGTTGTGGATATAATGGATCGCTTCTTCATGTAAATATGCGGCCCAAGACTTGCGGCCGATTTTTTTAGGACATTCGCTTATGCAAATTGCTTGGCCCGCTGCGGGAACAGCTTCAGCGCATTGTCTCGCGAAATCCTTGCAAGCTCGGCCGGTGAAAGAAAACCGGGCGCGGTAAAGTCCGCGACCTCTTCGGTCACGACAGCGTCATTGCAGAACGGCCAGTCGCTGCCGAACACGATGCGGTCGTCGGCGGCGATGCGCGACAGCGCGCCGAACGGTTGCGGGCCGGAGGCAAGCGCGTTGTCGTACCAGAAGGTTTTCAGGCCGGCGAAAATCTCATCGCGCGAGCGCTGCTTCAGCCGCTTGTCGATCATCGGTGCGCACGACAGCCGCCACGCCAGGAAGGGCAGCGTGCCGCCGGCGTGCGACAGAATGAATCTGATATTCGGCAAAGCGCTCCAGCGCGTCGGAGAACAGCAGGTTGACCGCGGCGCGCGTGGTATCGAACGGATATTCGATCATGAAGCCGGGCCACGGCAGATCGAGCGATTTGCTCGACGGATGCAGGCTTGGATGGATGTGCGCGACGGCACTTCGTGCGTTGAGATAATCCAGCACCGGATCGAACGCAGCATCGCCGAGGAATTTCGCGCCGTAGCTGGCGAACAGCGAAATGCCTTCGAAGCGCAGGGTTTCAAGGCAGTAGCGCGCTTCGGCAAGCGCGGCGTCGATGTCATGCATCGGCAGCAGGCCGAAGCAGCCGAAGCGCGTTGGATGCTGCGCGATCAATTCGGCGGCGTAGTCGTTGCAGCGCCGCGCGAAGGCTGCGGCCTTGTCGTCGGGCAGAAATCCGACGCCCGGCTGGCCGAGCGACAGCATGGCGAGCGCGATGCCATGCTTGTCCATAAGTTCGAGCGCGAGCTGCGGCGTCCAGTCCGGATAGCGCCCGATCGCTGGGCCGGTGCCCGCCTCGTACACCGCATCGCGATAGAATTGCGGGATGAGGTGGAAGTGAACGTCGATCATTCCGGCTGTCATTTCTGTTCTCGCGTCAGGCTCTTGGGCACGCTCTGTAAAATTTCGGCCGCAGTAGCGCATGGCTGCGCCGCGCGTGTCCAGTCGTGGAGCGCTTGCCCGTCCGCGGGCGGCTTCTACAATGACCCCATGAGCAACTGGAAAGACCAGCAGGTCATCATCGTCGGCGGCGGCATCGGCGGGCTCGCCGCGGCCCTGGCGTTGGCGCGCAAGGGCATCCCGTCGCAGGTGATCGAGCAGGCGTCGGAGTTCAAGGAAATCGGCGCCGGCATCCAGCTCGGCCCCAACGTATTCTGGATGTTCGAAATCCTCGGCCTGGTCGAGCCGATCAGCGCGCTCGCGGTGTTTCCGAACAACCTGATCATGATGGACTCCATCACCGGCGAAGAGGTAACGCGCATTTCGCTGGGCGACGCGTTCCGCAGGAAGTTTCATCATTCCTACGCGCTGATCCATCGCGCCGATCTGCACAAGGTGCTGCTCGAAGCGTGCCGGAAATCCAATCTGGTCAAGCTCGACGCATCGCAGAAGGTCCTCAAGGTCGATCAGGCCGCCGATGGCGTCACGGCGCGAACCGAGAGCGGCCAAGAGTATCGCGGCGCGGCGCTGATCGGCGCCGACGGTCTGTGGTCGACGATCCGCGAGATGGTGGTCGGTGACGGCAAGCCGAGAGTTGCCGGTCACATTACTTATCGTGCGGTGCTGCCGACGTCGGAAATGCCGGAGAAGTTCCGCTGGCAGGACATGGTGCTGTGGGCGGGCGAGAAGGTGCACCTCGTGCACTATCCGTTGCGCACCGGCGAGCTGTTCAACCTTGTCGCGGTGTTTCATTCCGATCGTTACGAGGAAGGCTGGGACAGCTACGGCGATCCAGCCGAACTGCACGAGCGTTTCGCCAAGACCTGCGCGCCGGTGCGGACGCTACTCAACAAGATCGAAAGCTGGCGGATGTGGGTGTTGTGCGACCGGCCGCCGATCAAGGACTGGAGCAAGGGCCGTATCACGCTGCTTGGCGACGCCGCGCATCCGATGCTGCAATATCTGGCGCAGGGCGCGAACATGTCGATCGAGGACGGCGTGTGCCTCGCCAACAAGGTCGTCGAAATGAACGGCGATTATCCCGCTGCGTTCCTCGCCTACCAGCAGGCGCGCTATCTGCGCACCGGCCGCGTGCAGATCACTGCGCGGGTCTATGGTGAATTCTTCCACGCCAGCGGCGTTGCAAAGGAGCTGCGCAACATGATGCTTGGTTCGCGCACGCCAGACGAGGCTATGGCCGGGATGGAATGGCTTTACCGCAAGCAGCCGGAGCTTGCGGCCGTTTCAGTGTAAGTCTTTCGCCATGAACAACAATTGCTTCAGTCGTTGGCGCCTAATTCGCTTACGCCGACGTGCTGACCGTCGGGCTTGCTGACATAAAGGTGCTGTTGCAGCACCCCATCCATATTCTCATACATGGCGTACAAATCGTCGCAGTAAGTCGACGGGTTATCGTAGCCATTCTGCTTGGAGAACCGGTGTGGAAGGTAGCCGCCGCCGCAGACGTTCATGTATTTGCACTGCCGGCACTTCTCCGAGAGGTTGATCGACGCGTCGCGCGCGGCTTTCCAGCGCGGCTCGTTTCTCACGTCGTCGAGGGCATGATCGAAGATATTGAAGGTTGTCTCGCTTGAGCCTTCGCCGGCGATGCGCAGCACGTCGTGCGCCTCGACCGTGCCGTCGGTCATCACCGTGCACAGCTCCACCGGCTGGTAGCCGACGCCTTCGGTCGGGGCGTTCTTGCCGAGCAGTGCCGCGACCATGTCGGTGATGATGCGAATCTCGACCGTCTGCCTGTCGCGGTTCGCTTCCAGCCATTGATCGAAAAGGCCGTTATAAAAAGTCGCGATCGACGGCGGCTTTTCGTCCACCGTCGCGTCCGGAACCATGATGTCGTAGTGGTCGATGCCGCAGTCGGCGAAGAAGTCGGTGTAATCCTTCGGCGGATGCTTCGGATTGCACACCGCGAGCGCACTGACGCTGATATTGCGTTTTGTCAGCATCCGCGCGGCGCGTTCGGCCGCCGCGTGGGTGCCTCCGCCCTGGAACGTTTTTCGGTGTGCGTCGTGGATGTGGCTCGGCCCATCCAGGCTGATCGCGACGGAAATGCCGTTGGTTTCGAAGCAATCCAGCCACGCATCGTCGATCAGCACGCCGTTCGTGGTCACTGCGATCGGGATTTCGCAATTGGTTCGAGACGTGATGGCGTCGCAACCGGCGGCAAAGCGGTTGAAGTTTTCGACGCCCCACAGCAGCGGCTCACCGCCATGCAGGACAACGGGAAGCCCGGAGAGTTCGTGGGTCGCGACGTGCTCCTCCATGCGCCGGAGCAGTTGCTCCAGCACAGCGTCGCTCATCATCTTCGGCTTGCTATAGACGGCCGGGTCGCGAAACCAGTAGCAATACGAACAGTCGATATTGCATCTCGACGCCACCTTGATCAGGAGCTGCGAGATCGGTTGGTCGCGGAATATCCGAGGAGGCGAGGCCTCGATCGACATGCTCTGTACCCGTGCTGCCTGAAGCAGTCGCGGCGGCTACCAGGCTCTGCCGAAGCCTCTGCGGAAGCCCGCGTACGGATAATAAACGCCGCGGCGGAAGCCACCGATATAGGGACCGCCCCGGCCGAAAGCGCGCCGGAAATAGGCCTGAGTCGGCGACGGTGTCTCCGACACCGTGTCCTCATCGAGCGTAGCGTTCTGATTTGCCGCGCTCTGATCGATGATCGGCTCGGGAGAATCCTTGAGAAGCGCCTTGATTCCCGGGGTGATCGCTCTGGACCGTCGTGCCCGGGCCGTGCAGCTGCAAGAGACTTGCTAAAACCTTCAGAGTAGGAATCGTCATGATCGGTACTCCGCTCGTCGCCGGCCGCAACTTTACGCTCTGTGCCGGTCATTGCAAGGTGGGATGTAGTCTGCCTACCCCAAAGGATTGTGACAGTAACGAAACGGTTTCGTTGTGGCGGTGCAATACACACAATGACTGTCGAAATCCAAGCTTATGGCCGCGTCAGTGTGAGTCTTTCGCTGGGAACGGCGATTGCGACTCTCTTCCACGATGGAATTCGGGCGTCGGTGGCGGCCCCCAGACATTGGTCTTGCCGGCGACCCAGGTCTTTGGCCGTTGCGGCGTGTCCTGATGCCATGGCCGCGGTTCGAAATAGCCGAGGTTCTCGTCCACCATCTTGTCGAGCTCGCAGAAGAATTCGATCACCTGATCGTCCGGATTGCGATGATAGGTGGCGATGTTGTGGCCCGGTCCGTGACGCAGCGGTCCCCAGATGATCGGGATCTTGCGCTGGCCGAACAGGTCGCATGAATTCTGCAGGTGGATGAAGTCCTTCAGCTCGAACGCCATGTGATGCATCTTGACGGTGCTGCCGCGGATGAAGTTCACCGTGTGATGATCGCTGTTGCAGCGCATGAACACGAAGAAGTCGTCGATCCAGTCGGATACCTTGAAGCCGAGCACCTTCTCGTAGAACTCCGCCGTCTTCTGCGGATCGTCGACCACCCAGGCGATGTGGCCGAGCTTGAGCGGGCCAATGCCGAGATGCAGCAGGTGCTTGCCGAGATAGCTCCACTCCTTGAACAGCGCGATCGTGGTGCCCTTGTTGTCCTTGAAGGTGAGCACCTGACCGAGGCCGGGAACGGAGTCGTTGCGCAGTTCGCTGGCAATACCGTGCTCGGAGAGTTCGCGGGCCATGGCGCCGAAGTCGGAGTCAGGCGCGACTTCGAATGACAGCATCACGCAGCGTTCGGCATCGCCTTTGTTGAGCTGGATGGCGAGCTGGCCGATCTGGGTGACGAGGAAGGCGCGATCGTTCTCCCGCTCGGCCAGCACCAGACCCATCACCTGCGTATAGTAGTCGATCATCTTTTGCAGGTCGGGCGTCTCGTAGGTGGCATGTCCGATGCGCCGGGGCTTGATCATCTTTCGTCTCCTGCCGCGTTTTCCTGATCGTTCGCTCGATCATTCCTGGATCAGTTTCCTGAATCTTGGCCGGCAATCAACCACCGGCTCCAGCCGAACTCAAGGGCGGCATTGGAAGCCTGGAAACTGGTCTTGCCAATCGCGTCCGATCGCGGTTTGGTCGCGGCAATGCTTTTCAGGGAGTAGACGCGCATGGCTAAGGCTAAAAAGGCTGGGACTAAATCTGGCGGTTACAAGCTTGCGACGTACAAATCGGGTGATGGCCCGCGCGCCGGCCTTGTCATCGGCGAAGAGGTGTTCGACGCCGCCAAGCTTACCGGCAAACCGGCCTACGCGACTGTGCTCGGCATTCTCGCCGACTGGAAACGGGCCGAAGGCACGCTGAAAAAGGCTGCCGCGGGCGCCGCTAAAAGCCGGGCGAAGCGCATGCCGCTGAAGAAAACCAAGCTGCTGGCACCGGTCCAATATCCATCGACCATTTACTGCGCCGGCGCGAATTACGCCGACCATGCTGCCGCGATGGCTGCCAAAGAGGGCATCGAGCTGCCGACCGACCCGCACGCACTGGGTCTAAAACCCTGGCACTTCATCAAAGCGGCGCGGACGATTGCCGATCCGGGCGCCAGTATCAAGATGACCGGTTACGCCCAAGCGATGGACTGGGAAATCGAGTTAGCCGCCGTGATCGGCAAGCCGGCCAAGGATGTTTCGATAGATAAGGCGCTGTCGTATGTCGCCGGATACACGGTCTCCAATGACTTGTCGGCACGCGACCGCGGCCGCCGGCCTGCGGTTTCGGCGACGTCGCCGTTCAAGATGGACTGGACCAAGCACAAGACTTTTGAAGGGTCCTGCCCCTTGGGGCCGTGGATCGTGCCCGCCAGTGACATCAAGGACCCTCAGAATCTGAACATGAAGCTGTGGGTTAACGGGCAGATCAAGCAGGATTCCAACACCGGCAAGATGCTGTTCAATCTGGCCGAGCAGATCGCGCAATTGTCGGAAAACATGACGCTTCACCCCGGCGACCTGATCCTCACCGGCACGCCGTCCGGCACTGGCGCGGAAAGCGGCAATTTTCTCAAGTCCGGCGATACCGTGAAGCTTTGGATCGAGAACATCGGCGAGATCGAGAACCGGATGGTTTAAGCGGGTCTGAACTCCGTATCCGGCATGGCTGGATACGGATTATGCCCGTCGCGCGGGCTTTTTGCCTGTGCTAAAACTGTGCCGAGACGGGCGGCCGTGAGTCCGGCGGTCCATCCGGTACAATGAGAACCAAAGAGCGTAGGTGAGGGTAGAGCGCAGATGGCGGAAAAATTCGTCGCAAAACTTTCCGAAATGAAAGACGGCGAACGTCGTATCGTTTTCGTCGGCGACAATGAGATCGGCGTTTTCAGGCACGAAGGCGAGTATTACGCCTACAGCAATTTCTGCCTGCACCAGGGTGGCCCGGCGTGCGAAGGCCTGACCATTGCCAAGGTCGAGGAGCGGCTTCGTCCCGACAAGACGTCGATGGGTCTGTTCTTCTCGGAAGACGAAATGCACTTCGTCTGCCCGTGGCACGGCATGGAATACGACATGAAGACCGGCGAGTGCGTCAGCGACCGCAAGATGCGGCTGAAGAAGTACAAGACGGTCCAGAAAGGCGAGGATCTTTATGTCGTCGCCTAAGCGCGCGGCAAAATCTTCGAAAGCAGCGGCGAAAGCGGTGCGTCGTACGCCCGCGGCGAGGCCTGCCCCGAAGCCGAAGATGCAGGTTGTCGAAGGCGCATCGGCGGATGCCGTCCGTGTCGCCGCTGTGATCGAGCGTAGCATCGTCGACGGCAAGCTCGACATGGTGTCGGCAGAGGCGCTGCAGAAGCTGATGGCAGCAGCCTGCCGTCTCTACACCGCGCGCACCGAAGCCGGCGAGCAACTCGCTACGGTCGCCAAGAATTCGATTTCCGCCACCGACGTGATGGTCACGGCGAGTGGATTGTTGAAAGCAGTCGATCTCGCCGTGTTCGAGCTCGGCATGTGGCAGAGTTGGACGGGACGCTAGGTCCCAATCGCACTACTGGAGAAAGACGCCATGGATCTCATTGCTGACCGCGGCCGGCGGGTACCGATCGAAGAACTCAATACCAGCAGGCTGCTCTCCCACGCCCGCAAGCAAGCGGCGGCGCGCAACCTCGACGATATACTGATCGTCGATGTCGACGCGCATCACTACGAAAACGAGCACATGGACGAGATCATGCCGTTCATGGAGAACGAGGTGCTCAAGCAGCTCGCCATGTCCGGCAGCACCCGGGGCCGCAGTCGCGGCGCTTTCGCGCCGCAAACCGTGGGCTTCCAGGATATGGGCGGCCGCGTAACGCGCTATCCGATGCGCGGAAGTGAGAAGACGCCGGACGGCAAATTCCGCGACGTCGAACTCGGCCATCGCTGGATGGACGCGATGAGCGTCGATTATTCCTGCCTGTTCCCGACCGGCATGCTCTCGATCGGCCTGCATCCGCAAAAGGAAATGGAGTCCGATCTGTGCTGGGGCTACAACCGCTGGCTCACCGAGAAAGTGCTGCCGGAGTCCGGCGGCCGCTTCTACTCGATGCTCTGCCTGCCGTTCTCCGATCCCGACGAAACGCTCCGTCACGTCGAGACCTTCGGCCACCGCAAAGGTGTCGGCGGCTTCATGGTGACGACGGTCCGCAACAACCTGGCCGTCAACGATAACGCCTACATCAAGACCTATCGGGCGATCGAGGAACGCGGTCTGGTACTGTCGTTCCACTCCGGCCCGAACTGGGGCGAGCCGATCTTCAAGAGCTGCAACCGCTTCCTCACGGCGCACGCGCTCGGCTTCTCCTGGTACAACATCGTCAACCTGTCGAACTGGGTCATCAACGGCATGGGCGAGCGCTTTCCGAAGCTGCCCGTCGTATGGATCGAATCCGGTCTCGCCTGGGTGCCGTTCCTGATGCAGAAGCTCGACCACGAGTTCATGCTGCGTCCGTCCGAGGCGCCGCTGCTCAAGAAGAAGCCGTCGGACTACATGCGCGACATGTACTACTCCACGCAGCCGATGGAGATTCAGGACATGCAGGCGCTGGAGTGCACGTTCCGCATGATGAATGCGGAAACGCAAGTCCTGTACTCGTCCGATTATCCGCACTGGGACTTCGACCTGCCGTCGACGATCTACGATCTGCCGTTCCTGAGCGAGAAGGCGAAGCACAACATCCTCGGCGGTACCGCGGCGCGCCTGTTCAAGCTGCCGCCGCGCAACGACAAGCAGAAAGAAAACCTGAAGAAGTTCGGCAATCTGACGGCCGCGGCCGCCTGATTACCCGCTTGCTGAAGGTTCGTGCGGATACGGATGCCCGGTCATAGCCGTTCGAAGAACGGCGTCGCTTCACTCGCCTATGTGCCGGGCTTCTGTTTTGTGGTGTGGGCAGCAGTTACAATCTGTCTCGGCATATCACCCACGTATGCTCAGGACGCCGTCGCCGATTTTTATCGCGGCAAGCAGATCAACATCATCGTCGGCTCGACTGCGGGCGGCGGCTACGACGCCTATGCGCGGCTGATCGCGCGACATTTCAGCGAGCACATGCCGGGCAACCCCGAAGTCGTGGTTCAGAACATGCCGGGCGCCGGCAGCGGCAAGTCGGCGGGCTACATCTATTCGGTCGCGCCGAAGGACGGCACCGCGATGGCTGCTGTGTTCCCGGGCGTGCTGCTCGATCCGCTGATCGGCGACGTGCAGGTGCCATACGATCCAAACAAGCTCATCTATGCCGGGAATGCCAATGCCGACGACTACATCTGCTTCCTGCGCGGCGATGCGCCGGCCAAGACGATCGAGGACGTGTTCACCCGCGAGACGATCATGGGGGTGAGCAACGCGGGTGGCACCACCCGTGATCTCACCACGATGCTAAACAATCTTATCAGCACCAAATTCCGCATTGTCGGGGGCTATGCCGGCTCGAAGGAGATCACGCTGGCGTTCGAGCGCGGCGAAGTGCAGGGCGCCTGCGGCCTCGGCTGGACCGGGCTGCCGACGCTGCATCCGGACTGGTTCGCCAAAAAGCTGATCAACGTCGTCCTTCAAGTCGACATGAAAGGTCACTCGGATCTGAACAAACAGGGCGTGCCGCTGGCGGTGCAGTTCGCGCGGAGTGACGAGGACCGCAAGGTGATGGAACTGATCGAGAGCCAGGCCGTGTTCGGTCGGCCTTACATCATGCCCCCGGGTGTACCGCTCGAGCGCGTGGCTGCGCTGCGCAAGGCGTTCGTCGATACGTTCAACGATCCGGCATTGCGCGATGAAGCCGCGAAGATGCAACTCGACGTCGACTACATGTCGGGTGACGATTTGCAGGCGCTGGTCACAAAGCTCTACGCGCTGCCGCCGAATATCATCGCGCGCGCCAAGCAGGCGCTGATTTACACACCGCCGAAATAGATACGCAGCTAGGGGCGCGATCTTTGAACGTCTGAACTGGACCTGATGGGCGCTTTCGGCGGCGTCGGCCCCAAAAGCAAAAGCGAACCGCAGCAGAAGCCAACTGCCTCCGGTCCGCCTTTGGAATTGCTAGGGCGTTCGCTGCTCAGACGAGAATGTAGATCAATCAACTCAGCCGACGTGCAATAGCGAAAAGCGCGTGGTAAATAAATCGAAGGCCGAGTTGAGCGTGAATTCACACGCCCGTTAACGCCGGCCGGCGCGGAGGAATTCAATGAAGCTTGGTTTCTTCATCATGCCGGTGCATCCGCTGGAGCGGAATTACGCCGAGACGCTGCGCGAGGACCGCGAGGCCTTTCGTCCTTGCCGACCAGCTCGGCTACTCGGAAGGATACTGCGGCGAGCATCTGACCGATGTTGCCGAGAACATCCCGTCGAGTCTGATGTTCTGCGCCTCGCTCGCGGGCTTTACGAAAAACATCAAGCTCGGTACCGCGGTGACCAATCTGCCGTTCTGCCATCCGCTGCTGGTGGCGACGCACGCCGCGCTGGTCGACAACCTGCTGGAAGGCCGGCTGCTGTTCGGTATCGGCGCCGGCGTGTTGCGCACCGATATGGAGGCGCTGGAACTGCTCGACGCCGACCGCGGCGCCATGTTTGCCGAGGCGATCGATCACATTATTGCGCTGTGGACCAAAGACGCGCCCTACGATCTCAAAGGTAAGTTCTGGAATATTTCCACGGCAAAGACGCGATGGCCGGAGATCGGTCTCGGTAATGTAGTAAAACCGTACCAGAAGCCGCATCCGCCGATCCTCGGCACCGCGACAGAGCCGCTGTCGAAGGGACTGATCGCGCTCGGCCGCCGCGGCTGGTGGCCGGTTTCCTCGCATTTTCTGCACCGCAATCATCTGCTGAGCCAATGGGGCAATTACGCCCAGGGCTGCGCCGAAGGCGGGCACAAAGCCGACCGCGCCAACTGGCGTGTGGCGCGCTCGATCTTCGTTGCCGACGACGACAAGACCGCGCTCGCTTACGGCGGCGACGATGCCAGGAGTCCCGTACCGGTTCTACATGAACCAGCTCACGGCGAAGCTGCGCAAGGGCAATCGTCTTGGCGGGTTCAAGGAACGCCTCGACATGCCGGATGAGGATCTGACCCTCGATTACATCTTCAACAACGTGGTCATCCGCGGCAGCGTCAACCGCGTGATCGACGGCATTCTGGCACTGCACGAAAAGATCGGCGACTTCGGCACGCTGCTCTATTGCGGCAAGGACTGGGCCGATCCGGCGCTGTCGCGCCGGTCGATGGAGCTGATGGCGGAGAAAGTGATGCCGGCGGTCAATGCCGCGATCGGCAATCGGGCCGCCGCCGAGTAAGTCGCCGCCGATTCATTTCAGCTGCGCGCGCCGTGGAACCAAGCCGCGGCATGGCAGCGCTTTAACCATCGGCCTGCCGCGAAATGTGGCAGAGATTGGGCGCAGTGCAGCGATGCATTTCGCGCGATAGCTAATAAACTGTATATCTTTCAATGGCTTAAAAAAGCTTGTGCGACGCACAAAAATTCTGGCCTTTTCAGACCAATGAGGTTATGCAGACCACTTCCAATAAATAATGAGGGACGGATCCCAGAATGAAGACGATTGTTGCCGCATGCATTCTTCTTGGCCTCTCGATGACGGCCGCCAGTGCAATCGATCTCGCCGAGCTCGCGCCGTGCAAGCCGGCCGCAGCCAGGATGTGCGATCGCTCCGGCGGCATGATCCTTGGACAATCTGCTTCGTTGCGGTGCGACGCTTGCCGCTCATAGCTGGCGCGTCAGCAGCGATTGCCGCGCGGTGCTCAGCAAGTACGGACAGCTGTAATCAGTCGATTTTCCGCTGACAGTCTTCTGGAATGCAAAAACCCCGGCGCCGAAACGCCGGGGTTTGTCGTTGCTGGAGGGTCTTTTTTCGGACGCACTGATTTTCGGGACGCACTACTTGCCTAGAACAGACGCGAGAAGATGAAGTACAGCGTGCCTGACAAAGCCATCGCGGCCGGCAAGGTCAGCACCCAGGCGAGCGCGATGTTGCGCACGGTCGACCACTGCAGGCCGGAGCCGTTCGCCGCCATGGTGCCGGCGATGCCCGACGACAGCACGTGCGTCGTCGACACCGGCAATCCATAGCCGTCCGCCGCCGCGATCGTTGCCGCCGCCGTGATCTCGGCGCAGGCGCCCTGTGCGTAGGTCAGGTGGGTCTTGCCGATCTTCGATCCCACCGTCACCACGATCCGCTTCCAGCCGACCATAGTGCCGAGACCGAGCGCAATGGCGACGACGATCTTCACCCAGTACGGGATGAATTTGGTCGCGCTGTCGAGCGAGCCTTTGTAGGCGTTTAGCGCGGCAACATCGGCTGCGCTGAGTTGCGCCTGATCGTCCTTCATCAGGAAGCGGATCGCCTCGGACGCCAGATACATGTCGTTACGCGTATTGCCGACCTGGTCGGCCGGCATTTTGGCGATCGAGCCATACTGCGTGACCTGCTGCGAGATGCTGTTGACCAGCACGGCCAGCGAGGGGAACGTTCCCTCGTTGATCTGATGCTGGGCAACGTAGGCGGTCACGGCAGGCCGCGGGTCGCCGAGCACGTTGTAGCCGGACGGCCTTGCATTAATGACCGCGCTCGCCGCCTTCGAGTTCGCCTCGAACTTCTCGATCTGGCTTGCCGGCAGTGCGCGATTGAGCGCGTAGGTCGTTGGCACCACGCCGATCAGGATCAGCATGATCAGGCCCATGCCTTTCTGACCGTCATTGGAGCCGTGGAAGAAGCTCACCAGCGTACAGGTCAGAACGAGAATGCCGCGGATCCACGTCGGAGGCGGCTGGTCGCCCTTCGGTTCGGCAAACAGCTCTTTGCTGGGAATGAGGAACTTCACCGCGAACAGCAGTAGCGCCGGCGAGAACGAAACCGAAGATCGGCGAGAGCAGCAGCGCCTTGCCGATCGATGTGGCCTGGGTCCAATCGACGCCCGAGGTGCCGCTGCGGCCGTGCAACAGCGCGTTGGTGATGCCGACGCCGATCACCGATCCGATCAGCGTGTGCGAACTGGAAGCGGGAAGCCCGAAAGACCAGGTGCCGAGATTCCAGATGATCGCTGCGATCAACAGCGCGAACACCATGGCGAAGCCGGCGCTCGATCCGACTTGCAGGATCAATTCGACGGGCAACAGCGAGACGATGCCGAAGGCGACCGCTCCGGACGACCACAGCACGCCGAGGAGGTTGAACACGCCCGACCAGACCACCGCAATATTGGCCGGCAGCGAGCGCGTATAGATCACAGTCGCGACCGCGTTTGCGGTGTCGTGGAAACCGTTGACGAACTCGAAGCCGAGCGCGATCAGCAACGCTACGAACAGCAGAATGAACGGCAGGAAGCTTGTGATCTTCGTGCCAGCCGAGTCGATGTCGGAATAAATGCTGTAGGCCGCGAAAAGCAAACCCGCCGCCAGCACACCCATAAACAGGATGAGCGTCAGTGGATTTACGCCTTGATCGAGCTTCGGTCCGCCGTGTCCGGCAGGTTCGATTGAGCCCGGTAACGCTGTGATATCAGTCATAGATGCCTCTCCCTGAGATAGCGGCCGGACTCTGGTCAGCCTCTATGACGGCTGGATGACAGGTCGGCGGCAGTTCCATCAGATTCGGCATTTCGCGCAGAGTTATTCCGCCTTCATGCCGGCGGCTTTGACGATCGGCCACCACTTGTCGATTTCGGCTTGTTGCAGTTGCGGAAGCGCTTCCGGGCGTCATCATTTCGCGCGGAAATAATGTGCGGCCGAGTATCGGCTACTCTGGCCTGCACCTTCGCATCGTTCACGCGGCGACGACGGCAGCGTTGAGTTTGTCGATGATCGGGCGCGGCGTTCCTGTCGGCGCCCACAGCGAATTCCACACCGAGCTGTAGAGACCGGGCACGCCGGCTTCGTCGGTGGTCGGAACGTCGGGCTAGCAGCGCCAGACGGTTCTTCGCCATTACGGCGTAGGCTTTGATGGTGCCGGCGCGGATTTGCGGCACCGCCGTAACGATATCGGAGAACACAAGGTCGATTTGTCCGCCGACCAGATCCTGCGTGACTTGTCCGCCGCCGCGATAATGCGTGAACTGGAAATGTGTGCCGGTTGCTTTTTCGAACAGAACGCCGGCGACGTGTTGCGGACTGCCGACACCGGTGGTGCCGGATGTGGCTTTGTCGGGATTGGCTTTAAGCCACGCGATCAGTTCCTGGAGGTTGTTGGCCGGAAGCGTCTTGCGTCCAACGATAAGCAAAGGGCCGTCCGTGTAGAGCGCGATCGGCGCGAAGTCTTTCTGCAAGTCATAAGGACAGATTGTAGAGCGCGCCGTTGATCACTTGTGTGTTCAAGATGCTGAGTCCGAGCGTGTAGCCATCGGGATCGGCACGCGCGAGGCGCGCCAGGCCGATCGTGCCGCCGGCACCGCTGACATTTTCGACGACCACCGGCTGACCCAGTGTCTCCTGCATGCTGGCGGTGAGGATGCGCCCGGAAATGTCGAGCGGGCCGCCCGCAGCGAATGGCACGATCACCGTGATCGGACGGGACGGATAGGCTTGCGCCTGTGCGATGTCCGGCAGCGAGCCAAAAACGCCAGCACCGGCGGCGCTGGAAAGTTGCAGAACGCGGCGGCGGGAAAACTTCACGGCGCGATCGCCCTGCTGGCAGCGCGACGAGATGTTACACGGGGCGTTGGTGTGCGCGGAAGAGGGGCACTGCTATGATCGAAACAGGGAGGGACGCCAGGATGGCGAACGGCATGAATTTGCCGCGGCGGCAGTTTTGCGTCATGGCGGCGAACGTCATGGCGGCAAACGTCATGGCGGCAAGTACCGTAGCAGGTGCTGTTGCCGGCACGATGTTGCCCCGCCCTGCCTTGGCGGCCGATTATCCGGTTCGCCCGGTGAAGATTCTGGAGGGTTTCGGCGGCGGTGGCACGCCCGATCTGATTTCGCGTCTGATCGCCCAGTGGTTGTCCGAAAAGCTCGGCCAGCCATTCGTCGTCGAGAACCGCACCGGTGCCGGCGGCAACATTGCGACTGAGGCCGCCATCAGGTCCGCGCCCGACGGCTACACGCTTTTGACGTGCCTCTCGGCGAACGCAATCAATGCGACGCTCTATCAGCACCTCAATTTCGATTTCCTCCGTGACACCACGCCGGTCGCCGGCCTGGTTTCGCTGCCGCTGATCCTGCTGGTCAACCCGTCGTTTCCCGCGCAAACGCTCGCCGAATTCATCGCCTACGCCAAAGCCAATCCGGGCAAGATCAATATGGCGTCGCCCGGCATCGGCACGCCGATGCATGTCGCGGGCGAACTGCTCAAGCTGACGAGCGGCGTCAATATCGTCCACGTGCCGTATCGCGGGCCGGCGCCGGCATTCACCGATCTGCTCGCCGGGCAAATCCAGGCGTTCATCATCACGGTGCCGGCGGCATTCGGCTTCGTCAAAAGCGGCCAGTTGCGCGCGCTCGGCGTGACCAGCGCCAAACGTGTCGATGTGCTGCCGGACGTTCCGACCGATCGGCGAAGTGTTGCCGGGTTTCGAGGCAACGGTTTGGGACGGTACCTGCGCGCCCAAGGGCACGCCGGCGGAGATCGTCGACAAGCTCAACGCGGCGATCACTGCCGGCCTCGCCGATCCGCAGATCAGGGCCAGGATCAAGGACCTCGGCGGCGAGCCGATGCCGATGACGCCGGCCGAGTTCGGAAAATTCCTCACCGACGAAACCGAGAAGTGGGCCAAGGTGGTCAAATTCTCCGGCGCCAAGGCTGACTGAACAAAGGCGGATTGACCGATGATCAAGCTTGCTCGCCGCCGTCTCATCAGACTCGCCGCTGGCGCGCTCGCGCTGCCGGCGATGCCGCACATCGTTCGCGCCGAGACTTATCCGGCGCGGCCGGTCCGTCTCATTGTCGGCGCTATCGCCGGCAGCGCGCCCGACGTCATTGCGCGGCTGATCGGGCAGCGGCTTTCGGAGCGACTCGGACAGCCGTTCGTCGTCGAGAACCGGGAAGGCGGCAACGGCACGCTCGGCGGAGAAGTCGTCGCCCGCTCAGCGCCGGACGGTTACACGCTGCTGCTTGATCAGCGCATCGTACACCATCGATCCGAGCGTCATCGACTCGCCGAATTTCAACTTCAAACGCGACATCGTACCGATTGCGAATGCGGTGATCCTGCCGGCGGTGATCACGGTCAATCCGCAACTGCCGCCGAAGACGCTGCCGGATTTCATCGCCTACGCGAAAGCCAATCCCGACAAGATCAATATCGGCGCTCCCGGCATCGGCAGTCCGCAATATGTCGCCGGCGAGTTGTTCATGATGATGACGGACTCCAAGCTGTCGATGATCTCGTATCGCGGCGGGCCGCCGGCGGTGACCGATGCGATCGGCGGGCAGATTCAGGGCATGATCGGCACGGTGTTGCTGGTGATCGATCACGTCCGCTCGGGAAGCTCTGCGCGCGCTGGCGGTAACGTCCGCGGCGCGGTCGGAGCTGTTGCCGGACGTGCCGACGGTGGCCGAGGTGGTGCCGGGCTTCGACGCCAATCAGTGGATCGGAATCGGAGCGCCAGCGAAAACGCCCAGGGATGTGATCGACAAGCTCAACGCCGAGGTGAATGCGGCGCTTGCCGATCCAGCGATCAAGAAGCGCATCACCGGTCTTGGCGGCGTAACCTTGCCGGGAACGCCTGCCGATTTCAGCAAATTCATGGACAGCGAACTCGAGAAATGGGCCAAGGTGGTGAAATTCGCCAAAGCCACCGCGAAATGAGCGAGGCAAATGATGATAGCGAAGGAGCGGCAATGAATCCCTCACGCAGGCAATTGCTTCGGTTTGGCGCTGCCGCCGTTGCGGCGCCGGCAATCCCGCGCCTGGCGTGGGCGGAAACCTATCCGGCGCGGCCGATCCATCTGATCGTTCCCGTCCCGCCGGCCGGCACATTCGACATTGTCGCGCGGCTCGTCGCGGCGCCGCTGTCGCAGCGCCTCGGCCAGCAGATCGTCATCGAGAACCGGGGAGGGGCCGGCACCAATATCGGCACCGCCGCGGTGGCGCATGCCACGCCCGATGGCTACACGCTGCTGCTTGCCGGGTCGCCCGGCGCGATCAACGCCACGCTCTACACCAATCTCGATTTCAGCTTCACCAAAGATATTCTGCCGGTCGCCAGCCTTGAGCGCGCACCGCTGATCATGGCGGTGAATCCGAACTTTCCGGCCAAGACGGTGCGGGAGTTCATCGACTACGCCAAAGGCCAATCCCGGCAAGATCAATATGGGCTCCGGCGGTGTCGGCTCGACCGGCGATGTCGCCGGCGAATTGTTCAACCTGATGACGGGATTGAAAATGGCGCACGTGCCGTATCGTGGTGAGGCACCGTCGGTGACCGATCTGATCGGCGGCCAGATCCAGGTGATGTTCTCGACGCCGGGTTCCGTGGTGAGTTTCGTCAAGGCCGGCACGCTCCGGGCGCTCGGTACCACCGGCGCCAAGCGGATGGATATCCTGCCCGACGTGCCGACGATCGCCGAGACTCTGTCAGGCTACGAAGCGGTCTCGTGGGCAGGCCTCGGCGCGCCCGCCGGCACGCCGGCCGAGATCGTCGACAAGCTGAACAAGGAGACCAATGCGGTGCTCGCCGATACCAAGCTGCAAGGGCAGCTCGGCGAATTCGGCGCCATTGTGATGACGGGCTCACCGGATGATTTTCGCAAATTTATCGCCGCGGAAATCGAGAAGTGGGGAAAGGTCGTCAAGTTTGCCAACATGAAACCGGAATAGAGTCATAAAGCTGCTGTCCCGAAAGCGAACGTCAGATTCGCATGGACGTCAGCAATCAGGGAGGAGCGGTTGTGAAAATTCTACGCAGGGAATTTCTAAGGCTTGCAGCAGGTGTTGCTGCATTGCCGGCGATGCCGCGATTTGCATTCGCAGAGGATTACCCGACACACCCGATCCATCTTATTGTCGGCTTCGCGCCCGGCAGCACCACCGACATTCTCGCGCGCCTGATGTCGCAGTGGCTATCGCAACGGCTCGGCCAGCAGGTCGTCGTCGACAACCGGCCGGGTGCCGGCGGCAATATCGGCGCCGAGATGGTCGCCAAGGCTGCACCCGACGGTTACACGCTCATCATGGTGCCGCCCGCGGTCGCCGCGAACGATGCGCTCTACGAAAATCTCAGCTTCAATTTCGTTCGCGACATCACCGGCGTCGCCGGCGTGGTGCGCGTGCCCAATGTCGCCGAGGTACATCCTTCGGTGCCGGTGAAAAGCATCCCGGAACTGATCGCCTACGCCAAGGCCAATCCGGGCAAGCTCAGTTACGCCTCGGCCGGCATCGGCACGCCAAGCCATCTCGCCGGACAGCTGTTCAACGTCATGACCGGCGCCAACCTGACGCATATTCCCTACAAAGGCGACGGTCCGGCGATGGCCGATTTTATCGGCGGTCAGGTCCCGGTGATGTTTGCGACACTGGTTGCCTCGATCTCACACATTCGCGCCGGCGAGATCAGGCCGCTCGGTGTGACGACGACCACGCGCTCTGACGCGCTGCCCGATCTTCCGAGCATCAGCGAGTTCGTGCCGGGCTATGAAACCAGTTCATGGTTTGGCATCGGCGCGCCGGCAGGGACGCCGCCCGACATCGTTTCGCGTCTCAACACGGCAACCAATGCCGGTCTTGCCGACCCGACGATCAAGGCGCGGCTTGCCGATATGGGCTGTATGCTGCTCACCGGCACGGCGGCGGATTTCACCAGGCTGATCGCCGATGAAACCAGGAAATGGGGCAAGGTGATCCGCGACGCCGGCATCAAGTCGCAGTAGCCGGCACTCGTATTATCGGGTTTAAGGCGCTCGCCTGTGCGAACGAACGCTGCTAACTACGACGCATGACGATTTTGCTAGTGCGTCATGGCGAGACCGACGGCAATGCAGCCCGCATTCTGCAGCGCCCCGACGTTCCGCTCAACGAACACGGAATGCATCAGGCGGAACAGCTCGCGCGCCGCTTGTCGGCGCACGGGTTCGTTCACATCCTGTGCAGCGACTTGTTGCGCGCGCGCATGACGGCGGCGCCGCTCGCCGACTGCTCCGGAATTCCGATCGAAGAGAGCCCGCTGTTGCAGGAGCGCAACTTTGGCGATCTGCGCGGTATGTCCTATGCCGCGTTAGCCGAAGATCCGTTCGGACCCGATGTCGTGCCGCCCAACGGCGAAGACTGGCCGACATTTCACGTGCGGGTCGCAGAAGCCTTCGCCTTCATTGTGAGCAGGCGCCGCAGCGTGAACGGCGCGTTGGTGGTGGTCACGCATGGCCTGGTCTGCCGTGCCCTTGTCGCGCGGCATGCATTGTTGCCCGAAGGGGTCAGCGTTCCGGAGCGCTTCGACAATACCGGCGTAACTTTGCTGCATGAAGAAGCGCCGCACCGGGCGAGCTTGATCAATTGCACCCGGCATCTCGTGACATCGCCGGAAATGAATCACAACGGCGGCCCGGCCTAGGGATATAGAGGACACTAGACCGACAGCGGATAGCCAAATCCGTTTGACAATCCTCGATTCAGATCAACCGAAGATGCTCTCGTTTCTGGCGGTCGCCTGTGTTGCTGCAGGCTCTGATATTTTCGGTACCAGCGATGCCATCGCCGCCCCGGAGTAATGGTCGAGGGCGCGTTTGATGCCGGTCGCAAAATCGATCTTATACTTGAATCCGAGCGACTCAGTTGCTTCTGGGTATCGCCGCCGCGCGCAAACACGCCGGTCGGCTTATCGGACATTCCGCGCACTTCCGGCGAATAGCCGCACAAGCTTGGCCGCCATACGTGCGAATTCGATGAAGCTGGTATAGATGCCGGTCGATAAATTGACAGCGTCGCCGTCGTCGATCTTATCCATCGTGGCAACAACGCCCGCAACGCAGTCGTCGATATGGATGAAATCGCGCATCTGCGTGCCGCTGCCCCAAACGTTGAGCACCTTGGCGCCGTTGATTGGCGAGCGCGCGCTTGCAAATGCTGGGAAATGGATAGGAGTCGTCCTGGTCCTCGCCGTAGCCCGAAAACGGTCGATAGCAGACCGATTTTAGACCATGCTTCTCGTAAGCAAGCCGTGCCAGGTACTCGCAGGTCAGCTTGGCCCAGCCGTAGGACATGTCCGGCATGCCGATATCGTCGTCGAAGCCGATCATGTCTTCGCGCAGTAACACGTAATCGCCCTCGCGCTGGTATTTGATCGGATAGGCTGCGCTCGAACTGAAGCACAGGGTCTTCGCCGGCTTTGCCAGCACGTCGCCCATTGCCAATACTCGGCGTCGATCGAGAGATCGTCGGCCACGGCGATCGGCTTGTTCTCGATCATGGCGCGCCCGCCGACCATTGCCGCGAGATGTACCGCGTAGTCGTAATCGGTGTCGCGCACACGCTTGAAGAAATCGCGGCAATCCTCGCGGAAAAATTTGAAAGTTGAAAAATCGCGCGGCTCGAATAGCGGCCAGCCCGCCGCCGGATCAATTCCGCCGGTAAATGGGAGCGACGCAGTCGACCGCATGGACCTCGTCGCCGTTCTCAAGAAAATGCCTGACGAAATGGCGCCCAACGAATCCCGCACCTCCAGTGATAAGGATCTTACGCATGCTTGAAATGCCTTTTGTAAAGCTCGAAAGCCCACGCCGCACGGCCGGGCAGATAAGCGAGCAAGGATTCAGGGTTTTTGGGCAGCTCTTGGACAATGTTCAAGTTGTTCTCGTAGCCGAGATATTCCTGCCTCATGTCGCGCGATCAGGTCGTGCACGTTGCGATCCTGGAAGACCGAGGCCTTGCCGTAGACGACACTGATAGTCTTTGGCCTGCACGTAGTAGGCGGCCCAAATATCGTCCATGCGCCCGACGTGCGGATAAAGGAAATAATCCTCGAGCACGTCGCCGGCGAGAAAGGTGTTCTGGGAATTGAACGGCGAAAGCTTATTGGACGCGATCGGGAACGCCGCCGGATCGAAATCGCATTCCGGCGCGTGCTCCATGCGGCAAATCGCGTCGATGTCCGGATCGCCGTTCCAGAAATCGGCCTGGATGTCGACGCGTACGCGCTTGCGCGTCTTTGTGTCTGTAGTTCCGCTTTGACAGCAGCTGCAGCGGGTAGCCGCGGTGCCACAGCTTCGGATAATTGGTGGCGCCGATCGGGTCGAAGGCCGGGAGGTCGGTCTCGTAGTAGTTGACCTCGACCTCCTGGCCGACGAAGAGGTTCTCACCCCAGCCCGCCAGAGGGATATTGTCGTCGTCCACCACGGCGACGATGTCCGCCTTCATGTCGTGGGCGACGAGGAGCCCGAAATTGCGCCGCTGGATGCAGTTCCAGCCGATAGCGTCGGATAGTTCCTTGTCGTATTTCTCCTGGCTCGCCGGATCCATGTAGACGCCGCGCTCGAGATGATAATCCTTCGGCGTCTTAAGGTCGCCGATGACGACGAGATCCCAATCCTTCATCGCCTGGAAGAGCTTCACCGCCTTGGTCGGCGGGTTGATCGTCGTCGTAACAATGACCTTTTTCATATGTGATGCTCGCTTGGGCGATTCACGCCTGGATATTCGATGGCTTCGTCACGCAGGAGAGACTCGACTGAAGCAAAACGCACCCGCAGCCCGATCCTGAAATATTCGAAATTGCGAACAGAAGGTGTTCTGAGATTTGCCTTCCGTACGCGCGCGCCAAATGCCCGGAATTTCGGTCACCTTAACTCCGAGGCGCAGCGGCTTGACCATCGTTTCGAACAGGAACGGGTGCCGCAGCTCCTCCCACTCAATGGCCTGCAGCAGCCTGGTCGGAAAAATCCGGTACGCGTAGGTCATATCGGTCAATTTCGTCCAATAGAGAGCTGAAAACAGCTTCTGAAAAATCCAGTTCGCGACGCAGTTTGAGCTCGTTATAATCCTCGAAATTGCCTTCCGTCGTGCCAGCGCGTAACGGTGACAATCCCGGAAGGACTCGCACGCTCCTCCGCGATAAGGCGCGGTACCAGAGCCGGATCGGTTTCGAGATCGCTGGCCATCATGATGGTGTGCGTGCCACGCGCAAGGTCGAACGCCTCGCGCATCGCGCCGCCGAGAAACTTCAATTTCTGACGATGAACAACGACCAGATCGCCGAGACGCGCTGACAAGCCGTCGATCGTTGCCATGCTCTCGCGCGTGGTCTTGTCACAGACGACGATCAACAGTTCGCGCACATCCGCCTTCGACGTCTCGAGAATCGAGTCGACCGTCTGGACAAGAGAATAGGTCTCGTTCACGACAGGCAAGATGACCGTCGCCGAGCCAAACGCATAAGTTCCGGGAAATGTGCTCATTGCGCCTCGGCAACAAGGTTGGGGTGACGGTGCCTTGCGACGAAAATCATCCACGCAGACATGCAGATTGCGCCGATCAGACTGAACAGCCAAAGCGTACACAGGCGAAAGATCACGACTGCCACAGTTGCAGCCGATACAGGCGCACCGAGTCGCGTGAGCAGGAAAGCCATGACGGCTTCCATGCTACCCAGCCCGCCGGGCAGCATTGAAAGCGCGCCTGCCAGGGTCGAGAGTCCGTAGATAGAAAACGAAATCAATAGCGAACTATCGATACCGAGGCGCCCAACCAGATAATGAAACGCCAACGCTTCACAACCCCAAGCAGCGAGAGCGACGCTGCCGCCGGCCAGCAGCGGAACTGGCCGCATCAGCAGCCACACCGCGTCCAGCATGTTTGTAAGCCTGAGACCAAGATTGCGAAGCGCGGGAATTGTCTGGACCCGTACGAGCGCACCGCGACACGTCGCTGCCAGGAAAACGACTGCGCCGACTGCGACAAAGCTTGCCAGTACGTAGCCTGACAGATCGACAAAAAGCGTTAGCCCGCCGATGGCGAGCATGATCACTGCGAACAGATCGCCAAGACGCTCGATCAGCAAGACGCCGGCACCTTGCGACAGCGATATCTGATGCTGGCTGCGCAGCAGCACAACCTTCACCAATTCGCCGGACTTAACGGGGGTCGCGGTAAGTGCGAAGCTCGCGACGAATGCCGAGATACTCTGCAATAGTGGAACGTTCCATTGCAGAACATGAATATAACAGTGCCACCGGCCCGCGCGCAGGAAAACACCCATCGAGACCAGGCTGACGATGATCAAGAGGTCGCGGAGCGAAATGGACGTAAGGGCCACTTGCCAGCCACCGCGCCCGGCCCACAGCGTGGCCCCGGCATAAGCGCTCACGGTGGCCATCAAAGCGAAACCACTGAGCCTCAGCCATTTACCTTGCATTGATTCGCCGTTTGCGACGAGGTTGTTATCTGGAAGCGGACTTTGCAGCGGTTCCATGACAAAGCGCTTCTAGAAGAATTCGCTGAAGAATTATCCCACCCCCACTTAAGATACGGTGAATATGAATTATCGATTTTTTAACCGCTCTGATCGCCTTCGTATTCCGGTTAATTGGCTCAACGTGACCGTAATAGTTGCCCGCTAATTTGGTCGGCAACGCTCGCGTCAAGCGGCAGTGTTTGCTGACGCGGCAAGACTCTCCGCCTCGGCCGCGCGATAGAAACTAGCCTCCGAAAAGATGTGCTTTATGACGTTCGTCGAGATGATCGAGTGCACGAGGACCTCAGCGACAAAACGCGCGATTTATTTTCGCGCTATTCTGTTGATCCTGGCGCTGACGCTGGTTCCGACGGCTGCAGAGTTGTGGGGTGTGCAGTTCCGCACCAAGCCGCACGAACTATTCGATTTCGAGGGTTTCTACCTCGCCGGACAGCTAGTGTGGCGTGGCGCCATAGAGCAGGCCTACCACTTCGCCACGTTATTCCAATTGCAAAAATCCCTTTTCGCCAGCGAAAGTTTCCAACCCTGGACCTATCCGCCGCAGTTTGACCTTGTCGCTGCGCTGCTTGCGCTGCTGCCACAGGGACTGGCCTACAGCCTCTTCATGACCGGAACGCTCGCCGCCTACCTGGCGACGCTGCGGCGACTTGCACCTGAGAACCTGGTGCCGGTTTTGATTTTACTCGCCCCGGTGATCGTCATCACGATCAGATGCGGCCAGAACGGATTCCTGACCGGAACGCTCATCGGTCTCGCGTGCTTGGGACTTCAGGCCGGCCGATCAATAGCGGGCCTTCCACTCGGCTTGATGATCATCAAGCCCCACCTCGCGGTGGCGTTCGCGGTCTATACTCTGGTGAACAGGCGCTGGGGAACGGCTCTTGTCGCTGCTGCGACTGTCGCGACCACCTCGGCACTCGCCACCGTTTTGCTCGGCCCAGCCATCTGGACGGCCTTCTTCGATAGTGCCAAAGAGGCCCGCGTTTTTCTTGACCGCGGCTTCTACCCCCTCTTTCGCATGGTTTCGGTTTATGCCGCCGTCCGTTCGCTCGGCGTTTCGGCGCTCCTTGCGACCGCCGCGCAGATCCTCATCGCCGTTCTCGCCCTCGGCTCGGTCGTTCTCGCCAGCCGTAAATTCTCGCCGCGGCAAGCGTTGGGAGTCACCGCAATCGCGACCCTGCTGATCAGTCCCTACGAATATGATTATGACTTGCTGACCCTTGGAGTCGGGCTAAGCCTGCTTTTGCCCGATTTGGCAAGCTTGGGGACGGAACGCGAGCGCCTCGCCATTTATGCCTCGAGCCTCTTCATAGGTATTTTTAGCTTGGCACAAACCCTCATCTCGTCGGAGTTGGGTCCCGACGAAGTCGTTGGGGAAAGCACACAGCTTCTTTCCCTGGGTGGCCTTGTGCTCGTTGCCATCCTCATTGTTACGTGGCGCATCTTGTTACGTAGTCATGAAAGGCGTGAAGGGCGTATCGGGGTTGCCGTCAAAGAGCCGGCCTGCTTTCACGCCAATCCGTCACCGACTGTCCCAATCACGTAGTCTGAGACGTCGCCGCGTCGCGGGACCCACGTCGGGTTTTGGCTGCAAAGCAGATATTGGCTGAGCGTTAGCGGCGCGACCGCTGCCGCTCACGCAGCGCGCGGCATCACCCGGAATTCCTTGGCGCTCGCCATCGCCCAGGCGATTTCATAGCGTTTGTCGCCGCTGCCTTTGATCAACTCTCCCGGCTCCAGCGGCGGATAAAGCTCGGCGAAGCTTTTGACCTCGTGCTGCGAAACACGCCGCGAGAAATGCGCGGGCGCGAACTCGGTCGGATGGTCGAGGCCGGCCGCGGCGACCAGTTCGGCCAGCGCATCCACCGTGGCGCGTTGAAAATTGAACACCCGCTCGGCCTTGTCCGGCACCACGAGCGCGCGCTGGCGGGCCTGGTCCTGCGTGGCGACGCCGGTCGGGCACATGTCGGTATGGCAGGACTGCGACTGGATGCAGCCGAGCGCGAACATGAAGCCGCGCGCGGAGTTGCACCAGTCGGCGCCGAGCGCCATGACGCGCGCGACGTCGAACGCGCTGATGATCTTGCCGCTGGCGCCGAGCTTGATGCGGTCGCGCGCGTTGATGCCGATCAGCGCGTTATGCACGAAGTTCAAACCTTCGCGCAGCGGCATGCCGAGATGGTCGGAGAATTCGAGCGGCGCGGCGCCAGTGCCGCCTTCCTTGCCGTCGACCACGATGAAGTCCGGATAGATGTCCGTTTCCAGCATCGCCTTGCAGACGGCAAGGAACTCCCACGGATGGCCGACGCAAAGTTTGAAGCCGGCCGGCTTGCCGCCGGACAGGCGCCGCATGGTGGCGATGAACTGCATCAGCCCGATCGGCGTCGAAAACGCCGAATGGCTGGCCGGCGAATTGCAGTCCTTGCCCACCGGCACGCCGCGGGTCTCGGCGATTTCCGGGCTGACCTTGGCGGCGGGCAACACGCCGCCGTGGCCGGGCTTTGCGCCCTGGCTGAGCTTCAGCTCGACCATCTTCACCTGGTCGTTGGCGGCATTCTTCTCGAATTTCTCCGCACAGAAGGTGCCGTCGTCATTGCGGCAGCTGAAATAGCCGGAGCCGACTTCCCAGATGATGTCGCCGCCGTTCTCGCGGTGATATGGGCTGTAGCCGCCTTCACCGGTGTCATGGGCGAAGTTGCCCTTCTTTGCCCCGCCATTGAGCGCGCGGATGGCATTGGCGCTGAGCGAACCGAAGCTCATCGCCGAGACATTGAAGATCGACGCGGAGTAGGGCTTCGAACATTCCGGGCCGCCGACGGTGATGCGAAACGGCTCCTTGCACACCGGCCGTGGCGCCATCGAATGATCCAGCCATTCAAAGCCCGATGAATAAACGTCGTTCTGCGTGCCGAACGGGCGCTTATCCAGCGCCCGCTTGGCGCGCTGATAGACGATGGCGCGCTTGTCGCGCGAGAACGGCGTGCCGTCTTTTTCGCTCTCGAGAAAATACTGCCGGATCTCAGGGCGGATTTCCTCGAGGATGAAGCGGATGTGCGCGGTGAGCGGATAGTTGCGCAACACCGAATGCTGCTTCTGCAGCACGTCGTGAATGCCGACGACCGCGAGAGCAATGAAGATCACCAGCGGGACTTCGATCAGGATCGAGTGATGGCCGATGACGAATTCGAATATCAGCGCCACTGCGATCAGCACGACACAGGTAAAGACTATAAAGCGTGCCTTTAGCGGCAGCAGAAAACCGCTCATAAAATTCCCTCCCCAGGGACCGAACCAACTCACCGCCGCGAGTCTAGCCGCTGGCCCAAAATTCTACGAGCTATAGAGGGCTTAGTTGTCAGTTTGATGAGGGCGGCAATCCGCGCCCTCCACGGGGCTGTCCGGTTAGTGTAGCGTTGCTGCAGAGCGGTAAACGCCGGAAGTAACGGGAGGATGCCAGTGCGGGCCACGCGCCGGACATTGCTGCGGCAGTTCGCGGGCCTTGTCGCGCTACCGGCGCTGCCGCGGCTCGCCTGGGCGCTCGATTATCCGAACCGGCCGGTGCATGTGCTCAATGGCTTCGCTCCGGGCGGCCAGAACGACATCTTTGCCCGCCTGCTGGGGCAGTGGGTGTCGCAGCGGCTGGGCCAGTCGTTCGTGGTCGATTCCAGGCCAGGGGCGGCGACCAATATCGCGACTGAGGAGGTCGTCCACGCAGCGCCCGACGGCTATACGCTGTTGTGGATCACCGCAGCGAACGCGATCAACGCCACGCTCTACGAAAAGCTCAACTTCGATTTCATGCGCGACATCGTGCCGGTTGTGGGGATCGATTCCGCGCCGCTGGTCATGGAGGTGAACCCGTCCTTTCCCGCGACGACCGTTTTCGAATTCATTGCCTACGCCAAAGCCAATCCGGGCAGGATTAGCTATGGCTCCGGCGGCGTCGGCAGCGCCCAGCATGTCGCCGGCGAGCTGTTCAAATTCATGACTGGCGTGGACATGATCCATGTACCGTATCGCGGCGCTGTGCCGGTGCTCAACGACCTCCTCGCCGGCCGGATACAGGCGACATTCAGCCCGCTGTCGTCGTCGCTTGGCTATATTCGCTCCGGTCAGCTCCGCGCTCTCGCAGTTACGACGGCGGAACGTTCCGGCGCATTGCCGGACGTTCCAGCGGTCGGCGAATTTGTCGCCGGCTTCGAAGCCGCCATTTGGGATGGCGTTGGCGCGCCGGCCGGTACGCCCGCCGAGATCGTCGACAAGCTCAACAGAGTCTTACACCGCGGCGCTTGCCGATCCGGCGATCAAGGCACGCCTGGCGGATTTCGGCAGCACGACCATGGCGCTGCCGGCTGTGGAATTTGCCAAACTCATCGCGGCCGAAACCGAGAAATGGGCGAAGGTCATCAAGTTCGCGAACATCAAGGCGGAATAACAATGACGATCAGCCGGCGACAGATACTCGGTTCTGCAATAACGGCCGCGGCGCTTCCTGCGGTGTCATCCGTGGTTCGTGCGGAAACTTTTCCGGCGCGTCCGGTGCGTCTCATTCTCGGCTTCGTCGCCGGCGGGGCGCCCGACGTCGTCGCACGCCTGTTGTGCCAGCGGATGTCGGAGAAGGTCGGGCAGAATTTTCTGGTCGAGAACCGGCCGGGCGCTGGCGGCAATATCGCCGCGGAAGCGGTCGTTCGTTCGGCGCCCGACGGCTACACGCTGTTGCTGGTCGGCTCCCCGAACTTCATCAACATGTCGCTCTACAGCGATCTGAAATTCGATCTGAACCGCGACATCGCGCCAGTGGCCAGCATCGGCCGTAATCCGTTTGTGGTCGTGGTGAACCCGTCTTTCCCGGCAAAAACGATCGCGGAATTCATCGCCTATGCGAAGGCCAATCCCGGCAAGGTCAACATGACGTCGACAGGAACCGGAAATCTGACCCATGTCGCCGGCGAGTTGTTTCGGATGATGGCTGGTGTCGATCTGGTTCACGTGCCGGGCCGTGGCGAGATGCAGGCGCAGGCCGATTTGCTGTCGGACCGGGTCCAGGTGCTGTTCGATCCGATCATCTCGTCGCTCGGTTACATCAGGGGCGGACAGTTGCGGGTGCTGGGTATTACCAGCGCGACGCCGAATTCCGCTTCTGCCGGGGGTCCCATTGGTCAGCGATACGGTGCCGGGCTACGAGGTCGATGGCTGGCTCGGCGTCGGCGCTCCGGCGGGCACGCCGCCCGAGATCATCGCCACGCTCAACAAGCACATCAATGATGGACTTGCCGATCCAACGATTAATTCGAAGCTGATCGAGCTTGGCTTTGTGCCGACGCAGATGACTGCCGATGCCTGGGGCAAGTTTGTCGCTGGCGAGACCGGGAAATGGGCCAACGTCATCAAGTTTGCCGGCGTCAAGCTGGAATAATTCCGGCTGTTGCCGGAGAGGGGGACGTCATGAGAATTGCGCGACGGAATTTCCTCTGGCTGGCTGTCGGCGCGGCCGCGCTGCCCGCTGCGCCCGGCGTTACAATCGCCGACACTTATCCAAGCCGGCCGATAAAACTCGTGCTGCCGTTTCCGCCGGGTGGGGTATTCGACATTGTCGGGCGGCCGTGGGCGGACAAGGTCAAGACCAGCCTTGGCACCGTGTTCATCGAGAACCAGCCGGGCGCCGGCGGATCGCTGGCGGCGGCAGCCGTCGCACACGCGGATCCGGACGGCTACACGATCTTCCTCGGCAGCTCGTCGATTCATCTTACCGAGATGATCCTGAGGACAAAGCCGCTGCTCGATCCGAACAAGGAACTGGCGACGGTTTCGATGGTGGCGATCACCGCGTTCGCCATTGCCATTCATCCGTCGGTACCGGCGCAAAATCTCAAGGAGCTGATCGCCTACATCAAGGCCAACCCCGGCAAGCTGTCTTACGGATCGTCCGGCGCCGGTACATTGAATCATCTCAGTGGCGAGCTGTTGAAATCGCTGGCCGGCATCACCGATCTGCCGCATGTGCCGTATCGCGGCGCCGGACCGGCGCTGGCTGACGTGATCGGCGGACAAATTCCGATGATCATTCCGGCAATGACCGGTCAGGTGCTGGAGTTCCACCGCATCGGCAAGTTGCGGCTGCTGGCGACAACGAGTCCGGCGCGCTTGCCGGTCGCGCCGGAGATACCGACCGCGGTCGAGGCAGGCGTTCCCGGTCTCGTAGCGCAGCAGGTGCTGGGCATATTCGCGCCGGCCGCGACGCCCAACGAGATCCTTGCCAAGATCGCCGACGCGAACCACGCCGCCATGATGGACACCGCCTATCAGAAGTCGCTGATCGATCAGGCGGTCATCCCGGTGACCGACTGGACGCCGGAGCGGTTCAACCAGTTCATGGCCGAAGACGTCGCGCGCTGGTCGCCGCTGGTCAAAGCGATCGGGGTGCGACTGGATTGACACTTGATTTTAGGGTCGCGAACGCTTCGAAGTCTGCGGCAGAACTATAAAAACACGTGGATGGGCGACATATGAAAATTGAACGTCGGCATTTTTTGAGTCTGGCGGCGGGTGTTCTGGCGACGCCCTCGGTGCTGCGAAGCGCGCATGCGGACGATTATCCGTCGCGGCCGGTGCGGATCATCGTGCCGTATCCGCCGGGCATCGCGCCGGATATCGCGACGCGGCTCCTGACCAACTCATTATCGCAAAAATTCCGGCAGCAATTCGTCGTCGACAATCGCCCCGGCGGCGCGGCCAACATTGGCACCGAGCTGGTGATCCGTGCGGCGCCCGACGGCTACACGCTGCTGACGCTGACCATGACCAACGCCATCAATGTCTCGCTCTACGATAACCTGAGCTTCGACGTCTTGAAGGACATCGCGCCGGTTGCGGGTCTTGTGAAATTGCCGCTGGTCATCGTCGTCAATCCGGTGATCCCGGTGAAGACGCTGCCGGAGTTCATCGCTTACGCCAAGGCCAATCCCGGCAAAATCAACTACCCCTCGGTCGGCGCTGGCGCGGCAACGAACATGGCCGGCGAGCTGTTCAAGCAACTCGCAGGCATCGATATCGTCAACGTGCCTTACAAGAACAGTTACATTCCCGATTTGCTGGCCGGTCAGGTGCAGGCCGGCTTCACACCGGTCCTGCAAGTGCTGCCGTTTATTCAGGACGGCAAGCTGCGTCCGCTCGCCGTCACCGGTGTCATGCATTCCGAGGTGTTGCCGGACCTTCCCAATGCCAATGAGTTTGTGCCCGGCTACGAGGTGTTTGTCTGGGATGCGATCGGTGCGCCGGCGCACACACCGCCCGATATTATCGCGACCCTCAACAAGACCATCAACGAAGCGCTCGCCGAGCCGGCGATGCAGAAAAAATTCGCCGACCTCGGCTCCGAGCCCATGATCGCCTCACCGGCCGAACTCGGGACCTATCTGGCCGCGGAAGTGGAGAGGTGGCGCAAGGTGGTGCGCGATGCGCACATCAAGCCGGATTGAGCGGAAGTGGGCTGGCTGACTTTTGAATAGGCGTGGCGACCGCAGAGGGAGCGGATTTACAAACCGATGTCCGCTGTTGGGCGAAAAGCCGACACCCCGACACGATCCGCGTCGTGGCAGCTAATGCCCCAAAAGCGGACATCTCGGTCTGTGCACTCGCTCACCTCGTCGGCGGCCGCGAGTTGGGTTTGCGGCACGGTGAGGCCAAGTGCCTCGGCGGTATTCAGGTTGATGACATAATCAAATTTAGTCGGCTGCTTCGGGCCGCCGCACGCGGTGGCCGATAGATGCGCGAGCCGACATGCAAAGGCGTTCAGGATCGCGCTCACCCATCGACGCTATGGTGATGATGCGTTTGGCGGCGATCTGAAGGATGGCGGCGGTGGGATAGCCAAACTGCAAAAAAAGATTGTAGCCTCAGCATAGATATATTATATATAATAATATAGGTTCTAAATATCATTTCTAATGGTGTCGCATGATTACCTCCGGCCAACTTCGGGCCTCTCGCGCGCTTCTTGGCATCGATCAGCGCAAGCTCGCGGAAATAGCCGGGTTGTCGCTGCCAACCATCCAGCGCATGGAGGCGAGCGAGGGCCTAATCCGCGGCAACGTCAACTCGCTGATGAAACTTATCGCGGCGCTCGATGGGTTCGGTATCGAGCTGATCTCTGAAAACGCCACTAGCCAAGGCGGCGGTCGCGGCGTGAGGCTGAAGGGGACACCCCCGTGACGCTGACGATCGTCCTTGTTTGCGCCGCTGTCTTGCTGGTTCTTGCCCCGCTCGCCGTGGCGCTCGGACGTTCACGTGCGGCGACGCGCCTCGTTTATGGCGCGAGCTTGTTCGTATCGGCGGTTTCGCTTGCAGCCGTTCTGGCGCATCTTCTCGGCGCGGCGGCGCCTGAAAGCATCACGTTGCCAGTCGGTGTACCGTGGCTCGGCGCGCATTTGCACATCGACGCGCTCTCCGCATTTTTTCTCGTCGTTGTCGATCTCGGCGCCATGAGCGCAAGCCTGTTTGCGCTTGGCTATGGGCAGCACGAGACGGCGCCGGAGCGCGTGCTGCCGTTCTATCCCCCCTTCCTCGCCGGCATGATGCTCGTCGTGCTCGCCGATGACGCCTTCACGTATCTGCTCTCCTGGGAGTTCATGTCGCTCACCTCGTGGGCGTTGGTGATGTCGCACCATCGCGTGCCTGACAACATCCGTGCCGGCTACGTCTATCTGGTCATGGCGAGTTTTGGCACGCTCGCACTGCTACTCGCCTTCGGCCTGCTTGCCGGCCCGGATGGCCATTATATGTTTGCACAGATGCGCGCCGCGCATCCGTCCGCGGCGCTGGGCGCGCTGGCCCTGATCCTTGCACTCGTTGGCGCGGGCTCGAAGGCCGGTCTCGTGCCGCTGCATGTCTGGCTGCCGCTCGCCCATCCGGCTGCCCCGAGCCACGTCTCCGCCCTGATGAGCGGCGTCATGACAAAAGTCGCCGTCTACGGCTTCGTGCGCATTGTGTTCGATTTGGCCGGCGCGCCCGCCTGGTGGTGGAGCATCTTGGTGCTCGCAATCGCCGGAGTGACGACGGTTATGGGCGTGCTCTATGCGCTCATGCAGCACGATCTCAAACGGCTGCTCGCCTATCACACGGTGGAGAACATCGGCATCGTCTTCATCGGGCTCGGCCTCGCGCTGGCATTCAAGTCCTACGGAATGGTTTTTCCGGCGGCTCTGGCGCTAACCGCCGCGCTCTTCCACGTGTTCAACCACTCGCTGTTTAAGAGTCTGCTGTTCTTCGGCGCCGGCGCCGTACTCATCGCGACCGGCGAACGCGACATGGAGCATCTCGGTGGCCTTATCCACCGCATGCCGCAGACCGCGTTCGTCTTTCTGATCGGCTGCGTGGCGATTTCCGCGTTGCCGCCGCTCAATGGCTTCGTCTCCGAGTGGCTGACGTTCCAGGCGATCTTGCTCAGCCCGGGGCTGCCATCATGGGGTCTCAAGTTTCTGGTGCCGGCCGTCGGCGCGCTCCTCGCGTTGTCCGCCGCGCTTGCCGCCGCTTGTTTCGTCAAAGCCTATGGGGTGACCTTTCTCGGCCGCCCCCGCACGCTCGCCGCCGAAGGCGCGAAGGAAACCGACTCGTACTCACTCGCCGCGATGTTCTTTCTCGCGGCGCTCTGTCTCGTCGCCGGTATCCTGCCCGGTCTGTTTATTGATGCGCTCGCGCCGGTCAGCTCCGCTCTTATCGGCGGGCACATGCCGGTGCAGAGCGGCACGCGATGGCTCTCAGTCGTTCCGATTGCCGCAACCCGTAGTTCCTATGACGGCCTGCTTGTCTTCCTGTTTATGATCATATCGGGCACGCTCGCAGCATTGGCGATCCACCGTCTCGCCTCGAACCGACTGCGCCGCGCGCCCGCCTGGGATTGCGGCTATCCCGACGCCAGCCCCGCGACGCAATACACGGCGACGAGCTTTGCACAGCCGATCCGCCGCGTGTTCGGTACCGTCGTGTTTCGCGCCTGCGAGCACGGCTTCATGCCACCACCCGGCGATACGCGGCCGGCACGGCTGACGGTGGAATTGCACGATGTCATCTGGGAAACGCTCTATGCACCGATCGTGGTCGGCATCGGCTTTGCCGCCGATCGGCTCAATCGTCTGCAGTTCCTGACAATCCGCCAATTCCTCAGTTTGGTATTCGGCGCCCTCGTCATCTTGCTCTTGGTGCTCGCCATATGGCCCTGACGCTCGATCTGACCGTCCAAGGTGCGCAAATGCTATTGGTGCTGCTGCTGGCGCCGCTCTTCACGGGCTTCGTGCGCAAGGTGAAGGCGCGGTTGTTGCGGCGGCAAGGGCCGCCGCTGATCCAACCGTACCGCGATCTCGCACGGCTCATGCGCAAGGAGGTGGTACTGGCAGAAAGCGCCTCTTGGCTGTTCCGCGTCATTCCGTATCTGATATTTGCCGCCACTTGGGTCGCCGCGGCGCTGGTGCCAACCTTCCGCAGCGGGCTGATGTTTTCGTGGTCGGCTGATCTCATCGCCATCATCGCTCTGTTGGGCAGCGGGCGCTTCTTCCTCGCGCTCGCCGGACTTGATGTCGGCACGAGCTTCGGCGGCATCGGATCGAGCCGTGAAGTGATGATCGCTTCGCTCGCCGAGCCGGCGATGATCATGATCGTGTTCACGCTCGCTTTGATCGCTGGCTCGACGCAGTTATCTAATATGGCGGCCTTCATGGCCTCTTCGGCAGGTTGGGCTGCGCGTGTCGCTCGGTCTGGCGCTCATCGCGCTCGTCATGGTGGCGATCGCCGAGAATGGGCGGATTCCGATCGACAACCCGGCGACGCATCTCGAGCTCACGATGGTGCACGAGGCGATGGTGCTCGAATATTCGGGACGCCATCTAGCACTGATCGAGCTTTCAGCCTCGCTCAAGCTCGTCCTCTATATCTCCGTCATCGCCTGTCTGTTTGCGCCTTGGGGACTTGCTCCCGGCGGCACCGGAGGGCAGGCGCTCGTCGTCGGGGTTGCGGCCTACATCTTGAAACTCGCCCTTGCAGGCCTTCTCCTCGCGCTGTTCGAGACGTCGATTGCCAAGATGCGCGTGTTTCGCGCGCCGGAATTTTTAGGCGCGGCGCTGATGCTTGGCCTGCTTGCGACGCTGCTGCGCTTCGTATCGGGGAGCTTCTAATGAATGGAATCGATTTCGACATCGCCCATCTGCTCGCCGGCTCGCTCGTGCTGGTCAGCTTCCTTGAGCTTTATCAGGACCGGTTGTACTCGCTGCTCAATATCTATGCCCTGCACGCGCTTGTGCTGGCGGCTTCGGTCGCCTGGCAGGCTTTCATACAGGATGCGCCGCATCTCTACATAACTGCCGCGATCGCGCTCATCTTCAAAGCGATGGTCATCCCGATAGCGCTGCACCGGATCATCGTGCGACTTGGCATTCATCGCGAGATCGACAAGGCGATCGGCATCGGAATCACCATGCTTGCCGGTATCGGCCTCGTCGCGCTGTCCATGGTCGTGATGCTACGCGTTACGCAAGAAGCTGATCCGTTGGCGCGCGAAGATCTCGCATTCGCGCTCGCTGTCGTGCTGCTCGGCCTCTTGATGATGGTGACGCGGCGCAATGCGGTTAGCCAAGTGGTCGGCTTCATGTCGCTTGAAAACGGCCTCGTGCTTGCGGCGACCGGGGCCAAAGGCATGCCGCTTGTCGTTGAAATCAGCGTCGCGTTTTCTATCCTTATCGCCTTCATCGTGATTGGAATCTTTTTGTTTCGCATCCGCGAGCGCTTCGACACGGTCGACATACAGGCGCTCGATCGTTTCCGGGGAGAACGCCGATGACGCTCGATGGATTGGCGGTCAATGCCCTGCCCGGAGTGCTGCTGATCCCGGCGGTTGCAGCCGCGGTGTTTGCCGTCCTCCCCAATTATTGGGTAACCGCGCGGCTCAACGTTCTGGCGACGGCGTTGACGCTGATCTGCGCGCTGTCGCTATTGCTCGCAAAGCCGCAGCCCGGCGCTTATCTTCTCGTTGATGATCTCAACGGCACGTTCATCGTGCTCACGACGTTTGTCGCCTTTACCACGAGCATATTCAGCGCGAGCTACATCGGCCACGAGCTCGACATCGGCCGGTTGACGCCGTCTTCCGTGCGTTTCTATCACGCCATGTATCAGGTGATGATGTTCGCGATGAATCTTGCCCTCGTCTCCAACAATATCGGCCTGATGTGGGTGGCAATCGAGCTCGCCACCCTCACGACAGTGCTGATGGTCGGTATTTACCGCACCCACGAGGCGCTCGAAGCGGCGTGGAAGTATTTCATTCTCGGCAGCGTCGGTATCGCGCTCGCCTTGTTTGGCACCATCCTGGTCTACATGGCTGCGCGACCGGTCGTCGGCGAGGGTCTCGACGCCATGGTTTGGTCCGTGCTCGTCACGCGTGCGAGCGCCTTCGACCCGGCATTGCTCGATGTCGCTTTTGTCTTTCTGCTGCTCGGCTACGGCACCAAGGTCGGTCTCGCACCGCTGCATGCCTGGCTGCCCGATGCGCACGCCGAGGGTCCGACGCCGATCTCGGCCGTGCTGTCGGGATTGCTGCTCAATGTCGCGCTCTATGCGTTGTTGCGCTTCAAGATGCTGCTGGCGGCGAACGCCGGGGCGCTCGCGCCCGGTCCGCTGATGGTGACGCTCGGATTGCTGTCGCTGGTGTTCGCGGCGTTCATGCTTTACCGCCGGCGCGACATCAAGCGTATGTTCGCCTATTCGTCGATCGAGCACATGGGCATCATCACCTTCGCCTTCGGCATGGGTGGCCCGATCGCAAATTTCGCCGGCCTCCTGCACATGACCATGCATTCGCTGACCAAATCGGCGATTTTCTTCGCCGTCGGCCATGTCACTCAGGTCAAGGGCACGCAACGCATCGCCGATATGGGCGGCCTTACCGAGACCCATCCGGTGCTCGGCTGGGGCCTGATCCTCGGCGTCGTCGCGATCGCCGGGCTGCCGCCGCTTGGCATCTTCATGAGCGAATTCCTGGTGGTCAGTTCGACTTTCGCTCGCGAACCGCTGCTCGCGATCATTCTCGTCTTCGGCATCCTCGTCGGCGTTGCCGGGCTGTTCCTACGGCTCAACGCCATAGCATTCGGCGAGCCGCGCGGTCCCAGCGCCAAGGCGCAGGCCTCCTACGTCCCGATGTTCAGCCATCTCGTGCTCGTGTTGGTCGCCGGCATCTACATGCCACCAGCGCTCGTCGTTTGGTTCCAGAACGTCGCCGGATTGCTCGGATAGATCCGATGCCCGCAATCCTCGCCGATATTCAGGGAAGGCAAGTCGAAGATCGTCGCCCATGGCCGCGCCTGATCGTCATGTCGGACAGCTGGCGCAAAATTGCGAGCGAAATCGCCGCCGGTCACGCCACGCTGCTCGGCCTGTGGGGTGATGCCGGCGCTTCCTGCTCGGTGCACATGGCGTTCATCGAACAGGACAGCGACATCATCGCGGTTCTGAGTCTCGAATGTCCGGACGAAACGTTCCCATCGGTCGGCGCGCTGCACCCGCCTGCAATTCGGCTCGAACGCGCCATTCACAGTCTCTATGGGCTGCAGCCGGTCGGCGCACCTGACGCGCGTCCGTGGATCGATCTCGGATTTTGGGACGTCAAATACCCGCTCGGCGCACGCACGTCGGCGCCGGATGTGCGCCCGGTCTACACGTTCCTGCCGGTGGAAGGCGAAAGCCTGCACCAGATTCCTGTTGGTCCGGTGCATGCGGGCATCATTGAGCCGGGACATTTCCGCTTCACCGCTTCGGGCGAAACCGTGGTGCGGCTCGAACAGCGCCTCGGCTACGTGCACAAGGGCATCGAGTCGCTCATGGCGGGCGCCACAATCGAACGTGCAACTCGGCTTGCCGCCCGCACGTCGGGCGACAGCACCGTCGCCTACGGTATCGCGTTCGCGCACGCCATTGAGGCGGCGTCGCAGGTGGAACCGCCGCCACGGGCGCAGTATTTGCGTGCCTTGATGGCGGAACTTGAACGGCTGGCAAACCATTTCGGCGACATCGGCGCCATCTGCAACGATGCCTCGTTCTCGCTCATGAACGCACATTGCGGCATCCTGCGTGAGCTGGTGCTGCGTACAGCCGAAGCCTGTTTTGGACACCGCTTGATGATGGACCGGGTCGTTCCCGGCGGCGTCGCAAGCGATCTTGGCTCTGGCGGGGCGGCGGCGTTGGACGATTTGCTGAAAACAATTCGACAGCGATTTCCGCGCCTCGTCGAGCTCTACGACAACACCGCCTCGCTGCAGGACCGTACCGTCTCGACTGGGATCGTTACTGCCGAACTTGCACGGCAGTTCGGCGCCCCCGGCTATATCGGACGCGCCAGCGGCCGCAATTTCGACGCGCGGAAAACGCCGGGCTATGCGCCCTATCATGAACTCGACTTTGTCGTTCCGGTACTGACGGCAGGCGATGTCAACGCTCGCGTCTGGGTACGCATCCGTGAAGTCGAGCAAAGCCTGTCTCTTGTCGAACAGCTCATCGCGCGGCTGCCGAACGGACCGATCGTAGCCGCGCTCGATGGTGGCGCCGGCGAAGGATTGGGTTTTGTCGAGAGCTTCCGTGGCGACGTCCTGGTCTCGGTACGGCTCGAGAATGCCCACATCGTGCGCTGCCACCTGCGCGACCCGTCCTGGTTTCAATGGCCGCTGCTGGAAGCCGCAATCGAAGGCAACATCGTCGCCGACTTCCCGCTCTGCAACAAATCATTTAACTGCTCCTATTCGGGCCACGATCTGTAATTAGCGGAGAGAACAAGCCTATGCGCAGAACACTGTTCGAGGGTTTGACGCACCGCCCCATCACCGAAGCGCCGCCCCAGGCCGGCGACGAGGCCCTGGGCGAGCTAGCAAGGCAATTGGAAGGCGCCGCGCGGCGGCGGCTTGGACGCAGCCTGTCGATCCGCGAGGTCGATGCCGGCTCGTGCAACGGCTGCGAACTGGAAATCAACGCGCTGAACAATGCTTTCTACGATCTGGAGCGGTTTGGCTTGCGCTTTGTCGCATCGCCGCGCCACGCCGATGTACTGCTGGTGACCGGGCCGGTGACCAAGAATATGCGCGAGGCTTTGGAGCGGACCTATCGCGCGACACCGGACCCCAAATGGGTCGTCGCTCTCGGAGACTGCGCGGAGGATGGCGGAATTTTCGCGGGGAGTTACGCCGTCACCGGCGGAGTTTCGAATGTGGTGCCCGTTGACCTTCATATTCCCGGCTGCCCACCATCGCCGAATGAAATCTTAAAGGGGTTAATCGCCCTGCTGGAGCATGTGAGCGAAAAAGCCAATATTTCCTGAAATGGAATATCGATGTTACGTCTGTTACGTGCAGGACTCGTTGCTTCGGGCTGCCAGCTAGGCTCGGTCGTTATCGTTACCTTGCTTGCGCTTTTCTTGGCCTCGCATGGCATTATTCTTCAAAACACCATGGCCACTACAGATTCCGAATCTTTCTGGATTTCTATTTCTCCATTTTTGATTTGGGCATATCTTCTCACTGCAGTCGGCTGGGCTCTCACCGGAGGCCAATTCATTGAGCGCACCGTCGACCACTTTCGCAGCACATTTTATCCCCGTGAGGAAGCTCTGACGGCACTCGTCGTCCAGCTCGTCATTCCAGCAATCTTATTGGTAACGCTTGCCCTGGAACCTCCGCCTGATTTTCTAGTTGAAGCCGTCGGCTATTTTGGACACGCGGCCATTGCCTCGGTCGTATGGGGAGCTGCAATAAGTATTGCTGTTGCCTTTTGTGGCGCGACTGCCCACGCGGCGCGGAAAGCATTTAAGCGGTAATGGGGAAGCTTAAGCGCAATTCGCCTTCACGTTGGCCGGAAGACTCAATTTGCCGGAGAAGTCCGAGTTTGGCCCTTAGCGGACATCCAAGCAAAAGGCTTTCGCGGCAGCTTTCAGGGGGCGAGTTAAAGCGGACATTATCCAAGCCTCCGCCCGCCCCCGATTTATGAATACACCGCAATCAGCTGCGCGACATTATTGTTGCTGCGTTGGCGATGATTGCTGCGCCGTGCTGGCGCTGCCCTTGGCGTGCTGCTGCGCGTCCTGGCTCTTGCTCGCATAGGCTTGTTGCGCGCTTTTGTTGCCGAGCGATGCGTTCATCACCGAGAGATTGTAATCGTCGATCGCGAGATTGCTCCAGTAGAATGCGTTGGACGGATCGCCGGCGGCGAGGCCTTCGAGGATGCCGGTGGACTTCTCTGCATAGGTCACCGCCTGCTGCATCTTGCTGCGGTCGCGGCTGTTATTGGCTTGTGCGGACAACACGCTGGCGATGTTGTTATAGGCGCTGCTGAGCTCGACCATGAACGAGGCCGAGGCGCGCGGATCGTTCATCCAGGGTTCCATCGCGCCTTGTGCCAGAGTGAACTGCGCCATTGCGTTGTTGAGGTCGCCGGTGTCGAAATAGACGCGGCCGATGTGGTTATAGCGGCCGCCGAGATCGACGCCGACTTCCGGCCCCGGAGGGACCTGCTGCGCATAGCTTTGCGCGAGCTCGAGGCTCTTCTGATACATCGACTGCGCGTCGCCGTATTGCTTGCCGTCGTATAGCACATTGCCGATCCGGCCCAGCGTCAGGAATTCGTGATTGAGGCAGTTGAGGTCCTTGGCATTCTTGTTCAGGCATTTGCCATAGGCGTCGTTCGCTTCCTTGTAATAGGTATAGCCGGCCTGCGCGTCGGTGCGCTCGGTCAACTGTCCCATCACCTCGGCGGCCCGGCCTAACGCGTAATCCATGCCGGGCAGATCGGGATTGCTCTGCGCCAGTTGCTTGGCCGACTGATAGGCCTGTGTCGCCAGCTTGCCGCCATCCGGGCTGTTCTCCTGCGCCAGGGTAAAGCCGAGTTCGCTCCCGGTGGTGACACGGATGAGCTGGATCGCGGGCGAGGTTTCGTTGAACGCCAGAAGATTGTCGAGCAGGCCTTTGCCGTTTTCCAGAATGTGCTGGATCACCTCGAGCGGCACGCCGCGGACGTCGCGGATCTTGATCGCGAGATCGGAAATCAGGTCGTCCGCCGAATTGGTCGCCGTGTGCAAGGTCTGCTCGGCGCGATCGCGCTGCTGCTGGGCGATCTGCTTTTCGCGCAGCGCAACGAAAGATTGCCAGAGTGCGGCGGAGCCGAGCACCGCCAGCAGGGCGACCGCGGACCATGCCAGTGTCAGCGCGCGCTTTTGCTGCCGGACTTCCTCCGACAGCAAGTCCTCCTTCGGCATGCCGCGGATCGCGGCGGCGAAGTTGGCGCCGAGCTCGGCGAACTTGCGGTCGCGCTTCGATGCGCCCTCGCGATAACCGCGCAGATCGACCCACTTTGGCTCTGCCGGAAACTTGCCCCTGAGCACCGGCGGGAGCGGCGTTGCGTCGTTCCACGTGAAATCGCTGGCGCCGGGCTGCCACGACAGTTCGCCGTCGGTCACCGCGATCAGCAGTGTGTCGATGCTTTTGTGCTCAAGCCAATGGCTGACTTCCTTGCCGACCCACTGGGATCGCGCAGCTTCGGGAGACGCCATCAGCACCAGATAGCGCGACTCAGACAGCCCGCTCTCGATGGTCGGCCACAGATGCGGCGTGGCGGAGAGGCTGGTGTCGTCGCGGAAGATTCTCAGCGCGCGGCGCTTGTACCAGGGTTTGCCGAGCGTCTGGATCACCGATTGCAGCGCGGCGGCAATCGGTTTGTCTTTGGCATGGCTATAGGAAATGAAGGCGTCGTAGAGCGCCATTGCGCAGGTCTCCGTCGCATCCCGGCCGCGCAAATAATAAGACGGTTAGCGTGCAGGATTCCAGTTAAGTGATTTTAATAATGGCGAACTAGCGTGCACGTTCGTTGAGCAGCCGCTTGAGCCGCTGCGGCGTAACCGGAAGCTGCGTCACCGCGCCGGGAATGCCGATGGCGTCGTCGATCGCCGACGCGATGGTGGCGCCGACGGCGGTAATGCCGCTTTCGCCGGCGCCTTTGATGCCGAGCGGATTGAGCGGTGTGTCGTAATCCTCGCGCAGCATGACTTCGGGCCGCGGCGTTTCGTGCATGGCAGGCAGCAGGTAATCGACGAAGGTCGCCGCCAGCGGATCGCCGCGCTCGTTGTAGGTGAACTCCTCGTACAGCGCGCCGCCGAAACCTTGCGCGAAACCGCCGACGATCTGACCGTGAACCAGCGCTGGGTTGATGGCGCGGCCGATGTCGTAGGCAATGCAATACCGTTCGACGGTCACGCCGCCGGTCTCGCGATCGACGGTGACGACGGCGACATTGCAGCCATACGGGTAAACCTGGTGCTCGGTGCGGAACCAGCCGTCCGCGGACAGGCCTGGATCGCGGCCGTTGAGGAACTTCGATGTCGGCGTCAGGTTCGCCGCGATCTTGCCGAGGCTTATCGACGGACCGCCGCTGCGGTCCCGCCGCATTACTTCGCCGTCGGTGATGTCGAGAAGGTCGGGCGCGCATTGCAGCAGCTCACCGGCGACTTCCAGCGCCTTCTTGCGCACGTTCAGCGCGGCGATGTGGGTCGCCGATGCGGTCATTACCGTGGCGCGCGAGGCATGCGCGCCGATGCCGAACGGGATGAGATCGGTCTGGCCGTGGATCACGCGGCAGCGCTGGTAATCGACGCCGAGCGCGTCGGCGGCAACCTGCGCCATGACGGTCTCGAAGCCTTGCCCGATCGATGCGCCGCCGGTCACCACCTCGACCGCGCCCGACGTGTCGATGGAGATTTTGACGCCGTCCATCGGGCCAAGCCCGCTCTTCTCGACAAACATGGCGAGGCCGATGCCGACAAGTTCGCCGTTGGCCTTGCGCCGTTTGACGTCGGCGTTGAGTTCGTTCCAGCCGATGTTGGCGAACAGCTTGTCGAGCAGCCCGATGTAATCGCCGGTGTCGTAGTGGATTTCCTCGCCGAGCGCTTCGAGCGGGCGAGGATAGGGCATCTCTTCGGGGCCAATCGCATTGCGCCGCCTTACCTCGACGCGATCCATGCCGAGCTGCACGGCGATGGCATCGACCAGCCGCTCGCGCACGAAAGTCGTTTCGTAACGGCCCGGAGCGCGATAGGTCGCCGCCGGCGTCTTGTTGGTCAACCGAAACAGGCCGATCGAGCGATAGGCCGGTACGCGATACGGCCCGGGCAGGATGCCCGCGGTCATGTGCACCACGCGCGTGGCGTGGGTGCGGATATAGGCGCCCTGATCGTGATAGTAGAGATCGTCGATGGCGAGGATGACGCCGTTGTCGTCGACCGCGGCACGGATCTTGTGCTTTTGCTGGCGCGAGTGGTTGGCGGCGATCAGGTGCTCGCGCCGGTCCTCGATCCATTTCACCGCGCGCTTGAAGCGCTTGGCGGCGACGCAGACCAGCACGTCCTCGGGGTAAAGCTCGCCGCGGATGCCGAAGCCGCCGCCGACGTGCGATTCATGGACGTGAATCGAACTTGGCGGAATATTGAGCATCCGAGACAGCAGTTCCTGATTGCGGTGCGGCACCTTGGCGGCGCCGTGCAGTTCGAGAATGCCGCGGGCCGCGTCGTAGCGGCCGATGGCGCCGCGGGTCTCGAGCGGCACTCCGGAGTGCCGGCCGACCGCAACCTCGATCTCGACGATGTGCGCTGCGGTTTTGAAAACGCCGTCGACGTCGCCGTAACCCTGCTTGATGATCGCGGCTTCGGTGCTGTGTCCCGGCGAGAATTCGACGACCGGCGCCGAGGCATCGAGCAAGACCGGAAGCTCATCGATCTCCATTTCGACCAGATCGGCGGCGTCCTCGGCGACGTACTGGTCGACCGCGAAGACGGCGGCGACCGGATCGCCGACGTAACGGACAAATCCGTTGGCGAGGCACGGCTGGCGATACGGATCGAGCGCCGGGATGCTGCCCTCGCGGAAATCGATCGGCGGCACGTCGGTGATGTCGGCTGCAGTCCACACCGCGAACACGCCCGGCACCGCGCGCGCGGCGCGGGTGTCGATCGAGACGATGCGGCCGTGGGCGTGATTGGACCGCACGATGCGCATGTAGACCTGATGCGCGAAATTGATGTCGCCGGCGAATTCGCCACGCCCCGCGACCAGCGGTGGATCTTCAAGCCGTTCGACCGATTGCCCGATCCAAGGACGTTTTTGCTCGGCAGTCATTGGTGTCGCCGCGCGGTGCATCTGATTTTTCCCTCTCCCCTTGTGGGGAAGGGTAGGGAGGGGGGTGGTGCGGTGATGCACCGGCGGTGACGAATCTCACGACCCCCACCCCTAATCCCTCCCCACAAGGGGGAGGGGAACGTCAGAGTAATTTGCTGCGTCACGATTTCGCCGCGCGTTCGAGCGCCCGTCGCGTCACCGCGAGAACCAGGTCGCGGCGGAATTCCGCGCTGGTGATGGCGTCTTCCATCGCTTCGACGGCGTGCATCGCCGCGTCCGCCGCGGCGCGAAACGCCTTGTCGCCGGGTTCGGCGCCGGCCAGCGCGCGCTCGGCTTCGGCGATGCGGCGCGGATTGGGCTCGACGCCGCCGACCGCGACACGCGGCTCGACGATCTTGCCACCATCGAGACGATAGACGCCGACCGCCGCCGCCATGGCGAAATCGCCGGCGCGGCGGCTGAATTCATAGAAGCCGCAGCGGGTATCGGCGGGGAGGAGCGGCAGGCGCGCCTCGATCAGGATTTCGTCTTCGCGCAGCGCCGTGGTCATTATTCCTTGAAAGAATTCGCGCGCCGCGATGGTGCGGGTGCCGCTCGAACTGCGCGCCACCAGTTCGCCGTCGAGCGCCATCATCACCAGGCACCATTCCGAGGCCGGGTCGGCATTGGCCAAGCTGCCGCAAAACGTGCCGCGATTGCGGATCGGAAAGTGGGCGATGTGCTGCATCACGTTGGAGAGCAGCTTGCCCAGCGGCCCTTCGCACACCGGCTTGGTGAACGCCGCGTGACGCACGCAGGCGCCGATACACAGCTTGCCGTCCTTGACGGTGAGGTGGTCGAGGCCGGCGACATTATTGATGTCGACCAGATGCCCGGGCTTGGCGAGCCGGAACGCCATCGTCGGCACCAGGCTCTGGCCTCCGGCCAGCACGCGGCCATCCTCCGGCGCGACCTGCGCCAGCAGCGCGACGGCCTCGTCGATCGTTTTCGGCGCGTGGTAGCGGAACGCAGCGGGCTTCATCGCGCTGACTTCATCCGGCTGGTTTCAACTTTGGGATTAGTCTATGTTTTTGAATTGATGCACAGATTTTGGCACAGAGTCAAAGTACACGATCTCGCATGAAGCCCCCGCTGTTCTCCTATCACGATCCGCGAACCCCGGCCGACGCCGTGGGTCTGCTCGGCACGCTGGAGAACGCCAAGCTTCTGGCCGGCGGTCAATCGCTGATGCCGATGCTCAACATGCGGTTCGTGCTGCCGGATCACATTATCGATCTCAACCGCGTCGAGGGCCTGAGCTACATCCGCCCGAATGACGGAATGGGTGGAATTGCGACGATCGAAATCGGCGCGATGACGCGCCAGCGCGATATCGAGTTTTCCGATCTGGTGCGCGAGCGCTGCCCGCTGATGCACGAGGCGATCAGCCAGGTCGGGCACCGCCAGACCCGCAATCGCGGCACGCTGGGCGGTTCGCTCTGCCATCTCGATCCGTCCGCCGAACTGGTTTCGGTTGCGGCGGCGGTTGATGCCAAGGTCGCGGTGATCGGCAAGAACGGTCCCCGCAGTATCGACTTCGCGGAATTTCCCGCGGGCTACATGACGCCGGCGATCGATCTCGACGAGCTGCTGACCGGCGCGACGTTTCCGTGCTGGCCCGCGGGTCACGGCTACGCGTTTTTGGAATTTTCGCGGCGGCATGGCGATTTCGCCATCGTCTCCGCGGCGGTGCTGATCGAGGAAGACTCCAATGGCAAGGTGACGCGCGCCTCGGTGACGCTCGGCGGCGTGGGTCCGGCGCCGGTGCGCGCCACCGAAGTCGAGCGCGCGCTGATCGGCGAGGTGCCCGAGGAAAAACGGCTCCGCGACATCTGCGAAGTGTTGCGCAAGCTTGACGCAATCGAAGACGTTCACGCGCCGACGTCCTACCGCCAGCAATTGGCGACGGTGCTGCCGCGCCGGGCGCTGCTCAAGGCGCATGAGCGCATCATGGAAGGCAGGCGCGCATGAGTGGAAGGATGGGCGAGACGCGGAACATTGCCTTGACTGTCAACGGCAAGCGCTACGAGGCCACCGCGCCGGTGCGTGAGACGCTGGCCGATTTCATCCGCCATCGGCTCGGGCTCACCGGTACCCATCTTGGTTGCGAACACGGCGTATGCGGCGCCTGCACCATCCTGCTCGACGGCCGCTCCGCGCGCTCGTGCCTGATGCTCGCGGTGCAGGCCGACGGCCATGAGATTCTTACTGTCGAAGGCATCGAGTTGAGCCCCGACCAGATGCATCCGTTGCAGGAGGCGTTTCGCGACAATCACGGCCTGCAATGCGGCTTCTGCACGCCGGGCATTTTGACGACGCTGATCGAACTGCTGCGCGACAATCCGGACCCGACCGAGAAAGAGATCCGCATCGGCATCTCCGGCAATCTGTGCCGCTGCACCGGCTACCAGAACATCGTCATCGCCGCGCTCGACGCGGCGAAACGATTGCGCGATGCACGGAAAGAATCCGCCTAACCGGCAATGACGAAGAACGGAGCGTAATGCCGATCCGCTTTGACGATATCGGCAACCGGCTGAAGGCGTTCCGCCTTGGCTCAGGTTTGTCGGCGGAAGAGATCGCGCAAAAACTCGGCATTTCCCGCACCGCGCTTTACCGCTTTGAAAAAGGCGAGGTGGCGAAGATCGAGACGCTGGAGAAGCTCGCCGAGCTGCTTGCAGTGTCGGTGCCGACGCTGCTCGGCGTCGGCGTCGAATACATCGCCTCGGCGGTGAGTTACTTCGAGCGGATGCGGCAGATCGAGGAAACCGCCGAGCATGTCATCGTGCTGGCCGGGCCGATCTCCTATGTGCTGGCCTCCGACGCGTTCGACCGCTCGCTCGGCGAGGTGCTGCGGGAATCCATTCCGGACGGTCTTGCCGGCCGCGAGCGGGCGCAGGCGCAGATCGACGAACTGCTCGGCGTGCTGCGTCAGCGCAAGGAGCTCTACCGGGCGCGCCGGCCGGCGGTCGTCAATCTGATTGCCGCCGCCGAGATGGAGCGCTTCCTGCGCAATGGCCTGGTCGGCCGCCACGATCTTTCCGCCAAACTGAGGGCCGAACGCCGCGCGCTGGCGCGCGCCGAGGCCGAGCACTTCATTGCGCTGATGGAGAACGAGCCGATCGGGGTGCAGATCGGCATCGTGCAGGACACGCTGCCGCATACCAGCTTCCAGATTTTCCGTCAGCCCGACCGGCAGATTCTCGCGCTCAGCCCGTTTCGTTTGGGAGAGGAGCCGAACATCCGCGTCGGTATGGCGATGATCACATCCGCTCCCGAGGCGTTGGCGCTGCACGAGAAGATGGCGCGCGATCTCTGGGCCAGCGCGCTCAAAGGTCCGGCCGCCGTCGCATTCATGCGCGCGATGATGGAGAAGGGGAATAGCTGAAGTTAAATTGGTGAATTTTGAATCCCGCAAGTTATTGATTGCGTTGGCGCAAATTATTTTTCTGCGAATTAAACGCATCGACGCGCGCGGAACTGAAAACTCGCACCACGCAAGTGCGCGATTTGTCAGCACAATTTTTTATGCTTTGACTTCGCCTTGTTGATTTGAAAAGTGGCTCCCAATCCCGCTTACGTAAAGGACGTCAGCCGGTGACCCTGGCTGATGGAGCGGGACGCGGTGCCCGCGGGTGGCGGCTCGTCACCTCCGCTCCCGGGCGTCTCGGGCATCAGCCTGCCGGCATTATGACCGGCACGCGAGGTGCATCGCTGGAAGTGCAGCACGAGACCCGGCGGAATCCGCCGCGTGCGGCACGAAGCCTGGCCCGAGGTGAGCCTTTGGGATGGAAAGTCCCTTGGGTGAGAACCGTGGTGGAACGCCGATAGGCGAGCGCGCCCTGCAAGGCGCGCGCTGCACCGGCAGGTGCAGCGGTTATGCGTCTGTCGGCGTTCTGCTTCCTTTTCTTTGCTTCTTACATTCTTAGCGTGCTCAAAGCGCAGATCGTGACGGCGCCCGTGACCACCGCTGGCGTCATCTGACGAAGATCGGTGCTGAGAGCAGAAGCTTCGTAGCTTTTCATTACTGTCGTGACGACAACTCGGATGCGGGTGCATCGCGAGAACGTTTCCCTACGCCGTCATTGCCGGGCTTGACCCGGCAATCCATGGGGCGGTTCGGAGACCAACTATGGACGCTGTTGTACCCGGCGCGTCAGCATGGACCACCGGGTCAAGCCCGGTGGTGACGATGTCGGAAGCCGTAGCGTTGGTGGCGGGGCGTAAACTACGCCCGTGCGTACTTGCCGCGATTGAAGAAGCGATCCTTCTGATCGTCGTTCGCGGTGTCGCGGTTCGACTTGATCTGGCCGACTTTGGCGAGCGCGGCCTTCACCGCCGGGCGTTCGTCGACCGACTTGAACCAGCGTGCAAGGTTGGGATTGTCTTCCCACTTCACGCCCTGCATGTCGTGATTGCGCGTCCACGGGAAGGTGGCGATGTCGGCGATGGTGTAGTCGTCACCGGCGAGATATTTGCTGTGCGCCAGACGCTTTTCCATCACCTCGTAGAGCCGCTTCACCTCGGTGTGGTGGCGCGACACCGAATAGCTGTGATCCTTGTCCTTCGGCGCGAACATCTTGAAATGAGTGAACTGACCGAAACTCGGCCCGATGCCGGTAACCTGGAAAAACAGCCATTGCAGTGCTTCGTATTTGGCGGCCGGGTCCTTCGGCATGAACATGCCGCTCTTCTCGGCAAGATACATCAGGATCGCGCCGGACTCGAAAATGGTGATCGGTTTGCCGCCGGGGCCGTCGTGATCGACGATGGCCGGAATCTTCGAGTTCGGATTGATCTTGATGAAATCCGGATTGTACTGCTCGCCCTTCCACACATCGACGAAGTGCTCCTTGTACGGAAGCTTGGTCTCTTCGAGCATGATGTAGATCTTCTGCACGTTCGGGCTGGTCAGCGCGTAAAAGTCGATCATGGCAATGTCCTCGAATGTTCTTGGTTGAGTTGTTGGTTGAGTTCTTGGGGGTGGCGTTTCCGCTATTGGGGAAGGCCCCGAAATTATCGGTCCAGCCGGGGCAGGGCAAGGTGGTGGAAACCGCCCGTTGATCGCGCCTTTTACACCGCGGACTTACGCTCTTGTGCCGGATCGCCGAAGCCGGTTAGCTGTCGCAATGTTCAATAACAAAAGTCGCTCAATAGAGAGGAACTGATGCCATTTTCTGCTCAACGGTTTGCTGCCTTTGCGCTCGCTGCGGTTGCCTGCGCTTACGGCGGCGGCACGGTGCGCGCGGACGACTATCCAAACCATACGGTGCGCTGGCTGGTCGGGTACCCGCCGGGCGGTTCGACCGATATTTGCGCTCGCCTGATCGGGCAATATTTGTCGGAGCACCTCGGGCAGCAGTTCGCCGTCGAAAACAAGCCGGGCGCCGGCAACAACCTCGCCACCGAATTGGCGGCGAAGTCGGCGCCTGACGGCTACACGGTGTTCCTGGTCAATCCGGCGAATGCGATCAATGCGTCGCTGTACAAAAATCTGTCGTTCAATTTCATCGCCGACATGGCGCCGGTCGGTGGCTTTATCCGCGTGCCCAACGTTATGGAAGTGAACCCAAATGTGCCGGCGAAAACCGTCGCCGAGTTCATCGCCTACGCCAAGGCCAATCCCGGCAAGGTCAACATGGCGTCTTCCGGCATCGGCACCTCGGTGCACCTGTCGGGCGCGCTGTTTCAGATGATGACCGGCACCGAGCTGGTGCACGTGCCGTACCGCGGCGCCGCACCGGCGCTCACCGACATGCTCGGCGGCCAGGTGCAGGTGATGTTCGACAATCTGCCGTCGTCGATCGGCCATATCCAGGGCGGCCGCTTGCGCGCGCTTGCGGTGACGACGGCAGTCCGCGCCAAGGCGTTGCCGGATGTGCCGACAATTGCTGAAACCGTGCCCGGTTACGAGGCGAGCGCGTGGTTCGGCATGGCGGTGCCGAAAGGCACGCCGCGGCCGATCATCGACAAGCTGAACAAGACCATCAACGAGGCGCTGGCCGATCCGGCGATGCAGGCGAAGCTCGCCGAGCTTGGCGGCAGCAATATCTCCGGCACGCCGGAAGATTTCGGCAAGATCATCGCCGAGGAAACCGACAAGTGGGCCAAGGTGGTCAAGGCGACCGGTGCCACCGCGGAATAACATCGAGTTTGAGAATGGAATCGAAGAAGAAATCGCCCGAGGACCTGCGCAGCTATCGCTGGCTCGGCAAAAACGATCTGCGCTCGTTCGGCCACCGCTCGCGGCTGCAGCAGTCGGGCTACGACCGCGCCGACTGGGTCGGCAAGCCGGTGATCGGCATCGTCAACACTTGGAGCGACATCAACGCCTGCCACGGCCATCTGCGCATGCGCGCCGAGGACGTGAAGCGCGGCGTCTATCAGGCTGGCGGATTTCCGATCGAGCTGCCGGCGATGTCGCTCGCCGAACCGATGGTGAAGCCGTCGACCATGATGTACCGCAACTTTCTCGCCATGGAGTGCGAGGAGCTGCTGCGCAGCCATCCGATCGACGGCGTCATCCTGATGGGCGGCTGCGACAAGACCACGCCCGGCCTGGTCATGGGCGCGATCAGCATGGGGCTGCCGGCGATCTATGTGCCCGCGGGGCCGATGCTGCGCGGCAACTGGCGCGGCAATCCGCTCGGCTCCGGGTCCGACGCCTGGAAATACTGGGACGAGAAGCGCGCCGGGAAGATCGGCGACGAGGAGTGGAACGAGATCGAGGGCGGCATTTCACGCTCGTTCGGCACCTGCATGGTAATGGGCACCGCGGCCACCATGATGGCGATTACCGAAGCGCTCGGCCTGTCGATGCCCGGCGCATCGTCGATCCCGGCGCCGGACGCCAGCCATCCGCGGATGTGCGCCGCCGCCGGCCGCCGTGTCGTCGAGATGGTGTGGGAAGATCTGACGCCGGACAAAATCCTTACGCCGGCCGCGTTCGACAACGCGATCCGCGTTCATATGGCGCTCGGCGGCTCAACCAACGCCATCATTCACGTCATCGCCATGGCGCGCCGCGCCGGCATTCCGCTCGACATGAAGCGCTTCGACGACATTTCGCGCGACGTGCCGGTGATCGCCAATGTCACGCCGTCAGGCAAATATCTGATGGAGGATTTCTACTTCGCCGGCGGTTTGCGCGCGCTGATGATGCAGATGAAGGACATGCTGGACCTCACCTGCATCACCGTGACCGGGCGCACGCTTGGCGAATGTATCGCCAACGGCAAGGTGCATCTGCCCGACGTCATCCATCCGCTCGACAAGCCGCTCTATGCGGAAGGCGCGACCGCGGTATTGACCGGCAATCTCGCGCCGCGTGGCTGCGTGATGAAGCCATCGGCCGCCGACAAGCGCTTCCTGCATCATCGCGGCAAGGTAATTGCGTTCGAGAATTACGATCACATGGCGCGCGAGGTCGAGCGCGACGATCTCGACGTCACGCCGGATCATATTCTGGTGCTCAAGAACGGCGGGCCGAAAGGCGGCCCCGGCATGCCGGAATGGGGCCAGTTGCCGATCCCGAAAAAGCTGGTCCAAGCCGGCGTCCGCGACATGTTGCGGATTTCCGACGCGCGGATGAGCGGCACCAGCTACGGCGCCTGTATCCTCCACGTCGCGCCGGAAAGTTTTGTCGGCGGGCCGCTCGCTTTCGTGCAAACCGGCGACGAGATCGAAATCGACGTCGCCGCGCGCAAGATTCATCTTCACGTCAGCGACGAGGAACTGGCGCGCCGCCGTGCCGCATGGAAGCAGCCGCCGCCGCATTTCCAGCGCGGCTACGGCGCGATGTATTCGCAGCACATCGGCCAGGCGGACGAGGGCTGCGACTTCGATTTCCTGGGCGGCACCGCGCCAACGGCGGAGCCGGAGATTCATTGATGCGCGAGCGGAAGGGGGTTCGACAGATGAAGGTCCGATCTTCTGTACTGATTGCGGCGCTTATGACTCTTGCTCGCGGCAGCTCCGGCCCACGCGCAAAGTCCGTCGTTCCGCGTCGATCCGTACTGGCCGAAGCCGCTACCGAACAACTGGATCCTCGGCCAGGTCGGCGGCATGGCGATCGATGCGCAGGACAATATCTGGGTGTTCCAGCGGCCGCGCTCGCTCACCGACGACGAGAAGGGCGCGTCGCTCGATCCGCCGCGCTCGAAGTGCTGCGTGCCGGCGCCGTCGGTGCTGGTGTTCAATCAGACCGGCGACGTCATCAAGTCGTGGGGCGGCCCGGGCGACAATCTCGGCTACGACTGGCCGCTGCAGGAGCACTCGATCCTGGTCGACAACAAGGGCTTTGTCTGGCTCAGCGGCAACGGCAAAACCGACGGCATGGTGCTGAAGTTCACCACCGACGGGAAATTCGTCAAGGAATTCGGCAAAGCTGGTCCGCTGACGTCGAGCACCGATCTCAATCAGTTTGGCGTGGTCGGCGCGCTAGAGCTCGATGCCAAGGCCAACGAAATCTACGCCGCCGACGGTTACGGCAATCACCGCGTCGCGGTGCTCGACGCCGACACCGGCGCGATCAAGCGGGTGTGGGGCGCGTACGGCAAGCCGCCGACCGACGACAACCTGCCGCCGTACAATCCCGAACTCGCCGCAGTTCGGCAATCCGGTGCATTGCATCGGCCTGTCGAAAGACGGCCTGGTCTATGTCTGCGACCGCATGAACAACCGCGTCCAGGTGTTCCAGAAGGACGGCACGTTCGTTCGGCAATATGTGTTCGACGCCGCGACCAAAGGCTCAGGCTCAAGCTGGGGCCTGGCGTTTTCGCCGCTCGACAAGAAGCAGAATTATTTCGTGCTGATCGACGGCACCAACAACGTGATCGAATTGGTGCGGGTGCGCGACGGCGCTGTCGTCGGCACCACCGGCGGACCGGGCCGCGAAACCGGCCAGTTCCACTGGGTCCACGTCGCCAAATTCGACTCGCGCGGCAATCTCTATACCGGCGAGGTCGATACCGGAAAACGCCTGCAGAAATGGGTGCCGCAGGAATAGCTCCCTCTCCCCGTGCACGGGGAGAGGGTTGGGGTGAGGGGGCGTCTCCGCTGGGCCAAGCATAAGGGGCAATCGACGATGCCATCGCGCAACCGTCAACGCTCAGACTTCGCGGAGGCGCCCCCTCACCCTTGCTTTGCTCGACCTCTCCCCGCACGCGGGGAGAGGTGATTTTTTATCCCGCCGGCTGAATGACGGCGCGGCACTCGCCGAAGCCGATGCGTACCGCGCCGTCTCTGGCGCAATGGCCGCGGAAGATGATTTCGTCGCCGTCTTCGATGAAGCCACGCTTCTCGCCGCCCGGCAGTTCAAGCGGCTCGCGGCCACGCGCAGAGAGTTCAAGCAGGCTGCCCCAGCTCGATTTATCCGGGCCCGATACGGTGCCGGAGCCGAGCAGGTCGCCGATTTCGAGATTGCAGCCGTTGCAGGTGTGATGCGCGACCATCTGCGCGATGGTCCAGTACATCAGCGCGAACGAGGTTTGGGTGATGCGATGCGGCGCAATGCCGTCGCGGCGCATCGCCTCGGTGAGGAAATAGGCTTCGAGCGTGATGCCGAGTCCGCCGCTCGCGCGGTCTTCGGCATCGTCGAGATAGGGCAGCGGCGCCGGATCGCCTTCCGGGCGCGCGTAAGCCGCGGTGCGGAACGGCGCCAGCGCTTCCGCCGTCACCACCCACGGCGAAATCGTGGTGCCGAAATTCTTGCCGAGGAACGGGCCGAGCGGCTGATATTCCCACGCCTGAATGTCGCGCGCCGACCAGTCGTTGAGCAGGCAATAGCCGAACACGTGATCGGCCGCCTTGCCGACCGGAATCGTGCGTGCCGAGCTCCGAGCCGATGCCGATGAAGGCGCCAAGCTCGAGCTCGAAATCGAGATTGCGCGACGGACCGTAACTCGGCGCTTCTTCGTTCGGTCCTTTGCGCTGGCCTTGCGGCCGCTTCACCGGCGTGCCGCTGACGCGGACCGACGACGCGCGGCTGTGATAGGCGACCGGCACATATTTGTAGTTCGGATTGAGCGGATTGTCCGGCCGGAACATGCGGCCGGCATTGGTGGCGTGAAACACCGACGCGAAGAAGTCGGTGAAGTTGCGGAACGCCACCGGCAGTTTGATGTCGGCCGCGGAGATCGGAATGAGATGCTGGCGGATCGCCGCCTGATTGGCGTTCTGGTCGCTGAGCGCCCGCGACAGGCCGAGCCGCAGTGCCGACCACGCTTGCGGGCCCATCGACATCAGGCCGTTGAGGAACGGCGCATGGCTGGCGCGCGCAATGTCGGCGACAGCACCGCCGAGCGACGGGCCGGCCGCCGCGACGTCAAGCACCTGATCGCCGATCGCGACGCCGACGCGAAGCAGCGCATTCGGCGTGGCAGCCGGGCGAAAAACGCAATACGGCAGATTCTGGATTGGAAAATCGCAATCCGGCGCGTTAGCGCTTTCGACAAAGCTGCGCCGGGCCGGATCGTGGGTCTCGTTGAGGGGCTGTGCCATATGATGTCAAAGGCTTTCTGCTATGTATCCGGTATGGATAGCCAATCCGCATCACCTTGGGCAATCCGGCCATGAGCACACCATGAGCGTCATCGGTACGCTTGCGTCTTTTGTCGCCGGCGCCAAGGCATCGGCCTTGCCCGCGGCGCAGCGGGAACGGCTCCGGCTGCATGTCGCCGATACCGCGGTCGCCGCCCTTGCGGGCGCCTCGATCCCCGAGGGCAAGGCCCTGCACAGCCTCGGCGGCGACGGCTCGCTCGCGGGACGGATCGGACGGCAGGCCGCGGCAACCCGGCTCACCGAAATCGACGATATTCATCTGCCGTCGTGCGTCACGCCGAGCGCCGGTGTCGTGCCGGTGGCGTTCGCGCTGGCGGCGCAGACGCAAAAATTCGATCCTGACGAGATCGCCAGCGCGATCTGGGCCGGCACCGAGATCGCGACGCGCCTCGGGCTCGCGGTGAACGGCCCGCAAATCCTCTATCGCGGGATCTGGCCGACTTATCTCGTCGCTCCGGTTGCCGCGGCCGCGACCGCGGCTCGCCTGATGGGGCTCAACGAGACGCGCACCGCGCACGCGTTGTCGCTGGCCGTGATGCTGATGGCCGGCGGTGTCGGACGGATTCACGGCGCGCCATCGGGGCGCTGGTTTCTCTACGCTAATGCCGTGAGCGGCGGCATCGCAGCAGCGGAAGCCGCGCGTGGCGATTATCGCGGCGACGGTGAGGTTCTCGACAAGAGCTGGCTCGACCGACACTCACGGCATCGCTATCGACCGCGCGCTTCTGACCGCGAACCTCGGCGAGAGTTCGATTTACTCTAGCCTGAGCATGAAGCCGTTCTGCTCGGCGAAGCAGGGTATCGCCGCGACCGAAGCGTTTCGCCGGATCCTCGATCGCGGCGTCGCGCGCGATGCGATCGGCAAAGTGCTGGTGCGCGTGCCGCCCGCCTATGCCGGAATGATCTCGACCCGCGCGGAAGCTGGCGCGCGCATCTCGACAATCGTCAGCGTTGCGCACCAGATCGCGCTTACCGCGTATAAGCCCGGCGCACTGTACGATATCGACCGCAGCGCGCCGCATATCGATCCGGCCGTGACGCAATTCGCCGCCAAGGTCGAGGTTGCCGCTGACGCCAGCCTTGCGCAGTTCTATCCGCGACATTGGCCTGCCGAAGTCGAAGTCATCGCCGGCGGCGACACGATCCGGCAGCGTGTGGTCGAAGCGCCGGGCGATCCCGAGCATCCGCTCGACGCTACCAGTGTTGGCGACAAGGCGCAGCGCGTGCTCGATCCGCTGGTCGGGCGTGCTCGCGGCGCCGAATGGCTGCAAGCTCGGCAGCGCCGCGCTTGATGACGCCGGCGCCTGCCGCAGGGTGGCCGAGAGCTTTGCCGCCGGACTTTAGGGAATGAATTCACGCCTGCTCTTCGCCATCATGTCGACCGCCTTCGTCGAACAGGCGGTCATCACCGTTATTCGCGTCACCACGACCTATCGTGCCCTCGAACTCGATCTGTCGGTTGTCTGGATCGGCGTCATCACCGCCGCTTACGCCGTGTTGCCCATCGGAATCGGCATACCGATGGGGCGTTTCATCGACCGCGGCTATGATGCCGTCACAACCTGGATTGGCGGCGGCCTTCTGATCGTGAGCTGCGCCGGCTTCGTGCTGTTCCCGAACCTGATCGGAATCCTGATCGCGACCTCGATCATGGGCACCGCCCATCTGTTGTTTGTCGTGAGCCAGCAGGTCCAGTGCACGCGTTGCGGCACCGGGCCCGGTGCGATGGAACGCACCATCGGCAATTACATGGTCGCGAACGCAGTCGGGCAGGGCGTCGGTCCTTACATCGTTGGCGTTGCCGGCGGCTCCGCCAGCGTTCCGCCGACTAATTTTCTGTTTACCCTGTGTCTCGGCGGCGCGGTGCTGACCGCGGCGCTGGCGCTGCTGACGCGATCGAGCGGCACGCCGAAAATTCCGGCCGGCCGCGCCAAGGTGCCGTTGCGCGATCTGATGTTCACGCCGGGCCTCAACGCCATCATCCTCGTGAGCTGCGTCACCGTGGTCGCGCAGGATCTGATCGTCGTCTATCTGCCGCTGCTTGGCGCCGATCGCGGCATGAGTGTCGATGCGGTCGGGACGCTGCTCGCCATCCGGGCCATCGCCTCGATGCTGTCGCGGCTGCTGTATGCGCGATTTCAGTTCGCCTTTGGCCGCATTCCGCTGACCATTGTCAGCAGTTTCATCAGCGCGGTCTCGTATGCCGCGGTTGCGTTGCCGCTGCCGCTTCCGGTTCTCTACGCCGCCATTGCGGTCGCGGGTTTCTCACTGAGCATCGCCATGACCGCGAGCATCGCGGGCGTGCTGGCGATCGCGAGCGGCGGCGCGATCGGCACGGCGAATTCATTGCGCACCATGGTCAACCGGGTCGGGCAGTTCTTCATCCCGATCCTGGCCGGCGCCATAGCGGCAGCGATCGGGACCGGCAGCATCTTCGTTATTCTCGGTATTGGCCTTGCCGCGTCTGGCGTGGCCGTGCATTTCGACACCAAGCACGGCAGGTCGGAATGAACCCTAGTGCTTGCTTTGCTTCTTCGGCGGAGGCGGCTTGCGCGGTCCGGCAGACGGCTTCGGCAAAGCTGTCGGCGGATGCAGAGCTAGGGGATGTGGAACCGGAGTGCCGGTTGCGCCCGGTGTGCCGGGCACGTGTTGCAAACCAGCCTTCTGACCGGGCGTCGGCAACTGGCCCGCGCGTTGCGGCGTCGGCAGTTGGTGATTTGGCAATTGCTGGCCGGGCCGCAATTCGTTGCGTTGTTGCTGCAAATTCGGGCGCTGCTGGCCGGGTCGTAATTCATTGCGCTGCTGCTGCAGGTTCGGACGTTGCTGGTTGGGCCGCAGTTGTTGATTGCGCTGCTGCAAGGTGCGGCGCTGGATGTTTATCTGCCGGCCGACAAGCTGCGTTGAGAATGCCTGGCGCGTAAAGGAACGGTCGCGCTCGGCTTCCTGCGCGGAGATCTGCAAAGGCACGGCGGAAAAACGCTGCGGAGCGCCTGGTGCGCCCGCTCGCACCGCGAATCCGGTGGCGCCGCGGTTGAGCACGCCGAGCTGGCTGCCGTCGCGGCCGAAGACTTCGATCCTGCCGACTTTTCCGTCGGAATCCGGATAGAGCTTGATCGATACCCCGCCTGTTGCATTTGCCGCGCCGGGAGCCGGTACCTCAACCAGGCCCGTGGTGCCGCGAATACCGAGAGTCGATGTCGGCGTCTCGATCTTCATGTTGCCGGTATGGGCAACCTCGGCGGCGACGAACGCGGCTGTGCCGCGCAATATATTGAACGTCGCCGCGTTGCTCGCTCCGCCCTTCTGGTAAACGAAATCGTCGACCGTCATCTGCGAATTCGGCTTCAACGTGAAAGTCGTATCGTCGTCAAAGGTTATGCCCATCGTGCCATCGGTGCCGGTCTGCACCACGTCGCCCTTGTAGATCGACTGGCTGAGTTTGAGTGCGCTTGAGGCGTTGTTATGCGTGACGGAGGCGCTGCCCTGAAGCGTCGCGACGCTGCCGACCGGATCGGTGTCTTGCTGCGGCCGCTGCGTTGCGGTCGGAGCAGCCGGCTGTGCCGTGGATGGTTGAGCCTGCGGCGCGGTAGGACTGGCTGGCTGCGCGGTTGTGGCGGGAGGCTGGTTAGGTGCTTGCGCCAATGCCTGCGTGCCCCAAACGGTCACGCTCGCTAGAAATCAACAGCGTGGAGACAAGCCTGGCGCGAGACATGAGAGGGCTCAATTGAAGGACAAGTATTAGAAGCGATCTTGCAGCGGCTGAAAATGACTTACCAACATAGTGGTTCTGAATTCCGGCGACAGTTGGACCCCTCGTATGAAGGCCCATGACTGGAGGTTCATGGCTGGTATAATCATGCCACGTTTCCTCAATGTCTTCCCTCCAGATCACCGGCTATCCCATGCTTGCTGACGAACGGCGACAGAAACTTGCGGCCGCCATGCGCGACGCCGGCATCGCGTACATGGTGCTTTACGGTAACGCCTGGCAGGGCGATTACCTGCGTTACGGCTCGGACTTTGGCATTCTCGAAGGCCACGGCATCGCGCTGATTTCCGCTAGCGGCGACGCCGAGCTGTTTCTCGACAGCGCGACCGATGCCGAACGCGCCGAGCTCGAAACTCCGGGCGTGAAGGTGCAATTTGCGCCGAATATCGCGCAGGCGGTCGGCGTCCGGCTCGACCGCGTTGCCAACAGCCGGATCGCGGCGGCGCCGCGAAAATTCGTCCCGCGCTGGCTCGCCGATCCGTCGCGAAACTTCAAGCTCGAGGACGCCACGGCGCTGGTCGACAAGCTTCTGATGCACAAAAGCCCGTGCGAGATCGCAGCGGTGCGCCGCGCCGCGCAGATTGCCGATGAAGCCTATGTGGAATTCATCCGCGCGGTGCGGCCGGGCAGGCGGCAATACGAGATCGTCGCCGACCTTGAAGCGCATTTGCGGCGACGCGGCTGTGCCGACAATTTCATGATCATCGGCTCCGGTGGCAAGGATGTGTTCGGCATGACGCCGCCGTCTGAGCGGCGTATTGCGGCCGGCGATCTCGTCACCACGGAGCTGACGCCCGCGGTGCAGGGCTATTTCGCACAGATTTGCCGCACGCTGGTGGTCGGCAAGGCGACCGAGGCGCAGAAGCGCGCCTTTGCCGTCTATGTCGAAGCGATGGAAGCTGGCATCGCCGCGGTGAAGCCCGGTGCGCGCGCGGCCGACGTGGCGAAGGCCGAGAACGATGTATTTCGCAAACATGGCCTTGGCGAATACATCACCAGCCAATGGACCCGTGTGCGCGGCCACGGCATGGGCATGTTTGCCGATTCCAAGCCGCACATCCTTGAGGATGTGGAGACTGTGCTTGAGCCGGGTATGACGCTCATCGTGCATCCTAACACCTATCATCCCGACGCCGGCTATATCGTGCTCGGAGACGCGGTCGTGGTGACCGACAGCGGCGTCGAGGTCCTGTGCAAGACGCCGCGCGAATTGTTCGAAGTCGCAGCCTGAGAAACAAGAAACGGGAAATAAGCAATGCGCCGCGGCCTGATCGCCCGTTCGCCTGTAGAATTGCCCGATGCCGTCTTTGATGCGCGGCTGGAGCGGACCCGCGCGGCGATGCGCGAGGCAAAGCTCGACGCGCTGGTGGTCTATACCAACAATACGCGTCCGGCCGGTGTATCCTGGCTTGCCGGCTTCGTGCCGTACTGGTCCGAAGCCGTGCTGGTGTTACCCGTTGAAGGCGCGCCCTATCTTGTTGCGGCACTGAGTTTTCGCGTCAAATCCTGGATCGAGCGGGTCAGTCGCCTCGGCGAAGTTCTGCATACGCCACGGATTGGGTTGAAAGCCGCCCAGCAGATTGCCGCCAAGCGGCAGGATGCGGCGGTCGGCGTAGTCGATTTCGATGGGCTATCGGTGGGTGTTGCCGACGATCTGCGCGAGGGCGGACCTAATCTTTCATTCCGTGACGCCAGCGCTTTGTTCGAAAATCTGCGGGGCCGCGCCGATCCTGCGGAAATCGCACTGGCGATGACGGCATCTGAAATTGCGCATCGCGCGTTGTCTGCCGCGCCGGGCGATACATTGAATGCCAAGATTGCAGCCGTCGAGACCACGGCGCGCGAGCTCGGCGCGGAGGAAATCTATATTGCGGCTGCAGCCGATCTCGAAAAAGACTCGCGCCTGGTCCGCATCGAGGGCGAAGCCGCTCTTGGCAAGACGTTCGCGCTGCGCGCCACCGTTGCCTACAAGGGTGCCTGGGTTCGTCTGGTCCGCTCGTTTTGCGAGCGCGCAGTCGCGCAGCAGGCGGCGGCGCAGTTCGCGCAAGCCGTGGCGCAGTTGCCGAACGGCGAAGGCTTCGCCGGCTTCCGCTCTTGGCTGGTGGAAGGCTGCCGTATGTCGCAGCCGCTCGATCCGCTGATCGGATCGCGCGTCGAGAGCGCCAAACCGCCGCTTCCCGGTGCGCTCGTCTCAGCGCAGGGCGTGCTGACTGTCGGCGGTCAAATTGTGCTGGTCGGCGCGCCGGCGTTGCTCGGCCAAAGTGGCGAAGCCGCGAGCCTTATTGCCGATCCGCTGTTCGGCTGAACAGGCCGAGGATCAGGACGGTGTCGCGCCGCTCTTGATCTGCAATTCACGCACTTGCAGGTTTTCCGTCGTGCGCCGCTTCGCCTCGGCATCAATAGCGCGTGCAAGCTCCGGGTGGTGTGCGGTCAGGGTGCGGAAATCGGCGAGGTCGAGAATGAGCAGTGTCGAAGCCGCCGTGGTTGAAACATTTGCGGTGCGAATTGAATCGCCGAGCAACGCCAGTTCGCCGAAGAACGAGCCGGTACCGAGCCGGACCGGCGCAGGCTTGACCTCGACCTGCACCTCGCCGTCGGCGATGAAATACATGCAATCGCCGACCTTGCCGCGCCGGATGATGGCGGTCTTCGACGGCACTTCCAGACGCCGCAGCATGTGCGTGATCTCGGCAATCGCCGACGGATCGAGCGTTTGAAAGAACGGCACCTTGCTGACCAAATCCCAAGTCTGAATGAAATTGCGGCGGCGGCTTTCAGCGGCGAAACCGGTTGCGAGAATACCAGTCCATAGGCCGAAGGTGGCGATGCCGCAGATCATGACGAACGCGCCAACGAGGTGGCCGAGAGTGGTGTGCGGCACCTCGTCGCCGTATCCGGTCGTGGTCAGTGTCACCACCGCCCACCACAGTGCCGCCGGCAGTGTCCCAAAGGCGCCAGGCTGATCGTCGCGTTCGATCACGTGCATGGTTGCGGACGACAGAACGAGGATGATCAGAAACAGGGCCAGCACACCGGCGAGCGGTTTGGCTTCGAGCAGGAAGACGCGGCCAAGAAGGGCGAAGCCGGGTGAATTTTGCGCGAGCTTTCAAAATCCACAGCGAGGCAAACAACCAGCTCGTCGCCGGCGCGACTCCGCAAACCAGCGCGATCGGTACCGGAAAAACGGCAATGAGATCGACGATCCCGGATGGCGACAACAGGTAGCTTCTGCTTGTCCCGGCTTGCGAAGCGGCCTGGTAACGAACAAAGCCTTCGACCGCAAAATAGGCAAGGCAACACCACAGGCACGCACTCAGCCAGCTGCTGGCCAGTTTCGTCAGGTCAGGAACCGTGTAGGCCGTCATTGCGCCGAGGCCGATCGCGAGAACCACGAACCGGCCGAGCGATGATGCGCCAAAGCGGCGTATGGGGGCGGCGCTGTACATGTGCCTTACCGATATGCGATCCACTTCTCGCTGCGGCGTCAATAGCTACGCCGGGTTTGTTCCAAAATAGGCTGCTACCGGTGCTGCGACCAAATAAAATAGCACGCTTCGGGCAGCAGGATGACATCATTTCGCACCATTGCGGCGAATTAACCATAATTTGCCGGGATTGGATAAGGCTTTAGATTGCGCGAACCCACGCTGCGTCTTTGCGACCGGGACGCGGAAAGTGGCGGAGGGGCACTATGCACTGGACAGATCTTTTTAATAGCGTCGGATCGCTATTCATCGTTGCGACGGCTTCGACCAAGACGATGGTCCCGCTACGCATCCTCGCTATCGTCGCCAACTGCTTCCTGATCGCGTTCTATGCGGTGTCGCATGAATGGGTGCCGTTCGTGCTGCAGGCGGTCGCGCTGCCGCTCAACGCCTACCGGCTGTATCAGATGCTGCTCCTGATCCGGAACGTGCGCGACGCCATTCGCGGCAACACCTCCATGGACTGGCTCAAGCCGTTCATGAGCGGGCGTCAATACCGCAAGGGCGACGTGCTGTTTGCCAAAGGCGAGACGGCGAGTGAAATGTTCTGTCCGGTGACCGGTCGTTATCTGCTGATCGAGCTCGGCCTCGAGGTAATGCCGGGTCAATTGGTCGGCGAGCTGGCAATGCTGGCTCCGAACAATCGGCGCACCGCAACCCTCGAATGCGTTGAGGGGGGCGAGGCGTTGTCGATTACCTACGAGCAGGTCGAGCAGCTCTACTACCAGAATCCGACATTCGGCTTCTACTTTTTGCGTCTGGCGACGGCGCGGCTGTTCGAGAATGTCGGCCGTATGGAGGCCGAGCTTGCACGCCAGCAATCCGTGCAAGCTTCGCGTGCTTAATCTTCTATCCGCCTACCGTTAGACTGCGACAAAGATTCGTTATTACTCATAGCCTTTTAACCCGGGATCAGCATGGCGACGAGGCAGGTTTCACGCTGGGAATTGGCGAGTTTTTTGCTGAGCCCGTCGTTGTTCGTGATGATTGTGCTCATGGTCGTCGAGGCGATGCTGGCCGCGACCACGACATACCTCGTCATCAACGCCGGCGAGCGGGTTGCGGTCGGTCATTTCATCATCAAGGATCTGATCTGGATCCTCACCGCGCAGTCGGCGTCTTATGTCGTTGGCGTGATCAGCTGGGTGTTCGCTGAGCGCGCCGGGTACCGCGGGTTCGGCAAATTCATGCTGCGCTTCGCGCGCGAGAACCGCGGCAAGGTCAAGCTGTTCAACGACAAGGCGGCGCGCGAGCAGGTCGAGCCGTTTCTGACCGGCGAAACGTTCCAGTGCTTCTTCAATGTGATGTACGAGCTTGAATTCGCGCTCAAGCTTTTCCTCGGGTTGGTTTTCAATTCACTGGTGCTTGGCGCCGAGATCGATATCAGTCTGCCGTTCGCTTATGTCGGTGCGTTCGCCGCTCTATTGCTGATGCAGTGGGTGCTGCAGAAGCCGATTTCGCATGCGTATCTGGAAAACCAGCGCATGAACAATCGGGTCACCGCGCAGGGCTATACGGCGTGGGACAATGTGTTCAGCGGCAACGCCTACAATCTGCGGCTCTGGTTTGCGGGCTTCAAGTCGCGGCTGCGTGAAGGCCTTACCGCGCAGATCAAGGCGATCGTCGCGCGCGAGGGCATGAGCGCGATGAGCGGCATCGTCAGCCTCGCGATCGTGTTCACCACTGTCACCTTCGTCGCGGTCCACAACGCCGGAAACACCGCATTGCTGGTCGGGCTCGCCACTACGCTGCCGCGGCAGATCGAGATGACCTACGAGCTGCATCTGCTCGCGTCCGGCTGGAACGATTTCATCGCGATCTGGACCCGGTTCGGCGGCGTCGCCACCAATATGCTGCCGGAACCCGACGCGGACTTTGACGACCGCATCAAATTCGACCGGCTGGTGTTGCGCGAGGGCGATAACGCCAATGTGGTGTCTTCGGTCGGCGATGCAGTGCGCGTTGCGCTTGCTCAGCCGACCGGCCGCGTCAATGTTCGCGGCGGTAACGGTTCCGGAAAATCCACGTTGCTGGCCAGTCTCAAGACCGAACTGAGAAATCGCGCCTATTATTGGCCGACAAGCGACCGGCTTGCCTTTCAATTCACCGGCGGCGTGATGCCGGTCGATGTCGAAGGTGACGATGAGGACGACGTGGTCGTGGTCGCGGAATCGATGGACAAGAAGCTTGGCTTCTCGTCCGGCGAGCGGCAATTGAAGTCGCTTGAAGAGATCGTCAATTCGACCCGTGCCAAGGTTTACCTGCTTGACGAGTGGGACGCCAACCTCGACGACGCCAACAAGGCCAAGGCTGACGCGCTGGTCGATCAGCTCGCCGCCCGCGCGCGCGTTGTCGAGATATCGCACCGCGATCGTGCGTCATAATCGCCTTGCGGCGGCGGCCTGCGGCCGCTCTTGCACAATCGCCGGCTTGCGGATTTGCTAATGGGAGCCGAGGCAGCCGGCTAGTGGTTCGATTCAAATATTCGCATCCCATTTCGGAGTCGCCGTGTGCGAATGTTTAAATCAAAGAACCACTAGAAAACACAAAGTGCTAGTGGAGCCTATGGATTTGACATTCGCTTGACGAACTGGCGGCATGGCGGGTAGCGAATGTCAAATCCGCTCCACTGGTGCTGCCGCAAAAGAGGTTCTGTTGTGCCCAATCCACTGAAAGACCTGATCGCCGAAGTCGCGCTTGCCAACCGCATCCTGGGCAATGAAGGCGTGCTCGATGCCTTCGGCCATGTCAGCGCCCGCCATCCGACCGACCCCAACCGCTATCTGCTGTCGCGCGCCCGGTCACCGGCGATGATCCAGCCGGAAGATATTCTTGAGTTCACGCTTGATTCCGAGCCGGTGAAACCGCCGAAGGCGCATCTCTACGCCGAGCGGGTAATCCACGGCTGCATTTATCAGGCGCGGCCGGACGTCATGGCGGTGTGTCATCACCACGCGCCGGCGATCATGCCGTTCGCCATTGCCGGCAAGCCGGTCGTTCCGGTTTTTCACGTCGGCGCCGCGATGGGCGAGGAGGTGCCGTTCTGGGATCAGCACGACGAATTCGGCGACACCAACCTTCTGGTGGTGAAACCGGAAGAAGGCCAGTCGCTGGCGCGTGCGCTGGGCAAGCATCACGCCGTAATGATGAACCGCCACGGCGCCACTGTCGTCGGCGCCAGCGTGAAAGAGCTGGTGTCACGCTCGATCTTCATGTGTGACAACGCCAGGCATCTATTGAACGCGCTCTTGCTGGGCTCCGCGACGCCGCTGCATCCGGGCGAGACGAAGCTCGCCGGTTCGATCAGCCTGATGCCGAGCGTGATTGCGCGGACGTGGGAATACTGGAGCATCCGCGAAGGCAGCGGTACAGGGGCGGCGGCGCGCAGCCGTAATCAGAAGAAGCGCAAGAAATAAAGCGTCGCTGCGGCCGGGATTTTGCATCAAGCGGGCTATCTGATAGTTATCTGGTCCGTTTGAGGGGTTTTGGGGATGTTACGCCGCAGCTTTCTGGCGGGCGCTGCCGGATTTGCGCTCAACACACTGGCGCGATCTGAGCCTGGCGTTGTGCTTGAGGACGACAGCGGCCTGTTTCGCAGCTTTGGCCCGGACTTCCGCTGGGGTGTTTCAACGTCGGCCTATCAGATCGAGGGCGCCGTCAATGTCGATGGCCGCGGCAATTCGATTTGGGACGTTTTCGCGCGCATCAAAGGCAACATCAGGAACGGCGATACCGCGACCGTGGCAGCCGACCACTACCGGCGCTATCCGCAAGACATCGAACTGATCGCGCGCAGCGGTTTTGGCAACTACCGGTTCTCGACCGCATGGCCGCGCATTGTTCCTGGCGGCACCGGACCGATTAATCCGCGGGGACTGGATTTCTATGACCGCGTAGTGGATACGTGCGCCGCCCATGGCATCACGCCCTGGGTGTGCCTCTATCATTGGGATCTGCCGCAGGCATTGCAGGAGCGCGGCGGCTGGCTGAACCGCGACATTGCCCATTGGTTTGTGGACTACGCTGCCGCCGTAACGCGACGCCTCGGCGATCGGGTGAAGCATTGGGCGATGTTCAACGAAGCCGCCGTGCACGCCATGATCGGATACGGGTTCGGGGATCATGCTCCCGGAGTGCGGGGACGGTCGAATTACGTCGCTGCGATGCATCACCAGAATCTGGCACAGGGTCTCGCCATCCAGGCGCTACGCGCCGAACGTAACGACTTCGCGCTTGGCACAGTGATGTGTCTTGAACCGGTCCGCTCAGTAACCCAGAGCGAGGCGGATATACGCGCTGCGGCCTATTTCAAGGCATTCTGGGTTGAGGCGAGCATCGATCCTCTGTTCAAGGGAAAATACCCTGAACTCCTGGCTGACGAATTCGCCGCCGTTATCGGCCCCGGAGACATGTCCAATATCCGGCAGCCCGTCGATTATCTGGGGCTGAATTATTACAACGAGCTTCACATCAAGTATGATGGCAACAGCCCGTTCGGCCTGACATTCGGGCCGCCGCCAGAGGGCTCGATCCTCACCGCGATGCGATGGCCGGTCGAGCCAGAAGGCCTCTACCGCCAGCTCATCGATCTGCGCGATAATTACGGCAACCCGCCAATCTATATCGCCGAGAACGGCGCTGCGTTCGACGACCGGCCTGGAGCCGATGGTATTGTGCGGGATCCGGAGCGGATCGACTATTTTCGGGTGCATTTTCTTGCGGCACAGCGGGCGGTACGCGACGGCGCCGCGCTGCGCGGTTATTTTATCTGGTCGCTGCTCGACAATTTCGAATGGACGGAAGGAATGACGAAGCGTTTCGGAATCGTCCACGTCGACTTCAAAACGCTCAAGCGAACGCCGAAGCAGTCCTACGCGTGGCTTTCGAACGGACTGCACAGCGTGGCAATGGCAAAGAGGGAGCGATAGGCGCCGCCATATTTATGGACTAGCCGGACGTCACATTCGGTCGATCGGGCAGTACAATGGACGAAGTCAAAAAAATCCGCGTTTTCATATCGTCGCCCGGCGACGTCGCAGAGGAGCGCCGTCGCGCCGCTCTCGTTCTCGGCCGTCTGAAGCGCGACTTTGCCCGTTTCTTTGATATTTCGCCGGAGCTCTGGGAATACGAGCCGATGCTCGCGGCCGGTTCGTTTCAGGATGTCATTATCGAGCCGGCGGCGACTGATATTGTTGTTCTCATTCTATGGTCGCGTTTGGGGACGCCGCTTCCGCCGCAAACTTCGTTACGCGCTTATCGCGGCCTCGACGGCCGCACTCCGGTGACCGGAACCGAATGGGAGTTCGAAAACGCACTGAACGCCGCGCGTGAGCGGCAAGAACGTGCCGAGCCGCCGACGCCGGATATTCTGGTCTACAAGAAAGACGTCGACGGTATTGCGCGCGGCAAGACGTCGACCGAGATGAGTGAGGCGGTGCGCCAGATGGCCGCACTGGAGCAATTCTGGCAGCGTTATTTCCAGAATCCGGCCGGCCATTTCACACTTGCCTTCAACTCCTTCACGTCGCTCGACAGCTTCGAGCGTCAACTCGAATCGCACCTGCGCGTGTTGCTGCAAAAGCGCATAGCGCGGGAAGGTGTGAAACCCGCGAGTTGGCCGGGAAATCCGTATCTCGGGCTCAAGTCCTTCGATTTCGAGCACGCCAATATTTTCTTCGGCCGCGCCAGCGCGGTGCAGGAGATCGTCGAGGCGCTGATTAAACGCGCCGAGGCCGGCAACGGCTTCATTCTGGTCACCGGCGCGAGCGGTAGCGGAAAATCTTCGCTGGTAAAGGCGGGTGTTGTTCCAGGTTTGATCGAGCGCGGCGTGGTGCTCGACGCCAAACTGTGGCGTCGCTGCACCTTCAGGCCATCGGGAGCCGGAACGATGGCCGGCCGGCTTGCCGCGGCGTTGATGGACAAGGCCGCTATACCCGAGCTGGTCACGCTCGGCGTCTCCGCCGAGGGACTCGCCGACGAGCTGGCCCGCGGGGAAATTCTGTCGCTGCGTTACGGTCTCGTCGAAGCCGTCCGGCAAGCGGGCAACATGCCCGACGGCTCTGCGCAGATCGGCCGCCTTATTCTCGTGATCGACCAGCTGGAGGAATTGTTCACCGATTCGAATCTGGCGCAGGCCGAGCGCGAATGGTTCGTCGATCTGCTCATCAAGCTCGCCGCCAGCGGATTTGTTTGGGTCATCGCTACCATGCGCTCGGATTTCTTCGCGCAGATGGCGGCATTCCCCCGGCTCCGGGATCTGTGTTCGGGCGACGGCCTGCACCATTTGCTGCCGCCGCGGCCCGAAGAGATCGATCAAATGATCCGGCTGCCGGCCGACGCAGCAGGTATATCGTTTGAGGTCGATCCTCGCAGCGGCATCGGCCTCGACCAGGAGATGCGCACGGCCGCCGCGCCAAACCCCTATTCGCTGCCGCTTCTGGAATTCACGCTCGACGAGCTCTATCGCCGCGACATTATTGAGCGTGGCGGCAGGATGCTTCAGATCAGCACCTATCGCGATGAACTGAAAAAGCTCGAAGGTGCAATCGCCACGCGCGCCGAAGCCGAATGCAACGATCTGCCCGCTCATGTCCGTGAAGAAGCGCTACCGGAAATTTTGCGCGCGCTGGTCGCGGTTGGCCATGACGATAAGCCGACCGCCCGCTTCGCGCCGATGTCGGATTTAGCCACGACGTCCGACCGCCGCAATGTGCTCGACGCACTGATCAAGGCGCGGCTTCTCGTCGTTCACGGCCATGATGACGCGCCGACGGTCGGCGTCGCACACGAGGCGTTGATCACGGAGTGGCCGCTCTACAGAAACCTCGTGAGCAGTCACGTTAATTTCCTGCGCGCGCGGGGGCATATCGCCGCTCAGGCACAGCTTTGGCGCTCGCAGAACAAGGATCCCTCCCGCCTGCTGGCACGCGGTCTTGCGCTCGAAGAGGGCCGCGGCCTGCTCGCGCGCCGCTCCGAACTCGGACCCGATCTTCTGGAATTCATCGAGACATCGATCGACGCCGCGGAAAAAGTCGAACGCCGCAGGCGGCACGTTCTTATCGGCCTCGCCGGCGCCGCGACTCTGGCGGCGGTGGTTTTCGCCGGTCTTGCTAATTTGGCGCATCGTGCGTCGGTGCGTGCCCAGAGCAATTTCGAGGCGGCCACCACTGTGCTGTCGACGCTGATCGAGGCGGTGCCGGCAAATGTCGCGCCCGTCGCGCCGGTGCGTACCGTAAAGACGCTGTTGGATGACGCGAGTAAAGCGATTGCGAGTTTCCCGCCGACCGACGGCGCCAGCCCGAAGATCCGCCGCTACCGGGCCGAGATATCGCTGGCGCTGGCGGAGATCGAGTTCGACCTCGGTCGATATAAAGAGACGCGGGACCTTGCCGTCCAGGCCGAAACTGCGCTGGCCGAGCTTGCAGCGGGCGCGCCGGACGATCTCGCCACACAATACCAGCTTGCCCGCAGCCTGCATTTTCTCGGAGCCACCTTCCATCAGCGGCAAGATGACATAGGCGAAGCCCGTTCCGATTATGAGAAGTCGATTGCCATCCTGAATAACCTCATTCGCGACCACGGTATGGATGCCGATGCATGGCTTTGGCACCTTCAACTCGCCGATGTTCATCAGGATTTCGGCGATCTGCTGTTGAACCGTTTTCGCGCCTCTGCCGACGCAAAAGCGCAGTTTGATCAATCGATCGCAGAGCGCCAAAGCGTCGCCCAGCTTGGTCTTGGCGGACTGGAGGTCGACCAGGACGTAAGCTGGACGATCAACAAGCTCGGCGACGTGTTACTGCTCACCGGCGATACGCCCGATGCGATCGCCGATTACGAGAAAGCGCGGGATCGCATCGCGGCGCTCGACAACCACCTGCAGGACAACAAGCTGTGGCCGCATCATCTGGCGATGATCTACAACAATCTCGGCACATTGATGCGCGACGCGGGCCGCTATGCCGACGCCGTCGGTCAGTTCACGCGCGCAATTCCATTGACGGTCGCGCTCAATAGCCGCGATCCGGAAAACGTGGAATTGCGTTCGGTTCTCGGCTGGACTTATGACAATACAGGAGAGGCATGGCTGCTTTGGGCGAAGTCGCAGAGCGCCGATAGGGCCGATCATCTCGGCTATGCGCGCGACATGCTCGGAAAGGCGCGCGATGTCCGAGTTCACGCTGGCGGACCTGAAACGGCAGTGGGCGCAGGATCTGACCTATACCGACGCCAGTCTTGCCGCCGCCGACGGAATCGAAATGGAAATGAGCGGCAGCAATCTCGACGCGGGCAAGGCCTATGCCCGCGCGGCAGACCTCAATCAGCAGGTAGCCACAGAATCGCAGCGCGGCGATGCCATCATGCGGACCATCGAATTCGACGAATGGGCCGCGGCTTCGTTCATCAATGCCGGCACGCTGGATGCAGCCCGCGACCGGTTGACTCACGCCCTCGATATAGCGAAAGGCTACCACGGTATGGCGGGCGACAGCGAAATGCAGGCAAAAGTCGCCGAACTGGAAGCGCTGTTGCGCTCAAGCCAGAAATAGATTGCCGCCGCGAGCACCCGGTCGCAAGCGGACGCCGAAGGCGTCATCCGCTTGCCGGGTCAACCTCTCGCGGCGCCGTTAAACGGCGCCGCTCGGTGTCAGATCGCTATTTGCAGGGTCCGGTGTGAATCCAGGCCGCGCCGGCATACTCGATCGCGCAAGTGTTCGGATAAGTCATCTTGGCGTGAGTAAGCGGATCACGCCCGCAAATCGCATGCGAGGGAACGACACCGACATAAAGTGCGACTTTCGGCGCCATACCTGCGCAAACCACTGCCTGGCAATCGCCGGGATGCATGATGCTCGCGCCGTCCTTCTTGGCCATCGCCGCGGTCGGATACCACTTCGGGCCATCTTTCTTTGTGGCGCAGACATCGCCCATTGCCGGAGCAGCAGAGGCGCTTTCGACAACCGGAATAGACGCCACCGCAAGTCCGGCAAGCAGCGTGAGACATGAGAATCCGAGACGTAATCCTTGCATCTAACCCCCCTCTGGAACACGCAGGCACAAGCCCCGCAGACGTAACTATAGCATAAAAATCGCGGGAGGGAGGTCCGCCGAGCGCTTCTGTTCGGCGAACGCTAATGCCGGTCTTGTGCCGCGGCGCTGATGGCGTTCAGCATTGCGGCCCGGTCTTTGTCGAGAACGACGCGGACCGATTGCTGCGTACCGATCTGACCCATTTCGCGCTGCCGCCTGACTGTCGCCGACGTCATCAGCGGCTCGACGCCAAGCTCGCGCAGCGTCTCGGCGGACTCTTCCATTTCGGCGGCGCGGCGTTCGCCGTGATTGGCCATGCGCTCGAGATTATAGGGCACGATCTTTGCCCAATCGAGGCCGGGATAATTGTTTTTCATCGAGACAGCGACTTCATCGACGATGCCGGCCCGCGCGGCGGCCAGGAAGCACTCCAGCGTTAGGGCTTCGAGGCCCTTGATCATCACGCTGCGCACCATCTTGATAGCGGCTGCGGCGCCCACTTCGGCGCCGGAAACGCTCACCCGCATTCCGAGTCCTGTCAGCACCGGTGCGAGCGCCTGCGCGTCGGGGCCGGCAATCAGCATGGGTGTCTGGTGCCGCGTCGGATAGATCGGCGCGATGATCGCAACATCGACGTAGCGGGCAGCATCGCCGAGCTCTTTGGCTGAGTTCTGCTTGCGGCCGGGCGACACGGAATTGATGTCGAGGAAATATGGTTTGCCGGTAAGGTGTGCCTTCACCGACTGCGCGGCTGCGGTGCTGGATGAGGCGGTCACCGCCGAAATGATCAAGTCAGCGCCGCGAGCCGCATCAGCGGCCGATTGTGCGACACGCACGCCAATCGCTTCGGCAGCCTGTTTGAGTTTTGTACCTTCGGGTTTTGGAAACAGAATGTCCCAAGCCGCCATGGTTTCGAGCCCGGCCTCGCGCAAACCGGAAGCGATGGCATGGCCCGCTTCGCCAAAACCGATAAATGCAATCGTCGGCTTGCCGTTCGGCATCCTGTTATTCCTTCGTTGCGATTATTTGCGCGGATGATGGCAGGTTGCCGGTCACATTTGCAATGGCAGGTGCGGCCGATAGGATACGCAAAACAACACTCGGAGGGGCCCGCCATGCCGCTGACCGCTGCGCAAATCACCAACCGCCGCCGCTTCATTCAATTCCTCGCCGCGAGCCCGTTGTTTGCCGGAACCAGCATTTCGGCGCTGGCCGGCGAACCGTATCCGGGACTGCCGGCCGATCCGTTCGTTTGGGCGCCGCGCGATTACGACCACCTGATATCGAGCCCGAAGGACGCGCTGGATATCTTCGATTTCGAGCCGGTCGCGCACAAGAATGTGCCACCGGCGCATTTCGGCTATATGGCGTCGGGCGTAGACGACGACGTGACTTTGCGCGCCAATCGCGCGGGCTTCCTGAAATACCAGATCAGGCCACGCCGGCTCGTCGATGTCAGCAAGATCGATATGAGCACGGAGATACTCGGGCAAAAATACGAGACGCCGATTATTGTCGCGCCGACCGGCGGCCATAAAGCCTACAACGCGGACGGCGAGGAAGGTGTTGCGCGGGCGGCAAAGATTGGCGATCACCTGATGATCCTCTCGACGCAGGCATCGACTTCGGTTGCCGACACGATTGCTGCGCGCGGCCGGCCGATCTGGTCGCAGCTTTATGCCACCGATAAGTTCGAGGTCGCCAAGCATCATGTCGAGAGCATGGAGCGGCAGGGTTCGGTCGCGATTGCCGTCACTGTCGACCGTAACGGCGGCCGCAATCAGGAAGTCGCTTTGCGCATGAAAGCGACCGACACGCGGCAGTGCTCCGGGTGCCACGACAACTCCAGCCTGGAGGCTTCGCTGCGCCATAACCCGATCTATGAAGGCGCCGATGTCTCGGGCCTCAAGAACATCCAGTCGCCGAGCATGTCGTGGGATTACATCAAGCGGCTGCGCGACGTGTCCAAGACCAAGATGGTCCTGAAAGGCATCCTCGCCTGGGAAGATGCCAAGATTGCTGCCGAGACGGGGATTGACGCGATCATCGTCTCCAATCACGGCGGCCGCGCCGACGAGGCCGGCCGCTCGACCATCGAGACGCTGCCGGAAGTCATCGAGGTTGCCGGCAAGATGCCGGTGCTGATCGATTCCGGCTTCCGCCGCGGCACCGATATCGTCAAAGCACTGGCCATGGGCGCCAAGGGCGTCGCCGTCGGCCGGCCCTATCTTTGGGGACTTGGAGCTTTCGGTCAGCCGGGCGTCGAGCGGGTTCTGGACATCCTGCGCACCGAGCTTCGCGTCGCGATGCAGCAGATCGGCGCGCCTTCATTGAAGGATCTCAAGCCTTCGATGATCGTGAAGGCCTGATCGTGGCGCTGCCGTCCTGCCGCGACCGTCTGGAGCAGGCACTGGCGCGTGTCGCCGATCCGAAAGGAGAGGGGGCACGCGCCTGCCTGACGGTCTACGCCGATACTGCACGTGCGGCAGCCGATGCGGCTGACGCCCGCAAGGCGCGCGGAGCGGCGCTCGGACCGCTCGACGGCGTCATTGTCAGCATCAAGGATCTGTTGGATGTCGCCGGCGAGCCGACCCGCGCCGGCTCGAAAATTCTTGCCGAAGAAGCGGCGCCGGCAAAATCGGACGCGCGTGTCGTGCAGCGGCTGCGCGCGGCCGGCGCGGTGATCGTCGCCAAGACCAACATGACCGAGTACGCGTTCTCGGGCATCGGCGCCAATCCGCATTATGGCACGCCGGGAAATCCCAAGGACCGTACGCGCGTTCCCGGCGGCTCGTCGGCCGGCGCGCCGGTGAGCGTTGCCGACAGTATGTGCGACATCGCCATCGGTACCGATACCGGCGGTTCAGTTCGGATACCGGCGGCGCTGTGCGGTCTTGTCGGATTCAAGCCGAGCAAGCAGCGCGTGCCAACCGACGGCGCCTTTCCGTTAAGTCAGACGCTTGACTCCATCGGGCCGATCGGCCGCACCGTCGCCGACTGCGCGGCTGCCGACGCGGTAATGGCGGGCGAAGATTTTTTAGCGCTCGAGCCGCTGGCGCTTGCCGGTCTCCGCTTCGGGGTCGCCGAGGGGTTGCCGCTGGATCGCCTGGACGACACGGTGACGGCTGCTTTCAATTCAGCTCTGGCATGGCTCGACCGCGCAGGCGTGCGCGTATCGCGGGAGACGCTGCCGCTGTTCGACGACATGAGCGCGGTCAACGCCAAGGGTGGGATCTCGCCCTATGAGGCCGGCATTATCCACCGCGATCGCATGATCCGGCGTGGCGGCGACGTCGATCCCAATGTCCGTGCCCGGATCGAACGCGGGATGGCGATCCCCAAAGCCGACTACGACTTCATGATGCAGGAGCGCGCCCGGCTGGTGCGCGCGATGGATGCCCGGCTTGCCACGCTCGATGCGCTGATCATGCCGACGACGTCGATTGTGGCTCCGACGATCGCCGAAGTGGCCGATACCAGTGTCTTCACTGCCTGTAACGCGGCCACGCTGCGCAATACATCGATCGTCAATTTCTTCGATCTTTGTGCGATCTCGCTGCCGTTACCGGCGCCGCTGCCGGTCGGTCTGATGGTGGTGGCCCGGAACGGCCACGATCACCGGCTATTGCGGATTGCTGCGGCAACGGCGCAGCTTTTTGCTGCGTGATCGCGCTTGCCGCCGGCGCTACAGTTTCCTAGCATTTCAACAAATCTTGGGAGGATTTTGCCGTGACCCGAATTCACACGTACTTCAATCGCCGTCAGTTGCTTGCCACCGCCGCCGCGACCCTTGCTGCGCCAGCCGTGCTTCGCGCCCAGGGCGCGCCGTTGAAGGTCGGCGTCCTGTTGCCGCGCTCGGGCTATGAAGCCGGCATCGGCCAGGATTGCCAGCGCGGGGTCGATATCGCCGCCGGCATCCTGAAATCGCTCGGACTGCCCGCGCTGACGATCATGAACGGCGACACCGAATCGAACGTGGACACGGCGCGCGAACACGCCGAGAAGCTGATCAGCGATGGTGCGCAGCTTCTGGTAGGCACCTTCGATTCCGGCCAGACCACGGCGGTTGCCCAGGTCGCCGAGCAGAAGGGCATCCCGTTCGTCATCAATATCGCCGGCGCGCCGGACATTACCGAGCAAGGCTACAAATTCGTATTCCGCAACTTCCCGACCGCGCCAATGCTGACGCGCGACGGCTTCCTGGCACAAAAGGCCGTATTCGAGATCGCCGGCAACGCGCCAAAGACCGTCGGTCTTCATGCGCGTCAACGATCTGTTCGGCACCGCGATGTCGAAGGGCATCGCGGCGATGATGCCGAAATTCAACATGCCGTACACGATTGCCGACGAGATTTCCTACGATCCGGCGGCGCGCGATCTGTCGATCGAAGTGACCAAAGCCAAGGCGACCAATGCCGATGCCATCCTTGTTGTCGGACGCCTTAACGATGCGATGCTGATAACGCGTGAACTGGTCAAGCAGCGCTGGACGCCGCAGGCGATCCTGAGCGTCGGCCCGGGCTGGTACGAGGATCAATACATCAAGACCCTGGGCAAATTGTCCGACGGCCCGATGAGCTTCGTGCCCTGGTACGATCCGAACAAGAAGCTCTCCAAGATGCTCGAAGCTGCCCTCGCCACGTCGTATCCGGGCATCAATCTGAATACCAACCACGTCTATACATTCGAGGCGTTGCTGGTGGCAGCCGACGCCTTCAAGCGTGCCGGTTCGACCGATCCCAAGGCGCTCGCCGATGCGATCCGGACCACCAACATCACCGACAATTCCAGTATCGGGCCCGGCATTTCGTTCAATGCCAAAGGGCAGAACGACAAGATCATCGGCGGCGGCATCCAGAACCGCGGCGGCAAGCTCGTCACGATTGCGCCGAAAGAGGCCGCGAACGGGCAGCCGGTATGGCCGATGCCGTCGTATCAGAACCGCGCATGATGTAACGTTCCCCGGTGCGCTGATCACCAGGGGGAGGAGATCGTCATGGTTTGCGCTCGTGTGGTGCTCGATCGTCGTGAAGTTGTCGCGGGCGCCGGTGCCGCGGCGGTCATGCTTGCCGCGCCCGCGATCGTGCGCGCGCAAAGTGGTCCACTGAAGGTCGGCGTGCTCCTGCCGCGGTCCGGATTCGAAGCGGGTAGCGGCCAGGACAATTATCGTGGCATCGAAATTGCGCCGCCGATCCTCAGATCGATGGGCCTGCCCGAACTCAGCATCATGAATGCCGACACCGAGTTCGAGCATCGACGTCGCGCGCGAGCGGGCCGAAAAGCTGATCGCCGAAGGTGCGCAGATTCTGGTCGGCGCTTTCGACTCCGGCCAGAGTACGGTTATTGCCCAGGTCGCCGAGCAAAAGGGCATTCCCTTTGTCATCACCGTCGCAGCCGCGCCGGACATAACCGAGCAGGGCTACAAGTTCGTATTCAGAAATTTTCCGGCTGCGCCGATGGTCCTCGCCGACATGTTCCTCAATCAGAAAGAGATTTTCGCCATAACCGGCGTCACTCCGAAGACCGTCGTGTACTTGCACGTGAACGATACATTCGGCACGGCAATGTCCAAGGGCATCAACGCGATGATGCCGAAATTCAACATGCCTTATACGATCGTGGACGACATCGCCTACGATCCGCAGGCCCGCGACCTCTCCGTCGAGGTTGCGAAAGCGAAAGGGTCCAATCCAGACGCGTTGATGGTGACCAGCCGGCTCAACGATTCCATTCTGTTAACGCGCGAGTTAATCAAGCAGCGCTGGACCCCGCAGGCGATCCTGAGTTCGGGCCCGGGCTGGATCGAGGATCAGTATCTCAAGACTCTCGGCAAGTTTGCCGATGGTCCGATGGCCTTCAATCCCTGGCAGGATCCGAACAAGAAACTGACCCCGGTGCTCGAAGCGGCCATTGCCAAGGCCAATCCCGGTGTCGGCCTGAACTCTTTCCACGTCTACTCGTTCGAAGCGATGCTGACGGCGGCCGACGCGTACAAGCGTGCCGGTTCAGCGGACCCCAAAGCGCTGGCGGAGGCGATCCGCACCACCAACATCACCGACAATTGCAGTATTGGACCCGGCATCTCGTTCAATGCCAAGGGCCAGAACGACAAATCCCGGTGCGGCGTGACGCAGAACCGGGACGGCAAGCAGGTGGTGCTGGCGCCGAAGGTTGCGGCGAACGCCAAACCGGAATGGCCGATGTCGCCGTATTCCGGTCGCGGTTGAGATTACTCAGTGTCGTTTGATGTCTATCTAAATGTCGCCGTCGCCGGGGTTTTGACCGGGCTGGTCTATGGCCTGATGGCGCTGGGCCTCTCGGTCATCTTCGGCGTGGTGCGCGTGGTCAATTTCGCCCACGGCGAGATGATGTCGGTCGCGATGTATATCGCGTTCGTGCTGTTCAGCGCGCTTCATCTCGATCCGCTGATCATGCTGGTGCCGATTGCGGCGGTGATGTTCGTGTTCGGCTACGCGCTGCAGGCCGGGCTGATCAATCCTTTCATCACCCGGCCCGAGCACAGCCAGTTCCTGCTGGTGGTGGCGCTGGCGATCATCATCGTCAATGCGCTGCTGATCATTTTCGGCCCGGACGCGCGCAGCGTGCAGACGTCGTATGCCTATGACAGTTTCGAATTGGGACCGGTCATCATTGATGCATCCAAAATGTACGCCGCCGCCGCGGCGATCGTGGTGACCGCGCTGCTGTTCGTGTTCTTCCGCGTCACGCTAATCGGCAAGGCAATCCGCGCCTGCGCCGACAACTATACCGGCGCATTGGTCGTCGGGCTTAACGTCAAGCATCTCTACGCGCTGACTTTCGCCATTGGCGCGGCCTGTGTCGGCGCCGCCGGCACGATGATGACGCTCATCACCGACGTCACGCCGGCGCTTGGGCCAGGCTACACGCTGCTTGCCTTCGTTATTGTTATCACCGGCGGCCTTGGCTCGATGCCGGGCGCGCTGATCGGCGGAGTTCTGATCGGCGTGACCGAGGCAATCGCGGGCGTGCTGTTCACACCATCAGCCAAAAGCATGTTCGCCTTCGGCATCCTCGTCCTGGTTCTGCTGTTCCGGCCGCAGGGCATTCTCGGCAGAAAGCTGGCGTGATGAATAGTGCGATCACGAGTATCGCAGACGGCCGGCCGAACCGCGCTGTTGGTCTATCTCGCCGTGCTGCTTGTGACGCTTGCGGTCGCGCCGTGGTTCATCAGCGATTATCTCATCACCGTACTGATCGTTATCTTCTACCTCGCCTTCACCGGCCAGGCCTGGAACATCATGATGGGCTTCGCCGGCCAGCTTTCGCTCGGCCACGCGCTATACACCGGTCTCGGCGCTTACATCACCGCGGCGCTGTTCACCCGCTACGGGATCGCTCCCTGGGTCGGCTTTCTGGTTGCGGCGCCGGTCGCGGCAATGTGCGGCGCGATTATCGGTTTTCTCGCCTTTCGCTTCGGCGTATCAGGCGTGTACTTTGCTATCCTCACCATCGCCTTTGCCGAGTTTGCGCGGATCGGTTTTGATCATCTGACGATCGTCAATGCGTCCGCCGGTCTGTTTCTGCCGGTCGCTCAATACACTCACAACGACCTCTGGCGGCTGCGCGGCCATCCGACGATGTTTTACTACGTCATGCTCGTGGCCACTGCCGTGGCGTTTATCCTCTGTAACGCCTTGCTGCGGAGCCGCATGGGTTATTTCTGGCTGGCGATCCGCGAGGATGAGCAGGCTGCGCGCGCCGCCGGCATCGATACCTTCCGCTACAAGATGTACGCGGTGATGATCTCGGCAGCGATGACGTCGTTCGGCGGCGTGTTCTACGCGTTTTTTTACAACAACCTGTTTCCCGAACAGGTCTTCAACATCACCCGCTCGATCGAAATGATCCTCGGCCCGATCATTGGCGGCGTCGGCACGCTGTTCGGGCCGATTCTCGGCGCATTTGTGCTTACCGGGCTTGCCGAATCCGTAACCGGAGCGATGTCCGCATTCGGCTTCGATTTGCCGGGCGCGAAGCAAATCTTCTACGGCATTTGCCTGTTGCTGGTGGTTGTCGCGTTGCCGGAGGGTATTTGGCCGTGGCTGGCGCGCCGGCTTGGCGTCGAGGAGCGTGACCAATGAGCGCGCTACTCTCGCTCAAAGATGTCAGCAAGCGGTTCCGCGGTCTCGTCGCTGTCGATTGCGTCTCATTCGACGTGACGGAGGGTGAGATTTTTGCGGTGATCGGGCCGAACGGGGCCGGCAAGACGACATTGTTTAACGTGATCGCCGGCGCCCTGAACGCCGATAGTGGCGCGATCGTCTTCTCCGGAGAACCGATCACCGGACTACCGCCGGATGCGATATGCCGCCGCGGCATCGCCCGTACTTTTCAGATCGTTCGGCCGTTCCCGGCATTGAGCGTGGAAGACAACGTCATCGTCGGTGCGTTGCAAAAAGAGCGCGACGTTGCCGCCGCCCGGGAACAAGCGAGAGCGGTACTGCGCCGGCTGGATCTATTCGACAAGCGCAGCCGGCTCGCCTCGACCCTGACGTTGCCCGATCGCAAACGCCTGGAAGTCGCCCGCGCGCTGGCGACCGAACCGAAGCTGTTGCTGCTCGACGAGGTGATGGCCGGGTTGCGGCCGACCGAAACCGATCGCATGGTCGCGATATTGCGCGATATCAACCGTGAAAGCGGTTTGACGATCCTGCTGATCGAGCACGTGATGCGCGCCGTGATGGCGCTGGCTTCGCGTATTCTCGTGCTCGACCACGGCGTCGCCATTGCGTCAGGTTCGCCCGAGCAGATCGTTCGCGATCCCGCCGTGGTGCGATCCTATCTCGGTGCCGAGGCGGTATGATGCTTCGCGTCGAAAACCTCGATGTGTCCTACGGCGACGTTCAGGCGCTCGACGGCGTGTCGCTGGAGATCGAGGAAGGCGCGATTGTCGCCATCGTCGGCGCCAACGGCGCCGGCAAGACCACATTGATCCGCGCAGTTGCGGGTATGCAGCAGCAATTGAGCGGCAAGATCGAGTTTCGCGGTACCGATATTGCCGGCTGGCCGAGCTATCGCGTCTGCAATCTCGGCATCGGGCAGGTCGCCGAAGGCCGGCTGGTGTTTCCGACACTGACCGTCGCGGAGAACCTCGATATCGGCGCGATGCTGCCGCGCGCCCGCGCCGAACGCGTCAAGAATAAAGAGCGCGTACTGAGTCTGTTTCCGGTGCTTGCCGAACGCTCGCGGCAAGCCGCCGGAACACTCTCCGGCGGCGAGCAGCAGATGCTGGCGATCGGCCGTTGCCTGATGGGCGCTCCGGAATTGATCATGTTCGACGAGCCGTCGCTCGGTCTCGCACCGGCTATCGTCCGCACCGTGCTCGACACCATCAGCGAGCTTAATCGAAGCGGACTCACCTGCCTGCTGGTCGAGCAGAACGTTGCGCAATCGCTCAAGCTGGCGAGCCGCGCTTATGTGCTGGAAAATGGCCGCATCACCCTGTCCGGGACCGGCAATGAATTGTTGGCCGACGACCGGGTTCGCAGCGCCTATCTCGGACTTTGATCCGCTGCAGCGCATCTAATGAGCGGGTCGCCGCAGCCGGTCCATCAGGCTGGCGAGCGCGCCGACGCGGGCACCGAGCGGGGCGAACGGAAAGGCCTGGCGCAGCCGGCCGTAGACCTCGGCGGCTGTCGGCGCTTCTACATCGCCAAGTGCGGCCGCCATGGCCCGCGCCATTTCCGCTTCGGGCCGGCCGCTCAACGGCGACGGCATGATCGTCACATCGCCAAATGGAATCGGGGGTTGCACACGGAGGGTGACACGGCGGCTCATTGTTCAGCTCCAGTAATCCCGGCTTGTCGTGGCAAGTGAACGCGCGAACTTAACGCTAGTTCCATGCAATTCCAGCGACGACAGGCGAATGACAGGTATCGTAAAAATAATGCCGCCCACGGCGATTTCCGTGGACGGCATTCACGAAACTGTCAAAGTCAGGAGTGCTGCGGCAGCGAGATTACTTCAGCGGCTGGCCGATGGTGACAGTGAGCTTGCCGACGCCTTCGACTTCACACTCGATCTTGTCGCCGGCAACCGTAGCAGCGACGCCGGATGGCGTACCGGTCATGATGATGTCGCCGGCGGCGAGCTCCACCATCTCCGAAAGCTTGGAGATGATTTCCGGCACGTTCCAGATCATCTGATTGAGATCGCCGTCCTGGCGGACTTTGCCATTGACCTTCAGCGTAATGCGGCCCTTCGACGGATGGCCGATCTCCGACGCTGGCTTGAGCGGTCCGCATGGCGCCGAATAGTCGAACGCCTTGCCGATCTCCCAGGGGCGCTTGATATCGCGCGAGGCGATTTGCAGGTCGCGGCGGGTCAGGTCGATGCCAACGCCGTAGCCGTAGATGCAATCGAGCGCGTTTCTCGGTCTTGATGTTGCGGCCGCCGCTTTTGAGCGCCACGACCAGCTCGACCTCGTGATGCATATCCTTGGTCAGCGAGGGATAAGGCGAAGTACCGCCGTCAGGCACGATTGCGTCCGCGGGTTTTGCGAAAAAGAACGGCGGTTCGCGCACGTCCTGCCCCATCTCCTTGATGTGCTCGACGTAGTTGCGTCCGACGCACCACAGGCGGCGCACTGGAAAATACTTGCCGGTGCCGGCAACGGGAATCGCAGCCTGCGGCGGCTGCGGAATGACATAGCTTTTTGCGTCGGTGCTCATGAGATCGTTTTGTGTTGGAGGGAAGCTGAAAAACCGGCTTATAGCCCAAGCGGCGGCCCGGTCAAACCGCCGTCAGGCCGAGGGAACGATGGCCGCCACGGCCTCGATTTCGGACGGCTGCTCCTTGAGCTGCAGCCGGTAGAACGACGCGTAGCGCCCGCCCCTGCGCAGCAATCGCGTCATGCCGCCCGGACTCGACCACGACGCCGTTCTCCACCACCAGGATGCAATCGGCATGCATGATCGTCGACAACCGGTGAGCAATGACGATGGTCGTGCGGCCCTTGCAAAGCTCGGCCAGCGCTTCCTGCACTTGCAGTTCGGATTCGGAGTCAAGCGAGGCAGTCGCCTCATCGAGCAGGATGATCGGCGCGTCCTTGATCAAGGCGCGCGCGATGGAGATGCGCTGCCGCTGGCCGCCGGAAAGCTGCAAGCCATGCTCGCCGACCGGCGTATCGTAACCCGCCGGAAAACCCAGAATGAAGTCGTGCGCGTGCGCGGCCCTGGCGGCGGCGACAATCTCCGCTTCGCTGGCGCCGACCTTGCCGAGTGCGATGTTGTCGCGAATCGTGCCGCGGAACAGATGAACGATCTGCCCGACATAGGCGATCTCTTTGCGGAGCGAGCCGCGTGAGACCTTTGCGATGTCCTGGCCGTCGATGGAGATTTTTCCGCTATCGGCTCTCGTAAAAGCGCAGAAGCAGATTGAGTACGGTCGACTTGCCGCCGCCCGAAGGGCCCACCAATGCGGTGACCCTGCCGCGCTCGGCGAGGAAACTCATGCCGCGCAGCACCGGTGTGCCGGCCTGATAGGCAAAGCCGACGTCGTCGAATTCCACCCGCGCGTTGCTCAAGGTCAATGACGGCATCGCGCTGTCGTCGGGTTCGCCCGCCGGACTGTCCATCACTTCGTACAGCACGCGAACGCCGACAAGGTTGTTGCTCAGATCGACATTGAGTCGGGCAAGCCGCTTGGCCGGCTCGAAGGCCAGCAGAAATGCCGCCAGGAACGAGACGAACTCTCCCGGAGTTGCGCCGGCATAGATCACCCGATAGCCGCCGTAGATGCTTGCCGCGCGATAGCAAGGCCGCCGAGTGTTTCCATCAGCGGGCTGGCGCGATTGGCAACGCGCGCCATTTTGTTCGATTCGTGCTCGACCTCGCTGACGCTGACGTCGAGGCGCCGTTTCATTTCACTTTCGAGCGCGAACGCCTTGACCATGCGAATGCCCTGCAGAGCTTCCTGCACGGTCTCGATAATTTTCGTCCCGCCGGTGAATTGCATGCGCGCGATGCGGCGCACGCGGCGGACCAATTTGCCGAGAAACAAAACCGCCGGGGGCACGGTAATAAAGCCGGCAATCGACATCACCGGATCCTGGATCACCATCACCACGCAGAGCCCGATCAGGGACATCAGATCGCGGCCGATTGCAGTGATCAGGAGGTTGATGACGACCCAGACTGAAACTGTACCGGTCGTAAGACGGGAGATGAATTCAGACGAATGCCGGTCGGCAAAAAAGCCGATATCCTTTTGCAGCAGCTTGTCGAACAGCCGCCGCTGATTGTCGGCGATGATGCGGCTGCCGATCTTGGACAATGTCACGGTCGAGCCGTAAGTCGCGAATCCTTTCACTGCGAAAATGATAACCGCCACGAGACCGATCGTGACGATGCCGTGGAAATCGCGCTTCACATAGGCTTCGTTGGTCATGGTGCCGAGCAGATACGCGCTCAACGCAGTTCCTGCGGCAGCCACGGCCATCAGCGCGAACGCATAAACGTAGCGCGGCCAGTGCGTCAGCGCTTCATCGACCAGAAGGCGCCGGATCAGCGCGACGGTCGAGTATTCGTCGTCGGATGTTTGGGGCGTAAGAGCTTCCATACGTGACCCATTTCGCCCTGTTGCGGACATGCGCTTTCGCGCGCCCGCTGCCGAGGCCGTTCAATGCCCGGAAGAGGTGGAATTTTCAAGTGAATTCAGGTTTGAGGGCGTTCGGCAAAAGCCGGGAAAACCGTTCAAATTGCGGTCTTTTGCGATCCGCGGCGCGCCATCAGCGCCCGTTCCCAGGCGAGCGCGTGGCTCACGATTGTCGGAAGATCGTCAAAGCGGGGCCGCCAGCCCAGCTTGGCCCGTGCCTGCTCGGAGGCCGCCACAATTTGTGCTGGATCACCCGGACGCCGCGGCGCGATCTCGACCTTGAAATCGACTCCGGAGACGCGTTTCACCGCCTCGACAACTTCGCGCACCGAGAAGCCGTGGCCGTAGCCGCAGTTGAGCGTGAGCGAAGGCGAACCCGACCGCAGATAACGGAGCGCATCGGCGTGAGCGCGCGCGAGATCGCTGACGTGAATATAGTCGCGGATGCAGGTGCCGTCGGGCGTCGGATAATCGGTGCCGAATATATCGAGATTGGGTCGCGTGCCGAGGACGGCTTCCACTGCGACCTTGATCAGATGTGTCGACACTTTAGTCGACTGGCCGGTCCGGTGCTGCGGATCCGCGCCGGCAACGTTGAAATAGCGCAGGATGACATGTTGCAGGTCATGCGCGCTGCTGGTGTCGCGCAGCATCGCCTCGGTCATCAGCTTCGACCAGCCGTAAGGCGAAATCGGAACCGTCGGGGCGTCTTCTTTCACCGGCACCTCGGCCGGATTGCCGTAAACCGCGGCGGTCGAAGAAAAAATGAAATGCCGCACACCGCACCTCACTGCGCATTCGATCAGCGTGCGCGAGTTGACCGTGTTGTTGCGATAATAACCGAGCGGATCACGCACCGATTCCGGCACGACGATCGAGCCGGCAAAATGAATGATCGCATCGACGTTGTATTCGCGAATGACTCGCGTCACGAGCGCCTGATCGCCAATGTCCCCGACGACGAGGGGAATGCCCTTGGCGACCGCCCAATCGTAACCGGTGGACAAATCGTCGAGCACGACCGCGGGCTCGCCGGAATCGGCGAGCTCGTAGACCATGTGGCTGCCGATATACCCCGCGCCGCCCGTGATCAGGACCGTCATGACGTCTGGCTTACTCCAAGATGGTGAATACCGCGTTAGACCGCCGGGTGCCCAACTTACACCGCCTCGGCGACCGCTCTAAGCGTCTTCTGGACGGCCGTAGATACCTGATCTGTCCCGATTTCCTGCATGCAGCGATGATGGCCGAACCGGCACACCGGCTTGTGGCAGGGCCGGCAATCCAGCTCGCTCGCGGTTTCGATCGTGGCCGCCAGTGGATTGAGCGGTGCCCAATGCCACGGGCTGGTCGGACCGAAAATGCCGATGCTCGGCGTTCCGAGCGCCGCGGCGACATGGAGCAGGCCGGAGTCATTGGATACCGCGACCGACGCCGAGGCCAGCGCCAGGATCGCGTCGCGCAAATCGCTTCCGGTCAGATCGCGCGCGGCACTGTCGCCGATGATCTCGGTAGCCAATGGCTTCTCATCAGGGCCGCCCAGCACCCAAACCGCAAAGCCTTCATCAAGGAGCCGGCGACTTAGCGCGGCATAACCGGCGCTGGTCCAGCGTTTTGACGGTCCGACTGCTCCCGGTGCGAAGGCAACGACCGGACGGCCGTTCTCCATCAGGCCGCGGCGGTCGCGCCAGGCGGCGACTTCAGACGCTGGCACTTCGAGTCTTGGCACCGGCAGTTCCGGCGGCGGTGACGCATCTCTTGGCAATGCCAGCGCGGCGCAGCGATCGATCATGCGCGGAAGTGCGCGTTCGCCGAAGCGTAAATCGTTGAGCAGGAGGAACCGTGCTTCACCGGCAAATCCGGTGCGCTCGGATATTCCCGCGAGAAACGGCGCCAACGCCGACTTCCAGGTTCGCGGCATGACGAGCGCGGTTCCGTAATTTTCCGCCTTGAGATGTTCGGCGAGCGCCCGATGTTGCGCGAACGCCAGTGCCTTGCGCGGCAGGTCCACCACGATCGCCCGGCGCAGGCCGGGCATATAATCGGTCAGCGGCGCCGTCAGCGTGGTCGAAAGCACGTCGACCGGCCGATCAGGGAAATCGCGCCCGCAGCATCTGAATGATGGTGTGGCAGCGCACGAAATCGCCGATCCACATGTACGGCACCAGCAAGATCGGCGAGGAGCCAGATGCCATCGCCGAAGCTCCATGATAAATTGAATTGTTATTCATTATTATTGGTTGTGCTTTCGCGCTTTAGCGGCCGGCCAGCAGGCGGTGTCCAATTCTGCTGCGCTTCATAGCGCTTGGCGTAACGATAGAACGTGCCTTCGAAGTTGCCGAAAGCGATGACGAATCCGGCCCAGCCGTCGATGAAGCCGCGCTTGAAAATATAGTGCTTCAGGAAGGCCCAGGCGCCGTGGCCGAGCGCACTCATCATCGTCACGTGTTTGCCGGCGAGCTTCGGAGCGCCGAGCGATGAGTAGCGGTCGGCCTTGCTGATGATCTCGGAGAGGTTGCGGAACGGGAACTGCCAGATCGCATTTTGCAGTGTCCCGATCGGCTTGCCGCTGAGGTTTTCATAACCCTCATGCACCGGCTCGAGCGTGTAGCGCATGCTGCCTTTTCGAAAGAGCTGCGGCTGGCGGAAGTTCGGATACCAGCCCGAACCGCGAATCCATCGGCCCATGAAGAAGCTGCGCCGCGGCACCCGATAGACATCGAGGGGCGGATTAGCGGCGATCAGGCCGAGGATTTCGTCGCGGACCTCCGCAGTACAGCGTTCGTCGGCATCGAGGCTGAAAATCCAGTCGCAGGCGCACGCTTCGATGGCGCGATTGCGCAAGTCGCCGAAACCGTTGAACGGAACTTGTACGACACGCGCGCCCAGGCCGGTCGCGATCGCAGCTGTAGCGTCGGTGCTGTTGGAATCGACGACCACGATCTCGTCGGCCCAAAGCACGCTCTCGACCGCGACCTTGATCTTTTCGGCCTCGTTGAAGGTGAGGATGTATGCGGAAACCGTTTGCATGCGGGCCGAAGGATTAGCATATCCCGGCGCGTCATGCAGTCGATTCCGTGACCTAAAATGCTCCAAAATTATGTGAATTATAATTCATTTCTATGATCTAACTCTTTCAACGGACTACGGTTGCGCCGCGGCTTTGGGTGGGGCAAGGATCGCCGGCGTTGGGCGCGCGCCAAACGGATATCATCGGTCTTACGGATGCTTTTGGTCACCGGCGGTACCGGTTTCATCGGGTCGAACGTCGTCGCTAGCCTCAACGAGGCTGGACGCACCGACATTGCCGTGAACGACTTTCTGGGCAGCGACGGCAAGTGGCACAACCTCGCTGCGCACCAGTTTGCCGACTTCGTGCCGCCTGCCGACTTGTTACCCTGGCTCGACGGCCGCAAGCTCGACGCCGTGATTCACCTCGGCGCGATTTCGTCGACGACCGCGACCGACGGCGACGCGCTGATGGAAAACAATTTCCGGCTGTCGCTTCGCCTGCTCGACTGGTGCACGGCGACCCGCACGCCGTTCATATACGCGTCCTCCGCCGCCACGTACGGGAACGGGGAGAACGGCTTCTCCGATGACTGGTCGATCGCTGCGCTGAAGAAGCTCAAGCCGATGAACCTCTACGGCTGGAGCAAACATGCGTTCGATCTTGCCGTCGTCGAGCGCGTCACACGGAAGGAAAAGATGCCGCCGCAATGGGCGGGGTTGAAGTTCTTCAATGTGTTCGGCGCCAACGAATATCATAAGGGCGACATGATGAGCCTGGTCGCCAAGCGTTTCGACGACGCTAAGGCCGGCAAGACCATCAAACTGTTCAAGTCGCATCGCGCCGGTATTGCTGACGGCGAGCAGAAGCGTGATTTTATCTACGTCGACGACGCCGTGGCCGTCGTGCGCTGGCTGCTCGATACGCCTTCGATCTCCGGCATCTTCAACGTCGGAACCGGCGAGGCGCGCAGCTTCCGTGATCTTATGCTGGCGCTATTTGCAGCGCTCGGCCGCGAGCCCGCCATCGAATACATCGATATGCCGGAACAAATCCGGGACAGCTATCAGTATTTCACCCAGGCCGAGACCGGAAATCTGCGAAAGGCCGGTTATAATACCGGCTTCACGGCGCTCGAAGAGGCGGTCCGCCGCTACGTGACGTCTTATCTCAATCGCGCCGAGCGTTATCGGTGAGCGGAATGTTCGATCTGGAAGAAGCGCTTAAGCTGATCTCCAAGCAGACCATTCTCTGCGTCGGCGATCTCATGCTTGACGATTTCGTCTATGGCGACGTCACCCGCATTTCGCCGGAGGCGCCGACACCGGTCCTGACCGTGCGGCACAACAAGATCGAGATCGGCGGCGCCGGCAACGTAGCCCGCAACATTGCCGCTCTTGGTGCAAGTTGCATCTTTGTCGGGTTGATCGGAAACGACGAGGCCGGGCTGACACTGACCAACGCACTCGGCAAGTTCCCGGGCGCGATCGTGCCCGATCTCGTGGTCGAGAGCGGCCGCAAAACCACCCGCAAGGTGCGCTTCGTTTCCGAACATCATTCGGCGCATCTGGTGCGCGCGGATTGGGAATCGACCGAACCTGCGACCGCGCAGAGCGAAGCTTCAATCATCGCTTACGCCGAAGCGGCGCTGCCGCAAGTCGGCGCGGTTGTGATGTCCGACTACGCCAAGGGTGTGCTGACCCCGCGGGTGATCCGCGCGATTATCGATAGCGCGCGCCGTCTCGGTAAGCCGGTGATCGTCGACCCGAAGGCGCACGATTACAGCCTCTATCGCGGCGCTACCTTGGTGACGCCGAACCGCAAGGAATTGTCCGCCGCCGTACATCGCCCGGTGACGACCGAGGCCGAGATCGCCGAAGCGGCGGCGGAGCTCGCGAAAAATATCCAGGCCCAGGCAGTTCTGGTAACACGCAGCGAAGACGGCATGACATTGCACGTCGAAGGCCAGCAGCCGGTTCACATCCCGGCCTATCCGGTCAGGATCAGCGACGTTTCCGGCGCCGGCGATACGGTCGCAGCGGTGATGGCCATCCTGCTGGCAATGAAAACGCCGTTTGAGCCCGCGATGCGTGCCGCTAATGCCGCCGCCGCTGTCGTGATCGGCAAGCGCGGAACCGCCACAGTGTCGCTCGGCGAGCTACGCCATAGTCTCCTGCCGGCCGCCTCGCTGGCACCGGAAGACAAGATCGTGTTCGACTGGTCGCTGCTCGACCGAAGTCTCGCGCCATGGCGCGAGCAGGGCTTGCGTATCGGTTTCACCAACGGCTGTTTCGATCTGCTGCATCGCGGTCATATCAAGCTGTTGGCGGAAGCGCGCGCCACTTGCGACCGTCTGGTCGTCGGCCTCAACAGCGACGCATCCACGACGCGTTTGAAGGGCGAGGGCAGGCCGATCAATCCTGCCGAGGGGCGTGCCGAAGTGCTGGCCGCACTGGAAGCGGTCGACCTGGTCGTCGTGTTTGAAGAGGACACGCCGCTCGAACTGATCAAGCGTGTGCGTCCCGCCGTGCTGGTCAAAGGTGCCGACTACAAGCGCGAGGATGTCGTCGGCCATGACGTGGTCGAAGCCGCCGGCGGCATCGTCGTCCTCGTCGATCTCGTGGAGGGCCAATCGACCACCAATATCGTGCGCCGCATGGCGGGTCCGGCCGGTCAAGGTGCGGGCAAGCCGGCGGCATCCTGATTGCGGACATAGCCGATGCTCGAACAGTTCGTCGCGCGCGCGGTTTTCCCCGATCACGCTGAGACCCGGCTCAAGGAAGAATATCTTGGCGCGCAAAAGGGTTTCTTCGTCGATGTCGGCGCCAACGATCCGAAAGCTATCTCGCAGACCTGGCATCTCGAGCAAATGGGGTGGACCGGGATTTTGATCGAACCACAGCCGGATCTCGCGCAACAATTGCGCGAGCAACGCCGCGCCCGTGTTTTCGCCTGTGCCTGCTCTTCGCCCGAAAACGCTGGCAAGATGCTGCCGTTTCAGGTTTCCGGCATTCACTCCTCGTTGAACCTGGATTTTTTTGTCGCGGGCATGCGCAAGCGCGATGTCATTGAGGTCCCGGTACGAACGCTTGACGATATTCTCAACGAAGCGAACGCGCCGGTCCCGGTCGACATGGTGTCGATCGACGTGGAAAGCCATGAGATCGAGGTTCTCAACGGCTTAACGCTGTTGCGTTGGCGGCCGCGGTTAATCCTGATTGAAGATCTGGCTTTCGACTTGCGCATACACAAGCTGTTGCGATCGCGCGGCTACAAATGGGTGCGGCGTACCGGACTCAATGGCTGGTACGTGCCTGCAGACGTCGCTTTTCCGGTCAGCGCCTTCGGGCGCTGGCAATTCGTCCGCAAGCATTATCTTGGCGTGCCGTTCCGCCTGTTCCGTGAAGCCAAGCGAAAAGTACGCGAGCGGCTGCGGGCGAGGCCGGGACGCGCTCAGGCAACTTCGCCATGACCGGCCTGATCTCGGTCATTGTCGCGACCTATAATCGCCCGGACGCGCTGGACGCGGTTTTGCGATCGCTGTCACGTCAGACCGATCAGAACTTTGAAGTGCTGGTCGCCGACGATGGATCGAAGCCGGACACCGCCGCTGTCGTGGCAAACTGGCAATCCCGGTTTCGATCGCCGTGTTGTTCATGTCTGGCAGCCCGACAACGGTTTCCGGCTTGCCGAAATCCGCAATCGCGCCATTCTTGCGGCCGCCGGCGAGTACTGCATCTTGCTCGACGGTGACTGCATCGCTGCGGCCGAATTTTATCGAGGCGCATCGTTCGCTTGCGCAGCCTGGCCGGTTCGTTACAGGCAACCGCCTTCTGATGTCGCAATCGCTTTCGGAACAAATCCTGAAAGAGAAGCTTGAGCCGGAAACCTGGACATTCGGGAAATGGAGAGAGATGCGGCGTGCTCGCCGGATCAACCGTGTTGCCCCGCTGCTTTCTCTCCCGCTCGGGCCGCTTCGCAATTTGTACCCGAATGACTGGCGAGGTGCGCAGGGGTGTAATCTTGGTATCTGGCGCTCCGATCTCGTCATTGTCGACGGTTTCGAAGGCGGCTTCTCCAGTTGGGGCCGGGAGGACTCTGACATCCTGATCCGGCTGATGCATGCCCGCGTACGCCGCAAGGACGGGCGTATGGCGACCGGGGTGCTCCATCTGTGGCATCCGGAGGCTGACCGGTCGCGATTGCAAGAGAATGAACGCCGACTTGCTGAAGTCTTGTCGAGTAACCGCATCCGCGCCGTGCAAGGTCTCTCGGCGTTGCGTGAGACCAGCGTGCAACCGCAGCCGTCATGAGTTGATCCCATGGACTCAGCGGATAATCCGACATTCGGTGCGTTTGCTCCGGGTTGGCTCGATCGTCTTGTGATCGCCGTAACAAGCCGTATGCCGAATAATTGGCTCGGGCTTCGCCTCGCCATCCTGTTCCGCCGCGCGGTGACGATGCGGTTGCCGTACCCGGCCGGTGCGCTCGATGTGGAACGCTGGGGGCTGAAGGTGCGGTTGCATCCGCGCGATAATGGCTGCGAGAAAAATCTTTTGTTTACGCCACAAATGTACGAGCCGACCGAGTTGAAGGAACTCGGCGCCGATATCGATCGTGCAAAACAGCGACAGACGCCGTTCGTGTTTGTCGATATCGGTGCAAATGTCGGTTTGTTTTCCTTGTTCGTCGCGGCGCGTGCGGGGAACGATGCGCGCGTATTCGCCGTTGAACCCGAGCCAGGAAATTTTCGGCGGCTGAATTTTAATGTCATGGTCAACCCGAACGTGCCGATCGCAACTTTTCCGATGGCGCTGAGTGACGATGCAAATGGACTTGCCGTCCAGCTCGACCGGCGCGACCGCGGGGGCAGCCGGACCACGAAGGCTGAAACAGGCGTGCCCGCCGACGCCGTGCGCGTTCCATCACAGTCTCTGTTGCGGTTTCTCGAAAAGGAGAGGGTCGAGGCCGTTGACGCCTTAAAGATCGACGTAGAGGGCTTCGAAGACGTTATCCTTGGTCCGTTCTTTCAGGCTGCACCGCCGCAGCTTTTGCCGCGTTTGGTGATCATTGAAGATTGTCGCGGGAGCTGGAAGACGGATCTGATGTCGATGATGACTGCCAGGGGCTATTCAGTCGTCACCCGGAGCAAGCTGAACTTTATCCTGCGGCTTGCACCGCACTGAGCCGCTCCTTCAGGAGCGATCTTCGGGACTCCGGCCAGATGTTGCCTGCGGAGACGGAGCTGCACCGGTTATTTTCTTGCCGGGCCAGGCCAGCACGCGTTCAACCGAATCCTTGTTCAACCGGGTCGCGCGCCAGCGAAAGATCAGACCGTGCATTGCCCAGGCAACGAGGTACATAAGCACGCCGGCAAACACGACATCGGTAAAGAAATGTCCACCCGCTGCCATGCGCAGCACACCAAGCACCGCACCGAAGACGACCGCTGCGCCGTAAGCAACAACGCGCCATTGCGGCGGTGCGATCGCCGCCGCGGCGAGCGTCCAGAACGCGCCCGACGGTTCGCCGGCGACAAACGAGCAGTTGTTCGGGCAGGGACCGCTGGAGTCCCACCACGCGGTGAAGCGGTCAGTACCGCCAAACGCTTTAATGTCGATTGGACGCGAGCGGCCCCAGTGATCCTTTAGGATAAGATTGGTGATGAGCCCCGGTCCTATTGCCAGCGTAAGCGTCAAATACAGCGCAGTGCTGCCGCTGACGAGCATGCGCCGGTTCGGCAGAATCAGCTTGCCGACTATGGCAACGAAAGACGGCAGAGCAATCAGAGTGATTAGCCAGCGGGCGGCCTCGCGGGACATTTGTTCCCATCGCGCGCCGCCGACCGGGAACAACCCCAAATCCGGGTCGAAAAACAGCCTTGAAAGATCAACGTCAAAATTGGCGTGGACGCCAAATACAACGCCCACCACGGCTGCAATAGTGAGCACAATACCAAGAGTAACGCGGTTCATCCGGGGACGCTGCGATTAGTGAGCGTTCGATGTATCAAGGACGGTCTGGAAGGGCAAATGAGCGCTCACGCCGGCGATGGGCGTGCGAAATCCGCCGTGCTGGCATGTTTGAGCGGAGTGTTGTAGCCGGTGTCGTTGATGGCCGCGATGACCACGCTTCGCATTAAAGAGCTTGATCGGCAAAACCTGCAACGGGCTGCCGACTGGCTCGCCGTGGCCGTAGCCGCGTCGTTGCCGTGGTCGACCTCGGCGACAGCGATATTCATCGTGCTGTGGCTTGCGGCCTTGCTACCAACTCTGGGGGTGTCGGCACTACAGCGTGTGCTTGGCAGCGCCGCAGGCGGATTACCGGCTTTGCTATGGGCGCTGGCCGCTTTGGGCATGCTGTGGGCAGACGTAACGTGGCATCAGCGATTCGGCGGTCTTGGCGGGTTCAACCGGCTGCTGGTTATCCCGCTGTTGCTGACGCAGTTTCGACGCTCCGAGTTCGGCAACAAAGTCTTCCTTGGATTTCTCGCCTCGGCTTCGGTGCTGCTGGTCGTGTCCTTTGCGGGAATGCTGATCCCCGGATTGTCCAACCATTGGGCAAGGCCGGAATTGCCGGGTGTGCCCGTTAAAGACTACATCCTTCAAAGCATCGAGTTTCTGATTTGCGCGTTCGTGCTTCTGGAATTCGCTTTTGACCATGTGCGCGCGGACCGGTGGCGCTCCATTGCGGCCGTCGTGTTGGCAATTCTGTTTCTCGCAAATATTCTTTTTGTCGTTACAGGCCGCACCACTCTTCTTGTCATTCCGATATTGGCTGTTTTGCTCGGCTGGAGGCAGTACCGGTGGAGGGGAGCAATTGGCGGGGGCGTATTGATCTGCATTTTGGCAGCGATCATTTGGCTGACGTCGCCGAACCTTCGTGACCGTCTCGCCACCACGGCAGATGATTTGCAATCCTACGAAACACGGGACGCCTTTAACTCCACAGGCCTACACCTCGATTTTCTGAGGAAATCTTTGTCGATCGTCGGAACGGCGCCAATCCTCGGTCATGGTACGGGGTCGATCCCCGAGCAATTTCAGAAAGTGACGAGCGGCGATACCGGTTCGTCAGGAGTGGCGACCGTCAATCCTCACAACCAGATATTCGCTGTGGCGATCCAGATTGGTCTGATCGGTTCGGCTGTTCTCATGGCGATGTGGCTCGTCCATTTCTTGCTGTTTTGCAGTAGCGGGCTGACAGCGTGGATCGGCATGGTCATCGTCGTACAAAATGTTGTCTCCTCGCTTTTCAATTCGCACCTTTTTGATTTTGCCGAGGGCTGGCTCTATGTCTTTGGCGTCGGCGTGGCGGGTGGCATGATGCTTCGGGAACGCGATGCCCGATCGCATCCGGAAGCAAAGCCATGAATCGGCTCGAATTGCCGGCCAATCCGCGCGTGCTGGTGATTGCGTTGCGCCGGCTCGGCGACGTTCTAATGACGACTCCGTTGATCCGCAGCATCAAGCGCGCCTTTGCCGGTGCTTCCATTGATGTGCTGGTGTTTGCCGGGACCGACGGGATTCTTTGCGGCAATCCGGATGTCGCCGATGTCATCACCATTCCATCGCGGCCAAGCATCGGCGAGACGCTGTCGTTGCTGCGCCGGCTGGCCTGGCGCTACGATCTTGCGCTGTCCACGCAAACCGGTGACCGGCCGACAACGCTGGCCTGGATCGCGGGCAAGCAAAGCGCCGGCCCTGTAGAAGCCGAAGGTCTGGCAGCGCAAGTGAAACGTCTTGCGCTTGACCGATCGTATGAGAGGAATCCCAAACAGCACCGGGTACTCGATGTGCTCCGGTTGGCGGAGCTGCTCGGTATCTCCACGGTTCCCGAGATCGTGTGTCCAAGCGGAAATGTGCGGCGCAATCTGGTGCCGACAGGACCCTACGCCGTCGTGCACGCGGCGCCGATGTTCACGTACAAGCGCTGGACGGCAGACGGCTGGCGTGAACTTGCGGCGGCGCTGCGACAGCGCGGCCTTCGAATCGCTGTAACGGGCGCCAAAGGCGATGGCGATTATCTCGACCAGATTTGGCGGGACACCGACGTGACGCGGCTGGACGGCAATCTCGAATGGCCGGAGCTGACCGCGGCTATCCAGGGCGCACAAGTCTATGTCGGCCCCGATACCGCTATTACACATCTCGCAGCGGCCACCGGCGTGCCGACGGTGGCGTTGTACGGGCCGACCGATCCGCGGCTTTGGGGCCCGTGGCCGACCGGCGGACTCAATCCGCCGTGGAACGCTGCCGGCACGATCCAGCAGCGCGGCAACGTCTGGCTGGTGCAAAATCCGCTGCCGTGCCTGCCTTGTCAGCTCGAAGGTTGCGAGCGCCGGCTCGACAGCTATAGCCGCTGCCTGGATGAATTAACCGGCGCCCAGGTTGTGGCTGCGGTCGATCAAGCGCTTGCGTGGCGCCGCGCGGCTTGAGCCGGTTGTTTCGGGTGGCGCGACGATTGAAAGCCCGCTAATGACATGAAAGACGCATTCGGCAGCACGGAATAGGCATGCTCGGACTGACTCTGAGCCCGCGCAGGGCGCTTATCGTCGCTCATGACCTCTTCATGACGGCCGCGGCGATCGTCGCAAGTTTCTATATCCGTTTTGAAGCGGCGGGCATTGCGGAGCGGCTTGTGCCGCTGCTTTATTTCCTGCCGGGCTTCATCGTTTACGCCGGCATTATCTACTACCTGTTTCATCTCTACGAAGCGAAGTGGCGCTTTGCCTCGCTGCCGGATTTAGTGAACATCCTGCGTGCTTCGGCAGTTCTCGCCGTTTCGCTGCTGACACTCGACTATGTGCTCGTGGCGCCGAATGTGCTCGGCCAGTTTTTCTTCGGCAAGATCACTATCGTTCTGTATTTCATTCTCCAGAACGTTTTTCTAGGCGGGCCGCGGATCGCATACCGCTACTTTCGCTATACGCGCACACGTCAGCATGCGCTCGCCGACGCGGCGAATCCTACTCTGGTGCTCGGGCGTGCGGCGGATGCGGAAGTTTTGCTGCGCGCTATAGAAAGTGGCGCTGTGCGCAAGACGTGGCCGGTCGGCGTGCTGTCGCCGTCCGCCGCCGATCGCGGCCAGTCCATACGTGGAATTCCGGTGCTTGGTAGCTTTTCAGATCTCGATCGGGTCGTCAGTGACCTGGCGGCACGCGACACCGTCGTGTCACGCGTCGTTTTCACCCAGTCCGCTTTCGAGCCGGATGCCAAGCCCGAAGCGACTTTGATGCTGGCACGCCGTCTCGGGTTGACGGTGAGCCGGCTGCCGTCGCTTGACGACAGCGGGGAAATGCCGCGGCTGGCGCCGGTCAATGTCGAGGACTTGCTGCTGCGGCCCAGCGTCAAGATCGACTACGGGCGGCTTGAAGGTTTCTTGAAGGGCAAATCGGTCGTGGTCACTGGTGGCGGCGGCTCGATCGGCTCGGAAATTTGCGATCGCGTCATCACGTTCGGGGTGAAGCAACTGCTCATTATCGAGAATTCCGAGCCGGCGCTGCACAGCGTGCTCGAAACGCTCGCGACCAGGAAATCGGTGGCGCAGATCGACGGCCGAATCGCCGATGTGCGCGATCGCAACCGGATGTTTCGCCTGATGGCGGACTTCAAGCCCGATATCGTATTTCACGCCGCTGCGCTCAAGCACGTGCCGCTGCTGGAACAAAACTGGGAAGAAGGGGTCAAGACGAATGTATTTGGCTCGGTGAATGTTGCCGACGCAGCCGCTGCCGCCGGTGCCGCGGCGATGGTCATGATCTCGACCGACAAGGCGATTGAGCCGGTCTCGATGCTTGGCGCGACAAAGCGCTTTGCCGAGATGTATTGCCAGGCGCTCGACGCCGATATTTCCAGGCGCACTGAAACCGGGCAGCGGCCGATGCGTCTCATCGCGGTGCGGTTCGGCAATGTGCTTGCTTCCAATGGTTCGGTCGTGCCGAAATTCAAGGCGCAAATCGACGCCGGAGGACCGGTCACGGTCACGCACCCGGATATGGTGCGATACTTTATGACGATCCGGGAGGCCTGCGACCTTGTGGTGACGTCGGCGAGCCATGCGCTCGGACCCGATCGCTCCGACGTTTCGATTTATGTGCTCAACATGGGGCAGCCGGTTAAGATCGTGGATCTTGCCGAACGCATGATCCGGCTTGCCGGTCTCGAGCCCGGCCGCGACATTGATATTGTGTATATCGGGACGCGTCCCGGCGAGCGAATTCAGGAAATTTTGTTTGCTCGCGAAGAGCCGACCTCGGAAATCGGGTTTGACGGCATTGTCGCCGCGCGGCCTGTTCAGCCGTCGCTGGAGGCAATGCGGGGCTGGTTGGCGCTGCTTGAGCAGGGTTTAGGGCGCGAGGAGCGGGAAGCGATTTACCGGGTGCTGACCGAGGCGGTGCCGGATTTTCGCGGCGCTGCGGCCTGAGCCATCGCAGTCAGCCCGGCGCGCGTGTCGTGCAAGGGATTCCAGCCGGCCGCGATCAGTTTGCGCGGGTCAACCCGCAAGTTGCCGCCGATCCGGTCCCACGCATCGGTGCGCCGTATCAGCCGCAGCGGCAGCTCAAGATAGTCGGTCGACATCGACACGACGAACGGGCGCCGGTTCACCGCCTGTCGCAGCGTCACGATCATGTCGTCGAGCCGCAGCGCCATACCGGGATCGCTCACGACATATGTCTCGCCTGTCGTCTGCGGCACCGACAACACGAATTGCAACGCCGAGATGAAGTTGTCGATATCGAGCATCGAGCGCCGGTTGACGAAATCCTTCACCGGTAGCGGCAACGGCGACGCGGCGGCGCGCACCAACGTCGCAAAATTTCCTTTGACCTCCGGGCCGTAAAGCAAAACAGGCCGCAAAATCGTGAACGGGACGCCAGAGGTGCGCACGGCTTGTTCAGCCGCAAGCTTGGAGCGGCCGTAAGCGTCCGTCGGAGCCGGTGGGTCTTTTTCGGTCAGCGCATGATCGGCAGCCGGTCCGGTCTGTGCCCGGATCGAGGAGACGAACACAAAGCGGCTTATGCCGGCCCGCGCTGCGGCTATTGCGAGCTGCGCCGTCGCCTGGTGATTGACGAGGTCATAGAGCTCGGCGGCAACCCCGCGGCCGATATGAGCGATGCCGGCGAGGTGGATGACCTGCTCAATGCCGGCGAGCAAAGGTTGCCAATCGACCGGCTGCGCCATGTCGCCGTGTTGCGCCACTTCGACGCCGGCAGGAAACGAGAGTTGCGGTCGGCGAACCGCAGCGCGAACCGTATGGCCGTCTTTGATCAAAGTGTCGACGACGGGCCGACCGATAAAACCGGACGCACCAGTGACCAGGATGCGGCTCATGCTTTGCCCTGTTCGAAAGCGAAGAGCAGCCACGCCACGAGCGCGACACCGACAATCAACGCCGGAATCCCAATCGCCCAGCCTGGCGCGATGACGGTCAGTATCGCGAGCGCGCCGAGGCACACATTGACCGCGAACACGCGCGTCACCACGTCCATGACCGTGAAGCCTCTATCCGTGGCACGCTGATAAAAATGCGTGCGATGCGCTTGCGTAATCCTTTCGCCGCGTAGCGCACGGCGCAGCAAGGTGATGGTTGCGTCGGCTAGATAATAGAGCGGCATGATCAGCGCTGCGACTGGATGGCCGCCGCCTGCGACAAACAGCAGCAAGATTCCAAGAAACAATCCGATCGGCAGGCTACCGACGTCGCCAAGGAAAATTCTTGCGACCGGCCGGTTGAAATAAGCAAATCCCGCTGTCGCCCCACTGAGCGCGAGCGACAGCACGGTCGCATAAGCCGGAAGCTTGCCGGCAAATCCCAATATTGCGAGCGTGGCAGTCAAAGGGATTATTTCCGCAACGGTCATCCAGTCGATGCCGTCCATGAAGTTGACCAGATTGACGAACCAGAGGCCGCCAATCAGCAAAAGACATCGTTCAATCCATAACGGCAGTGTGGGGATGACGTGCAATTCCACGGGCATGGCGTAGAGGACGCCGGCGATGACGACGGTTTGGAGCAGCAAGCGCAGTTCTGCCGTCAATGGCCTGATATCGTCGGCGGCGCCAAGGCAGGCCATTGCAGCAACTGCGATCGCGATGGCCGGGATCGGCATGGTTAGTGCGTCGAGCGAAAAAATCTGAAACGCCGCACCCGCCGTTACCAGCGTCGCCGTGATGACGGCAATACCGCCGCCTTGCGGAGTGGGGACGAGATGCGACGATCGTGCGTTCGGCTTCGCCATTGCAACGCGCGTGAGCCACGGCAACAGCGCGGCGATCAACAGGACAGCGAGCAACGCGGCGATGATGACGGTTGCCGCACCCCCCGACGCCGACAGGTTGCTGGTTTCCCCGGTCATCGCGTTCATTAGTACAAAGGTCCGTTATCGCCGAGCGCCGCCGGTCTCTGCATGTTCCCTGTGAGATCCAGCGGCCAATAGCTCTGCGCGCCGCAGGCATCGGTCAATACGGCGTACCGTGCATCGACGATGGTGCCTTGATTGAAGAACACGGAATAGGTCCGGCGGCGCCCGCCGTGATCCTGGAAATGGACGCAAGCGAGCCAGTTCCAGCCTTTCTCCGATTGTACCCACCGCGGCTGCGAGACTTCGGCAGCGGTATCTGAAGGCAGGTCTTTGAAAGCAGTCCGCATGTGGTTGGCGACCAGCCTGGCATAGCTTGGATCCGGCCCTGTCGGCGGTGCGTTCTCGGCAGGCAGCGCGATATTGCTGCATCCGGGAGCGATCGCCAGTGCTGCCAGCAAGACGGCACACCACGCTTTCGGAGATTGACGGCCGGTTAGGAAATCCTTCACACCGAAACCATAGAAACTTTTGATGCCAAAATTCCAGCATCGGGCCGGTATTGGCCGATGCCGGCAGGGGCTCCACAGTCCCGCCATGAAATCAGCCCATCCCCCTTGCCGAGGGACCGACCCAGCAGGTGGCATGATATTCAAGCGACACTTTTTGACGCTGGCAGCGCTCTGCTTCAGCCTGGGTCTGGGGGCGTGCACCCAGTTTTCCGGCAACGTTGCCGACCATTGGCCGCACTGGGCCGGTGGCGAACCCGCTAACACTCCGCCCCGTCCGGGTTCCCCAGCCTACCAAGAATATATCGCGCACCGGCAAGCTGAGGGCGCCATACCGGCGCCTGCTGCTACAGGCAGCGCGGTTGCGGCGCCCGCCCAAAGCAGCGCTGCTGCCGCGCCACCTCCGGCGGCTCAAGGCAGCAATCCAGCTCCAACCGGCGATACGGCGATGGCACGGGGCGGTTTGTATTAGAGGCTGCACGCTTCGCACTGCCATCGAGGTCCCGCCGCTCGTGTGATGCAATCGCTCAGGCCACGCCGGCGCGCAGCAGATCGTGGAAATGCACGATGCCGACCGGTGCGTTCTGTTCGACGACGAACAGCGCCGTGATCTTCGACGAGTTCAGCAGTTGCAATGCTTCACTGGCCAATTGGTCCGGCCGGACGGTTTTTGGTGATTTCGTCATCACCTGATCTACCGGCGCCTGCAACAAGTCCGCGCGCATGTGGCGGCGCAAATCGCCGTCGGTAATCACGCCGGCGAGTTTGCCGTTGCCTTCGATGATCGCGACGCAGCCGAAACCTTTTGAAGTCATTTCCACGATGGCGTCCGACATAGGCGCTCCGCGCCTGATCTGCGGCATGGCTTTACCCTCGTGCATGACGTCACGCACGAATTTGAGCATGGCGCCGAGCTTGCCGCGCGGATGAAACACGCCGAAATCGACGGCGGTAAATCCCCGACTTTCGAGCAGCGCGATCGCAAGCGCATCGCCCAGCGCGAGCTGCATCAGTGATGATGTCGTCGGCGCAAGATTGTGCGGACACGCTTCGCGCGCTTCCGGCAATGCGAGGACTATGTCCGCCGACTTGCCGAGTGTGCTGTCGGTACTGGCGGTGACAGCGATCAGCGTGATGCGAAAGCGCCGGGAGTAGGTGATCAGGTCCTTCAGTTCCTCGGTCTCTCCCGACCATGACAGCGCCAGCATTACATCGTCGGATGTGATCATGCCGAGATCGCCGTGGCTTGCGTCGGCGGCGTGAACGAAGAATGCCGGCGTTCCCGTCGAGGCGAGTGTCGCAGCGATCTTGCGCCCGACGTGGCCGGATTTACCCATGCCGGTGACGATGACACGGCCGTGCGCATTGCGTATTGCTTCAACGGCAGCGGCGAACGGCGCGCCAAGTCCATCGCACATTGCCGCTGCCAATGCGGTAACGCCGTCGCCTTCGGTCCCGAGCGTACGGAGCGCCGAGGCGACATGCGGGCTCGCCTCGATCTTATCCGCTTTGGCAGCGGTGGGGCTTACCTTCGCACGCTTGTTCACTCAACTACTCCCCAGTCCGCAATAACAGCACCTCGAGCGGTACCCGTATTCCAGCTTACTGCGCGCAGTCTACGTCGTACTCACTTGGACCATGCCGCAAAGGCATCGGCGAAGGCGCGATCGCCTGGCGGTCCCTTTTCTACCGCAAGAATGGCGCGGCCACCGTTGGTGTACACCACCGGAATGTCGAACCATTCCTGATCCTTGAGTAACTGCATGTTCCGCGTCCGGTCGGCATCGACAGCGGATAGACCGATCAGGAAAAACCCGTTGGTTACCTTCACCGCGAGGCCCGCAAGCGGGGTACCGCGCGCCTGCTCCGCCTGCTTCATCAGGACGCCGGGTACGTTGGCGATGCCGCCACCGGGAAAATCGGCCGGCAGATTGAACATGATCTCGATGGTGTGACTTGCCGGCAGGGCCTTGTCGGTGTTGCGCCGCAACGACCACGTCACCGTCATGCGGCGATCGGGGATTTCGATATCGGCGCGGACCGCAAGTTCGGGAGCGAGGCCCGGGCCTGGAGAGACCGTTTCGGTACGCCAGATCGCAGAACCGACAAAGCGGCGGCCCTGCGGGTCATTCGGATCTTCCTCGTAGAGGACAACACGCTGTGCCACCGCCGGCGCGTTCTGGTTTTGGTTGGTGGTCGCCGGTGCGCCGGGCATCTGGGTCTGATTCTGGTCTTGCGGAACCCTGCCGGAAAATTTCGGTTGCTGCGCCGGTTGTTGCTCCTGCTGCGTTGTCTGGCTTGGCGCGTGAGATCCAAACCGCGAAGCAAACTGGTAAATGTTGGGCCATTGCCAGGCGAGAAACGCTAACACGATACCGATAGCGCAAGCGATGACTGCATATCTGGCCAATCCGGCATAGGAGCGCGGCGGCCGAGTGCGTTCATATTCATCCTCATCCGATGGCGGACGCGGACGTGACAGGGAAGGAAACAGCGGCGGCTCATCGTCCTCAAGCTGGTATGACGGTTCCAGGCTTTCGGGCTGCAGCGCGTCATAATCGCGCAACTGATCGTCATCGAATTGCGGCTGAAACGGTTGTTCGCGCAACGGCGGAGACTTCATCTCTCCGGTTTGCCGCCGCGGCAAAGGTTCGTAGTTGTCCCGCGTGTCGCGTGCGGTCTGTGCCGCCTTGGCCGAAGCTGAACCAAGGTCGTCGACCTCACTCACGACATCGCGAAAACCTCGCAAGCCTTCGCGGGTAATCGAAACTGCCCGGGCGCTCAACAGCCTCTTGCGCGCAGTGATCGTTTCCGGCCGCTTCGCCGACGCGGCGGGATTTGTCAGTGCTCGATCATCAGAAATCTGCGGCGCCTCATCACGAGGCGGCGGCTCGTCGGGCGGCTCAGGCGAGAATCGTTCCGGTCGTGGTGGCGGTGCGGGGGGAGGCGCCGGAGGGGTGGTGCGTAAGGTTGGCCGCAACGGCCGCGGCTCGAACCGGGTTTCACCGGTCCGCGACTCCATGCGGGCTCGGCGCGCAGCGTCGGCCTCGACCCTGCGGATCGCTTCTTCCAGCGACAGCCGTTCCCGGGTGATGTCCGACTCGGACAGAGGTGGCTCAACGCTACGCAATTGCGTGACCAGCGCCGAGCGCGCCCGCTCGTAAAGCCCCCGGCGGGCTTCGCCGGTACTCTTGCCTAGCCCTTCGACGGCGCGTGCGATGAGCGGTTGATAATCCGTCATGGAATGAGCTTACGCTTCGTTCCCGTCATTTTCATCCCGTCAGGTCTCGAACGGATTTTGCATCAGGATGGTGTCTTCGCGCTCAGGGCTGGTCGACAGCAGCGCAACGGGACACCCTACCAGTTCTTCGACCCGGCGAACGTATTTGATCGCTTGAGCAGGGAGTTCGGCCCACGACCGCGCCCGTGCCGTCTTTTCCTTCCATCCGCCAATAGTCTCGTAGATCGGTTCGACGCGCGCCTGGGCATGTTCGCTGGCGGGGAGATAGTCGATCTCCTTGCCGTCGAGCCTGTAACCCACGCAGACTTTAATCTCGTCGAAGCCGTCGAGGATATCCAGCTTGGTCAGCGCGAGGCCGTTGATACCGCTGGTCCGCACGGTTTGGCGCACCAGCACGGCATCGAACCAGCCGCAGCGCCGCGGCCGGCCGGTGACAACACCAAATTCCTTGCCGCGCTCGCCAAGCGTCTTGCCGATCTCGTTGAGCTGTTCGGTTGGAAACGGTCCGGCGCCGACGCGCGTGGTGTAAGCCTTGCAGATGCCGAGGACATAGCCGATCGCACTGGGGCCAAGGCCGGAGCCGATCGCCGCCTGCGCCGCGACAGTGTTTGACGAGGTCACGTACGGGTAGGTGCCGTGATCGATGTCGAGCAAGGCACCCTGCGCGCCTTCGAACAAAATACGTTTGCCCTCGCGCCGCCACTCATCGAGCTTCGACCAGACTGTGTCCATGTACGGCAACACTTTCGGTGCTACCGCGGCCAATTCATCGAATAACGTCTGTGGCTCGACCTCCACCATGCCAAGGCCGCGGCGCAGCGCATTGTGGTGCGCGAGCAGGCGATCGAGTTTGCCATTGAGCATTTGCAGGTCGGCGAGATCCATTAGCCGGATAGCACGGCGGCCGACCTTGTCTTCATAAGCGGGGCCGATGCCGCGGCCGGTGGTGCCGATTGCGCCTTTGCCGGAAGCTTTCTCCCGTGCGACGTCGAGCTCCTGATGCAGCGGCAGAATGAGGGGCGTGTTCTCGGCGATGCGCAACGTTTCAGGCGTCACCGTGACACCCTGGCTTTTGAGTGTGCCGATCTCCCTGAGCAGGGCATGCGGATCGAGCACGACGCCGTTGCCAATGACCGACATTTTGCCCGGCCGTACCACGCCCGACGGCAACAGCGAAAGCTTGTAGGTCGTACCGTTGATCACCAGCGTATGGCCGGCATTATGGCCGCCCTGAAAGCGCACCACGATGTCGGCTTGCTCGGAGAGCCAGTCGACAATCTTGCCTTTGCCTTCGTCGCCCCACTGGGAGCCGACCACGACAACATTTGCCATGAGGCGCTGTCCCCAAGAGGCCGATTAAAACTTACATGAAACGGATACCGGCCGTAGCCGACTGTTCCGGATAATGGATGATGCCCTGCGAAGCAAGGAAAAGCGGCTTGTTTTTCCCCCCTCGCCGGGGCTCAAATTATTGGTTTTACAGTAAATTTGAGCCGGTCTTGGCCTTGACAGACGATTTGGGCGGCATTTGAGCGCTGGTCTCGCGCCCAGCCGCGCCGATTGTCGCAGTTTGCGGGCGAATTCAGTCATGCGGCAACGGCACTGGTCGTACGCCGCCTGACGGGCTAGCTCCACCTACGGGCTAGCTCCACCTAGACGAGTGATCCGAGAGCGCAAGGGAAATTACCGGTATGTCCGGAATGCCCGCCAGCAGCGGCGAGCGGAAAGGCAACTGGTTTCTCGACCAGCCCTATCTGCTGTTGTCGCTGACATCGCTGTTCTGGGCGGGCAATACGATCCTTGGCCGCTACGTTGCCGGCCACATCCCGCCGATGACGCTCGCTTTCGTGCGCTGGGCAGGGGCCTCCCTGATCTTGCTGCCGTTCGCCGCCAGACATATCGCGCACGATTGGCCGGTCATGCGGAAGAACTGGGCCATGATGCTGCTGCTCTCGGTGACCGGGTTTTCCGTTTACAACACGATGGCTTATTACGGCCTGCAATACACCACCGCCATCAATGGATTGCTGCTGCAATCGATCGGGCCGTTATTTGTCGCGATTTGGACTTTTGCTTTGTTTGGTGATCGTCTGACGTTGCGGCAGGCTTGTGGCATTTCCGTGTCGCTCTCCGGCGTTCTGGTCATCATCTGCCACGGCAGCCTCTCGGTTTTGCTCACCATCGCCTTCAATCGCGGTGACATCTGGTTCGTGATCGCGCTGGCCTTCTACGGTTTCTATGCAGCGATGCTGCGCAAGCGGCCGGCGATCCGTCCGCTGTCGTTTCTTGCGGTCGGGATGGGCATTGGTGCGATATTCCTCATTCCTTTCGTCGTCATCGAAATCGCAAGCGGCCGCACGTTTGTGCTGGATACCGAGAGCCTGCTCAGCTTTGCTTTCATCTGCATATTCCCGTCGCTGATCGGCTATCTCTTCCTCAATCGTGGCATCGAACTCATCGGCGCTAATCGCGCCGCGCCGTTCATTCACCTCGTGCCGGTATTCGGCTCCGTGCTGGCCATTGTTCTGCTCGGCGAGCACTTCGAGCTGTTTCATGCCGTCGGATACGGGCTGGTGTTCTCGGGCATCACCATCGCGACCAGGAAAAGCAGCGCGAGCGTCGCCGAGAGCCAGACCGCAGGCTGTTAGCCGTCGCGATCAGAAATGCAGGGGCTTGGCCTGCTGCACCTGGGGCAGCGCGCGCACTTTCGCCAGCACGTCGGATGGCAGTTCGCCGTCAATTTCGATCAATGCGATGGCATCGCCGCCAGCGGCCTCGCGGCCGACGTGAAATGTCGCGATATTGATGCCGGCATCGCCGAGCGTCGACGAGAACTTGCCGATGAAGCCCGGCTTGTCGAGATTCGTTATGTAGATCATCGATGGGCCGAATTCGGCGTCCATGCGGATGCCCTTGATGTTGACAATCCGCGGGCGGCCGTCAGCGAACACCGTGCCTGAGACGTGCCGCGATTGCCGGTCCGTCGCCACCGTCACGGTGATCAGGCTTTCATAGTCGCCGGCCGCTTCGCGCCGCGTCTCTTCGACGACAATGCCGCGATCCTTGGCGATGAGCGGCGCCGATACGACGTTGACGTCCTGCAGCATCGGGCGCAGCAGGCCGGCGATAGCCGCCGACGTGAGCGCCCGGGTGTTCATCTGCGCGACCAAGCCTTCGTAAGTGATCTGCACGCGGCTCAGGCCGGTCTCGGTGAGCTGTCCGGCGAATGAGCCGAGCTTTTCCGCAAGAGCGATGAAGGGCTTGAGTTTCGGCGCCTCTTCCGCGCTGATCGAAGGAAAGTTCACCGCGTTGGTAATCGCGCCGCGCAGCAGGTAATCCGACATCTGCTCGGCAACCTGCAGCGCGACATTCTCCTGTGCTTCCATCGTCGAAGCGCCAAGATGCGGCGTGCAGACAACATTCGGCAGACCGAACAGGCAGCTTTGCGTTGCCGGCTCTTCGCGAAAGACGTCAAGCGCGGCTCCGGCGACGTGGCCGGAATTCAACGCCTCGCACAAAGCAGCTTCATCGACGAGTTCGCCGCGGGCGCAATTGATCACCCGCACGCCCTTTTTCATCGATGCGAGGGTCTTGGCGTTGACGATGTTGCGGGTGTTGTCAGTCAACGGCGTATGCAAGGTGATGATATCGGCGCGGCGCCACAACTCGTCGAGTTCGACTTTTTCGACGCCGAGCTGAAGGGCACGCTCGGCCGACAAGTAGGGATCGTAAGCGATCACCCGCATTTTCAGGCCGATCGCACGATCGGCAACGATCGAGCCGATATTGCCGCAGCCGATGATGCCAAGCGTTTTGCTGAAAATCTCCATACCAAGGAATTTGTTCTTTTCCCATTTGCCAGCACGTGTCGATGCATCAGCCTCGGGAATTTGCCGCGCCAGCGAAAGCATCAGCGTGATCGCATGCTCGGCGGTGGTGATGGAATTGCCGAACGGCGTGTTCATCACGATGATGCCGCGCGCTGTGGCCGCAGGGATATCGACGTTGTCGACGCCGATGCCGGCACGGCCGATCACTTTCAGGCTTTTGGTCTTTTCCAGCAGTTTCGCGGTGACTTTGGTGGCAGATCGAATCGCCAGGCCGTCGAAGCCATCAATTTTTTCGGCGAGTTTGTCTTTGTCCTTGCCGAGATTGGGCTGGAAATCGACCTCAATGCCACGATCCTTGAAGATCTGGACAGCGGCGGCGGACAGCGCGTCGGAAATCAGAACTTTCGGGGCCATGTTCGGTTCCTGGTTGTGCTCACGCTGCCTTGGCCAGAGCGTCTTTTGCCCTGGCGTAGGCCCAGTCGAGCCAGAGCACGAGCGCTTCGACGTCGGAGCGCTCGATCGTCGAACCGCACCAGATCCGTAATCCTGAAGGGGCGTCGCGATAGGCGTCGATGTCGTAGGCAACGCCCTCCTTATCGAGCGCCGCTGCAAGGCCTTTGACAAAGGCGGCTTGTGCATCCGCGGGCAGCTTGGTCACCGCAGGATCGACGACCTTCAGGCAAACCGACGTGTTAGAGCGTTGCGCCGGCTCGCGCGCGAGAAAGTCGATCCACGACGTACGCGCCACCCAATCGGAAATAACCTTGGTATTGGCATCCGCACGAGCCTGAAGCGCAGACAGCCCGCCAACCGACTTCGCCCATTCGAGGGCGTCGAGATAATCCTCAAGGCACAGCATCGAGGGCGTGTTGATGGTCTCACCCTGGAATATTGCCTCGTTGAGCTTGCCGCCCTTGGTCATGCGGAAGATTTTGGGCAGCGGCCACGGCGGCGAATAGCTTTCGAGCCGGGCGACCGCACGCGGCGACAGAATGAGCATGCCATGCCCCGCTTCGCCGCCGAGTGCTTTCTGCCAGGAGAACGTCACGACATCGAGCTTCGGCCAGTCGAGCGGCTGGGCGAAGGCCGCCGAGGTGGCGTCGCAAATCGTCAGCCCGGCGCGATCGGCCTTGATCCAGTCGGCGTTGGGCACGCGCACGCCGGACGTGGTGCCGTTCCAGGTGAACACGATATCGCTGGCCGGATCGACCTTGCCGAGATCGGGCAATTCGCCATAGGGCGCCCGCATCAGCGTGGCGTCCCTGAGCTTGAGTTCCTTGGCAATGTCGCTCACCCAGCCTTCGCCGAAGGACTCCCATGCCAGCATGGTGACGGGGCGCGGTCCTAGCAGCGACCACAACGCCATCTCGACGGCGCCAGTGTCGGACGCCGGAACAATGCCGATGCGGTAGTCGGCTGGCACCTGCAACACTTCGCGGGTGAGGTCGATGGCGCGCTTGAGCTTGGCTTTGCCCGGCTTCGAGCGGTGTGAGCGTCCAAGGAACGCATCAGAGAGAGCTTGGGAGGTCCAGCCCGGGCGCTTCGCACAGGGGCCGGATGAAAAATGCGGCACATGCGGCCGCACGACGGGCATAGCAATCGTCATGATCTATCCTTCCAGATAGTCGCCCCTCGTTGGGGAGGGGTGTCCCAAGGCCGCAATTAAAGTGCTGGAGCCGGACAGTCAAGCGCTACGCGTGAAAAAACGCGGAGCGACTGCCACGCCTGCGGAAACTATTTGCGAATCTTTTCCGCGCCGACCCGCGCCGATGCCTCTGAGGCCCAAATAGGGAGGCGTGTTTTTGCTGTTAGAACTGGATGCCAGCGCCAGCGCGGGCGCTTGTCGCGCCGAGTCTGATGGCATCCGGCGAGCCGAAGCGAATGTACTGGAGTTCGCCGCGAAGAAACACGTGCGGCATCATCATCCACTGCAGGCCAACACCGGCATCGAAACCGAAATAATATTTCCCGCTATTGTTGTCTGAGACTGTCCAGTTACCGCCCAGTGTCGCCGGCGGAGGAGGTGTACTCGCGGGTGGCGGATTTGCGCATGTGTATGGCGTCGCCTGTCCGCAAACATTCACATTGACGGAGCTTGAGGCATTGACTTGGGCTATCGACAGGCCGCCAAACATATACGGAAGAAACTGGCCCGCTACATAACCGACACGCCCGTTTATCAAGCCGTAGTTCTTGATCGACACGGTGCCTGTGCTGTTCACAGTGTAATCCGTATCATACGTAGTTGAGTTGGCTTGTATGAAGTAGCTGTGTGTTTGGCTATCGGTCTGGCTGGCGTTCAGGGAGGCCTTGTTGACATCCAATTCCAGCCCAACCACCACGTCTTCAAATTGGACGTTGTAGCCGAGGTAGAAACCGTAGCTTGCTTTTGCAGTATCCAATGCTCCCAATCGGGGAAAGCTCGTCAGCGGAATGCCGTCGAAAACCGAGCTGAGCGTGGAAATCTTATTGAGATCGGGGCCGGCCAGCGAGGAAAAGTCCACGCCGTCATAGTCTGCGCCGACTTGGCCGCCAGCGTAGAACCCACCCCAGTTGGTGGTCGCAACCGTGCCGCGCAGAATGTTGAAGTCGTCCGCCATGGCGCTGGTCGGCAATAAGGCGCTGGTCGGCAATGCCAGCAGCGCGAGAGCACAAATCACCGAACGCATCGACCGACTCCGTCCTTTTGGCGCGCCCGAAGCGGCCAAACGCACGTAATCATCCGGCATTAACCTTAATGGAGCGTTAGCTGCCGGCGGCAACCAGGGCTCGCCGTGAAACATGCAGTGGAGGGAAAGCCGCAAAAGAAAAACGGCGCGGTCACCCGCGCCGTTCGCATTTCGAGGATAGTGCGCCTGGCTTGTCAGCCGCGGGTCGAGAGCGGATATTGCGGCGGCTGGTACTGCGGCTGCACGTATTCGACCGGGAACCGCCAGCGCACGCCCAGCATCAGGTCGTTCGAGCTGAGACTTCTTTAACTTGTAGGAGTTGGGGTTGCAGCCGCCGGTGCAGTCGATCGTATCGGTGACCGAGCCGTAATTGAGATAGCGGTAGGCGAGTTCCACCGAGAAATTCTGCGTCACGGCGTACGAAACGCCGGCGTGCAGGGCCCAGGCTAAATCAAATTTGCTGCTATTACGGCCGATCCCGCTTCCGGCAGTTGGTATGCCGACATCGACAAAATCGCTGAGCGTGTTGTAGGCGACGCCGACGCCGGCGCCGACGAATGGCGTCAAGCAGTTCCAGGTGCCGAGGTCGATGTAGCCATTGGCGAGGAACACCGTAGATTTCAAGAAGCCTTGATAGGTATCGACGTTTGTAGCGGCGCCGAGAGTGTAAATGCCGAACGCATTGACCGCGGCCTTTGTGCGATATTCGCCGGTGACATCGACACGGAGCCAATTATTAAACTCGTAGCCGACGCCCGCGTTGAAAAAGGTCGTATCGCCCATTGATGCATGCCGAATGGCGAAGTTGCTGCTGTTGAGCGGATTTTGCAGGAATTCGAGGCTGGCGTTGCTGGTAATGCCGATGCCGACATCACCGCGCAAATACCATCCGCTGACCGGCTGCGGTACGACCTGAGGCTGAGGCACATACGCCATCGGCGGCGGCTGATACGTGGGAGGAGGCAGAGACATATCTGCTGCGAAAGCGGCATTCGCCAATACGCTCGCAGCGGCGGTTGCGATCAAAAGCCTTACGCTGACCATGGCTTCGTCCTTTTCCTGGGACGACCACGCCGCGCGTGGTCCGCCCTCGTTGAACCGGGACGGAGAGTGGCAGCAAATATTTAAACGGGTCTTAACCTTAACTCTTAACCGCGATTGTTAACCCGGTGCGACTGCGCGAAGGCACGTGCGTGCTGACAGATCGCCGCGCTCGCTCGAACGCATGCGTTCCGCGTTTGGGGCGGAACCCAGGTAAGGTTTCGTTAATAATCGGCGGCCTGAACGACGGAGCGTGCAGCCTCAATCTTCCTTTTCGTCGAGCTCGCCGATGTGATGCTGCGCATAAAGCTGGACACCGAGCTTGGCGACCAGATCCAGCTGCGTCTCGAGGAAATCAATGTGTTCTTCCTCGTCATGCATCAGTTGCTCGAACAGGTCGCGGGTCACGTAGTCTTTAACCGAATGACAATGCGTGGCGGCCTCCTGGTAGAGCGCACGCGCAGAATTCTCAGCGGCGAGATCGCAGTCGAGGACCTCTTTCACGTTCTGTCCGATATGCAGCGGATCGAGTACCTGCATGTTCGGGAAACCATCGAGGAAAATGATGCGGTCAACCAGCTTGTCGGCGTGCTGCATCTCCTCGATAGATTCCTTGCGCCACTGCTTGGCGAGCGCCTGATAGCCCCAATTGCCGAGCAAACGGTAATGCAGCCAATACTGATTGATCGCCGTCAGCTCGTGCCGCAGTCCCTTGTTCAGATAATCGAGGACTCCAGGCTCACCCTTCATGACAGTAGCTCCAGCAATGGGCGGATAACGCCGCGCCAAGTTCAAAGTTCGCCTGATTATAACTATTCTAAGCTAGAGCGATAGCCGCCGCTGTGAATAGCCGCGACTTTGCAAAGGCATCAAAATCAGCGGATTTCGCTGCTATTTTGAGGGTCAGCGGCACCGGCAGCGGCCAGCGCCTCATTCATGATGCGGCGGATCGTGCGCGCGCAACGGCCGCATTGGGCGCTGCAACCGAGGCAATTGTAGACTTGGCAGGTTGTCCGCGGAGAGCTTTCGCCCGACGCAAGCGCGCCGCGCACGTCTTGGTCAGAGAACACATTACACGAACAGACGATCATGGCAGTAAGGCCCGGCAGCAATTTGTTCTATATGAAACCAGTAGCCCTTGAAATCGAACTTTGTAAAGCAAAATCAACTCTTTATAGGCGTTCTAAACTTCGCGCGCGTGGCCAACTATTTACCACTCGCCGGCGAGATTTTCCATTTCGCAAGCAGCCAGCGGGACTTGCCTAATCCCGATTATGCCCGGCCGCAGTTAGCGGACAGTGTGGATAAGCCCGCCCGTTAGGCTGCAGCCGTTTCCTCATCCGTATCGTCATCCCGTCTGCGCCGGCGGCGTCCTGGCCGCAGGCGGCAGAGACGGGACGGGATGTGGCTTAAATCGTCGAGGAACCCCGAGAACCGCTGGCCGCGCGCCAGCGCCCGGTCCAAGGCTGCCATAGTGCGGGCCAGCCCCGCATCATCATCCTGGGTCCACTCACGCACCACCGACCCAAACAGCAGCGCAAGGCCCTGGGCCCGTACCACGCCCCGCGGTCCCGAGGCATTGATCCCGGCTGCGGCCAGCATCCATTGCTGTGAGCGGACTGCGAATCTATTGAGCGCCAGGGCCAGCGGCGGATTGCGCATGGCCGAACGCAACAACGAACGAACCGCTTCGCGGTGCGGCGCCATCGCTTCCAGCCGGCGCATCAGCACATCGAACAGCCGCTCACGCGGCGGCTCTTCAGCCATGTCGCTCAGGTCGGCGGCCAGCACGGAGCGATCTATCGATTTGACGTGAGCAGAATAGATTGCCAGCGGGGAGGAAAATTCACCGCGCAACTCGGCGAGCGATACCCCGGCCTCCGCGGCGATGTCGGCAAGACCGATCTGTTCGATCGGCTTCTCGGCAAGCAGCGCCAAAAATCCGGCAATGATTTTCTCGCGCTCCGTCGCTGCCGCCGACGGGGCTGCCTTCTGAGTGGCGCGTGATGGTTTGGCGGGTGATCTGCGGGCAGGCCTGCGGGCCATGACACAACTCCTGTTACGCCTTGAACGCGCATGGTGCGGAAATATTCCCGCACAAGGCATGCGCCGAATGTAAGGCGGTCGCTGAACGGTTCCAAGTCCAGGCGGACGATGCCGGTTAGCCCGCGAGTTCCCGTGAGCGCCGGGTTGCGGCGGCAACCGCGGCCTTCATCAATGCGGCAAGCCCGTCTTTGCCCATCAAGACTTCGAGTGCCGCCGCTGTGGTGCCGCCTGGCGATGTTACATTCTCACGAAGCACCGATGCCTCGGTTGCTTCCCGATGCAAGAGCTCCCCCGAGCCCGCGACGGTCTCTCGCGCAAGCTTCGCGGCAAGCCCAGGGGGCAATCCCGCCGCGACACCGGCCTGTGCCAACGTCTCCGCAAGCAGGAAGACGTAAGCCGGGCCTGAGCCGGAAACGGCTGTGACTGCGTCCATCAACGCTTCGTCTTCGATCCACTCGACCGCCCCGGTTGCGGAAAGCAGGCGATGCGCCAGGTCGCGTTGGGCATCATCTGCGCCCTGTGCCACCGCGACGGTGATGCCGCGGCCAATGGCAGCCGGCGTGTTGGGCATGGCGCGTACCAGCGCGCACGGCCGATTAAGCGCGCTGGCGATCGATCGAATTGTTCGTCCGGCCATGATCGAAACCACGACGGTCGCTGTGCCGATCATCGAAGCCAGCGGCGGCAATGCTTCGGCAACGATTTGCGGTTTTACCGCGATGACAATGGCTGCGACATTCGTCAGCGAGCCAATGCCCGGATTGATCTGCAATCCGCGACTGCCGAGCGCTGAAATTTGCGGAACCGGTTGCGGTTCGAGTACGGCGATATGTCTTGGATCAAGGCCGAGACGCAGCCAGCCTTCGAGCAATGCGCCGCCCATTTTCCCGGCGCCGACGATGACAAGGCGGCCGGCAAAGTCGCGTAAATCGCGCGTCGCTTCCGTCACGCCTCGCCCGAAGTCTCAAACATCGAGGCTTCCATCGCCTCGCGCGCCGGCTTGCCCGCCCACACCACGAATTGAAACGCCGGAAAGTAGCGCTCGCAGGCGTCGAGCGCGCTGCTGAACACGGCCTCGCATTGGCCGCCGGACGGGGCGACGCCGCCGGAAAGCACCAGTGCGTGGCGGAACATCACCATGCCGTTCTGTGTCCAGACGTCGAAATGCCCGATCCACAATTGCTCGTTGATCATGGCGATGAGCTGCTGCACTTCGGCAACCCGGGTTTCCGGAATCCGGATGTCGAAGGCGCACGCCAGATGCAACGCTTCGATGTCGCCCATCCAGGTGAACGAAACCTGGTAGTTGGTCCATTTCCCGGTGACGACAAGCGCGATTTCATCCTCGCCCGATCGCTCGAACGGCCAATCGTTTCCCGAAGCCATCCGCTCGACGACTTCGAGCGGGTTGCTTGAATGATCACGTGTCAGCTCAATGAGGGACATGCCGTCTCCAGCTCCGTTTTGTCCTTGAGTGGAAATGCACACGCCACTGACATTGCTAACGCTCGGCTGCGATTTGACGCAGGGAGAACTCACGCCGATAAATTGACGGAGGAGCGCGAATCAGTACGCCCACCGACTATAAACGGCGCGAATCTTCCCGCCAAATCCCGCATAAACGCTTTTGAGTCCGCCGCTAACGGCACTCATGAAGTGATTTGCCCCCGCCACACAATGCCGTGTGTATTACAGTCCACAGGTGGGACTGCGACAAGTTGACTCGGCGACTAAGGCGGACTGTTGGCGAGGTGGGGGCGTGAAAATGTCGAGAGCTTGGCCTGGAACTCCGGCCCAACCCTAAAATCAGTCGAACAAGCTCGATACCGACTCCTCGGCAGCGGTACGGCTGATCGCTTCGCCGATCAGCGGTGCGATCGACAGCACTCGGACATTGCCGGCGTCGGAGACGGCTTTCGTCGGCAAAATAGAGTCGGTGATCACCAGCTCTTTGAGACTTGATTTGGCGACGCGCGCCGCTGCGCCGCCGGAGAGCACGCCGTGGGTGATGTAGGCGTAGACCTCGGAGGCGCCACGCTCGAGCAAAGCATCGCCGGCATTGATCAGCGTGCCGCCGGAATCGACGATGTCGTCCACCAGGATGCAGACGCCGCCATTCACTTCGCCGATGACATTGGCCACTTCGGATTCGCCCGGCCGTTCGCGCCGCTTGTCGACGATCGCGAGCGGTGTGTTGATGCGCTTGGCGAGCCCACGCGCACGCACCACGCCGCCGACGTCGGGCGACACCACGATGACTTTGCTGAGATCGAAACGCTGCCTGATGTCCCGCATCATCACCGGAGCGGCGAACAGATTGTCCGTCGGGATGTCGAAGAAGCCCTGGATCTGTCCGGCGTGAAGGTCGAGCGTCATCACCCGGTCGGCGCCGGCGCGGGTGATGAGATTGGCGACGAGCTTGGCCGATATCGGCGTGCGCGGGCCGACTTTGCGATCCTGCCGCGCGTAACCAAAATAGGGGATGACCGCCGTGATGCGCCGCGCCGACGCACGCCGCAGCGCGTCGATGATGATCAGCAACTCCATCAGATGGTCGTTGGCCGGGAACGAGGTCGATTGAATCAGGAAAACGTCGGCGCCGCGCACGTTCTCCTGAATCTCGACGAAGATTTCATTGTCGGCGAAACGCCGCACGATCGCCTTGGCCAGCGAAGTGTTGAGATGGCTCCCGATGGCCTCGGCAAGCACAGGATTGGAATTGCCGGAGACGAGCTTGATCGTCCCGTTATTGCCCGTCATTCCCGCTCTCCTGCGCGCCCGGCAGAGACTTTTGCGGACCTGATACAAGCCGCTTGCTGGGCTGGCAATATGAATCGGGGTCTTGTCCCCGCAGCTTTCAGGATTGGCCTAATAGCGGGTTACAGGCGGTTTTATACAGGCTTTGCCGGGCTTCAGTCGGCGAGGGCGATGGCGTTGACGTGGCGGCCGTAATCCACCTCGCCGCGGTGGGTGGTGCGGCGAAAACTAAAAAATCTGGCCGGGTCGGCGTAAGTACAATGGCCCAAATCTTCGATGTGATGGATGCCGGCCAGGCTCAGCCGTAAGCCGATATAGCCGGCCAAATCAAACATGGCGTGGCCGTCGCGCGCGGCGGGAGCAAAGAACCGGTTGCTGGCCGGATCCTCGGTGCCGAAACGGGCGATCAGGTCGGAGCCGACCTCATAGTTTTGCTGACGGATCATTGGTCCGAGTACGGCGCGGATTTCGCCGCGTTTGGCGCCGAGCTGCTCCATTGCCCCGATCGCCGCCTCAACGACACCGGTGAGCGCACCGCGCCAGCCAGCATGGGCGGCGCCAATGACCCGTGCTTTCGGATCGGCCAGAAGCACCGGCCCGCAGTCCGCCGTGCTGATGCCGATCGCGAGAGCCCGCATTCGCGTGACAATCGCGTCAGCACGCGGCCGTGTCTCCGCAGTCCACGGCGTTTCAACGACTACGACCTGAGGAGAGTGGATCTGGAAGGCCGTCAGAAAGCGATCGGGCGCGACGCCGAGCGCGCCCGCCATGCGAGCACGATTTTCCGCGACGTGTCCGGCGTCATCCTTCGAGCCGACGCCGCCGTTGAGGCTTGCATACAGGCCGCCCGACACGCCGCCCTCGCGGGTGAAGAATCCGTGGCGGATGCCGTCGAATGCAAGCGTGGATGCTTCGATCATCATGCGGTTTCAAATCCGGAGACTGCCCCGACTTTTGGATCGGTGATCGCCAGCGCCTTGAATAGTTGGCCCATGCCTTTCGCGCCGGTCTCGGTCAGACGCGATTGCGCCATTTCGATCTCAAGCGCCTTGTCGCGGAGCAGACCAGACTTCAGCGCCTCAGCGCGCTTGTCGATGCCCAGATGCAGCAGAAAATCGCGCTGGGTAATCGGTCCGTGAATGCGTCCCCCGATGCTTTCCGCGCTTTGCGCAAGAGCTTCGAAATCGACATGCGCGGTGAGATCGGCTTCGCCCGGCTTTTGCAACGGATTGGCATAAGCGTGTCCGGCGACGGCCTGCAATGTATCGCCTGTGCTGTAATGAATGTGACCGTAATCCAGAATCAATGCTGCCCCCTCCGAGCGTACGCGACGTCCGATCTCAAGTGCCATGCGGTCGTCACGCCATTCGAAGATCGAGCCGTCGGGAGACTGGCGGAGCGCGCGCGGTAGCCCGGTCTCGAAGTGCAGCAGAGACTCGCGCGCCACGCCGAAGCAGAGATTGCCGTCGGCGCCTATTTCGACAACGCGCTCGTGCCAGCCATCAGGCTGTTTGACAGCTTGATGCACCGGCAATGCATCGATGAATTCGTTGGCGATAACGATGCACGGCCCGCCTGCCACGCCGTCGAGGGTGTCGTGCCAAAACGCCGGAATGTCGGTGCCGGAAAGTGTCTCCTGCTGCATTTTTTTCAGGGCAGGGCTGATCTCGACCATATGCAGCACGATCGCGGCGCGGAAGGCTTTCGCCACGCGCACGGCGCGAAGCACGTCTTTCATCAAAGTCCCGCGGCCCGGACCAAGCTCGATGACGCGCACGTTTTCCGGCGCGCCCATCTGCTGCCAGACGGAAGCCATCCACAATCCGATCAATTCGCCGAACATCTGGCTGATCTCGGGTGCGGTAACAAAATCGCCGCTGCTGCCGAACGGGTCGCGCGTGGTGTAATAGCCATGCTGCGGATGCGTCAGGCAAAGCCGCATATAGTCGGCCACCGGCATTGGCCCAGCAGCAGTGATGAGCCTGCGGATTTCCTGTTCCAGCGGCGAGTATGCGTCAGGCATTGTCGGCTTGTGGCTTGCGCCGGAGTGCGAAGGCGAGGATCGCGATTCCTCCCAAAATCAGCGGAATGCACAACAGCATTCCCATGGTCAGTCCCTTCCAAAGGAAACCGAGCTGAACGTCGGGCTCACGGAACAGTTCGCAGGTAATGCGCGCTACACCGTAACCGATCGCAAAAGTGCCGGTGATGACGCCGGGGCGCTTGAGCCATCCAGCGCGCACCATCAGTCCAAGCACGATGAAGAGGACGATGCCTTCAAGTGTTGCTTCATAAAGCTGGCTCGGATGGCGCGGTACCGGACCGCCGTTCGGGAATACCATGGCCCATGGCACGTCGGTCGGGCGTCCCCATAATTCGCCATTGATGAAGTTGGCGAGGCGGCCGAGAAACAGGCCGATCGGTGCCACCGCGGCAGTCACGTCCCCGAGCGACAGGATCGGGATGCGCCGCCGCAACGCGAACAACACGATCGCGACGCAGCAGCCGAGCACTCCGCCGTGGAATGACATGCCGCCATTCCACAATTCCAGTATCTGCAATCGGATTCTCGGCGAAGCGAGGGAAGTTGTAGAACAGCACGTAGCCGGTACGGCCGCCGAGAATGATTCCGAGCGTGATCCAGACAACAAAATCATCGAAGTCGATGACCTTCAGCGGCGCCGGTCCGCCCCAGAACTTCTCCGACACGATGATGGTGCGTGCATAGAACCAGCCGGCAATGATGCCGACGATGTAAGCGAGCGCGTACCACCGGATGGCCAGCGGGCCGAGGTGGATCAACACCGGATTGATCGCTGGGAATGGCAGAACCGGCAGGACGAACATCAGGCGGCTTCCATGCGCGTGAGCGGTGGCGTCGTTAAGCGCGACGCACCTCTTGCGAGGAGGCCGCACCATCGCCATTGTCTGTCCGCATAGCAAGCGGGACTCCGATACGGAGCCCGGAGGCAGCCATGGTTCAGACCACCAACCGTTTCTTCGACGAAGTGGCCCGTTTAATGAACGACGCCGCCGGCGCCGCTCAGGGTGTTCGCCGCGAGGTCGAAACGCTGTTCCGCACTCAGGCCGAACGCATCCTGCGCGATCTCGACGTGGTCAAACGCGAGGACTTTGAAGCGGTCAAGGAAATGGCCCGCCTGGCGCGCGAGGAAAACGAAGCGCTGAAGGCCCGCGTCGCGGCGCTTGAGGCCGCATTCGGCAAGGCCGCTCCGCCCGGAAACGGTTAACCGCGGATCGCCCCCGCCGGCACGGCGGTCATTCATTCCTTGTTTTTCACCATCTGCGCCGCTATAGAAGCCGCTTCCGCGGCCCCAGCACCCCTGGAGGCTGCCGTGGAATTCCGTCCAAAAGACAAAGCTTTAGACAAGGATAGACCAACATGGCGACCGTCAATTTAATCAAGGCGGCGGCGCGTTCGAAGGCAGGCAAGGGGGCCGCCCGATCCGAACGCAAAGTCGGCCGAGTTCCCGGAATCATCTATGGCGACGGCAAGCCGCCGATGCCGATCTCCCTCGAATACAAGGATCTGCACCAGCGCATCTACGCCGGGCACTTCCTGACCACGATTCATGACATCGAGATCGATGGCGTGAAGCATCGCGTCATTCCGCGCGACTTCCAGCTCGACACCGTGCACGATTTGCCGCTGCATGTTGATTTCATGCGGCTTGGCGAAGGCGCCACGATCCGGGTCAACATTCCGATCCGTGTGAAGAATGCCGACCAGTCGCCGGGTGTTAAGCGCGGCGGCACGGTGAGCATCGTTGCTCATACCATCGCGGTTCGTTGCCGTGCCGATGCCATTCCCGCCGGTGTCGATGTCGATGTCGCCGACCTCGACATCAACTACTCCAGACATCTGAGCGACATCCAGCTGCCCGAAGGTGTGAAGTCAGTCGAGCGACGCGACGTCACGCTGGTCACGGTGGTGCCGCCGTCAGGTTACGCCGAAGAACTCAAGGCTGCTGCCGAAGCGGCTGCTGCCGCAGCGGCTGCTGCTGCCGCGGCTGCCACGGCCGGTACGCCGGCCGAAGGTGCTGCTGCAGGTGCTCCTGGTGCTGCTCCTGGCGCTGCCGCCGGTGGCGCCCCCGCAGCGGCGCCTGCGGGTGGTGGCGACAAGAAATGAGGTTGCCGCTTTAGCGGGGCGTGAACTTTCCCAGTTCACGCCCCAGCGGGACAAAGCTGATGCTGCTCCTGGTTGGACTTGGAAATCCGGGAGCGCGTTATGCCGGCAACCGGCACAACATCGGCTTCATGGTGTTGCAAGCGATCGCCAAGCGCCACGGCGTCGGGCCGTGGCGCAGGCGTTTTCAGGGTGTGGCCTGCGAGGGACCGATCGGCGGCGAACGTGCCTTGCTGCTGCTGCCGGAGACGTTCATGAACGAGTCCGGCCGCGCCGTGGCTGAGGCCGTGCATTTCTACAAGCTTCCGCTCACCGGCGTGACCGTCTTCCACGATGAGATCGATCTTCGTCCGGCAAAAGTCAGGGTGAAGATCGGCGGCGGTATCGCCGGTCACAACGGCTTGCGCTCGATATCGGAGCACATCGGCAACGACTATCGCCGCGTGCGTATTGGAGTCGGACATCCCGGCAACAAAGACATGGTTCAGCGCTATGTGCTGAGCGACTTCGCCAAGAGTGAGCGTGGTTGGGTTGAGGCGCTGATCGATATCATCGCCGACAATGCCGACATTCTCGCCCGAGGCGAGGATGCGAGTTTCCAGAACAAGATTCATCTCGCCATGGTAGCGAAGGGCTTTGGCGACGAATCGAATGACGGTTCCAACGGCGACCGCGATGAAAAGTGAAGCGCCGCTCAACAGGTGAATATCTTCCATGGGATTCAAATGCGGCATCGTCGGCCTGCCGAACGTCGGCAAGTCGACCCTGTTCAACGCGCTGACCGAAACCGCGGCAGCGCAGGCGGCCAATTATCCGTTCTGCACCATCGAGCCCAACGTCGGCGAAGTCGCGGTGCCTGATAAGCGGCTCGACATTTTGGCCAAACTCGCCAAATCGGTGCAGATCGTGCCGACGCGGCTGACTTTCGTCGACATCGCCGGTCTCGTGCGTGGTGCCTCGAAAGGAGAGGGGCTCGGCAATCAGTTCCTCGGCAACATCCGGGAAGTCGATGCCATTGCTCACGTGGTGCGTTGCTTCGAGGACACTGACGTCACGCACGTCGAAAATCGCATCGATCCGCTGGCCGACATCGAGACCATCGAGACCGAGCTGATGCTCGCCGACCTCGAAAGCCTCGAGAAGCGCGTCGACGGCTTGAGCAAAAAGGCGAAAGGCGGCGACAAGGAAGCCAAAGAATCTCTCGACCTGATCAATCGCGCGCTCGCGCTGCTCCGCGAGGGCAAACCGGCGCGGTTTACCGAGCGCAAGCCGGAAGAAGAGAAAACCTTCCACGCGCTTGGGCTTCTGACGTCGTTGCCGGTGCTCTATGTCTGCAATGTCGAGGAAGGATCCGCCGCGAGCGGCAACGCCTTTTCGCAGAAGGTAGAGGCGCGGGCGAAGGAGGAAGGCGCGGCCTCCGTTGTCATCTCCGCCAAGATCGAGTCCGAGATTGCCGTGCTCGCCCGCGACGAGCGTAACGACTACCTCGCCGCTGTCGGTCTCCACGAGGCCGGTCTCGATCGCCTGATCGCCGCCGGTTACGCGCTGCTCGATCTGGTGACGTATTTCACCGCCGGACCGAAAGAGTCACGCGCCTGGACGATAACCCGGGGCACCAGGGCGCCACAGGCCGCCGGCGTCATCCATACCGATTTCGAGCAGGGCTTTATCCGCGCCGAAACCATCGCCTATGACGATTATGTCGCTTGCGGCGGCGAGGTTGGGGCGCGCGATGCCGGGAAAATGCGCCTCGAAGGCAAAGATTACGTGGTGCAGGATGGTGACATCATGCACTTCCGTTTCGCCACCTGATCACTCGTGGTCCAATTCAAACATTCGCATCCCATTCCGGCAGGGACCATGTGCGAATGTTTGAATTAAAGGACCACTGCAAATATAAGCTGCCAGTGAAGCTTTGGATTTGACATTCGCTTCACGAGCTCGCGGCTGGTGGGGTAGCGAATGTCAAATCCGCTTCACTGCCCGCGATAATTCGCTTCCTGGTTCCGGTTCGGCGCACCCTGATTACGGATCGCGCCGAGATGCTCGTTGATGCGAAACACGATGAGCACGGTCTCGGCGATGATGCGCGCCACGATCACGCCCATGAAGGCGCAAAGCAGGCTGGTGATCAGAAAGACCAGACCGACAAACGGATTGAACGCCATGTCGCGCAGCGAGGATACCGCACCGGCTACCCCCATCAATACGCAAACAATTACCGCGAGCCAGTAAAATACCTTGATCACGGTAGGCGTCACGAACCGCTCCCATTGGAACAGGTCGTTGAGGCCGAACATGTTTTCCCCTCTCAAAGAGACAGAGCCGTGATTCCCATTTTCGAGCGGAGACTGCACTCCGCTGTTGAAACGGTCAATCGCAGCTCTCCCCGGCAATTGACGCTCTTGGCGCCCGCGCCTAACTACGCCTATTGCAGGTTCCAAATGAGTAAACTTGGCTGGGAAAACTTTGCGGCGCTGTCGAGGCAGCTTTCCCCTGACCAGCGCCGTGTGGCGTCGATCGCGTCGGTGACGCACGCGCTGCACGACGGTTATACCGATCTGATCTACATCATGCTGCCGCTGTGGCAGGCAGAATTCGGCCTCGATTATGCGGCGCTCGGTGCATTGCGCAGCGTCTTTGTTGGTGCCATGGCCTGCCTGCAAATTCCCGCCGGTCTGGTTTCTGAAAGGCTCGGGGCTGCGGTGGTGCTTGCATTCGGCACCGCGCTTGCCGGTTTCGGCTATCTGCTGGCCGGCGCCAGCTCGGGATTTACGATGCTGCTGGTCGCGCTGTTCATTGGCGGGCTCGGCGCCAGCACCCAGCATCCGGTGGCTTCGGCGCTGGTCGCCCGCGCGTTCTCCGGGCCCCGTTCGCTGACTGCACTCGGTACTTACAATTTCGCCGGCGATCTCGGGAAGATGACGCTCCCGGCAACGCTGTCGCTGATGCTGCTGGCGATGGCCTGGCGTCCGGCGCTCGCCATTCTGGGCTGTCTTGGCTTCATCCTTGCTGCGATCATCTTTGTCGTCACGCCGCGCTACGGGCATGAAAGCACAGCTAAACATCGCCCCGAGACGGAGGCCGTTAATGACAGGCAGCCACAGCCGCTGGCGTTTCCGCTTCTGGTCGCGATCGGCATTATCGACAGCGCGACGCGAATGGGATTTCTGCTGTTCCTGCCGTTCGTGCTGAAGGACAAAGGCGCAAGCGTTCAGACCGTCGGCCTGGCGCTGACCCTGGTTTTTGCCGGCGGCGCTGCAGGCAAGCTGGCCTGCACTTTTATCGGCGCGCGGATCGGAGCGATCGGAACGGTCTGGCTGACGGAAAGTCTCACTGCGGCTGGAATTCTCGCGCTCATCCCGTTGCCGCTCGGCGGCGCGCTGCTCTTGCTGCCAATCATCGGCATCGCGCTTAACGGTACTTCGTCCGTGCTTTACGGCTCGGTGCCGGCGCTGGTGAACGCCGATCGGCGCACGCGGGCGTTGAGCATCTTCTACACCGGCACGATCGGCTCCGGCGCAATCGCGCCAACGCTTTATGGATTGGTCGGCGACACGTTCGGTGTCTGGAAGGCGCTGATGCTTGTCGCGGTTATGGTTTTGTTGACGCTGCCGCTTGCTGCGCTGCTTCGGCGGTCGCTGCCGGGAGGATATGGTTCCCGGGTGGCGTGAACGCGTCAACTTTACGTCGGTGGAACCGTTTCCGCATCGCGTCACCATTTTTTCCGGAACGCAGGCAGCAAACACGCGTTGAGAGGGGTGTCCGGCGACTCTCGCCGGCAGCCCTACGCACGGAGCATGCTATGAGAAGCAGGATCTCGTACGCCGCGGTTGCGCTCGCCGCCGGGACGACCGTCGCGAATGCGCAGACAGTCATCCCCACTCAGCCGGTCGAAACCGTGATCACACAGCCACCGGCGCAGACCGTGCAAACTACCGAAACGGTGCAGACTGTCAGGCCCGTGGCGCGCTCGGTCCGGCGTCAGGTTGTGACGACAAAACGAACTGTGACGACAACCACGCCGGCGCCAGTTGCGACCGTCGCGGTCAATCCGCGGCCGCTATATGACCAGGCGCCGCTCTACGACACTGTTGCTCCGCCTGTGACGCTGGATGAAACGGTGCTGAATGCCCAGCCGGCCGCGACAACGATTCCGGCGTATCGGTATATTTATGAGCCGGACCGTATCCTGGTGGTCGATCCGAACACCGGACTGGCCGTGCAGGCATTGCCGCGCTAAGCCGACGGGCCTGAATCCTGGAATGGGGGCGCCGTCTTAAAAGCGGCGCGCTGACTGCCTTTATTTTGATTCTTTAGCCGTACTGTCGATGACGGCCTTCGGCAGTACGTCGAGATAAGGGCCCATAAAGAACGCCTCGCCGGTGCCTTCGCCATAGTAGCGGTCATAGGTGTCGATCATGGCGCGAACCGGCGTTACGCAAGCCGGCACCGAGGCTACGATCAAATCGCCGAGTGATCCGGGCTCCGCGCGGTAGCGAGGGTCAGCTGACGACCGTACGTGCGATGCAGTCGGTCGCAGATCGGATCGCGGGCTCCGTCGCCGCCATTTTCTCCTGCGCAGAGAGCCTTGCTTGACGCGCCGATGGATCGACAGGGCCCGTCGCAACAGCGACAACCAGAACCGCAGTTCCGAGAAGCGGTGCAAATATCATCGGACGTCCTTACCCTCCTCGCAGCCATAACGGGCCGAATCGCCTGGGGTCAACGTGCAATTTGCGGGCCGCTTTCGATGGAACCCGCTATAGGACTTTTGCCGTTGTGGTATAGTGGAACCCAGAGGTTTGACGGGAGCGGAGTCATGATTCTACCTGCGGTTCTGGCGATCGGTGCGCATCTTGCGATTCCGGCCGCCGACAGCGTTCCCACTCTCAATGTGGAACAGGTCTGTCAGGGCATCGCACAGCAAGGCGGTGTCACGTTCCACGATCCGCAGATCGCGCAGGAAAAGAAGGACTGCCTCGACAGCGAGCAAGCTATTCGCGACGAACTCGTGAAACAGTGGGGGAACTTCAACGGTTCGGACAAGATCGCTTGCACCAACGAATCCAGGATGGGTGGCGATTCAAGTTACACCGAGCTGCTCACCTGCCTGGAAATGGCGCGCGACGTGCGGGCGCTGCACTCGCAGGACGCACAGAACACGCCTGCGCCGCAGACTACGCCTAAGCCGAAACGCTGAAGACGACTTCAGTAGCCGATCAGGATTTCGCTGACCTTCGGCTTCACTTCCCGCATTGCCGGATCGTTCGAACTGAATTCCTTGTCTGCGGGCAGCGCGCTTACTGATTCCGGGCTGGCCTTCGAGTCAGGCTGCAAGGTGACGCCGGATTTGCAGCCGCCTGTGAGTGTGGCGAGTGCGCCGCCATCCCAGTCGCTCACCGTTGCATTGTTGTCTTTGTCGAAGCCTTTCAGCTTGAACGGCTTGTGATTGAGCTTTTCCAGATCGGCAAGCGTCATTCCAAGCTTCATGCCGCCCGGCGCGGCCCAGGTCGATTGGCCGTTGATCAGGATCAGATAAATGCCGCTGCGATTGGCCGGATTCTGCCACCAGATCTCGATGCGGCGCTTGGGGTCTTTTGGGTAGATGGTGGAAGCGCCGACTGAAGAGCCGTTGACGCTGATATCGCTGAACGAGACGTTTTTCTGATCGAACATTATCGCGAGCTTGAGATTGCTCGAGTCCTTGGAAAACGCCCCGCTGCAGGTGACGGCTTTCAAGGCCGCGCCGGCGGCGGGCTTGCTTGAAGCGCCTGCGACTGCCGCGACGGCGGGCTTTGGCGTGTGAGCTGCCGCGCTCACCGAAGCCTGGCCGCCGGGCGGATTGGCTGCGCGGCCCGGCATTGGTTGCGTCATCTGCGATGGCGCAAGCTGATCTTCGGGACTGAGGTTCTGGCCCTGCTGAGCCGAGACCGTAGCTGCAAGCGCAATCGACAAGCTCGTGGCCAGTCCGGCGCAAATCCAACGTCTGTACATACCCCGCTCTCCCTTTGGACCCCTCGGGAATCATAGCACGGTCGGCTCGGCCGAAAAAATCTGAGCGGTGACGTGAATTGCCTTGGTCAGTGAGGAGACGAAAAAGCCCAAAAGGACATTGGGGATCAATACTGCCGCGCAATTGCGCTCCTCGTCGAGCCGCGCCATGGTGAGGCGTCAAACCCGGTGACCGAAATGGCCTTGCCGCCCAGCGACTATTTTGATGCCGGCTTTCCCGGCGCCAGCCTGCCCGTTCGGGTCGCGAGCCTTCACGACGCCAGGGTGTTCACCCGCAGATGGGTTATCAGGGATAAAGAGCCTGCTTTGAAGGTGCTTCTGCGGCACCTTGAAAAGGCCAACAGTTCCGCGACCGCGGATATTGCCATCCGGCAATTGAAGCAGGCGCTGGCGCGCCGCGGAATGCTGATCACCGCAAGTCCGCTGCTTCCAGCCGCTCCGCGCGCTCAGTAACTCGCTCGTCCCGTCGCACCTCGCTTACAAATAAAAAACCGCCCCACGAGGGGACGGTTTCCATTCCGTAGCCTTACGGCAAACGGTGCTTGCGAGATCAGGCCGTCTGAATATTGCCGACGGCGATCTTGCCGGTGCGGCGGTCTTCCTGGGTGTCGAAGGAAACCTTCTGGCCCTCGACCAGCCCGCGCATTCCTGCGCGTTCAAGCGCGGTAGCGTGGACGAAAACGTCCTTGCCGCCATCATCCGGCTGAATGAAGCCGAAGCCTTTTTGGTCGTTGTAAAACTTTACTGTGCCCGTATTCATGGAAGTATCCTTTCGTTGATCTAGGTGCACTCGGACCAAAGCCGCGCTATCGCGCGACTCGATCAAGTCGATGTTTGGAGGGTCTGAACGTGCGCCTGGCATTCAGCGAAGGCGAAACGGCCCGATTGTCCGGCCAAATGTCGATAACACGCGCTTGTTAGAAGATAAGCGTGGCCTTTGCAAGGCAAGGCGCGCCTTCTCGGATCCGGCGAGAGAGACGGCAAGCGCAGGGTTCGCTATGCGGCCCGTAGCAGTATCGGCCGGTTGGCTTTGCACCAATCAGCCACCCTGAATGCTCGCCTCGGCTATCCGGCACGACGGCGCCGGAGCGGGTTCGCAGCTCGCGAAACGTAATAAGCCGGTGGGCCGTTTCATCCCAGAGCACGAGACGCACGCATGCAAAACTCTGACCCAGAGTGATCCGGCCGACATTCGCCAGATCGGGGTGGTGGCGAAGAGCAAGCGGCAGCCGGTAAAACGGAATTCGACTGCATAGATGATGGATATGGTGCACGCCGATGTTGGCGGTGAACCAGCGCAACACGGCCGGCAAATCATAATGCGAACTGCCGTAAAGCGCCGCGTTGGGAAAGCTCCAGTCCGGGGTTTCGGACCACACCGTATGCTCGAACTGGTGCTGGACATAGAACAGCCACACCCCGACCGCTCCGCCGACGACGGTAATCGGCAGATGCACAAGCAGGAACGGCCCAACGCCGATCCACCACATCATGCCGGCGACGATAAGCGCGATTGCGCCATTGGTCGCCATGGTGCTGATCCAGGGTCCCCAGCCTTCCCGCATCAGGCCAAAGGGAAGCCGGTGCTGCAGGATGAAAAGATAAGTTGGACCGATGCCGAACATGACAATCGGATGACGGTACAGGCGGTAGCGGAGCCGGCGCCAGCGTGACAGCGCCAGAGTATTCGCGCACGGTAAGCGTATCGATGTCGCCGATGCCGCGGAGATCGAGGTTGCCGGACGTTGCGTGATGGATGCCGTGGGCGCGTCGCCAGAAGTCATAAGGCGTCAGCGTAATCACGCCGATCGCGCGGCCGACCCAGTCGTTTAGCAGTCGATGGCGAAAGAACGAGCCATGGCCGCAATCGTGCTGGATCATAAACAGGCGGACAAGAAAGGCTGCCGCAGGAACGGACAGCAGCAGATAAAGCCCGTAACCGAGGTGGAGCGACAACCACATCAGCAGCCAAAGCAGAATGAGGGGAACGATTGTAATCAGAAGCTCGAAGACGCTGCGCCCATGATTAGGTTGGCGATATCGCGCCAGGCTCTGCGCCAGGGCCCGCAGATCGATCGCAGGGGTTTCTGCGTCGGCTTTCGGCATATCGTTCAAAATTCTCTCCATGGCGGATGGCGTCGCCGCATGCCAGCGCGACCGTAGATCACTTTGTGATGAAATTCATTCGTGCCAGTGACTGGAACGGCTGTCGCCGTCCTGCCAAACACACCGTCATCATTCGGCAGAAAGCGCGTCTTTTTTGTGCTCGCGCGTAAGACGCGAACAACCAGTGGAGAGCGAGTGCCACTGGCGCCTACTAATCGATTCGCTGATCCGCCGACGCCGAGTACTCTACAGAACGTGGCGTGGCGGGTCCACTGCACAAACCAGCGGATCGGATGTGCGCTAGGTCCTAAGGGAACGGTTAAGGTTGGTGTGCCAGTATTGACGGTCGCCTGGCCGCAAGCCGTTTTTGCCTATTGGCACGCCACGAGCGGGATACTCGCTCCAGAAGGCCGGATATCAAATACATTGGCAAAAGGAATACTCCCATGAGGAAGGCGCTTCCGGAAGCGATGTTCAGCAATCTCGAACAAAGCCGCTTCAGTATGCTGCGCGCGTGGGTGCTCGAAAACGACGTCACCGAGATCGAGATGAGGGAGCAGCAATTCTGGAATTTTGCTCAGCTGCAGCCGGTCGCGGAAAAGCCGTGGACGACATTCATGGGCCGCGCGATCGCCGTCCGGGACATGCCCGTTGAAGCGCAAAAGCATCTGGGGATTTTCGACACCCGTAATCCCGCAGCTATCTAAGCAGGCCGTGAGTACGCGCCCACGACTTCAGAAATCTGTCGCCAGAAGTTCGTAGGAACCTTTTCGCTCCCGCTTGTAAACTTTCATTGCCGCCGTGTAGATCGCGGTCCGATTGTTATCGAAGGCCAGAAGCAGGCCTGCCTCGTCGCGCTGCAGATTCGGATCCAGCCGCTTGAGCGCTTCTTCCGTTACAAAGAACGACCACTCCATCGCATTCGTCATGGCCCCAGAACCTGATGGCGCGTCTGGTCGAATCAAAAATTCGGCTTCGATTTGGAAAGTTGAGCATCGACGCCAGTTCTTTGTTCAGTCGGCCGATATCCAGCATTTTCGCAAACCCTCGGAATCCCGAGCCCACCAGTAATTCTCCTCGGAGTTGTGTCCGGAAACCTTGAAGGTCTTGAGATACATCTTGACGGCAGCTGAGGCCTTTTCGCGCGTGGAATATCCATGACCGACCTCCACCGCCGGCGGTTGGCCCCCCACCTTTGAGTTCAAGGATCTTGAACATTCTCGGTATCCTTTGCCGCCGCCCGGGTTCACTTGCGTCGCGGCGCTTGTCGCACGGGGCTTCGTTTCCCCGGCACCGCTATCGATTAATCGAACTTGAAATGCGCTGACAGGATAAGGTCGCTCTCGGCAACCACGCGCTCGTGGGTTTCGCTTCTGCTCTTGATCCGATAATGCGGAATTTCGCCATCAGCCGGTCGCAGGCTGACAATTTCATATTGCCCTGAAGCTGCGGACCGAAACGTCGATTGGACAAGATCGACGGTTTGCCCGACCTTGAATCTGGTGGCTGCGGTCTGTCATCGCAGAGTCTCCTTCACTATTCCTGGGCTTTCTTTTTCATGCGCCAAAGCTGAAAACCCTGGCCTTTGATTGCTGTTTCAATCACGTCACGGGATAATTCGTGTGGAGGATCCCGCTCGGGCCCGACGGCGCCGATCGCACGCCATGGACTGAACTGTTTCGGCAACTGGCTGCCCATCAAATCGCCGCCGAACGCGAGCAGTCCGGGCTTTGCTTCAGATTTGAAAATAAATAGTCGCATCGTGTTGCCTCTCTGCGGATTGGCGTCATTTCGTTGCCGGCTGGCTCTTGAGCATTGCGGACCACCACAGGCAGCGCCGGATGACTACTCGTACGGCTTGTTCGTCCGGACTCTGTGGTCCGGACTCATTGGTCACTGTGGCGAAGATTGGTCGTTCGTGCGCGATGCACCACGGCTGCGTCGCGCACGAAGCACGACACCTCGCGCGATCAAGGTGCCAATGAAATTGAAGGAGTGAGCCAGAAACCGTTTGACGGGGATCCGTACACGCGGCTCACCAGAGCCGATAAGGCTGCAAAGCACTTATACGAAACAGATGTATTCGTTTCAAGGCTCTGCCGGGCAGGCCCTCGAACGAAAGGGTAAACGAGGCGTACGCGTGAAGAGCGATCTATGCTCGTCTATTTGTTAGCCGCGGATACATGCTGACGTTTCATCAAATAATGCTGCTCCGCGTTCTCGCGAGGTTTTCTCTTTGTTGGTCCGCATCACTCGCCGTCAGCTCGACGAAGTTTTTTCAAGCCCGACATCAAGAATGCCCCGCGCAGAGGCGCGTAGCGATATTCCTGAAAGCATGGATTTGACGGCCCTCGGCCGTCGCCCTTGGGCAACGCCGTTAGCTCGAACCATGCCCAGGACCGATAGCCAGCGCCTGAATCAAATTAGCCTGATCGTGGCGACCGGGTGACGACAGAGCGTCGCAGCCACTGTCGACAATGACTGAATGTTCAATTGAATAAACTACTTAAGTGGTGGAGCCAGGCGGGATCGAACCGCCGACCTCCTGCATGCCATGCAGGCGCTCTCCCAGCTGAGCTATGGCCCCATCCGTCGCGAAAGCCGGCAACCGGTAATCGGAAGATCTGGGTCTGTCCGATTACTACGAGATGATTGCCGACTCCTTTATCAGCTTTCTTCCTCGTTCTCGATGTCGCCGCCGATGATATCGGTGACATCGGCGTCTTCTTCTTCCTGCTCCTCGATGAACGCGGCATCGTCCATGCCCTCGTCGTCCATCTCGACTTCTTCTTCCTCGGCCCCCGCTTCCGCCGGTGCAGCGGGTTTCTTCGCGCCGGTGGTTTCGGCGTCGGCCTCTTCGAGCGAGACCAATTCCGCCTCTTGCGGCTCGGGTACCTCCTCCGCCGTCGCGGGACGCGCCGCTGCGGCAGCCGCCGCTGCCGCGGCAGCCGCGCGCTGCCGCATCAGGTCGTCCGCGTGTTACGACCGGCGCGATCACATAGACCGTGCCGCACTTCGGGCAGTGGATAGGGTCTTTGTTGAGGTCATAAAACTTGGCGCTGCAACTGGCGCAGAGCCTTTTGGTGCCGAGTTCAGGTTTGGCCACAGTCCGGATCCTTGCACGATTTGGGTGCTTCACTTGGCTAGTAGTGGGTCGCCTGTCAATAGTCGATTGAAAACGATTTCCGCCGATTTCTGCCGCGAAATCCGCGGAATGACGCACCGCGGCCAGCCGTGCTAGAGGACCGGTCGGGATATTCACCATGACAGCCGCCCATGTTCCTCTCACCGCGCGCCGCACCGGCCCTCTGGCCGGCCGGGCGCGCGTGCCCGGCGACAAGTCCACCTCCATCCGGGCCCTGATTTTCGGCGCGCTGGCGGTCGGCGAGACCCGGATCAGCGGTCTGCTCGAAGGCGAGGATGTCATCAACAGCGCACAAACGCTGCGTGATCTCGGTGCTGGCGTTGAACGCACCGGGGTCGGTGAATGGCGGGTCAGCGGCGTCGGCGTCGGCGGTTTCAGGGAGCCCGCGGGGAAGCTCGATTTCGGCAATTCAGGTACCGGGTGCCGGCTCATGCTTGGCGCGGTCGCCGGCTGCCCGATCACCGCGACATTTGACGGCGATGCCTCGTTGCGCAGCCGGCCCATGAAGCGCGTGCTCGATCCGCTGGAGCGCATGGGCGCCCGCGCCATCGCTTCGAACGATGGCCGTTTGCCGCTGACGCTTGCCGGCGCGCGCGATCCGCTGCCCATCGTGTTCCATTCGCCGGTCCCATCGGCGCAATTGAAATCGGCGGCGTTGCTGGCCGGCCTCTCGGCGCCCGGCGAAACGGTCGTGATCGAGGCGGAAGCGACCCGCGATCACACCGAAAAGATGCTGACCCATTTCGGCGCGCAGGTTCGGGTCGAGCAGGAGGGGCAGCAGGGACGGCGCATTACGCTCACCGGCCAGCCCGAGCTTGTGCCACGGCCGGTCGATCGTACCCGCCGATCCGTCGTCGGCCGCGTTTCCGATCATCGCCGCCCTGATCGTGCCCGGCTCCGACGTGATCGTTGACGGCGTGATGATGAATCCGCTGCGTACCGGTCTGTTCACCACTCTGGAAGAGATGGGGGCTTCGATCGACGTGCTGGACAAGCGCACGGAAGGCGGCGAAGACGTCGCCGACCTTCGCGTGCGCGCGGGCGCGCTGCGCGGCGTCGAGGTGCCGGCCGGGCGCGCGCCATCGATGATCGACGAATATCCGGTGCTGGCCGTGGCGGCTGCCTTTGCCGAAGGCACCACGATCATGCGTGGCCTCAAGGAGCTTCGCGTCAGGAATCCGACCGGCTTGCCGCCACCGCCGCGTTGCTGCGCGAACAATGGCGTCGCGGTCGAGATCGGCGGCGACGATCTGATCGTTCACGGCAAAGGCCGGCCGGCCGGCGGCGGCGTGGTCACGACCCATATGGACCACCGCATCGCCATGGCGGCGATAGTGCTCGGCGTCGCCAGCGACAAGCCGGTGCAGATCGACGATGGCACGTTCATCGCGACGAGCTTTCCGGGTTTCGTCGAACTGATGCGTTCGCTCGGCGCGGATTTGTCATGATCATCGCCATCGACGGGCCGGCGGCGTCGGGCAAGGGCACGATCGCCCGGCACATCGCGCAGGTTTATGGGCTGCATCATCTCGACACCGGATTGCTGTATCGCGCCGTGGCCAAGGGCGTGCTGGACGCAGGCTTTGCGCCCGCGACAATGCCGCAGAGGCGATCGACGTCGCGGTGCGGCTCAATCCGGCGAAATTCGACGAAGCGGCGCTGAAATCGCCGGCCGTCACCGAGGCGGCCTCGGTGGTCGCCGCGATCCCAGAGGTGCGCCAGGCACTGATGAACTATCAGCGCCAGTTCGCCATGAAGCCGCCCGGCACGGTCCTCGACGGCCGCGATATCGGCACCGTTATTGCGCCCGGCGCCGACGTGAAGCTTTTTGTGGTGGCGACGCCGGAAGTGCGGGCCAGACGGCGGGCGCTGGAAATTCGCGGCCGCGGCGAAGCGGCGGATGAGCAGGCCATCCTGGCCGATCTCCTAAGAAGGGATGAACGCGAACTCCCGGCGAACCGCGGCTCCCCTGAAAGCCGCGCCCGACGCGCACTTGCTCGATACCACTCATTTGGGTATAGACGCCGCGTTCCGGGCCGCGATGAATATCATCGAGGCCGCCAGAACGGGCCGAAAGCGCAGTTAATTGCGGTTTCGTCATTGGAGGTTTAGCCCGTTCGCCGCCTCGCTTGCGAGCCCCGGATATAGCTTAGTCCCGATCGCTTGGCCTAAACCCCAACCGCCGGCCTGTCCGGCGGCTGCCGCGCTTTCTGGACCATTTCAATCACGGGGTTGGGAGTGTTCATGGCTCAAGCTGCCGCCGCCGCGCCGACGCGCGAAGACTTTGCCAAGCTGATCGAGGAATCGTTCAGCGACGGCCATCTGCAGGAAGGTTCGGTCGTCAAAGGGACGGTCGTCGGGATCGAGAAAGAACTCGCCGTCATCGACGTCGGACTGAAGACCGAAGGCCGCGTCGCACTGCGTGAATTTGTGCGGCCCGGGCCGCAGGACCGAAATCAAGATCGGCGACACCGTCGAAGTCTATCTGGAGCGCGTCGAGAACGCGCTCGGCGAGGCGGTGCTGTCGCGCGACAAGGCGCGCCGCGAGGAAAGCTGGGGCAAGCTCGAGAAGGCGTTCCAGAACAACGAAAAGGTCCAGGGCCAGATCTTCAATCAGGTCAAAGGCAGGTTTCACTGTCGACCTCGACGGCGCCGTTGCCTTCCTGCCGCGCTCGCAAGTCGACATCCGTCCAATTCGCGACGTGTCGCCGCTGATGAACCAGCCGCAGCCGTTCCAGATCCTGAAAATGGATCGCCGCCGCGGCAACATCGTCGTGTCGCGCCGCACCGTGCTGGAAGAGACCCGCGCCGAACAGCGCCAGGAGCTGGTGCAGAACCTCGAAGAGGGTCAGGTCATCGACGGCGTCGTCAAGAACATCACCGACTACGGCGCGTTCGTCGATCTCGGCGGCATCGACGGCCTGCTGCACGTCACCGACATTGCCTGGCGGCGGGTCAATCACCCCACCGAAGTGCTCAATATCGGGCAACAGGTGAAGGTCAAGATCATCAAGATCAATCACGAGACCCACCGCATCTCGCTCGGCATGAAGCAGCTGCTCGACGATCCGTGGCAGGGCATCGAGGCGAAGTATCCGGTCGGTGCGCGGTTTACCGGCCGCGTGACCAACATCACCGATTACGGCGCGTTCGTGGAGCTCGAGCCCGGCATCGAAGGCCTGATCCACGTCTCCGAAATGTCGTGGACCAAAAAGAACGTGCATCCCGGCAAGATCGTCTCGACGTCGCAGGAGGTCGAGGTGCAGGTGCTCGAAGTCGATCCGGTCAAGCGCCGCATTTCGCTGGGTCTCAAGCAGACCATGCGCAATCCGTGGGAAGTGTTCCTGGAGAAATATCCTCCCGGCTCCGAGGTCGAAGGCGAGGTCAAGAACAAGACCGAGTTCGGCCTGTTCCTCGGGCTCGACGGCGACGTCGACGGCATGGTGCACCTGTCCGACCTCGACTGGAAACGGCCGGGCGAGCAGGTCATCGAGGAGTACAAGAAGGGCGACAAGGTCAATGCGCAGGTGCTCGACGTCGATGTCGAGAAGGAGCGCATTTCGCTCGGCATCAAGCAGCTGACCGGTGGCGAGACTTCTGCCGAACCGGCCGAGGCGGCCGCCAGTGCTGCCGGTGCGGCGGGTGCTGCAGGTAAAGAAGGGCGCTGTCGTCACCTGCGAAGTCATGGACGTGAAGGAAGGTGGCATCGACGTGAAACTGGTCGGCACCGACCTTTCGACCTTCATCAAGCGCAACGAACTGGCGCGTGACCGTTCCGAGCAGCGGCCTGACCGCTTCGCCGGCCGGCCAGAAGGTCGACGCCCGCGTCATCCAGTACGACCGTCGCGCCCACAAGGTCACGGTGTCGATCAAGGCGCTCGAAGTCGCCGAGGAAAAGGAGGCCATCGCGCAATACGGCTCCTCCAATTCCGGTGCGACGCTGGGCGACATCCTCGGCACCGCGCTCAAGCGCAAGGGCGAGGAAGACCCGAAGGAGTGACACAGATCATTCCGGATCGGCGCGTAGCGTCGGGTCCGAAATCCATACTCCCGGTGTTGGGCTTATCGATTCCGGGCTCCTCGCTTCGCGAGGCCCGGAATGACCGGGGGGCGGGGAGCAGCAAACAAGGAAGCGGACTATGTCCCTTGATGCCGATCTGATCGTCGATCGCCGCCGGATGCGGCGCAAGCTGGTCTTCTGGCGCGTTGTCGCCTTCGCCCTGATCATCCTGGCGATTGCCGGGGCTGCCTTGGCTGGCAGCAATCGCTTCGGCTTGATCGGGGTGCGCCCCTATATCGCGCGCGTCACGATCCAGGGCACTGATCCGCACCGATCAGACCAGGGTCGCGGCGCTCGACCGGCTCGCCAAATCGACCTTGGCGCGCGCGGTCATCGTCCATGTCGACAGCCCCGGCGGCACCACGGCGGGCTCGGAACAGCTTTTCAATTCACTGTCGCAGATCCGGGACAAGAAGCCGCTGGTCATCGTGGTCGACAGCCTCGCGGCTTCCGGCGGCTACATCACGGCGCTCGCCGGCGATCATATCGTGGCGCAGCAGACCTCGCTGGTCGGCTCGATCGGCGTGCTGTTCCAGTTTCCCAACGTTCGGATCTGCTCGATAAGCTCGGCGTGAAGGTCGAGTCGATCAAATCAACCCCGCTCAAGGCGCGCCGGACGGCTTCGAGCCGACCAGCCCGAGGCGCGGGCGGCCATCAACGCGATCATCAGGGACTCCTATGCGTGGTTCAAAGGACTGGTCCAGGATCGGCGCCACCTGACCGACGACCAGCTCGCGGCGGTCGACGACGGCCGTGTGTTCACCGGCCATCAGGGCATCGATAACAAGCTGGTCGACGAGCTCGGCGACGAGCGGGCGGCGCTGGCGTGGCTGGGCAAGGACAAGAACGTCGATACCAAGCTGCCGGTTCGCGACTATCAGCTGCGCAGCCGGCTGAGCGACCTGCCGTTCTGCATGCCGCGGCGATCGCCGGCCTGAATGCGCTGGGGTTCAGCGGCCTGGCCAGGCAGCTTGGCGACTGGAACACGATTGCGGCGATAGATGGGTTCAATCTTGACGGTCTTTTGGCGCTTTGGCACCCTGCAAGCGCGAATTGAACAAGGCAGCGTTTCGCGGGCGGACCATGATCAAGTCGGAACTCGTACAGAATATATCGACGCAGAACCCGCATCTGTACCAGCGCGACGTCGAGAACATCGTCAATGCGATACTGAACGAAATCATCGCCGCGATGGCGCGCGGCGACCGCGTCGAGCTGCGCGGCTTCGGCGCCTTCTCGGTCAAGCAGCGCCCGGCCCGCACCGGCCGCAATCCGCGCACCGGCGCGCATGTCTCCGTCGATCAGAAGTGCGTGCCGTTCTTCAAGACCGGCAAGGAAATGCGCGAGCGGCTTAACCGCACGTCGCCAGGTTGAGCCAGGCCCCCCGATCGGCGCCGGCACGTTCCGCAAGATCGTTGCGGTCATCGTCCTTGTGCCGCTGGCGATGATCCTCGTGGCGTTCGCGGTCGCGAACCGTCAGGACGTCACGATATCGCTCGATCCCTTCAATCCGGGGCAACCGGCCTATCCACAAACGATGTGGCTTGTTCGTGCTGATCATTGCGGCCTGTTCATTCTCGGCGTGGCGATCGGCGGATCTGGTATCCTGGCTGCGGCACGGCAAGTGGCGGCGGATGGCGCGCCGCTACGAGCGCGAAGTCATCGCACTTCGCGGCGAGATCGCGTCGCTTCGGGGCAGGCCGGAACATTCCGCTGGTGCCCGGTCAGGTCCCCCCGCCGAGCGCCTGCAACTGAAGCCGCCGATCAGCTGAGTACACACGTGGTCTGGCGCGAGACAAAGCCCACGCAGCGATGTAGATGTAGAAGGTCGCCAGCCGAAAGAAAGGCAAAGCCGGCCGAGTCCCATGTCGTTGATCGTCCATGTCTTTGATCGTCAAAATCTGCGGCCTTTCCACTCCGGAGGCCCTCGATGTCGCGCTCGACGCCGGCGCCGACATGGTCGGCTTCGTGTTCTTTCCGCCATCGCCGCGGAACGTCGCGCCGTCCGTCGCCCGTGTGCTCGGGCAACGCGTACGTGGCCGCGCGCAGAAAGTGGCGCTGACAGTCGACGCCGACGACGCGCTGTTTGCGGCCATCGTCGACGATCTGCACCGGACTTGCTGCAGCTTCACGGCAAGGAGCCGACGGCGCGCATCGCGGCATTGCGCCAGCGTTTCGGCCTGCCGGTGATGAAGGCGATTCCCGTCGAAACCAAATCCGATCTTGCCGCGATCGAGGTTTATGAGGCGATTGCCGACCGGCTGCTGTTCGATGCGCGCGCGCCGCGCGACGCTACGCGTCCGGGCGGTCTCGGAAAAAGCTTCGACTGGCGGCTTCTGGAAAATCTCGATCTCGACATTCCGTTCATGCTGTCCGGCGGGCTTGATGCCGGCAATGTCGGTGAGGCGCTGCGGATCACGCGCGCGCCGGGCGTCGACGTCTCGTCGGCGTCGAGCGGGCACCGGGACAGAAAGATGCCGACAAGATTGCGCCTTTATCCGCGCTGCCCGGGAAGCAGCGGCGCATGTCAGCACGAAAAAAATGACGAGTCCGGTATGACCGTGCAGCGGCCAAATTCTTTCCGGTCCGGGCCCGACGAGCACGGCCACTTCGGCATTGATGGCGGACGCTTCGTCGCCGAGACGCTGATGCCGCTCATTCTCGAGCTTGAGAAGGCCTACGCGCAGGCCAAGACCGATCCGGCGTTCAAGAAGGAGATGGATGGCTACCTGACGCATTATGTCGGGCGGCCGTCGCCGCTCTATTTTGCCGAGCGGCTCACCGAGCATCTGGGCGGCGCGAAAATCTATCTCAAGCGCGAGGAGCTCAATCACACCGGCGCGCATAAGGTGAACAACGTGCTGGGCCAGATCCTCCTGGCGCGGCGCATGGGCAAGAAGCGCATCATCGCCGAGACCGGCGCCGGCATGCACGGCGTCGCGACGGCGACGCTGTGCGCGCGGTTCGGCCTTGAATGCATCGTCTATATGGGCGCGGTCGACGTCGAGCGGCAGCGGGCGAACGTGTTCCGGATGAACATGCTGGGCGCCAAGGTCGTCCCGGTGCAGTCCGGAGCCAAGACGCTCAAGGACGCGATGAACGAAGCGCTGCGCGACTGGGTCACCAACGTCGACAGCACGTTCTACTGTATCGGCACCATCGCCGGTCCGCATCCCTATCCGATGATGGTGCGCGACTTCCAGTCGATCATCGGCCGTGAGACCCGCGAGCAATTGCAGGAGGCCGAAGGCCGGTTGCCGGATTCGTTGATCGCCTGCATCGGCGGCGGTTCGAACGCCATGGGACTGTTCCATGCGTTCCTCGATGACCGAAGCGTTCGAAATCTATGGCGTCGAAGCCGCGGGGCATGGCCTTGACAGCGGCCAGCACGCCGCCTCGATCGCAGGCGGCAAGCCCGGCGTGCTGCACCGGTAACCGGACCTATCTGCCTGATGAACGCCGATGGCCAGATCAACGAAGCGCATTCGATATCCGCCGGCCTCGATTACCCGGGCATCGGGCCGGAGCACTCCTGGCTGCATGACGTCGGCCGGCGTGACATTCCTGTCGGCGACCGACGACGAAGCGCTCAACGCCTTCCAGCTTCTTTCCAAGCTTGAGGGCATCATCCCGGCGCTCGAGCCGGCGCATGCCATCGCCAAAGTGCTGCAGCTCGCGCCGCAGAAGCCGAAGGACCACCTGATGGTGGTCAATCTGTCCGGCCGCGGCGACAAGGACTCGATTCCGTGGCGCGGCATCTGGGAAGCAAGCCGCAATGACCGAACGGATGGACCGGCGCTTCGCCGCGCTGAAGCAGGAAGGCCGCGCGGCGCTGATGACTTTCACCATGGCGGGCGATCCGGATTACGACGCGGCGCTCGCGATCCTCAAGGCGCTGCCGAAAGCCGGCGCCGACATCGTCGAGATCGGCATGCCGTTCACCGATCCGATGGCGGACGGCCCGAGCGATCCAGGCTGCCGGGCAGCGCGCGCTCAAATCCGGCCAGGACATGAAGAAGACGCTGGCCGCGGTGCGCGAATTTCGCGCCGGCGACGACGCCACGCCGCTGGTGCTGATGGGCTACTACAATCCGATCTACATCTACGGCGTCGAGAAGTTCCTCGCCGACGCCAAGGCCGCCGGAGTCGATGGCCTTATCATCGTCGATCTGCCGCCGGAAGAAGATGGCGAACTGTGTCTGCCGGCGCTGAAAGCCGGGCTCAACTTCATTCGCCTGGCGACGCCGACGACCGACGACAAGCGGCTGCCGGCGGTGCTCGCGAACACGTCGGGCTTTGTCTACTACGTCTCGATCACCGGCATTACCGGCTCCGCTGCACCGGACCCCACCCGGGTTTCCGGCGCGGTGTCCCGGATCAAGCGCCATACCAAACTCCCGGTCTGCGTCGGCTTCGGTGTCCGCACCGGTGAACAGGCGCGCGCGATTGCCGAAGGCGCCGACGGTGTCGTGGTCGGCTCGGTCCTGGTCGATGCGGTGCGCACAAGTCTCGACGGTAACGGCAAGCCGACTGCGACAACGGTGAAATCGGTCAGCGACATTGTCAGCGCGCTGGCGCAGGGAGTGCGCGGTGCGCGCCGCGTTGGAGAGAAGATCTGATGGCAAGCAAGAAAGTTGCGTGAGACCAAACAGCACCGCGATCTCAAGCAAAAACTGATCGTGGCCGGCAAGATTGCTGGTGGATGCCGGGCAGGGTGATTTCACCCGTGGCCATATTTCAATGCGGCTGCCGGATAATCCGAAGCTGTTCTACATGAAGCCGCACAGCGTCGGGCTCGACGAGATCACGATGCAAAACATCCTGACCATCGATCTCGAAGGCAACGTCGTTGCCGGCAAGGCGCGCCGCCACAGCGAGGTCTATATCCACTCGGAAATTCTGAAAGCGCGCAGCGATATCAACTGCGTCATCCACGCGCATCCGACGTATTCGGTGGCGTTGTCGGCGAGCGGCCATTCGGTGAAGGCGTACAGCCAGCCGGGCGCGTTGTTTTATGAAGACATCGGCGTTTACACCGACACCATCGCGTTGATCCGCAGCCATGAGATGGGCGCCGGTGTCGCCAAAGCGCTCGGAACGCATCGTGCTGCCTCGCTGAAAAGCCACGGCACTGCGGTCGCCGGAAAGACCATCGAAGAGACAGTGGTCTCCGCGATCATGCTGGAGAATGCGGCGATGATTCAGATGATCGTCGAGGCTGCCGGCGATCGCGGCGCCGGAATTTCCGCGTGAAGACGTGTTCAGGCTCAAGCGCGAAATGTCCGCGCCGGAGCAGTTCGTTATCAACTTCAACTATCTCGCCCGCAAAGTCGGCGGCCGCAAACGATAATCGCGCCAGCGGCGGCAGCTTCAACGCGCGATCGACCAGCGCAGTCGCGCGCTTGAAGTCGTAGTTGCGGTAGACGTTGGTCTTCACCAGGAACGACGCGCCGCCGTAGAATTTCTCGTATTGCTGGTGGCGGCTGCCGAACTCCGAGCCGATGAAGTCCCAGATCATCCGCATCAGCGCGACGCGCGACTTGGCGTCGGTGGTCCCCGAGCGCATGTAACGCTCGAGGTCGGCGGCGATCGCCGGATTGCCGAAATCGGCCTCGGACGACGGCAGGGTGATGAACGCCGAGCCGGCAAGTTCGCGGATGATTTCGAGCATCCGGCCGTTGAGCTCGGATTGCAGCGCCATCGCGGCGTAGAGCGTGAGAACCGACGGCCACAGCACGCCGTCCTTGATCGGCGCCGCGACTTCATGCGCCAGCAGCATCGACTCGTAGATCGTCGCCAGCGAGGCCAGTTCGCCCATCATCACCTGCACCGGCGGCGCGCCGGCGTTGCCGGTCATTTCGTTCATGCGCTGCGCCAGTCCGGTCATGAAGCGAAGCTTGGTCACATAACGGACTTGCGCCTGATGATTGCCGTAGCTGTGCGACGGCGTCTTGAACCACTGGTCGCGCGACAGTTCGACGTTGCGGTAGATGAAGACGTGCTCCCACGGCACGAACACGTTGTCGAACACCACGTAGGCATCGGATTCGTCGAAACGGCTCGACAGCGGAAAGTCGAATGCCGATCCGGCGCGCGCGAACGAGCGGCGCGGGTAGAGCTTGACGCCTTCGGCAGCGACCGGAATGGCAACGCAGTTGGCGTAGTTCTCGTCGCCGGGCTGCAACGGGATGGATGCAGCTCAGATGGATGTAGTCCGAGATCGGGCCGCCGGTGGCAAGCTGCTGCGCGCCGGAGATGACGATGCCGTCGTCGCGCTCCTTGACCACGCCGGCATAAAGCGTCGGGTCGCTCTGCTTGTGCGCCGGCTTGGAACGATCGATCTGCGGCGGCACGATCGCGTAGCTGGCGTAGATGTGGTTGTCGCGCATGTACTCGTAGAACGCGACGAGGTTGTCGGCGATACTTCTGCCCTTGCGCGGCGAACAATTGCGGCGTTGCGGCGTAGCCGGCGAAGAAGCCCGCGACGTGATCCGGCGAGCGGCCCATCAGGCCGAACGTCGCTTCCGCCCAGGCCTCCGAGAACAGCCGGCGTGCGCGCAGGTCGGCGTGGTTGCGGGGAATCTGCCAGGCACGCCATACCGGCTGGCCGGTCTTGGGCGATTGGAACGTCATCCGCTCGCGCTGGGCCGGGTCGGCGGCAATGTCGAAAAGATTGGCGACCGAAAGCGCGGCCTGCCGGAATGCCGGATGCCGGGTGACATCCTTGACCAGTTCGCCTTCGAAAAAGACCTTCCTGCCGTCGTTGAGCGATCGAAGATATTCACTGCCTGTGCGCATGGTGTCCCATTTTTGGTATTCGTCCCTTTCTTGTAGCGCGTCCAAAGCGGCGCTGTCATTCATCTCAAGCTGACAGCAGCCCTGCGGTACCCATGCTTGCCAAGCCGATACGGCGGGGGTTTGTTGTCGCCCCCGGAGGAAATGGAAATGCTCAGGAAGTTGCTTGCCGCCAGCCTCGGCCTGCTGGCGCTCGTTTGCACCGCGGCGGTCGCTACCGCCGCCGATTATCCGACAAGGCCGGTCACCATCGTCGTCGGATTTCCGCCGGGCGGGGCGAGCGACATTCTGGCGCGCATCGTTGCCAACAAAATGGCGAGCGTCCTCGGTCAGCCTGTCGTGGTCGATAACCGCCCGGGTGCCGGCGGCAATGTTGCGGGAGAGGTCGTCGCTCACGCGCCGGCCGACGGCTACACGCTGCTGCTCGGCAACAACGCGATCCTTGCCACCAATGGCAGCCTCTACAAGGAGGTCGGCTTCGACGCCGAGAAGGATTTCGCGCCGATCACGCTGATCGGCACCCAGGCCAATGTGCTGGTGGTGAACAACGACGTGGCGGCGCATTCGCTCGCCGAGCTGATCGCGCTCGCCAAGGCCAATCCGGGCAAGCTGAACTTCGCGTCATCCGGTTACGGGCTGGCGGCGCATCTGGCCGGCGAACTGTTCAAGGCCGACGCCCATGTCGACATCGTTCATGTGCCGTACAAAGGTTCGGCGCCGGCGTTGCAAGACGTGATCGCAGGGCACGACCAGATGATGTTTGCCACCACGTCGGGCGCCATGGGTCTGATCAAGAGCGGCCAGTTGCGGCCACTTGCGGTCACGACCTTGCAGCGCACACCAAGCCTGCCCGACGTGCCGACGATCGATGAGTCCGGCATCAAAGGCTTCGAGGCGACGACATGGCACGGTATCGTTGCCCCCGCGGGAACGCCGAAGCCCGTCATCGATATTTTGCACGCGGCGCTGGTCGAGACGCTGCAAGATCCGGCGGTGCGGCATTCGCTCGACGAACTCGGCGTCGACGTTGCCACCGATTTGCCGGAGCAGTTCGCCGCCTACATCCATTCCGAGATTCCGAAATGGGCGGCGGTGATCAAAGTCTCCGGCGCTCACGTCGAGTGAAGGGCGGATCGGAGACGGTTATTCCGGCTCGAGGCCCGCGGCTTTGACGACCTTCGCCCACTTCTCCACGTTCTGTGCGACGACGGCGCGGATTTCCGCGGGCGCGTAGACGAGCGGTGAGGCGCCAATTTCGGCAAAGCGGGCCAGCACGCCCGGATCGGCCAAGCCGGCATTGACCTCGCGGTTGAGCCGCTCGACGATGTCGCCCGGCGTACCCGCCGGCACGGCAAGCGCCGACCACGGCGTCACCTCGTAGCCCGGAACCGTTTCACCCATCGTCGGCATGTCGGGTAGCGCTGGGGTGCGCTTGGCGGACAGCAGCGCCAGACCGCGGATGCTGCCGTTCTTGATGTGCGGCAGCGAATTCGGCAGCGCATCCATTCCGGCCTGCACGCGGCCGCTGAACAGGTCGGTCAGCATCGGCGCGCCGCCGGTGTAGGGCACGTGCAACACGTCGATGCCGGTGGAGATCTTAGCAGCTCGATCGCCAGATGACTGATGGTCCGGGTGCCGAACGAAGCGACATTCACCTTGCCGGGATTGGCCTTGGCGTAGGCGATGAACTCGGCGGGGTTTTTCGCCGGCAATGACAGGGCGCCATCCATCACCAGCGGCAGTTCGGCGACACCGGCCACGAGCGTGAAGTCGCGCTGAAAGTCGAAAGGCAGCGACTTGTACAGCGACGGGTTGATGGCGTGCGTCGCCAGGCCGAGGAACAACGTGTAGCCATCTGGCGCGGCGTGCGCCGCAGCTTCGGTGCCGATATTGGTGCCGCCGCCCGGCTTGTTCTCGACGATAAATTGCTGGCCGAGCCGCTTCGACAGCCAGTCGCACATGATCCGGGTGACGATGTCGGTGCTGCCGCCGGCCGGGAACGGCACGATCCAGCGGACCGGACGGCTCGGATAGGCTTGTGCAGCGGCGTTGCGCGAAAACCCGGCGGCGGCGGCGAGGCCGGCGAAGCGAAGAAACGGTCCGGCGCGGCACCATCATGGCCATCACCCCCGGGTGACGGCGCACTATAGCATTTTCGGGGACCGGTCTTGTCGGCTACTCGACGCCTTGCTGCGCGCACATCGACTTCAGCGCGTCGATCTCGTGGCGGCGGGTGAAGGCCAGGAAGGTTTCATCCGCCGAAACGCGATTGCCCATATACGCCCTCAACATGCGTTCGATCGCCTTTGGCGCCTCTTCCGCTTTGACGTCGCGGAAAATCTCCCGTCCGCACATCGCGTCAGGTCCGAAGCCGCCGCCGACATGAACGTGATAGCCCTCGACCTGGTCGCCGTCCTCGTTGATCTGGATCTTCACCCCGAGCAACCCGATGTCGCCGATGTAATGCTGGGCGCAGGAATTCGGGCAACCGGTAAGATGGATGTTGACCGGACCGTCGACCTGGACGCGTGTCTCGCACCAATCGGCAATCTCCGCGGCGTGGCGCTTGGTATTGGCCATCGCCAGGCGGCAGCCGGCATTGCCGGTGCAGGCGATCAGGCCGGCGCGGACCGAGGTCGCGCTGGCCGAGAGCCCGATGGATTCGATGGCAGCTTTCGCCGCTTCGATGCGTTCCGTCGAGACGCCGGAGATCAGCAGGTTTTGCCAGACGGTGAGACGAATTTCCCCGTCGCCGTAGTCCTGCGCGACCTTGGCGAGGCCGCGCATCTGGTCCGTGGTCATCTTGCCGACCGGCAGCACGACGCCGATCCAGTTCAAGCCGTCCTGCTTCTGCGGATGCGCGCCGATATGCGCCAGACGATCGAATAGCGGGCGCGGCGCGATGGCTTCCGCCGGAACGCGCGTGAGCTTGCGGCCGAGCTTCTCCTCCATCGCGGCGACGAATTTTTCGAACCCCCAGGCGTCCAGCACGTATTTCAGGCGCGCCTTGGCGCGATTGGTACGGTCGCCGTTGTCGATGAAGACGCGCACCACGGCGTCGGCGACCATCGTCGATTCGTCCGGCTTGACGATGACGCCGGTATCGCGGGCGAAGTCCTTGTGGCCGGTAATGCCGCCGAGCATGAGCCGGAACCAGATGCCCGGTTCGGCGCCGAAGCCGTCCTTCACTTCGACGGCCTGGAAGCCGATGTCGTTGGTGTCTTCCAGAACCGGGATAACGCCGCCGCCGTCGAAGCCGACATTGAATTTGCGCGGCAATCCATACAGCGAGCGGTCGTTGAGAATATGAAAGTGCCAGGCGCGCGCATAGGGCCGCGTGTCGAGCAGTTCCTGCGGATCGATGCCTGCGGTCGGCGTGCCGGTGACGTTGCGGATATTGTCGGCGCCGGAGCCGCGCGAACACAGGCCGAGATCCTGGATGCCCTCGATCATGGCGACGGCATTCTTCGGTTCGATGTCCCGCATTTGCAGGTTTGCGCGGGTGGTGACGTGGCTGTAGCCGCTGGCGTATTGCTCGGTGAGCTTGGCAAGTCCGGCGAGCTGCCAGTGGGTCAGGATGCCATTCGGAATCCTCAAGCGGCACATATAATTCGCGTGCGTCGGTGCGAGGTAGAAAATTCCGAAGAACCGCCAGCGGAAATTGTCGTCCGCCTTCGGCGCGTTTCTTGCGGCTTGCGCCTTCAGCTTCTCGTAGCCGTCGAGCGGATTGAGCTCACGCTTGAACTTTTCCGGATCCGAAAGCTTGCCGCCGGATTTGACGACGCGCTCCTGCGCCCGCCATGCCGCGGCTTCCGGGCCGATCGGCTCGGGCGGTCCGATTGCGCCATTGGCGGCGGCTCCATTGCCGTTTACAGCTCGCGCCGATTTCGCGATCTGCATCCCGATCATGAAGCCTTCGAGATAGCGCTTCTGTTCTGGCTCGAAATCACCCGGCATGGGTCTTCCGTTCCTTCGTGACCTCCGTTGTCGCGGAGTTGTCGGATGCTATTCGGCGGGGACGCCGGTCGGCGTCGGCGCCATTACTTTGCCCGGCGGCGACTTGTAGGTCATGTAGATGGCGAGGCCGGTGAAGGTGAACCCGCCGACCAGATTGCCGAGCGTCACCGGAATCTGATTCCACAGCCACCAGTCGGCGACCGTCACCTTGGCGCCCATCATGCCGGTCGGAATGATGAACATGTTGACGACCGAGTGCTCGAAACCCTGCGCGAAGAAGATGAAGATCGGCATCCAGGCGCAGGCGATCTTGCCGATGGTCGAATTTGTCGTCATCGCCAGCACGACGGCGAGGCAAACCAGCCAGTTGCACAGCATCGCCTTGACGAAGCAGGTGATGAGGCCGGCGTAGCCGATCGCGGCATAGCCGATGGTCTTGGCTTCGGCGGTCGCGACGATCCGCGCCGCGACGCCGGCGGGAGCGGTCGTGCCGAAATTCGTCAGCGCGATGGCGATCAGCGCGCCGTAAGCGACGCTGCCGATCAGGTTGCCGATAAACACCCAGCCCCAGTTGATCAGCACGGACGACGCCTTCGCTTCGCCCTCGATCCACGGCAGCGGCACCAGGGCGAAGCTGCCGGTCACCAGTTCGAGGCCGAGCAGCACGATCGCGATCAGGCCGACCGGGAAGATCAGCGCGCCGACCAGCGGTACGTTGGTCTGCACCGCGCCGGTAAATGCCAGACTCGTCGCGACGCCGAGAATGGCGCCCGACAGCATGCCGCGGATCAGCAAATCGCGCGGCGCCAGCGCCAGCTTCTTTTTGCCCGCGTCCAGCATCGCAGCGGCGACATCGGCCGGTTTCTACGTAATCCATGATCGGTCTCCCGTTAGGCAATATGTTAGGGAGTGCACTTCAAGATGCGTGCCATCGGATCAGGAAATTTATCAAATAGTTACAATCGTTTACAGGCGGAGAAGGGAACTTTGTGTGCTTGAAAAGAAGCGCTGCCAAATTCGGAAGCAGTCAGCCTCTGTCTTGTGCAAATCGGCTGGGCTCGGCCGTCGCCGTATCCCGATGGCCGGCGCGCTCGACCTGCCAGTCTTTGCCGACACCGGCTGAGGTCGGGAAAATCAGCGACTTGATGACGACCGGCACCGCGCCGGAGGTGTCGAGCATCGCGCCGATGTCGATGTAGTCGAACTCTTTCAGCTCCAGTCCGTCGATCGAGACGATCGGATTGGTGAGCTTCATTTCTTCGCAATAGTGGATGCCGATCAGCCCGCCGACATCGCCGTCGCCGGCCAGCACGATGGGATGGCCCTTGGCCAGCACGGCTTCCAGCCCCGCGGCGACGCCTTTGCAGAAATCGTCGAGCCGCTGGAATGTCGCGGAGCCGCGCCACGGAATGAAGATCGCGACCGGGTTTTCGCCGTCGCCAAGATCGAGCCGCTTCAGCGCACCGTTGATCGTTGCGGCGACGGCTTCGGAGTCGATCTTCTCCCGCTGAGATCGAGCGCGGGTGCGATCACCGGGATATTGCGCAACGGCAGCGTTTCCAGCGGCGACACGAAAATCGTGCTGCCGGAGACCTGCATGGTGTATTGCGAGGCGCCGATCACGGTGGCGCGAATGCGCGCGTCAGGCCGCGCCAGTTCCGGCCCCCAGTCGTGCAGGCGCGTGCGCAGCTCCGCCGCAAGCTGCGGACCGAGATCGCCGAATGCCTTGGCCTCGCCGCCATAGATGTATTCCGACACGCCGCCGGAGAAGCTGACGTCGACGACCTTGCCGCGAAAGCCCAGTGGATCGAGGCGCAGCAATCCGGCGCCGCCGGCGATCGGCGTGCCGCCTTTCACGGCCTCGAACAGGGCGTCGGCCATTCGTGCTGCAAGGGCGCGCGCGGCATCCTCGGTCAGTATTTCGCCGATCTCGAGATTCAGTCCGAGCTCTGCACCGAACCGCCGGCCGGCTTCTTCGAGCCGGACGATGCGCCGTTGCTCGTCGATCACGATCAGCCGGGCGCCGACATCGACCGCGGTGACGTCTGCCACTTTGCCGTCGGCGCAGACGGCAATTTTTGAAGTGCCGCCGCCGACGTCGATATTCATCACCGGTCCGCCGGCGCGGATCGAACGCGCCGCGGCGCCGGAACCGTAAGCCGCCATCACGGTCTCGAGACTGTCGCCGGCGCTGACCGCGACCATCTTGCCGGTCTGGGCTGCGAACAATTCGCCGATCCGCCGCGCATTGCGCCGCCGCACCGCGACGCCGGTCAGGATCAGCGCGCCGGTGTCGATTTCATCCGGCTCGATCTTGGCGTCCTTGTACTGCTGGGCGATGAATGCGCCGAGCGCATCGGCATCGATTTCTTCCTCGGCCGCGTACGGCGTCAGCAGAATGTCGGACTGATAGAAACTTTCGCGCTCGGTGACGACGTAGCGGCTGTCGAGCCGCTCCAGGATGATCCGCGAAAACACCAGATGCGAGGTCGACGAGCCGATGTCGACGCCGACCGAGAGCACGCACAATTCGTCTTCTTCGCCGAATGTGCGTCCGGTCGAGGAAAAGAAAACCCGCCCGCCGGGCGCCTCGCTCGCTTCGTCAGTCATGCGGCCGTGCCACTATTCCTTCGGCAGCAGGCCGCGATAATCGCGCTCGTAATATTCCGGCCGCATCCGGTTCGGTGCGCCTTCCTGCTTCATCCGGTCGCCGTATTCCTGACGCAGGAACGGATCCTCCATGTAATAGGGGATCGCGGTGCCGCCTTCCGGAATATCCATGGCGGTGTAGTCGGTGTGCTTTTCGCCGGGCGGGCCGGGCTCGCGTCCGGGATTGTGCGGGCCGAACCAGGCGGTGAGCCGGAACGGATCCTTGGATGCGCCGAAATGCTGGTGATACCAGCGCGCGCCGCCGGGCGCCGCCGACACCATGCCGACCGGTTCATAGTCGACGCGCTTGACCTGATCGCGCCTTGCCGTCTTTCCACGGCGTCAGCCCGAGCTGCTCCGGCCACGTATAGGTGTAGCCCTTGCCCTTGATGCAGATCAGCACCGCCGCCGAGGTGTGCGCGTGCGCCTTCGAGTAGTGGCCGTTCTCGTGCTGGCCGATCCACAGATAGAACGTGTTGCCGGTCATGAACGGTTCGACGCGCCGCCAGCCGGGCGAGCGGCGATTGTCGAGCGGCAAGTCGCAGTTGACGATGTCGGGAATGAAATTGGTCCGCCGCATCGCCAGTCCGCGCACCGGATCCGGCTCGATATCGTCCTTGTATTTGTAGAAGTCGTCGGCGCCGGAGAAGCGGTCGCGGAACTGAAACGGATTATTGAACACCGCGTCGGTGCTGTTGATGAGATTCATCAGGTTCGGCGCGGTGGTGCCGCCGAGCAGCAGTGCCGGCGACGAACTCGCATTGACGATGCGATGCATCGCGTTCACCGGAATCGAGAACAGCGAGCCCTTCTGCCATTCGAACACGTGGCGCTTGCTGTCGCCTTCAAGCCAGACTTCGGTCGAGCCGCGGCCTTCGACGACGAGATAAATTTCCTCGTAGATGTGCTTTTCCGGATTGAGCGCGCCGGCGCCCGGCACCTCGACGACGTAGGAGCCCCATTTGCCTTCGGTGCCGTGAAGCTGGATGTAGCTGCCGCGGCCACCCATGCGCTTCCACGGTTGCAGCGGCAGGTTCTGCACCTTGCTGACGCCGATGTCGCGGTAGATCGGAATCTCTTCCGACTCCATGAACAGGTCGTAAGGGCGTTTTCGGGCGGTTGAACTTGCCGAACCCGGCGCGCTTGAACCCCGCCGGCTCGTGCCAGTGAACCTGCTCGCCAACTTCATGCATGGTGCGCATCCTCTGTTTGAGGCGATGAGGAGGCTCGGCCCCGCTGCGGCATGCGTTTGCCGCAACCCCTCGCGCACTTCTCTGTCGCTTGATTGCGTAGGCTTTCGCCCTCCTGTACAATGCGGCAAATATCATTGCAACGGTCGGGCCAATATCGTGTCAGCACGCGTGCTTCCGCTTCTTTTTCATGACAATTCCGGGCTGACCCGCCGCAACGTGACCGTGGACCACCTCGTGGTCGCTGGCTGGACCGGGCGAGACCGCGCCGCGGTGGAGCACCACATCAAGGAGCTGGCTGCGCTCGGGGTTAAGCCGCCGGCGACGACCCCGATCTTCTATCGCGCTTCGGCGGCGCGGCTGACCATCGCCGAGAGCATCGAGGCGCTTGGCGAAGCGTCGAGCGGGGAAGCGGAATTCGTGCTGCTGCAGAGCGGCGGGCGGCTATGGGTCGGCGCCGGCTCCGATCACACCGACCGCGAAGTCGAGAACATATGGCGTCTCGGTATCGAAGCAGATGTGCGACAAGCCGATCGCGCCGGAATTCTGGCCGATGGTCGAGGTCGCGCCGCACTGGGACAAGCTGATCCTGCGCGGCTACATCAACGAGAACGGCAAGCGCACGCTGTATCAGGAAGGCCCGGTGACGGCGATGCTCGATCCGCTGGATCTGATCGGGAAATTTGCCGGCAAGCCGGAGCTCGGTGAAAACACCCTGATGTTCTGCGGCACGCTCGCGGCAAAAGGCGGCGTGCGGCCCTCGGACGTTTTCGAGTTCGAGCTTGAGGATCCGGTGCGCGGCCGCAAGATCACGCATCGCTACAGCATCCGCAATTTGCCGGTGCTTGGATAAGTTGGAGGACGACAATCATGCCGATGAACAAACCGCATCTCGAATTCCACAAGGTCGACATGGACAAGGGCTGGGTGACGCCGCCCGGCTATCCGTCCGGCATCCAGCAAAAAATCCTGGCGAGCGATCTCGACGAGACCAAGAAGATGGGAAGCCGCACCCGGCTGCTGCGCTTTGAGCCCGGCGTCTACACCACCGCGCCGTTCGTGCACGATCACTGGGAGGAAGTTTATCTGCTCTCCGGCGATCTGATCGTCGGCAACGACGACAAGGGCAACGGCGGCGAACCGTTCGACGCGCCGACTTATGCATGCCGTCCGCCGGGCGCCTATCACGGCCCGTTCAAGTCGGACCGCGGCTGCATGCTTTACGAGATCCACTACTACGACGAGAGCAAGAAGTGACGCCTCTGTTCGACCGCTCGTCCCCGCGAACGCGGGGACCCAGTGCTGGTTTCCCGCTTTCGCGGGAATGAGCGGACAGGGGAAACGCAAAGGCAAAATAATGCTCGCACCCGAACAAAAACCCGTAAAGCGGCCGTTCCTCGCGGCCGCCAAAAACTTTGCCTCCGGCACGCAGACGCCGCGGGAGTTCCTCGAGCAGTCGCTGGCGCTGCTCGATAGCTGGGAGCCGCGCGTCGGCGCCTTCGTCTGCACCAATCTGCCGGAAGCGCGCGCGGCCGCGGATCGCTCGACCGCGCGCTGGCGCGCCGGAAAGCCGGCGTCGCCGATCGACGGCATGCCGGTCGGCATCAAGGACATTATCGAAACCGTCGATATGCCGACCGAGATGGGTTCGCCGCTGTTCGCCGGCTGGCGCTCGGAGAAGGATGCGGCGAGCGTGCGCGCGCTGCGCGATGCCGGCGCCGTCATCATCGGCAAGACGGTGACGACGGAGTTCGCCGCGTCGCAGCCGCGCGGCACGCGTAATCCGTGGAATCTCGCCCACACGCCCGGCGGCTCGTCGAGCGGCTCGGCGGCTGCCACTGCTTACGGTGCCATCAGCGCCGGGCTTGGCACGCAAGTCATCAGCTCGACGGTTCGCCCCGCGAGCTATTGCGGCGTGGTTGGATTCAAGCCGACCGTCAACGCGCATCAATCGCGAGGGCAGCCACGACTATCAGAGCCAGAGCTGCACCGGCATTCTCGGCGCGTCGCTCGAAGACACCTGGCAGGTCGCCTACGAGATCGTCGCGCGCGTCGGCGGCGACGCCGGGACGCCCGGGTTGCAAGGGCCGGACAAGGCGCCCGCGGCGAAGAAGCCGCGCGCACTCATCATGCTGGAAACAGCGGGATGGAATGACGCCAGTTCTGGCGCCAAGCAGCGGCTTGAAGATTGCGTTGCGCGGCTGAAATCCGCCGGCATCGACATCCGTACCCGGCACAACGACAAAAAAGTCGCGGCGCTCGAGGCCGAGCTGCCGAAGGTCACCGAGCTGTCGCATCGCATCAACGGCTGGGAAGGGCGCTGGTTCTTCCGCTGCATGCGCGATCGCGATATCAACAAGATGGGTCCGATCACCCGCGAGCGCGTCGACAAGTACGAAGACGTGACGCTCGAACAGCATCGCGCCGATCTGAAGGAGCGCGCCCGCATCCGCGCCGTCTATGCCGAGCTTGCCGCGGTGGGTGACGCCTGCATTACCTTGCCTGCGCCGAGCACGGCGCCGGAAGGTCTTGGCTCGACCGGCAATCCTGAATTCGGCGTGCCGTCGTCGCTGCTCGGCGTGCCGTCGCTGTCGCTGCCGCTGTTTGAGCTCGACGGCATGCCGCTCGGACTGCAGGTCATCGGCTACTTCGACCGCGACGCCGATGCCTTTGCGATTTCCTCCTGGCTGATGCAGCCGCGCTGATCATCGCGATGAACGAGCGCGCCGACCAACTGCCTGCCGCGCTCGCGCGTTATCACGAAGGATCGAAGCCCGATCGCGGCTATCCCGACCTGCACGATCACGTGCTGGCGTTGTATCGCGCCGGCCGCCTCGTCGTCGTCGATGAGCCGATCAACAAAGACACCCAGATGCACCCGCTGGTGCGCTGGCAATATCGCGGCGGTATCGCCGAAAGCGAGCGCAAGGCGTTCCTGTTCACCAAGGCGACCGACGGCAAGGGCGCGCACTACGACATTGCCGTGCTGGTCGCCGGGCTCGCCGCCAATCCGGAAGTCTACCGGATCGGCTTCGGCCGTCCGCTCGAATGAAATCGGCGCGGCCTGGGTCAAGGCGCTCGCCGCGCCGGTCGAGCCGCGTGTCGTCGCCGATGCGTCGTGCCAGGAGATCTGCATCGTCGGCGACGCGCTCGACAAGCCCGGCAACGGGCTCGACGGCCTGCCGGTGCCGATCTCGACGCCCGGGTTCGACAACGCGCCGTATCTCTCGCCGGCCACTACATCACCAAAGATCCGGACACCGGCCGCCAGAACGTCGGCAACTACCGCGGCCAGCTCAAGGCGCCGCGCCGGCTCGGCATGAATCCGTCCGTCGAACTGCGCGCCGGCATTTACGCGCATTGGCTCAAATACAAGGCGCGCGGCGAGCCGATGCCGTGCGCGGTTGTTGTCGGCTGCCCGCCACTGATCTCCTACGCCTCGGTGCAGAAAATGCCGGAGACGCTCGACGAGATCTGGGTGGCCGGCGCGCTCGCCGGCACGCCGATCAACGTCGTGCGCGCCAAAACCGTCGATCTCCTGGTCCCGGCGGAAGCCGAAATCGTGATCGAAGGTTTCATCGACACCGAATATCCTCGAGCCGGAAGCGCCGTTCGGCGAGTCGCACGGCTACGTCAATCTTGCAGGAATACAATGCGTTCATGAACGTCACCGCGATCACGCGGCGCGAAGAATGCGATCCTGACCTCGTTCATCAGCCAGGTGACGCCGAGCGAGTCGAGCGTGATCCGCCGCGTCGCCATGGAGCCGCTGCTGCTGGATCATCTGCGCACCGCGCTCGCCATCAAATCAGTCAAGAGCGTCGCGATGCACGAGCCGCTGACCAGCCTTTACGCCGTGGTCGGCATTCAGTTCGCCCGCGGCACCCCGGAGTCGGAAATCTGGCGCGCGCTCGATGGCGCGTCGACGCTGCATCGCTTCGTCGGCAAATGGATCGTCGCGGTCGACGAAGACATCGATCCGCACAATGCCGACGCGCTGTTCTGGGCGATGTCATACCGCTGTCAGCCGCAGCATGATCTTCTGGTCGTGCCGCACAAGCATCCGGGGCACGGCCCGCGCGGGCCGCGCGACGACGGCGAGAGCGCGTCGGTGCTGATCAATGCCACGCTCAAGGGCGACTATGCGCCGGTGGCGCTGCCTACACGCGAGTTCATGGAGGAGGCCAGGGCGATCTGGGAGCGGCTCGGCTTGCCGCCGCTCCGGCCGGAAAGCCCGTGGCACGGTTACGATCTCGGCCACTGGCCGGCCGAGCTTGCCCGGCAGGCGCGCATGGCGGCGGCGAGCGACTACTTCTCGCTGGGGCGCGAAATGGGCAACCAGCGCCGCAGCGATGTCGAGATGAATACGGCGATCGAACACAAGAACGAGGAATGACAATGAGCATGCGCTACATCGATGCCTTCAATCACTTCTTCCCGAAGCGCTATTACGATGCGCTGCTGGAGACGCCAGCGGGATCGAAGGACCTCGGCAAGCGCGTGCGCGGCATTCCGGCGCTCTCCGACATCGACATCAGGCTGCAGGTCGTCGAGTTGTTCGACAATTACTCGCAATTGCTGTCCCACGGCCTGCCGCCGATGGAGCGGCTGTGGGGACCGGAAAAATCGCCGGAAATGGCGGTGATCGCCAACGACGGTCTCGCCGAAGTCGTGGCGAAGCATCCGAAACATTTTGTCGGCTGGTCGGCGCTGTTGCCGATGAACGCGCCGGAAGCCGCCGCGAAGGAAGCCGAGCGCGCCTTGAAGAACGGCGCCAATGCCGTGCAGCTCGCCACCAATGCCAACGGCGTGCCGCTCGACGAGCCGCGGTTCCTGCCGATCTTCGACGTCATCGCGGCGTCGGGAAAGCCGATCCTGCTGCATCCGTCGCGCACGCGGGAAATGCCGGATTACCCGACCGAGAAAGTCTCGAAATACGAAATCTGCAGCGTGCTCGGCTGGCCCTACGAGACCGGCGTGACGCTGTCGCGTCTGGTGTTCTCCAAGATCATGGACCGTTATCCCGATCTGAAAGTGATCGCGCACCATCTCGGCGGCGTCATTCCCTATCTTGAAGGACGGGTCGCGCATTCGTTCGATCAAATGGGCGCGCGGACCTCGGATGAAGACTACGAGTCGTTGCGCAAATCGCTGAAGAAGCGCCCGTACGACTACTTCAAGGATTTCTACGGCGACACCGCCGTCGAAGGCGCGCGCGCCGCGACGGTGTGCGGCCTCGAATTCTTCGGTGCCGATCACGTGGTGTTCGCATCCGATTGCCCGTTCGACAAGGAAAAGGGTCCGGGCTACATCCGCGACACCATCAAGGTGCTCAATTCGATCCCGCTGTCGAATGTCGAGCGCGAGAAAATCTGTTTCCGCAACGCTGAGAAACTGTTCGGGCTGACGCCATCGGCCTGACCGCAAGCGCTGTCATCTCATCGCGAATTGGTTCCGTCGGAACTTCGGCCTGCACCGTAGCTTTGCGGTGCAGGAAACGGGTAGGTGTGCCGCCCGTTCCTCCCCATATCGAGGTGACCAGAAATGACAGAGGCTTGTTTGCAGCCATGCGGAACTTTTCGCCAACGCTCCACGATTTTGTCGACGCCAAGCCAGTGACGCGCCCAGTTGGAGAGAGGGAACCTCCCGCTTCGCCAAACCGCTGACGCTTGCCGCCATGAGTCTCGGCTATGGCGTCGTCCAGCTCGACGTCACCATCGTCAACACCGCGCTCAACAGCATCGGTTCGTCGCTCGGTGGCGGCGTGTCGGAACTGCAATGGGTGGTGAGCACCTACACGATCGCGTTTCGCGGCGCTGATCCTGACCGCCGGCGCGCTCGGCGACCGCCTCGGCGCGAAGCGCATCTTCATGGCGGGCTTCAGCCTGTTCACGCTGGCGTCGCTCGCCTGCGCGCTGGCGCCGACCTCCGGCATCTTGATCGCGGCGCGTGCCGTGCAAGGCGTTGCGGCGGCGATCCTGGTGCCGAATTCGCTGGCCTTGCTCAATCACGCCTATCCGGACCAGACCGAACGCGGCCGTGCGGTCGGCATCTGGGCTGCGGGCGCGAGCCTGGCGCTGACGGCGGGACCGTTCCTCGGCGGCGCGCTGATTGCGCTGGTCGGCTGGCGCAGCATCTTCCTGGTCAACCTGCCGATCGGTCTCGGCGGCCTCTGGCTGGCGTGGCGCTACGCGACCGACACGCCGCGCAGACGCGCGTGACCTCGACCTTCCCGGTCAGGCAGCGGCGATCGCCGCACTCGGCGTTCTCGCGGCGCGATCATCGAGGGCGGACGCGTCGGCTGGACCAATCCTTTCGTGCTTGGCGGCTTCGTTGCCTTTGTCGTCCTGCGTGCGCTGTTCCTGCTGCAGGAGCGGCACACCGCGCATCCGATGCTGCCGCTGTCGCTGTTCGCGCATCGCATGTTCGCGCTGACTGTCGCTGGTCGGCCTGCTCGTCAATATTGCGTTCTACGGTCTGATCTTCGTGTTCAGCCTGTACTTCCAGCAGGTCAACCACTGGACGCCATTCGCGACCGGCCTGGCTTTCGTGCCGATGATGGGCGCCGTGCTGCCGGTGAACCTGCTGGCGCCGCGGGTGGCGGAGCGCATCGGCGCGCCGGTCACCATTGCTGTCGGTGCGCTGATCGCCGCTGCGGGCTGCCTCGCCCTGCTCGGTATCGAGGAAGGAACGAGCTACTGGATGATCTGCGTTCCGCTCGTTGCGATGGGCGGTGGCTTGGGACTGCTGGTGCCGCCGATGACCGCGACGTTGCTCGGCAGCGTGGAGAAATCGCGCTCCGGCATCGCCGCAGGCGTGCTCAATTCCACCCGGCAGACCGGCAGCGTGCTCGGCGTCGCTCTGTTCGGTTCGCTGATCGGCGGGCAGGGCGATGCATTCCTGTTCGGGACGCGTGCAGCGCTGCTGATCTCTGCGCTGCTACTGATCGGCGCGGCAGGCGCGGTCGTCATCGGCGGCCGCGCGAAGCGTCTGGCCGCGTCCTCATAGATCGGCTCAATGTCCGTTTTGCCCCGCAAGCAACCGAAAGCTGCATGGGTCGCGAAATGCTGTTAAGGGCCAAGAACCTCCTCACGCACCGCACCAAAAGCTAATTCCAGGATCAGGCCATTTCGGAAGCTTCGGTCGACCTAAACGATGTTCAAGTGCAGGAGGTAGTCGGATTGCAATTTTACTCAGGTAATCCCGCCTTGCGCAGTCCTTCCTGATGCCTCGCGAGATCCTGCGGTCGGCGAAACGGGGTCAAATCCGCAAGATCGGAAATGCGCAGTCGAGGATCGACCTCGCGCAGGCGCGCCATCGCCCTATACGAGGCCTCAAGGCGCCCGGCGAGTGCATTGGCCGCAGCCGCTACGCGCAAGGCAAGCAACATATCCGGTTTTTCCCGCAACACCCTATCCGCCAATGATGAGGCCTTGTCGTAGTCGCCCCCGATAAAATGAGCAAACGCAACTCCTCCACGAACGAGGTGCATCATCGGGTCGAATGAACTCAGCCGCATCACGTGCTCAAATTGCCGAACTGACAGTTCCGGATCGCCAAGATTGATCCTGAGCAATGCACTGACAATCCACGCTTGAGCCAAGTTTGGATTGAGCTCCAGCGCTCGATCGACGAAGACTTCGCCTGCGTCAAGGTCTCCGCCAATGTAGGCGAGCGCATATCCGCCACTGGCAAGCGCAACTGCGTCGTCGCTGCCCAATTCGACGGCCTTTCGCGCCAGCCGCGTTGCTTCGGCAACTTCGCGCGAATGGTCTTTTCTCCACCGGTTTCCTTTTCGCAAATGATAGCACCACGCCGCCATGCCGTAGGCCGACGCGAAATCGGGGTCTAGTTCGATTGCCCGATTGAATAGTTGTAGCGCCTGATTGATGGCCACTTCGGTATGCCGAGGAACGATTGCCTTGCCGTGTAGAAAGTAGTCGTATGCGTCTAGGCTCTCGGTCGGCTTTCCCCTTGCACGCTGGAACTCAGCCTGCTCCATCCGGGGCGCGATTGCACCCACAACACTCGCGGTGACTCTGTCCTGCAGATCGAATATGTCGTCGAGGGCGCCATCGAAGCGGTCTGCCCAGATATGCGCTCCAGTCGACGCGTCGATGAGCTGTCCGGTAATGCGTACACGGTTTGCGGACTTGCGCACGCTGCCTTCTAGCACGTAACGCACCCCAAGCTCGCGACTCACCTGCTTCACATCCACTGGCCGCCCCTTGTAGGTGAAGCTGGAATTGCGCGCGATTACGAAGAGCCAGCGCAGGCGAGATAGCGCCGTGATGATCTCTTCCACCATGCCGTCCGCAAAATACTCTTGCTCCACTTCGCCGCTCATGTTGGTGAACGGAAGCACGGCGATCGACGGTTTGTCTGGGAGAGACAATGCGGGTCTCGGTTGGTCGCCCGCAGCAGCTGTCGCAATGACGGATTCCGGCATTTGCGCTTCATGGACCACCCCTACGAAACGTAGGCCCTTACGGGGCAAGGTGCGTACCAAGCGTTGGTCTTCGCCAGTGTCATCTATCGCGCATCGGACGGCGTTAATGCGCGTGCTTAGCGCCGAATCCGAGACGATCCGCCCATCCCACACCGCAGCGATCAAGTCTTCCTTGCTAACAACGCGGTTGCGATTCTCGATCAGGTATTCGAGGAGATCGAAGACTTGCGGTGCCATGGTAACGGGATCAGGCCCGCGATGCAGCTCGCGCCGGTCCGTGTCGAGGGCAAAATCTCCGAAGCGATAGAGCAAATCGCCGTTCCTCGGCCAAAATGCTGTCTGTCCGCAATCTAGCACATCCAAGGTGAAGGAAAACGAAGCCTTCGGTAAGGGAAAAAGAAGCCGCTGGTTAAGCGCATTGGCCCCGATGCCTGCATTCTCGGGTACCTGATCCAGAGAGGCAAGGAGACCAACGCCATGAGACCTTCCCGCCGCCGATTTTTGCACATGACAGCGGGTGCTGCGGTTCTGCCGGTTCTGTCTCAAACCTCATGGGCGCAAGCTTATCCGGCGCGGCCGGTACGCATCGTCGTCGCTCTTCCTGCCGGTACTGCACCCGACATTATTGCGCGCCTTGTCGGTCAAGGCCTGTCGGAGCGGCTCGGTCAGCCATTCGTCATCGAGAACCTGCCGGGGGCCGGCACCAATATCGGCACTGAGGCGGTTGTTCGCGCACCGGCTGACGGCTACACGCTTCTTCTGGTTACCGTGGAGAGCGCAATCAACGCGTCGCTCTACGATAAGCTTAGTTTCAATTTCATCCGTGACATCGCGCCGGTCGTAAGCGTTGACCGCGTCCCGTTTGTTATGGTGGTCAATCCATCGGTTCCGGCCAAGACCGTTCCCGAATTCATCACCTATGCCAAAGCCAACCCCGGCAAGATCAACATGGCCTCGGCCGGCAGCGGCACTGCGCCTCACGTCTTCGGCGAACATGTTCAAAATGATGGCCGGAGTCGACATGCTTCACGTCCCATATCGTGGAAGTTATTTGTCCGATCTGCTCGGTGGACAGGTGCAGGTAATATTTACTGCAATCGCTACGGTGATTGAGCACGTCAGAGATGGCAAGCTGCGCGCGCTAGCGGTGACTACCGAGACGCGCTCAGATGCGCTGCCAGACATTCCCGACCATGGGTGAATTCGTGCCGGGCTACGAGGCGAGCGCCTGGAATGGCATCGGCGTGCCCAAGAGTACATCCGCCGAGATCATCGAAAGGCTCAACCAAGACATCAATGCGGTCGTCGCCGCTCCCAATTTCAAGGTGCGCGCTGGCGAATTGGGCGTTGAGCCCTTATCGATGACACCCGTTCAATTCGCGAAATTTATAGCAGCAGAAACCGAGAAGTGGGGCAATGTAATCAAGGTCGCTGGCGTCAACCCAGGCTAATCTGGCGGGATCAATGGACGCAAACTCCGTGCAGCGAATCCTGCCCAGCCGCTTGTCGGTTCATTTTTGAGCGACGTCAGCAACGAGGCCGCCGCCATGCCGCGTATCGTCGATCTCACGCTCCCGGTCGTCACCGGCATGACCGGAATCCCGAACATCGCATTCTATGAGGCGCATCCCGTAACGGTGCGGGCCGTAACCCTAGTGAGCGACCAGCAGCGGGCGGTTCTTGCGCGCGAGGGGGTCGATCATCTCGCCGAAGCCCCGATCATTGGCAGCATGAATACAGTGCTAACGCTGAACAGCCACATCGGGACGCACATCGATGCCCCGCGGCACTTTCTCGCGGACGGCACGCCGATCGACGAGCTTCCGCTCGACCGTCTGGTTATGCGCGAGGCGGTTGTCCTCGACCTTAGCTACAAGACCGCGGGTGCGAGTATTACTGGCGCAGACCTTGAGCGTACCGGCGTCGTACCAGCGCCCGGCCAAGTCGCCGTGATCAAAACGCTTTGGACCGACCGCGCCTGGGGCAGCCCTGCGTTTTGGAGCGATCCGGTGCATCTTGAACCGAGCGTGGGCGAATGGACGACGTCACGTGGCATCGTCGCGGTGGCGATGGACTGCTTTCCGGAGAAGCCATTCTGGCGCATGACGGTCACCTCGGAGGAGCGCGGCGCAAACCACAAACTTTGGCTGCGGTCCGGAATTCCAATGATCCAACTCCTCACGAATCTCGATCGCATTGGTGATCGTTTCATGTTGGTAGCACTGCCACTGCGCTTGAAGGGCGTAGATGGCTCACCCGCGCGCGTTGTGGGCGTCGAACTGTAGGCCACGCATCCATACAGCGTGGCTTCGTGCTAATCAGTCCATGCCCTGATCAGGCGCGTTCATCGACGATCCGCGTGCGCAACGTGCCGATGCTGGTGATTTCCACTTCGAGCGTATCGCCCGCCTTCATCCACAGCGGCGGCTTGCGGCCGTGGCCGACGCCTTCCGGCGTTCCGGTGGCGATCACGTCGCCCGGTGACAGCGTGGTGAAATCCGAGCAGAACGCGATGATCTGCGGGATCGAATAGATGAGCTGGCTGGTTGGCGAATGCTGCACTTGCGCGCCGTTGAGCCGCGTGGTCAGCGTCAGCTTGCCGGGATCGGGGATCTCGTCGGTGGTGACCAGCCACGGCCCGAGCGGCCCGGTGCCCGGAAAATTCTTGCCGGAGGTCACGGAGAATTTCTGATAGTCGCGCACGCTGCCGTCGACGAAGCAGGTGTAACCGGCAACATGATCGAGCGCCCGCTCGGCCTTGATGTGGCGGCCGCCCTTGCCGATGACGAGCGTCAGCTCGCCTTCGAAGTCGAAATTGTCGGACACGGTAGGCCGGATCATGTCGCCCTCGTGGCCGACCAGCGTATCGGTGAAGCGCACGAACATGCTCGGCTGCCTAGGCAGTTCGCGCCCGACTTCGGCGGCATGGGAACGGTAATTCACCCCGGCGCAAAGGATCTTGTTCGGATGGGGAATGACCGGCAGAAACTTGACGTCGGCAAGTTTGCAATCCGGTTTGGATTCTTTTGCGGCCTTGTGCATGGCATCCATGGCGCCGGCGGCAAGCGCGGCACGCAGGTTCGGCTGACCGGTTTTGTCGTTGAGGGTAACGATTCCGTCGCCGCTTACCGCGCCGAAATAGTCCTTGCCGTGGTGGGCAAAACTCAGAAGCTTCATCTTCGGCACTCCCGTGGCTCAGCGGTAGTGTAGTAGCCGGCCTACCAGCGGCAAGATATTCCGCTGGCTGGGGAATTTATGCCAAACTCGCTTCGCACCCGCCGGCGGCCCTCTGACCGTCACGGGAATTCGTTCAGACAACAGAGGCAGGGATTACGCGCTCATGGATATCAAGGCCGGCAGGAAGGCGATCGCCGAAGCGACGGAAAAACTCAAGAACTGGGGCCGCTGGGGCAAGGACGACCACATCGGCACGCTCAATCAGGTCAAGCCGCAGGACATCGTCAACGCGGCAAGCCTGATCCGCACCGGCAAGGTTTTCGCGCTCGGCATTCCGCTCGACGCCAGCGGTCCGCAGAACGGACTGTTCGGCGGCCGCTTCAATCCGATCCACCAGATGCTGGCGACCGGCACCGACGCCATCGCCGGGCGGCAGGACTGGAACAAGATCCGTTACGCCGACGATACGCTGATGCTCTGCGTGCAGGGTGCGACGCACTGGGACGCGCTCGGCCATGTGTTCTACGAGGACAAGGCCTATAACGGCCACGACGCCAAGCAGATCGACTCCAGGGGCCTCAACGTGCTCGGCATCGAGCACTCGAAAAACAAAATGGTCGGCCGCGGCGTGCTGCTCGACATCGCGCGCTTTCGCGGCGTGAAATGGATGGCCGACGGCGAAAGCATCTCCAACGACGAACTCGACAAATGTGCCAAGGACCAGAATGTTTCCATCGGCCGCGGCGACTTCGTGCTGATCCGCACCGGCCAGATGGAACGCTGCCTCGCCGAAAAGCAGTGGGGCGGTTACGCCGGCGGCGACGCGCCCGGCGTGAAATTCGAGAATTGCTACTGGTGCCAGGAAAAGGAAATCGCCGCGATCTGCACCGACACCTGGGGCGTCGAAGTGCGGCCGAACGAAACCGCCGACGCCAACCAGCCGTGGCACTGGGTTGTGATTCCGGCCATGGGGCTTTGCATGGGCGAAATCTTCTATCTCAAGGAGCTGGCCGAGGATTGCGACGAGGACGGCATCTACGAGTTCTTCTTCTGCGGTCCGCCGCTGATCATCACCGGCGGCACCGGCTCGCCGATCAATCCGCAGGCGATTAAATGACGCCGTAGGCGTTGCAGGACAGTTGGAGAGTACGATGCCCCGCTATCTCAAGCGCGGAATGGACGCCAGCGCGATCAAGGCGGCCGACGCCAAGGTGCGCGAGACCGTCGAGACCATTCTCGCCGACATCGAGGCGCGAAAGGACGTCGCGGTCCGCGAGCTGTCGCAGAAATTCGACGACTGGTCGCCGGCATCGTTCAGGCTGACGCTGGCCGAAATCGAGCGGGCGATCGGCCAGGTGAAGAAGCGCGACCTCGACGACATCAAGTTTGCGCAGGCGCAGGTGCGGAACTTCGCGCAGAAGCAAAAAGAGACGATGCGCGATCTCGAAGTCGAGACGCTGCCCGGCGTCGTGCTCGGCCACACCCATATCCCGGTGAATTCGATCGGCTGCTATGTACCGGGCGGGCGTTATCCGATGGTGGCGTCGGCGCATATGTCGATCGTCACTGCGCGCGTTGCCGGCGTAAAGCACATCGTCGCCTGCGCGCCGCCGTTCAAGGGCGGGCCGCACCCGGCGATCGTTGCGGCGATGCATCTCGGCGGCGCCGACGAGATTTTCGTGCTTGGCGGCGTGCAGGCCGTCGCCGCCATGGCGCTCGGCACCGAAACCATCGCTGCGGTCGACATGATCGTCGGGCCGGGCAATGCCTATGTCGCCGAGGCCAAGCGACAGCTGTTCGGCCGCGTCGGCATCGACCTGCTGGCGGGACCGACCGAAACGCTGGTCATCGCCGACGACAGCGTCGATGGCGAAATGTGCGCGACCGATCTGCTCGGCCAGGCCGAGCACGGGCCGACATCGCCGGCGATCCTGATCACCAATTCGGAAAAGCTGGCGCGCGATACGATGCGGGAGATCGAGCGGCTGCTCGCCATCCTGCCGACGGCGGAAACGGCGGGAAAGGCCTGGGCCGATCTCGGCGAGGTCATCGTCTGTGACGATGAGGCCGAGATGGTGCGCGAGGCCGATCGCATCGCGTCCGAGCACGTGCAGGTGATGACGCGCGATCCGGATTATTTCCTCAAAAACATGAAGAATTACGGCTCGCTGTTCCTTGGTCCGCGCACCAACGTCGCCTACGGCGACAAGGTGATCGGCACCAATCACACGCTGCCGACCAAGAAGGCGGCGCGCTATACCGGCGGCCTGTGGGTCGGCAAGTTTCTCAAGACTTGCACCTATCAGGGAGTCACCACGGATCAGGCCAGCGCCCAGATCGGCGAAGTCTGCTCGCGGCTGTGCATGCTGGAAGGCTTTGTGGCGCACGCCGAACAGGCCAATGTCCGCGTCCGGCGCTATGGCGGCCGCAACGTACCTTACGCGGAGGCGGCGGAGTAAATAAACCTCTCCCCGCGCGCGGGGAGAGGTCGACTGAGCGAAGCGATGGAGGGTGAGGGGGCCTCTCCGCGAAGTCTGAGCCTGGCGGAGGCGCCCCCTCATCCCAACCTTCTCCCCGCACGCGGGGAGAAGGAGCAGCGAGCGGTGCAATCGGTGCCAATCAGCTTCACCAAAACTCCCACCTTCCGCCTTGACGGCAAGCGTGCGCTTGTCACCGGCGGCGGACGCGGCATTGGCCTTGCTGCCGCCTCGGCGCTGGCGGAGGCCGGTGCGCATGTCACGCTTGCGGCCCGCACCAAAACTGAAATCGAACAAGGCGCGGACGCGATCCGTGCGCGCGGTGATAAGGCCGATGCGCTGGTGCTCGACGTGACAGACATCGAGGCGGTGCGAAAAGCGATCGCCGCTGCCGAACCGTTTCAGATTCTAATCAACAATGCCGGCATGAACCGGCCGGCGCCGCTGACTGAAGTGAAGGTCGAGGACTTCGATGCCATCTTTTCGCTCAACGTCCGTGCCGCGTATTTCGTGGCGCAGGCGGTGGCGCGACGGCTGATCGAGGCAAAGCTTCCCGGCTCTATCATCAATATGTCGTCGCAGATGGGGCATGTCGGCGCGGCACGGCGCACGGTCTATTGTGCTTCGAAACATGCGATGGAGGGCTTCACCAAGGCGATGGCGATCGAGCTCGCACCGCACAACATCCGGGTCAACAGTCTCGGCCCGACATTCCTCGAGACGCCGATGACCCGGCCGTTCTTCGAGAACAAGGCGTTTCGTGACGAAGTGCTGTCGAAGATAAAACTCGGCCGCCTCGGTCAGCTCGAAGACCTCACCGGCGCCATCGTGTTTCTCGCCTCCGATGCTTCGTCGCTGATGACCGGTGCGGCGCTCAAGCTCGACGGCGGCTGGACCGCGGAGTGATGCCGATGGATGACGCGGAGCTGCGGCGGCAGATCGTCGGCACCTGGAAGCTGGTTTCGGTCAACTACGAAGATGTGGCGAGCAGGGAGCGCACGCCGATCTACGGCGAGCACCCGAAAGGGATTCAGATCGCGACGCCGCACGGCCGCTGGCTGGCGCTGATGACCGGCGAGGGCCGCACGGTTCCGAAGACCGATGCGGAGCGGGCCCAGGCGCTCACCAGCATGATCGCCTATACCGGCCGCTATCGCGTCGAAAACGGCCAGGTTATCACCAAGGTCGAAGCGGCGTGGAACGAGGGCTGGGTCGGCGGCGAGCAGGTGCGCAATATCCGCTTCGACGGTAACCGGCTCTTCATCGAAAGCCCGCCGATGCCGCACCCCAACATCCGCGACAAGACGGTGCGCGTCATTGTGGTGTGGGAACGCGAGAGCAGTTAGCGCGCTTTGATGCTAGGATAGTCTGTGATGGGCAGAGTAGTGAGAGCGCCGGCATGATTCGATCAATGGTTTCAAAGCCCGCGCATTGTGTCCTGCTGCTGCTGGCCGCCGCGGCGCTATTGCAGCCGGTGCCGGTGCGGGCTGATGACGACCACCTGATCGTGCCGTGGCGTCGCATCGGCCCGATCTCGCTCGGCATGACGGCTGCGGATGCGGTCCGCATTCTTGGCGAACCGACGCAGAAGAACGGCAGCCCCGTGGTCACGACCTATCACTGGCAGGACAACCTGTCGGTCACCGTCAAAACCGACAGCTCCTATGTCACGCAGATCTGCGCTGTCAGCCCGGACTACGCAACGGCTCAGGGCCTGCACCCGGGCTTGCAGGATACCGAGGTGACAAAGCTCATGGGCGAGCCGCAGAATTCACGGCTCTATCGCGGCTGGTGGAAAATGTCTTACATGAATCTGTTCTGGGGCGGGTTGATGGTCAACATTCCACTGACGGGATTTAGCACCAGCCATTCAGTCCGCTCGATCTGCGTCAACAACAACGCCTGAGTTCTTCGGGCGGCGTCATTACAGAAACAAAACAGGTGAGGAAGAGACCATGGCACGGATACCGCTTCTCGATCGCAAGGACATGAACGCCGACCAGGCGCGTGTTTATGATGCCGCCAAGCAGGCCGGCGGACCGGTCGGCGGGCCGTACTACGCCTACATCCGGCTGCCGAAATTGTTCGAGGCGGCGCAAAACCTGCGCGCGACCATGGGCTCCGGTCCGCTATCGCGGCGCGAGCAGCAGATCGTGAACATTACCGTCGCCCGTTTCTGGAACGCGCGGTATCCGTGGCATGCGCAGGTCGCGGCGTCGCTCAAGGTCGGTCTCGAACAATCGGTGATCGACGCGGTCAATGCTCGCAAAACACCGAACCTTCCCGATGCCCGCGAAAAGACCTGCTTCGCCGTGGCGAGCGAAATACTGGCGAACAAAGGTCTCAGCGATGCGACCTATGCCGCGGCCGAAAAGACCATGGGTCTCGAAAGCATGGTGGCGCTGGTCGGGACCACCGGCAGCTTCTCGATGACCTGCATCACCGCAGGCACGTTCCAGATCGATCCGCCCGCCAATGATCCGACGCCGCTCGCGAGTTAGGCGTGCGCTCAGAAATTGAACAATGCGTCGTCATTGTTCGTATTTCATCCAATAGCGGACTTCGAACCCGAGTTGCAGGATATCCGCTTTGGGCCACAAACGGATATCATTGGATTGGGTGGGTTTTCAAACCTGCCTGGATTTCGGCGCGGTCACGTCTTCCGGAGACGTGCTCTCGAGGAATTCACGGAAGCTGCGGCTAAAGCCAAGCCCCCGTTCTTTCCACCATACTTGCGTGCCCGGGCGGTGAAAAAACCAGAGAAGATTATCTCTGTGCCCGAACCAGAAGTCGTCATCGATCATCCCGGATTGATATTGGAAGAAAACATTTTCATATCGTCGAAATAGACTGATGCCGAGATAGGCAAACTGTAAATATTCATCCTTATCGAGTTTATTCGGCTCGGCCATGCCGACGGCAAAAACTCTGGCTTTTTCTTTGTTCTCTCCGACTATTGCCGCCATGTCACCCAACGCTTGCGTGGCAAATTGATAAGTTTGCGAGTAAGTGGCCTTGGTGTTCCTCTTAACTTGGATCGCCAGATAAACGACCGTCAACGTAACGGCGATCGTCCCAATGAAACTCGAAATCGCTTGAGCAGCCTCCCAAGTCATAGTCACGCTCCGTTTGTGTGCTCTCCAGACATTTTGTGATAAAAATTTGTCTTTGGGAAATCATCAAACGATGCGGCTGCTTTAACGCCGAAATCTGCCACGGCAGTCGCCGACCCGCTGCCCCTAATGGCATTCAAGACGTTGTACTGTTTTGAACACCGCCCCACCTTCAGGATCATTGCCGGAACTCCGGACCTCGCGTTCAACGCAGGAAGTCTGCGGCCGCCGCCTGTTCTTTTTAATAACTCGGTCAGATGCTACGTTCGGACCTGCAGTCATCGGAGGAGCGCTCATGGTCGAACCTCAAATTCGCTACGACGATGGCGTCGGATACGAACGGTATATGGGGTACTGGAGCCGACTTGCGGGCGAGACCTTCCTCGATTGGCTCGCACCGCCCCCAGGTTTGCGGTGGATCGATATCGGCTGTGGCACTGGCGCCTTTACCGAACTGCTCGTTAAACGGTGCGCGCCAGCTGCGATCCAAGGGATCGATCCGTCGGAGGCGCAGCTGGGTTTTGCGCGCACTCGGTCCGCGGCGCCCATGGTAGCGCTTCGCCAGGGCGATGCCATGAGCCTTCCATTCTCTGATCGTAGGTTCGATGCAGCCACTATGGCGCTGGTGATATTCTTCGTTCCCGATCCGGCCAAAGGCGTCGCAGAGATGGTGCGGGTGATTTGCCCGGGTGGCATGGTCGCGACCTATGCGTGGGATATGTTGGGTGGCGGATTTCCTCTGGACCCGATCCAGGCCGAAATGCGCGCGATGGGCCTTAATCCTGTGCTTCCCCCGAGTTCCTATGCATCTCGGATGGAAGCCTTGCGGAGCTTGTGGACAGATGCAGGCCTTGATGCGATCGAGACGCGAGAGATTACAGTGAGTCGAACATTTTCTGATTTCGATGAATTCTGGACGGTCGGCCTGCTGGCAGCGAGTATTCGACCGATGATAGCCGCAATGGCTTCTAACGAGGTCGAACGGCTCAAAACGCGGGTACAAGCGCGCCTGCCGGCGGATGCCACAGGCCGCATCACCTACTCTGCACGCGCCAACGCGATAAAGGGCCGCGTGCCAAAGTAACCGCGCAAGCTGGTGTGGGTCATTCGCCGACATGGCGGTCTGAATTGGCGATGTCCGCCTCACCCCCGAAAGCGGACATTGGCCGCCGCGTTGATGAGTGCCCGCCCCGGCTAAAACAGCTTCTTCAGCACTTCCGGATTCAGGCAGCTCGTCGGCCGCCGTCCCTCAATCAGCGCGATGGTGTTGTCGACGACGATATTCGCCATGCCTTCGCGCAGCGTCAGCTCGGCGCTGCCGAGGTGCGGCGTCAGCACCACGTTCGGCATCGCCAGCAGTTCCGGCGACACATCCGGCTCGTGCTCGTAGACGTCGAGCCCGGCGCCGGCGATTTTCTTGTCTTTGAGCGCCCGAACCAGCGCCGCCTCGTCGATGATCGGTCCGCGCGAGGTGTTGATGACAAACGCGGTGGGCTTCATCAGCGCAAATTGCCGGCCGCTCATCAGATGGTGCGTCTCGGCGATCAGCTGCGGATGTAGCGAAACGAAGTCGGCGTCGCGCAACAATTCGTCGAGACTGCAATAGCGAGCCTCGAAATTGCGCTCCAGTTGCAATGGCAGGCGCTTCGGGTCGGCGTAGAGGATTTTCATGTCGAAGCCCAGCGCGCGCCGCGCCATGGCCTGTCCGATCCGGCCGAAGCCGACGAGGCCCAGCGTTCGCCCGTGCACGGATGCGCCGGCGAAATGATTTGACTGCGAACCCGGATAAACGCCGCCGCGGAATAATCTGTCGCCGAACACGATATTGCGCGCCACGGCGAGCAGCAGTCCGAAGCCGATATCGGCGGTGGCATCGGTGACGATCCCCGGGATGTTGGTCACCGGGATGCCGCGCCGCGTTGCCTCGTCGAGGTCGATCCGGTCCTTCGTGATGTTCATCGACGACACGGCTTTGAGATTCGGATTTGCCGCGAGCACCTCGGCATCGACGGTATCGTGCAGCAGCGAAATGAGAATATCGCAGCGCTTTACCGCCTCGATCAGCGCGGCCTTGTCGAGCACGCGGCTTGAATCCGGATTGACCTCGACATCGGCAATAGCGCGCAGGCGCGCCAGGGCAGTTTCGGCAATCGGCTGGGTGACGAAGACGCGCGGACGGGGCACTGCTAACTCCGCTCATTCCCGCGAAAGCGGGAATCCAGATAAGCCACAAAGACTGGGTCCGCGCCTTCGCGGGGACGAGCGATAGAGGGACCAGCCAGCGTCATTTTCCGATCGCGGCATTGATCTTCGGCATGACTTTTTCAGCCAACAGCGTCATCGAGCGTTTGCCGAGTTCCGGATCGCGCCAGTCCTTGCCGGCGTAAAGCAGCGTACCAAAATCGCCGACCTGCTCGCGAAATTTCAGCAGCTCATCGGCGACCTTGTCGGGCGAGCCATAGATGATGAGCTGGTCGCAGATGCCGTCGAGGGTGATTTCGCTGTCCGGCTGGTCGCGCCGCGTCTTGAACAGTTCGAGGCGGCCGCGTTTGAGCTTGGTGTAAAGCTGGCTGTAGTAATAGCGGTAGGGACTGTTGGGATCGGTCACATAGGCTTTCGCGGTTTTGTCGTCGTCAGCGACAAAAATACTTTTGGCGACGCGCCAGTTCGCCGGGTCGGCCTTGCGCCCGGCGCGCTCGCAGCCTTCGACGTATTTCGGCCAGTGGCTCTTGACCCATTGCGGCATCAGGAAGTTGGCCGAGATCGGATCCCAGCCGCGGGCCGCGGCTTCCGTCACGCCTTTCGAGAATGGCGCCACCGCGGTGACGACAATGGGCGGATGCGGCTTTTGCAGCGGCTTGGGCAGGAAGCCCTGGCCGATCTCCAGCATCGCCTGCTTTTCGATTTTGATATTCCAGTATTTGCCTTCGATATTGTAAGGCGGTTCGCTTTGCCAGATTTTCAAAACCGCATTGATCGCTTCCAGGAACATCGCGTTGCGGTCGGCATCGAGATTGCCGAAGGCTTCGGCGTCGGACATCAGGCCGCCCGGGCTGATGCCGAAAATGAAACGGCCGTCGAGCATGTGATCGAGCATCGCGAGTTGCGACGCCGTCGCAACCGGATGTGCGTTCGGCATGTTGATGGTGCCGGTGCCGAGCTTGATGGTCCTGGTGGCGTCGATCAGGCTGGCGATGAACACCGCGCATGAGGTGATGTTCTCGGCGCGGTCGGTGGCGTGCTCGCCGACATAGCCTTCGACATAGCCAAGCTTGTCGGCGAGCAGGAACGCTTCGCGGTCCTCGCGCAGCGACTGCCGCCAGTCCTTGTTCTGCGGATGGATCGGCATCGTGAAGAAGCCGAGCTTCATGATCTCTCCGGATGAATTGGGGTTTCTCAAGCGTTACTAACAAGCGTGGCCCTCCCAGCCGAATTAATATATTGTGCCGATAGTCATCAGGATTTCTAATGTCCGAAATTGCACTCCGGCAGATCAGGGCCGTCATCGCCGTGTGCGAGGAGGGCTCGTTCACCCGCGCTGCGGTGCGCGAAAACGCCACGCAATCGGGCATTTCCCAGCACGTCGCCGCGGCGGAACGCACGCTCGGCGTCAAGCTGTTCGAGCGATCGGCAACCGGTGTGACGCCGACGCCGGCCGGTCAGCGCTATTACAAAAGCTGCCTCGAAGCGGTCGGGCAGATCGCCAAGGCCAACGCGGAAGTGCGCGCGTTCGCTTCCCGCGTCACCGGCGATCTGCGTATCGGCCTCATCCCGACGCTCACCCGTGCGGTGCTGGCGCCCGCGCTCGCAGGAGTTCGTCAGCCGCTATCCCGACGTGCGCATCCACATCATCGAGGGCTACAGCGCTTCGCTGAGCGACATGGTGCAAAATGGCGACCTTGATTTCGCCATCGTGCCGGCGACCGAAGGCCGTGTCGGACTGAAGACGCGGTTGATCGCGCGCGACCAGGAAATGCTGGTATCGAACGTCGCGCGCGGGCTCAAACCCTTCGAGCCGGTTCGCCTGAAGGACTTGCGGGCCGCTGAAGATACTGCTGCCCAGCCGGTCCAATGTCCGCCGCCGCAATATGGAGGTCTATTTCGAAACCCACGGCATTGAGATTGCGGATATCATCGAGATGGATGCGATGATCAGTACGCTGCAATTCGTGCTGCGCACCGACTGGGTGACGATCCTGTCCGGCCTGATCTGCTTTGCCGACGTCGGGCGCTCGGTCGGACGTATCGTTTCGCCGATTTACGATCCGCCGCTGATCGCCGAATTCGTGGTAGTTTCACCGGCGCGCAGGATGCTCTCGGCGCAGGCGCAGCTATTTCTTGAAATATTCGAGGCCGAGATCGTGCGTATCCAGAACGTCTGGGCGCAAACCATTCCGCCGGCGGTGTATCCGGTCAGGCGGCGGTCCGGATCGTCGCGTCAGGAGCAGCGTTCATGAGCCAGATCACACGCCGCAGGCTTGCATCGGGTGCCGCGCTAGGACTTGCGAGTGCGGTCGCCGCGCCGGCGCTGGCGCAAAGCGACAAACGCCGCTGGCGCATGGTGACATCGTGGCCGAAACGCTTGCCGGGCCCCGGCATGTCGGCGGAGCGCGTTGCCGAACGGATCGGTGCGCTGTCGGGCGGCCGGATCGAGATCACGGTATCGGCAGCGGGCGAAATCGTGCCGGCCTTCGAAGTGCTCGACGCAGTCGGAACCGGCGTCGCCGAGATGGGCCACACCGCGGCGTTCTACTGGCAGGGCAAGGAGCCGGCGGCAGCATTCTTCACCACGGTGCCGTTCGGGCTATTGCCGAACGAGCATGTCTCCTGGATCGATGCCGGCGGCGGCCAGGCGCTGTGGGACGAAATCTATGCGCCGTTCGGCGTCAAGCCGTTCATGGGCGGCAATACCGGCGTCTGCATGGGCGGCTGGTTTCGCCGCGAGATCAAAAGCCGCGACGACGTCAAAGGTCTGAAAGTCCGGTCGCTCGGACTTGGCGGCGAAGTCTATCGCCGGCTCGGCGCCATCCCGCAAACCACCTCGCCCGGAGAGATTCTCGTCGCATTGCAATCCGGCGTAATCGATGGCGCCGAATTCGTCGGCCCCGGTTCCGACATCGCGCTCGGCCTCTATCGCTTCGCGCCGTTCTACTACGGTCCGGGCTTCAACAAGCCGAACGGCACCGGAGAGTGCATCGTTTCGCTCAAGGCATGGGCAACGCTCGATGACGAGATGAAGGCCATCGTCACTCATGCCTGCGCGGCGGAAGCGTCGTACGCACTCGCCGAGATGGATCGGCTCAACATCGAAGCGCTGGCGACGCTGAAAACCCGCAACAACGTGCAACTGCGAACCTTCCCGGCCGATCTCGTCAGTGCGGCGCGCGATACCGCGAACGACGTGATGAACGATCTCGCCGGCAAGAGCGCCGCTGCGCGCAAGGTGCACGACTCCTACGCTGCGTTCCGCGACAAGGCTGCAGCCTGGTCGCGGGTTTCGACGCAGGCGGTGCTCGAGGCGCGCGGAGGTTAAGGGCTTCCGGCCTGATCAAAAAGCGCATACCATTTCCCTGGGGCCATCCGGGACAGCCTGACTGATTTTGCGCAACGTTACGCGTCCGCAGTACGGCCGCGAGCCTCGTTGCCATGACGTGCCTTCGTGATCGCAGCGTGGGCGCGCGAACGGGCTCGGATTTTGTGATGGACAATCCTTTGCTTCATCCATCGCGGAATCTGATCCGCGGTGCCGCCTTTATGGCGATTATCTGGGTCGCCGCGACTGTCGGTTACATGAGGGCCGGATGGAACTTTCAAGACGCGTTCTACATGGTGACGCTGACGGTGTTCACCGTCGGCTACGGCGAAGTGCGCCCCATCGACACGCAATTTCTGCACTGGGTGACCATAGGCACGATGGCCTTTGGCTGTACCGGCATGATCTTTTTGTCCGGCGCGCTGGTTCAGTTCATGACGTTGAACCCGCTGCAACAACTTCTGGGCGGGCGGCGCGTGCAATCTGAGATCGACAAGCTCGAAAATCACATCATCGTCTGCGGCTTCGGCCGCATCGGCGTGGAACTTGCGAAAGCGCTCAAGGACGGCCGCGCGCCTTACGTCGTCATCGAGCAGGACGAGCGCCGTGTTGCGCAGGCGCGCGACGCCGGTCACGCCTGCCTGCAGGGCGACGCCACCAGCGAGGCTCTCCTGATGGACGCCGGCATTGCCCGCGCCCGCGCACTGGTCACCGTGGTGCCGAACGACGCGGCGAACGTTTTCATCACGCTCAGCGCCCGCAGCCTTAATTCGAAAATCGAGATCGTGGCGCGCGGCGATGCCGTATCGACCGAGCGCAAGCTCGTGCATGCCGGCGCCAATAAGGTCGTGCTGCCGACTCATATTGGCGCCGAGCGGATCGCGGAAATCCTGCTGTTTCCGGAAACCTCGCGCTTCATCCGTGAATCCGAGCGTATGCGCGAACTGGAGAAGCAGCTGCGCAATCTCGGCCTCGTTATCGAAGTGGTCGTCGCCCCGGAGAACGGCGCGCTGACAAATCTGACGATCGAGGAAATCGAGTCGCGCACCAACAGCGCGTTCTTCGTCGTCCAGATCGACCGCCGTGGCGGGGATTCGATTACCAGTCCCGACAAGAAGACTCGCATTGAGGCCGGTGACGGCGTCGCGGTGATCGGACGCAGCGCGCAAGCCATCAATGCTCTTTTCGCAGCGCCACGCCAGACCGCACGTTCGGGCCGCGTGCGGTAAGGTTGCCGCTCCCGGCAGCGCACAGCGCGGGTTCGCATAGATGTGCTAAGGAATTGACTGAAAACAATAATTTCAGCCTGATTGTTCTTTAAATCGCGAATTAAGCGCGCATTTGGCGCATGTGAGGCAAGACTCTTCACCGCGCAAGTGCGCGATTTGTCTGCACAATTTTTTATGCTTTGACTTCGCCTTGTTGTTTTGAAAAGTGGCGGTCAATCCCGCTTACGTAAAGGACGTCAGCCGGTGACCCTGGCTGATGGAGCGGGACGCGGTGCCCGCGGGCGGCGGCTCGTCACTTCCGCTCCCGGGCGTCTCGGGCATCAGCCTGTCAGCACTACGACTGACACGCGAGGTGCATCGCTGGAAGTGCGTCGGAGGCCGATATGTGTGATCCGCCGCACGAAGCCTGGCCCGAGGTGAGCCTTTGGGATGGAAAGTCCCTTGGGTCAGAACCGTGGTGGAACGCCGATGGGCGAGCGCGCCTGGCAAGGCGCGCGCTGCACCGGCAGGTGCAGCGGTTATGCGTCTGTCGGCGTTCTGCTTCCTTCTTTTTCTTTCGCTTACATTTCGTGGCTTGAAAGCGCAGATCGTGACGGCGCCGGCCCCCACCGCCAGCGTCATCTGACGAAGATCGGTGCTGAGAGCAGAAGCTTCGTGGCTTTTCATTCCTGGCGTGACGCCAACTCGGATGCCGGCGCATCGCGAGAACGAGATTGCTTGCACAAAATTCCACCTCTCCCCGTCGGGGAGAGGTGAAGCAAGCATCGCTGTTTGACATTGTGAATTGGGGCAACGGACGTGCGCGCCGCGCGGAGACCAGGGCGTGTACTCAGTCCAGTGCCGGAGCGGCAAAACAGTTGATGATTGGCTCTCTACGCGGCTGCTCGGTAGAGCCAAGCGTGGACCACTTATACCAGACGACAGCTTCGCCCACCGGATTGGGCTCGTTGTGAATCACGGCCTGTGCCGGAACCACCACCCACGCGCCATCGATAAGCACCCAATAATGATTTTCGCGTAATTGATACTCGGTTCGGTGACCATCGGCTTGATCGCAGCAGGCGCCACCATTCGGGGCTTTTGCATTTTTGAACCATACGCGGATTTCATTGGGTTCGTTGGCAAACTTCCCCCCGTCCATCGCAACAGCGGCGGCACACAGGAAGCAGAGGATGGTGAAAGAAAAACAGCATTTTGAATTGAGCCTCAAAAAACGCGACATTAAGACACGACGATCCATGGCCGCCTCTGGGGAAAGCTGCTGAGTACGGGATCGAGGGGGATTGAGCGCCGCCCTCAACGTTCGTACAATAACTTTACTTTGAGTAAAGGATTTTTACTTTGACGTCAATGCCCCCATACAAGATTCCGAGCGCTACCGCCGCGTTGCTGCAGGACGCCCCGTACGTGGGGGCTCTATTGCGGATGGCGTATCACGTCACCCGACAAAGGGCGTTTAAACTCCTGGAAGAGCGCGGCTTCACCGACCTTAATCAGGCACTGCTGAGCGTTTTCATCTTTCCACCCCCGGATGGCGTACGTCCGACCGATCTTGCCAAGCGAGCCAATACGACCAAGCAGGCGATGAACTATCTTCTCAGCCAGCTGGAATCGCTCGGATATATGGAGCGACACGGCGATGAGGATGGCGCAAGAAGGTCGGTCTATTTGACGCGTCGCGGTTGGCTGGTCTTCGACGCGATCTGGACGGCGCAGCGGAAAGTAGAGGAAGAATGGGCTGCACTTTTGGGCAAAAGGCGACTTGACGAGTTTATGAGTGTGCTTCGGCAACTCTCCGTTACGGGGTGGAAAGATGATGTGAAAGCGTCACCTCGTCCGAGTGGACGCGGGTCGAAGACCAAGCCTGGCCTCCGAACATCTCGCACTGGTCGCGCTGGGTACAAAAAGCCCTGAACAGCGTCGGTTTGGTCGACTGACCGGCCGCGGATCATTCGCGTCATCACTTTTGTCGAGGCGCAACTGCACTCATTTGCCGGTTCGCAAATCCGCAAATGCATCGTCCAATCGCCCGAGTGCTTCTTCGAGGATCGGGCGCGGCGTGGCGAAATTGATGCGCAGCCAGGTTTTGCCGCCCGGCCCGAACTGCTCGCCGGGGCTGACGAAGATGCGCGCGCGCTTTGCGACTCTGGCGGCGACATCTTCCGGCGACAGACCGGTTTTTGAAAAATCGACCCACCCGAGATAAGTGCCGTCGAGATGCATCGAGCGTGCGCCGGGCGCCGCAGCTTCAATGCGCGCATCGAGCAGGTCGCGGTTTTTGGCAAGATAGGGCAGTAGCGCATCAAGCCAGGCGTCGCCGGTGCGCCACGCCGCCTCCGTCGCGATCATGCCAAATCTGTTGTAGGAGCCGAGGCCGCTCGCCGCGATCCGCGCGTCAAGGCGGCGCTTCAACGCGGCATTCGAGATGATGCAGGCGCCGACATGAGCGCCGGCGAGATTGAAAGTCTTGGTTGCGGCAACGCAGGTGATCAGACGATCGGCAATCTCGGGCGCGGCTGTCAAAGTCGGTGTATGCTTGGCGCCATGGAAGACGAGATCGCAATGGATCTCGTCGGAAACCAGAATCAGATCATGTTCGGCGCATAGTGCGGCGAGTTCGCGAAGCTCGCCGGCCGACCACGCAGTCCCGCCGGGATTGTGCGGATTGCAAAGGAACACGACCTTCGTTCGCGGTGTCAGCTTCCGGCGCAGCGCCTCGAAATCCATCGCGTAGCGCCCGTTGGTCTCGACAAGCTGCACATCGAGAATGCGCCGTTCGTTGGCGAGAATGATCTTCCGGAACGCATGATAGGCCGGCGGGAAGACGACGACCTCATCGCCGGGTTCGCTCATAGCCTGAAGGATGAGGCCAAGACCGGAAACGATCCCGGGCGTCGGGCTGACCCAGCCTGGATTTATCGTGACGCCGTGGCGGCGCTTCATCCAATCAGCGAGTGCCGCCGCCCAGCTTCCGGTGTCGGCGTAATAGCCGTGCACCGCGTGTTGCGCTTCAGCCGCGAGCGCTTCCGTCACTCCCGGCGGCGCGGCAAAGTCCATGTCCGCGACCCACATCGCGATCGCATCCGGCGACGTGATGCCGGAAAGACGCTCGATGTTGTCCCATTTGGAAGAATGGGTTCCGCGGCGTTCGATAACGCGGTCGAAATCGAACATGGGACTCATGCTCCGGGGGACAAGCGTGATGTGGGCTATGACCGATGATGCAGGTCGCTAGCGGCCTTTCACGACCTTCTGCCGCTGCTCACCAAGACCGTCGATGCCGAGCGTGACGACATCGCCGGCTTTGAGGAATTTCGGCTCGGGCTTCATGCCAAGGCCGACGCCGGGCGGGGTGCCGGTGATGATGACGTCGCCGGGCTCGAGGATGAAATACTGCGAGCAGCACCAGACGATGTGCGCGCAGTCGAAGATCATCGTCGAGGTATTGCCGCGCTGGCGCTTCTCGCCGTTGACGTCGAGCCACATGTTCAGGTTCTGCGGATCCTTCATCTCGTCCTTGGTGACGAGCCACGGACCGAGCGGGCCGAAGCTCTCGCAGCCCTTGCCCTTGGTCCATTGTCCGGCGCGCTCGATCTGGAACACGCGCTCGGACACGTCATTGGCGAGGCAGTAGCCGGCGACGACGCTCAAGGCGCGATCCTTGCTGAGGTAACGCGCGCGCTGGCCGATGACGATACCGAGCTCGATTTCCCAGTCCAGCTTCGACGAGTCGCGCGGGATGATGGTGTTGTCGTTCGGGCCGCAGATGCACGACTTCGCCTTGTTGAAGATGATCGGCTCTTTCGGAATCTGCATGCCGGCTTCGGCGGCGTGATCGGAATAATTCAGTCCGATGGCGATGAAGTTACCGACGCCGCTGACGCAGGCGCCGAGTCGTGGCTTGCCTTTCACCAGCGGCAGTTTTTCGGGCTTCAGCTTTTTCAGCTTGGCGAGGCCTGCCGGCGAGAGCGTGTCGCCGGCGATGTCGTCCACCACCTTCGACAGGTCACGGAGTTTGCCATTGGCGTCGATCATGCCCGGTTTCTCGCGGCCGGGTGCGCCGTAACGAACGAGCTTCATGAGTGTCTCCTTGAAGGGTTTAAAATGCGCCGGGGAAACGGCCCCCGTCGATCAGGAAATTCTGTCCGGTAATGTAACCGGCTTGTGCCGAGCACAGGAAGGCGCAGGTGGCGCCGAATTCATCGGCGGTGCCGAGGCGCTTGGCCGGAACCGACTCGACATTTTGCGCCAGCGCTTCGTCGTAACTGACACCGCGTTTCTTGGAGGTCGAGACCACATTCGAGCGGAAGCGGTCGGTGTCGAAGATGCCCGGCAGCATGAAATTGATGGTGACGTTCGAGGCGGCGACCGAACGGGCGACGCCGGCGAGGAACGCGGTGAGACCGGCGCGGGCGCCGGATGAAAGATCGAGTCCGAACAGCGGCATCTTCACCGAGCCCGACGTGATGTTGACGATGCGGCCGAATTTCTTGCGCACCATCGGATCGATCGCTTTTTGGACGAGCTCCACCGCGACGATCATGTTGGCGATAACGCCGTCGATCATCTTCTGCCGGTCGAGGTCGCGGAAATCGCGAAACGGCGGGCCGGCATTGTTGTTGACCAGGATGTCAGGTTCGGGGCAAGCGGCGAACAGCGCCTTCTGGCCTTCCGGCGAGGCGACGTCGGCTGCCACGGCGATGATCCTGGCGCCGGTTGCCTTGCGCAGCTCTTCGGCGGTGGCTTCGAGTTGTTCCTTGTTGCGGCCGTTGATGACGACCTCGCAGCCCGCTTCGGCCAGCCGGTGCGCGCAGCCGCGGCCCAGGCCCTTGCTCGACGCGCAAACGATGGCCTTGCGGCCGGCAATGCCAAGGTCCATTCCAACTCTCCCCCGGTGACTGGACGCGACATCGGGATGTGCCGCCTGTAAGCCCTGTTCTCTTAACTGGCCACCTTCAAGTCAACCCGTGCTGTTCCCGTCGAACATATCGCCCATTGAACTGGCGCTGATCGTCGTCCTGGCCGCGTTTTCCGCTATTGCCGGCGGCGTCGCAGGCTACGGCACCGGCGCGTTGATGCCGTTGGTTCTGGTACCGATCGTAGGCGCGGCGCCAGTGGTGCCGATCATTGCGATATCGGCGATATTCACCAACGCGGCGCGCATCGCCACGTTTCGCCGTTGGCTGAATTGGCGGCGCGCCATTATTGCGATGGTCGCAGCTGCACCGACCTGCGTGCTTGGCGCCTGGCTTTACACGCTGCTGACGGGCCGCGGAGCCGCGCTGGTGATCGGCTCCAGCCTGATTTTGACCGTGCCGGTACGCCGTATCCTCAAAAGCCGGGGTCTGCGCCTTGGCGAAAAAGGATTTGCCGCAGGTTCCGCGGGCTGGGGCATTCTGGTTGGCGGGACGAACGGCGCGGGTGTCATTCTGCTGTCGTTGCTGATGGCGTCAGGTCTGGAAGGCGCCGCCGTCATCGCGACCGACTCTGTCGTTTCGATCATGATCGGCGGCGTGAAGCTCGGAGTTTTTGTGCTCGCTGGCGCAATCACGCCGGTCGTTCTGGTCATTGGCCTGTTGATCGGCTGCATTGGCTTCCCGTCGACGTTTCTCGCGAAGCTGATCGTCGAGAAGCTTCCGCTCCACGTCCACACCGCGATACTCGACGCGGTGGTGATCATTGGCGGCGTGATGATGATTTACGGTGCGATTGCCGGATAACGGTTCAGGTAAAAGCTATGGCCACTTCACCACGGGCGGCAGCGACGACAGGATCGAGTTGACATTGCCGCCGGTGCGCAGCCCAAAGATCGTGCCGCGGTCGTAGAGCAGATTGAACTCGACGTAGCGGCCGCGGCGCACAAGCTGTTCCTCGCGCTCGGCGTCGGTCCACGACTTGGTGAAATTCTTCCGTACCAGACCCGGATAGATACCAAGAAAGGCGAGGCCGACGTCTTTGGTGAAGGCGAACGCCGCGTCCCAATCGTTCTCAAGATAGTCGTAAAAGATGCCGCCGATGCCGCGCATCTCGCCGCGGTGCTTCAGGTAGAAATACTCATCGCACCATTTTTTGAATTTCTCATACGGCGCGATGCCGGCGTGCGCGTCGCAAGCCCGCTTCATCGCGGCGTGAAACGCGATGGTGTCGGCGTCGGCCTGCGTCCGCCGGCGATCGAGCACCGGCGTCAGGTCGGCGCCGCCGCCGAACCACGATTTCGTCGTCACGACATATCGGGTGTTCATGTGCACCGCCGGCACATGCGGATTATGCAGATGCGCGATCAGCGAAACGCCGGTGGCGAAGAAATGCGGATCGTCGGCCGCGCCCGGAATGTCCTTGCGAAATTCCGGAGCGAATTCGCCGAATACCGTCGAGGCATGAACGCCGACCTTCTCGAACACGCGGCCCTTCATCATCGCCATGACGCCACCACCACCGGCCGCGCCGCTGTGATCAGTGCGTTTCCACGGCGTCCGCACAAAGCGCCCCGCCGGGCGATCGGCAAAAGGCGCGCTCGCGGGCAGGGCGTCTTCAAGCGCCTCGAACGCTGCAACGATGCGGTCGCGCAGCGTCTCGAACCATTCCCGCGCCTGATTTTTGCGCTGTTCGAACTGGCTATTATTCATTGCTTCCGCGGCGGTATGCATTGGTGCACAATGTCACAAAACTGCACGATTATTGCGCCATTGAAATCGCATGCCTAACGCCATTTTACCAATCCGCTTTTCCCGGCGCCGGTTACTGACGGGCGCCGGTGCCGGTCTGGCGCTCGTCGCTGCGCCGGCCGTGTTGCGCCATGCCTCCGCCCAGAGCTGGAGCAGGGGCAATCCCTTCAGCCTCGGCATTGCATCCGGCGCGCCGCACCCGGATGGCTTTGTGTTGTGGACGCGGCTTGCGCCCGAGCCGATGTCGACCGATCCCGAAACGCCGGGCGGTATGAGCGGCGGCGATGTCCCGGTCGGTTATGAGATCGCGACCGATGACGCCATGGCCAACGTCGTGCGCCGTGGCGAGGTGACAGCCGAAGCGAAGTTCGCTCACTCGGTTCACCTCGATGTCAGCGGCCTGCTGCCCGGGCGGCCGTACTGGTACCGGTTCAAGAGTGGCGACACGGTCAGCGCCGTCGGGCGCGCGATTACGCTGCCGGCGCCAGGGACAGCCATCGACAAATTGCGCTTCGGTTTTGTGTCGTGCTCCAACTACGAGCACGGCTATTTCTCGGCGTATCGCCATCTCACCGAGGAACATCCCGACGTCGTTCTGTTTCTCGGCGACTACATCTACGACACCATCGAAGAGAAGCAGCCGATCGTGCGCCGCCATAGCGATGGTATCGTGGCGTCGACCCTGCCGACCTATCGCAATCGTTATGCGCAGTACCGGCTCGATCAGGACCTGCAGCGTTTGCACGCGCAGGTGCCGTCGCTGGTCACCTGGGACGACCACGAAGTCGAGAACGACTATGCCGACCAGTGGTCGCAATGGTTCGTCGAACCGGCGCGTTTCCTGTTGCAGCGGGCGGCGGCGTACCAGGCGTTTTACGAGCACATGCCGGTGCGTCCGATCCTGTCGCATCCGGAAGGGCCGGTGATGCGGGTGTACGACCGCTTCACCTTCGGCGATCTGATCGACATTTCGATGATCGACGGCCGGCAATATCGCTCCCGCGAAGCCTGCTACGGGCCGCCGAACAAAGGCGGCGGTCATGTAGAGAACAATGAAAGCTGTCCAGAGCGGCTCGCTGCCGGCCGCAGCATGATGGGCTTCGCCCAGGAGGCGTGGCTCTATGCCGGGTTTGCCAACAGCAAGGCGCAATGGAACCTGATCGGCCAGGACGTGCTGATGGCGCAGTACCGGCAGAAGCAGAAGAATATAGAAGGCTTCTGGACCGACGATTGGGATGGCTATCCGGCCAATCGCACGCGACTCTTGCAGCGCATTGCCGATACCCGCGTGTCCAACCCGGTTGTGGTCGGCGGCGACATCCATTCGTTCTTTGCCAACGACCTGCGGGTCAATTTCGACGATCCGTCGTCGCCGATCATGGCGACGGAGTTCGTCGGCACGTCGATCTCATCCTATGCGGCGCCCTACGACGTGATCGCCCAGACATTGAGTGAAAATCCGCACGTGCATTTCTTCGAAAGCCGCAAGCGCGGCTATGTCAGCGTCGATCTCGACCGCAACAAGATGCAGGTAAACATGCGCGTGGTTTCCGATGCGCACGATCCAAACGCCGGCATCTCGACGCTCAAGACCTTCGCCGTCGAGAATGGCAAGCCGGGTGTGGTCGAGGCCTAGGTACGTTTCTCGCCAAGGTTTTTCATCTGTCGCAGCGCTTCGCCTGTTGCCATGGCGGCCGCTACCGCAACATTGAGCGAGCGCATGCCCGGACGCATCGGGATGATGAGGCGGGCGTTCGCCGCTTGATGGACCTCCGGCGGAACGCCGGCCGATTCGCGGCCGAACAGCAGGACATCGCCGGCTGCGAATTGGTGGTCGAGATAGGCGTGTGCGCCGCCGGTCGTGAACAGCACCAGACGGTACTTGCCGGCCTGCCGCCAGGCTTCGAATTCGTCCCACGATGCGTGCCGTACGATTGTCACGGCATCGAGATAGTCCATTCCGGCACGGCGGAAGGCGCGATCCGAGGTTGGAAAGCCTGCCGGCCCGATAATGTGCGCTTCGATGCCAAAACACGCACATAACCGCAGGATGGTTCCGGTGTTTTGCGGGATGTCGGGCTGGTAAAGGGCGATCCGCATCGGCGACCTTGGTAGGGCCTATTGTCCGTGTGTCGGGACCTGTGTGCGCCGCAAAGCGCACACTTGCACTCTCCCGGCAAGGGTGCCAATAAAACCCCGCTGGGTGTGTCGTATCGGGCCTTCCTCAGGCTGGATGCGGCCGGTTCATTCGCCGCCGCACGGACCTTCCGGGGCGGTTGCAGCGCGGATGGGCGAACCAGCAAAGACTGACGCATAAGGTTCGAAAATGAGCGGACATTCGACCTACCAGCCGCAGAGCCCATTCATGCAGTGGATGGAACGGCGGCTGCCGATCGCTGGTCTCATCTATTCCTCTTTCATCGCTTATCCGACGCCACGCAATCTGAACTATTGGTGGACGTTCGGCGGCATTCTTACCTTCATGCTGGGCGTGCAGATGATCACCGGCATCGTGCTGGCGATGCATTACACGCCGCATGTCGATCTCGCCTTCAAGTCAGTTGAAGGCATCATGCGCGACGTCAATTACGGCTGGCTGCTGCGCTACGTTCATGCCAACGGCGCTGCGTTCTTCTTCGCCGCGGTCTACATCCATATTGCCCGCGGCATGTATTACGGCTCGTACAAGGAGCCCCGCGAGGTGCTCTGGATTCTCGGCGTCATCCTGTTCCTGTTGATGGTGGCGACCGGCTTCATGGGCTACGTGCTGCCGTGGGGCCAGATGAGCTTCTGGGCGGCTACCGTCATCACCAACCTGTTCTCCGCCATTCCCGGCGTCGGCTCCGACGTCGTCACCTGGCTGTGGGGTGGTTTCGCTGTCGGTAATCCGACGCTCAATCGCTTCTACTCGCTGCACTACCTCTTGCCGTTCGTGATTGCTGGCGTAGTGGTGCTGCACATCTGGGCGTTGCACATGGTCGGGCAGAACAATCCGACCGGCGTCGAGGTGAAGGACGAAAAGGACACGGTAGCGTTCACGCCCTATGCCACGGTGAAGGATGGCTTCTTCATTTCCGTATTCTGCATCGTCTTCGCCTGGTTCATTTTCTACATTCCGAACTATCTCGGCCATTCCGACAATTACATCATGGCCAATCCGGGCCAGACGCCAACGCACATCGTGCCGGAATGGTACTACCTCCCGTTCTACGCGATCCTGCGCGCGATCCCGAGCAAGCTTTTCGGTGTCTGCGCACTTGGCGGCTCGATCCTGGTCCTTGCTTTCATGCCGTGGCTCGACACGTCGCGGGTGCGCTCGGCGAATTACCGGCCGCTGTACCGGCAATTCCTGTTCATCTTCTTCCTGTCGGTGATCGGCCTCGGCTATCTCGGCTCGCAGGAACCGACCGGCGGTTACGTGGTGGCGGCGCGAATTCTGGCGACCTATTACTTCGCGTTCTTCTTCGTCATCCTGCCGCTGCTTGGCCTGTTCGAAAAGACCAAGCCGCTGCCCAATTCAATTTCGGAATCGGTGCTCGGAGGAGCCAAGTCATGACTCCTTTCCGTGCGCTTGGTGCTCTCGCTCTGGCGGCTTCGCTGTCGGTCGTCGCGGTGCAAACCGCAACGGCCGAAGACGCTCCGCCGCGGCAATCGTGGTCGTTCTCCGGGCCGTTCGGCATCTACAATCAGGCCCAACTGCAGCGTGGCTTCAAGATTTACAAGGAAGTCTGCTCGACCTGCCACAGCATCAAGCTGTTATCGTTCCGCAACCTGGCGGATCCGGACGGGCCGGGCTTTACCGAACCCCAGGCGTCGTCAATCGCGGCAGGCTTCCAGGTGACCGACGGTCCGAACGATCAGGGCCAGATGTTCCAGCGGCCGGGCACCCTGGCCGATACTTTCCCGCCGCCGTTCCCGAACGACAACGCCGCGCGTGCTGCGCTCGGCGGCAAGCTGCCGCCGGATATGTCGGTGCTGGCCAAGGCGCGCGGCTACGATTGGGGCTTCCCCACCTTCGTTATCGACGCATTCCGGATGTATCAAGAGGACGGTCCTGATTACATCCACGCCATCCTGACTGGCTACGATAAGGCGCCCGCCGGGTTCGCATTGCCGCCGGGTGGCCAGTACAACAAGTATTTCCCGAGCGGCGCCATTGGCATGCCGAAGCCGCTCAGCGACGGCCAGGTCGAATACACCGACGGCACGCCGACGACTGTCGATCAGTACGGCCGCGACGTCGCTGCCTTCCTGATGTGGGCCGCCGAGCCGTCGCTAAACGCGCGCAAGCGGATCGGCTTCCAGGTGATGATCTTCCTTATCGTATTCGCCGGCCTGCTCTACTTCACTAAGAAGAAAGTCTGGCACGACGTCGCGCACTAGGCGGACGGCGGATTGCCGACCGAAACGGGGCTCGAACCATGACAGGCGTCGCGTTCGAGAATGATCTCAAGGCCGCGATACGCACGATTCCCGACTATCCGAAGCCGGGCATTATGTTCCGCGATATCACGACGCTGCTTGGCGAGCCGCGGGCGTTCCGCCGTACCGTCGATGAATTGGTGCAGCCGTGGGCCGGCAGCAAAGTCGACAAGGTTGCCGGGATCGAAGCGCGCGGCTTTATCCTCGGCGGCGCAGTCGCGCATCAGGTTTCGGCGGGTTTCGTCCCGATCCGCAAGAAGGGCAAGCTGCCGTTCAAGAGCGTGAGTGTTGGTTACACGCTCGAATACGGCACCGCCGAAATTGAAATGCATGAAGATGCGGTGCTTAAGGACGAGCGCGTGATCCTGGTCGACGATCTCATCGCGACCGGCGGCACTGCCGAAGCTGCCTGCAAGCTGTTGAAGCAAATGGGCGCCAATATACTGGCGGCCTGTTTCATCGTCGATCTGCCGGAACTCGGCGGCGCGGAAAAGATCAGAAAGCTCGGCGTGCCGGTGCGCACCCTAGTCGCGTTCGAAGGGCACTAGGTTATCTAGCGAGCAGGGCGGGTGTCGGGCGGCCGGCGGAAAGCCGGCGCGCCGAGCGAGTCGCTCAGCTTCCCCATCAATTGCCGAAGCTCCAGTTCACGGAACTCCGCGAAGATATTCTCGATCCAGCTATGGACTTCGGTCGGCCCTCCCGGCCTGCCGCTGTTCATATAGACGCCGAACGAGAAGCTTGGCCGATCGACCACGCCGCGCACGATCGCGGACAAGCGCTGGAATCCGAATGATGCCGAGTTCGGGCCGGGACGGCGGGAAATCCGCAATATCGAACATGACAAAGACCGACTCATTGTGCACCGGCACGAATGTGACCGCGCGCAATTCGCGTTGCAGTTTCGAGTAAGCGCGCAACGTCGCAGGCGACGAGTTGCTCACGTACAGGACCACCGGATCGATCCCGCGGCGCTGCGCTTCGCGCACGAAACCGATTTCCGCCATCACCGCGAAAAACGTGTCGAACGCGCCGTAGCCGAGATCGATAACGGTGGGCCGATCCGCTGCTGCAATAAGCCGGTCGAACAGCGCCATCTGGCCGCGCGTGTCGGAAATATCGACCGATGCCACGAGATTGGGAAAGCGGCGGGCAAACTCCGGTTCGCGCGTATCCAGGTCGTAGCCGACCGGTTCGCGGTTGCTTTCGAGGAGAAATTCGATCGCCAGCCGCGCAATCAGCGTCTTGCCGACCTGCGGGCTTGGCGATGCAACGATATAGAGCGGCGTTCGCTGGGCCATCCTGCCGCCGGCCGATTCCGTTCAGTTGTCCAGATGGACGTTATCCATTTCGCCCGGCTTCGGGGAGGGGGAAGGGGACTACTGTGCAGATCTCGCCGCCTGAACGCGCGCGCCGCCGGCCGCGATGATGTCGTTGAGCTTCACGCGGTCGTATTCGCCCCACACGTTGCCGAGCCAGTGGCGGACATAGCCGCGCAGCACGAACGAGTAGTTCGCGGCGTCGCCATTCTGAAGCTTGTTGGCAACGAAGGTCAGGAATGGAACCGATGCCAGCTCAACCTGCTCGTAGGCCATCTCGTTGAGTTTCGGGATGCTGATCTCGACAGCGTCCTTGAACTTCTTGAAGTAGGAGGCATGCGTGGCCTGATCCCACTCGAAGAACGTGGTGTTGTTGAAGTAGTTCTTCACCAAAAAATATTTGGCGTCGGTGGTGAAGGCGGAGGTGTCCTCGATCTCGTTCAGCGAGGCAATCGACGAACCGAGAATGTGGAACACGACGAAGTTGAGTTGCCCTTTCTTCACGGCTTCAAGAAAACCGATGTCGCGCAACGCACGTAGCGTCGGCGACAGCAGGCCCGCGCGTACGTCGATGACCGTCACGCTGGCGTCGGTGGTCGACAGCGTGTCGAAAATCCGCATCTGGTCGGGAATCGAAGTAACGTCCACGACATCGGCGATATCGGGGTGAAAGCGCTTCAGCGTACCCTTGGGAAATTCTGTATCGAAGGCGCGCGTCGCCACGTGGTGTGCGTTGAAATAGTCGAGCAGCGTACGCGAGACGGTTGTCTTGCCGACGCCGCCCTTGTCCGCGCCAACCACGACTACAGTAGGCTTATTAGCCATTGTTTGTTCCCCGCTGACCGCTTGCCGCCGGTTCAGCCAATCCGCAGATAAACTACGACGATTTGGAGTGGGAGCCGCAGTTTTCCTGTTAACTGACTCTTACACAGGGTGGGCTGCTTTGGAAGTCTCCCGGCACCTGCAACTTTCGCAAACCACTGTACGCAAACGTTTTTCACGTCGTTAAGGTTAATTGCGAGGGTCTCGCATGCGTTTAGCCGGATGACGGACCCCACGGGCCGGATGAACCGGGGGGCGGCACATCAGGACCGGCAGTTTCAGTCTCGGCCGGGGATCCCCATGGTCCTGACGGTGTTGTGTCTTTCGTCCCGGTGGAACTCCACGGCCCGGATGAGCGGTCGTCGGGTGGCGGCAGGTTTGACTGCTTGTCGTCTTGGTCGTTCTCCTGTGGCTGCAGCGCCAGCGGTCCGGGGTCGTGACCGCCGGCAAATTTGACCAGCGCGGCGACGCGGCGATCGACGCTTGGATGGGTGTCGAACAACTCGCCAAAACCCTCGCGCGGATTGTCGGTGCACATTTCCATCACCGAAGACGTCGCGCCCAGCAATTCGCCGCGGCCTTCGATTTTGCGTAGCGCCGAAATCATCGCATCCGGATTCTTCGTCAGTTCCACGGAGCCGGCGTCGGCCAGGAACTCGCGCGACCGCGACAGTGCCAGCCGGATGACAAACGACAGGAAATAGGCGACAGCGAGCAGCGCGATGGCGATCAGGATGGCGACGCCCGCGCCACCGCCACGGCGGTCATCGCCACGGCCGCGGAAGCTGAAGCCGTTATAGAACCACAGCCGGAACACCAGCTCGGCGAAAAATGAAATCACTCCGGCGATAATGACGGCGATCACCATCATGCGTACGTCGCCGTTGCGGATATGCGTCAGTTCGTGGCCGAGGACGGATTCGATTTCCGCGTCGTTGAGCCGGTTGAGCAGCCCGCTGGTCACGGTGATCGAATATTGCCTGGCGTTCATGCCGGTGGCGAAGGCATTGAGCTGATCGCTCTCGATGATCTTGAGCTTCGGCATGGGGATGCCGCGTGAGATGCAGAGATTTTCGAGGATGTTGTAGAGCCGCGGCTGCTCCGCCCGCGCCACCTCCCGGCCTCCGGTCAGCGCATCGATCATGCTCTGGTGGAAATAGTACGCGATAACGATCCAGATCACGGTGCCGATGGTGGCGAACGGCAGCGCCTTGATAGTGTCATCCAGCGCCAGTTGCATCAAGGTATCGACGTCGGCGTAGACCGAGAGCGCCTCGGCCGTCAGCGCGCCGGCGTAGACCAGCACATAGACGAGGAAGAACAGGCCGACGATCAGGGCGATCGAACGGCGCCGGTTCGACTGGATATGGCTGTAAAGACCGTAGGCGGCCATTGCGGACCACAGTGACTCGGGTGAGTGGGGCGGCGGCCCCTAGAATTTGACCTGCGGCGTGGCAGAGTTGGTCTGGCGGTCGGCGCCGAGATCGAAATAATCCTTTTGCGAGAAGCCGAACGCGCCGGCAAAGAGCGCCGCGGGAAACCGCTGGATTCCGGAATTGTATTCCTGGACCGCGTTGTTGAAGAAGCGCCGTGACGCGGCGATCTTGTTTTCAAGGTCGCTCAGCTCGCCCTGCAACTGCTGGAAATTGGCGCTGGCTTTGAGGTCCGGATACGACTCCGAGAGCGCAAAGAGCTGGCGCAATGCTCCACTGAGCATGTTTTCTGCGGCCGCCTGCTGGGCCGGGCCTTGCGCGCTCACGGCCGCGTTGCGCGCCTTGACCACGTCATCGAGGGTGCCGCGCTCGTGCGCGGCGTAGCCTTTCACGGTCTCGACCAGATTGGGCACGAGATCGTGGCGCTGCTTGAGCTGCACATCGACATCGGCAAAGGCCTGATTGACACGTTGTCGCATCGAAATGAGGCCGTTGTAGACGGTGATCGCCCACAGCACGAGAACGACGATGACGGCAAGGACGATCAGGGTCGAAGCTGACATGACGAAATCCTCCGGGAACTCTTAACCGCCGACAGTTTTGCGGGTGCAATCAATAGCATAGGCGTACGCCCGGTCCGGCGCGACGTCACCCCTTGGTGCTTAGTCGGCAGGCCCGGGCTGGCCGTTCATATAGGAATGGTGAAAAGCGCCGTTAAGCTTAGCGTCAAATGCTGATCGCAGGCCTTTTCGCGCCGCGGTAACTTGCGCTGTGAAACGCAATTTTGCGCCATGCTGAAACAGGACTTCGCAGATTCGCAGGCAGCACCGGCCCCGATGCCGGAAAACCTGGGTATGCTCGATCAAAGCGCCCAGGAGCAATTGACGCGCGAGTTTGCCGACATCGAAGCCGCGACCGCGACGCTGCGCCTGGGTGAGCCCGCTCTCGAATCATGGAGCAAGGCCACGGCGGCGCCACTGACGCGAAAGCCGCGGCCAGTCTGGCTGATCATCGGTGTGCTCTGGATCTCGACCGCGATCCTGACCGCAGGTGCGGTCGTCGCGATCGCAACACTCGCGGGCTGACCAAACTTTGCAGTTTTATTTTTGGCGCGCGCGCTAGCGGGCGTTGCGATAGCCGGCCGCGGAAAACACCGTTCGGAATAGAATCTTCAGATCGAGCCAGAGCGACCAGTTGTCGATGTAGAACAGGTCGTGCTCGATGCGCTTGCGCATCTTTTCGTCGCTGTCGATTTCGCCACGATAGCCGTGGATTTGCGCCCAGCCGGTGATGCCTGGTTTGACGTTATGCCGGCGGGCATAGAGCGAAATGCGCTGCTCATATTCGCGATCGTGCGACAGCGCGTGCGGCCGCGGGCCGACCAGCGACATGTCACCGGTGAGTACATTAAAGAGTTGCGGAATTTCGTCGATGTTCCACCGCCGCAGAAACCCGCCGAGCCGGGTCAGCCGCGGATCGTCGCGCGTTGCCTGAGCGATCACCGGACCATCGTCGAGGGTGCTCATGGTGCGGAATTTGATGATGCGGAACGGTTCCTGATTGAAGCCGTAGCGGCGCTGCACGAAGAAAATCGGGCCGGGGCTGTCGAGCCGGATCAGCACGGCGACAACGATAAGCAGCGGCGTCAATGCAATCAGCGCGACCGCGGCAGCGACCAGATCGAAAACATGCTTGCGCGCGATTTCCAGGCGCGTCAGCGGCCGGCGCGTCAATTGCAAGCTTGTCATCGGGCCGAGCTTGGAGAGATTTACCTCCTCGAATTTGTACAGGATCGGCTCCGGTCCGATGTGGATTTCGACCGGTAGCGTCATGAATGTATCGGCGCAGCGCTGAATGGCGTCGGTCGCCGACCATGGCATCAACAGGAATACGGCGTCGGGAGACAGGCTGCGCACGCTGGCGACGGCTTCGGCAAAATCGTGATCCATCGCTTCCGCGCGGGCCTTCGCGGGTGCGGTCGTGGCGACCGGGGTGATGAAGCGGCAACCAACGATGTTGATACCGTGCGCCCACGGCGTATAGCGGTTGATAAAGGCGTTTACGTGCGCGCCGGTGCCGATCAGGAAAATCCGCTGCGCGGAAATAAATCCGGCGGACCTCGCCAGCGCGGTGACGCGTACGATGAAGTAGCGCAGGACCAGCAGCCCGCCGAGTGTGGTGACGTAGAACAGCACGATCCACGCGCGCGAATATTCGACCGTGGTTTGCGCCAGGAAGCCGACCATCAGCAGGCAGATCAGAGTGACGTTCCAGAGCTGGATCGTCCGCCATGCATGCGGTTTGAAAGTGCAGAAGTTCGGCAGCCGGTATTCGCTGCGAAACAGATTCGAAACGGCGAAAATGCTGGCGGCAACAACGCCGACCTGGAGAAACAGCGAGATATTGCCGGGATTGCCGTAGGCGACGAGGTGGTAGGCGATGCCGGTCAGGCACGACATCGCGATGATGAAAGCGATATCGGTCAGAAAAATCGAAGTCGCAAAGGTGCCGCGCACCAGCACCACACGCGCGCGCAGGAACCGGCCCGTCTGGGGCAGGGACGCGAGCGTATAGTTCGGATGAGTGTTCATCAGCCCTGTTGCAATTTCGGCCGCACGTCCGCCGGGGCTGCCCCGAAACGAGACAGCCGCAGTGGTCACGTCGCTTTATCGCCAGAACCATGCCAAGAAAGGGAACCGCGGATTGGCCGGCGAAAATCGCCGCCGAACCGGTTATTAAGATTAATGCGCGGACGTGAACCGCGCGGTGCTGGAGGACGATCAGTGCAGGGCAAGATTGCGCTCGAAGAGCATTTCGCAATTCCGGAAACGCTCAACGATTCACGCGGCTATTTTCCCGACCGGGTGTGGGAAGAGGTCAAAAGCCGCGTCATGGATATTCAGGAGCGGCGTGTCGCCGAGATGGACAAGCACGGCATCGAGATGATGCTGCTGTCCCTGAACGCGCCGGCGGTACAGGCCATTCCCAACCCGGCACAAGCAGCCGACCTTGCGCGAAAGGGCGAACGATTATCTGGCCGAACAGGTGCATAAGCGGCCGGACCGTTTTCAGGGCCTTGCGGCGCTCGCCCTGCAAGACCCGGAAGGGGCTGCGCGCGAACTCGAACGCTGCGTCAAGGATCTCGGCTTTCGCGGCGCGCTGGTGAACGGCTTCTCGCAGGTCAACGATCCCGACACGCCGGTCTATTACGACCTGCCGCAATACCGGCCGTTCTGGGCGACCGTGGAAAAGCTCGGCGTGCCGTTCTATCTGCATCCGCGCAATCCGCTGCCGCGCGACGCACGGATTTACGAAGGCCATGCCTGGATCATGGGGCCGATCTGGGCGTTTGCGCACGAGACGGCGGTGCACGCGCTTCGGCTGATGGGTTCAGGATTGTTCGACGCGTATCCGAAGCTGCAAATCATTCTCGGTCACATGGGCGAGAACCTGCCGTTTGCGATGTGGCGTATCGAAAACGCCAATGCCTGGATACCCAACCGGCACACCTATCCCGCCAAGAAACCGATCCGGGAATATTTCCGCAACAACTTCTATGTGACGACGTCGGGAAACTTCCACACGCCGGCGCTGATCAACGCGATGATGGAAGTCAGCGCCGACCGCATCCTGTTCTCGACCGACTGGCCGTTCGAGAACGTCGATCACGCAGCGAACTGGTTCGACACCTGTGCGATCAGCGAGAACGACCGGCTGAAGATCGGACGGACCAACGCGAGGAAGCTGTTCCGGCTGGGAAACTGAGATCGGCTCGCGGTCCAATTTCCACGCCGCACGACGGCCGCTACCACGCGGTTGTTTATCTCTCCTGAAACAGGCCACCACGCAGGCCGAAAGGAGTGCGATAAAGACTTGGATCGATCCGTTATGGCTCGCCGAGTTCTCGGGCTCGTTGAACGGTAGCGGCGTCATATCCCGAAATCCGGCGCACGATTCCGTCCATGTCCGCGCCTTGAACTGGGTCGATGCCGATGTCGATCTTCGCCGCCTCGGCAATGAACTGTGGATCCTTCATCGTTTCGGCAAACGCGCGTCGCAGATCGGAAACGCGATCTGCAGGGACTTCGGGCGGGGCGACGAGCGGCCACGCCATGTACGTCGGTGCGAAGATCAGCTCGAGAGCGCGTCGATCGAGATCGGTTTTGGCGTAGTCCATGATGAACGGCGTGTCCGGCAAATCACTGGCTTTCGACACTCCCATTTGCATGAGGATGTTGATCTTCTTGGTCTCCAGCCATTCGCGAGCCCGGCTTTTGACGCTGCCCCAGGACCAGCCGAACTTGGCATCGACTTCGCCCCGCTCCATTGCCAGGGTAATTTCGTTACCTCCCGGATAACCGGCAACGATCCTTAGTTTTGCCGGCGTTAGTTTCCTGACCAGGTTGGCGTATCGCACCGTACCGTCGGTGATGCTGGTGGCGCCGACGGAGAGCTCGGTCGTGTAGGTATCTTCAAAGCGCTTCACCGCTGACGCGTGCCACGCGACCGCGACCGAGGTTTCCGGACTGGTACTGCCGATCGCGTGAAGCCGCGCCGGGTCGTATTTGAACTCCTCCGCATCGAAAAGCGGATCGGTGGCGTACGATCGCTTGAGCATTCCGATGGTGGTGCCGTCTTGCGGCGCGCTGCCGAACAGAAAGGCAAGCGCGGTCGCTCCTCCGGCGCCAGGCATATTCTGTACGATCACAAGCGGATTGCCGCTGACGTGGCGGCCTAAATTGCGCGCAATCGCGCGGGCGGTCAGATCGTACAGCCCGCCGGGGCTGAACCCGACGATGATCGTGATCGTCTTGTTCTCGAAGAAATGGCGGCATCCGCGGCTCTGCCCAGGTTGGCGTGTCGCCCCGCAGGCAGCCAGAAGACCGAGCGACCTCAGAAACTTCGACGCACGGCACAGTTGCCCACGCTTTATGTCGAGGCGCGCCAATCACGCGGCGACTTCGCTCTTTGGCGGCAGTGTTTCCAGTTCCCGCGTGTAAGCTTCGCCCATGCGCGACTGCAAGCCATGTCTTCGCAAGCGCGTCGGTGAATATCTTTCTCACAGCGGGAGTTTCGTCGGCATAGTCGATCTGGTTGCCGCCGAGTCGACGGCTGATCCACGACATCGGCACGCCCTGTTTGTTGCGCGGCGAACTGTGCTTGAACGCCAGATAGCGCGCCGGCGTCGGCCCCAGAGTTGAAATGCTGATGGAACGTCGCGTTCGGCGGCACGATGAGAGTTCCGATCTCCCAATCGTAGCGCTCCGGCTCTTCGCCTTCCCCCCACATCAACGAATAGCCTTCGCCGCTGAGTACGATCACATGGGCGCCGGGCCCGTGCTTGTGCGCCTTCTTGTATGTTCCGACCGGAAACTGGGAGATGTGACTGGCAAGCGCGCCACGCGCCATGTTGAAACGAATATGGCCGCCGCCGGCGCCGCGCTCCTTCGCCGCGATCAGCGGCAGGTTCACCGCGTCGGGCACGAAATTCGTTTGCAGCAGAAAGCCATTTTGTTCGCCCTTGGTAGAGAAATAATCCGGCTCTCCGGAAAAACGCTTCTTGAAGTCGTGGGAATTGCCAAACACGAAATCGAGATCGTCGTACATGTTGATAACCGACGGCGCGAACGTGACCGCGACGAACCGCGCGGGTGCGCGCCGGAGCCGTTGAAATGCTGATGCCAGCAGTTCAGCGGGATCGCGAAGATCGCGCCTGCCTTTCCATTCGAAGGTAACGCCCTGGCCGGCGTTGTTCGCACAGCTCGTACTGCCGCGGCCGCTTAGAATCAGAATCATCTCTTCGAAGATTTGACGGCGCGGCTCCAGCTTCGCGCCGGCGGGAATTTCGCAGACGTAACAATCGTTCGAATGGCGCGATGCCTCGTGATTGATGAATACGCCCCGGCCGGCGCGACTGGCCCACGGCTTCAATCCACAGTGCGCAAGTTGCGGATATAGTTGGCTGGAACGATATCGAGGCCTTCGGAGCGAACCCATCGCTCATACGGCGTGTCCTTCTCCGTCTCGAATTTCTTCGCCATTTCGTCCGAGACGATCGTCTTATCCGCCATGGGATTCTCCAGGACACAAGCTCACAATTTCGTTCGAGGGAATTATATTCCGCTTTTGCGGTCAACGGGTATCGGTCGAGCTCGACGAAGTTTGCGCCGCGCCGCCGTCTGGCCGCGATCAGCCGAGCATCAATATCTCGGCGCCTTCGGTCGCATAACGCGCATTACGAAAATCGATGATGCGGACAAGCTGGCCGCCGGCCCAATCCAGCAGCACGAAGTAAGTCGGCGCTCCCGAGGCATCGCCGGGATCGCGTACCAGAATCGCCGGGCGCCGGTCGACGAAACCCGGAACCAGCAGCCAGTCCTGCACCAACGCATAATTGCTGAAATATTTGCGGACCTCGCTCTTGCCGTTCATACGGGTTTTGTTGACCAGTTCGAGCCGCACTTCGTCGGCGAGCATGTTGCGGATGGCGTCGAAATCGCGGGCGTTGAAGCGATCGACGTAGGCGGCCAGCAATGAGCGCTGAGGCTCGGTCAAGACGGGCAGGGGACGATCGTCGGGCTCCTGCGCCAGCTCGCGGAGCCGCGCGCGCCCTCGATTGAGCGCGGCCTTCACTGCCGGAATGCTGCTGTCGATCACCTCGCCGATCTCCTCCAGCGAGTGGCCGAGCACGTCCATGAGGATGACGCAGCTGCGCTGCTTGACCGGCAGTCGCATGAAGGTATGGAGGCTGGCAGTGGCGACCTGACGGTCGTCGGCGACGTTTGCGGGGTCAACAAGCATGTCTGGATCCTCGTCGGAGCGGGCGGCATCCTGCCGGGCGCGTCGCCGCAGAAAGTCCAAAGCCGCATTGTGGGCGATGCGAAACAGCCAGCCTTCCGGATGTGCGATCGGTCCGCGTGTCGGGTAGTGCCTCGATCGCCTTGACCAGCGCCTCCTGCACCACGTCCTCGCCGTCGATGACCGAGCCGGTCATGCGCGCGCAGTAGCGATGCAGCTTCGGCCGCAATTCGCCGAGCAGCCGATCGAACGCCGCGCGCGCTTCAGCTGAGTCGGAGTTCACTCGCCGATCATCCGATAATTGCCGACGATGGTCGCATCGCCGGACTGCGGAAGCTCCATGCAACGCTCTTTGATGCCGCTTTGGAAGGCCCGGAAAGCCTCCAGCGAGGTGATCGGATGGGAGCCGTCCGCGCTCTCGACTGTGGCGAAATGGACGAACGTACCGTCGGGAAGCTGCAAGACCATGTAGCGCGCGCCGTCCGGCGATTTGGCCTTAAGTTCCTCGAACACCCGCCCGATCAGCCGCGCGTTTTCCTGAACCTGTTCCGGTTTGATCTTGTAACGTACCAAAGTCTGTTTCATCTGCCTGCTCCTTTAACTGTCGCCGCATCCTCTAGACGTTTGGGACATCGCAAAGGATTCGGTCGGTTTCACATTTTTTCCGCGAATCCTTTGGGCGTCCCCGTTCGTTTCAACGCTGTGGGCGCGGGCCGCAAGGGCCGCCTGCGCCGCGGTCTTTCTTGATGAAGGAGCGGGTTATGCGGGAAACGAGCGAAACAACGAACAAAACCTGGGTGCTGGCGCTGACATCAGTGGCGTCGTTCATGGTCGCGCTCGACGCGCTGGTGGTCACGACCGCGCTGAGCACCATCCGGATTGATCTCGGCGCCTCGATCGAAGCGCTGGAGTGGACGGTCAACGCCTATAACCTGAGCTTCGCCGTGCTGCTGCTGACCGGCGCGGCGCTCGGCGACCGCTTAGGGCGCCGGCGCATGTTCGCGGCGGGTCTTACCTTGTTCGTCGTGGCCTCGGCGGCGTGCGCGTTGGCAGGCAATATCGGTGTGCTGATCGCCGCCCGTGCGGTGCAGGGCGCCGGCGCGGCACTGGTCATGCCGCTCGCGATGGCGCTTTTGAGCGCCGCGTTCCCGCGTGAGGAGCGTGCCAAGGCGCTGGGGATATTCAGCGGCGTCACCGGGCTCGCTACCATTGCCGGCCCCGTTGCCGGCGGCGCTATCGCCGAGGGTTTCGCCTGGCAGTGGATCTTCTGGATCAACTTGCCGGTCGGCGTGATCGTCATTCCGCTCATCCGCCGTCATATCCGCGAGAGTGCCGGCACCGGCAGCGGCTTCGATATCACCGGCCTCGTGCTCGTCACCGCGGCTGCGATGGGGGTGGTCTGGGGGTTGATGCGCGCCCACAGCGTGGGCTGGTCGAGTCTCGAGGTTGTGTCGGCGCTCGTGGCGGGCGTCGTTCTTGCCATGGCCTTCGTCCGCTGGGAACTGCGCGCGCGCGAGCCGATGGTGCCGATGCGGTTTTTCCGCTCGCGGGCGTTTTCTTCGGCGATCGTCGCGAGCTTCCTGTTCTATGCGTCGATGTACGGCACCTTGTTCTTCCTGCCGCAGTTCCTGCAGGTCGCGCAGGGCTATGGACCGTTCGGCGTCGGCTTGCGGCTGCTGCCCTGGACCGCCACCCTTTTCGTGTTCGCGCCGATCGGCGGCAACCTCGTCAACCGTCTCGGCGAGCGGCCGCTGGTCGTTGCTGGGCTTGGGCTGCAAGCCGTCGGTTTGGCCTGGATTGCGCTGACCGCGGCGCCCGGGCTCGCCTACATCAATCTCGTCGCGCCACTGATCCTCGCCGGCGCCGGCGTCTCGATGGCGATGCCGGCCGCACAGAACGCAGTCATGGGCGCCGTCGCGCCGAGCGAGATCGGCAAAGCCTCCGGCACTTTCAACATGGCGCGCTTTCTCGGCGGCGTGTTCGGGGTAGCGGTCCAGGTCGCGGTGTTCGCTGCGATCGGAGGCTTTGGCTCGCCGCATGCGTTCAGCGCCGGCTTTGTTCCGGCGATTGGTGTTGCAGCGGCCCTGTCACTCACGGCAGCGATCGCGGGTGCATGGCTACCGGAGCGTCGCGCAGTGGCGCTGGCGCCCGCTCATGCGAGGGGCTGAGCAAGAGGCTGATAATGTATCTCAGCTCGCTTCGCGCAGCTTCACCGCGTCCTGGAGGTCGACTGACACCAGTTGCGACACGCCGCGCTCCGCCATGGTGACACCGTAGAGCCGGTTCATCCGCGCCATGGTGATCGGATTGTGCGTGATGATGAGGAAGCGGGTATCGGTTGAGCGCGCCATCTCGTCGAGCAGGTCGCAGAAGCGCTCGACATTGTAGTCGTCGAGCGGTGCGTCCACCTCGTCAAGCACGCAGATCGGCGCCGGGTTGGTGAGGAACACGGCAAAGATCAGCGCCAGCGCCGTGAGAGCCTGCTCGCCGCCGGACAAGAGCGACAGTGTGCTGGGCTTCTTGCCCGGCGGCTTGGCCATGATTTCGAGGCCGGCTTCGAGCGGGTCTTCGCTCTCGATGAGTTGCAATTCGGCAGTGCCGCCACCGAACAGCTCGGTGAACAATTTTTTGAAGTTCTCGTTGACGATGACGAACGATGACAGCAGGCGCTCGCGGGCTTCGCTGTTCAGGCTGACGATGCCCTGGCGCAGCCGCCGGATCGCCTCGACGAGGTCGTCGCGCTCGCCGCAGAGTTTGGTGTGCTGCTGCTCGACCTCGTTGAGTTCCTGCTCGGCGAGCAGATTGACGGCGCCGAGGCGTTCGCGCTCGCGCTGGATCCGTTCAAGCCGTGCTTCGATCTCGCTGATCTGCGGCAGCTCGGCATCCGGCTTGAGCTCGGCAAGCTCGGCGGCGGCAGCCGGCTCGATCTGCAAGCGGTCGCGGATCTCGTGCTCGACATCGGCGTGCCGGCGCTTGGTGGCCTCGCAGCGCTCTTCGCCCCGCGCGGCTTCGGCCCGGGCCTCGCCGACTGCTTCAAGCGCGGCGCGTGCGACCTTATCGGCTTCGGCGAGATCGTTCTCGGCCTGCACGAGCTGGTCCGCGGCGGCACGGCGTCCGGACGTGGCCGTATCGATTGCGCCGATCAGCGCCTGACGCTGGCCGGCGAATTTTTGCGGCGCGTTGACGAGCTCGGTGCGTTCACTGGTTGCCGCCTCGGCGCGCTGCCCGATGGTGACGATCTGGCTCGAAGCACTGTCCTTGCGTTCGTTCCAGCCTTGCCGTTCTTCGGCGATGGCTTGCAGCCGGCGGTTGGCGAGCTCGGTCTCGCGGGTGATACCCTGCGCCTCGACGCGGACTTCGGCGAGTGCGCCGCGCTCGTGAGCGATGACTTCGTTGATCGCAATGAGTTTGTTTTCGAGGTCCGCGGCGGCCGGTAATTCCGCGAGGGCCTTGCCGGCTTCCTGGTGAGCCACCCGCGCTTCGGCGTGGCCGGTACTGATCCGCTGTTGTGCTTCTTTCAGCGCCGAGATGCGCGCCGCATTGCGGCTGATTTCGCGTTCCGCCGCGGCGTGTTCTTCGCGTGCGGTATCGGTGATGCGCTGCGCCTCGCGCCAGCGTTCGCGGGCCAGGGTTTCCGCCGCGGTTGCGGCAGTCAGCGCGGCTTCCGCCGTCGCCACCACTTGCCGCTTCGCATCGGCGTCGTGGCGCGCCGCTTCCAGTTCGGCGCCGATAGCGTCGAGCCGGCCGCGTTGGGCGAGCCGGTGCGCAGCGCCGCTCGGCGCATGCGCCGCAACGGCAAAGCCGTCCCAGCGCCAGAAATCGCCGTCGCGCGACACCAGCCGTTGGCCGGGCTTGAGCATCGACACCAGTTGCGGGCCTTGGGATTTATCGATCACGCCGATCTGCGCCAGACGGCGCGCCAGCTCAGGCGGCGCTTTGACGAATTGCGCCAGCGTCGCGACGCCTTTAGGCAAAGCCGGATCGGACGAATTGATCGCCGCGCCGGCCCAGCGCACCGGTGCGCTGTCGCCGACCGATGCATCGAGGTCGTCGCCCAGCGCCGCGCCCAGCGCTTTCTCATAGCCAAGTGTGACTTCAAGCGAGTCCATCACCGGCGGCCAGAGTGTCTTGCTCTCGACCGCGAGAAGCTTGCTGATGGTTCTGGCTTCGGTTTCCAGACGATTGGCGCCGCGCTCGGCCGCGACCAGCGGTTCGCGTGCCGCATCGAGGTCCTTGCGCGCTTGGGCGTGCGCCGCTTCCGCCGCGTGAGTGGCGGTTTCCGCTTCGGTGAGAGCGGTTTGCGCTTCCGCCAGCGCACGGCCTAGCTTTTCAATATCTGGCTGGCCACTGTCGGTTGCGGCAAGGCCGGCTTCAATATTGGTCAGTTCGGATTGCAGCCGTACGGCGCGTTGCTCGTGTTCCTGCTGTGCCGCCTGGAGCTGATTGCGGCGGGCGCTGAGATCGGCAAGCGCGCCGGTCAGCTCGGCAAACGTCTTTTCCGATACGGCGAGCGCTGCGTCGGCAGCGGCAACGCGCGAGTTCACGCCGATCAGCCGCTCGGTGCTAGCTTGCGCTTCAGCCGTGAGCGCGCGTTCTTCGGTATCGAGGCGCTGTACGGCGGCCTCGGCATCGGCGGCAAGTTTGCGTTCGCGCTCTAGGTCGGACGCAAACTGTTCAAGACGGCGATCGAGTTCTTCGACGCGGGCTTTGGCGCGGGCTTCTTCCTGCTCGAGCGTCTCACGCGCCACGACGAGGCGCTGCAAGGCGGCAGCAGCGCGCGCCTCGGCCTCGCGCAGTGTCGGCAGGCCGGCGGCGACTTCGGTCTGCCGCGTCGTGGCCACGGTCTGCTCGCCGGTCCGCGCGGCGACCACGCGAACGGCCTCGTCGCGAATCCGCTCCGCTTCGCTGACTTCACCCCGGGCGCCGATCCAGCGCAGGTGGAACAACAGCGCTTCGGTCTTGCGGACCTGACCCGAAATATTGCGGTAACGCACTGCCTGCCGCGCCTGGGTTTTCAGCGAAGCGACCTGTGCCGCGAGCTGGTTTATGACGTCCTCGGCCCGGGCGAGATTTTGCTCGGCTGCCCGCAGCCGCAGCTCCGCTTCATGGCGGCGTGCATGCAGTCCGGAAATACCGGCCGCTTCCTCGAGCACGCGGCGGCGCTGATCCGGACGCGCCTGGATGATTTCGCCGATGCGGCCTTGATGGACGAGGGCGGGCGAGCGGGAGCCGGTCGATGCGTCGGCGAACAAAGTGGTGACGTCGCGCGCGCGCACTTCGCGGCCATTGACGCGGAACGTCGAGCCCTCCTCGCGCATGATGCGGCGGGAGACTTCCAGCGTCTCGGTGTCGTTGAAGATCGCCGGCGCCTTGCGGTCGCTGTTGTCGATGACGACGGCAACCTCGGCATGGTTGCGTGCCGGACGATCATTGTTGCCGGAGAAGATCACGTCGTCCATCTCGGACGCGCGCATGGCCTTGTAGGAGGCCTCGCCCATGACCCAGCGTACGGCCTCGACCAGATTGGATTTGCCGCAGCCGTTGGGGCCGACCACGCCGGTCAGCCCGGGTTCGATCTCGAAGTCTGTCGGTTCGACGAAGGACTTGAAGCCGATCAGGCGCAACCGCGTGAGCTTCATTCGGTTCTTATTTCCATGCCCCAGCTGCGGCTGCGAAGGGATTTATTGAGGAGGCACGCCCGGTTTGCGTGTCGAATCCTGCCGCGTCGGGCCGGAGAATGAATTGTCGGGAATCCGAGCGCAACAGGAACGCTGGGTTTTCCCGACTTTGCCAACAGGGGTCCTTGACATTGCGCCGCCGATGCCGGCGAAAGCCGGATTCGGTCCGTGCCGAAAAACCCTTATCCTTCCTTGAGATAGGGGTCGATTTCCTTGGCCAGAACGTCGATCGAGACGTCGCCTTGCAGCCGCTTGCCGTTGACGAAAAAAGTCGGGGTGGAATTGACCGCAAACTTCTGCACGGCGCGGTCGCGCACCGCCTGGATGTTGTCCAGCACCTTTTGATTCGCCAGGCACTGGTTAAAGAGCTCCTCGGTGAAGCCGAATTGCTTGGCGATCGACTTGAGCGGCTCGATCGGTTCTTTCACCACCCAGGCGTCCTGTTTGGCGAACAATGTCTCGATGATCGGCAGGAATTTGTCATTGCCGGCACAGCGCGCCAGCATGAAACCCGCGGCTGCGAGAGCGTCGAGCGGGAATTCGCGGAAGATGAATTTGACCTTGCCGGTGTCGATGTAACGCTTCTTCAGCTCCGGGAAGGTTTCTTCCGAGAAATGGGCGCAGTGCGGACAGGTCATCGAGGCGTATTCGATGACCGTGACCGGCGCCTTTTCCGAGCCGAGCACCACGTCGCCGGCAGGGCCCTGCTCCGCCAGATCCGCCGGCGCGGCGTCATCCGCCCGGGCAGGCGTTATGAAAGACGGCAGGGTAAAGCCTGAAATTGTGGCAGCGCCGATGATGGTAAAAGCGGTGGCCGTGAGCAATTCGCGGCGGGTGAGTTTCAAGGCCGTAACTCCTGATTTTGCGGGCCGATCAGTGAAGCCACAATGTGGCATTAGCAGGCCGCGCGGCTAACGTCACGCCGCTCACGGAGCTTTGAACGAGGCGGTGTTCAGCAGCGTTTAACGGCCGCGCCAAGCCGCGCCAGCGCCTGCCGCAGATCGTCGTCGCCGACATCGGCCAGCGTCTCCGCAACGCGTGCCGCTGCGGCTGGGTCGACATTTCGCGGACGCTTTTTCCCTTCGCGCCGTATCGGCGCCTGACGCAGGCCGATCCGGGCAATTGCCCGCCAGCCGAGAAAGCGATTGACCCGTTCGCAGATGACGCCCGTGAGATGCTGAATTTCGATGGCTGACGGACCATCGACCCGCAGCACAAGCGTACCCGGCTCGCGTTCCTCGCCATCGGCGGGGCGCAGCCACTGGATCTTGATCGGCTCGCTGCGCGCGGCAATGTCCGCGCCGACGATCTCGGTCCAGCGCGTCACCAGCTCGGCAGAAGCAAAGCCCTGCTTCCTGAAGGTGTCGCCGACGGTTTTGCCAAGAAGATCGCGCAGCGGCCGGGCAAAGGAGCGGGAGGGCTTGTTCATGATGAGGCGCTCTGTCATCCCTCGAATTCATGATCGTAGCAGGCCAGCGCAGCAAACGACAGCGGCAGCGAAAAGCGGGCATCTGTATTGTCACCGCAACCCACTGCGCTGCTCGCCTGGTACGACCGGCACCGCCGCCGGCTACCGTGGCGCATGTTACCGGAACAGCATGCCGATCCATACCGGGTCTGGTTGTCCGAAATCATGCTGCAACAGACCACGGTGAAAACGGTTGCACCGTACTACGCCCGTTTTCTCGAACGATGGAGCGACGTTCGCGCGCTGGCATCGGCGCCGCTCGACGACGTGCTCAAGGCCTGGGCCGGACCTCGGCTACTACGCGCGGGCCCGCAACCTTCATGTTTGCGCCCGCGCCGTGGTCGAGCGACACGGCGGCAAGTTCCTGCAAGCGAAGAGGAGTTGCGCGCG
>CAVUCN010000004.1:0-352847 GCA_963739945.1 uncultured Alphaproteobacteria bacterium | reverse complement strand
GGCAGGCGCGTAAAAGGGCCAGTACCGCGTGGTGGGTGCGAAAAATCACGGTAGCTTAGTTCACCTAGTACCTGCGAAGTCAAAATCATGAAATGGAAATATCAAATTGTCAGGTCGGATACCGTCGAAAACTTCGAGTCCTCGCTCAACAAGCTTGGAAGTGAAGGGTGGGAGGCGACCCCTGGAGCCTACGCAGCAGACGAGTCTAAAAAGGTTTCCCTTGGGCAGGGAATGCCGCCTTATATAAGGGTTGGTGCTAACGTGGGTCGCTCTCATGAAGCGCTCCATTCCGGATTAATACCGGGCGCTGCAATCAAACGGAGGACCTTGGGACTCTGGTGTAGAAGGGCGGCTACTGGCCTACAGGGCCTACATTGGAAGTCAGCTGGCATTCGAGCACGTTGCGTTCGTACGCTTCGGCCTCGCTCTAGATGTGATATTTGTAGAGGTGCAAGCAGCAAGAAGCCCGGGCGACAACCCGGGCTTTGTTTGTTTGCGCCTGGAGATAAGTCGGCTTACGCCTGCTGGCCGAATGCTTTGGTGACACCCGCCCTGAGGGGTTCCGCGGCCGCGAGAAAGTCACTTTCTGGGCTAGCGCTGCGAGTTCCTTGGTCTGCTCGGTCAGCGTCTCGAACTGCTTGCGTGAATGTTCGGTCGACAATTCCATGAAATCCGAGGGCGATTTCACCGTCGACAGCTTTTGGGCAAAGCCGAAGGCGGCCTCTGTATTGGTCCGAGCGAATTCGAGGATCTTATTGTTGTAGTCTTGCCCGCCTTTAACAGCTGTTGAATAGCTGCTCTTGATCAAAGCAGCGGCATCAGCCGTGGCGGCACTCATCTTTTCGAAAACTTCTTTGGCTTGTGCAGAACCGTTTCCGGCCATCGCGGATAACGGTTCAGTGGCATCCCTCCTCGCGGAGCCGGCAGTCGCATGCGGTGCATTCGTCATCGCAATTCCTCCATATATTTTGTGAACCGTTGCCTGAATGTGATCATTCAACCAACACACAGTAGCTGCGCGGAATGGGGCCAAGGCTAGGGAGAATTAAAAAAGAAACCTGGCATGGAACTCTCCGAGTTCCATTCGCACGATGGTCGTAGCATCAGATACCCTGTGCCGTTGCGACTTCATCGTGATGGAACGGATGCCACCCGGAAAGCCTTTCATCGGGGTGCCGATCTACGCGCCCGGGGAGATTCCATGCGAATTGAGCAACATGACAAGAGTCACATTGTTGAACTTGAAGACGGTTCCAGATGGCAGATTTGGCCTGGCGATATTGCGACGACTTTGCAGTGGTTGCCAACCACTGATCTCCAGATATCAGCAATTAATGACCAAGTGTGCTCCCACGCCCTCATTGATCAAGAGGGTGGTTCAAGGGTGCGGGTGATCGAAGCCGGCGCCGAGTGGCCCGTAGCCAAGGTCCGAGAGTCGTGAAGGACGGATCGAGAGAATAACAGCGCGCGAGTTGGAGGGTTCTACTAAGCGTTTGAAGAGATGGCCGCCGCGGCGCCAATAATGACGCAGCGTGTCGAGGTTGCGGTGAGGCCGTCATTATGCGTGGCAACCAATGTTGTCAGTCGCTATCCGACTAAGGGAGAAATCTCGCATGTCCGTGCAAACACACCGGGCGGAACTCGAAAGACGGCATCATGTGCTGGAATTAGAGATTTACGAAGCGCAGAAGCACCCTTCGTGCGACGACCTGGAAATCATCGAGCTAAAGCGTCGCAAGTTGCTGGTGAAGGACGAGATGGCGCGCCTGCTGTAGGCCGCGAAGGCTTCTGGACCCGGCACTGGCAGCGGTCTTTGCAATGTCGCGGACCTTGCCGTTTGCGCCCCCCTAAAGCCGTCGCCAACGAGGTTGTCTGCTTCGGGCTAAAAGCGGAAGTTCCGCCGGCGTCCCGGAGGATTGTGAAGTTCATTAGTGGTCAATTTTATACAGATTTCATCTTCCGCATAAGCCGTATGGTCGAAGGTTGGGCAATCTCCGAATTTGCCCCAACCGGCACTCGACCGACGTTTTTAGTTCGCGGCACGGCATACCTCGCGGGGTTTTATGCAAGAAACCGGCATCAGGGAACAATTCACCGCCATTGCTGATGCGTGGGCACTCGCTCAGGGCATTGTCGACACTGTCCGCGAGCCCGTTCTTGTCCTCGACAAAGACCTGCGCGTGGTCGCTGCGAGCCGCTCCTTCTATTCGGCATTCAAGGTGAGCCCCGAGGAGACGCAGGGCAGACTTCTTTACGCGTTGGGCGACGGACAATGGGATATTCCGAAGCTTCGCGTGCTGCTGGAAAAGATTATTCCGGAACGCGGCGTGATGGAGGATTACGAGGTAGAGCATGAGTTCCCTGACCTCGGATCACGCACGATGCGCTTGAACGCCCGCCAGGTATTCTACGAGGGCGGCGCCGGCACGACCATTCTGCTCGGCATGGAGGATGTCACTGAACGGCGCATCCTGGAGCGCGAAAAGGACGAGTTGTTGCGGCAGAAAGACACGCTGCTTGAGGAGCTGCAGCACCGAATTTCCAATAGCTTGCAGATCATCGCAAGCATCATTCTGATGAAGGCGCGCGCGGTGCAGTCGGAAGAGACGCGATTTCATCTGGAAGACGCGCACAAGCGCGTCTTGTCGATTGCTGCCGTGCAGAAACAGCTGCACGCTTCGGCGACAACCGGAGCAATCGAAATTGCGCCTTATCTGTCCAAGTTGTGCGAGAGTCTTGCGTACTCGATGATTGGCGGCAGCCGGCCAATCTCGTTGAAAGTGGTTGGTGAAGGAGGGCGGGCGACGTCCCGCCAGGCTGAGAGTTTGGGCTTGATCGTGACTGAACTCGTCATGAATGCCCTCAAGCATGCCTTCCCCGACGATAAGGCCAAAGGCGAAATCATCGTCACCTACGACATGATCGGAACCAACTGGAAGCTTTCCATCTCCGACAATGGGATTGGCAAGCCGGACGGCGGCTTCGCTCAGGGAAAGTCCGGACTTGGCACGGGTATCGTCAAGGCGCTGGCGCATCAGCTCGAAGCTCAGGTCGAAACTTTGGCCGGCCCTGGGGGCACGACCGTGTCGATTACGCACGCCACTTTCCCGACGAAGGCGGTCCAAGCTGCTTAGCTGGGCTGCTGTTAACGGGCAGGACAGGAACGTGCTTTAGGGTGTTCCTGGACGGTCGAACGAATTGGGGAACGAATTGGGGAAGGAATTGGGGAACAATTGTGATCAGAGTTTGTTACCGCCGGTGATCGAAGTTCTCCCCAACGCCCTCATTGTGGTCGTCGACGACGATGTATTCGAGCGAATGGGCGCATCCTATATGTTCGAGGACGCAGGCTACCGGGTGCTTGAGGCTGAAAATGCCGATGAGGCCCTGCAATTCTTCGAAACAAACGCTGACGTCAGGCTGCTTTTCACGGACGTAAGCATGCCCGGATCGATGAGCGGGTCAGATTTGGCCCATCAGGTCGCCGAGCGGTGGCCCAGCGTCGGCATCATCGTGGCGTCGGGCCGGCCGCGACCTTACCAGCTCCCCTTGAGCATGCTGTTTCATGACAAGCCCTATCAGCCCGCAGCCGTGCTCCGGCAGGCCAGAGAAATGACGGCTTAACTCGGGTAAGCGGTCGACCGATTGACAGCAGCGCCGGCGCTCTTCCTTGCGCCCGGCCTTATGTACGATGTCGGCTTAGGGTCATAGGCAGCCACGCCACGGTTAGATCCTGAGGTCCGCTTTAGCCCCAAAAGCGAACTCCACAGCCGACGACCGGCGTGTCCGCTAAGGGCCGATGTCGTTGATAAAGGATCCGATGAGGAGCGTGTGGGCCTCTGTTGTCTTTGATCCTTCGATCCTCCCGATCGGGAGGGTGTTTTTGTCCTCGGTCCGACGCTTGATGGGACTGCCGTTCACATGGCGCTTGCTGCCAGGGCATCGGGAGGCGGCTGCCAGAGTTGGCTGGCGAGCGTTTTGAGGTTTTGCACGATGGCAGCGAGGTGGAACTCATCGCGTGCCCCGGAGAGGCCACGTAACCGCATCCGCTCGAAGCGGTGATAAGTCTTCAGGTGCGCAAATCGCATCTCGACCTTCTTGCGCTCGTCGCGCGATCGCACGAACTCCGGCGTACCCACGAAGCTGCGGGCATGATCGCGGGCATCCTCATGGACGTCGCGTGTGATCTTGCGCGAGGGCGTGTTCGGACTGCATTGCGGCTTGAGTGGACATGCGCGGCAGTCGCGCCGCGATGCACGATAGCGCACCGTGTGGTCGGCGCCCGCATTGCCGGTGGTCCTTAGCAGTTTGTTCGCGGGGCAAACGTAGACGTTACGCTCACGGTCGAACGTGAAGTCGTTGCTTGAGAAGGTGCCGTCCTCACGTCCGCTCTTATCCCAGACAGGGATATGAGGCGCGATGCCTGTCTCGATCAGCCAGCCGAGGAACTTGCCGGTGCCATAGGCCGTATCGGCCAAGAGCCGTTTGGGCTTCAAGCCTTGCGTCTGTTCGGTACGTTTGATCATGGTCTTGGTTGCGGCCACCTCGTCGTAGGTGCGGGCCGGCGTGGCCTCCACATCGACGATGACCGCGCGCTCGACGTCGATCAGATAATTGAGCCCATAGCCGAACTGAACACGCTTGTTGGCTTTGGCGGTCCAGGCCGAGCACGGGTCTACCGGCGAGATCGCCTTTGGCAGCTTGCGATCCGCGTCGGGATCTTCGTCATCAAGGGCTCCGAGAAACTCGGCAACCGCCCGCGTCTGACGCTCCGGCAACGACCAGTCGATCTCGTCGGGTGCCTTGGCATGATAACGACTGGCGTCTGCTTCTATGACGCTGGCATCAACTGCGAACGCTTCACCCTTGACCAGACCGGCATTCATGCACGCCCGCACCACAGCCTCGAACACCTTGCGGAACAAGTCGCTGTCGCGGAAGCGGCCGTGACGATTGACCGAGAACGTCGAGTGATCGGGCACCTTATCGTCAAGATCGAGGCGGCAGAACCAGCGGTATGCAAGGTGTAACTCGACCTCCTCGCACAGCTTCCGCTCAAAACGGATGCCGTAGCAGTAGCCGACAATCAGCATTCTGATCATCAACTCGGGATCAACCGATGGTCGGCCGATCTCGCTGTAGAACGGCTCAAGCTTCTCGCGAAGCTCGCCCAGTATCCGGCTCACTACCGGATTGATCCGGCGCAACAGATGGCCTGCTGGTATCCGCCGTTCGAGATTGAAGAGGTAAAACAACCGGCTCTGATCGCCGCTCTGCCGACCCATCATTGATCCGACCCCGCCGCTGAAACTCTCAACGAAACGGAATCATAATTCGCCGATTAGCTCGACGACTTTTTCAACAGCATCGACCCATAGCGGACGTGCGGGTCGCAGAGCAGGCATTGACGGGATGCAGTAAATTAGCTCGATTCGAATTCAGCAGACGCTCTACCGTTCCTTGCGGCAAAAGATATCGCGAACTGCATCGCGCAGCGACGTCCAGTATGCGCCGCGATCACTACTTGTGACAGATTAATTTTGCCGTTTTCCCGCGCGGGGATGTGACATAGATCGGAATGGTCTTCCATGGCTTATCGGGCGTCGGCTTTTTATTAATTACAAGGTCTTGCGTGCGCATCGTCAATTTTTCAACGGAAAAATTCTGATTGCATTGGACTGCGTCCTCCCAGATATCCAGTGGGTCGCCGCAAAATGTCTCCCGGTAGGAGGTCCAACCATCCGTACTTGTCTTCACGCTATCCATGTCTACGCAAATGGTGGAATCTTTGCTCCCGACTGGAACTGTCGAATCTGTGGCCGTCGTGGCCCAGCGTTCCGCCTTCGCGGGAGACGCGGCGATAACCGCAGCAATGAAAAGCGATCCGATCATGATTTGAAAATTATGCATTTCTTACGCGCCTCCCATAAATTGGCGCAGCAGCTTATGACCTGACTCAGACATCGTGTGACCAAACCATACCTGCGATGCGCTGTAGAGATCACAAGCCGAGACGCGCATCGCGCCGTCGCGATTAGTCGAGCCGAATACCATACGTGAGCGCGTCCCACTCGGCCTGGGTACGCAACTGCAAGCCGAGCGTCTGGTAGTCGACGCGGAGATAACCGTCCTCTCCTATCGTCACGGCGTTCGGCGTCTTCTCCGCCACCTCCTGCGCCATCACGCCGACATAGACCGCGTCGCTCCAGAAGTAGCGATAGCGGTATAGCGCGAGGCCATTGTCGAGATGCCCGACCAGCACGATGTCGCGCTTGAGCCGGATATCGGAGGGCGGGAGCGGCCCGACATAACTGGCGCTGGTCCTATTGCCCCAATCGCCACCAGCCTGGCCACCGATGTAGTTTCCTTCCCACGGAGCATGCGGCCCCTTGCCATCCGGCGAGAACAGCCAGCTTACGCCGAGTGTCACCGCCTGCAATTGTGCGTGGACGTTGCCGCTGGTGATCGCACTGCCAAAACCCGTGGGGGCCGCGAGGTTAATGTTCCCAAGATCGACGTACAGATAGTTCAGGCTGAAGATCACATTCGGCGAATACTTGTATTCGATGCCACCTCCCCCGGCCCAGCCGATGCGCAGGTCGTTGGTCTGCGCGCCGAGCGGGGCTCCAAGTCCGTTTATGGCGCTTGAGGTATCGACATTGCCGTAGGCAAGACCACCGGTGCCATAGAATAGGACCGGACCTGCCGCCCAGCCGAGACGGCCGCGCACGGTGCCGAAATATTCGATGTTGGCGTTGGTATTGGCGGTCGGGGGCGGAACGAACACCGTCCCAAAGAGCACCGTATTGAAATCGGTCCTCAGCGCCGTACCGGACATATCCGTCTCGAAGCCGTAGACGACCGAGCCGCCTTGCCAGTTATGGCCGGCGTGAATGCCGGCAACCCAGCTGCTTGAGCTTCCTGAACCTGCGCCGGTGTTTAGCGTTTGCGCGACGGCCGCCGATCCCGGCAGCATCAGCAACGCAGCGACAGCGGCGACAATCTTGATCTTCATTGGTTGCCCCAATACCCCGACGCAACCAGATTACGGCCGCGGGAATTTTCGGCCTATAGGGACCAAAGCGAAATCCACCGAATAACCGGTGCCGTGCCGTTTAGGTCACAGTCTAACTAGAACTGATTTCGCAAGCTGAAAATGGATGCCAGCAGGAACGGGCAATGAGCACCCCGTTTGGAGCGACGCGGTACTCTTCTCGACGTATCGCGTGTCGGCGCATTTCTCGTATTGGACTTCCCAGCACCTTCCTGATCCAGCCAGAACTCAGGCATCAGGCGAACTCCTTCCCGCCTCATTTATCGCCGAATTTGGCCACGACTGCAGACTTTGCTTGATCCCCTATAAATGGCCGTTGGAGGAGCATCCATGAGCGATCGGGCGCAAGCGTTTCTCATTAATTGGCTCTCGGGACATGCCCATCCGCTGCCAGTAACTAGACGAGTGGCTGAGGCGGTCCGGCTTGCGACCGCGTGCAGAAAAGATGCGACTGCCGCCGACATTCCCCTGCAAGAAATCAGACACGTGTCAGACGGCGATTTGATCCTGAAAATGCTTCAAGCTCTCGATACGGCTGCACACCTAGCTGAGGACGTAGGAATTGCACCTGAGATTGAGACGACTGTGGAGGATCGTCGCGTGCGCGCAATGACGCCTAATATCTGACGCTTAATATCTTGTGATGAAACTGAGACGCTCGCGGACAGCACTCTTGCTCCTAATATTCGACGCCGGGCGGCCTCAGTCTGGCTTGATGTTGGCCTCGCGGACCACTTTCGCCCACTTTTCGGTTTCGTCGGCGATAAGCTTGCCGAATTCGGCGGGCGACATCGGCATTGGAATGAAGCCTAGGTCTGCAAGCTGGCCCTTGATCTTGGGATCGGCGAGAACCGCATTTATCTCCTTGTTGAGCCTGCCGATGATCTCGGCGGGTGTGTTCTTGGGCGCGCCCACGCCATACCAAGCGCTCGCTTCGTAGCCCGGCACAAATTCACCTACGGTCGGAATGTCCGGCAGAGCCGCCGAGCGCGACGCGGTGGCAACCGCCAGCGCACGCAGTTTGCCACTTCGAATAAGCTCGGCCGACTGCGCTATGGGACCAAATGCGACCTGCACTTGTCCGCCAAGCAGATCGGGCAGGAAACTGCCGCGATACGGGACGTGAACCAGATCGACACCTGCCATTATCTTGAACAGCTCACCAAAAACATGGGTCGCCGTCCCGGTACCGGCCGAGGCCATATTGATTTTGCCCGGATTGGCCTTGGCGTAGGCAATGAACTCGGGGACCGTCTTGGCCGGCACCGATAGATTGACCATCATGACAAAAGAGCTACTTCCAATGCTTCCAACCGGTGCGACGTCACGGATGAAATTGTAATTGAGGTTCGGATAGAGCGTCGCGTTGATCAGGGCTGATGGGGCGACTAGAAGAAGCGTGTAGCCGTCCGGAGCCGCTCGCACGACCATCTCGGTGCCGATATTGCTGCCGGCGCCTGGCCGGTTCTCAACGACGAATTGCTGCCCAAGTCGATCCGACAGCGATTGCGCTATGAGGCGTGCGATGATGTCGGATGCATTGCTGGCCGGAAAGCCAACGATCATGCGCACCGGTCGCGATGGATAGGTATCCGCGCTCGCGATCCGCGGTAAGGCCGGCAGCGCGGCAGCGCCCGCTGCCAGATGCAGAAACTTTCGGCGCGGGAGTTTCATGATGCCTCCAAACTTAACTGCGCTCCGCGCGCTTGGACGCTTTCAACGTTGAAATGAAAAGCCGGAATGCCTGCCGACAGCATCTGGCTACCCATTGCAACGATCGGGGGCTCGGCACCTCCCACGAGTAGCTTTCTCTCAATGCTACCAGAAACTGCTGTGGGGACGAGTCCCGTTATAGCCAAGAGCGACCAATCGCGGCGCTGCAGTATTTAGTCGCTATCGGCGGCATAGCGGACATCGGGCCGCGCTGCTGCCAGAAGTCTCGGCATGCCCAAACAGAAGTCGACTCGGACTCTTTGTGGAGACGGTGTTATCGTTTTGGTCTGCCTTTGCGCTCCGGTTAGTGACGCAATGCTGTCTGAGCAATCGAGGAATGACATGATGAGCACGCGAAGATCAGACAAATTGTATTTTGTCGCCTGGATGGTTTCGCTGTTTTCAATGGCATTCTTGCTGCCGTTGCCAGTGGGAGCCGAACCGGGACAATTCATTGTCAGCCCGGTAGCGGAAAAAAAACTCAATGAACTGCCGCCGGGACCGCTTTATTGGCGGATCGAGAATTTCCCGGCACTCGACCAAGCGCAAAGCGCTGCGGCCGCTAGTCCGACGTCATTGGCCGCAGCCGTCTCGGGCCAGGTCTGGCTGTTCACGCTCGGCCAGAAGGGCGGCGCGACGCCGGGCGGCACCAAAGTCGCTGAGGTTGGTCCGGTACCGGCCTTCGCGGCGTCCGAATATCTGCTGCGGATCAATCACGCTGGCGGTCCACCCGGCTCCAAAACACCGGTGCATTCACATCCCGGCTCCGAGTCGTTCTACGTACTTGCTGGTCAGGTCAGCCAAAGAACGCCGCACGGCGTAAACCTCGCGGAAGCTGGTCAGTCAATGGTCGGCCACGGCCCCGACATGCCCATGGAAGTGTCCAGCAGCGGCACGACCGACCTGGATCAACTGGTGATGTTTTTGTTGGATGCGACGAAACCGGCCTCGGCGCCGGCTAAGATTGAGTGAGGGATGCGTCGCCTTACGGCCCAAAGCGGACATGCGATAACAAGCGACCTCCTCTGAGATCTCACGCTGATCGAACCAATAGCGTGATGGCCAAGGAGTCCTCCTGATCGCGGCCATTGTCCGGGCCGCCGGGAACGGGCGAATGCAGAGCGCGCATCCTCAGACTCACCGTAGGATGAACTATGAGCAAAGAAGACGATCCGCCTCCAGTAGTAGGCGTCTATTGGATTGATGAAGGAGATTACTCGGCGTTACGCGATATTTTCGACGACGGCAGCAAGATGCCACTCACCTGGAAAGAGTGGCTGAAAATGGCCCAGGAAATGAAGCAAGGGTTGGAATCCTACGGACATGTCGTCATGCGCGTTCCCATCAATCCGCGCGCTTTTTCAGATTGGTGCGCCGTCCAGGGAACAGGAACGGGCCGTGAAGCACGAAAGAGGTTTGTTGCTGCCGCCGTTAAAGAGCGATACGGCGACGACCAAGGCGGTAATAATTGAACGAGGCGGCGACTTCCGACTATGGCCCGGAGTGGAAGCGCCGGTCGTCGGCTGTGGAGTCCGCTTTCGGAGCTAAAGATGGGGTAATCGGCCGGCAGCTTGTGGATAGCTGAAGATTTTGGGTGCTGCGCTTCAGGCTGATGGTGAAACGAGGTCACCGTTGTTACGGGCCTCAAGCATCAGAAGGAGAAGCGCAGCATGGACCATTTTGCGGGATTGGACGTATCGGTCAAGGAGACCAGCGTCTGCATTGTGGATGAGACGGGCAAGATTGTTCGGGAAGCGAAGGTAGCGAGCGAACCCGAAGTATTGTTGGCGGCGTTGAAGAACCCCGCCTATCACTTCAAACGAATTGGATTGGAAGCTGGACCGCTGTCGCAATGGCTGTTCAGTGCGCTCGCCGAAGCGGGCTTGCCAGTGGTCTGCGTCGAGACGCGTCACATGCGGGCGGTACTGAAGGCGCAGATCAACAAGACCGACCGCAACGATGCGCGTGGCATGGCGCAGATGATGCGGGTGGGGCTTTACCGCCCGGTGCATGTGAAGACGTTACGCAGCCAGAAGCTACGGATGCTGCTGACCCATCGCAAGCTGCTGCAGTCGAAAGCCATCGCCCTCGACAACGACCTGCGCGGTACTTTGCGCAACTTCGGCCTCAAGGTCGGGATGGTGGGGACGGTGAAGTTCGAGGGACGCATCAAGGAGCTGGTCGAGAACCTGCCCGACCTGGCTATGCTGGTCGAACCGCTGCTCATTGTCCGGCGGGCGCTACGCGAGCAGATTGGCGTCCTGCACTGCCGCTTGCTGACCATCGTGCGGGACGATGAGGTGTGCCGGCGCCTGATGACGGTTCCCGGTGTTGGTCCGGTGGTGGCGCTGACCTATCGCGCCACCGTCGACGTACCCGCTCGCTTCCGTAAATCCAAGGCAGTCGGCGCCGCGTTTGGATTGACGCCATCCAAGTATCAGTCGGGCGAGATCAACCGAACCGGTGCGATATCAAAGTGCGGGGACGAGATGATGCGGATGACGCTCTACGAAGCGGCCCAGGTCATGCTGGTGCGTTCGACGAAATGGTCGTGGCTCAAAGCCTGGGCGATGAAGATCGCCAGGCATCGCGGGATGAAGAAGGCGATCGTCGCACTGGCGCGTCGGCTGGCCGTGATCATGCACCGCATCTGGGTTGACGGCACTGAGTTCCGCTGGACCCGGGACGTCGCGGTGGCATGACAGCAGTGCAGGATCAAACGCGATAGGAGGAAACTCGAGCTCCACCGAGCGGTGGAATGATGTCCCTCGCGGGACGATGGATGAGGCGAGTTCGTATGTCCGCTTGGACCTGCCGTCGGTCTGACGGCAACGCCGCGCTAAAGATTGTTCCGCCTCGTCTTCGAACCCCATGATGGAAGGGCCTTGGTGCCGATTCCGAAGAGAAGCACGAGCCCGCGAGCGACATCGACGCTGTAGAGGTGGATAGTCAGTCAGAAAGCGCTTGACCCCAAACGGCCGATTAGAGAAGCGGACATCACGGTCTAACCGCGTCGTGGCAGCTTCTGACCCAGCCTGTGTAAAAACGCATCGGTACTATTGATTCTTCGCGATAAGATTCTCGCGCGATTTGCGGGAGGATCGGATGAGACGCTTCGTCGAGGGTGCGGATCGCGGGCAGAGCACACTGTTTCCGGAGTGCCTGGAAGACTGGATCGGCGAGGACAATCCGGTTCGCGTGGTCGATGTCTTTGTCGATGAACTCGATCTGTCCGAGCTTGGGTTTGGCGGGGTCGATCCCGCGGCCACCGGCCGACCTTCGTATCATCCCTCGTTCCTGCTGAAGCTTTACATCTACGGCTATCTCAATCGGGTGCAGTCGAGCCGGCGGCTTGAGCACGAGGCCGGTCGCAACGTTGAGGTGATGTGGTTGACGGGTCGGCTTGTACCCGATCACAAGACCATTGCCGACTTCCGCAAGGACAATGGCAGTGCCATCCGCAAAGTGTGTGCTCAATTTATCGCGCTGTGCCGCGCGATGGGTCTGCTGACGCAAGCCAGCGTCGCGATTGACGGCAGCAAGTTCAAGGCGGTGAACAACCGCGACAAGAACTTCACGCGCGCCAAGATGGATCGTCGCATGGCGCAGATCGAGGAGAGCGTCGCACGCTATTTGCAGCAACTCGACACTGCCGACCGGCAGGAACCGTCAGAGGCGCTGCAAACCAAGACGAGCCGCCTCAAAGAGAAGATCGAGACGCTAAAGCAGCAGATGCAGCGTCTCGAGATTATCAAGCTGGACATGCTCGTCACGCCGGACCAGCAGATCTCGTTGACGGACCCCGATGCCCGATCGATGGCGACCAGCGGGCGCGGCTCTGGCGTCGTTGGCTACAACGTACAGATTGCCGTCGATACCAAGCATCATCTGATCATCACGCATGAGGTGACCAACGAGGGATCCGATCGGTCTCAGCTATCAGCCGTGGCCAAGCAGGCGAAGGCAACGCTGGACGTGGAGAAGCTCGACGCTGTTGCGGACCGCGGCTACTTCAACGGCGAAGAGATCTTGGCGTGCGAGGAAGCCGGCATCACCGTCACACTGCCAAAGCCGATGACCTCAAACGCAAAGGCGGAAGGGCGCTTCGGCAAGCAGGACTTCCGCTACGTCGCGGAGGAGGATGTTTACGTTTGTCCTGCCGGCGAACGGCTCGCTTACTACTACACGAGCGAGGACAAAGGCTTGATCCAGCACCGCTATGTGACCAAAGCCTGCCAGAACTGCGCTATCAAGCAAAGCTGCACTACCGCCAAGGAGCGCCGGATCAAGCGATGGGAGCATGAGCACATTATCGATGCGGTGCAGCGCCGACTCGATGAGCATCCGGAGAAGATGCGGCAGCGGCGCGAAACGGTCGAGCATCCGTTCGGCACCATCAAGGCCAGGATGGGAGCAACCCACTTCCTGATGAAGACGCTGCCACGGGTCGCCAGCGAGATGGCGCTACACGTACTCGCCTACAATCTGACCCGCGTCATGAACATTATGGGTGCTCGACCGCTCATGGCGGCGATGACGGCATAGAACGCAGCCAATCCGTGACCGTCTTCTGTAAACGCGTCTACCTCGCAAGGTCGCTATCCGTCAACGTTTCTGCCGAAGCGTTTTCGCACAACCAAGACCCAAAGCGGACATCCGCTCTGAGCGTTCTTTGAACGTTCTAAATTCCCAATCTGTTCCCATGCGCAGGCTGGCGTTGGTCCATTTTGATCCCTCAACCTAGGTGTTGGCCCCTTTTTTGGAATGAGGGTTGGCCCCTTTTGAAGGCGAACAAATCGCGAAGGACTGATGGGGGCTATCAATCCTGACCGGTCGCGTAATGTTCTGATGGTGGTCATTTTTGACCAGACTCGCTTTCTGGGTCCTCTCACGATGGCTGTTCTTGCCAGGGAGTAATCATGGCGATTCCTAAGAACGACAAGCACAAGGAATATACGCGGTACGCTGCACACTGTTTGAACATGGTGGCGGCGGCGAAAGAGCAGGAAGCGCGCGCCATCCAGCGCGAAATGGCGGCGGAATGGCTACGATTGGCGGATGCTGTTTTGCACCCTTTGAAGCGCCACCAAATGCAAATGCAGTGATGTAGGCCGCCTCAGTTGGCGGCCTCTTTGGCCTTTTGAGGGTTTGCTGTGGATGGGTTTGAGCCGGGCGATATGGAGTGAGCAATTTTGACCATACGGCTACTGCCAAGTTGTGCACCATATCGGGAATTGAGCATCCCCCGTTCGCCATTCGCGAAAGGAAACTCACATGCCCTTCACTCTGTACGTCGATGACAGGTGCCCGAAGTGCGGTAAGCTAACAATGCAAGCACTGGTCGAGCTGCATCCGACTAACCCAGACCTTGCGCTCCAAAATTTTGAATGCGCGAATTGCGGTCCTATAAGAACTAAAATCCTTTCGCTCAAAGCAGCCGCGCCGCCACGTGAACAGATCGCGCAAAGCCCCTAAGGGGCTTCTTTCATATTAAACCACCAGCTGCATGTCCTCCTATTGGCCCTTAGCGGACACGCCGGTGAACGACTGTCGCGGCAGCTATTGGGGGGATTGTGTTGCAAAACACCGATGGTTTTGTCGGTTGAGGTTGGCAGGTGAGTTTTTGTTTGGTGCTTATTTTGCGTTCGGGATGGGGTACTTCGGGCTTAACACCTGACGCATCAACTACGCCGGACGAGCCGCCACCTTCACTGGTGGTGGATGACAAAGGAGCTTGGCGAGGCGTCGCAGATTCTGGGCGGTTGCAGTTAGCAGAACCTCATCCTTGACCCCGCTCAAGCCGCGCAGTCGAAGCCGGTCGAGCCGAAGGATGCGCTTCATGTGGGCAAACCGCATCTCGATCTTCTTGCGTTCGCGGCGTGATTGCTGGAACGCCTCGGTGTTAGCCAGAGCGCGAACGCGGTCTCGCACGTCCTCATCGATGTCTCGGGTCACCTTGCGACTGGTGCTGGTCGTACACTGTGCCTTGAGGTCGCATCTTGAGCAGTCGGACCTGCTCGCCCGATAGGGTAAAAGGCGTCCCTGGTCGATCAGACCGGAATGCGTGAGCAGTTTGCCCGCAGGGCAGACATATACGTTGCGTTCCCGGTCGAAGACGAAGTCGGCGCGGCTAAAGGTGCCGTCGGTGCGTGCCGACTTATCCCAAACCGGAACGTGCGGTGCGATCTTGCGATCGATCAGCCACTTGAGCAGCCTGGCCGCGCCATAGGCTGTGTCGCCTGCGAGCCTTTGGGGTTGAAGATCGAAGCGGCGGCAGACCCGGTCCACCATGGTCTGGGTAACGGCGATCTCTACCGTGCGATTGGCCCGTGTGCCCTCGGCGTCGATGATGATCCCGACTTTGTTGTCGATCAGATAGTTCGCATCATAGGCAAAGAATGGATCGACACCCGGCCTGGCAACCCATGCCGCTTGGGGATCGGTCAGCGACACTTCCTTGGCCGGCCTGCTTCGGCTGCCGCTCGGGCCGCCGCTATCCCCGCCATCATTCTCTTCGTGACTGCGGGCCGCATCGAGTGCCGCGAGATACTCGCGAACCGCATGGGATGCTTCTTCCGCCTTCGGCCAGGCGATCGGTTGATCACCGGGCACTCGCTTCTTCTTGTCCACGTCGGCCCTGATCAGGCTCGCATCGACCGAGAAGGCTTCGCCGCCGACCAACCCGGCTGCAATGCACTTCGCCACTACCCCCTCGAACACCCGCCGTAACGCATCGCTCTCGCGGAACCGTTCATGCCGTGCCCGGCAGAACACCGAATGATCGGGGATAGTGTCCTCAATCCCGAGCTTGCAGAACCACCGGTAGGCGAGATTGACCTGCACTTCGGCGCACAGCCGCCGTTCCGAGCGGATCGCAAACACATAGCCGACAATGAGCAGCCGGATCATCAGCACCGGATCAATCGAGGGGCGACCCGTGTGCGAGTAGTAAGGCGCAAGCTCCTTGTGCACCCAACCGAGGTCGAGAACGCCGTCGATCTGGCGCACCAGATGATCCGGGGGCACGACCTTGTCGAGATCAAACGAATAAAAGAACTGCCCTTGTCCGCCTTGCCGCTGACCCATCATGACCCGCTCCCGCCGATCCCCGTCGCAATCCAACGGAATCATCCTGCGTGAGTCGGATCAACAATAGTTTTGCAACACAATCGGGGGAATAGCGGCCGCGAACGATCTATTGTGGCGTGGCAGCTTCTGACCGCTGATTTGTCCTTCCCCGGTCCCTCAGGCGCAGCCGTTTCCTTGGCGGTCGTCGTCCCGGGCATGGCCGCCAGATCCTGCGAACCGGTCGAAGCTCGCCGCTGCCGATATGACGGGTGCTATCGCGGCCGGTGCAGACGCAATGATTGCTTCGAGACGTGCAATGTTATTCAGCAGGCGCTGACTGGTCAGGACGAGGAAGTAATAACCGAATTGTGGACTTTGAAAGTAGAGTTCGAGCAATTTCTCATAGGTTATGGTCAGGACTTGTCCGGCCTCGGTGCAACTGACCGTCGCTGTCCGCCGGTTATTAGGCGTGAGAAAGCCAAGTTCCCCCATAACCCGTCCGGGCGGAAGCTCGACGCCGATTTCAACGACCAGGAATTTTCCGGTTACCGTCAAAAACATCTCGCTGGCCGTATCGCCTTTTTTGAATAACACATCGCCCTGCCGATATTTGCGCTGGGTCATAAACGGCTTGAGCCATTCCATCGACGTATCGCCCTGTACGGCGTTGCGTGCCTTCTTGACGAGAGTTTGCATCTGATAAAGGCGAATGGAGTTGATGGGTAGCAACAGGAGATACATAACAAACGTCTTGACGTCGTGGGCGAACGCGCCAAAGGCCATGAAGAACAAGGCGCTGATGATGCCGAAAACGCGCAGCGGCACCATAGTCCGAGTCAGCAGTGTGGCGACGAAGAAGGATGCCCCGATCAGGGCACATATATTGGCAATGGTGATGTTGGTTAAGAAGATGTCCAGAAGGCGAGCGAAAATTGCGTCGTAAGTAATATTGTCCGGATCGAGGCCGAGCTGAAGAAGAATTTTTGCAATCTTGAGGTTATCTGCCGCCTTGTCGAGGATGCGATCCAGGATCGTTGACAGGTCCACCATGCCAAGGTTCATTGGTTCACTCGCAAAAAGTTGGTAGGTTCAGCCTAATATTGATGAACGTGGTTCAGGCGGCCGAAGTTTGTGCTCGTTTCCTGACAGTTTCGATCTCATCGCCGAAGTTGCGAAGCCGAATGCAGTCGTCGATGGGCGGCTTCGATATTGATCGCCATTTGATCCGTTCCAGCTAGGTCATGCCCGGTGTGGTACAGGTTATCACGACCCAATCGGCGGGTCAGTGATCGACTTCACTGTGATCCGAGCGCAAAAAGGCGGACTATTTTTGCCACGGTGCAGGAGGCGGTTCCTGGCCCAAAGCGGACGCGCCGGTCGGGCGACAGTCGCGGCGGAGGTACAACGGACACAGACCACCTGTCTCGTCTACGCCCTAGTGGGTCGCTTCGCTGCCGACCCCCTCGACGTCCTCGATCACGGTGTTGCCCAAGTGGCGTACCGCTTCCGCCATCAGTACCGCCCACTGGTCCTTCGGGCCGAGCATGATCAGCTCGGCGAGACTTTCCGCCATCCGCGCGACCATGTCGGCGAGGTCCACGGTCTCCTGGCCCTCGATGCGCTCGCGCACCAGCTCGTTAATGTCACAATGCAGGCAATCACTCATAAGCTTCGCTCCATCCATGCAAAATGTGACCCGCAGAGGCCGAACGCAAGCGTGGCAGGAGATCACATTCGGCCTGAGATTGATGTCTCTTTACTATTGACATTTGTCCTATTAATGTCTACCTGACAATTCAGCTCGCTCGTGGTGAGGGACGTCATTCGCGGTGACGGCTTTTGACGGAGCGGGTGCGGGTTCTGCGGGTAGGGTTCGTCACCTTTATCTGCGGACGGCCTGGGCATCATGCCCGTCTAGCGCGTGTCTAGACTGCGAGGTGCTCGCTGCACTGGCGTTCGGAGAGGGAGGCGGGGTTTAGAACGTCTCCCGTTTGCATCCGGCGATTCCAGGAAGCGCTGGCCCGGGCCGGGGCAGGACGCAAGTCCGGTCAATCCGCAGCGGAGCGCCGAAAGGCGAGCGGCCCTGTAACAAGGGCCGCGGCTGTACCTGGTAACGGGTGCAGCTCCCCGGACTGTGCCTGGCAACGGGTGCAGTCCCCCAGGTGCGCCGCTCGGCGCTCCGCTTCCCTCGTTATCGGGGGAAGCAGAATGGAAATGCCTCGGTTGAGGCGAACTTTGGTGCCGCGTGAACAAAAACTCGGGTGCAGATGCATCGCGGGAACGAGATTGCTTACGAGAAGTCTCACACCTTCACATGCGCGCCAACGAACTTGACCATTTTCTCGAACGCGTCGCCGGTCTGCGACAGGTCGGGCGAATGGCCGACGTGGCGTTCCATCTCGATGTAGTTGAGGTCGATCTGGCCGCCGGCCTTCTTGTAGTTGGCGACGAAGCGTTGCGGCTCGTTGCCGGCGAAGCTCGAAGTCTTCGTCCTTGTAGTCGTGGACGATATCGCCGCGGCCCTGGAACCACACTGCCGGCGGCAGTTGCACCTTTTCGCCGCGCTCCAGCGCCAGCATCGGGTTGCCCTCCTGCCATGTTGGCTTCGCTCGTCCAGTACGAATCATGACGCGGGATGATCGGCTTCGCCCAGTCCTTGCCAATGGCGAGCTGACGCTTGGCGTGGCGATAACGCGACAGCGGATTGATCACCGGCCACGACATCACGACACAGCGGACGCTGGCGTCCTGCGGCGGCGTGCCGGCCGGCAGCGGGATCGCGGCGTAGCGCGGATCGTTCGGCCGCATCGCCACCAGCATGGCGAGATGGCCGCCGCTCGACTGGCCGGAAAGGCCGATCAGGTCCGGGCGCGTCTTGAGCTCCTTCGCGTGCGCCTTGGCCCAGCGCACCGCGTAATTGATGTCCTGTACAGACGCCGGATACGGATCGGTATTGCCGGAACGGAAATCGAGCGCGATCGAGACGATGCCGTGGGACGCCATGTATTTGTGGCGCAGCGCCTCGGTCATCCGGTCGCTCTGGCACCAGGCGCCGCCGTGGCATTCGACCAGAGCCGGAAACGGCCCGGCGCCATGCGGCTTGTACACGCGCGCCAGGAGCGGCTTGTCGCCGTGGCGAAGATACTCGACGTCCTCGACGTCGTAATTGTGGGCGGCGGCTTCGAGAACGGCAGCGGTACTCATGTTAAATCTCCTGGCGCGGTTCCTACCCTCGTGTAGGGAGCGAGCGTAGCCCGGATCGGGCACAGCGGCTACATTGGGCGGATGGTAGCAAATGCCGTGCGCGACAACACCGCCCTCTCCCGCTTCGAGCTCGATGCCGGCGGCGTGACCGCTTTCGTGACCTACCGGCTGGACGACGGCGTAATCACGCTGCAGCACACCGAGACGCCGCCGCTGGCGCGCGGCCAGGGCATCGCATCACAACTAATCGAAGGCACACTCAACATGGTGCGGGCGCGCGGGCTCAAGATGATCCCGCAATGCGATTTCGTCCGCGCCTATATCGCCAAGCACCCGGAATACCGCGACCTCGCGGCGTAGTATGGCGGAACGCTGCGTCAGGCCTGTGCTGCCGGCAGGATCACCTTGCGTGTCATGATGGCGAGTGCCGTCGCACCGATCACCAGCAGAATGCCGGCAACCCACAGCGCCCAATCGTAATCGCCGAAGCCAGCAATGATGTAGCCGGTGACGATCGGCGCCAGCAGGCCGCAGATATTGCCGGCGAGGATGCAGAGGCTGATCGCCTTGCCGACGTCGCGGACGCGATGCACGAGGTCGGTCACCAGCGTCACGTTGAGCGAGATCGCCGCGTTGATCCCCGACAGCGACAGCGCGAACAGCACGATGATCACGTGGTGTCGTCGGTGAACGGCACCAGCGCGCAAACCGCCGCAAGCAGGAAGGTGAAAATCACCATGGCGCGGCGGCCGCCGGCGAGCAACGAATCGCCCTTGAGCAGCCGGTCGCTGGCGAGACCGATCAGGATCGAAACCGGCACCGCGATCGCCCACGGGATCGCGGTGTAGAGGCCGGTCTTCATGATGGTCAGGTGCTTGGTGTCCTGCAAATAGCTCGGCATCCAGAACAGCAGCAGATAGAGCGTGTAGATGCCGGCGGCCTGGGCGATCATGATGCCCCACATCGACGGCGACTTGAGCAATTCAAGAAGCACACCCGGGCTGCCGTGCTGGCCGATTTCGTCAGGCGTGCCGGCGGAACGCTCGGCAAGGATCTTGTTGCGCTCGTCGGCAGACAGCCAGCTCACCTTCTCCGGCCGGTCGAACCAGATCAGGTTGCAGGCGAGCCAGACAAAGCCGAGCGCCGCCAAGAATGATGAAAGCCGAACGCCAGCCCCAGTTGCTGGTGATGGCGGCAACGACCAGCGCGCCGATCGCCGGACCGAGAAAGCTTCCCGCGCTCCATACCGCGTTGGCGACGCCGCGCTCCTGTGCCGGCATCCATTCGCGCACGATACGGCCGCAGGACGGGATCGACGTCGCTTCGCCGGCGCCCATGACAAGACGCACGCCGATCAGACTGGCGAAGCTCCACACGCCAGCGGTGGCGGCCATCGCCAGCGACCACAGCGCAATGCCGACGGAGTTGATGTTTCGCGTGCTGTAGCGATCGAGCATGATGCCGATCGGCAGCAGGCAGATCACGTAGCTCCAGAAGAACGACGAGAACAGGTAGCCCATCTCGACCGGCGACAGCTTGAATTCGCCGCGCACTGCCTGCGCCACGACGCCAAGCGCCGAACGGTCCATGTAATTGATGGTGACCAGCGCAAGCGTCAGCACATAGATCCAGCCGCGGCGGAAATGCACAGCCGGCATGGTGGCAGTCTGCGTCGTCATCGTTTCCCTCCCCTTTTGACCGCGCCGCTTGTTTCGCGGCGTCGGACCAGTTGCATGTTAATTGTTGCCGGCAGGCACCGTGGCCGGCCCGGACGCGCCGCTGCCGCGCGGATCGTTCCGGTTCGCCATGCAGTCTTTCATGAACTTCGCGCGCGCCGCCCCGGCGAGCTTCTGGTTATCAGCGCCGAACTTGCAGGTCGCCATCTTTTGCTGCGCCGTGGCTGCGAAAGACGAAGATCCCAGCATTGCCGTCAGCAGGACGGCGGCGGCGGCAAAGCAAATCATGGCGGTGGCTCCCTTACTGAAGGGACAACCTTAGCATTGATCGCCATGCGGTTGAAAAGTTATGACAGCATTGCGCAATGGAGCTTCTCGCCTATGCCAGATTCCGGCCCCGCAAAAGTCTCAAGCGTGCTCGAACGCGTGACGCCCGGCCTCGTCGGCACGCACCAGATCAGGGTCGGACCGGAACACACCGCACCCTTTGTCGGCTCGGGCCGCATCGCGGTGCTGGCGACGCCGGTGATGATCAACCTGATCGAGGCAGCGTCGCTGGCGGCGGTCGAGCATCTGTTGCCGCTCGGCCACCAGAGCCTCGGCATCAAGCTCGACGTCAGCCACACCGCGGCCACGCCGATCGGCTTCCGGGTGACCGCCACCGCGGAGGTGCTGCGGGTCGAAGGCCGCACCATCACCTTCCGTGTCGAAGCCCGCGACGAAGTCGAAGTGATCGGCGGCGGCACACACGAACGCGTCGTCGTCAGCGTCGAGCGCTTCGACGAACGCGTGCAGCGCAAAATGCGGATCGAGAAGGAGCATCGTTAGCGGCGGCCGAGAACCCAGCCGATGCACAAACAGCACAACGGCGCCGACAGCGGAGGCAATCGCATGCGTCGTGTGAATGTGGTCGGAGCCGGCGGCGTAGCCCGGCATGAAGGTCGGCAGCGAGCCGGCCGGCATCGTGTAGTACATGACGGCCGCAATTGCCGCGATGATGGCAAGCAGATAGGCGAGCATTCTCATGGGAATTTCCTTCGAGATCTTTTTGGGAATTTTCCGGGATTTTGGTCGGGGCAGAAACGAAGTCGGAATCTGGTTAGCACAGGAGCTTATTACTTGGCGAGAGTAGTCCCTGCTTGTCTTCCACAGCGGACACGGTGATGATCCGGGCAACAGGATAACCGGTCTTGGGGAGAGAAGTATGATCCGGCAATTCGCGGCGGTATTGGGCTGCACCTTGATTGGCGGCTTTGCGGCAGTACCTGCCGCGCGCGCACAATCGCTTGACGAGCTTTACGCCAAGGCCAAGACCGAAGGCGAAATTGCGTTCTACGTCGGCGGGCCGACCGCACCCTGGGAAGAGCGAACCAAGGGGTTCACCGAGAAATATCCGGGCATCAAGGTCACGATCGGCGGCGGCTTCTCCAACGTGCTCGATCAGAAGATCGATGCGCAGATTGCCGCAAAGAAACTCGAAGTCGATGCCGCGCTGTTGCAGACCGCAGCCGATTTTGTGCGCTGGAAACAGGAAGGCCGGCTGATCACCTTCAAGCCGCCCGGCTTCGAGAAGATGGACCCGGCTTTCAAGGACAAGGAAGGCGAGTACTGGGCGACGATGATCAACGTCGTGCCGTACATGTACAACACCGAGAAGGTCGCCGCCGCCGACATCCCCAATTCGGCGATGGATTTCCTCAAACCCCAGTTCAACGGCAAGGTCGTCACCGCCTATCCGGCCGACGACGATGTCACGCTGTGGGTGTTCTACCACATCGTGCAGAAGTACGGCTGGAGCTACATGGACAAGTACATGGCGACCAAGCCGAACTTCATCCAGGGCCATCTCGGCGAACAGCGCAGCATCGGCTCCGGGCAAAACCTGGTGACGTTCAATTCGATCCTCGACATCACCAGCGCGCTCAAGCGCCAGGGCCAGCCGGTGGACACGCACATTCCGACCGTCGACCCGCTGCCGATCTGGCCGTTCCTCGGCGCGATCTTCAAGGGCGCGCCGCATCCGAACGCGGCGAAGCTCTTCATCTCGTGGCTACTGTCGCCGGAGGTGCAGTCGAAACTGCCGACCTGGTCGTCGCGCAGCGACGTGCCGCCGCCGGCGGGCTACAAGCCGATCCTGTCGTACAAGGTCGTCAACGACTACCGCGACTTCCTCAGCGACCAGAAGAAGGTCGCGGAGCTGCGCAAGAAATTCGAGGCCTATAGCGGACCGATCGTCAATTCCGGCGGCGTGCGCTGAGCGGCTTCGCTGGATGCCATATTGACGACGCACTTAGCGGGATAAATTCGTCAGGATACGAATTGCCGGATCGCAAACAGAAGCCGATACTCCGCCCAGTCTTTGGATCGGAGTAACGGGCGCATAAACGCTACGCAAGATCGCAGCATGCGGAATTCGGCAACGGCCGCCATAATCATGTTCCTGTGCGGCGTGGTGTCTTTACTGGCTATCCTGATGCCCGCTTCAAACGCAGCCGTTCGGCCTGATCCAGGATCCGAGATCGAGCGTACTATTGCCCGCGGAATTTCCCCGTTGATGCCGCCAGACATCGCCGGCGGTCTCGCGGTCGCAGTCCGCGCTGCCGGCCATACCCGCTTTTACAATTACGGTTTCGCCGACCAGATTGAGAAGCGGCCAGTCACATCCAACTCACTGTTCAACATCGGGTCGGTGCGCAAAGTCTTCGAGGCTACCCTGCTGGCCGATGCCGTGCTGCGCGGAGAGATCAGGCTTGATGATCCGGTCAACGTCTATGTCACCGAGTTGCAAGGCGACTACATCCGCAACGTCACGGTCGGCGAATTGGCCACCCACACATCAGGGCTGCTTTTCCCTACGGACCATCCGCCATGGCCAAGCGAGCATTACTCGCTTGCCGGTTTTCTCGACGCTCTCAACAACTGGACGCCGCAGAACGGCGAGCAACCGGGCGCACAACGCATCTATACGCATGCCGGTTACGTGCTGCTCCAGCTGGTTCTCGAACGGCGCTACCAGAAACCGATTGCCGAGTTGCTCGACCAGCGCGTGATCAAGCCGCTTGGCTTGACGTCGACATTCGTTCCCGAACGCGGTGCGGACGACCGCGCGATGCTCGATGCGCAGCTTTTGCAGCGCGCCGTACAGGGTTATGCCAAGGACGGCACGCCGATCGGATTGCCGGGCAACCAGCAGGGCTATTTCGACTTCCCGGGCACCGGGCAGATGTTCTCGTCGGCTCACGATCTCGCCGTTCTGCTTGCGGCCTGCCTTGACGAAGCTCCGGTCGATCCGCAATTGCGCAAGGCCATCCTGTCCGCGCAACACGAAGCGTTTCGCGTCAGTCCGCAATACGGGCAAGCCATGGCGTGGGAAACCGACCACGCCAACGGCATAACGATCGTCGACAAACCGGGCGGGCTGGACAATGCCTCGGCCTATATCGGACTGGTCCCGGAACGAAAGCTCGGGATCGTCCTTCTCGTCAACCGCGGCGACGCCTATCCGTTTGAAACCGCGCGCATGACGATACTGCCGGAGTTGGCGAAATTATTCGCACCGGAGACGCGCCTGCACAGCAGCGCGCGTTAAAGGTCCGTCTCAGTACGGCCGCACGTTGCCGTCGACCGTGGTGCGGAACATCAGCCGCCGCTCGGTGCTCGGGAAATCGGTGCGGGCGTGCGACGAGCAGCGATTGTCCCACAGCAGGAGATCGCCGACGCGCCAGACGTGCTCATAGACGAATTCCGGCTTCTCGGCGTGATCGTAGAGCGCATTGAGCAGCCGGTCGCTTTCGTCCTCCGGCATATCGAGGACTTTCACCGTCATCAGCCGGTTGACGTAGACGGCCTTCCTGCCGGTGTCTTCATGGGTGCGAAACACCGGATGCACCTGCTCGGCGAAAGCTTCCACGCCGCGATTGTCGCCGCGGATGGTCGAGCCGTAATTGTAGTGGTGCAGCGCCTTCTTGTCCTTCGAGCCGGCTGCGGATCGCGGGATCGAGCGTGTCGTAGGCGGCATAGCCGCTGGCGAACAGCGTGTTGCCGCCGGCCGATGGAATTTCGAGCGAATAAAGCAGCGTCGCCTTGCTCGGCACCTCGGCGTGGATCATGTCGTGGTGGAACATCATCTCGCCGTCCGGCAGCGCTCCGATCGGCTCGCCGTTCTCGCGGATATTCGAGATCATCATGATGCCCGGCAGGACCTTGGAGTATCCTTTCGGAAAGTACTTCGGCGGCCGCGAAATCTTGCCAAGATGGCCGAAAAAGCCGGTGGCGCGGATCAGGTCCTCTTGCGAGAGCGTCTGGTCCGGGAAGATCAGCACCAGATGATCGAGCCACGCCTGATAGATCGCCTTCACCGTCTCATCGTCAGGCTGTTGCCGCAGATCGAGGCCGCGGATCTCGGCGCCGATATGTTTGGTGAGCGGAACAATCTCGAACGGCGCGTTGCGCGAGGATTGCGCGTGGCGCGGCGCGGACTCGTGCGTCGACAGCGACATGACGGCCTCCTCTTTCAATTACTCCGCAGCGACCGGGATTTGCGGCGCAGGCGTCGCATGCGCAACCTCGCCGCTCGCAAGCGCGGCGAGGATGCGGTCGACCAGCGCACGCGCCAACTCGGCGCTGAGCTCGACCGCGACGCGGTCGCGGCCGCCCTCGCCTTCATTGGTGAAGTCGATGGCAAGCACGTGATCGAGGGTCGAGTAGTACGGATGATCGAAATAGACGTTGGCGGTGTCGATCTTCATCCAGCCCTTGCGACCCTTGGCGCTGCCGATGAGCGCGGCTTTTTCGACGATATAGGAGCACATTGCCTGTCTCCTCTATTCCGCCGCGACGCTGCTGGTCGGACGCGGCCAGATTGCGGTTGAAGAAATCGAACACCTTGCGCCAGCCGTCCATTGCCTGGTCCGGCCGATAGGCGTCGCGCTGCGATGTTGAAGAAGGCGTGGCCGGCGCCGTCGTAACGGTGGAATTCGTAGTTCTTGCCGAGCTTCTTGAGCACGGCTTCGGTGCGATTGACCTGATCGGCGGTCGGATTGTGATCGTCGTTGCCGAAAATGCCGAGCAGCGGGCAGCTCATCTTCTCGGTGAGATCGATCGGCGCGACCGGCCGCTTGTCGTTGAGGTCCTTCGGATTGTCGACGATGACATTGCCGCCCCAGCAATCGACCGCGGCGTCGATGCCTTTCAGCGTGCAGGCGGCGAGATAGGTGTGGCGGCCGCCGGAGCAGAAGCCGATGACGCCGATCTTGCCGGTCGCGTTCGGCTGCGCACGCAAATAAGCCATCGCAGCCGCGACGTCGCCCATCACCTGGGCGTCGGCGACGCCGCCGGCGGCGCGGATGCGCGCACCGAGATCGTCCGGCGCCTCGCCGGGATTGCCCTCGCGGAAATAAAGATGCGGCGAAATCGCCGCGTAACCGTGATGCGCAAACTTGCGCACGACTTCAGTCGTCCACTCGCACCAGCCCGGGATGTGATGGATGACGACGATGCCGGGAAATTTGCCGGCCCGCGTCGGCCGCGCGTAATAGGCTTCGCCCTGATCGCCGTTGTGGCCGCGGAACGGTACGACTTCCGACTGTAGACCCTGATAATAACTCACGCTGCGCTCTCCCTATTCAGGCGTTTGATCTGTTGCGTCATTGATAGCACGGCAGGCAGGCCAAAACAGCCGCTCCAAAACAAACGAGCTACGCCGTTCAGTTCGGGCAGCGATGCAGAACGGCCTTGTAGTTGCCGTCGCGGTCGACGAAATCGAGATTTTTATCGGGGCGCGGCGTGAAGCTGATATCCCCCATCAGCGGGCCGGCGGGGAACTTGCACTCAACGTGCACAGTGACGGTCTCGCCGTCCTTTTTGAGATCGAGGATCGTGCAGGGGCCGACATTGGACACGATTTCCTTGGCGGAGATCTTCACCTGTACCGCAGGCGGATCGCTGCCATCGCCCTTGCAGGGCACATTCTGCGTATAATTGCCGATGAACGGAAAATCGTCCGCCGCGAGCGCGCAGCCTGAGCCGGCAACGGCGCCAAGCACGATAGCGGCCACGGAAATAGTGCGGGATGATTTTGAACACGAAGACCTGACCGACGCCGTCCGCAAACCTTGCCTTCCCGGCGCCGTTCGCAGCGCGCGGTGAGCGCCGGACTTTAGCGAAAGTCTTTCGCCCGGCCAATGTCTATCTGGACTATTCCGCGTTTAGCGAGTGATCGCGGAAACCCATGCTGATCACTTTGGCACGCGCGGCCGACCATTGTTTCGGTGAACTGATACCGCTCTGCTCCGACGCTTGCGCGCAATCGACATTGCCATTGTCGGTGAAACGACCGTTGCGGTTATCGAACAGGAGCTGCCGGCAATTCGAGCCTTCGTACGGGAGGTAGAGGATCGAGCCGGTATAGAGCTCGTTATTGCTCGCCGCAGATGCGACCTGGGTGCCGCCGCGCCCGTTCCCCGTTAAAGCCTTGACCAAACCCGGCATGAACTGCTGCTGCACGGCATAACCGCCAGCGAACAGACCGGCGGCCAACACGGTGCCGACGCCAATCACAATGGCGACCTGGCGGAAGCCATCACGGGAACGATTGCGGCGTTTCGGGCGGCGTGCGACTGCCATGTGACAACCCAAACCTGGCAATGGACCCGCAGCATAACTGCGAGCCGAAAGGCCCAGGCCAAGGTTTGCCGAAATCCGTTAAAAGAGTACTGACGCAAAGCCTGCAATTAAAAAGGCGGCGCCCAATTCTATTGGGCGCCGCCTGACTTGTCGTAATTGCCCGCTTAGTGGGCGGTAAGCCCGGAGGAATCCTCCTCCACCGCCGGATCCGGGACGTCGACCGGCTTCGCCGTCGCCTCTTCCCAGGTAATCGGCTCCGGCTTGCGCACCAGCGCCCGGGCCAGCACCTCGTCCATGCGCGACACCGGGATGATATCGAGCCCGCTCTTGATGCTGTCGTTGATCTCGACAAGATCCTTGGCGTTCTCTTCCGGGATCAGCACGGTCTTGATGCCGCCGCGATGCGCGGCAAGCAGCTTCTCCTTCAACCCGCCGATCGGCAGCACGCGTCCGCGCAGCGTGATCTCACCGGTCATGGCGACGTCACGATGCACCGGAATGCCGGTCATCACCGAAACGATCGCGGTGACCATGGCGACGCCCGCCGACGGTCCATCCTTCGGCGTCGCGCCTTCCGGCACGTGCACGTGGATGTCGCGCCTGTCGAACAGCGGCGGCTCGATGCCGAAGGCGGCCGAGCGCATGCGGACATAGGAGGCCGCAGCGGAGATCGACTCCTTCATTACATCGCGCAAGTTGCCGGTGACGGTCATCTTGCCCTTGCCGGGCATCATGGCCGCCTCGATGGTCAGCAACTCGCCGCCGACATCGGTCCAGGCCAGACCGGTAACGACACCGACCTGATCCTCGTCCTCGACCTCGCCGTAGCGGAATTTCGGCACACCGAGATAATCGGGCAGATTCTTCTCGGTGACCGCGACCGACAGCGTCTTCTTGATCGTGAGTTCCTTCACCGCCTTGCGGATCAGTGTCGAAAGCTCGCGCTCGAGATTACGCACACCGGCTTCACGGGTGTACCGGCGGATGATCATCAACAACGCACCGTCGTCGACCGACCATTCCTTCGGTTCGAGGCCGTGTTTGGTAATCGCGTGCGGAATGAGGTGCTTGCGCGCGATTTCAACCTTCTCGTCCTCAGTGTAGCCGGCGATACGGATGATCTCCATGCGGTCCATCAGGGGCGGCGGAATATTGAGCGTATTCGCCGTCGTGATGAACATCACGTTGGAGAGATCGTAGTCGACCTCGAGATAGTGGTCGTTGAACGTGTGATTCTGCTCGGGGTCCAGAACCTCGAGCAGCGCCGACGACGGATCGCCGCGGAAATCGGCGCCCATCTTGTCGATCTCGTCGAGCAGGAACAGCGGGTTCGAGCTCTTGGCCTTCCTCATCGACTGGATGATCTTGCCGGGCATCGAGCCGATATAGGTTCGCCGGTGACCGCGGATCTCCGCTTCGTCGCGCACGCCGCCGAGCGAAACGCGCACGAAATCGCGTCCGGTCGCCTTCGCGATCGACTTGCCGAGCGAGGTCTTGCCCACGCCGGGAGGACCGACCAGGCACAGGATCGGCCCGGTCAGCTTGTTGGCGCGCTGCTGCACCGCGAGGTACTCGACGATGCGTTCCTTGACCTTCTCAAGGCCGAAGTGATCGGCATCGAGGACTTCCTCGGCCGCCGTCAGATCCTTCTTGATCTTCGACTTCTTGTTCCACGGGATCGAGAGCAGCCAGTCGAGATAGTTGCGCACGACGGTAGCTTCCGCCGACATCGGCGACATCTGACGCAGCTTCTTGATCTCGTGTTGCGCCTTCTCGCGCGCTTCCTTGGAGAGCTTGGTGCGCTTGATCTTCTCTTCGAGCTCGGCAACTTCGTCCTTGCCGTCTTCGTCGCCCAGTTCCTTCTGGATCGCCTTCATCTGCTCGTTGAGGTAGTACTCGCGCTGGGTCTTCTCCATCTGGCGCTTGACGCGCGTGCGGATGCGTTTCTCGACCTGCAGCACGGAGATTTCGCTCTCCATCAGGCCCAGCACCTTCTCCAGGCGCTCGGTGACGGAAGGCGTCTCCAGGATCAGCTGCTTGTCGGAAATCTTGACCGCGAGATTCGACACGACGGTGTCGGCGAGCTTGGCATAGTCCTCGATCTGCTGGACCACGCCGACGGTTTCCGGCGACACCTTCTTGTTGAGCTTCACATAGCCTTCGAATTCGTTGACGACGGAACGCGCCAACGCCTCGGCCTCGACCTTTTCGCCGGCCGTATCCGCAAGCACGACCGCTTCGGCTTCGTAGTATTCCTCGCGGTCGGTGTATTTGCCGACGCGCGCGCGCGCGGCGCCCTCGACCAGCACCTTCACGGTGCCGTCGGGCAGCTTGAGAAGCTGAAGCACGCTCGCCAGCGTGCCGACTTCATAAATCGAGTCCGTAGCCGGATCGTCGTCGGAAGCATTCTTCTGCGTCGCGAGCAGGATGAAAGTATCCGAACGCATCACCTCTTCGAGCGCCTTGATCGACTTCTCGCGGCCGACGAACAGCGGCACGATCATATGCGGGAAGACGACGATGTCCCGTAACGGCAACACCGGATAGGCACGGCTCTCGCCGGCGGTCAGAGTTGGCTTAGGCTTGGTGGCACCTGTCATGGCCCCATTTCCTTATTGTTGTGCACCTTCGCCGCGACCCGCAGGATGCGCTGTCGCAACGAACTGCCAGTGAACCGAGCAAGTTCCGCACCAGAGCGATACGAAGCCAAACCCGGAGTAGTCCCGAACGATAGATCGTACGTTTGTGTCGTACGACCACTATAGGTGGCGACGGCACCTCGACGTGTCAAGAAAGCCTGATTTTGCAAGTAAAACGCCGCATACGGAGGCCGCTGTAAACGGCCGCGTTGCGAATCGGGCGCGCAGGGCGAGCCCGATACCACTCAGGCGCTCGCCCCGCCGGTCTCGCCAGCGGCACGATCCGACCGGTCTGCGTAGATATAGAGCGGGCGGGCGCTGCCCTCTACGACCTCGCGGGAGATCACGATCTCCTCGACGCCTTCAAGGCTCGGCAGGTCGAACATGGTGTCGAGCAGGATAGTCTCCATGATCGAGCGCAAGCCGCGCGCGCCGGTCTTGCGGTCGATCGCCTTGCGGGCGATGGCGGACAGCGCCTCGTCGGCCAGCGTGAGATCCACCGTCTCCATTTCGAACATGCGCTGGTACTGCTTCACCAGCGCGTTTTTCGGCTCGGTCAGGATGCGCTTGAGCGAAGCCTCGTCGAGGTCTTCAAGCGTCGCCACGACCGGGAGGCGGCCGACGAATTCAGGGATCAAGCCGTACTTCAGCAGATCCTCCGGCTCGACCTCGCGGAAGATTTCGCCCTGCTTGCGATCTTCAGGCGCCGAAACCTTGGCGCCGAAGCCGATCGACGTGGATCGGCCGCGCGACGAGATGATCTTTTCCAGGCCGGCGAAGGCGCCGCCGCAGACGAACAGGATGTTGGTCGTGTCGACCTGCAGGAACTCCTGCTGCGGATGCTTGCGGCCGCCCTGCGGCGGCACGCTCGCGATCGTGCCTTCCATGATCTTGAGCAGCGCCTGCTGCACGCCCTCGCCTGACACGTCGCGGGTAATCGAGGGGTTGTCGGACTTGCGCGAAATCTTGTCGATCTCGTCGATGTAGACGATGCCGCGCTGCGCCCGCTCGACATTGTAGTCGGCGGACTGCAGGAGCTTGAGGATGATGTTCTCGACGTCCTCGCCGACGTAACCGGCTTCGGTCAGCGTCGTTGCGTCGGCCATCGTGAACGGCACATCGAGAATGCGCGCCAGCGTCTGCGCCAAGAGCGTCTTGCCCGAGCCGGTCGGACCGATCAGCAGGATGTTCGACTTGGCCAGCTCGACGTCGCTGTGCTTCGACTGATGATTGAGCCGCTTGTAGTGATTGTGGACGGCGACCGAGAGCACGCTTCTTGGCGTGCTGCTGACCGATGACATAATCGTCGAGGACCTTGCGGATCTCGCGCGGCGTCGGGATGCCGTCGCGTGACTTCACCAGCGAGGACTTGTTCTCCTCGCGAATGATGTCCATGCAGAGCTCGACGCACTCGTCGCAAATGAAGACGGTCGGCCCGGCGATAAGCTTACGCACTTCATGCTGGCTCTTTCCGCAGAAAGAGCAGTAGAGCGTATTCTTGGAGTCGCCGCCGCTAACCTTGCTCATTCCAGTCTCCGTATTCGCCCAGTCTCCGCAGTCGCCGATGCGGGCAGCACCTCACACGGTACTTGCCGCCGCGCTAACATTCCGTAGCGGCGACCACCCGATTTGCCGTGAACACCGCAACAAAGACATCACCGGCAAATCAGCACAAGTCGACATGCTAGCGGCGTGCCAATCAAGAATCCATTAACGATAACGAGAGTCCAGCCCAGTGTGTTTTCCCGATCACACCGCGCATTTTGGCGCTTGACCTGTGCCGGGAACCCGTTAATGCGGCCGAATCGGCCCATTTGATGGCGTTGGACACCCGGTCAGGTCACGCTTTTGATGACGGGTTCCGATTTCAGGCCCGGTTCCTCGGCCCGCTTCTCGATCACCTTGTCGATCAGGCCGAAGTCCTTCGCCATTTCCGCGGTCAGGAACATGTCGCGCTCGAGCGCATCCTCGATCTTCTTCAGCGGCTGACCGGTGTGCTTGACGTAAATTTCGTTCAAGCCGCTTTTTGAGATTCAGGATCTCCTGCGCGTGCAACATGATGTCGGTCGCCTGGCCCTGGAACCCGCCTGACGGCTGGTGAACCATGATGCGCGCGTTCGGCAACGCGAAGCGCAGATCCTTGGCGCCGGCGGCGAGAAGCAGCGAGCCCATCGACGCGGCCTGGCCCGTGCACAGGGTGGAAACCTGCGGGCGAATGAACTGCATCGTGTCGTAAATCGCCATCCCCGAAGTCACCACGCCGCCCGGCGAGTTGATGTACATCGAGATTTCTTTTTTCGGATTTTCCGCCTCGAGGAACAGCAGCTGGGCGACCACCAGCGTCGCCATGCCGTCTTCGACCGGGCCGGTGATGAAGATGATCCGCTCCTTGAGCAGACGTGAAAAGATGTCATAGGCCCGCTCCCCGCGGTTGGTCTGCTCGACCACCATGGGGACGAGGTTCATGTAGGTCTCTCTCGGGTCGCGCATCGCTCACCTGCCAAAGGACTTTAACGAAGGAACTTAACTTCAAGCCGGGACTGCCGGACGCAGCCTAAGACGTGCTGGCCCGACATACCGGCAATACTGTGTCTGAGTCGGGCTCGACTTGTCGAAGCCGGAGTGCCCCTCCGGCACCACCGCGAGTGCAGAAATATGTGCGAAACGCCGCGGCTACAAGGCTTACGGGATTAAGGGACTTGGCAGACGACGGGGGTCTACTCCTCGTCCTCCTTGAACAACTCTTCCCGCGACACCTGCTTGTCGGTGATATCCGCAAGCTCAAGCAGGAAATCGACGACTTTTTCCTCGAAAATCGGCGCCCGCACCGAAGCCAGGGCGCCGGGATTGTTGCGATAATATTCCCAGACCTGCTGTTCCTGGCCGGGAAGCTGCCGGGCCCGCTCGACGATTGCGGCGGTGAGCTGGTCGTCCGTTACCTTGATATTGTTCTTCTCGCCGATCTCGGCGATGACCAGGCCGAGCCGCACCCGGCGCTCGGCAATAGCGCGATAATCGACACGCGCCTTCTCCTCGGTCGTGCCCTCGTCGGCGAAGGTCCGATTTTGCGCTTTAAGATCGGCCTCGATCGAGCTCCAGACGCTATTGAATTCCTGTTCGACAAGGCTCGGCGGCGGCTCGAATTTATGGCGCTCGTCGAGCTGATCGAGCAGTTCGCGCTTGAGCTTCTGCCGCGACGCCGCGGCATGCTCGCGCTGCAACCGCTCCTTGACGCCCTCGCGCAGCTTGTCGAACGACTCCAGGCCAAGGGTTTTGGCGAAATCGTCGTCCAGCTTGACCTCGCCGGGCGCTTCGACGGCGCTCGCTGTGACGGCAAAGGTGACATCCTTGCCCGCCAGATTCGGCGCCTGATAGCTCTCCGGGAATTTCAGATCGAAGGTGCGGCTCTCGCCGGCTTTGATTCCGGTCAGATTGTCCTCGAACCCCGGGATGAACTGGCCTGAGCCGAGCAGGATCGGAACGCCGTCGCCTGAGCCGCCTTCAAACGGCTCGCCGCCCATGGTGCCCTGGAACGAAACGGTGACGCGATCGCCCTTGTCGGCGCCTTCGACCTTGCGATTGAACGGCCTGTTCTGTTCGCCGATCCTTTTCAGCGCTTCATCGACTTCGGCGTCGGCTACATCGGCATTGAGACGCTCCAGCTTGATCGCCTTGAAATCTGCCAAAGCGATCGGCGGAACGATCTCGATCTCGACCTTGTAGGCAAGATCGGCCTTGCCATCGATGACGCCTTCGACGCCTTCGTCCGGCACGACTTTGGGCTCGGTAGCGAGCTTGTAGCCGTTGTCGGTAACGATCTTGCTGTTGGCTTCACGCACCGTGGCTTCGATCACTTCGGCCATGGCGGCCTTGCCGTAGATGCGCTTGAGATGCGCCACCGGGACCTTGCCCGGCCGGAAGCCACGAAGCTGCACGCGACCTTTCAGGTCGTCGAGCTTCTCGTCGACTTTCGCAGCGAGATCGCTTGCCGGAATAACCACGCGATATTCGCGCTTGAGGCCGTCGGTAGCAGTTTCAGTCACTTGCATTGGCATTACTCTTCACGGCCCAACCGCGGGCCTAATCCGAATGGGCCTGATCCCGGGCGAGTTTTGAAAAAACCGCCCAGCTGGTGCGGGCGGAGGGGCTCGAACCCCCACGACTTTCGTCACGGGAACCTAAATCCCGCGCGTCTACCAATTCCGCCACGCCCGCGACGCGCAATTGGAGCGGATTTGACATTCGCTACCCACCCGGCCGCGGGTTCGTCAAGCGAATGTCAAATCCGAAGCTCCAATTGCCACTTTAAAGTTGCTGGGGGTTCTTTAATTCAAACATTCGCATAGGAGCCTCCGAAATGGAGTGCGAATGTTTGAATTGAACCACCAGCCGGCCCGGTGGCGCGGCTTATATCATGCGCAACGGAACGGGCACTAACAAAATAGCCCCCGGTAAAGCTTCGGCAACTGCTCCGGCAGATCCTCGGCAATCAGGCCCGGGCCGAACGCCGAAGCGGCCTCGCCATGGAGCCAGACCGCCGCCGCAGCAGCCTCAAAAGCCGGCATTCCCTGCGCCAGCAGGCCCGTTGCCATGCCAGCCAGCACGTCGCCTGCCCCAGCCGTCGCGAGGTATGCCGGCGCATTGGCGGCGATGGCGGCCCGGCCGTCCGGGGCGGCGACGACCGTATCGGCGCCCTTGAGCACCAGGACGGCTCCGGTCAGTTCGGCTGCCAAACGGGCTCGCTCAAGCTTCGATCCTGCTTGAGTTTTCTTATCCAAAGCACCGAAGTAGCGTGAGAATTCGCCCTCGTGGGGCGTCAGAATGGTATTTTGACCCGAACGGGCATTTAGCGCCGCTGCCAGCCGCTTCGGATCGCCTGCAAAGCTGGTGAGCGCGTCGGCATCGAGCACGACCGCGCGTTCGCCGGACAACGCGGCCAGAACCTGGTCACAGGTGGTGTCGGCCACCCCGACGCCCGGCCCGATGGCCACGGCGTTTAACCGCCGGTCCGCCAGCAGCACCGCCAGCTCGGCAGCGCCGTCGACCGGCCTGACCATAATCGCCAGGTTGGCAGCGGCGTTGACGGCAAGCGCTTCGCGGGGACTGGCGATGGTGACCAGCCCTGCTCCCGCCCGTAACGCGCCGCGGGCGGCAAGCCGCGCCGCGCCGGTGGACCACATCGGCCCCGATACGACGACGGCATGGCCGCGGTCGTATTTGTGCCCGTCGAGTTTCGGCACCGGAAAATAGTCACGCCAAAGCGCTGGCGTGTTCTCGAAGGTTTTCGGAGCGATGCGCGCGAGTGTCGACGCCGGAATGCCGATGTCGGCGACGGAAATCGCGCCGCAATGCAGCCGCCCAGGCAGCAACAGATGTCCGGGCTTCTTGCGAAAGAAAGTGACTGTCTCGGTTGCCTGCACAGCAACGCCCATAACCGCGCCGGACGCACCGTTGATGCCGCTCGGCAGATCGACCGCGACGATCGGCTTTTCGAGCGCATTCATTGTCTCGATGATGGCGCGCGCTGCGCCTTCGATCGGGCGGTCGAGGCCGGCGCCAAACAGCGCGTCGATCAAGACGTCGGCGGTGGCGAGATGCCCGCGATCGTCGGTGATGCCGCCCTGCCATTTCCTGGCCGCGAGGTCTGCATCGCCCTTGAGCCGCGCGAGTTCGCCGACCAGCATCACGGTGACGCGGTAACCCCGGTCGGTCAGAAGCCGCGCCGCGACAAATCCGTCGCCGCCGTTGTTGCCGGGGCCGGCGACAATAGTGACCCGCGCGCCCACCGGATGGTTGGCGGAAACGGCGTCGGCCACCGCCCGCCCTGCCCGCTCCATCAGCTCGATACCGGGAGTTCCGCCGGCGATGGTGAGCTGGTCGGCTTGCGCCATTTCCGAGGGCGTCAAAAGCTCATTCATGATGCGCCGAGGATAACGAAAGCGGCAGGTGGCGAATATGCCGGCGAATATGCCGCGGCTTTACCCACATTATCGCGTCGCGCGCCATTGACGACATAATGGGCAATCTGCTCATTTTATCAGCGAAGGCCTGTTCGGGGTCTTTGCCGCCCAACCCGTATCGTGCCATAGCCCCCTGATCCGACAACACTTTTCGGGTCGCCTGAAGCCTTGGCACGGGACCTGCAAATCAACGCTCGGTTCCAAAGCGCATTCGCATGCCTTGGAACGGGGGAGATGAAACGCGATGAAAAAAATCGAAGCGATCATCAAGCCGTTCAAATTGGACGAGGTGAAGGAGGCGCTGCAGGAAGTCGGACTGCAAGGAATAACTGTCACCGAAGCCAAGGGTTTCGGCCGGCAAAAAGGGCACACCGAGCTTTATCGCGGCGCTGAATACGTCGTCGATTTTCTCCCCAAGGTGAAAATCGAGATCGTGCTCGGCGACGACATGGTCGAAAAGGCGATTGAAGCGATCCGCCGCGCCGCCCAGACCGGGCGCATTGGCGACGGAAAGATTTTCGTCTCGACGATCGAGGAAGCGATCCGGATCAGGACCGGGGAATCCGGAGTAGACGCGATTTAAATTGCAGGCCAGTCTGCCGCCGGCAAATTCGCCGCGCGTAGAGTTCGGGCCAACTTACAAGTCAATCACTAGCACCACGAAAGGGTACGCATTCCATGACGACGCCAAAGAATGTCATGAAAATGATCAAGGATAACGACGTTAAATACGCCGATTTCCGTTTCACCGATCCGCGCGGCAAGTGGCAGCACGTCACTTTCGACATCGGCATGATCGAGGAAGACACATTTGCGGAAGGCCAGATGTTCGACGGCTCGTCGATCGCCGGCTGGAAGGCGATCAATGAATCCGACATGTGCCTGATGCCGGACCCGGCGTCCGCCTGCATCGATCCGTTCTTCGCCGAGACCACGCTGGTGCTGGTCTGCGACGTGCTCGAGCCGACCACCGGCGAGCCCTACAACCGCGATCCGCGCGGCATCGCCAAAAGAGCCGAAGGCATGGTCAAATCCATGGGCGTCGGCGACACCATCTTTTTCGGCCCCGAGGCCGAATTCTTCGTGTTCGACGACGTGCGCTACAGCGCGTCGCCGTACAACACCGGCTTCAGGGTCGACTTCGTCGAACTGCCGTCGAATTCCGATACCGAATACGAGGGCGGCAACCTTGGCCACCGCGTGGGAACCAAGAAGGGCTACTTCCCGGTACCGCCGCAGGACTCGGTGCAGGACATGCGCTCGGAAATGCTCGCCGCCATGGCGCGCATGGGCGTGAAGGTCGAGAAGCACCACCACGAAGTGGCGTCGGCCCAGCACGAGCTCGGCATGAAGTTCTCGCCGCTCACCATGATGGCCGACCAGCTGATGATCTACAAATACTGCATCCAGCAGGTGGCGCAGGTTTACGGCAAGACCGCCACCTTCATGCCGAAGCCGGTCTACGGCGATAACGGCTCGGGCATGCACTGCCACCAGTCGATCTGGAAAAGCGGCAAGCCGGTTTTCGCCGGCAACAAATACGCCGACCTGTCGGAGACCTGCCTGTCCTACATCGCCGGCATCATCAAGCACGCCAAGTCGATCAACGCCTTCACCAACCCGACGACCAACTCCTACAAGCGGCTGGTGCCGGGCTTCGAAGCGCCGGTGCTGCTTGCCTACTCGGCGCGTAACCGTTCGGCATCATGCCGCATCCCGTACACCACCAACCCGAAGGCCAAGCGCGTCGAAGTGCGGTTCCCCGATCCGCTGGCCAATCCGTATCTCGGTTTCGCGGCGATGCTGATGGCCGGTCTCGACGGCATCAAGAACAAGCTGCATCCGGGCGAAGCGATCGACAAGGATCTCTACGATCTGCCGCCGAAGGAACTGAAGAAGATCCCGACCGTGTGCGGCTCGCTGCGCCAGGCGCTCGACGAGCTCAACAAGGACCGCGACTTCCTCAAAGCCGGCGGCGTGTTCGACGACGACTTCATCGACAGCTACATCGACCTGAAGATGGGCGAAGTGATCCGCTTCGAGCACACCCCGCATCCGGTCGAATACGAAATGTACTACTCGGCGTAACATCCTCCCTTGCATTGACCGAGCAATGCCAACTTCAAGGGCGCCGTTTACCGGCGCCCTTTTTTGTTTTGCAACTCGGGCATAGCCGGGAAAGTTTTCAAATCCGTCACATCTGCCTCGACAGACGCACTTTCGTTAAGAGCGCCATGAACGCCGCTTGGCCCGCGATCAGACGGCGCGATCACGGTTCGCTTCATCTTCGCCAAATCGTCATTGGCCCCTCAAATGGAATGCATAAAAGCGAAGCGCGAGCAGACAACGAACGACATGGTCATCACAGCGTCTCTAGTTTCCGAGCGAGCCTAGGATAAGATTTTTTGACAGTGGCTTCGGTCCATCGTTGTCCAACAGGTGACGATGGCGGAGGGCTTACTCGGCTAGGCCGTCTCGCGATATTTGCCTTAACACCATCTGCGATTGCGTACTGGAACCCTTCATGGAACCAATTATCGATATCAATCTCATCATCAGCCAACGAGTCGGATCTGACACCGCCTTGTAAAAAGCAGCACGACCCCTGGAAATAAGAGATGCGCGAAAATCAGCGAAACTGTCGTCGCCGCATCCCTCGTTCAAAACATACGCCGCCCCCCATAGAGGCCAAGTAAAAGCGGCATCCATCATTCGATGAAAGTTTGGTAAAAGGCCAAAGCCTCGTTGCTTGATAAGCGATTAATCGCTGTTTTGATCTGTTGATCCTTCTGGTTCATGTCGCCCCCCGAGGCGGTATGACATTCATCTACTATCGCCCAGAACTTCTCGTCATCCATCTCGCTTACCTCCGCTTCCATGCAACACGCCTGCTGGTCCTTTTAGCGGAGGCGGTCCGAAAATGCCGCTGAGAAAGCTGATCGAATTGCTAGTTCGAATGGCGCAAGGTTATTTCGATGGAGGAGTGGCGGCACCTTGAGCAGGCGTGGATTGGGTAAGAGCGTCGGCTGCAACATCCGTCGCCGCGGCGTTTCCCCAGTTGACGAGATTGTCGGTGGTAATGTTCCCGAGAGTTGGATCAGAATTACGGTGACAGTGCACTTAATTGCTCTTCCGCTGTTGCGATTTTGGCCCGCGTTTGCCCGGTAGTAGCCGGCGCCTGGTCAGCCGCTCGATGCGCCGAAGAAAGCGATCATCGCCGAGCGGTCGGCCGATGCTTTCGGCGGCGCGCAAGCGCGAGAACTAAATCAGCCTCGGGCGCCGCACCAAGGAAATCGGCAAAGTCGGGAATACGCTCTTTGATCGGTCTGCGCGCTGTGATGCCGTCATCCTTGCCGCTGAGATGTGCCCGCGTGCTCGACCAGCGCCAGTCCTGCGCCCGCTCGACCAGCCGCGCCCGTACCGGATTGAGCGACACATAGCGCAGCGCCGCCACGAGATGCTCCTCGTCCATCACCGCCGCGCCGAAGCGGCCCTGCCAGAAATGGCCCGTGCGCTTGCGCCGCGCGTGAATGACACCGGCGTACCGGCGGTGTACCGCAGCCAGCGCCCGGCGCAACCCGTCCGGGTCGGACGGCACCAGGATGAGATGGACGTGGTTCGGCATCAGGCACCACGCCCACACCTCGACATCGGCCGCCCGGCAATGCTGGCCGAGCAGGTCGCGGTACAGCGCGTAGTCGGTGTCGCCGAAGAACGTGCGCGCGCGGCCATTGCCGCGCTGGGTGACGTGGTGCGGATGGTCCGGGGATGACGACGCGAGCGAGACGGGCCATGCCGGACGATGGCAGCGCTTAAACCGCGTGTCAATTAAATGCACTGTCACCGTAATTTTGTCACCGTAATTTGCACCGTAATTTGTAATTTAAGTGTAATACCGTGCATTGACGGAGCAATGCCGCTTCAATGCAAGAGCCGGTTCGACCAGTCGTTTGTGAACTTGGCTCAGAATATCTAGTAGCTTCTTATGATCTGAGCTTGACAGATATTTTTCCGGAACCCGTTCAACGGATTGTCGGATGTTATTTGCTAGTAAGCCAAGCTTCTCTTCCCTGGACCAAAAGTCCAAGACGAGAAGTCAATGTTCAATCCCACGAACACTGACTTCTCCTTCTTCTTGTATGTCAAATAGTCGTTTGGCGGGGAAGCAATTGCGCTATCAAATATAGTAGGATAAAATCGCGATCCCTGTGATGCGCGATTTAAATGCTAAGTCTTTTATTGCCGAAAACATCTCATCTTCAAACCAGCGAGCGAGATCCCGCGATTTAATTCCTGACGGTCGTGAAGAACCTAACGGTGAACTTAAACAGTGCATTGTCTTGGACGACATCTAGCGTGTGCCCAGAATCCTTAAGTCGATCAATAATTTTCTGTTCTCTGTTGCTGAACGTGCCCATTGCGAAGCCTAAGGAATTGAACTCAAAGACGGAAGCGGCCCCTTCCAGTATACCGATAAACTAGCCCTGAATGTCAGGAATGAATGTCGCGCGCGTTGTGCCAGCGCCGTTCACAGCTTTGGGCCGAACGCATTTGCTGGTGCAAAGCTGTACAAGTTGGACGCCGTTTTACCGGCGCTTTTTTTCATGAGCAGCGCACGTAGGCCGGTTCGGACACCGGCCGAAGCGGCGAAAGCAGCGGAACGGCAAGCGTTTCGGGAATCTTCATCGGCTTTTGCTGCTGTCGACCGGCTTCCGTCACCGGTGCGCCGGCGACAGCTTCGTCCGCCGCCTCGACGCGATTGCGGCCATTGGCTTTGGCCTTGTAGAGCGCGGTGTCGGCGCGCGCGATCAGATCGTCGATCCTGGCGGACGGCGAACCGCAGGCAATGCCGATGCTCACCGTCGCCGTTGCATGATCGCCGGGCATCGCGCTCGCCTTCTCGAAGGCACGCCGCACGCGTTCGGCGGCAATACCCGCTTCCGCCAGGTTGCTTGGCAGCAGCGCCACGAATTCCTCGCCGCCGAGCCGGCCAACAGCGTCGTTGGCGCGCAAGGTCTTTTTGGCGACCGCGGCAAAGAGGTGCAGCGTCGCATCGCCAACTTGATGCCCGTGCGTATCGTTGATCTTCTTGAAGTGATCGAGATCGAACGCCAGCACACTGACCGGCTGTTTGGTCAGCCGGCGGTTGCCCATGATCTCCGCGCAAGCCTCGAAGAAACCGCGGCGGTTCAACAATTCGGTCAGCGGATCGGTCGCGGCCGCCAGCTTGTAGTGGCGCACGGTGCGATCCTTCGCCAGCACCAGCACGACGAAGGCGGCGCCGACGACGTAAAGCACCACTTCGATCGCATAGACCGCGACCCAGCCGGTGCCGAGATTGAACATGCCGCCGCTGTTCTGCGACAGGCCGGCCAGCGCCACCGGAAACAGGAAGACCGCGCCGTGCAGGATCGGCACGAAGATCGCCGGCCACTGCTGCCTGACGGCCTTGCGGCGTTCGCGCCAGAGTTCGGCTGCGGTCAGGAATGTATAGCTGGCGACGATAAGAGAGCTGATCACCAGCCGTGATGCGGCCGATTCATTGAATGCGGGCGACGCACAGGAGGCGAGCCACACGACCGAGCCCAGGCACATCGAGCCCCACAAGATCGGCCGGCCGTGAAATATCCGCGCCGCAGTCCAGATCATGCCGACCGCAAGGAACAACATGATATTTGGAAGGCATGACGGCAGGAACGAAATGGCGTCACCGAGGCGCCAGATCAGTCCCGACAGGCCGCCGATGAGATAGGCAATCCCCCACCAGGCCAGCGCCTGGATGCGATCCTGCAGCCACGCGAACAACAGAAACAGTCCGAGCAGCGATGTGACGCAGATTGCGATGACGAATAGCGTCCCAATGTCGAGTGACATCGACGCCTCTGCCAGGCGAGCAAACATGTGCGAAGCCTCCAACCTCAACCTCTGGAGAGCCACGTACCAGTTTTTTCGCCGGGCGCACGCGCGTTCGCGATTTAGGCTTTGCCGAGCGTGTGACGAAACGCGAAGGTTTACCGGAAATAACAATTGAAAATTGCGCGGATTTAATTTCCACGGATAAACGTCTTTGAACTATGTCTTTACGCGCCGCCCGCAATCGCTAGCGATTTCCGCGGTCGCGTTAAGGCAAAAGCAAGCGAGAAAATCCGGCTATAGAAAAAGCCGCTGCAAACGCGGCCCTTCCTGGAGGAATGTTGCGCGGCAAACAGCTCCCGGAGAGTTATTTTGCCCGTCCCGCACCGGATCTGAGCACTCTTCACCTGCCCCCGGTCCGTGCTTAAATGCTTGTAACGAATAGCGCCAAGGGAGAGCCCCATGAGCCGGACCGCCAGCCAGACCGCAGAACTCGACGTCGCCCCCGATACCATCGAAGCCACGCTCAACTACATCGTCGACGACGGCAACAAGGTATTCACCATCGTTGCCACCCCGGGCGGCAGCGATACCCGCTCCGGCGGCACCCCCGATCCGCGCCGCGTGAAAATTCACAACGGCCGGCCGCACGTCAGAAGAGTTCGACCTGGAGAAGAACGGCTTCCGCTTCGTGGAGCATGACACCAAAGTCAAAGATTTCTACGACGAGGACGAGATCAAGCGCGTCTACTATCCGGAGATGGTGGAGCTGATCAAAGCCGAGAGCGGCGCCAAACGCGTTGTCGTGTTCGATCATACGCTGCGCACCGCCGACAAGGAGATGCGCGAAGCCAAGAAGATCCGCGAGACCGTGAGCCGCGTGCACAACGACTACACGGAATGGTCGGCGCCGCAGCGCGTGCGCGACATCCTGCCGGACGAGGCGGAAGATCTGCTCAAGCGGCGCTTCGCTATCATTCAGGCGTGGCGGCCGATCCGCTATCCCGTCGAGACCAATCCGCTTGCCATGGCGGACGCGCGAACGCTGGCGCCGAGCGACATGATCGTCTCGGAGCGGCGCGCGCCCGGCCGCATCGGCCAGACCTACGCGATCAAGTACAATCCCAACCACAAATGGTTCTGGTTCCCGCGCATGCGGCGCGAGGAGGCTTACGTCTTCAAAGTGTTCGATTCTCTCAAAGACGGCCGCGCGCGCTGGACCGCACATACAGCGTTCGACGATCCCACGACGCCGCCGCACGCGCGGCCGCGCGAAAGCATCGAAATCCGCACGCTGGCGTTTTTCTGATCGCCGCACGCCATAGCCAAAAGCAAAACGGGAGCCGCAGTCGGGCTCCCGTTTCCTGTTTGCAACAGCCGTAATGTCTTAGCGCTTCGAGAACTGGAAGCTGCGGCGAGCCTTGGCCCGGCCGTACTTCTTGCGCTCGACCACGCGCGGATCGCGGGTGACGAAGCCGCCGCGCTTGAGCACCGGGCGCAGTTCGGGTTCGTGCCTGATCAGCGCCTTGGAAATGCCGTGACGCACAGCGCCGGCCTGGCCGGACAGCCCGCCGCCGGACACCGTGCAGGTGACGTCGAATTGGCCCTGGCGGTTGGAGGCGACCAGCGGCTGCTGGATCAGCATGCGCAGCACCGGCCGTGCGAAATAGATCTCGACCGCGCGGCCGTTGATGACGATTTTGCCGCTGCCCATCTTCACCCACACGCGCGCGACAGCGTCCTTGCGCTTGCCGGTGGCATAGGCGCGGCCCTGCTTGTCGAGCTTTTGCACGTAGATCGGCGTCTGCGGAGCGGCAGCCGGCTTGAGCGTCGACAGTTCGTCGAGCGACTGAATAGTCTCGGCCATTACGCGATCCTCTTGTTCTTGCGGTTCATTGCCGCGACGTCGATTTTTTCCGGTTGCTGCGCTTCGTGCGGATGCTCGCCGGCGGGATAGACGCGCAGGTTAGCGAGCTGACGGCGGCCTAGCGGACCGCGCGGCAGCATGCGCTCGATCGCCTTCTCGACGATGCGCTCCGGAAAGCGGCCAGCCAGAATCGATTTGGCCGTGCGCTCCTTGATGCCGCCGATGTAGCCGGTGTGCTTGTAATAGATTTTCTGCTCGACCTTGCGGCCGGTCAGCACCGCCTTCGCGGCGTTGATGACGATGACGTTGTCACCGCAATCGACATGCGGCGTGAAGCTCGGCTTGTGCTTGCCGCGCAACCGAAGCGCCACGATCGAGGCGAGGCGGCCGACGACGAGGCCTTCGGCATCGATCATCACCCATTTCTTCTCGACCTCGGCGGGCTTTGCCGAAAACGTTTTCATATCCACTTCCAATCCGGGAAAAGGCCGCGTGAACCGCGGCGCGTGCGGGCTTCTAACGAGGCCCGAAATTGGGGTCAATCCCCTACTCTAATTTTGTTGTATTTCAAAGGCTTATGTTAGAGGTATTTTATTACCACATCACTTTATTGCGGAGGGATCGAATACGTCGAGGTGACATGGGCGACGAGATCGTCGTCGCCGTCGGAGCGCAACGCCACTTCGCCGACGACAAGCCGTTTGCCGAGCTTGATCAGCCGCGCCTCGGCAAGGAGATCGCGCGCCCCGGGTTTTTTGAGAAAGTTGATATTGAGATTGGTGGTCACGGCGAGCGGAACCCAGCCGACCGCGGACAAAACCGCGACATACATAGTGAAATCGGCGACCGCCATCATGACCGGTCCCGAAATCGTGCCGCCCGGGCGCAGCGCCCCCTCATTAAACGGCCGGCGCACCAGACAGCCGCCGTGCCAGACCTTCTCGATCTCGTAAGCGCCGACGGCATGCGCCGCCTCGGGAAACTCAGCCGTCAGCAGATCGATAAGCTCCTTGCGCGTCAGTTTCGGCGCTGCCATCTCTGCCATGCCCTGCTCCCGTTTTCCGATCCCCGGCACCGCAGATCGGTTACAATGACGACCCAGCCAGGTTTGGATCGTAGAATGAACGCCCAGTCTGCCACAGCAACCGCAGCCGCTGCATCGCCGGCGCCGATCCTTCTACGCGAGGACATTGCCGGTGTCGCCATTCTCACGCTCAACCGGCCGCAAGCGCGCAACAGCCTTTCAGAGGCCTTGCTGGTAGCGTTGCGCGATGCACTGAACGCGATCGCACATGAACGTTCAGTACGCGTCGTGGTGCTGACCGCGAACGGCCCGGCTTTTTCCGCCGGCCACGATCTGAAAGAGCTCAACGCGCGCCGCAGTGACGCCGATCGCGGCCGCGCCTATTTCAAGCTCATCATGGATTTGTGCAGCAGCGTGATGCAACAGATCGTCACGCTGCCGCAGCCGGTTATCGCCGCAGTGCAGGCGACCGCAACCGCAGCGGGCTGCCAGCTCGTCGCAAGCTGCGACCTTGCCGTTGCTTCGCAGACCGCGAAATTCGCCACGCCCGGCGTCAATATCGGCCTGTTCTGTTCGACGCCCATGGTCGCGCTATCGCGCAACGTCACCCGCAAGGCGGCGATGGAAATGCTGCTGACCGGCGAAATGATCTCGGCGGAAGACGCGGCCCGCATCGGCCTCGTCAATCACGTCGTGCCCGCAGGCACCGAACGCGAACAGGCATTGAAGCTTGCGCAAAAGATCACGGCAAAATCGCCGCTGACCGTGAAGATCGGCAAGGAAGCATTTTACCGGCAGCTCGAAATGCCGCTCGCGGAAGCCTATCGCTACACGTCGGAAGTCATGGTCGAGAACATGCTGGCCCGCGACGCCGAAGAAGGCATCACCGCCTTCATCGAGAAGCGCGATCCGAAATGGGAAGGCCGCTAAACGCCACCAATGAACCACGACAGCTACAACGACAACTACATTCGCGGCATTCTCAATACCGTGAAGACCATCGCGATGGTCGGCGCTTCCGAGAAGGAAAACCGTCCGAGTTACTTTGCGTTCAAATATCTGCTCGAGCGCGGCTACACGATGATCCCGGTCAATCCCGGCCATGCCGGCCACGAGATGCTTGGCCAGCGCATCTACGCGAAACTTTCCGATATTCCCGTTCCGATAGATATGGTCGATATATTTCGCGGTTCCCAATACGCGCTCGGCATTGTGCAGGAGGCGCTCACGCTTGCGCCACGACCGGCCGTCATCTGGATGCAACTCGGCGTTCGCAACGACGAAGCGGCAGCACTTGCCGAAGCAAACGGTATGAAAGTAGTGATGAACCGCTGCCCGAAGATCGAATACGGAAGATTGTCTTCGGAAATCGCATGGATGGGCGTCAACACACGGACGATTTCCTCACGAAAAGCCACCATCGGCGGTATTCAGCGGATGACGCTCAATCGAACCAGTGCGCAAGGTGGCTCGACACAAGCTGCAGATCGTGTTCAACGTGAAAACGCAGAAACGAAGAACACCTGACGAAGCACAAAGGGGCTTATGATGAACATTCGTACTTTTCTGGCGCTCGGATTGCTCTGCCTGACTTTTGCGCCCGTCGCCGCCAGGGCCGATCAGCAGCAGGACCAGGACGCCTGCATGCAGGACGCGCAGACGGTTTGCGGGCAATTCATTCCCGACCGCGAACGGGTCGCGCAGTGCCTGATGAAGAACCGCAGCAAGATTTCTCCGGCGTGCCGCACGGCTTTGAAGCACTTCAAATAAGTGTAACGCTCGAAACCTGATCGGAAGCAAAAGCTTCTGTCGCCGCCGCGCCCCACAGCGCGGCGGTTTTCATTTTAACGGTGCCGATCTCCTCGCCTTGACGGCCTGTGCCGGTCCTATAAACCGGGGTGTACCCTTAATTTGAGGATCGGACGATGACCGAACGCATCCCCGGATTTGCCACGCTCGCCGTTCATGCTGGAGCGCAACCCGATCCGACCACGGGCGCACGCGCGACACCTATCTATCAAACAACCTCCTACGTGTTCGAAAGCGTCGATCACGCCGCGTCGCTGTTCGGCCTGCAAACCTTCGGCAACATTTACACGCGCATCGGCAACCCGACGACGGCGGTGCTCGAGGAGCGCGTCGCCGCGCTTGAAGGCGGCACCGCCGGTCTTGCCGTCGCCTCCGGTCACGCGGCGCAGGTCCTGGCATTCCATTGCCTGATGCAGCCCGGCGACGAGTTCGTCGCGTCGAAGAAGCTCTATGGCGGTTCAATCAACCAGTTCAATCACGCGTTCAAGAATTTCGGCTGGAACGTGGTGTGGGCGGATCCTGACGACATCTCGTCATTCGAGCGCGCCGTCAGCCCGAAGACCAAGGCGATCTTCACCGAGTCGATCGCCAATCCCGGTGGGGTCATGACCGATATGGCCTCAGTGGCGCAAATCGCGAAGCGCGCCGGCGTGCCCTACATCGTCGACAACACCCTCGCCACGCCCTACTTGTGCAAGCCGTTCGAGCACGGCGCCGACATCGTGGTGCATTCGCTGACCAAATTCCTCGGCGGTCACGGCAATTCGATCGGCGGCATGATCGTCGATGGCGGCACCTTCAACTGGTCGCGCGAGCGGCGCTATCCGATGCTCTGCGAACCGCGACCGGAATATCACGGCATCGTGCTGCATGAGACGTTCGGCAACTTCGCGTTCGCCATCGCCTGCCGCGTTCTGGCGCTGCGTGACATCGGTGCGGCGCTGTCGCCGTTCAATGCGTTCCTGATCCTCACCGGCATCGAAACATTGCCGCTTCGAATGCAGAAGCATTGCGACAACGCAAAAGCCGTCGCAGCATGGGTCGCCGATCATCCGAAGGTGGCCTGGGTCAGCTATCCGGGACTGCCGGGCGATCGCTATTACAATCTCGCCAGCAAATATTGCCCGAACGGCGCAGGCGCGGTGTTCACGTTCGGACTCAAAGGCGGCTATGACGCCGGCGTAAAGCTCGTATCCAATGTGAAGCTGTTCTCGCACCTGGCCAATATCGGCGACACGCGCTCGCTGATCATTCACCCGGCTTCGACGACGCACCGCCAACTCAGCGATGCACAGAAGGTTCAGGCTGGCGCCGGACCGGACGTGGTGCGGCTCTCGATCGGCATCGAGGACAAGGAAGACATTATCGCCGATCTGGAGCAGGCGCTTGCCGACTAACCACGGCGTCGTCAGCTTCGCAGCATCGCGCTGTAGGTGCGCGGTGAGCGTTCGGCGACCAGCGCGGCGTGCGTCGTCGCCACCGTCAGCACCAGCATCGCCATCGCCTGGTGCATCAGTGCAAGCGTAATCGGCACCCGATCGAGCAGCGTCCAGATACCGAGCGCCGCCTGCAATGTGACGGCAAGCGCGAGCACCGTTGCGCTCGACACCACCCAGCTGGTCCTCGCCGTGCGCGCGACATCGAATGCGTGGAGTAGCGCGCATATGAAGATCGTGTAGGCGACCATCCGGTGATCGAACTGCGCCGTGAGCGTGTTTTCGAAGAAATTGCGCCACAGCGGCGTATTGAGAAACAGCCGTGCGCTGTCGGGCACCAGTGCGCCGTCGATCAGCGGCCAGGTATTGTAGACATAGCCCGCGCGCAGCCCTGCGACCAATGCGCCGAGATAGATTTGCAGCAGTACGAGGATTAGCAGCGCCATTGCGCTGAACCGAATGCGCGGCGGAACCGGCATGGCCGGCCGTTCGCCAAGCCGCTGCGCGGTCCAGATGATGGCGACGTAGATCAGACACGCCAGCACGAGATGCGTCGCCAGCCGGTACTGCGAAACTTCAATGCGGTCGGCAAGGCCGGATGCCACCATCCACCAGCCGACCGCGCCCTGCAAAGCGCCAAGGCCGAAGATGAACCACAGGCGTCCGCGCAATCCTGGCCCGATCCAGCCGCGCCAGAGAAACCACAATAGCGGCAGCAGAAAAACAAAACCGATCAGCCGGCCGATCAGCCGATGCGTCCATTCCCACCAATAGATCGCCTTGAAGGCACTAAGGCTCATACCCTGGTTGAGCGCGTGATATTGCGGGATCGCCTGGTATTTCCCGAACTCAACCTGCCACTGCGCGTCGCTGAGCGGCGGAAACGCGCCCATCAACGGCTGCCACTCGGTGATCGAAAGCCCGGATTCGGTGAGGCGCGTGGCGCCGCCGACCAGCACCATGGCAAGCACCATCGCCGCGACCGCGTAGAGCCACAGCCGGATAGCGCCAAAATGAACGTCGCTCGGCGTTCGTGCGAGCATGACCTCGTCGCTTGTCGATGGGTTGTCGGAGCCGCGCGGACCATATAGTGCTGGCCCCTACCCTCGCAACTGAGACAACTGGGACAAATGTTCCATGCCGGTTCGCCTGCGCAAATTCATCGGCGCGATCGCTTTGATTGTGCTGGTTGTGGTGTGGGCGCTGGTCGCGATGGCACTGGCGCAAGCACCGTTTATCTTCGACAATATGATCGCGTCGATCGCGTATTACGTGATTGCGGGCATCGGCTGGGTGCTGCCCGCCATGCCGATCGTGTCCTGGATGTCGCGGCCGAACCGCGCCCAGATAGCGGCGTCGAGGCGGCGAAAGCCGCTCCACATCGCGGTGGCGGAGCCTGACAGCAGAACGCGTACATAACGCAGACGCTGATATTCGCCGTTGAGCGAAATTCGCGGCAGCGCCGTCAGATGCTCGCTATGCGCGGCAAACAGCACACCGGGCCGTGTTGTCACTGCGGTCTTGAAGCCAAGTTCGGCGGCAATCTCGAATTCGCGCGGTCCGGCAGAGGTCCGGTCACCGACCGGATAGGACAAATGCTCGGGCCGGACGCCGAGGCCGGCTTCGATGATCGACCGGCTCAAATCCATTTCCGAGCGCACAGCCTTCTGCGGCAGCTTCGCCAGCATCTGATGGTTGACCGTATGCGCCCCGATAGTGACCAGCGGATCGGCGGCGAGCTCCGCCAGCTCCGGCCATGTCATACAAAGCTCGTCGCAGAACGCGGCGATGTCGACCTGATAAAAAGCAGCAAGGTTGTGGATGACGGAGCGCAACTCGTCTTCGGTCGGCAGCCGGCGCAGCCACCAGTAGATCTCCTCATAGAGCGCGCGCTTGGCGGCGACGGTCGCACAATCAAAAGTGCGATTGCGGCCATTGATCTGCAGGCTGATATGGTCGTTGCGTGCGATCGCCGCTTCGAGCACGAGCCACCACAATTCGCCAATGCGATCCGGGAAACTCGTCGGCACATACACCGCGAACGGCACCTCGGCCTCTTTGAGGATCGGATAGGCGCATTGCAGCGTATCGCGATAGCCGTCATCGAAGGTGAGACAGACAAAGCGCCGTGAAAAATCACGATCTTTCAGACGGCGATGCATTTCGTCGAGGCTGACCAGGTCAAGTTTCGAGCGGCGCAGATATCGCACCACTCTGGTCAGGAAGCGCGGCGTGATTTCAAGCAGCCGGTTCGGTTGAAAACGGTCACGCCGCGGCGGCCGCACGTGATGCAGCGTCAAGATGGCGCCGACGCCGGCAACAAGGGGCTTTAGCGCAACAAACGCGCCGCTGAAATAAAGCGACTCGAGGCCACCGCGGATGATCTTTTGTCTCAGCCCGGCCACGGACGATGCCTCGTCGAAAGGGGCACAATACTCCCCGACTACGCTTACAATCCTTTGCCGATACTCGGGCGCGGTCAACGCCCGGAGTGGCTGTCAGGCTGCTTCCGCCGCAGCGCCGACATTGGCCGTCGTGCCGACAACAACGGTGACGTCCTCAAAACCGGCATTGAGCAGCCGGTCTTTGGCGGAGGCCGTTCCCGCATTGGTCAGCGTCCCGGCAACCAGCACGGCGGACGGGGCGATTGCGGCAACATCATCCAGTTCGGAGCCGCCGATCGCCCCGGCAGCGATGACGACGTAATCATAGCTGCGTGACAGGGCTTCGAAACTGACCGGCACGATGGCCGAAGCCAGGATCTCGCTGCGATCGGTCGGCGTGTGTCCGGAGGAAATGAGATGAACGCTCGACTGCCGGTCTTTGGTGATGATGCTGCCAAATGACGCCGTGCCGTCGGCAAGCTCCGCGAGCCCGCTCGCCGACGGATCATTCGAGGCGGTCCGGATTGCGCTATCGGCCGACCCAAGACTGACAAGAATGGCGCGGCCGGTCTCGGCCAGCGAGCGCGCGATCTTCAGCGCAGTCCAGCTGGCGTCGAAACCGCGGGACGCCCCGAACACCGCGATGGGGCGGCTCGGTCGCACCATTCTGCTGCAAGTGTTCCGCGATGTCGGCGATCGCGCTGATGTGAAAGGCGGCTTCCTGATCGTTGGCCATCGTTTGATAGCTGGCTTCCTGAAAAGCCGGTTCATAAGGCGCAGGCTCCGATCGCAGCACTTTCCTGCGCAGCAGCCCGAGCGCCGCCTTAATGCGCGACGGAGACGCCTCTTCCCTTGGCGTCGTTGCCGGACGCGGCGGCGGCGCGCGAACCAGCCCTTCCGGGGTGGCCAAAAGCTCCTTGGTCACCACAAGGCCGGCGGACAGCACCAGTACCGTCAAGGTGACGACAAGGATGGTCGGCAGCTTTTTCGGAGAAAACGGGATATTCGACACCGTGGCGCGCGAAATCACGCGAGCATCGGCGGGCGAGGAGTTGAGCGAATCGCGCGCGGTGGCCTCGCGATATTTGGCAAGATAGGATTCAAGGAGGTCACGCTGCGACTTGGCGTCCCGCTCAAGTTCACGCAATTGCACGTCATCTTCGTTAGTCAGCGCAGCCTGACTCTTGAGCTGATCGAGACTGGCGGTAAGCGTATCGACACGCGCCCCCGCCAGCTTGGCGTCGTTCTCAAATGACCGGGCGATCGTCGCCGCTTCCCCGATGATCTGGTGATCGAGGTCGGCGATCTGCGCCCTCAACTCCTTGATCCGCGGATGATTGTCGAGCAGCGTCGATGATTGTTCGGCAAGCTGCGCGCGCAATGTCACGCGCTGTTCCGACAACCGGCGGATCAGTTCCGAATTGAGAATGTCGGATGAACTCGATCGGCTGGCCGCTTTTGATCATGTCACGGATCAGCTTTGCCTTGGCTTCGGCATCGCCCCGCTGCGCGCGCAATGCTGAAAGCTGTGCCGTCACGTCGCCGAGCTGCTGCGCCGAGAGCGTCGTGTTGTTGTTGCCGACAAGGAGATTCGATTTCGCCCGATAGGCCTCGACCTTGCCTTCGGCGTCGACCACCTTGCGGCGCAAGGGTTCGATCTGGCTTGAGAGGTATTGCGCCGCCGTCTTGGCCTGATCCTGTTTGACGCCGCGCTGACGCTCCAGATACGCCTCGGCGATGGCGTTGGCGACCTGCGCCGCAAGCTCCGGGTCTTCGGATTGGAAACCGATGGTAATGACCCGCGACTTCTCGAGCGGCGACACCGTGAGCCGGTCGTAATACACGTCAAGAACGCGCTCTTCTGGCGTCATACTCATCGGATTTTTGATGAGGCCCAGCTCGCCAAGTATGGCCTTAAGCGGCGACACCCCCTTGAGCGTCGAGATCAAATTCAGGACGCTCGTTGAGCTTGAGCTTGGCAACCACCTCACGCGCGAGATCGCGCGACATGATGACTTGTGCCTGGCTCGTCACGACCGTTTCGTCGACACTGCTGGCGCGATCGCCGATGTCCTTGTCAACATCCGGGCGCATAAAGATGTTGTCCCGCCCCTCGATGAGGATGCGCAACTCGGAAGAATACTTGGGCGTGATCAGTTGAACGACGACAAACGTGAGCAGCGCGGCAACTCCGCGCCGCAAGCAGGATCACCCGTTTCTTTCGCCAAAGCGCCGCGCCGAGGGCCGGCAAATCCAGATCGCCGCCGTCGTACTGTGCTGCGCCCGAATGGCGGGGTGACCGCAACGCTACGCTCATTCTCAACTCCTACCGACTCCACTCGAACTCCGCCATCGATAACAAACTATTATGGTTGCTATCCGGTTAAGGCTGCGCGCCGCTGCGAAATTTCGACGAAGCGAGAGACTTTATTAACCGTCTCAGGTCTCAATCGGCTTAACGAATTTCGCGCAAGATTTTCGGGACGACTTTCATGAGCGTTGCGCAACCTGCTCCGCCGGCGTTCGATCGTGCGGCATCTGCGTCGGACACGCCGGCTGCCGCGATCGGCTCGGCGCCTCTCAATATTCTGCACGTGCTTCGCGCGCCGCTCGGCGGCCTGTTTCGTCATGTCACTCGATCTGGTCCGCGGCCAGGCGGCGCGCGGACATCGCGTTGGCCTGATCGTCGACAGCACAACCGGCGGCCCGCGCGCCGAGACGGTGCTGCGCGAGCTCTCGCCCTGCCTCGCCCTCGGCTACCAGCGCCTTGCGATACCGCGCGAACTCAGCCCGCGCGACTTCTTTGCGTCTGCGTCATGTCATGAAACGCATCGAGGCGATGGCGCCGGACGTCCTTCACGGCCACGGCGCCAAGGGAGCGGCGCTGGTGCGCCTTGCGCCCAATGTCGGCCACGCAGTGCGCGCCTACACGCCGCACGGCGGATCGCTGGTCTACAGCCCCGGCACGGCAGCGGGCAGCTTTTATCGCGATGCTTGAACGTGTGCTCAATGCCCGGACTGATCTCTTCCTGTTCGAAAGCGCATACGCGGCGGACCTTTTCCGCGCAAGATCGGCCGGCCCCGCGCCATGGTGCGGGTTGTCCGCAACGGCGTCAGTGCTGCCGAGTTCGAGCCCGTGATCGTCAATCCGGATGCCACCGATTTTGTCTGCATCGGCGAACTGCGCCCGGTGAAGGCCGTCGACGTCCTCATCGAAGCACTGGCAATCCTCAAAGCGTCCGGCCGGGCGGTGACGGCGACGATCGTCGGCGAAGGACCGGAAGAAGCCAGGCTCAAAGCCCTGACGCACGAACGCGGGCTGGCGGACGAAGTCCGGTTCGTCGGCTTCCAGCCCGCGCGCACGGCGTTCGCCATGGGGCGGATGCTCGCCATCCCCTCTCGCGCGGAGTCGCTGCCTTACGTGGTGCTGGAGGCGGCAGCAGCCGGCCTGCCGATCGTCGCCACCGAAGTTGGCGGCGTACCGGAGATTTTCGGCGAGTATGCCGATACAGCTGATCCCGCCCGACGACGTGACCGCCCTGGTGAATGCAATCCGGCAATCGCTCGACGACCCCGGACAGGCGAACATTGTTGCGCAGAAAATTCGGGCGCGGGTCCGCGCCGAGTTCTCGGTGGATACGATGGTGGACGGCGGGCTCGCGGCCTATCGCGAAGCCCTTCTGCTGCGCAAGCTTTCGCGGTTCGCATAACCAATTTTTGAAGAATTGTTCACTATGTTCGCGCCAAACTGGCGCTGAACGGGTGCGCCCGATTCCGCACCGGAGCTTTCGTTAACCCATACCGGAACCCATGCCCAGTCCACGAACCAATGCCCAGCTCTGAACACGGCACGATTTTCGGCAGCGCCAGCGCGGTAACGTCGGCGATCAGCGCCGTACCGGGAGAAAAAGCCGCAGCGCCGCGGCCGCTTTCGCCGACCGCCCTTCTCGTCGCGGCGCAGGAATTCAAACCGGCCTATTCGCCGATCGTGCTTGCCGGAACCGTGCGGCTGATTGAAGCGGCGCTGGTCATGCTGGTCGGCATCGCCGTCTACCTGGCCTACGTCGTGCCCGGCAACGGCTTCGCGCTTTACTACATCGGCGCGATTTTCGGCATCGCCATGCTTGCCATCATCGCGTTCCAGGTCGCGGACATCAATCAGGTCCAGGCGTTCCGCGGCCACGAGAAGCAGTACATGCGGCTCGCTTCCGCGTGGTCTGTTGTGTTCCTGATCGTTATGGGAGTGTCATTTTTCGCCAAAGCGGGTGACCAGTTTTCCCGAGCCTGGCTCGGCAGCTTCTACGTCATCGGGCTGCTCGCGTTGATCGCATTCCGGCGCGGCTTGTTCCTGCTGGTTCGTCACTGGACCCGCCAGGGCCGCCTCGATCGCCGTACCATCGTCGTCGGCGCCGACAAAAACGGCGAAGCCCTGCTGCAGGCGCTCGCCGCGCAACGCGATTCCGACGTGCGCGTCATCGGTGTATTTGACGACCGTAACGACGGCCGCAGCATGCCGACAGTTAACGGCGTGCCGAACCTTGGCATCATCGACGACATCGTCGAGTTCGCGCGCAAGACCCGCGTCGACCTCGTGATCTTCTCGCTGCCGATTGCAGCCGAAGGCCGCATCCTCCAGATGCTCAAGAAGCTCTGGGTGCTGCCGGTCGACATCCGGCTGTCGGCACATACCAACAAGCTGCGCTTCCGGCCGCGCTCCTACTCCTATCTCGGCAACGTCCCGGTGATCGACGTATTCGACCGCCCGATCGCGGACTGGGACATCGTGATGAAGTGGCTGTTCGACAAGGTCGTCGGCACGCTCGCGCTCATCTGTCTCTCGCCGCTGATGCTGCTGGTCGCGCTCGCGATCAAGCTCGACAGCAAGGGTCCGGTGTTCTTCAAGCAGCGGCGCTATGGCTTCAACAACGAGCTCATCGAAGTCTACAAGTTCCGTTCGCTGTACACCGAGCACACCGACGCCAACGCGAGCAGGCTCGTCACCAAGAATGACCCGCGCGTGACCCGCGTCGGCCGCTTCATCCGCAAGACCAGCATCGACGAGCTGCCGCAACTCCTCAACGTCGTGCTGGTCGGTAATCTTTCGCTGGTCGGGCCGCGGCCGCACGCTGTCAACGCCAAGGCCGCCGAACACCTTTATGACGAAGCCGTCGACGGCTATTTCGCGCGGCACCGGGTGAAGCCCGGCATCACCGGCTGGGCGCAAATCCACGGCTGGCGCGGTGAAACCGACAGCAAGGAAAAGATCCAGCGCCGCGTCGAGCACGATCTTTACTACATCGAAAACTGGTCGCTCCTGCTCGACATTTCGATCCTGCTGAAGACTCCATTTGCGCTGCTCAAGAGCGAGTCCGCCTATTGACCTCTATCCACGACGCAACCCTGCGGTTCGATCGACGGGTCGAGCGCACCTACGCTCGCCCGGCGGGCAAGCTCGCCGACAGGTTCCTGCATATCGTGCTCTACCTTTGCCTGGTGACGAGCTTTTTCGTTTTCGTTCAACCGGCGCCGTATGAATATCTGGCAGTGGTGCTCGGGCTCGCTTGCATCACCGCGCGAGTCACCTTTCCGGTTGTCGTGCTGCCGGTTCTGGTCCTGCTGCTGGTCCGCGACGGCAGCGGTGCAATTGCGCTCATCCAGGTACTCGACTATCCGGATTCGGTCCGCTTTCTTGCAACCTCATTCTATGAGGGTCTCACCGCGGTCCTGTTCGCTTGCATTATCGCGCAAGACACAATGCGGCGCATCGGCACGGTGCGCTCTGCCTACATCACAGCCGCCGTGCTCGGCTCCGCATTCGGCGCGATCGGATATTTCGATCTCTATTTCAAGTTTATTCCAGGTCTCGAGATTTTTTCCATGAATGACCGCGCGGTTGCCGGCTTCAAGGATCCGAACGTGCTTGGCTGCTTTCTGATCCCGCCGCTGTTGTGGCTGATCGAGGAATTCATCGTTGACAGAGTTCGCCTACACAAACTCATCGCCAGCATCATCATTTTCATCGGGCTGTTGCTGGCATTCTCGCGCGCCGCCTGGGGCAGCTTTGCCTTCGCCAGCGTTTTTCTGATTTATTTTCTCTACGTCACTCAACAAAGCCGCCGCGTGCGAACGCGCGTTCTGTTTTTCACCGTCGCCGCGGCCGGATTTGGACTTCTGCTTTTCACAATGCTCATGTCGATCGACGTGGTGAACCAGATGTTTCTGCACCGCGCCACCGTGTTCGAAGAGTACGACGTCGGACATTCCGGATCGCGGTTCGATCTGCAAGCGAACAGCGTAAAGGAGATTCTTGACCACCCGATCGGCATGGGCCCGTGGGGATTCAGTTGGATCTACCACATGGTGTCGCACAACACCTATCTCGGCACGATGCTGAACCATGGTTGGATCGGCGGGTTTGCTTATCTGACGCTTGTCTTGCTCACACTATACGTCGGGTTCCGGGCGTCGCTGGTGCGGACGCCGTGGCAGACCTTCCTGATCCCTACCTATCTGGCGTTCGTTGCGCTGACACTGGAAGCCCTGGTGGTCGACACCGACCATTGGCGCCACTTCTACCTTCTTCTGGGGCTGATCTGGGGACTGGCAGCGGCCACACAAAAGGCGATCCGGCAAAGGCAGCGGGCGCCGTCCTGAACCCGGAACAAGTTGTTAACGGCGCGCATGTAACGAATTGCGCAGGACCATGACGGCACAGCTCTCGAACCGGCCGCGCTCGATCGTCTTCCTCGGCACGGCACACGATAATGGCGGCAGTTCGATCCTGGCGAGCAATCTCGCCGAGACGATGCGGCTTGCCGGCCACCACGTAGAGGAATGGTATCTGTTCGGATCGCGGCTTGCCGACATGCCGGCCGGTTCCCGGGTGTTTCTCGACGGCCCGCGTTCACAGTCGCCACTCTCGTTGGCCGCACTGTTCGTGCGCCTGATCGCCGACCTTCGCGCTCACAAGCCGGACATCGTGTTCGGCCTGCAGTCGCTTTCCAACATTCTTGCCGGCATTGCCGGCCGCCTCGCCGGAATCCGCAATCGTGTGCCGACCTATCACAATCCGCGTGAGTGGCAGAACCGCCCGTTGATGTTTATCGATTCCGTCGTTGCCCGGCTCGGCGGCTACACGCAGACGATCGCCTGCAGCAACAGCGTCGCCCATTCGTTCACCAGCCAAAGCACGACCCACGGACGCCTCGCCGTCGTCGCCAATGGCCAGAAAATTCCACAGCAGTTTTCGCGTTGCGAAGCGCGCGCCGCGCTTGGCTTGCCGGCCGCAGGCGTTGTCATCGGCCAGATCGGCCGGTTGAGCCATCAGAAGAACCAGAGTTTCAGCCTCGAACTGCTCGGCGACTTGCCGCAGGCGTTGCTGGTCATGGTCGGTATCGGACCGGATGACGCGCTGCTGCAATCGCAGATCAAGACCGCCGGACTTGAGGACCGCACCCACGTCATCTCTTCGATCCCGCACGATCGCATCGGCCTATTCTACTCCGCAGTCGATCTGGTGTTGTTTCCCTCACGCTTTGAAGGGCTAAGCCTAGCTGCTATCGAAGCAATCCACTGTGGTGTGCCGCCGCTGTGCGCCGACATTGCCTCGTTTCGGGAGATGTTCGCCGACTCCCCGCTGTTGACCGCAAAGCTCTTGCTGTCAGTCTCCGACCCCGCGGCGTGGCTGGCGCGCATCCGCGAGCTTCTGAGTGATCAAGAGGCCCGCGCACAGATCATTGCCGAGCTGAGACGACTGTCGCCAACCTACGCCTTCGAAACCATGGCGCAGCAATATCTACGCCTGGTCGATTGAGCGCGGGACAAAACATGCTGGCTCCCTCCGCACCTTCGGCATTGAAATTCTGGCTGGCTTTAAACCGGCGTGGTTCACTCGCCGACCTGATCTCGCTCCGCTACCTCTTGCTGCGCGCCTGGACCGCCGGCGGCGGACTGCTGGCCGGGCTGGTGCAGACCTTCGTATTCGCGCGCGTGCTCGACCCGGAGCGGTTTTCGCTTTTCATCCTGGTCGGTGCGCTCGGCGTATCGATGTGGCTGTTCGATCTCGGCTTCTCGAAGATCCTTTTCGTGCATTTGCGCAATCGCTTCCTCGCCGGCGAAGAAACCTTGGACATCGGCGCGCAGGCGAATGCGATCGCTGTCTTATACGCGGTAGCGGTCGCAGTTTCGGCGGTCATTTGTGCGCTGCTGATGGGCCTGCGGCCGGGCATGTCGCTCTGGCACGCTGCCGAGTTCGGGCTGTTTTTTTTCTTCTCGGCGTTCAATCTGACATGGTTCGTCCTGCGCAACATCTGCGTTGCAATTGACCAATACATTTATTTCGAAACGCTCGAAGCGTGCCGCCGCATCGTCTATCTCGCCTTGATGCTGGCCATGCTGGCTGGCCTGCCGTTCTCGGCCTTCGTCATTCTGATCAACGTGAGCTGGGGAGTCCTGATCGTGCTCGCCGGCAATCGGCTCATCAAGCGCCGCGCGCTGGCACCGCAATTGTCGGGCATCGTCGCCCATATCCGGGGGTTCTTCCGCGAGCACCGGGCTTCCGCACTCCGCACCGGAACGCACGCGGCCGGCGAGGTCTACTTCCACAGTGTGCTGTACCTTGCCGTACCGCTGTGTTTCGGTCTTGGCGCGCCTACCATCGTGATGGATACCGGGTTGAAGGTGTTCTTCGGTACGCTGAATTTGTGCTCTGCCGCGTGTGACCTCGTGGTGCCGCGGCAGACAGCGGGCTATTCGGCGCGCGACCATCGCACCGTGATCCGCGCCATGCTTTTGGCCATGTCGCTCTGCGCTCTGCCCGCGCTGGCCATCGCCGCGTTGCTCCTGTTCGACGCTAAACACCTATTCGCGTTGCTGCTCGGCCATACCGCCGTGATGCCGGCAACCATCACTCCGATACTTTGCGTCCTGCTGGCGGCCGGCGTGATCAAAACACCGTCCAATTTTCTCTTGCAATATACCGGACATTTCAAAGAGATCGCCACGCTGTCGATTGTCAACGCACTGCTAATGACCGCTGCGATCGGAATCGGCCTCGTTTACCACAGCGGTATTGTCGGCCTACTGACAATCTACGCGGCCGTGTTTATGGCCGCGGCCCTACTTTATCTCGGCATCGCGATCCGCGGCCCGGTCCGCACCGCTCGAACAAGTGTGTGAAGTCACCATGCGCGTCGGAGTCGTGATCGCGACCAAAGGCCGCCCGGAAATGGCGGCACTTGTTCTAGACATGCTAACCCGTCAGACTAAGCCACCCGACGCAATCGTCTTCTCCGTCAGTAACGCCGCCGATGGGCCGCATGAATACGACGAGACCGTGACGATCGTCGAAAGTCGACCCGGCCTTCCCGCTCAGCGCAATGCCGGCCTCGACGCGCTGACGGACACTGTCGATATCGTTGTCTTCTTCGACGATGATTTTGTCCCGTCGCGGTATTGGATCGAGAATTTATGCGCGCTGTTTGCCACGTCGCCGGACATCTTCGTCGCTACCGGCCGCGTGCTTGCTGACGGCTTCAACACAGCGGGGCTGAGCTGGGACGAGGCGACCGAATTGGTCGATCGTGCCGATCATGCACCACAGCTGGCTGGTGGCCTCAAGGACGGAGTGCTGCCGTATGGCTGCAATATGGCGTTTCGACACAACGCAATCAGAGGACTCCGCTTCGACGAACGGCTAGTGCTGTATGGCTGGCAGGAGGACACCGATTTCGGCACGCAGGTCGCAGCACGCGGCCGCAGCGTGTACAGCGAGAATCTCCGCGGAGTCCATCTCGGCATCAAGCGGGGCCGCAGCCCCGGCCGCCAGCTCGGGTACTCGCAGATGGTCAATCCGCGCTATCTGGTCGCCAAGGGAACGATGACGACCTGCGGTGCGCTCAACCTTGCCGGACGTAATTTTGTAGCCAATGCGCTGCGCGCCTTCTGTCCGGAGCCCTATATCGACCGGTTTGGCCGACTTCGCGGCAATCTGATCGGGCTGTGGGATATCGCGACCGGTCGGTGGCGGCCTGAACGCGCCGCCGAACTCTAACGGCGGGAGCAAATGCGTGTGCGCACCGCAGCTTTCTAGGTTGCCACGACGAAGAACGGTCTTGATCGTCGGCTTGGTGCTACGGCTGTTCTCGCCGATGGCCGCGAGTGCGGCGGACTTAATAACCGGCGTAAACGTCACCCTCTCTGAGCGGCTCAGCATCGCAGAACAAAATGCGATGCTCATCGACATGAAAGCAGCCGGAGTCCGCGTTGTCCGCGCCAACATCGAAGACAGCGAGAAAGGTATTCAGTTTGCGCTTACCGCACAGACTTTGGGCATTCGGATCGATTGGATCGTATGGATAGGCGGATATTTCCCAGGCGCGCCGATGCGGCCGTATCGGCCAGACCAGTTTCCCGACATGTGGGCTGGTTATCCGTTGTCCTATGCGGATCCCGAAAACTTCAGGACCTATGTCAGCTCGATGCTCAGCCGTCTCGAAGCTGCGGGCGTTACCCTGGCGGCCTTCGAATTGGGAAATGAAATCAATTGGGCCGCGTTCAATCCCGACTTTCCGCTTCCCGGTGAAGGCAGGCAGTTTGGGCTCGACGACCTCCATCACGACCCGGAGGCGAGGCAGATTGCCGTCGGCTACATTAAGTACGTGAAACTCTTGCAGGTTATTAAGCAGGTTCGCGATCGATCGAAGCTCAATCGAAAGACGCCGATTCTCACCGCTGGCATGGCAAATTTCGAACGGCCGGACGGCCCGCTCGGCCCAGGCAAACACGAAGATTTGGTCAGCATCGACGCCACCTTCGACTTTTTACGAGCTTACGGCATGGACGAGCTCGTGGACGCATATGCTGTGCACGTCTATCCGTGGTCTGATCAACCAGGCGACCCGATCGCCGACAGGCGCCGCAGCGACCGCTTGGCGAAATATGGCTTGGCGCAGTGTCGGCCTGCCGGAAGTCCTGATGGCAAGCCGTGCTGGATCACGGAATGGGGGTTTGCCAACAACGATACGAAGTGCCCGACTGACGATACTGATCAAGCTGTTCTGGTGCGCAAAATGATGTCCGAATTCCGCAGATACGCCGATTCAGGACGTCTGGTCGGCGTGTTCTATTATACGTGGGCGACCAATGCATGGGATCAGCGGTTGCAAAAGACCGACCCGTTGAGCGTCTATCGCTGTGGCGGCCTGACCGAAAGTGGTCGGTTGGCGATCACGCCTCCGCCATGACCGCCTATGGCCGACTATGCTTCAGCAGCGGCGAGCGTCGAAGCTTTCTGCCCGTAGTTGGCAACACGACCTGACGTTCGTGTTGCTACCTTGCGAAACACAGCGACGTCCTGATGACCTTCGAGATCCATTGGATGATAGGCCACAACGTGGAGGCTTGGCGCAGCCTCGGCAATAAGCCGATCGAATGCGGGACGGGTGAACCAGGTTAAGCCGTACTCTCCGTAATAATAGGGATATTTCTCGTAGTAATAGCCGTCGCGATCGAGCGCCTGTAGAACGCGCGCCTTGTCTAGCCAATATTGCTTGTAGCGCTCCGCAGTCGCGGCCGAGCCGCGGCCATGCAGAGTGATAACCGCCACACCATCCGGTTTGAGGACTGCCGACAGACGGCGCAGATTGGCCGCCACTAAATCGCGGCGAAGGTGAGTGTACACCGACAGCAGATAAACGAGATCAAACCGCTCGTTGAATTCCGCACCGCTTTGCTCAAGCGGCGGCATCTCGCGGCAACCAAACTCCGCTGCGGTGAAACGAGCCGCGCCGTCCATCACGTCCGAGACATGCACGCGCGCCGACGGCATGCGCTTTCGCAATTCGCGAACAATGCGGCCATAGCCACAACCGACCTCGAGCACGTCGCCAATCGTACCGGGAGCGCGGCCGGCCTCCGAACACGAGCGCTCAAGAATGTCGACAAATTGGTTGGCGCCGCGAACGTAACGCTCGACATCCGCTGGATCGGTAGAGTCGAGCATGAAATCGTTGTAATGCGCGCGTCCGCTTAGGCCCGGCACCACTCGCGCACCGAGCAATTCGCCCATGGCGAAGCGGACCTTGCGCGCAACGGTGTAGATGGGCCGCGACTGCTTGATGGTATCAAGCGCGCCTTTCGTTAGAATTTTGGTGTTCTTGAGCATGTGCTGTTTCCGCTCCCGCGCACGCAAGCAAAACCGTCCGCGCCAAACTTGCCGGATTGCGAAAAAGCTAGCTTTGTCCGATTAAAATCGCGTTACCGATTTTGTAACGAACAAAGCCATCACGCGGCAAAGTAACCTTAAAACCAATGGACGCGGTGTTTTCGCCTGCGCTAAAGCTGCAAACTCACAGCAACCCAAAGCGCACGCAGAGCGCTGCTAGCCAGACCAGGCCGACCAAGGCCAGGCCGCAAAACACCGCCGACGAGCCGAAATCCTTGATCCGGCCGATGTCGTGGTGGTGCTCCGGCGTGACGTGGTCGGAGAGCTTCTCGATGGCCGTGTTCAGGAACTCGATGGCCAGCAGAACGAGGAACGAGCCGATCATCGCCAGGTACCACGGCATGCTCGGCGCAATGAAGAAACCCAACGGAATCGCCAGCACAAGAAGAACGGTCTCCTCGCGCACGGCGGCTTCGGTCGTGACACCGTCGACGATCCCGCGCCAGGAGTTCTTCGCTGCATTGTAGATGCGCTTCACGGTGTCTCGCTGTTCGCCGGATTCGGTCCTGAAGGCCACGTGAGTTGCGGCATGGGAGTGTGCTGACTATAGTGCCGCGCAATACGGAGCGTAGCGCAGCCCGGTTAGCGCACCAGTCTGGGGGACTGGGGGTCCCGAGTTCAAATCTCGGCGCTCCGACCAGATTCTCATTACAAATCAATAGCGAAAGATGGCGACGGACGGAAGACGCGCCGGCTGTTCGCCGCCGCCCTTACTGACCGGCCGGCTCTGCCCCTGCTCCTGCCCCGACCAGCGCTGAATCGATCAAAAGCCGGCAGGCCACCAGTTCATCCAGCGCGGCGCGCAATTTGGCCTCGGCTGTCGCGCTCAACTTGGCAGTTCGCGGCGGAGCGGCAAATGTCGGCTCGCGCCGCTCGGCCGGAGCCGGAGCCAGCGTGAACGACGAAAGATCGGGCTCCGCGCGTTCTTCGGCAGTCTCTTCGGAAACCTCCTCGAAACTCTCCTCGACCCGGTCTTCCTCGGCTAGCGGCGGCGGCGCTGCGGCTCCGGCGCGCCAGACGTCCTGAACGAATGCCGCGCCTTCGTCGCGCAGGATGCGCTGCACGCCGCGGATAGTGTAACCCTCGCCGTAAAGCAGATGGCGCACGCCGCGCAGCAGATCGACATCGTCGGGACGATAATAGCGGCGGCCGCCACCGCGCTTCATCGGCTTGATCTGGGTGAAGCGGCTCTCCCAGAACCGCAGCACGTGCTGGGGCACGTCGATTTCGTCGGCGACTTCGCTGATGGTGCGGAAAGCGTCGGGCGCTTTTTCCAATTCCAGAATCCTTTATGCGCAGCGATTTCTTTTATGCGCAGCGACTACTTTACGCGCAGCGACTACGGGGCGCCGGTTTCCGGCTCGTTATTGATTCGTTGCTTGAGGATGGCGGATGGCTTGAACACCATGACCCGGCGCGGCGAAATCGGCACTTCCTTGCCGGTCTTGGGATTGCGGCCGATACGCTGGCCTTTCTTGCGCACCACAAAAGAACCGAAAGACGACAGCTTTACGGTCTCACCGCGCTCGAGGCAGTCGGTGATTTCCTTCAACACCAGCTCTACCAGAGTGGAGGATTCGGTGCGCGACAAGCCGACCTTTTGGTAGACCGCCTCGCATAAATCGGCACGCGTAACCGTCTTTCCCGCCATCGCCAGCCCCGAGCACGGCGATCGATCGTTAGTCGATCATCATATCGTGCTGAATTATCTACGATATTCGCTTGGACGGACAGGTGTGTCAACGGGCTTGCGGCCTTTCGACGACCTTGGTCGGCCTGGGCTTCACCAGCGGACCAGCGCCGCGCCCCAGGTGAAGCCGCCGCCCATGGCTTCGAGCAGCAAAAGATCGCCGCGCTTGATCCGGCGATCGGCAATCGCGTCGCACAGAGCGAGCGGAATCGAAGCTGCCGAGGTGTTGCCATGGCGATCGACGGTGATGACGATCTTTGCCGGCGCGATGCCGAGCTTGTGCGCCGAACCGTCGATAATGCGCTTGTTGGCCTGGTGCGGGATGAACCAGTCGATGTCGTCGGCGCTGTAGCCGGTGGCCTTGAACGCGTCCTCGACGACGTCGGTGATCATCGCCACCGCGTGCTTGAAGACTTCGCGGCCCTCCATGCGGAGATGGCCGACGGTACCGGTCGATGACGGCCCGCCGTCGACATAGAGTTTGAGCTTGTGCCGGCCATCCGAGCGCAGATGGGTGGTGAGAACGCCGCGATCGTCGCGCGTGCCCGGCTGATCCTGGGCTTCGAGCACGACCGCACCGGCGCCATCGCCGAACAGCACGCAGGTCGTGCGATCGGTCCAGTCGAGAAGGCGCGAAAAAGTCTCCGCGCCGATCACCAGCGCCCGCGAGAACGACCCGGACCGCAGCAGGCTGTCGGCCGTCGCCAGCGCAAAGACGAAGCCGGAGCAAACCGCCTGCAGATCGAAGGCCGCGCCGTGGGTGATGCCGAGCGCCGCCTGCACGGCGACGGCCGTCGCCGGAAAGGTGTTATCCGGCGTCGACGTCGCCAGCACGATCAGGTCGATCGACTGGGCATCGACCTTGGCGTGAGCCAGCGCCGCCTGCGCGGCATGAACGGCAAGGTCGGAGGTCATTTCGCCGGCGGCCGCGATCCGGCGCTCGTGGATTCCGGTGCGCTGCACGATCCAGTCGTCGGACGTATCCACCTTCAGCGCCAGATCGCTGTTGGTGAGAATCTGGCTCGGCAGATAGCTGCCGGCGCCGAGGATGACCGAACGGCGGACGGTCACGACGCGGCCCCGCCGGCCGCCTGCAACGCCGGCTTGCCGGGCCGGCCAAGCGCGGCCGTGATCTTGGCCAAAAGCTCGTCGCGAACCACGCCGTAGCCGAGTTCGACGGCGGCGGCAAAGCCTTCGGCGTCGGTGCCGCCGTGGCTTTTGATGACGATGCCGTTGAGGCCGAGAAAGACCCCGCCATTGGCCCTTCGCGGATCCATCTTTTCCCGCAACTGCGCGAAGGCCGGGCGGGCAAACAGATAGCCGATCCTGGCGCGCAGCGAGCGGGTCATGGCGCCGCGGAGATATTCGCCGATCTGCCGCGCCGTGCCCTCGGCGGTCTTCAGCGCGATATTGCCGGCAAAGCCTTCGGTCGACCACGACATCGACGGTGCCCTTGCCGATGTCGTCGCCCTCGACGAAACCGACGTAGTCCATGCCCGGCAGTTTTTCTTCGCGAAGCACCTGACCCGCCTCGCGCACCTGTTCGAGACCTTTCGCCTCCTCGACGCCGATATTGAGCAAGCCGACGCGCGGCCGATCGATGCCGAACAGGATGCGCGCGGTGGCCGCGCCCATCACCGCAAGATCGATCAGATGCTCGGCATCCGCGCCGATCGATGCGCCGACGTCGAGCACGATGGATTCACCGCGCAGCGTCGGCCACAGCGCCGCGATCGCCGGCCGGTCGATGCCGGGCAGCATCTTGAGATTGAATCTCGCCATCGCCATCAGCGCGCCGGTATTGCCGGCGGACACGATCATGTCGGCGTCGCCCTTCTTCACCGCGTCGATCGCCAGCCACATCGAGGATTTCCAGCGGCCGTAGCGCAACGCCTGGCTCGGCTTGTCCTCCATGCGGATCGCCACTTCGGTGTGCACGATGCGCGACGCCGCCTTGAGCGCCGGTCGCGCGTCCACCAGCGGCGCGATCTGCGCCGAATTGCCGAAAAACACGAACGTGCTTTCGGGATGGCGCGCAGAGCGCCACGTCGGCGCCGGCTACGACAACACTGGGGCCGTGGTCTCCCCCCATCGCATCGAGCGCAATGCGGACCTTATCTGGCATTCAATGACCTTGCGGTCCTTTGTCTTGTGTCTTGGGGGTTTGCTGGCGCGGCCGCGAGAATAGCGGTTCGGTGCCCTGACACAACCGGGGTCAGTGCCCATTGCGCTCCTTACCCACCAGTCCGGCAAGCGCGGCAAACGGACCCGGATCCGGCTTAACGTCCTGCGGCGGCTGGAAAACCGCCCCTTCCTTGCGCGGATAGGGATCGAGCCCAAGGATCAGGAATTCGGTCGCCAGCGCACCGAGATCGACCGCCCCGTCGACCAGGGCTTCCGGGCCATCGAGGTTCCGGCGCCCTCGCTTCGGCGCGCCCTTCATCGTCGTCATCGACCGCCTGCTGCTCGACCATTGGCGACGGCGGGGCGAAGACCAGGTCGACATTCTCCGCCACTTCATTGCTCAGCGGCTCGAGCGTCACCACGCAGTTCTGGCCGACCGTCGCCGAAACCTTGCCGACGACATGCAGCGCTTTCGACCCGCGCCGCGTCACCTCGAACGTCGCCTCAAGCCGCGGCAAATCCCGCAGCTCCGCAACCTTGGCCACCGCCGCGCGTGTGTCGGCGTCGGCGGTGAGCTTGAAATGCCGGGCGGTTTCCTCCGGCACATCGTCAACCGTGACCGGAAGGCTCCATGGTACTGGAACGTGCGGCACCGCAACGTGCTTGGGCTCGAGCTACCTGCTTCGCCGATCTGCGTTCGCGCATTTATGCCCTCTCTCGCGCCACTGCAGGCGCCGGAAAGACCACCTCGCCGCGGTTCAAGGCATCGTCGCGCCTGGGCATCCAGACCGCGCACGGCTGCGCGCACATAGTCCGCCAGCCGAACCGCATTGCCGTCGGCGTCAGCCGCAAAGATATTGCGCGCGAGCGCGTTCTCAATGGCCCGCGGTTCCGCCGACGAAAGCGCCTCCGCATAGGCCTGCCTGGCGGCCGTAAAACGCTTCGGCGAAACGCTGCATCCGTTTCGGCACCGCGAGGTCGCCGACGCCCATTTCCCGCAAGTTGGCATCGAGGTCCCGGCAAAACGCATCGAACAGGTCTTGCCCAAAGCTGCGCCGCAGCTCCGTCTCCTGCCCCAGCCGGCGCAACAGCAGCACCAGATGCAGCACCAGCATGTCGAACCGGCCTTCCACCGTGTCCGGCACGCCAAAGTCCGTGTAGAACGCCGGCAGGCGCGCCTTGCGCCACGACGGCGCCATAAAGGGCGCTGACACTGAGGATCTGGGATCGGCGTCGAAACCCCGCTAGTATCATGGGGATAGACCGGTTCCTTAAGGTGCGTCGAAGCGGGCAGATTGCCAATCGCGGGGTTTCGGCGTACGGCACGCGGCGTTTCGGCGCAAGATGGGCTGTTCGATAGTGCGGGGCATCTTCGAGCAAAGTGCTGGCAAGCGGCGCGCGACGGCTTCCGTCGCAGCGGTTTCGCTTGCGCTGTTGCTGGGCGGCTGTCTCGGGCTGAACGAAACCTTCCAGCGCGGCTACGTCCTGCCCGACAATGCGCTCGAGCAAATCCCGCTCGGCGCTTCGCAGGAACAGGTGCTGCTCGTTCTCGGCACGCCGTCGACCGTCGCGACCGTCAGCGGCGAAGCGTTCTATTACATCTCGCAGCGCGCCGATCGCCCGATCTCCTTCATGCAGACCTCCATCACCGATCAGCGCGTGGTCGCCGTTTACTTCGACAAGCAACCGGAAAGTTCAGCGGCTTGCCGAATACGGCATGAAGGACGGCAAGGTGTTCGACTTCGTCAGCAACACCACGCCGACCAGCGGCAGCGAAAACACCTTCATCGGTTACATCTTCCGCACGATCAAGAACAAGGGCTCGTAAGCGAGCATTGTTTCCCGGGCGCTGCGCAGCACGAAGTGGTGCGTAGCAGACCCGGGATCGCGTAACACTCCCAACACACCAGCGCCGAGCTTGCGAAGATCCCGGATCAGCGGTGCATCGCTGTCGCGCTGCACCGCGTCCGGGAAACATTCAACCAATCAATGCGCCAGCACCGCGAGCAGCAACAGCGCCACGATGTTGGTGATCTTGATCATCGGGTTCACCGCCGGGCCGGCGGTGTCCTTGTAGGGATCGCCGACCGTGTCGCCGGTCACCGCGGCCTTGTGAGCGTCGGAGCCCTTGCCGCCGTAGTGGCCGTCCTCGATGTACTTCTTGGCGTTATCCCAGGCGCCGCCGCCTGACGTCATCGAGATGGCGACGAACAGTCCGGTGACGATGACGCCGAGCAGCATCGCGCCGAGCGCCGAGAACGCCGCCGACTTGCCGGCCGCGCCGCCGCCGGCGACGAAGTAGATGACGAAGTAGACGACGATCGGCGACAGCACCGGCAACAGCGACGGCACGATCATTTCCTTGATCGCAGCGCGCGTCAGCATGTCGACGGCGCGGCCGTAGTCCGGCTTGTCCCGGCCCTGCATGATGCCGGGCCGCTCCTTGAACTGCCGCCGCACTTCTTCGACGATCGAGGCCGCCGCGCGGCCGACCGCGGTCATGCCCATGGCGCCGAACAGATACGGCAGCAAGCCGCCGAACAGCAGGCCGGCCACGACGTAAGGATTGGTCAGCGAGAAGTCCGGAGCCACGCCCTGGAAGTACGGATGCTGCGCCGAACCGGCGACGAAGAACTTGAGATCTTCGTTGTAAGCCGCGAACAGCACCAGCGCGCCGAGGCCGGCCGAACCGATGGCGTAGCCTTTGGTGACCGCCTTGGTGGTGTTGCCGACGGCGTCGAGCGCGTCGGTCGCCTTGCGGACTTCCTTCGGCAGGCCGGCCATTTCGGCAATGCCGCCGGCATTGTCGGTGACCGGGCCGAAGGCGTCGAGCGCAACGATCATGCCCGCCAGCGCCAGCATGGTGGTCACCGCGATGGCGATGCCGAACAGGCCAGCCAGCGAATAGGTGACGAGGATGCCGGCGATGATGACGATGGCCGGACCCGCCGTCGATTCCATCGAGATCGCGAGACCCTGGATGACGTTGGTGCCGTGGCCGGTGACCGAGGCCGCGGCAATCGAATGCACCGGGCGGAAGTCGGTGCCGGTGTAGTACTCGGTGATCCAGATGATCAGCGCGGTGACGACGAGGCCGGCGATGCCGCACTCGTAGAGCGACAGGCCGGTGTACTTCACGCCGGCGAGCGGGCCGAAGCCGATCAGCTGGTAGATCACACCGGCGATGCCGATCAGCGACAGGATCGCGGTCACGATCAGGCCCTTGTACAGCGCGCCCATGATCGACGGGTTGTCGCCGGCCGACAGTTTGACGAAGAACGTGCCGACGATCGACGTGATGATGCAGACGCCGCCGATGGCAAGCGGCAGCGTCATCATCGTCAGCAGCAGCGCGGGGCCGGCGGAGGCGAAGAAGATCGCCGCCAGCACCATGGTCGCAACCGTGGTCACCGCATAGGTCTCGAACAGATCGGCCGCCATGCCGGCGCAATCGCCGACGTTGTCACCGACGTTGTCGGCAATGGTCGCCGGGTTGCGCGGATCGTCTTCCGGAATGCCGGCCTCGACCTTGCCGACCAGATCGCCGCCGACATCGGCGCCCTTGGTGAAGATGCCGCCGCCGAGACGGGCGAAGATCGAAATCAGCGACGCACCGAAGCCAAGCGCGACCATCGAGTCGATCACTTCGCGATCGTTCGGCGCCATGTGCTGCGTGCCGACCAGGAAGCCGAAATAGAGCGTGACGCCAAGCAGCGCGAGGCCGGCCACCAGCATGCCGGTGATGGCGCCCGACTTGAAGGCGAGTTCGAGGCCGCCGGCGAGCGACTTGGTCGCGGCCTGCGCGGTGCGCACGTTGGCGCGCACCGAGATGTTCATGCCGATGAACCCGGCCGCGCCCGACAGGATCGCGCCGACGGCGAAGCCGATAGCGACCAGCCAGCCGAGGAAATAGCCGACGATGAAGAAGATCACGATGCCGACGACGGCAATCGTGGTGTACTGGCGCTTGAGGTAAGCCTGTGCGCCTTCGCGGATCGCCGCAGCGATCTCCTGCATTTTTTCGTTGCCGGCATCAGCCGCCAGCACCGAGCGCGTCGCCCAGATCGCGTAAACCACCGCCAAAGCGCCGCACAGAACGATGAGCCACAAAGTTTCCATTGGTTCGACCCCGGTTGTCGTTTTAAGGGGCCAAACAGAACGCCGGCCCGTAAGAAAGATGTGCCGCGCACGAATAACCGCGTGCCATTGGCCCAATTCGGCGCGGACATCGCATAAATTGCCCCGCCGTGCAACGCGAATAGGCGCCTTATCCCCTCCCCGGACCGCCCGGGCCGGTCCGTTTCCCACGGCGGCAGGGCCAAAACTGCTTTGGCGTCACCGGGCGGGCCCGCAGACGCCCTTGCCGGATATGCCGGCGCCCAGGGAGGATTCGCCGGTGCGTTCCAGGGTTCATACAAACCCGCGTTCCAGAGCGCGCTCTTTAATATGTCTTTGCGAATCTCAGCCTTCCCCATACGCAGGCTGGCGAGACGTTCGAGGCGTCCGAGCTCGCCCTGTAGCGCCATCAGCCGCGGCCGCGGTAGCCGCCTGAGCCGCCGCTCACATTCCGCGGCATCATCGCCGCAACAGCTGCGATGCCGCTGGCACTTCCTGTTTGTGCAGAACCGCTCGCATTCAAGCAGCGCGCACCCCGCACGATGAATCATATCGCGGCGGCCGAGATCCGGCAGCGCGATCCACTCGTCGAGCGTCAATCGTCCGGGAAAGCTGCGGCTGCTTCCGTGTTTGTTTGTCATTGTTGGACCCTCCGTTACCTTCTTGCTTGTCATCGTCCGCGAAGGCGGGCGATCCAGTAATCGCCGATGCCCGTAATTTTGCTCGAGGCCGGCGAGTACTGGATGCCCCGCCTTCGCGGGGCTGCAAAATGAGGTTTGGCGCTGCCTTCCATTGATGGTCTCTCGTCACGAGCAATCCCGTTCCCGCGATGCACCTGCATCCGGGTTTTTGTTCAAGCGGTACGAAAGCTCGCCCCGAAAGCACGTGGGGCAACGTTTTTTTGCTTCCCTAACGAGGGAAGCGGAGCGCCGAATGGCGCACCTGGAGACTGCCAGGCACAGTCGTGGGGCTGCACCCGTTACCAGGTACAGCCGCGACCCTCACTACAAGGGCCGCTCGCCTTTCGGCGCTCCTCTGCGGATCGAAGGGAGTTGCCTCCCACCCCGGCCCGGGTCGCGCTTCCTGGAATCGCCGGATGCAAACGGATGAACGATCCTCTCCGACGCCAGTGCAGCAGGCACCCTGCAGTCCGATCACGTGCCGGACGGGCTGATGCCCAGGCCGTCTGCAAACAAGAGTGACGAACTCCTGTCCGCAGAACCCGCACCCGCTCCGTCAAAAGCCGTCACCGCGAATGACGTCCCTCACGCCGAGCGGGATATATTCCTAGTAGTTATTGAGAGGACCAAAGTCAATACCAAAGATACAATTATTTGTGATCGATTATCGCCCGCTGCGATGAACGGCTGAAACCGCGCGGCTACGAGCGCATCAGGAGTCGAGGCTCCCCCTTCGGTTCATAACGCCGGATGCCGATCAGGCTCATATCGATTGCGGTGCGCGACGGGTTCGGATTTTTCCGAAGCCGCACATAAGTCGAGCTCCGGTGCGTAACATCCAGGCTTGAGCGAACGATAAGGGCTTGAACGCCGGGTCTTTGCGCAGCGCTCGCCTGATCCGAACGCCGAAAAAACCCGTACGCACCGTCTTTCTTCGCCCGCGGCCATGCCCGTGGACCAGCGACACCCAAGGCGCGCCGGTTTGCCAAACCTGTTCGATCAGCGCCGGCAGATTGATATCGGCGGGGTGATAACCGTGGAGGTCGATGTGCATGGGCGGGCATAGGGAGAGAGACGCCGAGGGTCTACAAGCAGTGAACGCTGCTTGCTGCAACCATGTCCGCTCTGAGTGATTGGCAGCCATGGCGACTTTGGCTTCTGTCCGCTTTTGCCCCAAAGCCGACATCCGCAAGCCCGTTCGGAATGTCAGCTAAGGGTCAATAACAAACTGACATTGAGTGGAGTGGCACGGCAGTTTTTCATTCCGATTTCAATTACCATTCGCCGTTGTGGGGTGATGTTCGGCGCGCGGCTGCGGACCTCGACGAAAGCGATACCCGACAGCACCAGCGCGGCGCCGACGACCTGCGCTAGCGTCGGCACTTCACCGAGCACGCTGAACGCCAGCCCCGCGCCGAAGATCGGCATCAAATTCACGAACTGGCCGGCCCGGGTGGGGCCGAGCCGCGACACGCCATAAGTCCAGAACAGGAAGGCGATCGCCGAGGCGAAGATCGCGATGTAGGCGATGCTCAGCAGCACAGGAAGGGAGCCCAGCGCCGCGACCGGAATCGGCGCGCCGAGGAGCAGCACGGGCACCATCATCGCCAGCGCCGCGGCGATGCTGCGCTGCGAGCGCCACCGGCGACGGCAGATCAGCGGGTCGGCGGCGCAACAGCAGCGAATAGGCGGCCCAGATGACGACGGCCAGCAGCATCCACAGATCGCCGACATTGAAGCCCTGCGAGAGGATGCCGGTGAGGTTGCCGCGCGTGATCAAGACGCCGGCGCCGACGATCGAGATCAGCGCTCCGCCGATTTGACGGTTCGTCGGGTGCTCCATTCCGATGGCGGCCGAGGCAAGAAGCGTCACGATCGGGGCGAGCGACAGCATGAGAAGAGCGCTGGTCGCCGTCGTACTTTGCAGCGCCAGGTAGACCAAGGTGTGGAAGGACGCGATCCCGGTTGCGCCGAGCGCGAGAATGAGCCGCCACTCCCGACGCAACACCGGCAGGCTGGCGGCCGTGCTCCGCCAAACGAACGGCGCAATGAGCGCGAGCGCGATCAGCCAGCGCAAGAAATTCAGCGTAACGGGATCGACATGGCCGCGAAGCGCGCGACCGGCAACGAAATTGCCCGACCAGAATAGGGCCGCCAAAGCAAGAGCCACAGCCGGTGAGTGGAAAGCCGCACGGCCTTTCCCCGGCTCCGACGATACCACGTTTGCCACGATCGCCATCACTAACCTCCACACCGCCTGGGACTGCGGCAGTGTGGAGCGCCGGAAGCCGGCGGTCATGAGACCGAAGTCCCGTCGGTGACAAGGAAAATGCTTAAAATGACAAAGAGCGTAAGGCCGCGGTCCTACGACGCGCCGCCGATGCCAGCGTCCCTGGCCAGAACGATCGCCTGGGCCCGCGTCCGGACACCCAGCTTGGCAAAAATGCTCGATACCTGATTGCGAACCGTTTTCTCGCTCTTGGCCAAAGCATCGGCGATCGTGCCATTGTCCAAACCCCGCGCGACCAACGTCAAGACCTCATGCTCACTGGTCGTCAGACCCGATTGGCGCAGCGAGCCCGGTATGCTGCCGGCATTACCCACGAAAGCGCGAAACTCCTGAAGAAACTGCGGCCACGCGGGCTCATCGGCGAGTAATATATGATTGCGGCTTTCCAACGGAACGAAGCGCGCCGACGGGATGAGCGTCGCCAGTTGCCGGCCTTCTTCGAAGGGAACGCGCTCGTCGTCGCGCGCATGCAGAATCAACGTCGGTACGCGGATGCGTTCGGCTTCCGCTGTGACATCGATCTGATACAGCGTCTCGACAATGGCTGCGGCGTTCTCTGGCGAGGTCGTCGTGCGCTCCAGATCATTGAACCATTGGTGCTGGTCGCGCGTCCCGTCCGGGATGAATTGCGACGTGAAGACCTGACGGAACGCTGGATTGTCGCGTCCCCAACCGAGGCGGATGAGCTTTACTAAGGTCTCCGCTTCCTCACGCTGCGCCTCCGTGATGTCCCGGCGTAACGCGCCCTTGGCGTAAGCGCCAAAAAGCACCAGGCGGGAAACCTTTTCCGGGTGACGCGCGGTATAAGCTATGGCGATTGCACCGCCTTGCGACATGCCGAAAAGCGAGAATTGCTTGAGGCCTTGCGCCTCGACGACGGCATCGAGGTCATCGATCCACGCCTCGAAGGACGTGCATGGCGGCGACTGGTCGGACAAGCCGCAGCCCCGCTGGTCGTAGCGAATGAAGGTGTGGTCTCGCGACAGTTCCTCGAGCCAGTGCGTCCACACCGGGCTGCGCGCATCGTGCTCGGCATGGCTGAGCCGGTGCGCGGTTCGCAAGAGCGGCGGCCCGCGGCCAAGCGTGGCCACCGCGATCCGTGCACCGTCGCGCGATTTACAGAATCTGATGTGCTGCTCGAATCTCGGCATGACTTCCTGACGCCGATGGCGTCCTGCTGCCCATCGCAAGAGGCACCCTCCCCGATCATAGCGCGTTCGCAGCGAACGTCAGCCACGAACCCGGCCTAGGGTGGTCGTCTGACTTTGGCCCACATTGTCGCGTTGGCAACATGAACGATCGCTGACACAATCGATAACGGATTTGCGATAACAGGCTTGCCTCAGTCTAACATGGAGTGCTTCGTCATGCGCGGAGTCAATCGGCGCACCACCCTCCTTGGCCTGACTGCGGTACTGGCAGGCCCTGCACCGGGCTTCGCCGCGGAAGACGACTACCCGAGCCGCGATGTGCGGATCATCGTCTCGGTGGCGGCCGGCGGCGGGGTCGATCTGTCGGCGCGCATCGTCGCGGCGCATTTGCAGGCGCTGTGGGGCAAGTCGTTCATCGTCGAAAACCGCACCGGCGGCGCCAGCAACATCGCTGCCGACGCGGTGGCGCATGCGGAGCCTGACGGCTACACGCTGCTCGCCACGCCGCCGAACACGATCACCGCGAACGCGGCGCTGTTTGCGCATCTCTCCTACGATCCGGCTCGGCTCGAGCCGGTCGCGATCATGGCGATGGGGACCAACATTCTGGCGGTGCGCAACGGCCTGCCGGTCAAGACCGTCGGCGACCTGATCGCTTACGCCAAAGCCAATCCGGGCAAGATGAGCTACGCGTCGCAGGGCAACGGCTCGACCACGCATCTGACCATGGAACTGTTCAAGAGCCGGACCGGAACGGACCTCGTGCACGTGCCCTACCGCGGCGCGGAGCCCGCGGTCACCGATCTCGCCGGCGGGCATGTCGACGTGATGTTCTGCGACGTCGGCACCGCGATGCCGCTTTATCGCGGCGGCAACATCCGGATCATCGCCGTGGCGACACCGGAGCGCGTGGCGCTCCTGCCCGACGTTCCCACCGTCGAGGAGAGCGGCGTGAAAGGTTTCACCGCGGCGACGTTCTATGCGCTGATGGCGCCGCCGCAAACGCCGGCCGCGATCCGCACCAAGCTCAACCGCGCCATCGTCGCCGCAATGGCGGAGCCGGACACGCAGGCCAGGCTGAAAGCGATCTTCGTCGAGCCGTCGACGCTCGATACCGCCGCGATGGGCCGGTACATCGCCGAGCAGCTCGCGCTCTGGACCGGGGTCATCCGTTCCGCAGGAATAACGATCCAGGAATGAGCGCAGTGCCACAGATGCGGTTGGTGACGCGGAACGCATCGGGAGCGTCTATCCGACACCTAGTCTGGCCTGCCGTATTCGCGCTCAACCTTGCAAATCCGGATCATGTAGTGCGAATACCAGATTTCGCGTCCCTTCTGCTTCGCAATGCGATGCTCGGGATCGCGGGCGAACGCTGCGATTGAATCGGTGTCTTTCCAGTAGATCGCCGACACGCCGGAGCCGTCGGCGTTTCTCGCAGGCTCGATACCGATAAAGCCATCGTAGGTCGCCGCCAGTTCAACCATGCGGCGGGACATTGCGACGTGTTCGGCGTGATCAACATCAGCATTGATGGATGTAAATATGACGGCGTAGTACGGCGGCTCAGGTGTCTTTGAGATAAATGCCATGAAGACTTTGCGATCTATGATGTTCGCTTTCCGCCCGAAAGCCGACATCGGCGGGTCCGTCCGGAATATCGGCTAAGGGCCAAAACCGGACTATGGCCGTGGATCACGGCGTGTTATCAGCCTCGGCAATGTCCAGCAATATTTGCTTTAGTTCATCCCGTTTAATTTTTCCCAACTGACCGCGGGGAATACTTTCGACGACGAAAACCTTGTCCGTATTCGGACCAAATTCAGTATTTGAGTCGATCATCTGTCTCAATGCGTCGACGTCGAGGTCTGGTTCGATGACAATGGCTACCCACCCCTCCTCGAAACCGGACTGTCCCAAGACCTTGCATACACCCGCGTCCTTGATGCCATGACAGGACCGTAGAAAGTCTTCGAAGTCTGCGACAGAAAGTTTATTGCCGCCACGGTTGAGAACATCGCCGATCCGTCCGGCAATGCACAGCATGCCGTTGTCTGTGATCCGGCCGACATCTCCGGGATAGAACCAGTGGCCAAGAGGATCGTTGGCCGCCTGGTTCTCTGCCAAAACTTGAGAATGGACCCGAACAAAGCCCTCCTCTCCCATGGGCAACACGCGATCCGCGGTGTCGACGATTTCGACATTCACACCCGGTACGACGAATCCAACGGCACCCGGAACATCGGCAATCATGTCAAATGGCGCCACCGCAACCACGCCGGCCTCCGTCGAGCCGTAAATCATCACGATATTTCGGCAAAGGCTCGTTTCTGATCCGCTCAATGCCGTCGTGGTTTATCGGTGCGGCGCCGAGATGCACGGCTTGGAGGGATGGAAGAGAAAAAGCACGGGATTTTTCTTGAAGACTGACCAGTTCCAAAGCCTGCGAGGGCGAAGCCAATATCGTATCGACGTCCTGGGAATTTATCATCCTGAGCATCGTTTGCGGTATTGGCGCGAGGCAGATTGTGCGGCCCTGGTACAAAGCCTCATACGCCCTGCTAAAGCCCCAGGAGTTAGCAATACCGGGGACGATGAGTATCCTGTCGTAATTTGAGAAAGCTGAGTTGAGCGGAAACGCTACGCGCTCCTGCCAACTATGCTCCGGGCATACAATGATCTTGGGCCGTCCGGTCGTTCCTGACGTAAAGCAAAGAATCTTTCCGTCCTTCGTCTTTCGTTGGAGGAAGCGGTTTCTCGAGTTTTCCTCCACGAATGCCGCGGGTGATCAAACGATCATCGAACAAAACGTGAGCGCCGGAATCAAGCTTCGACCCCATCGCGTTCGCAAACCAGCGTGTTTACGCCTTCGGATTGCAGATATTTCAATACCGCTTTGTATGACAGGACAACATCGTATCCACCGCGGAGAAGTCCAAGAACGGCAACAGCGGTGTTGGCACCGCTGCTCAGCGAAACGGCCACCGGCCTGGATCGGTCTACGATATTTTCAGCAAAATATTTCGCGGCAGTTTCAACTGCATGTGCCAACCCGCCATAAGTGACGATACCTTCAGGCTCGATAATCGCGGGACGCAGCGGCATCGTGCGCGCCCAATAATAGACCATATCGACGATGTGCACGTTCTATCCCGTCCTTTTCCGCTCAAGCATCAGTTCCTTGAGACGATACTTCTGCACCTTGCCCAACTCGGCGCGCGGAAACTCGTCAAAAACGAACAGCTCGTCGGGCGCGATTCCGATATCGGTATGGTCGCGCAGGGAGGTCTTTATCTGCGCAAAGTCGGCCGGGCCATTTACGAGAATTGCGACCCAGATCTCCTCGAGTCCGGATGGGCCGACAACGCCGCACGCGGCGGCATCGGTAATCCCGGGCAAAGACTTCGCAACCTCCTCGATGCGTGTTCCGGAAACTTTAACTCCGCCACGATTGATAACGTCGGACGTCCGGCCACGCAGAGAGAGATGCCGTCGGTTGTGAGAGTGCCCAAATCGCCGGGGTAAAACCAGCCGTCTCGAACACCTAACGTGTCTGGGCTATTCAGCTTCAGATTTGCCTGCAGTTGCGGGGTGCGGTACCGGACCATCCCCTCCTCGCCGGCGGGCAGCTGATTACCCTCAGCGTCCACAACCTGCATGTCGACCCAAGGCAGCGGTACTACACTTGCGCTGCCCCCTGCCACATCGAATGGCGTAAGTCCGACAACGCCGGCTTCTGTCGAGCCATATTGATTTATGACGTTTCGACACAAGCTCGATCGTATGGCGGCAACGCTTTCCGGCTCCATCTTGCCGCCGCCAACAAAGATGCTCTTCAGCGAATTCACCCGATAAGCCGGATTGGCATTTCTCACTCGCATGACGGATAATGCCTGTGCCGGCGATGCAACAAGAACATCAGCGCCAAGCAGCGCGATCAGCGACAGGGTCGCTTCGGCGTCCATGGCAAAACAAGCCGTCTTGCCGACATCGAGCACCTCGCAAAGACGGTTAAAACCAAGGGTGCTATTGAGGCCGGCCATGATCACGATTTTTTGGCCCTGACCGGAGGCGCAGGTGACCGGGTATTTAAGCATTTGATCGATGGCGGCCGCCGATTGAGTGATCTTCTTGGGTAATCCGGTCGTACCGGAGGTAAAGAAGATCAGGTTGGCCTCTCCTTTAGACGGACCGTATGCCTTGCGAGTCCGCGGCCCATCTGGATTCGACAGCCATGACATATCGAAACGCATATTCCGCCCGCCGGACAGCATCAGTCCTTGCGTGTCGGAAATGAGGTTTTTGATGCCCAAGGGACGCAAAAGGGAAAAGCGGTCGGGCGCGACGAGCGCGGCGCTATAGCCACTACGGAGAAGCGCGAAAACCGTGGCAACGAAGAAGGATGGATTGGCGAGCGAGACCGCTACAGGCTCTGACCGATCGAGACCAAAGCGCTCGATGCGTTCGGAAATGGACTCGATGGCATCTGCCAGGGCCTCATAAGTCGTTACCAGCTCCGGCTGGATCAAGGCTGGCCGATGAGGATCAGTCTTGCTCCAATAGAAGATCATATCGACGATATTCATACCGGCTCACCACTCGAAGCAACCTGCAGATCCGCGTATCGAAATCGCGGCTATTTCGGCCATAGATTGATTTTAGGTCAAGGCGGAGGCGATCAGCGCATTCGATTTAGCCGCACGAGCCAGGATAGTCCCTACCCGGCAATTCGATTGCGTCATTGTCGCTTGGTCAAACAAGGCCCCGAAAAATGCGAAGGCCCCGGAACCTGGTTCCGGGGCCTATGTCGGCAAAAGCTATCGAGCAGCGTGCTCGATCCTTACCACTTATAGTTCAGCTTCACGCGGCCGATGACAGCCTGATTGGAGAATTTGGCGGCCTTTTGGGTGCCGTCAAAATTGAAGTTAGCAGTGTTGCTTCCGAGATCGACAAACAGCGCCTCGAGGCCGAGTGTCCAATTCTGGGTCAGCATATGCTCAACGCCACCGCCAACCGTCCAGCCGACCTTGGTCTTGCTGGTGTTCTTGATAGGCAACGGAGTCGGAGTTGAAACCGTTCGGCGCAAAATCGTTATGAACGTGCCCAACGGCGAGGCCGCCGGTCATGTAGACCATCGTGTTACCCACAGCCAAACCGGCCGCGGCCACGAACGGTGCTCAGCCAATCCATCTGGGTGCGCATAAGTCGCGCCCTTGTCAGCCTCGATTCCCGAACCGCCCTGGATATTGCCCTTCGACAGGCCATCGAAATCAGCCTCAAGGCCGTAGACGAAGTTTCCATCCTGCCAGTTATAGCCGATCTGGCCACCGCCGATGAAAGTTGTCCCGTTTATGCTTCCAGGCCATTCGAACTTCGTCCGGCAGTTCCATTAGGCGCATAGCCACCGGTCATTTGCTGCCACGCAGCACCAGCGTTGACGCCGATGTACCAGCCGGCCCACGAAACCGAAGGTGCCGGCAGCGGCATCGCTTTTACCGGCATGCCCATATCGGCGGCTTGAACGCTGCCACCGGCAGCAGCTGTCGCAACCGTGCCTACCGTCGCGAGAAGATATCCTTTACGAGCCATTTTTTGCCCCTCTCCGTTGACCAGAATCCCATGGATGGTCTCGCCACCCGTCCGCAGACAATAGGAGCCGCGCGTTACGGGCTCAATGAAGATGTGTGTTATCCAAGGCCAGTGACGTGACATTTCCGGGCAGTGCAGCATTTCTGCAACAGGTGAAAATTATCGAGTTAAAACATATTCTTATCGCATTATTAGCGTCGACCCGTTGATGAGAATTGGTTGCATGCAACTGGGGTTACAATGTGAGCGGAACCTGCAGTTAGTAGCCTCATTCCGCGCAAGCCATCTTTAGATTGAGCGGAGCCATCACAGAATCATTTGCCGCGAGGGTGATCCCTCGCGTGGTCCAGTCAGGCTCGATAAAACGAGGACGTTGTGCGCAGCATCTGGCGTGAGTTAGCAGGCTAAAATGAACATCGTCGAACCGATCCTCTTTCAGTGCAAACTGAACCCGCTGGCGACAGCCATATGCGTTCCTGGGGCAAAAATTGAATCCGTAACCTACAAGTCCCTGGAGACCTTCATTCACAACGTGGCGCGAACCGCGCTGAAATCCGGAATAGCGCCGGGAGATATTGTTGCGCTGGGTCTAACCGATACAGTTCTGCACGTTGCGTGCACGCTCGGGCTCATGCACATGGGCGCAGCGACAATGTCGATGCGCGGGAGCAACATTGCTGAGGCAACAAAGCCTGATCTTGTTCTTACGGACGCCCCAACCAAGGTTATGACCGATTCGACGGTCGTCGCAGTCGATCACTCATGGCTGCACGGCGACGGAGCTGCGAAGCCCGTCCCCGTCAATGGCGCGGATCAGGAAATCTGCCGCATCATTCTGACGTCGGGTTCGACAGGCGAACCCAAGGGTATTGCCTTCTCGCACCAACTGCTCGCGGCACGCATCGCCCACTACACCTATTCGAAGGGGCCACGCTTTGCACATTGTTCCCGGCTGTATTGCGACCTCGGGTTCGGAACGTCTCCCGGATTTCGCTACGCCCTGGCGCTGTTGAGCCGGGGCGGAACAATATTTTTCCTCGGTCCCGAACCCGCGGACATATTGCAAGCCATCAGCCTTCATAAGGTTCAGGGGATGGCTACGTCGCCTTATAGCCTCGGCGAATATCTGAGGTTTTTCGAGGCAGATCCCGACTTTGATGTGTCTTTCGACCATATCATCTGCCAGGGAGGAATGTTGTCGAGGCAGCTTTCGCAGCGCGCTCGCACCCGCTTGTGTCAAAACCTGTATTGCTCTTACGGGTCCACCGAGACCACGACTGTGGCATTCGGTCCAGCGAGCGTTCTTGAACGGCAAGCCGGCGCTGTTGGCTTCATACAGCCCGGCGTCTTGGTTGAGGCGATCGATGAATCAGGAAAAGCGCTACCGCCGCTGCAAGACGGCTTGCTGCGAATTCGCTCCGATAACATGGCAAGCGGCTATTTCCGGGACGAGGAATTGACTGCAAGATTCTTTCGCGACGGTTTTTTCTACTCGGGAGATATTGGTCATATTACGCCCGAAGGAATTCTGGTCATCACTGGAAGGGAAAAGACAGCGCTGAACGTCGGCGGCGATACCGTGAGCCCGGAACGGGTCGAGAGTGTAATCGGCGAATTTCCGAATATCCGCGAGGCGGCCGTTCTTCTGGTCAATGACGATCTCGGCATTAGCAGGCTTGTTGCCCTGATCGTCGCCGAGACAGCCATCAACGAAGTGGCGCTGCGTGAATATTGCGCCCAGCGACTTTCTCCGTCAGCAGTCCCTGTCCGGATTATTCGAACGGATGGGCTGCCGCGAGGCGGTCAAGGAAAGATCGACAGGCAGCGCCTTTCGGACCTCGCAGCCAAGTCGATCAAGATCGCTGACAAAAGTTTATGAACGGCACTTCAACATGAACATCGTCGATCCAATACTCTTCCAATGTCGTCGCCAGCCTCCGCTCACAGCGATCTGTGCGCCTGGGCCGGGTATCGGGCGCATCTCCTACCGGCGACTTGAAAAAGCTATCCACAACATCAGCCGCAAGCTTCACGTATTCGGCGTCTCGAAGGGAGCCGTCCTCGCCGTTAGCATTGAAGATGTCATCCTTCATGCTGCCGTGACGATTGCGGCAATACGGCTGGGATTGATCACACTTTCACTGCGAAGCGGACAGTCCCCGCCGTCTCTCAAGATCGATGCAATAGTAACAGATCTGAAAATTTCGACCTTTGAAAACGGCAAAATCATTCTCGCCGACATTTCGTGGATGGACGGCGAAGGACAACCGCTGGAACCGCACCTTTTGCCGCAGACCGATGAAGACGACATATGCCGGCTCGTTCTAACCTCAGGAACGACGAAAGCGCCCAAAGCTGTCGCGCTTAGCCACAAGCTGCTGACAAAGCGAATTGGGCGGACTTTGACTGTATTTGGTGACCGTCTGGTGAATTGCTCCCGAATCTATAACGACGTGCCGATCTCCTCCTCTCTCGGAATTCAATTTTTGTTCTACACGTTGTGGCGTGGAGGCCTTGCCGTTTTTTCCGGCCCTGATTTTGGATCCACGTTACGCGTGATCGAGGATTACAAAGTTCAGGGCATAGTCTCGTCGCCGGGCGGATTGGAAAACCTGTTGCGATGGTTCGATACCATTCCGGAATATCAAAGCGGGATCGAGGTCGTCCTCACACCCGGCGATGTTTTATCACGCGCGTTGTCCGATCGGGTGCGCGCCCGCATCTGCTCGCAGGTTTTCGTTGCCTACGGGTCAACAGAAGCCAGCATGTCTGCAACTGCTTACGCGCGCGAAGTCGCCGACGCGCCACAGGCGGTTGGGTTTGTGACGCCAGGCGTCACCATACAGATTATCGACGAGACAGGCGGGATTTTGCCGGCGGGCCAGGAAGGCCGCGTGCGCATTCGAAGCGAGTTCGCCGTCGACCAGTATTTTGAAAATCTTGAGGCATCAGAATCGGCGTTCCGCGACGGATGGTTCTATCCCGGCGATTTAGGGATGCTGAATTCCGAAAGCATGCTTTTCATAACGGGCCGGCAGGAAGCCGTGCTAAATCTTGGTGGAGACAAAATCAGTCCTGAAACTATCGAACTCGTGCTGTCGCAATGCCGCGGGGTTACCGAAGCCGCGGTTTTGGCTTTGCCCAACGCGTTTGGCATCAATGAGGTTTGCGCCGTTTTGCTAAGCTCCGACAAGGTCGATCGCGAAGAGTTGCAGTCCTATTGCAGGGCCCGTATCGACCGACCGTTCTGGCCGACCAGATTCGTTATGATCGAGAGTCTGCCACGAAACCCGATGGGAAAGGTCGATCGCCGGCGATTGAGCGATCTCGTCGAACGGAAGATGGCCGCTTTGAGCGCTGACAGGAACGTAGACGCGTCGCAATAAAAATTAGTAATTTTGGCGGGCACCGACGATGGCGCGCTCAATCGAACCGCGATCGCGGAATAAGCGCGGCGAAGGCAAACCGCGAGTCGCCCTCGCCCGATTGCCCGGATCACCCCCGTAAGCGCGACTGACAAGAGCTTGTGGCTCCGGAGCGACGAGGCCCTCTACCGCTCGCCCCGTTGACTATTGTTCCTGTTATGTTCTTATATGCCATGACCGCGCTGATCTCCATCAATCGGCACTTCCCTTTCCAGATCCCGCTCCTGTTCGATGAAGCGGCGATGGAAGTCCTCAACTGGCTCGAAGCGGGCGACTGCGAGTGGGATATGTACGTCGACCTCCAGTCCAAAACCATTCGCTATTGCTTCCGCACCCTCGAAGACGCGACGGCTTTCAAGCGCCGTTTCGTTAAAGCGCTTGCGAGTTGAGATCGGAGCCAAGTCACTACCAGGATCCATCACGATCAAAGGCCGTCCCTGACTGCTTCGATCTGGCTTTCAACTGTGGATTTAAATGACGGGCGTTCGCTCTGCCGCCCGCGGAAGACCGCGAGCCGCGCGACGCACCGAGCCGTTTCATAAATCTACAGACGCCGGACGATTTTCACTTCATCAGACCGGCCGCGGCCAAGGCCTTGCCGATGATGGCGCCGATATCGATACGGGAACCCGTACCCCGCCGCGCCCAATCAGGCACGCGCTCGCCCGCGGGCGCGGAAGGCGCTGCAGCTTCGGGCGCATTCGTTCTTACTGTACTTACGTCCGAGATCGTTCGCGCCGCGACGGGCATTGCTCCCGCCTCGGTGAGACCGAAGAACCGCGCAATATGAAATGACGAGGAAATGCCGGCCTCCAAAAGGAACGGTCCTGCAGCGCCGCATTGAGCGTCGGCGTCTCCCGTCGAGAGCGGCGTCCCGTGCGCCATGTGAGCTATGGAATAAGATTTCGACAATCTCTTTGCCGTTGCCGTCCAACCAGAGCTGACGGGGATATCCGTCGACCATATCGTTGAGACTGGGTGTCAGTGACAAGCCGTGGACATAGGTCCATTGCTTGATGATTTCCTGGGCATTGTTCGGCACTACTGTTCTGTCGGCGCCGCCATGCCAAATCGAAACGCGCGGCCACGGTCCGCGATAGTCAGGGTAGGCGTGACATGCCGCGTCCCCCCATTCTTTGGGTGAACGCGCCGGACACTGATACATGGCTTCAAATGCTTGCTGAACGTTCGCGGCCGTTCCGTAAGGCAGACCCGCAACGATAGCGCCCGCTTCGAATACATCGGGATAACAGGCCAGCATGACGGAGGTCATGGCGCCGCCAGCGGAAAGTCCGGTCACAAACACACGATGCGGATCGACAGCGTGATCGCGCACCATCGTTTCAATCATCTGCCGAATTGAAGCGGCCTCGCCCTGGCCGCGTTGCGTGTCACCGGGCTGGAACCAGTTGAAGCATCCATTGGGATTGTTCGTGCGCTGCTGCTCCGGCATCAACAGCGCGAAACCGTAGCGATCAGCCAGCGTCGACCACCCCGCGCCGTGATCGTACCCCGCGGCCGTCTGACCGCAGCCATGCAGCACCACGACGAGCGGCGGTCGGTCGGGGATTTGCTGGGGGAGATACATCCACATCTTCAAATCGCCCGGATTGGTGCCAAAGCCGGGAACGCCTTTTAGTCGGGACTCCCGGTGCGACTGACCTGGAATGTCGAAACGCAAATTCTTCGAAAGAGCTTTGAAATCGCGCAATGCTGACAATGACTTGGGCAACAGAGATTTGGGCAACAACGACTTGGGCAAATTGATCATCTGCTGGTATTCCCATTCCTGATTATCCTAGAGATGGGTCTTTATTGTGCGCTGCACAATGGCGCAAAAAGAACTTTACCGAGGGACAACGAAGGCCATGAAAGGCCACACGGCCTGCCCGCGCTAGGAGCGAAGCTAAATACGTCTGCCGCCACGCGGGCCATATCCGAAAAGCGCCACAAGTACCCGATTTGCCTTCGATGAGCCGTTGACCTACACCGCGCCGCAATGCCTGACGGTTCCGCCACAGCTCATCTCTATCGTCCAAAGCTCGTTACGCTCGTTGCCGAGGGCTACAGCTTCGGAGCCTTTCGGAGCGACGTCGTGGCCGCGCTCACCGTCGCCGTGGTGGCGCTGCCGTTGTCCATGGCCATCGCCGTGGCATCCGGCGTTGAACCGGTGCGCGGTCTCTATACGTCCATCATCGGCGGCTTTCTGGTCTCGGCACTCGGCGGCAGCCGATTTCAGATTGGCGGCCCCGCCGGCGCTTTTATCGTTCTGGTGTCCGCCACGGTCGCAAGATTTGGACTGGACGGGCTGCTCGTCACCGTCTTTCTGTCGGGCGCGATGCTCGCCGTCGTCGGGCTGTTTCGGCTTGGCGCGCTGATCCGCTATATTCCGCACGCGGTGACCGTCGGTTTTACCTGCGGTATCGCCGTCACGATCCTTGCCAGCCAGTTGAAGGACCTCGGCGGCCTGACGCTAAGCGGCGTCGAGCCGGGACCGCTTTTTCCGAAGCTCATTGCCCTCGGTCAGGCGCTCCCGACGATCAATTTATCCGCTTTCGTCCTTGGCGCATTGTCGGCGGCATTGATCTTTGCCTTGCAACGCTGGCGGCCGGCCTTCCCCGCGATGCTGATCGCCGTCGTTTGCGCTTCCGTCGCGACGCGCCTGTTTCACCTGCCGATCGAGACCATCGGCACCCGTTTCGGCGGCATTCCAGGTGATCTGCCCATGCCGCACATGCCGCTGTTCACGGCGCAGCGCTTGATCGAAGTGCTTCCCGCGGCGCTGTCGTTTACGCTGCTCGGCGGCGTGGAGAGTTTGCTTTCCGCAAAGGTCGCCGACGGAATGACCGGGCGAAAGCACCGCTACAATATGGAGGTGGTCGCGCAGGGCATCGCCAACATGGCGTCCGCCCTGTTTGGCGGCATCAGCGTCACCGGCACGATCGCGCGCACGGCGACGAACATCCGCGCCGGGGCCCGCAGTCCGCTTTCCGGAATGCTCCACGCTGCGTTCATTCTCGTTTTCATGGTGGCGCTTGCGCCGCTGGCGAGCTTCATTCCGCTGTCGGCGCTGGCCGGCGTGCTCGTCGTGGTGTGCTGGAACATGGCGGAGAAACGGGAGTTCGCCGCCCTGTTCGCCAACTGGCGCACGGGATTGGTACTGCTAACAACTTTCGGCCTGACGCTGTTCAAGGATTTGACCTTCGGCATTGTTGCCGGCTGTCTCGTCGCGGCGCTGCTTGCGCTCATTCACCGCGCCATCCCGAGCGAGGATGATGCGCCCTAGGCTTTTGTGAAATTTCGAGCGCTCTCACGCCCGCTGCGGCGCCCAACTGTAGATACGGGATGTCGTTGCGCCCATCAGCTTCACCTTATCGCTTTCCGAGATGCGGTCTGTCATGCGGAACGCCTCGACGCCCTGCGCGAAGGTCAGAAGATTCACCGCCCGCGTCCAGTCGGTGCCCCACAGGCAGCGGTCGAGACCGAACGCGTCGATGACGCGGCAGACCGGATCCCAGATGTCCGGATACGGAAACGGCTCGTGAGATAACGTACACGCGCCGGTGATCTTGATGGCGACGTTCGGAAGTTTAGCGAGCGTCAGCACCTTTAGCAGTTCGGCCCACGGTGACTGCGGTGGCGGCGGATCGTACGGCTGCACCAGCCCGAGATGATCGACGACGATCTGGGTATCGGGATTGCGGCGGATCAGCTCGATGCCCTGCTCGAGCCGGCCGGCGATATGCAGGTTCACCGGCATCGACAACCGCGCGGCTTCCTTGAGCACGCGATTGAGGCCCGGATCGGCGGGGTCCTCGTTGTATCCGCCGCGCACTAGCAGCAGGCGGACAGCGACGGCGCCCGGCGTGCGCTTCCAGTCCGCGATCACATCGCTCACGGCAGGGTTGGCGGGATCGACCGGCTTGATCAGCGCGAAGCGGCCGGGAAAGCGATTGCGCACCGCGACCGCGTAGCTCGCGTCATAGCGGTACATGGTGAACGCCGAAATCAGGATCGCGCCGTCGACGCCGTTGGCGTCCATCATCGCGACCGTTTGTTCGCCGGTGACTTCGGGCGGGCCCGCCAGCACGGCGTGCCATGGCCGGCCGGGGTGATTGCGCTCGTAGGCATGCAGCTGCGCGTCGATGGTCAGCATGTGGATTTCCCTGGGAAGACCGTCTCACTTCACCGCTTTATTGCCGTTGGAAAACTCTGCCTCGACCTGCGCCATGACCGGACTGGCAAGGCCGGCTTTCCGCAGCTCCGCGAAATCCTCGCGGACCATGTCTTCCCAGAGCTTTCCCGCACTCACTTCCACGCCTCTGTACTTCTCATAAATCTGCCGTGCCTCGTCAGTACGGCCGAGAAACATCAAGGCATGAGCACGGTTGCCTTCTGCGATACTGAGGCCGGGCGAAATCGCCAGTGCCGCATCCGCCGCCTGCAAGGCCCGCTTGTTGTCTCGCGCCAGGACAAGCCGGTACGCCGTGGCAGACAGCGCTTGCGCTGCGATGCCGGCGCCCGATTGGCATAATGCGTTGTCCGGTCTGGCAGCAATTTGATGCGTTCCGCTGTCGATACTGGCTAGTGCGGTTTGCCAATTGCCCAATGCGGACTGGGCCGATCCGAGGCGGATTTGCAGTACGGCTGAATGGCACCGCCGATCGGTGTTGTCGGGTGTTTCACCAAGCAAGCGATTTTCGGCCGTCAGCGCGCTCTGATAGTTTTCGAGCGCTTGCTGCCAGTGCGACTGCGCGGTCTCGATCATGCCGATGGTTTCGTAGGCGGCCACAAAAGCGTCCTGAATGGCGCTATCGGAAGGCATTGCGGCAGCGATCGCTGGCAGCGCCGCAAGCTGTTTCTTAAAAGTTGCGCGCGCGTCATCCAGATTGCCCACCATGGCCTGAGCCTGGGCGATCTGTCCGTATAGAAAGACTCTTTGCCATTGATACGGCAGACTGTCGCCGCCGGCATCGGCGAGCGGATTGAGAACCGAAAGCTCGCCTTCATAGGAGACGAGTGCTCCCTTCCAGTCATTAGCCTTCGCTTGCGACTGGCCGAGCGCAAGCAACGCGTTGGCGAGATCGATCTGCCATTGCTTGTTACCGGCTTGGCTCTCGGTCAGGGCTCGCAACAACGCAACGGCTTTGCCGTATTGGAGTATCGCGCCGGGCAAGTCTTGCGCGGCCTGGAGGCCGCCGAGCTTCTGATAGGACACAGCCAGGTAATGCGCCCATCCGGCTTGGCCGGGATTGCCCGCAACCGCTTTTTCGATGGCAGCAACCGCGTTGCTTTGCGCAGCGATCGCGGCATCGGTGTCGCCCTTCGCGAGTTGCACATCGGCAACGCCGGCATAGCCGAGCGCCAGGTCATGCAATTCATCGGGATTATCGTTTGAGGCTGCGGCGTCGGCGTCAAACAGGGCAATGGCGGACTGATAAGCGCTCAGCGCATCGGCAAGCGCGTTTGCTTTCAATTGAACTTCGCCGATTTTTTCATATGACACCGCGGCAAGCCCATGCGCTGCAGATTTATCGGGAAACGCCGCCGCCGCGTTTTGACCGGCCGCGAGCGCGTCCTGGTAAGACGCAAGCGCCCCGGGTAGATCGCCGTGAAGCTGTTCCGCTGACCCCAGCCTGATTTCTGCCCTGGCTAACGTCGTGTAGTCGACGGCGGTCCCTTGTTTCTTGAGAGCTGAAACCTGATTGCGAAAAAATTGCAGGGCCTTGTCGAGATTGTTCCGCGAGAGTTCGAGTTTGCCCAAGTCATCATACAAGATGGCAAGCAGCGCCCGGGCTCCGTCGATGTCCGGTTGAGACTTGAGCAGCCGCTGCGTCACGTCGAGCCCTGTATGATAAGAAGCCGCAGCGCCTGTCGTATCGCCCTGCTGATACTGCGCGTTGCCAAACGATTCGTAGAGCGTCACCAGCGTTGTTTGCCAACTTGTGTTGCCGGAATCGATTTGGACAAGCTTCTTGCTGACATCAAGACCGGCGCGCAGCGAAGTGAGCGCATCATCCAGATTACCAAGACTGGTCTGTGCAGCGCCGATGTGTACGGAGACAACTGCCAGAGCGGACTGCCACTCGGTATTTGTCGGATCGGCTTTTACAAGCTTTTGAACGATCGCGAGGGCAGACCGGTCCGAATCGGCGCACGCGGCCGCGTTGCCTTGCGCGAGCTGCAGGCGACCGCGATTGTCATATGCCAACGATAGATCGAGCTGCCAGAGAGTGTTGTCAGGCTCTTTTTTAACGAGAGCATCGAGAATGGAGATAGCGGTGTTATCCGACGCAACCGCGTCCGCAAAGCTGCCTTGGTTGAACTCCCCATCGGCGATCTCGGTGTAGAAGGTTGAAAGATCCGCCTGCGCCCGTGCATTGTCCGGATTGTCTTTGGCATATCGCTCCTCAATTTCCAAACCCTGACGAAAGGAGTTGATGGCGTCGTCGAGTTTGCCCTGCCTGGCCAAAACAGTGCCTATATCGGAATGGGCGAATGCGAGGTCGTGCCGCCTCTCGCTGTCGTCCGGATAGGCTTTCGCCATTTGCTCTCTAACATCGAGGAGCTTGTTGAAAACCGTTAGTGCGTCGTCAAATTGTCCACGCTCAAGATAGATGTGTCCTATTCGTGCGATGCCGGCCAGCGCATTAGACATCCCTTGTCCGTCTATGGCTTCCGGGTTTGCGTTCGCGACGTCCGAGAAAATCTGGAAGGCCTGCTGTTCCGCCGTTAGCGCGCCCTCCGTGTCACCCAACGACAACAGCGATTGAGCCATTTCGTCGAGCGCGACCGCTTCGCTTTGCTTCAGTTCCGGCGAAACCGCGCCTGATTTGATGAGCTGTTCCTGCAAAGCCTGCGCACGTCCGAGAATATCTTTCACCAGGTCGGCCGGAATGCCGGTCATGTTGCGGAGGCGCTGCGCCAGATCAAACACCAGCTTGTTGGCCGTGTCGGTCGCCGCCTCAAGCGTGTCTTCCGCGCGTTTGCGTTGTTGATCGGCGATCTGCCGTTGTTCGACGGCTATGGTGCGTTGCCAATACGCGGCACCGGCAAGCGCCAGCGCAAGCACCAACCCCGCGGCGAGAGCGCCACTGAGGATGTTGCGGCGCCGGCTGGCGCCGCGCCGGCTGGCGGCAATGAATTCCTGGGTTTCGGCGGTCGGTACCGGCGCGTTGGCCGGCCGCGTCGCAATCCAGCGTTCGGCCTCCTCCAATGCCGGCGAACGCAACAACAGACCGCCCGCCCGCGCGGCCGCTATCCAGCCGGTCGCGGCCGCACTGTATTCCGTCTGTAGCCTGATCCAGCCGATGTCGGTGTGCAGCGCTTCGGCAAGCCGATCCGCGCTCGCCGCGAACTGCGCCGGATCGTCGAAAAAAACGAAATTCAATCGTCGAAGCGCTTCCGGCACCGAATTGTCATCGACGCGCCGCGCGACAATGGGCGCGAACCGCTTATGCAGGGATGCGCCGTGCTGTACTTCTTTCTGCGCTTCTGACGAAATGACCGAGTCCGGCGACAGCACAAAGACGACGGTGTCGCACTGGGCGATGAGAGATTTCAAGCGCTCCCACCAGTCCTCAAACGCGTAGATTTCGCTGCGATCGATCAGCGGCTCAAAGCCGCGATCCTTGAGCGCCTTTTCCAGCTGGTCGACGAAAGCAATGTCTTTTCGCGAGTATGAAATGAATATTTTAGCGCCTGAGTTGGGCGTCAACTCATCCGGCGCAGCCATCAATCCCCCACCTGTCTGGCATTTTCAAAAGTGTAGCAATGCAATGCCAGCTTCAACAACCGGCAACACAACTGTTTGGCCGAAAAGCCGAAAGCGCGCTGTGAAATGAGGTTGTGGCGGTATGGTTCGGTGCTGCTAATCTGCCGCCAACAACACGCAAGAGGAACGCCCATGACGACCCTGCCCCGCCGCTCGTTCCTGCAATTCGCCGCGGGTGCGGCCGCCGCCGGTTTTTGCCCCGGCTGCATGCCGCGCGCCTTTGCGCAGGCCAATCCGGGCGGGACGCGCCGCAAGGTCGAGGTCGATGGCAAGCCGGTGCTCGTTGTCGACGTGCATTGCCACTGCGTCATTCCGGAGGCGCTGGCGGTGGTCGCCGGTACGCCGCTCGAAAATCATCTCCGTGAGACGATCGACAGCAAGTTCAACAATCCGCCGATGGAGACCCGGATCGCGACGATGGACGCGCTCGGCATCGACGTCGAGGCGATGAGCATCAACGAGTTCTGGTACGGCGCCGATCGCGATTTGGCGCGCCGGTTGATCGACGTGCAGAACGAAAATCTTGCCAAAACCTGCAAGGCGTCGAACGGTCGGCTGGTCGGCTTCGCCAGCGTTGCCTTGCAGTTCCCGGAGCTTGCGGCCGAGCAGCTCGAAACCGGCATGAAGCAGCTCGGCCTGGTCGGCGGCGCGATCGGGCCGACGGTCGAGGGCGAGGAGCTGTCGTTGCCGCGTTTCGATCCGTTCTGGGCAAAGTGCGAGGAACTCGATGCTCTGTTGTTCATGCATCCGCAGGACAGCGCGGTCGCGACCGGCACCGAGAAGCGCCTGCGCGGCAAAGGCTATCTCTTCAACACCATCGGCAACCCGCTGGAAACGACCATCGCGCTGTCGCATCTGATCTTCGAGGGAACGCTCGATCGTTTCCCCAGGCTGAAACTCTGTGCGGCGCATGGCGGCGGTTATCTGGCGTCGTATGCGGACCGCTCCGACGCGGTGTGCGAAACCTTCCCGGCACGCTGCAAGGACGTCGCGCTTAAGAAGAGACCGACCGAATATCTCAAGCAGCTCTACGTGGATTCACTGGTGTTCACGCCTGAAGCGCTGCGCCACCTGGTTGCCACTGTCGGCGTCGGCCAGGTAATGATCGGCACCGACTACGGATTTCCGTGGGCCAGGGATCCGGTCGGCCATGTGCTGTCGACGCCGGAACTCAGCTCGGCCGACAAGGTGGCGATCCTCGGCGGCACCGCCGCGAAGCTGCTGCGCTTGCCGGGATAGCGCCGGTATCGATTATTTCGGCAGATAGTCTTCCGTGTAGAGCTTGGACATGTCCGGCTCACCCTCGATGAGCTTCATCTCGCCGAATGATCGCTTCAGGTTTGTCAGCGACTCAGCATCGAAGCGGCAGTCTTTTGTGTACATGCCGATGACCAGATCGTATTCGCGCGCCATCACGGTCTCGTTGAAATGATTGAGCTCGCTTTCGATCTTGACCGTCTCGGCCTTGTGCGCCCGCATGTAGCCGACGGTCTCGATCCAGCCGGCAATGAACGCACGGATCGCGTTTGGATTGCTGGCGATCAGCCGGTTCGAGGCGAACAGCGTTCCTGAAGCGACGTTTCCCTTCGTAGCTCGAGACCGGCGCGATGAAGCGCCCTTCTTTGGTCTCCTCGTAGACGAAAAACTGCGTGGCGTTGCCGATCACGGCGTCGACCAGATGGGTGCGCAAAGCCGCCAGCGCCGGTCCAGTGCCGCCGCCGATCGCGACAGTCTTCACGCCATTCTCACCCCAACCCTGCGAGCGGGCGAGCTCGTGGCCGGACCAGTCGCTAAATGAGCCCGTGCTTGAAACGCCGATGATTTTTCCTTTGAGATCCGCAAGCGACTTGACCGGCGAGTCCCACGGCACACCGACGCCTAGAAACGGCGCGTTGGTTGTGCTCTCGCAAACCGCAATCATCGGCGCGCCTTTCGCCACGAAGGCCATCTCGGTGCCCGCGCCGTCGCCGATATCGATCGCGCCGGCGGCCATCGCCTGCGCCATCTTTCCGCCGCCGCCGAAATCGGTGATGGTGAGGTCGAGCCCGTGCTTCTTGAAGATGCCGAGCTTGTCGCCGACATTGACCGGAATGATCGCATCCGAGGTCGCGTTGGCCTTGCCAACCGTCAAAGCCGTATCGGCGGCAGAAGCGGACGCAGGCGCGGCGAGACACAGCGCAAGCGCGACAATTGCGGTTCGGAAATCATGCCGTAACGACACCATGCGAAATCGACCTCCCCTCGCCCGCGCACTTCGTGCAGCGCGCTTTTCTGATACCTTAGACTATTCCGACGGCATCGTCGCGGCGTGCTGCTGCGGCAAAACGTAAAACACGACCGGGAGGAAACATGGCCAATCTGCAGCTCAGTCTCGCCATCACCAATAATCCGCGCACCCGGCCGATCATCGACGGGCGCGTCAAAGCCGAAGGCATCGACTTCATCAAGACGGTCCTTGGCCCCGCGGAGATGTTCTGGCGGCAGCTCAGCTTCGCCGAGTTCGACGTTTCCGAGATATCGATGTCGGAACTGATGATGATTCGCAGCCGGGGCGACGAGCGCTTCATCGGCATCCCGGTGTTCACCACGCGGCGCTTCTATCACACCGCTATGTTGGTGCGCAGGAATGCCGGGATCGACGGTCCGGCGGATCTCAAAGGCAAGCGGATCGGCGTGCCGGAATACGTACAGACGGCCGCGCTGTGGACTAGAGGCGTGCTCGAGAGCGAATTCGGCGTCAGACCAAGCGACATGACTTTTTTCATGGAGCGGGTGCCCGAGCGCAGCCATGCCGGCGCGATCGGATTCAAGGCGCCGCCCGGCGTTACCATCAACCAGATTCCGCCGGAGAAAAGCATCGCTTCGATGCTGCTCGCCTGGCGAGCTGGACGCCTACATGGCGTATTTCCGGAAAGACAGCGTCGACATGATTGATCGAAGCTACGTCGACCTTGAGAACCATCCCGACATCAAGCCGCTGTTTGCTGACCCCGCAGCAGAAGCCGAGCGCTACTACAGGAAAACCGGCGTCTATCCGATCAATCACGGCATGGCGATCAAGCGCGCGGTGTTCGACCGCGAGCCGTGGGTCGCAATCAACATCCTCAAAGCTTTCGTCGCGGCGAACGCCATCGTCGAAACCGAGCGGCGGGAGCATGTCACCTACCATCTCGAAACGGGCCTAGTGCCTGCGGAATACCGCAAGGCGCTGTCGACGCCGCTCATTGCGTACGGCCTGAAGGCCAACCGCGCGGTGCTGGAAACCGCGGCGAAATATTCCAACCAGCAAGGCCTGACGCCGCGGATCATGCCGATGGACGAACTGTTCGCCGCGAGCGTACTGGAGTCGTGAAGTCCAACGAACGTCACACCACGCCGAGATGCCGGATCGGCCGGCCGGGCGCGATGGCTTCGGCGGCGGCGATGATGGCGCGGGCGTCGATGCCATAGTGCGCGTAGAGATCCTCGATCGAACCGGTCTGGCCAAAATGTTCGACGCCGAGCGGGCGCACCCGATGTCCGCTCACCGCACCGAGCCAGCCGAGCGTCGCCGGATGGCCGTCGACGACGCTGACAATGCCGCAATGGCGCGGCAGCCCCGCGAACAATCGCTCGATGTGCGAGCGGGCATGGACGAGACCACGCTCGCGTCGCGCGCCACGCTGCGGTCCATCCGGCGTTGAGGCGATCCGCTGAAGTGACCGCGAGCAGCCCGACGTCGCGGCGGTCTTCCGCCATCAGTCCGATGGCCTGGATCGCTTCCGGCGCGACCGCGCCCGTGTAAGCAACCACGACCTGACAGTTCGGCCCCGGCTCGCGCAGCCAGTACGCACCGTCGACGATCGGCCTGCCGCAGCTCCGGCGTCATCGGACGTTCGATCTGCTCGATCGGCCGCGTCGAGAGCCGCAGATAAACCGAGCCGCCGGTTTCGTCGCGCAGCCAGTTGCGCTCGGAAGCTTCGCCCTCACCTTCTTTCTGGATATACGCAAACGCAAAAGCCAGAATGACGGCGAGTTCGTCGACGAAAGCCGGCTCGAACGACGCAAGGCCGTCCTGCGCCATGCCGATCAGCGGCTCCGCAATCGATTGATGCGCGCCGCCTTCCGGCGCCAGCGTCAACCCGGATGGCGTCGCCACCAGAATGAAACGGGCATCCTGGTAACAGGCATAGTTGAGCGCATCGAGGCCGCGAGCGATGAACGGATCGTACAATGTCCCAACCGGCAGCAACCGCTCGCCATTGATGGTGTGCGACAGGCCGAGCGCCGAGAGCGCGCAGAACAGGTTCATCTCGGCGATGCCGAGTTCGAGATGCTGGCCCTTCGGCGAGAAATCCCAGTTGAATGTCGAAGGTATGCGCTCGCTCTTGAAGGTATCGGCCAGCGCTTCACGGGCGAACAGGCCGCGCCGGTTGACCCAGGCGCCGAGATTGGTCGACACCGTCACGTCGGGCGACGTGGTGACGATGCGCGACGCCAGCGGCGTGTCGCCGCGCGCCAGTTCATTGAGCAGCGCGCCGAAACCGTTCTGCGTTGCCATTTTTGGCTGGATCGGCACTTTGAGTTCCGCCGGCACGTCGATGCGCGCCGCCTGCAGACGCCGTTCACGCGCTTGCGCAAACGGCACGCCGGCAAGAAACGTCTCGATGCTCTCGGCCGGCTGCGTCAGGCCCTCGAACAAATCCCATTCGTGGCCGGACCGCACGTTCATTAATTTCTGGAACGTCTCCATCTGCGCCGGCGTCATCAGCCCGGCGTGATTGTCCTTGTGGCCGGCCAGCGGCAGTCCATAGCCCTTGATCGTGTAGGCGATGAAACAGACCGGACGATCGTGATCGATGGCGTCGAACGCCTCGATGATCGCCCGCAGATCGTGCCCGCCGAGATTGTTCATCAGCCGCGCCAGTTCGTCATCGCTGCGCGAGTCGATCAGGCGTGACACCGGGCCCTGATCGCCGATCTCATCGGTGAGGCGCTTTCGCCATGCCGCACCGCCCTGAAACACCAGCGCCGAATAAAGCTGGTTCGGACAGCTGTCGATCCATTGGCGCAAGATCTCGCCGCCGGGCTCGGCGAACGCCGCCTGCTGCAACGAGCCATATTTGAGCACCACGACGTCCCAGCCGAAATTGCGGAACAGATTCTCGTAGCGCTCCCACAGGCCTTCGCGCACCACGGCATCGAGGCTTTGCCGGTTGTAGTCGACGATCCACCAGCAATTGCGCAGCCCCTGCTTCCAGCCTTCGAGAATCGACTCGAAGATGTTGCCTTCGTCGAGCTCGGCATCGCCGAGCAGCGCAATCATCCGGCCCTCGGGCCGGTCAAGACCCCAGCCGTGCGCGCGCACGTAGTCCTGCACCAGCGACGAGAACAATGTCTGCGCGACGCCAAGGCCGACCGAGCCGGTGGAGAAATCCACGTCGTCGGTATCCTTGGTGCGCGACGGATACGACTGCGCACCCTTGTAGCCGCGGAACGCTTCGAGCTTTTCCCGGGTCTGGCGGCCCAGCAGATACTGGATGGCGTGAAAATTCGGCGCCGCGTGCGGCTTCACCGCGACGCGGTCCTGCGGCCGCAGGCTGTGGAAGTACAGCGCAGTCATGATGGTGGCGAGCGACGCCGACGAGGCCTGATGGCCGCCGACCTTCAGGCCGTCAGAGCTTTCGCGCAGATGATTGGCATTGTGGATGGTCCACGTCGCCAACCACAACACCTTGCGTTCCAGCTCGGTGAGGATCGGCAGATCGCGCGCGAGTGATGGCGTCATTATCATGGCATGTACGTCCAGCTTCCGTCATTGCGAGAAGCGTTAGCGACGAAGCAATCCAGAGGCCGCCGGCATTGAGCGCTGGATTGCTTCGCTTGCGCTCGCAATGACGCGCGATGACTACTCCAGTTCCACCGTGTCGAAATCGGCCGGCAGGATGATTTCCAGCACTTCGCAATCGTCGGAGTAGTCAAGCACCACGTGCTCGATCTTCGGCGGCTGCAGCCAGCACGAGCCCTCGCGCATGGTGACGGCGCCCTGGCCTTCGAACTCGCTCTTCATCCAGCCCTTGAGGACGTACACCATCTGGAATTGCACATCGTGATAGTGCCGCTTCGACACTTCTGCCGGGATGCACGGCGGAATCATCTTGATGACGTGGGCGCGCACCATTCCGCCGGTCGCAGCCGCGATGCCGAGATCGCGATATTGCGCGTAGCGGCGCAGGCCTTGCTCAAAGGCATCGGGGCTGTGGTGGCTGGCGACGAAGGTCTGCTTCTTTGGTGCCAGACGCCGCTTCGACGATGTTTTCGGCGCAGGCTTCGTCACTTTGCCACGGGCTTTTGCGAGCGCGACGGCGCGGCGGCGCGCCTTCGCTTTGGTCGCGCGCCTTATCGCCCTTTTTGCCTTCCGCATTGCTTTGGCCATGCGCATGTCCTCCCAGGACGCGAATGCCCGAGTTTATGCCGCCTTCGGACGCTGTACCAGCGTGCCCCAGACCAGCAGTGCCGCGGCGACGAAGATCACCGGGAACACCATGTCGTTCACCGCGGTCCAGCCGTAATGCGCCAGCATCGCGCCAGATGCGAACGAGCCCAGCGCCATCGAGCCAAATACCAAAAAGTCGTTGAACGCCTGAACCTTGTTGCGCTCATGCGGATCGTGGCACTCGGTGACCAGCGTGGTGGCGCTGATGAAGGCGAAATTCCAGCCGATGCCGAGTACGGTCAGCCCGACCCAGAAATTCCAGATCGCGATACCCTCAAGCTCGATCGAGGCGGCAACGACCATCAGCGTGAGCCCGATCGCCATCATGCGGCGCACGCCGAAGCGCGCGATCAGCGAGCCGGTGATGAAGCTCGGCGCATACATGCCGATGACATGCCACTGAATGCCGAGCGCCGCCTCGCTGACGGTGTGATTGCACATCACCATGGCGAGCGGCGCCGAAGTCATCACCATGTTCATCATGGTGTAGCTGGCGAGCCCGCACACCACCGCAACGATGAATTTCGGCTGCACCACGATCGCGGACAGCGGCCGGCCGTCGGCGAGCGAGTGCGACACGTTGGGCCGCGGCACGTTGAGAAACGTCAGTACGATCGCGGCAACGATCGCGCATAAGGATTGCGCGATGAACGTCGCGGCAAACAGATAGGTCGGCCAGATATCCTTGGTGAAAATGACAAGCTGCGGCCCGAGCACGCCGGCAAACACCCCGCCCGCCAGCACCCAGGCCACGGCTTTGGGCCGAAATTGCGGGCTCGCAGTATCGGTCGCGGCAAAGCGATACGACTGATGCGCCGCGGCGTAGAAACCGCCGCACGCCGTCCCCACGAGCAGCAGCCAGAATGAGCCGGTGAGCACCGCCGACAAAGAGACAAAGCCCGACAGCGCGCCAAAGATCGAACCAACCTGAAGCGCGAAGCGTCGGCCATAGGCTTTCGACAACGCGCCGACCGGCAGCGTGCCCATCCACATGCCGGCGACCATGACACTGATTGGCAGCGTCGCCAGACTCGGATCCGGCGCCAGCATCGACGCAATGATCGACGTTGTTGCGACGATCACGGTGTTGTTGCCGCCGGCCAGCGCCTGCGCCACGGCAAGCACCACGGCGTTGCGGGCGGCAAGCCGATCGTCGGTGATATCGATCACTGGTTCGGCAACGGCCGCCACAGGCAGAACCCCTTTCAAGAGCCGCTTCTTCTAGCGGCTCAGGCTTCGCGGGGCTACACCGCCTGTGCAGATCAGAAGTGCATTGCGCCGCCGTGGCGGATCACCACCGAGCGCGCCTCTCCGGGAGTTTTCGCACCAAGTTGCCCGAAAGCGGCCTGGGTCTCTTCGATGAGAAGATCGATGACGTGGGTGGCGCCCTCCTCGCCGAGCGCGCCTAACCCCCACAGAAACGCCTTGCCGGCGAACGCCGCGGCGGCGCCAAGCGCGTAAGCGCGCACCACGTCGGTGCCGCTGCGGACGCCTGAATCGTACAGAACCGTGGCGCGCTTGCCGACTTGCGCGACGATGGCAGGAAGCACGTCGATCGGCGCCGGCAGTGCGTCGATCTGCCGGCCGCCGTGGTTCGACACGAACATGCCGTCGACGCCGAGCGATATTGCTTTCTCGGCATCCTCCGGATGCATGATGCCCTTGACGATCAGGGTGCCTTTCCAGCGGTCGCGATATTGCGCGACCTCATCCCAGGTGAATGCACCGCCCATCTCGCGGCGCGCGAACGCGATCATGTCGTTGATCGAGGTATTTTCCCCCGCGTATTTGCGCAGATTGGAAAACCGCGGGATGCCGTTCTTGCGCAGCGCCATGGTCCATGCCGGCGACATCAGCATCTGCATGATCTTCGTCAGATCGGGATTGAAGGCGCCGCCGAGGCCGACGACGACCTCGCGGGCGCGCGTCGTGCGCACCGGCACGTCGAGCGTGAGCATCAGCGCGTGACAGCCGGCGTCCTGCGCACGCTTTGCCAAATCGAAGCCGATGGCGTGATTATTCTTCGCCGCGCGATAGAGCTGGAACCAGAACACGTCCGGCGCGAGCTCGGCGATACGCTCGATGGTCGAGCAGCCGACCGTACCCAGCGTGTAAGGAACGCGCGCTTTCTGCGCGGCGCGGGCGAGATACTCGTCAGCGCCCGGCCAGACGATCGCCGGACCGCCCATCGGCGACACGCCAATCGGCGCCGCATAACGGCGACCGAACAGTTCGACTTCACACGACGGCAGCGACGGCATCACGCCATAGCGCGGCACCATTTCGACCGCATCCAGTCCCGCCCAGTTGCGCCTGATGCCGAGGTCATCCTTGCCCGAGCCGCCATCGCAGTATTCGAACGCAAAGTGCGGCAGCCGGCGGCGCGCGCCGCGGCGCAGATAGTCGATGGTCGGGTAATGCCGGTACAGCGCGGCGTAGCGCGGATTGGCGTTCTTGCCGACGTAAGGTTTTGTTTCTTGAGGGGTCTGTTGCGCGGCCGGTTCGAGTAGCTTCAGCGCGGTCGTGTCATGCATGGTCGTGTCTCCCGGTGGCGACTATAGCGCCTCGGCGAGTGGTTGGCATATTCCGGCAAGTCTCGGTCGTTGCCTCGGTCGTTGCCTATCGGCAGACGAAGCCGGCATAATGAGGCTGTTGCGATCTCGGGAGAACGCCATGAAAGCCGTTTCGGCCCTGCTCTGCGTTGCCACGCTGGTGCTCGTCACGCCAGCCGCTGCTGAGGACACGCTCAAGGTCGCTGTCCCGCAGCGCGGCGCCTGGGACACTTCGATCAGCGAGATCGGCCAGAAGGCCGGTATCTTCAAGAAACACGGTCTTAACCTGGACCTTCTCTTCACCGGTGCCGGTGCCGAGGTCGTGGGTGCCATCATTGGCGGCTCGGTTGACCTCGCGGTCGCGAGCGGCATCTCGACTGTGATCGGCGGTTACGGCAAGGGCGCGCCGCTTCGCATTTTCTCGTCGGAAATGGCCGGTCAGCCGGAAATCTACTGGTTTGTGCCGGCGAACTCGCCGATCAAGACGCTCGCCGACATGAACGGCAAGACCATCGGCTATTCGGCAACCGGCTCGTCGAGCCACGCGGCATTGCTGGCACTGCTCGCGCAGGAGAAGGTCAACGCCACGCCGACGGCGCTCGGCGGCGTCACTTTGAGCATCACCGCGGGCATGAGTGGCCAGGTCGATGCCGCCTGGTCGGCAATGCCATATGGATTGAAGGATCTCGAGGAGGGCAAGATCCGCATTATTGCCCGGGCCGCCGACATTAAAGTCCTGCAGGGCCGCACCGTGCGCGTCAACTTCACGAGCGCCAGCACGCTCGCCACGAAGAAGGATCAGTTCGAGCGCTATATGGCCGCCTATAAGGAGACGATCGATTACATGTATTCGTCGCCGGAAGCGCTCGCGATGTATGCCGAGATTGCCGGGGTTCCGCCGTCGATCGCGCAGAAAATACCGGTCCTGGTGACGAAGGATGCGACCAACCCCGATCAGATCATCGGCATGGATTCGATCATGGCAGAAGCAGTCGCGACCAAGTTCCTGCCGGCGCCGCTGACCAAGGAGCAAATCTCCGAGCTGGTGCAGATGAAGAACTCGCCAAAGCCTTAGCGGTTTGCGTAAAAGGCCACCCGAAGTGGGGGCGCCGATGGGATACGGATAGACGGATGAGTGCCAGGCATATTTGGACTCGCCTGTTCGCGATCATGGCCTTTGCGCTGGCGCTCACGCTACCGGCGGTTGCCGATAAACTCGATGACATCAAGGCCCGCGGGTATCTTCTCGTTGGCGTCACCGAAAGCTCGCCGCCGTTCAGCTTCCGCGGCACCGATAAAAGTATCGTCGGATACGACGTCGATCTCGCGGACTGCGTCGCCAAAAACCTTGGCGTTTCGACCCGGAAGATCCCGATCATTAACGCCGAACGCATCCCCGCTCTTCAGCAGGATCGCGTCGATCTCGTTGCCGTAGGCATGTCACGCTCGAAGGAACGCGCCAACGACATCGATTTCAGCTTTGCCTATCTCAACTCGCCTCACAAAGTGCTGGTGCAGAAGTCGAGCGGCGTTGTGCACATAGCGCAACTTGCCGGCCGCAAGCTTGCCCTGGTCAAGTCGGCGAGCGTCGATGGCGAACTCAAAGCCACCGTTCCGACGCTGCAGATTGTCTTTTTTGACGATTACAATGCGGCCTTCGCCGCGCTCGCGGCCGGAGCTGTCGACGGTTTTCTCGCCGACAAGATGCTGCTGTTGTGGTTCGCGCAGAAGAGCGGGAGCCCGGCCAATTTTTCTCTGATCGACGAGTACGAATTGCCCCGCACCGCCGGCTTCGCTTTAAAGAAGAACGAGCCGCATTTCCTCGATTTCGTCAATCAGACCCTGCTCAAGCTCGAGGCTTCTGGCGAGGCTGCAAAAATTTTCGACACATGGTTTTCGCCGCTGCCGCGGACGTTTCAAATTGAGCCCGATTAACGCGCGCTTCGCCGACATGGCGCGATGCCTGGCTGATGGCGAATAATTCTCCACGCTCAAAAATGACTGTACGACGGCTTCGCGAACGTCATTGCCTTGCCGTCCTGAAAAAAGCGCGCGCCCTCCCCGGCAACGACGCGGCCAATTTCGGTGATCTCGGTATCGGCCTTTTGCGCAGCAGCGCGGAACGCATCAAGCCGCTGCGGCGACAACGACAGCAGGATTTCGTAATCGTCGCCGCCGGTCAGGATTGTCTCGATCAGCGTGGGATCTGCGGCTAGCGCCGCCTGCGCCGCGTCGGAGAGGGGCACGCGGCTAACATCGATTTCAGCCGCAACGCCCGATGTGCGGCACAGTTTGGCGAGGTCGCCCGCAAGGCCATCGGATACATCCATCGCCGCCGAGGCGTGGTGCAAGACCGCGTCCGCCAGCGCAACGCGGGGCTCCGGCAGCAGGTAGCGCACCTTGAGACCGTCGCTTTGCTCGTCCGTGAGCTGCCAGCGTTTTTGCAGAATATTGTCCTTTTGCTTGAGCAGTCCGAGCGCCGCATCGCCGATCGTGCCGGTGACGACGACGGCATCGCCCGCCTTCGCCGTTGACCGCCGCACCATCTTGCCGTGCGGCACAGTGCCGAAGGCTGCAACCGTGATCGAGAGCGGTCCCGGCGTATGATCGGTGTCGCCGCCGAGCAGCGGGCAGTCGTAAGCCTCCGCATCTTCACCGAGGCCTTTAGCAAATGCCGCGATCCATTCTTCCTCGGTGCGCGGCGGCAGCGCGATCGAGAGCAGAAAACCGGCCGGCTTGGCGCCCTTGGCGGCGAGATCGGATAAATTCATCCGCAACACTTTGCGGGCGATCAGGCCGGGCGGATCGTGGGGCATGAAATGCACGCCGGCGATGACGCCATCGGTGGTCACGACCAGGTCGCAACCCGAAGGCGGCGTCAGGATCGCAGCGTCATCCGTCAGCCCGAATGCGCCGGGCGAAGTGGCAAGCGACCGGAAGTAGCGCGCGATCAGGTGGTCTTCGGCCGATCCGTGATCCGACATGGCTAGCCGCCAGCGAATTCGGCAGCGCGCATTTCGTGCGCAAGCTGATCGAGCACCGCGTTCACCATTCCAGTCTCGTCGTCGTCGACAAACGCGCCGGCGACATCGACATATTCCGACATCACGACACGCGCCGGCACGTCCGGGCGGCAAGCGAGTTCGTAGGCCCCCGCACGCAGTACCGCACGCAACAGCGTCTCGATCCGCTTGAGCGGCCAGCCGCGCGACAGCGCGGCATCGATCTTCGGGTCGAGCATGCTCTGCTCGCGCACCACGCCGCCGACGATATCGCGGAAATAGGCCGCTTCCGCCGGACGGTACTGCGCACCCTCGACTTCACTGCCAAGCCAATGATTTGCGAACTCGCTCATGATTTCGTTCAAACCGGTGCCGGCGAGATCCATCTGATAGAGCGCCTGCACCGCGGCAAGACGCGCCGCGCCGCGCTGGTTTACCTTGCGCGCTTCCTTGGGCAGCCTCTTGGGCGATTTTTGCGGCCCGGCTCCAGCCACGTCATCTGCCATGTCAGCGCTTTTCCAGCTTCTGCTTGATGTCGATCAGAGCGAGCGCAGCGCGCACCGCGCCACCACCCTTGTCCTGATCTCCGACACGGGCGCGTGCATAGGCCTGCGCCTCGTTCTCGACAGTGATGATACCGTTGCCGATCGGCAGCAGGCGTTCCACCGAAAGTTGCATCAGTCCCTGCGCCGACAAGTCGGAAACGATATCGAAATGGATGGTCTCGCCGCGGATCACGCAGCCGAGCCCGACCGCGCCGTCGTAGGGCTTGCGTTTGCGTTGCGCGGCATCGGCCGCAATGGCAATCGCGGTCGGAATTTCCAGTGCGCCGGGTACGCTTATCACGTCGAATTGTGCCCCTGCTTCGGCAAGCGCTTTCCTGGCGCCGGCCAGGAGCGCATCGGCGATCTCGTCGTAGTAGCGCGCCTCGACGATCAGGATGCGCGCACCCTTCGAACTGCCTTTCGTGCTGCTTTTGGCACCAATGCTCTTGCTTTGCCGTGGACCGGCCATTTTCTATTCTCCAATTCCCATTGGCGCACGCTCAGCGCGGCGCAGCTTCCAGGAGTCGCGCGGCATAGCGCGCCATCTGATCGACTTCAATGTTGAGCTTTGTGCCAACCTGTGCTGCGCCCAATGTCGTGACCTTCAGCGTGTGCGGTATGATCAGCACCGAAAACGTGTCGCCCTCGACTTCATTCACTGTGAGCGACACACCATCGAGCGCCACCGAACCCTTTTGCGCGATAAACCGCGATAGCGCTGCAGGCGTGCGCAGCTTCATGCGCGCCATATCCGGCAAATCTTCCCGCGCGATCAGTTCGGCGATGCCGTCAACGTGACCGCTGACCAGGTGGCCGCCGAGTTCGTCACCCATCCGCAACGAACGTTCGAGATTGAGCCTGGTGCCGCGCTGCCAGGTGCCGGCAGTGGTCATCCGCAATGTCTCTGCCGCGGCGTCGGCGGCATACCATGAGCGGTTGCCGGCACGGCCGCGGCCTACGGCGGTCAGGCAAATGCCAGAGCAGGCGATCGAGGCGCCGATATCTATAGTGTCAGGATCGTAATTGCAGCCGATTATCAGCCGGCGCAGGCCCTCAGCCTTTTCCTCTACTTCAAGGACTTCGCCCAAGTCACTGACAATACCGGTGAACATTTCAATTACCTGCGAACATAGATGTCTTGCCGATCGGCGCCGACAGGCTCGCTCGAAACCCTTTTCAGTCGTGTAAAGAGCGCCGCCTCAGCCCCCGATGCAAGCGCATCGACGCCGTCCGGCCCAACCAGCATAGGAGCCTGAAACAGCACCGCTTCGTCGACCAGATCGGCGGCGATAAAGGCTGCGGCAAGCGTCGGACCACCCTCCACCATCAGCCGGGTGATTCCTTTTGCCGCCAGGAAGCCGAGGCCGTCGGCCAGATCGAGCGGATCGGCGCTGTCCGGCGATCGCAACACTTCGACGCCAAGCGGCAGCAAGGCGAACTCGGCCTGTTGCGGCGCTGTCATGCCGCAGAGCGCCCAGACCGGAGTTTCATGGGCACTCTTCACCAGTGTGAACTCAATTGGCAGCCGTAACAGGCTGTCGGCGATCACCCTCACCGGAGACCGTTTGGACATTCCGGGCAGCCGGCAGGTCAGCATTGGATCGTCCGCCAGCGCGGTGCCGATACCGACCATGATGGCATCGTTCTCGGCGCGCAGCAGGTGAACGCGTTCGCGCACCTCCTCGCCGGTAATCGCCACCGGCTGGCCGCCGGCGGCGCCCGCCTTGCCGTCAGCCGAAATCGCGAGCTTGAGCAGCACGCGCGGCTGTCCTTTGGTCATGCGCTGGATATGACCGGCGTGATCGTGCCGCGCCTCGTCGGCACAAAGTCCAACATCGACGGCGATACCGGCGGCACGCAGCCGCGCGTGGCCGGCGCCCGCGACTTCCAGATTGGGATCTTCGATCGCCGACACAACGCGCGAAACACCGGCGGCGATGACGGCGTCGGCGCAAGGCGGCGATTTGCCAAAATGCGAACACGGCTCAAGCGTGACGTAGAGCGTTGCACCACGCGCCGCTGCACCAGCGCGGCGCAACGCCTCGACTTCGGCGTGAGGCCGCCCGCCGGGCTGGGTCCAGCCCCGTCCGACAATGACGCCATCCTTGACGATGACTGCACCGACCGCCGGGTTCGGCCAGGTACGGCCGAGGCCGCGCCGGCCCAGCGACAGCGCAAGCGCCATGAAGCGTTGGTCTACTGGGCCCATGTACCACTGACCCTGTCATCATCCGCGCAGGCGGATGATCCAGTAATCACAGGCGCGAGCAGTAAGTTCATAATCGGACCGATCTGGCGGCGATTACTGGATGCTCCGCCTTCGCGGAGCATGACAATCACGAGGACCGCCACGCTCACTTGCGGGCGAGCTCGGCGGCTTCCTCGCCCGACAGTTCGGCCAGCGCGGTCTCGAAATCCTTGGCTTCGCGAAAATTGCGATAGACCGAAGCGAAGCGAACGTAGGCGACATCGTCGAGATCGCGCAAATGCGCCATCACCGTTTCGCCGATGGTCTCGGACGAGACCTCGCTCTCGCCCATGCTCTCAAGCTCGCGGACGATCTTCGACACTGTCTGATCGATACGTTCCGGATCGACCGGACGCTTGCGGCACGCGATCTGGATCGAGCGCAACAGCTTGTCGCGGTCGAACGGCACGCGGCGTCCGGCACGCTTGATCACGGTGAGCTCGCGCAACTGCACGCGTTCGAAAGTCGTGAAGCGGAAATTGCAGGTCAGGCAGACACGGCGCCGGCGGATGACGGACGACTCTTCCGTCGGCCGCGAATCCTTCACCTGGGTATCGAGGCTCGAGCAACTCGGACAGCGCATCCGCTCCTACCCCTCGTAGATCGGGAAACGGCTTACCAGCCGCCGGACCTTTTCCCGTACGCTTGCTTCGGCGTGGGCGTCCTGATCGGCGCCATTTTTCGACAGCGCATCGAGCACTTCGCAGATCATGTCGCCGACCTGGCGGAATTCGGCGATGCCGAAGCCGCGCGTGGTACCGGCCGGCGTGCCGAGCCGCACGCCCGATGTCACCATCGGCTTTTCCGGATCGAACGGAATGCCGTTCTTGTTGCAGGTGATGTGGGCGCGGCCGAGCGCAACCTCGGCCACCCGTCCGGTCAGCCGTTTCTTGCGCAGATCGACCAGCATCAGGTGCGTATCGGTACCGCCGGAGACGATGTCGAGGCCGCGGGCTTTGAGCGTTTCGGCAAGGGCCTTGGCGTTCTCGACGACGCTCTTTGCATAAGCCTTGAAAGACGGACGCAGTGCCTCGCCGAATGCCACGGCTTTGGCAGCGATGACGTGCATCAGCGGTCCGCCCTGCATGCCGGGGAACACAGCGGAGTTGAGTTTCTTCGCGAGTTCCTCGTCATTGGTGAGGATGGTGCCGCCGCGCGGCCCGCGCAGCGTCTTGTGGGTCGTCGTCGTCACCACATGCGCATGCGGGAACGGGCTTGGATGCGCGCCGCCCGCGACGAGACCGGCAAAGTGCGCCATATCGACCATGAGATAGGCGCCGACCTCGTCGGCAATTTCGCGGAAACGACGGAAATCGATGATGCGCGGATAGGCCGATCCGCCGGCGACGATCACTTTAGGTTTGTGTTCTTTCGCCAGCCGCTCGACTTCCTCGATGTCGATCAGATTGTCGTCACGCCGCACACCGTAGGGCACGACCTTGAACCATTTGCCGGACATATTGACCGGCGAGCCGTGCGTGAGATGGCCGCCCGCGGCAAGGTTCAGCCCCATGAACGTGTCGCCGGGCTGCATCAACGCCATGAACGCTTCGGCATTGGCGGAGGCACCGGAGTGTGGCTGCACGTTGGCAAAGCCGCAGCCGAACAGCTTGGTGACACGCTCGATCGCCACGCGCTCGGCAATGTCGACGAATTGGCAACCGCCGTAATAGCGTTTGCCCGGCAAGCCTTCCGCATACTTGTTCGTCAGCACCGAGCCCTGCGCCTCCAGCACGGCGCGGCTGACGATATTCTCCGAGGCGATCAGCTCGATCTCGTCGCGCTGCCGGCCAAGCTCCAGCGCGATCACATCGGCGATTTCCGGATCGGTTTCGGCCAGCGTCGACGAGAAAAAGCCCTCGTCTGCCGGGTTGGCATTGGGGGAGACCGACATGCTCACTCCTGAGGGGAAAGGGTCCTTTAGCGGCTAAATACACCCCATGCCGGGCCGATACCAGCCAACCGGCGCAAGCGCATGGGATATTTCAGCGGATAACGCCGCTACATTTAGGGATTAGCGGGGCTTTTGGACAGATCAGGCGAAGCCGTAAAGCGCCCTGGCGTTGCCGGCGTAGATCTGCTCGCAGCGCTCCTTGCCGAGGCTCGCCGGCAGCGCCACGAACGGGTCGTCAAAGTCCCAGTGCGGGTAGTCCGACGAGAACAGGATACGGTCGAAACCGATCGCTTCCATGATGTCGGCGAGATGCGCCGGATTGTCCGGCTCCTCCATCGGCTGAGTGGTGACCCAGAAATGATCATGTAGGTATTCGGACGGCTTGCGCTTGAGATGCGGCAGGCCCGAGCGCATGCGCTTCCAGTTCCGGTCCATGCGATGGCCCAGTGACGGGATCCAGCCAAAGCCGCCCTCGATGAAGACCATCTTCAATTGCGGGAACGCCTCGAACACGCCTTCCATGATCAGGCTTACGACCTGAGCCTGACAGGCGTTGGAGTGCTCGGTCATTTCCTCGATATAGAACGACGGCCAGCCGGTATTGCTCGCAGCACGGCCGCTATAGCCGAACACATGCACGCCGACCGGCAGCCCCGCTTCGCAAGCCGCTTCGTAGATCGGCCAGTAGCGGCGGCGGCCCATCAGTTCGCTGGTGCGCGTCAGCATCAGCACGTGGGCAAAACGTTTGTCGCCTGAGCGCTTGCGGATTTCCGCACGCGACGCCTCGGGATCTTCATAAGGCACGATCAGCGACGCTTTGAGCCGCGGATCGAGCTTGTTCCAGTGATTGAGTTGAAATTCATTGGCGGCAAACGCCAGCGCCGCGCTGTATTCGTCGTTCTGCTCGCCCTGCCCCGACGGCGACAGCGGATTCATTACGCCGTATTCGATGCCGTAGAAATCGAGATGCTGATTACGCATGAACTCGTAGTTACTTGCCGGCAATCCGCCATCCGGTGGCCAGGAATCACGGCGCGATGCCAGCGGCTGCGCCTTCGGATACGGGAAGCCTTTGACATAGCCATGGTGCGAACGCGCGCCATAGGTCATCGCGTAGTCCCACCAGCGATTGCTCAGGTAAGGCCGCAGGTCTTCCAGCGAGCTTTTCGGATGAATGTCGCAGTCGATGATTTGCAGCTTGGTTTTGGCGCTGCGGTCGATTTGCCGGGCTTCGATGTTCACGGCGTAACCTCCGTGGGGACTCTGCCACCATAGCCCGGATTGCAGGCTGGCGAAATCGGCCGGATTGGACCGCCAGACCAGCGACTAAATGACAATGACGCGATCGAGGTAAAGCTTCCAGTTCCCCGGTGGCGGGGTTTTGCCGGAAAGCCAAGTGCCGGTGACTTTGCCTTCCCATTCGACCGGCAGCACCATCCCGCGCAGGAATTTCGCCGATATTTGCCGCGAACTCCATGCGACGACGGTGTCTGAGCCGGTCTCCCACCACGCATCGTTAGGCGCGAGATCGCGATGGAACTCGACGTCCTGCTGCACATTGAAGGTGCCTTCCAGCAAACAACGGATGCCTGGGCCGGGGTGTTGGTGGCGGTCGGCGATACGGCCCGGACCGGTGATGATCTGGTCGAGGCGCAACAGCCAATGGCTGCCTTCCGGCATCGGCAAGGTCGTGATCACCCGCGACATGCGCAGGCTTGAGAACACGCCCTCACCTTCCAGCAGCGCCGGGGCGGCATTTGGGGGCGCCAATTCCCAGCGCCAGACCTGGCACCATTCGCCAGCCGATTTCATCGCGACGGCATCCGCGTGATAAGCTGCCGCACCGGCGTTTATCGGCTGACCATCGATCTCGACGCTGCCGTGACGGACGTACAACAGGCGATGCGCCGCCGACAGCGGAGCCGTACTCGCACCGCTTGCGCCAATCTGATCGTGATAAAGGTTCAGAGAAAACGGCACCCTTTGAGCATAGCCCGGACAGGGCCGCTTTGATACTCAAAGCGGACAGCCGCCCGGTGGAGACAACTGACGGTCTCCGATAAAGCTGCTTATCGGAGGCACAGTTGAGGCATACGCAGCCTAAAGATTTGCCTGATCGAATGCGCGGACCCACATTGCGCAAACGCCTGACCGAACGATCTCGCCCCGAGTAAATTCCACCACCGGGACCGGAAGCATTTGCGATTTAATTAAATGAAGGATCGCGCGTAAACCGCTTTCTTGAGCGAGATCGCATTGGCTGACGTCGCCATTGACTACTACGGTGCAGTCTTCGCCGATCCGGGTCAAAAATGTCTTTAGTTCCGCCGGTGACGCGTTCTGCGCTTCGTCCAGCAAAACAAAAGCATTCTTCCAAGATCGGCCGCGCATGACTTCGAAGGGGACCATTTCGATATCGCCCCTTTTCAAGGCGATCTCATAAGCAGCCTTGCCGATCCGTTCCTTGATTGCTTCTGCAACGGGCACAGCCCAAGGCGCGAATTTGTCTTCCAGTGAGCCGGGGAAATATCCGAGCGAGCGCCCGCATGGCACATTCGGCCGCGTTAGTATGATCTTTTTTATCAGCCGATTTCGGAAAAGATCAGCGGCATGAGTAGCGGCAATCCAGGTCTTGCCGGTTCCGGCTGGTCCGAGGACGACCACCTGTGGGCTTGTACGCAGGGCATCAAGATAATCTGCCTGCGTCGGATTGAGCGGCTTAATCGGCGGAAGAACACGTTCATGCTCGAACTTCGAGTTTTGAAATTCTATGATTTCAGCCGTTTCAGCTCCTCGCGCATCTCGCCCTCGTTTTTTGCTGAAGTGTTTGTTGTTAAAGTGCTTGTTGTTGAAGTGCTTACCCAAGGGCTTACTCCTTTTGTTGCATCAAGAGGAATAGTCATGAGCAACCTCGCGCGAACACACGGAGGTCCGGAAGATCGTACTTTGGCAAGGGGGGTGTAGTTAGCGGAGAGACCGGCAAACAGTGGCATCCTTGGTCAGGATACGCCGAACTACTCATCGGATCACAACCGTGGAGGCCATCATCACGCGCTGTAAGATAAATGATTCTCGTGAAAGATTAATTAAGCGGCGGTAGAAGTCTGGTCCTTACGCCGAAAGCGAAGCCTAAGCCGGCACCGCACATCAGTTGAAATTTTTCCGATCGTTAAAACGGCCGATCCTAAAGTTTGGTTTCCGCCTGGACTGACGACACTCCGAGACCGTCGCGGTTATAAATGTCTTCCCGGAATTGCACGACGCCGTCGGACGCCGACCACGCGGTGACATAGACCCAGTGCAGCGGTATCGGCTTGGTCAGGTTGGCATTGATCTGTTCGCCGGATTTGACCGCCTGAGCGATGTGGTCCGCGCCCCAGCCTTTCGTGCCTTCGAGCAGCCAGCCGACCAGCTCCTGCACGTTCTGTACACGGCAGCAGCCGGACGAGTCGTAGCGGAAATCCCCGCCGAACAAATTCTTCAGCGGCGTGTCGTGCATATAGACGCCGTACTGGCTCGGAAAATTGATGCGGATACGGCCGAGCGAATTGTGATCGCCGGGATCTTCCCGGAACGTGTAATGCACCGCCTCTTCCGAATACCAGTTGATCTGCGACGGCTGCACTTCGCGGTGCTGCCCGTCGTAGATGCGGATGTGGTTGTCGGTGAGGTAATCCGGTTTGTCCTGCATCAGGGGGATCAGGTCCTTGCGCACGATCGAAACCGGCACGGTCCAGAACGGATTGAAGTTGACCTGGACGATCTTGCTGTTGATGTCCGGTGACGGCCGATCCGGCTTGCCGACCACCGCGGTGTGCCGCTGCACGGCGACACCATTCTCGATCGCTTCGACGCGCGCTGCCGGAATGTTCACCACCACGTAGCGCGGCCCGAGATTGGTCGTCAGCGTCTTCAGCCGCTCGATATTGACCTTGAGCTGATCACGCCGCGTCGCCGCCGGAATGTTCATCGCCGCAAGCGTCGATCGCGCGCACGACGCCGTCGGTCGTGAGGCCGTGGCGGGCCTGAAATCGGCGCACCGCTTCTTCGACATACGAGTCGTAAATGTCGTTGTCGGCGGCAACGGCATTCGGATCGAGATCGCCCGATGCGGCGAGCCGCTGGCGCAACGGGACCAGGCTTGGGTCACGCGCACCGACGTGCAGTTCGCCGGTCTGCGGCACCGTCGGCCAGCCGCCCCGCGCGACAATGCCGTCATAGGTCTTGATCGCCTGCTCGGTGATCTGGGCCGTCGAGGGCGACAGCGTCGGCGCGGTCGCCTTGGGCATCTGGATGGTGCGCGAGCCCTGATCGAAATTCTGGCCGAACTGGCCATTGTTGTCGTTCATCAAGGCGTCGAGCGCGGCATCCTCGGCGCCTGCCCGACGGGCAAACGCGCCGGTCAGCGCCGCGGCACCGGCCAAATGCTTGAGCATTGCGCGCCGGTTGACACCCCTGCGGTCGCTGTCAAACGAGCCGGGCCTGTTCATCGTGTCACGTCCTGGCGTCGTCCCCTGCCCCCGCTTTAGCACGCAACAGGCGGCGGCCCAAAGGGACCATATCCCGTCACCCGACACCAATAGGCGCCTGACCGGCAATATTATGACCGGCCCAACGCGTGCGGGTGTTTTCACGAAAGATTACGCCGCCGGGACAGACGTGTTCGGAAAGCCAAAAAGGCCCCGGCATTTGCGCCGGGGCTTTGAGTTACGCCAGTACAACGTAAACTCTGGCGAAGTGAGATTGGCAGTCTTAGAGACGGTAGAGAATCTGGTCGGTCCAGAAGCGCTCGAGCCGGTGCAGCGCCTTGTTGAGCACGCCGAACTCGTCGGCATTGATGCCGCCGACCTGCTCAACCGTGCGCACATGCTTCTGATAGAGCGTGTCCACGATGTCGCGGACTTCACGGCCCTGATCGGTCAGCTTGATGCGCACCGAACGCCGGTCAACGCGCGAGCGCTGGTGATCGAGGAAGCCCATCTCGACGAGCTTCTTCAGATTGTAGGAGACGTTGGAGCCCAGATAGTAACCGCGCGTGCGCAGTTCGCCCGCGGTCAGCTCCTTGTCGCCGATATTGTACAACAGCAGCGCCTGCACCGAGTTGATATCGGCGCGACCGCGGCGGTCGAATTCGTCTTTGATAACGTCGAGCAGCCGGCGATGCAGACGCTCGACCAAAGTGAGCGCCTCCAGATAGTGCGGCCTAACATGGTCGAAACGCGCCTCGCGATCGGCGGGCTCGACCGTCTTTGCGACGGCTTTCATCATGACGCCTTTCCCAAATTCTTTTGTTTTCGACGGGCCCTGTTTCCCGCCGTACAACGCGAAGTTACGCCGCAGGGTCTAAGATCAGTTTAAATAACAGGCTAAAAATAAGGTTTATTCGACGCGCTATGCGCTTGGGTTTATGCTTCAATTTGGGCCGGATTCATTGACAATTCATTCACCGCGTCGGGCCGCGCTTATTCGTTGCCGGCGATTGAAGCGCCGGTTGGCAGTGCCGCAAGACGCCGCCGAAGACGCAGCGCCGCGAATTCGAGAAGCTGCGCGTCTTGAGCGGCAGCAGCCCCTGCCCCGCATGCACGAGATTGACCGGCAGCGGTTCGCGTTCGAATGCGCCCAGCACGATTTTCAGCTTGCCCCGCGCCACGGCTTCGGCGGCCTGGTAGGACAGCACGCGCGTGATCGCCGACACCGGCGATCGCGGCATCGATGGCGGCTTCGGCGGTATTGACCGAAAGCCGCGAACGGATCTGGCACGGACTGCATCTGTCTTGCGCGCGGCGCGCGCTTCGAAAGCTCCAGACGGTGGCGGTCGCCGCATCGTCGAAGGTGATGCAGTCCAGCGCCGAAAGATCCTTCGGCGTTTTCGGCATGCCATGCCTTTCCAGATAGCCGGGGCTTGCGCAAATGACGTAGCGCACCGCACCGACGCGGGTCGCCTTGAGGCTGCTGTCGGACAGCCGGCCGATGCGCACCGCAACGTCGATCTGCTCGTCGATCAGATGCGCGTAGCGGTCGGAAAGTCTGAGCCGCACGTCGATTCTGCGGAAATTTGGCGAGAAAGTCGGTAATCACCGGCAGAACGTGCAGGCGCCCGAAAACAATCGGCGCGGTGACGGCGAGATGCCCTCTCGGCTCACTGTATTCGCCGGCGGCCAACCGCTCGGCATTTCCGACTTCATCGAGAATGCGCCGGCTCGCTTCAAGGTAAGCGCTGCCGGCTTCGGTCAGCATCAGCCGGCGCGTCGTGCGGTTGAGAAGCCGCGTGCGCAGGTGGGCTTCCAGTTCCGAGAGCTTCCGGCTCACGGTCGGCAGCGGAATGCCGAGCTTGCGGCCGGCGGCCGACAGGCTGCCGGTTTCGACCGCAGCGACCAGCACGGACATGGCTTCGAGGCGGTCCATCCACTCTTCCATAATTCGGAATAATCATTTCCATAATTACACGATTATTGCCCGATCCGAAAGCGACTATCTTGTGACGGGCAGCGCAAGGAGAGCACTCAGATGCTCGACGGATTTCTCGATATTGCGATGACGCCAAGCGTCAAAGCCGCGCAGCGGGCCAACGGCAGCGGCGACTACTGGGAGAATTTCAAAGGCCGCCGCAGGTTCGATCGCTTCACCGATGCGGAGAAGCAGTTCATCGCGGCGCGCGACAGTTTCTACATGGCGACAGTGTCGGAGACCGGCTGGCCCTATGTGCAGCATCGCGGTGGCCCGGCCGGCTTTCTGCACGTTCTCGATGACAGGACTCTCGCGTTCCCCGACTTCAGCGGCAACCGGCAATACATCACGGTCGGCAACGCGACGGCGAGCGATCGCGCGGCATTGTTCCTGATGGACTACCCGAACCGCCGCCGGCTCAAGATCTACGCGCACATCGAAATTCGCGATCTCGCCAACGACTCCCGCCCTCGCCGCGGCTCTTGCAATGCCGGACTACAAGGCGAAGATCGAACGCGCCGTGGTGCTGCATCTTGAAGGCTTCAACTGGAATTGCTCGCAGCACATCACGCCACGGTTCAGCGAAGCGGAGCTGGACAGTGCGCTTGAGCCGGTCCGGCGTCACATCGCGCAACTGGAAGCGGAAAACAAAGCGTTGCGGGAACGGCTAGTGCTGAGAATTCTAAAATCTCCTCACGAGGCCCGCCTTCGCTGCGCTACGGCGTGGCAGTCTTCGCGCGGTTGCTATGGCTTGCCAAGTCGTAGCGCGTGTCAGCGCGCGAAGACTGGTGGGAGAGGTAGGACTCGAACCTACGAAGGCGTAAGCCAGCGGATTTACAGTCCGCCCCCTTTGCCACTCGGGACACTCTCCCGCGACCCGAATTACGGGGCGCCAGCCGGTCGCCCAGCCGAGGGCGCTGTATGGTTGGGTCGCTTCGACTAGTCAACCGAAAATGCCCCGAATTGCCCGCAATTGCCAAGCTATTCGGCCCGTGACAGAAGCGGCCATGCGCGAACGCCCATCGCAGTCAAAATGGCCGTCCAAACCGCGCTCGCAGCGCCACCGGACCGGCGGGAAATCCCAGCGGCGCGACAGGATGCGCGGGGAACCCGGCGGCCCCGCTGTTCTCTATGGCTGGCACACCGTCACCGCGGCGCTGAACAATCCGGCCCGCCATATACGCAAATTGCTGGTCACCGAGAACGCGACTGCGCCGTCTCACCGAGGACGGCATCAAGCTGCCGCTCGAACCGGAACTGGTGCGGCCCGACGCGCTGGTGGCGCGGCTCACGCCGGACGCCGTCCATCAGGGGCTGCTCGCCGAAGCCGATCCCCTGCCCTCGCCCGCTATTGAGGAGCTGCCGGAGAACGGCATCGTGCTGGTGCTCGATCAGATTACCGATCCGCACAATGTCGGCGCGATGTTGCGCACGGCGGCGGCGTTCGCCGTCGCTGCTGTCGTCACGACAGCGCGGCACAGTCCGGAAGCAACCGGCGTGCTCGCCAAATCCGCATCCGGCGCCCTCGAACTCGTGCCGATCGTCATCGTGCAAAATCTGGCGCGCGGCCTTGCCGAACTGAAAGAGCGCGGCTTTCTCCTCGTCGGCCTCGACAGCGACGCCAAAGACGATCTCGCGTCGCTTGAATTGCGAACGCCGCTCGCGCTTGTGCTCGGCGCGGAAGGCAAAGGACTGCGCCAATTGACCGGCGAAACCTGCGACCGGCTGGCGCGGCTCGATCTTCCGGGCGAGATCAAGAGTCTCAACGTCTCGAACGCGACCGCGCTTGCGCTCTACATCGCCAATCGCGCCGTCGCCTGATCTGAAAATATCAACGGCTGTAAAAAACAAAGGCCCGCATGACGCGGGCCTTTGCATTTCTTTTTTTCTTGTTGTCGAGCTTAGCCGCGCCAATAGTGGTGCGGATAGTACGGACGGTTACCGTAGTACATGCGCGGATGATAGTACGCGTGATGATAGTACGGACGCGGATAGTAGCGGCGCCCGTACGACGGATAGTACGGAGGCGGCGCGTATTCCGCGGGCGGCGCATAGGTGCGGAACGGCACCATGACGCCGGGGCCCGAATAGTCAGGACCCTGGTTCACCACGTATAGCGGCGCCGGCTGCGTATAGACCGGGGTCTGCACGCCGCAGGTGTTGCACGGATTCCAGGTCACCGGCGCCGGAGCGCCACAAGCGCCGCAGCCGTTCTACGCCGGGACCGGCGTCGGGGCGACCGGATAAGCGAACGTCACGGCGGCCGTCGGCGTGCCGCAACCGCCGCAACCGACATTGATCGGCGCCGGAGCTATCGGAGTTGCGTACACGATCGGCGCATAAACCGGCGTGCCGCAGCCGCCGCAAGGCGCCGGAGCGGTATAGACCGGTGCCGGGGCAGCATAGCCGCCGCAGCACTGGGCAAAGGCCGACGGCGCCATGCCGACGGCGAAGACTGTGGCAACCGCCACGAAGATGGAACGATGGAACGACATGATACTCCCTCTGACAGCTGCCCCGGTGAGGAGGCGGATAGCTGGCAGGCCGGAAGCGGACTGCCGAAACGGTTAGCGATCACGGATGGTGGTGATGAGGACCTCTCCGATTGGGATCGACATCGATGTTCGGCGCGTAAACGATGGGCGGCGTCGGATATGGCGCGTAATCGGTGACTGGCCCCGGAGCGGATTGGCTCGACCAGCTGCGGTAGTAGGTTGGCGCCGGCGGCGGCTTCGGCGCGCCGGGCGGCGGGACGATTTCAAGGCGGCCGTAGCCGGGCTTGCGGTTATCGCGCGGGTAATAGCCCGGCACTGCATACGGCACGGCAACCTGGAGCGGCCGGTATATGACGATCGGCGCCATGGCGCCGGGCCGGTCGAGGCCGAACTCGCCCTCGACCATTCCCCACGACGCGTCGATGCCATTGATGATGACCGGCACGTCCGGTCGGCCTGGAACGACGATCACCGGCTCGCGCTGTGCAAAAGCAGGCGAAGCAGTCACGGCCAGCAGCAACGCCACGGCAACAGGACGACGCATCAGATCGATCCGCGCAGGTTCAATTCTTCGGGCAACTCTAGGGAACCGGCGGCGGAAATTCGTTTATATCCGGGCAACTTGGGCGGTGAATTGTTTGGTAAGCTTAATCGTTCGTTGGCTATCGCAGCCCGCCCCGCTCCTGCACCCGGCCGCATCCACGACTTTCGGCTTACGACCTCCGGCGGAGAGACAGAGAGAAGGCCGCGGAATAGCGTTGCCGGCGGAAAAAACCTGCGCCGCTGCTATTGCAGCGCAGCAAAATTCCTAACGACCAACATAGGGGGGTTGCCCATGACAACCATGGCTGTGAACGCACCGCGCTCAGGCGGCATGACGAGCGAACAACGGCTCGTCATTTTCGCTTCGTCGCTCGGTACCGTTTTCGAGTGGTACGACTTTTACATCTACGGCACGCTCGCGGTGTTCCTCGCGAAGTACTTCTTCTCCAACGTGCCGGCGAACGTCGCCTTCGTCTTCACGCTGCTGGCATTCGCCGCGGGCTTCGCGGTGCGCCCGTTCGGCGCGCTGATCTTCGGCCGTCTCGGCGACAAGATCGGCCGCAAATACACCTTCCTCGTCACCATGAGCCTGATGGGTATCGGCACGTTCTTCATCGGCGTGCTGCCGGGCTTTGCCACCTGGGGCATCGCTGCGCCGATCGTGCTGATCGCTCTTCGGCTGGTACAGGGTCTCGCGCTCGGCGGCGAATACGGCGGAGCGGCGATCTACGTGGCCGAACACGCCCCGGCGAACAAGCGCGGGTACTACACGTCATGGATTCAAACGACTGCAACGCTCGGCCTGTTCATGGCCATCCTGCTCATCCTCGGCATCCGCACCTGGATGGGTGAAGCCGCGTTTGGCGACTGGGGCTGGCGCATTCCGTTCCTGCTCTCCGCCATCCTGCTCGCGGTTTCGATCTGGATCCGGCTCAAGCTCAATGAATCGCCGCTGTTCCAGCAGATGGTTCAGGAAGGCAAGCAATCCAAGCGTCCGCTGTCCGAAGCTTTCGGCCAATGGAACAACGCCAAGATCGCAATCCTGGCGCTGCTCGGCGCGACAATGGGTGAAGCCGTCGTCTGGTATGGCGGACAGTTCTACGCACTGTTCTTCCTGACCCAGACTCTGAAAGTCCCGGCAGTAACGGCGAGTATCCTCATCGCCGTCGGCCTGGCGATCGGCACGCCGTTCTTCATCTTGTTCGGCGCACTGTCCGACAAGATCGGCCGCAAGCCGATCATCCTCGCCGGCTTTGCGCTTGCTGTTGCGACCTACTTCCCGCTGTTCCAGGGCATCACGCACTTCGCCAATCCCAAGCTGGAAGCGGCGCTGAACGGCTCGCCGATTGCGGTCACCGCCGATCCGGCCGAATGCTCGTTCCAGTTCAAGGCAACGGGCATCGAGAAGTACACGACTGGTTGCGACGTTATCAAATCGGCGCTGGTAGGCTTGTCGGTCAACTACACCAACACTGCCGCACCGGCCGGCACCAAGGCGAGCGTGAAGGTCGGCGACCAGACGATTGCCGCCGACGCGCCTGATCTGGCAAAGACGATAGCCGCGGCAGTGAAAGCCCACGGCTATCCGGCAAGCGCTGATCCAAACGACATCAACTATCCGATGACGGTGCTGCTGCTCGCCATCCTGGTCCTCTACGTGACCATGGTGTACGGGCCGATTGCGGCTTGGCTGGTCGAACTGTTCCCGACCCGCATCCGCTACTCGGGACTGTCGCTGCCCTACCACATCGGTAACGGCTGGTTCGGCGGCTTCCTGCCGGCGACCGTGTTCGCCATCGTGGCGGCGACCGGCAACATCTACTCGGGCCTCTGGTATCCGATCGGTGTCGCCGCGGTCGCTTTCATCATCGGGCTGATCTTCCTGCCCGAGACCAAGGACCGCGATATCCGGACCATGTAGCCGGACACAGCAATAGAAGAGATGCGGGGCGGTCACTATGGCCGCCCCGTTTTTTTGACATTCAGTTCAGCGGTTATTCTCCGGCCAGATCAGCCTTTGCGCGATAAAATTGCGCAACACCGCTACGGCGGCGCACAACAGTCCAAAGCCAAAGCCGGCGATCACGATCTCCGGCAGGAATGGCAAAACTCCTCCAGAGCTAATGCTGCCGCCAAACGGCCCGTGTGACGGGCCGAGAGTCCTGACCAGCGCCGCAACCACGCCGATGCCGGCACCACACGCCGCGGCACGCGTGACGCTCCAGGCGCGTGCCTTGTCGTTGGAAAGATAAAACGACGGCAGCATCCCTATTCGGCGGCCTCGACGTGCATCGCGCGCGGTGCCTCCACGCCGGCGAGATCCGGCAGCACAAGGCGCAGGATTTCCGTCTCGTCGCGGGCCACGATGTCGGTCTCCTCACCTTCCTCAGGGTGAAGCGCAGTGAGTTGCCGATACGACGCGCTGCCGGCGATGCCGCTGCCCGAGAGCACCAGATAGATGCTGCGTTCGCGCGCACGATAGGTGGCGCCACGCGCAAGCTTGATTAGCGCCGCGCCGCACTGCCGCTCGGTAAACATGCCGAGTGGCTTTTGCGAAACTCCCGGCATTCCCATGACCGGAAGCCACTCGTAGTTGGCCGGATCGACCATGATCGGATCGCGGTAACGCGGCTTGGGGTACTCCATGCGCTGGCCGTTTACGTGTTCCCAGATCGCCTGGTAACCGTCGGTGTTGCGGCGGCCTTCAACGTCATCATTGCGGCGGAAGATGCCGCCCTCGAACGTGCCGAATTTCTTCAGCTCTTCGGTGCCGGCCTGAACCTGCTGGCGTGACAGATACCCGCTGCCGCTGGCGCCGCCGAATTGTAGTACGGCAGTCACCGACCGGCCTTCCGATGTCTGCGGACCGTAAGCTGCGCCTTCGGGAAAATAACCAAACGAACCCGCGGTCATTTTGCCGTTGCGGTCGAAATTCATCGTGCCTTCGATCTGAAAGCGAAACTGATCGAAGTTGTGCCGGTGCCGCGGCGAGGCAAAGTCGCCGTCCTGCTCGCCAATGTTGAACTGGAAATTGCCGATCGTGCCCGGCGTGCCGTTGAGCAGGTGCCGGAAATGAAAAGTACCGCCGCGATATTGCAGCCCGCGCACCGGCTTCACTTCATCGTACTGGGTGATCTTCATCGCAGACTCCTTGTTCGGCGCGTGATCCTAATCGGTCCATCGCCGACTGTCAGGTAGGTTATCAGCAGCCGGTGCAGGCATGCGGCGATAACACCGGCATCGTCGATCCCTGCGTGCTGGCCGTAGCCTCAATACTCCACTAACATCCCGCCCAACTAGTGGCTCTGTAACTCGGACATTCGCATGGGGAGCCTCCCGAAAGGGAGGCAAATGTTTGAGTCGGGTCACTGCAGAGGAGCGCCGATGGAAACGGACATGCTGCATTCCGCAGCGCATGCCCTGGTGATTATTCTCGACCCGGTGCGGATGCTGTATCTCTTTGGCGGCGTGTGCATGGGTCTTTCGCTCGGCATTCTGCCGGGCATTGGCGGAATAGCCGGCACCGCGTTGCTCCTGCCATTTACCTACAATCTCGATCCACCAACCGCATTCGCGCTGTTGCTCGGGCTCGGCGCAACGACGACGACCGCAGACCCGATCGCCGCAATTTTGTTTGGCGCTCCAGGCCACGCCGCCTCCGCCGCAACCACGCTCGACGGCTATCCGATGACGCGGCGCGGTGAAGCAGGCCGCGCGCTTGGCGCATCCTATATGGCCGCGCTGATCGGCGGCCTGTTTGGCGCGGCATTGATGGCAGTGACGCTCCCTATCCTGCGCCCGATCATTCTCTACATCGGCTCGCCGGAACTGCTCGGTGTCGCCGTGTTCGGAATTTCCATGGTTGCCGTGCTGTCCGGCAATGCCCCACTGCGCGGGCTCACGGCGGCCTGTTTCGGCATGATGCTGTCGATGATCGGCACCGACCCGCAATCGGGAACGCTGCGCTGGACCATGGACTCGCTCTATCTATGGGACGGCTTGCCGCTGGTGCCGCTCACGCTCGGCATCTTCGCGCTGCCGGAGCTGTGCGATCTCGCCATCGGCCGCATGGCGGTCGTGCAGGAAGGTCAAACGCTCGACACCAAGACCGGCATGATGCTCGGCGTTCGGGATTGTATGGATAACTGGTTCCTGATCTTGCGCTGCTCGTGGATTGGAGCGGCGATGGGGGCTATTCCCGGCATTGGCGCTTCCGTAATCGACTGGATCTCCTACGGCCACGCGCTGCGCACTGAGAAAGGCGCGGCGGAAACCTTCGGCACCGGCGACGTGCGCGGCGTCATCGCCGCCGAAAGCGCCACCAACGCCCGCGAGGGCGGAGCACTGGTGCCGACCGTCGCGTTCGGCGTGCCGTCGAGCGCCGGCATGGCGATCCTGCTCGGCGCATTCCTCATTCACGGCCTCGTTCCCGGGCCGGAAATGCTGACCAAGCATCTCGACATCACCTATTCGATGGTGTGGAGCATCGCGATCGCCAACATTCTCGGCTCAGGGCTTTGTTTCGCGTTTTCCGGCCAGCTCGCGAAAGTGGCGACGCTGCGTTACACGCTGTTCATGCCGGGGGTGCTGAGCCTGATCTACATCGGCGCGTTCGAAGCATCGCGAAATTGGGGCGACATTTTCTCGCTGATGTTCTTCGGCATACTCGGCTGGGCGATGAAGCACTTCCGCTGGCCGCGCCCGCCGCTCGTGCTCGGCTTCATCCTCGGCAACGTGATCGAACGCTACATGTTTATTTCGATCGAGCGTTACGGCATATCATGGATGTTGCGCCCGGTTGTCGTCGTCATGTTCGTCTTGGCCGGACTGTCATTGCTGCGGCCACTGTTGCAGGACGTCCGGGGTCACGGCGGATTGAAGAACATGGTGTCGCAATGGGGCCATCCGCAATTTGCCTTCGGCAACCTGTTCGCCGCCGGATTATTGTGCCTGTTCGTAGCAATGCTCGCGACATCTTTTGAGTGGTCGTTTGCAGCCCGCGTCATTCCGACCATCGTCGGCACCGGCGCCATCCTGTTCTGCTCATTGAGCCTGATCAACGACGTGTTCGGCCTGCACGAGCGCAACGGCGGCGCACAGACCATTGCGGACGGCAAGTCGCAAAAAATCCATATGGATATTGCGTCGAAGACCGCACACCTGCCCCGCCAAGATTATCATCACGCGCGGGTTTCTGTTCTTCGGCTGGATGGCGGGCTTTGCCGCGTGCATGGCGCTCATCGGACTGATCCCGACGGTGCCCATCTTCATTATCTCGTTTATGCGGCTTGAAGGACGTGAGCCGTGGAGGATCGCGATCCCGATGGCGTGTGCCGTCGTGCTGCTGATCTATGTGGTGTTCGATCAGCTGCTGGCGATCCCGTGGCCGCCGACTCTGGCCGGAATGTTGTTCCCCGCTTTACACGCAATTCCGAGCGTGTAGGCACGGCCCGTTACTTCAAGCGATCACGAATCTTGTCGAGCCCGGCTTTGGCGCAACCATCATCCAGATTGCCGCCAGGTGCGCCGGCCGCGCCAATCGCGCCGATGACCTCGTTGTCGAGCTTGATCGCGACTCCACCCGGGAAGAACAGAATATGCGGCAGTTTTGCCAATGGAGCGATCGGTCCGTCGGTCTTGGCACGATCCGCCAGCACCATCGTGTCGTTTTTGAACGTGACACTGGTGTAGGCCTTATCGTGAGCGCTATCGAGCGTGTGGATGCCGGCACCATCGCCGCGCACCGCGGCAATGGTTGCACCGTCGGCGTCGACGACCACCGCGGTCTCGGTGTAGCCGCCCTTGGCGCAGGACGCGACGGCCTCACTCGCCGCTTCGGTCGCAAGCGCTGCCGGAATGCGATGCGTCACCAGGGTTTGGGCCAATACCGGCGATGTCAGCGCCGTGCTTACGGCGATCAGCGAAATCGCAATCGATCGATTCATCATTTACCTCCCGGATCAGGACTTCATAAGTTACGCTACATTCCGATGTTACACTGGACTCGACGCTTTTGACCACGAAAGACCAGCGGCCGCAGGCGTCGATCCGATGAACGAGCAACCGCGCTCCGCGGAGATACAACATCAGGCTGGCGACAAGACCGCGACACGGCAACTTTTGCTGTTCTTCGCATTGGTCTACGTCGTCGAAGGTCTTGGTCAGGTCGGCGGACTGATTGCACAGCCGCTGAACTACTATCTCAAAACGGCGCAGAGCTGGACGCCGCTGCAGATCACTGGCATTCGTCTCGCTGTTCAACCTGCCCTGGATCATCAAGCCGCTCTACGGATTGATTTCCGATTTTGTCCCGCTATTCGGCTACCGGCGCAAAAGCTATCTGATCCTGGTGAATGCCGCTGCCATTGCCGGCTTCATATGGACGACGCAGCTATCCGCGCCGAGCGACCTGTTTCTCGCGCTGACCGTCACCGCCTACGCCATGGCGATATCGAGCACGCTGTGCGGCGCTGTGCTGGTGGAAAACGGCCAGCGCCTTCATGAGAGCGGCAGCTTCGTCAATCAACAGTGGCTCTGGTTCAACATCGCGGCCATGGTGGCGGCCGTCCTCGGCGGCCAACTTGTCCAGCACCTGCAACCGGACGGAGCGCTGCACAGCGCCGCCGCGATTGTCGCCGTCGCGCCGCTTCTGGTGATCGGCGGCGCTTTATTCCTCGTTCCTGAGCAAAAAGCCGTAATCAATCTTCAGGGAATAAAGCAGACCTTCGAAGGCTTGAAAGCCTCGTTCCGGCGCCGCGAGTTGTGGCTGATCGCCGGATTTCTGTTTCTTTACAATTTCAGCCCCGGCCTGAGCACGCCGCTCTATTTCACCATGACCGACACCCTGCATTTCTCGCAGAGCTATATCGGCATCCTGGGTTCGATCTCCGCAGCGGGGTGGGTCGTCGGCGCGTTACTCTATCATCGGCTGTTCGATCACCTGACGCTCAAGAAACTTCTCAACCTGAGCATCGTGTTCGGCACAATCGCCACCGCGGGCTTTTTACTGCTTTCGAATGAGGCCTCGGCCGCGGTGATTTATTTTTGCTCCGGCTTCGCCGCCATGCTGGCGACGGTCGCATCGCTGACGCTCGCCGCCGATTATTGCCCGCCCCGCGCCGAAGGCTTCACCTTCGCGGTGCTGATGTCGGTCAGCAATCTGGCGTCATCGCTCGCCGACAATGTCGGCTCGTTTCTTTACACGCACCTTTTCGACCACAGTCTGTCGCCGCTGGTTTTGATCTCGACGGCATTCACAGCCCTTGCTTTTGTCCTTGTCCCGCTGCTGCGGCTCGGCGATAAAAAGCCGGGTGATCCGTGGCAGCCGTGAGGCAAATGGAACTTCCCCGCTGGCTGCGCGTTCACCAGAGCCCACTCAACTAACGGTGCCGGATCATGCGAAAGATCGGCGCGTTTCTGGCGATCGCCGCCCTCGCCGCCCCGCTTTTTTCTCCAACTGTAAGTCATGCATTCGGAATAAGGCTCGGTCCGGTTTATTTCGGATTTCCTTCGTTCGGGCACCGGCATCGCAGCCATCATCCGGCCGATCTACGTGACGAGGCGACTTCAAGTACCGCCACTGCAACAAATGTCGCGCCCGCACAAACACTGGGACTGATGTCACCGCTGATATATCCGGTTCTTGCGCTGCCACCGATCTACGGCCAGATTTTTTCGCCGCCTTCCCAGTGGCCATTCAGCTACGACGCGATCTTCCAGACGGCGTTTGCGAAATCGGCGTCGGACCAGACCGCAAAATCCTGCCCACAACTCGGCAACCGTCCGGTCGTTGCCGACCGTATCCGCAACCAGGTAAAGCCGACGCCTGAACAGGCGCCGCAATTACAGAAGCTCGGCGGTGCGCTGGGCTTTGCGTCCGATTATCTGGCAAAAGCCTGCCCTGCCGACATCCCGCAAGACCCGGCGGCACGCCTGCAGTTGATGGAATGGCAGATCGAAAAGGTTGCCCAGGCGCTCGATATCGTCCGACAACCGTTGCAGGAATTTGAGCAGTCCTTGACTGATACCCAGCGCGGCCGCTTCTCGGCGCCACCCTCGCCGACCATGGCCTCCGCAAGATCCGACGCTGTAGCGTCCGAATGCGCCGCGGCCCCGACAAAGGTCGACAGCTCCGTCGAGCAGATTTCACTGGCGGTCGAACCGACCGATGCGCAGCGTGACGCCGTGAACAACCTCAAGCAGGCATTCCACAACGCCGCGGGCGAGCTCGACGCCAACTGCCCCGTCAGCCTGCCGGCCGATCCGCTGGCGCGGCTGGAAGCGGCCGAGGCGCGGCTCGACGCCACCTGGCGGGCGCTGGTGTCAATTCAGGTGGCGTTGGCCAATCTCGAGCAGAAACTGACCGACGATCAGCGCGCGCGGCTGAACGCGACGGACTTCGTCGCCGCGCAGTAATCCGTCAGTTCTGAAAGAAGCGGTTTGTTGGTCGCGGCAGGCCGAGATTGTCGCGCAGCGTCTTGCCTTCGTATTCGCGCCGGAACAATCCGCGCCGTTGCAATTCGGGAACAACCGATCGCACAAACTCGTCGAGACCGCCCGGCAAATACGGGAACATGATGGTGAACCCGTCCGATCCTTCGGTCTCCAGCCACTCTTCCATTTCGTCGGCGATCGTCTCCGGCGTGCCGACCATCGCCAGCCCTGAATAACCGCCGAGCCGCTGTGCGAGCTGCCGCACCGTCAGGTTCTCGCTTTTCGCCATCTTGATCGCGCGGTCGCGCCCGCTCTTCGAAGCATTGCTCTCCGGAATTTCCGGCAGCGGCCCGTCCGGGTCGAACTTCGACGCATCGTGGCCGAGCGCGATCGACAGCGACGCGATCGCATTGGCATAATTGACCAGGCTATCGAGCTTGGCCCGCTTCGCCTTCGCTTCATCCACCGTGTCGCCAACCACGACGAAACACGCCGGCAGGATTTTCATGTGATCGCGGTTGCGGCCGAGCTTTTCCATGCGGCCTTTGACGTCGGCGTAGAATTGCTGGCCGACTTTCAGATCGCTCTGCGCGGTGAACACCGCTTCCGCGGTCTCGGCGGCAAGCTGGCGGCCCGACTCCGAAGCGCCGGCCTGCACGATCACCGGCCAGCCCTGCACCGGCCGCGCGATGTTCACCGGGCCGCGCACGGAAAAGTATTTTCCCTTGTGGTCGAGCACGTGCATCTTTGCCGGATCGAAGAAAACGCCCTCCTCCACATTGCGGACCCAGGCGTCGTCGGCCCAGCTATCCCAGAGACCGGTCACCACGTCGTAGAATTCGCGGGCACGGCGATAGCGCTCGCCGTGCTCCATGTGCTCCTCAAGCCCGAAGTTCAGCGCCGCGTCCGGATTGGAGGTGGTAACGATATTCCAGCCGGCGCGGCCGTTGCTGATGTGATCGAGCGAGGCAAAGCGGCGGGCGATGTGATACGGCGCGTCGAATGTGGTCGAGCCGGTCGCGACCAGGCCGATATGCTCGGTGGCCTGCGACAGCGCCGACAAGCAGCGTGAACGGCTCCCACGACGTCGAGGTGTGACTGCGCTTGAGCGCGTCAATCGGCATGTTGAGCACGGCCATATGGTCGGCCATGAAGAAGGCGTCGAACTTGCGCCTGCTCCAGCTTCTGGATGGATTCCTTGATATGGGCGAAGTTGAAATTCATGTCCGGCCACGCGCCGGGATAGCGCCACGCGCCGGTGTGGATCGACGCCGGCCGCATAAACGCGCCGAGACGCAACTGACGTCCGGAAGCCATGGGGAAGTCCTCTGCTTGACAAATTGGACCGCAACGTTGCGATCCGCGCCACACTCAATATAGCGACGGCGGACGATCCGCACCCCTCCTCCAGCCAAAATAAGAAAAGGGCCGCCCGGCATCCCGGACGGCCCCAAAGAAGCATCCTCTTTTATGAGGATCTCACGACATATTTCATCCCCAACGGATCGCAATGGCGCCAGCGATCGAACGCGGCCGCGTCCGCAGCGCATGGCCGTCGTTACCGGATTCGATGATCCAGTTGCCGTCCTCCTGACCGACGATCTTGCCGACATGATGCTGCCAGACGACGACAGCGCCGACGCCGGCCGGTCCGGCCTGGCCCCAATGGGTCCAATTGCGTGCCAGATTGAACTGCGGGCCGGGATCGCTGCCGACGAGCTGCCTCATCTCCCAGCCGCACCACGCCGAGGGCCGGCCGCGCCAAGACCGCCGCGAGAAGTTTCGGTTTCTGTGACCATTCCAAGCGCCGCCGCGAGCCGCCAAACTCTGCCCAAACCTTGCCAAACTCCTGCCGCTGCCCGGATGCGATCGGCTGCGCGTGACCAATGGCGAGACGCATCACGATGCAGGCCATGGTGGCGATGGTGTTCCCGCGCTTGTGCGGATTGCGCAAACACGAAGGTCGCCGCGAGCGCGGCGGCCGGGATCGTCATCAGCTTCAACTTCATTACGCATAACTCCTAGTTGGTTTCGACGTTCAACTCTTTGCTTTGCCCTTCGCGCCGCAAACGAAAGCCCCGCCAAACCGTTAGGTCATGGCGGGGCTAAGCAGCCAAAGGGACGCAAGTCATACCAACAAAGGCGCGATCGTCCTGGTCCCGATTTGCATGACAGGTGGCCGCACGCGGGACGCCCGCGCCAAATTTTGGCCCCGTTGTCGCACGCCGAAAAATGAGGCGCACACGCCACATTTGTTAATTGATTTGTTGAACCGCGATGAAGCATTTGCAGTTCAGGGTCTGCGACTCAACGCACTTGCAAATTGGCAGATGGAAGCGCAAGCGTGTGCGTGCTTTCGCGAAGTTTCTCTGGAGTCTTTCTAATGTCGATGCCTGCTGCCGCCAACGCTCCAGAAGCCGATCCCCGCGCGCCGCGCCGCGTGCGTCATGAAGCGCGCCGCCGCACGCTGACGATCAAGCAGGTCGAGAAAATCGCCGCGCACATGATCCGCATCACGCTGACCGGCGACCTCGAAGGCTTCACCAGCCTCGGCTTCGACGATCACGTGAAGCTGTTCTTCCCGGACGGCACGACGAACGCCGAAGGCGCGCCCAATGCACTGGGCCGCGACTTCACCCCGCGCCGCTACGATCGCGCCGGCAACACGCTGGAGATCGATTTCGCCATTCATGATGCCGGCCCGGCGACACAATGGGCGGCGCAGGCAAAACCCGGCCAGACGTTGTCGATCGGCGGCCCGCGCGGCTCGTTCATTATCCCGACCACTTACGACTGGCATTTGCTGATCGGCGACGAGACCGGATTGCCGGCAATCTCGCGGCGGCTCGCCGAGCTTCCGGCCGGAACCAAAGTCGTCGTGCTCTGCGAGGTGGATGGCCCCGCCGACGAGATTAAATTCGAGACCAAAGCCGATGTGACGGTGACGTGGGCGCACCGCGGCGAACGCGGCGGCCGGCTTAAGCGAGACGCTAACGAAGGCGCTCTCAGCGCTGAAAATGCCGACCGGCGACTATTACGCCTGGGTCGCCTGCGAGTCGCTGGTCGCCAAGGAGCTGCGCCGCCAGCTCATCGCCAACCACGGCGCCAATCCGAAATGGATGCGCGCCGCCGGCTACTGGCGCCGCGGCGCGACCGCAATCCACGAAGTTCACGAAAACTGACGCTGTGCGTTCGGGTAACCACAGAGACGTAGTATGTGGTGCCGGATGAGAGAATCGAACTCCCGACCAACGGTTTACAAAACCGCTGCTCTACCGCTGAGCTAATCCGGCTCGCGCGTCATATAGTACATAAACAAGCGGTTTGGAATCGGCTTAGTGGCCGGGAGGCGGCATCATCATGCCCGGCGCGCCGCGCTTCTGGGCATCCAGAATATTGAACTTCATGCCGTTGCCCATGATCATGTCGCCCGGACGCTGATCCGCAGCACACGGGCCGAGCCATTTGGCGTTCATCGTAATCGTACGTCCGCTTTGCACGGTCACGGTCATCGTATAGGCGCTGTCGAAGCTTCCGGTGATGACCATGTGCGTCGTCTTGCTTTGGCCAGCGACGGTGCAAGTGGAATCGACCGTTACGGTGTCGCCGGACTTCTGGATGTTGCTCTGCGTGCACTGGCGCGCGCGCCGCCGGGCGGCCCCGCGTTCGACTGCATCATCTGGTCGGTGGACGCGTCGATACATTGGCTGACCGATACCTGCGGAACCCTTGGATCGCCGGTATTGGTCTTGATTTCCCACAAGCCGGCTTTGCGTGACGGCATTTCCGCCGCGGCCGCCGGAACCGAAAGGCATGATATCGCCAGAACAGAAATCGCTCCGAGCGGTTTCATGAAACGTCCTCCACTTCCGTCGGCAAAATAAGGCGAGGAGAATTCGGCGCGAGAAGGCCCGATGCTCTACAGCGTCCTTTGCTTATCGCCGCATTCCTTGCATGTGTATTCGACCCGCGTTTGTCCCGGAGCGGCCGAGACGCGGTTTGGGGCACCGCACTTTCCGCATACCGCCTCGATGCGGGTGTTGCCCTGCTTGATGCTGACGGATTTGCGCTCCATCGCTTCTTTGACGAGGCGTTCGGCCTCTGCGCGCATTTCTTCTTTTGACATGTCAGGCTTTCTTGTTCGCTTGCTCGGCTGCCGGCGCACAGGTCCTACATGCGAATGGCCGCATCGGCAATGCGCTTGTTAAAAGCAAAGGGTGCTCACGACTTTTCCGCGCTTGTCCTTGACGACGTAAGGGCATTTCAAACGCTCCAGCGCGGCTTTCGCATCTTCATTACCGAGCGCCGCCGCCTGCTGATAGTACGCTTTGGCGGCGTCCTTGTTCGCCGGCCCGCCACGCCCGTTCTCGGCAAAGTTGCCGGCCCAGTCCAGCGCCTGGACGTGTCCTTGCGCCGCGGCTTTTTCGAATAGCGCGCGCGCCGCGACGTCGTCCTTCGGACCTCCGGTGCCTTCCGCATACATGATGCCGAGTTGAAACTGCGCCTCGGCCGAATTCGCTTCCGCTGCCTTTTGCAGCATGTTTCGCGCTTCGGCAGGATCGGACGGTAATCCGCCACTTCCGGACAGCGCGACCAGGCTGGTGGCGCCGCGCGGATTACCGGCGGCGGCGGCGCGCTCGAACAGGCTGCGCGCCTGATCCGGATTTTTGGCGACGCCGGTTCCATTTTGCAGCAACAAACCAAGCTCGACCATGGCGGCAGTGCTGCCCTTGTCGGCAGCATTGCGATACGCGGCTGCGGCCTCGTTGAATTGCTGATTGGCGGCATAGGCCCGGCCGAGCTCGAACATCGTCCGGCGCGACGCTTTCGATGCGGTCTTGCAGTACTTGATCGCCGTCGCGATATCGGACGGCGCGATCGTCGCCGCGCCTTTGACGTCCGCCGGCTTGTCAGGATCGGTTGGATCGGCGGCAAGCCGGTCGCACAGCACGACATCGGCCGACTGGGCGTGCGCCGGCAAAGGGCTGGCGATAAGGCCGAATGCCAGACAGGGCTATCGAGACTGCAACAACGTGGCTCTTCATCATCGCAATCTTACCATGCTTCTGCGTCACCGTGTTTAGGGTCTTTTCGGTGAGACATTCGTCGCCGTGACATTCGTTCTGGCGACGCATCCGCCGCGAAGGAATAAGATCGGGACGCAGGGGTTGAACCGCCATGCCGTCACTCACCCGCCGTTCGCTGCTGGCCGGCACCGCCGTCGCCGCCCTCTCCGGCGTCCATCCGGCCGCGGCCGAGATTGCGCCGAACGGCAAGCAGGCGCCCGGCATCTATCGTTACAAGATCGGCTCATTCGAACTGACCGCACTCTATGACGGCATCTGGTACCGGCCGATCGGCGACAAGTTCATCCGCAACGCGCCGTTCGCCGAGGTCGAGCATGCACTCGATGTCGCCTATATGCCGCATGACAAGCTCGAGACACCGTTCACGACACTGATCGTCAATACCGGCAAGAAGCTGGTGCTGATCGATACCGGCACCGGTGGCCAGATTTCGCCGACCGCGGGAATGATCGGCGACAATCTCGCAGCCGCCGGAATCTCGCCGAAAGACGTCGACCAGATCGTCATCTCGCATTTTCATCCCGACCACATCAACGGCATCAAGGACAAGGACAACGCGCTGGTATTTCCCAACGCCGAAATCATGGTTCCGGCGCCGGAGTGGGCGTACTGGATGGACGATGCCAATCTCAACGCCGCGCCCGACGACCTGAAACTCACCTTCCGCAATCAGCGCCGGATCTTCGCCGACATCGCGCCGCAGGTGTCCCGCTTCGAACCGGGCAAGGAAGTGTCACCCGGAATCGAGACGCTGCCGGCCGCGGGCCATACGCCCGGCCACACGGTTTTTGCCATTCACTCCGGCGATCAATCGCTGCTGGTGCTCGGCGATACCGCGCAGCATCCGGCGATCTTCGCACGTCATCCGAACTGGCAGGCGGCCTTCGATATCGACGGCGCTGAAGCGGTCACCACGCGCAAAAAACTATTCGATCGGGCCGCTGCCGATCGCATGCTGGTGACCGGCTATCACTTCCCCTTCCCGGCTTGCGGTCACCTCGTCAAAACCGCGAGCGGCTACGAGCACGTGCCGCTGCCGTGGCAGCCGACGTTGTAAGCGCAAAAGATCGGAGGCCGGCTGTGAGCCGGCCTCCCTGATCCCGACGGCTTTATTGTTCGTTGTTCAGTGCGACGGTGTGCATCGCACCAGCCGGGAGCGATTTTGGTCCGGCTTGCGAGCGAATGGCGAACATATGAAGCGCCCGCAAGCCGGTGCATACGATCCGATGTCCGACCTCATCACTGGTTCCTGAGACACCGGGCCGCAAGCAATTGCTTTAGGCAGACGACTTCACGTTCTTCGCCGTACCGGGCTTCACGACATGAGCGATGTGATGCCGAACCGGCTTGCGGACGTGCTTGGCGGTTTTCACCGCTTTCGCACTATCGGCTGGCTTGGCGGCGGTCGCCGTGCTGGAAGCGGCAGGCGCTGCGGCCGGCTTGACCGCGGTCTGTGTGCTCGAAGTAGCGGGCGCCGCGGCGGGCATAGCTCCGCTTGTGGCCGAAGGCTGCGCGGCGAAGGCCGAACCGGCAACCAGCGTGGTTGCGATCAGTGCGGCAGTAAGGTTCCTCAACATGACATTCTCCTTATTGTTGTACGGCGTCGATTCGATGATCGCGCCGATTGTCGAGGTGAGTCTTATGCCCCCGGCGCTGAATGCACCCTGAAGTCCGCTAGCAGCCGCCGTTCACCTACGTGAACTTTCGGTAATGGCGGTATCGAATAGCCGGATGAAATGTCGCGATCCGGTGTTATTGTTGCACTGCCATTTAACCCGGAGGAGACCATGCAAAGACCATCCTTGCTTGCCGCCGCCCTGCTCTTGAGCGCCGCCATCGGCGCACCGGATTTTGCCAAAGCCATCGAAAGCGGCAGCCCGTCGCCGCCGCAAAGCAGCCAGCCTTCCAGTGGCAGCAGCACCTCGTCGAAGCAAAAGTCCAAGAAACCGAAAACGCAGAACAACAGCTCGCTTGAGGACTTCTACAGCGGCTGGCACAAGGCCTACGCGCTGGTTTACGACCAGGGCGATTACACCGGCGGCATCGCCGCGCTGCGCGCAATGGGCTACGACGACAACGCCGACGTGGCGACGCTGATCGGCTACGCCAGCCGCAAGCTCGGCCGCTATGACGACGCCAAATACTGGTACGACAAGGCGCTGGCCGCCGATCCCAACCACGCGCTAACCTGGTCGTATTACGGCATGTGGCACGCCGAGCAGGGCAATCTGCTCAAAGCCAACGACGACCTGCAGAAGGTGGCGTCGATTTGCGGTACCGATTGCCGCGAATACACCGAACTTAAAGCAGTGATCGACGGGACCAAGACATACTAATCGGACCTGCGCTTTAATGTAATTCGCCCCGCCGCGCGGAAGCCCGGCGGGGCTTTTATTTATTCAAGATGCACGCCGGAAGTGCGAGCAACCTCTTGCCAAAGCACTTGTTCCTTCGCCAGAAGATCGTTGAGATCTTTTTGCGAAAAGGTCGCGCGTCTCAAGACCCAGCTTCCCAATCGCGTTTTGAACCTCCGGCGATTGCAGCCGCGCATTCTCCGCGGCATTGAGCTTGGCCAGGATGTCGGCGGGCGTTGCCGACGGCGCCATCAGGTTGAACCACACCTCGGTCGGAAACTGATCGTAGCCGCTCTCGCGCATGGTCGGCACATCGGGCAGTTCCGGCCAGCGCTTTGCGCTCGTCACCGCGAGCAACCGCAACTTGCCGGCTTGCGCCAGCGGCAACAGTATCGACTTGGCGCTGCCAAAGACCTGGATCTGGTTGCCCAGCACATCGGTCATCGCCGGCGCTCCGCCCTTGTACGGAACGAACATGATGTCGGAGCCGCTTTTAGCGATGTAGTAGGCCAGCAGGAGATGCGGCGCGATACCGACCGTTCCTCCCGCGGTGACTTTTCCGGGATTAGCCTTCGAATAGCTCGCGAGTTCTGCCAGTGTATGCACAGGCACCGCGGGGTTAACGGCGATCGCGTTTGAGTCCACCGCGAGCGCGGCAACCGCAGTGAAATCCTTGGCCGGATTGTATTCCAGATTGCTGTAGATCAGCGGCGTAATGGCATTGTCGTTGGTGCCGCCGACGAACAGCGTATAGCCGTCGGGTGCAGCGCGCGCGACATCGCGGGCGCCAATTCTTCCGCCCGCGCCGGCAATGTTTTCGATGATTGCGCTTTGACCGAGCGCTTCCCCAAGGCCCTGCGTCGTGACGCGCGCGACCGTGTCGGTGGGGCCGCCCGGCGGATAGGCAACGACGATTTTGATCGTCCGGCTCGGATAGGTTTCTGCGTATGAGGCCACTGCAAGCACTGCAAGACCGCAGATTGCAACAACAAGACCAAACAACTTCTTCATGTCGGAGACCTTCCAAAGGAGCGCGCCAGCCCTTGCGCAAAACGGCTTCTCACATTCATACCCGCTCGTCCATCACGACAGCGACCTGCGGCCAAGATGCACAGCAGGGTCGCGACCGGAAATGCGCGTCAGTTCGCCTTTTCTTCCGTCTCCGTCACGATCCATGCGTGATAGTCCGGATCGACGTTTTCGACCGGCAGTACCAGAATAGCTGGCGTGCTATAGGAGTGCATCTGCTTCACGGCAGCACGCACCGGTTCGGCAAGCGAGGCCCGGGTTTTGATGATCATCACCACTTCCTCGCCGCGATCGATTTTGCCCTGCCACCAGTAGAGCGAAACCATACCGGGAAGAATATTGACGCAGGCGCATAGCCGACGTTCGACCAGGGCGCGGCCCGCCTGCTCCGCCTCGACAATGGATGGATAGGTCGTATAGACGAACACCGCGCGTTCCAATTCCGCCTCCCGTATCCGCCTTTATTCCGGCACCGCGCCGCATACTTTAAGAAGTCGAATGCCAAAGCGCCGACCAGCCTCTCGATACAGCCACGTGGCCTTTGTTGCCAGCGATGCGCCTGCGGCACAGCGGGCGCGAACCCGGCTTGCCCGGCGTTACGGCGACGCCCGGCCGGACACCGCGGACGTCATCGTTGCGCTCGGCGGCGACGGCTTCATGCTGGCGACTCTGCAACGGTTCATGAATTCCGGCAAGCCGATCTACGGAATGCATCGCGGCACCGTCGGCTTTCTGATGAACGAATTCTCCGAGAACGCGCTTTCGGAACGGCTCGCCGCCGCTCAGGTCACCGTCATCCATCCTCTGACGATGCGCGCGCGCGACGCGGCAGGCCGCGTGCACCGTCATCGCGCCATCAACGAAGTGTCGCTGTTCCGCCAGACCTACCAGGCGGCACGGCTGCGCATCATGGTGGACGGCAAGGAGCGAATGGCGGACCTCATGGCCGATGGCGTACTACTCGCAACGCCCGCCGGATCGACGGCCTATAATCTTTCGGTCCAGGGCCCGATCATTCCGATCGGCGCATCGCTGCTTGCGCTGACGCCGATCAGTCCGTTTCGCCCGCGGCGCTGGCACGGCGCCCTGCTTCCCGATCGCGCGCAGGTCACCATTGAAGTGCTCGACGCCGGTAAACGCCCGGTCGCCGCCGTCGCGGATCACGACGAAGTGCGATCGGTCCGCTCCGTCGAAATCAGCATGGATCATTCGATCGACATGCACTTGCTGTTCGATCCGCAGCACAGCCTCGACGAACGTATCCTCGGCGAACAGTTCGGCTACTGATCCAGCATCATCACTCCAGCGCATGGGCTGCTGCCCATACGCTCAATGTCGGTCGTTGTTCTGCCCCCCGCGCCGCTCTAGATTTGCGCGGCGATAAAAAGAATGCGGGAGGCACAGATGAATTCAAGGGACCAGCTTCGCATGAAAATCATTCGCAGACTTGCGGCTGCATGTCTTGCGGCGCTGCCGTGGAGCGCATCGCGCGACGCGGGCGCAGCCGACGCACCGCTGGTGATCGCCAAGTCGGGTTATGTCTTTGCCGGCGGCAAGATCGACACTTCCCTGCCCGGCTCGCCGATGATCGGGCAGCTTTACGCCGAATTCCAAATTCCGCAGAAGCTCATCCATCCCTACCCCGTCGTGATGATTCACGGCGGCAGCCAGACCGGCACCAATTTCACCGGCACGCCAGATGGCCGCGAGGGCTGGGCACAATATTTCCTGCGCCGCGGCTACGCGGTCTATGTCGTCGATCAGGTCGCGCGCGGCCGCGCCGGCTACTGGACGCAAAGCTACGGTCCGGTCACGCCAGCCTGATCTCGATCGCACCTTGCAGCGCTTTGTGGCGCCGGAGCGGTACAATCTCTGGCCGCAGGCGCATCTGCACACCCAATGGCCGGGCGCCGGAAAACCGGGCGACGCAACTTTCGACGCATTCTACGCAACGCAATTTCCGTCGCTGACGGATTTTGCCAAGCAGCAGCAACTCAACGGCGACGCCGGTGCCGCGCTCCTCGACAAGATCGGTCCGGCGATCCTGCTCACCCACTCGCAATCGGGCGCGATGGGCTGGCCGATCGCGGACAGGCGGCCGAACCTTGTCAAAGCGATTGTCGCCGTCGAACCCAGTGGCCCTCCCGCGCACGATATCGATTTCAAGGGGGCGCCCGACTGGTTCAGCGATGCAGCCAAAACCAAGATTTCCGGATTAGGCGATATTCCGCTCACCTACGATCCGCCACTCAAGGACGGCGAACAGCTTTCGTTCGTGCGGCAGGACAAGCCCGACAGACCCGATCTGGTCCGCTGCTGGTCGCAGACGGCGCCGGCACGCCAGTTGCCGACCCTCAAGCACATTCCGATCCTGATCATTTCATCCGAGGCGTCCTATCACGCCTCCTATGATCACTGTACCGCGGCCTACCTGACCCAGGCCGGCGTCGCCAATACCTTCATCCATCTCGCCGACGTCGGCATTCACGGCAACGGCCACATGATGATGCAGGAGAAAAATAGCGATGCCATTGCCGGCGTGATGGAAAGCTGGCTGAGCAAGACCATAACGGGCAAGGCAGCGGGCCACTAAGGCGGCCCCGGTGAGCATGGCTGAGGCAAAACCTTAACCGTGCATTAACGACGAATCTTTACGTTTTACACAGTGCGGCGGTGTGCGCTGGTGCCCGCCGCACTGGAGTTGAGATGGTTCGCATCGATTTCAATCGCCTGCGCTTTCTTGTCATTGATGACAATGCGCATATGCGGCGCATCTTGCGCACGCTGCTCCATGGATTCGGCACCCGCGAGGTATACGAAGCCGAGGACGGCGCTGCGGGCCTGGAAGCCTTCACGCATTACGTCCCCGATATCGTATTGACCGATTGGGTCATGCCGATCTTCGACGGCCTCGAATTGACCCAGATGATCCGCCAGCAAGGCGCCAACGCCAACCCTTATGTGCCGATCATCATGCTGACGGGCCATTCCGAAAAGAAGCGCATCGTTGGCGCGCGTGACGCCGGCGTGACGGAATTTCTGGCTAAGCCGATTTCGGCGAAATCGCTCTATGAGCGCATCTTCAACGTCGTCGCCAATCCGCGTTCGTTCGTAAAGACCCAGAACTATTTCGGACCGGACCGGCGCCGCAACGTCAATCCGAACTACGCCGGGCCGGAACGGCGCAAGGGCGGCAAGGCGGAAGTGACGCGACAACAACCGTTACTCGAAAAAGCGCGGGCCTTGGTCTGATGCTTTGGGAGCAGATCTGACAATGTCTCGCCGCAAGGATGACTCGCCATCGGTCGCGACGTTTGCCGATCACGAAGTGATCACCCCTCCGCACGAACTGCGCAAGGCCGTCGGACCGGTGACTGACGCGACCGACGATCCGGTTGCACGCGCGGAAGCAGCGCTCGCGGAGCTGTCGAGCGAATTCGGCACCTGGATGGAATCCGAGTGCACGCGCCTTGAAGCCGCCCGCCAGGTGGTCAAGCGCGAAGGCTTTACCGAGAAAACCCACGAAAAGCTGTTTCATGCGGCGCACGATATCAAAGGCGAAGCGCAAACCTTCGGCTACCCGGCCGTTGCCGGCGTTGCCAACAGCCTGTGCCGCCTGCTCGAGCACACCCCGGAAATATCGCGGATCCCTGTCGGGCTGGTCGATCAGCACGTTGACGCGATACGCGCGATCACCCGCGAATATGCCCGGCCCGATCTGCTTGAGGTGGCGGCCCAATTGACCAAACGGCTGCGCGATGTCACCGACGAATTCCTGATCAAGGAAAACAGTTTCCGGCCGGATTATCTGGAAACCATCCTGGCGCCGTCGCTGGTACCGGGCTCCTAGAGCATGATCCGGAAAAGTGGGGTCTAGCCGCGGTTATGCCGCGGCGAAGCGTTCTGCGACTTCGTTTGCCACCGGTTCGTCTTCGTTCGCGGCCATCGCCAGATCATCGCAGAACAGTCGCGCTTCGTCGCGTGCCGCTTCGGTTGCGAACCGCCGCAACAGCGTCAGCAGCGGCTCAAGCTCGCCGAGATCCTGCTCTTCGCAGCCGGTGAGAACACGTTCGATCATGCGGCGTTTCAGCCGGGCCGCGTCGCCGGGTTCGCCGGCAAAGCCGCTTTCGCGCATGGCTTCGATAGCCCCTTTGAAAGCCGGATAGGCAGACCGCGGCAACCCGGCCTTGTCGAACAGCGCAAGCAAGCCCGCGCTTCCGCGATCGTGGATCAATCCCGACACCCGCGCCACCGGCATATCCGCCAGATCGGCCAGCGCCTCTTCGAACAGCACGACATTGCCGGACAACAGCGCACGCAAGATCAGGCCCGCTGTGAGTTGTCCGGTGTCGCGCAGATGACGAATGAACGGCCGGACTTCCGAGGTCGCGCTATCAGCCGCAATCGTGACCGTCGCCTTCTCGCACGCTTCCCGTGCGACGCGGTTGGCATGATCGGGGTCGAGCCATTCGCATCCAGCGACGAATCCGGCCAGCGTCGCCGAGAGTCTCGCGACCAGGATTTGTCGTGTCGCCGCCGGAAGGCCGTCCCGGGACAACAGCGCCTCGCGAATGGCGGCAAGGTGGCCGAACCGTTCGACGATGCGATCAATCGAAAGCGGCGCGAGATCGACGCCGCTATTCTCCACCATCGTCAGGCAGGCTTCGGCGGTCCCTACTTCGGCGATGGCGCCTGGCGACTGCGCGCGGAAGCACAGCCCGGCTGGCGATCGCTGCCTGGACCGCGGGAGTGCCGGTGGCCACGGCGTCAACCAGATCGGCGTCGATGAAAATCGGTGACAGCGCCAGTACGGGCGCGGCAATGCTGGGCTGATCGCTGGCCAGCGCGAAGACAATAGCCGACGGTGCATCGGGGCTGGCGGCGAGCACGTCGGCAAGCGCACGGCGCACCAGCGGCGACGGGTCATCGAGCAGCATAAGCATTGCGCCCTCGGCAGCGCCGAGATCGTCAGGCGAAAGATCCGAGTAAAGATAGGCTCGTGCCAGAGCGGCTGTCGCTTCGGCCCGCTCACCGGCCGGTGCGGTACGCACCCACTGTAGAAAGTGTCGGACGATCATCGCTCGTTCACGCAACGGATTTTGGCACGAGCAAATCGTAGCGCAGCGCCCTTAACAAACCGTTCACTATAAATCTTTGGAATTATTGCCAAAGTCTGAACACCGACGCGGCGCCTCTCAGGAGCTTTGCCCGTCGTCCTGGAACAGGCCGCGCAGACCGTTCTGACGGGAGCGCTGCATCTGCTCGCTGGCGTCGGCCGGCAAGTTTGGCGTGGTCCAGAGCTGACTGACGACGGCGGCGACGGGAGCGGCGCGATCGGTGTCCTGAAACAGCCCGTGGAACATCGGAACGCCGCTGACCGAATGCGCCGGCGCGGATGCCGTGGCGGAGGCGTCCGCAAGCTCCGGCGCAGCAGCGGCAAACGCGGAGGTTATGCCGGCAGTATCCGGCACCGTGCTTTTTGCGGTCGCGGTAGAGACAGCACGCGACGCGCCGGGACTTCGCATCGCTGTGAGATCGAGTGGATCGACAGCGGCGGTTTGCGCCGTCCCGGCAAATGAAGAAACCGCGCGCGGCAGCGCCTGAGCTGCCGGCTTGCGCCGCACGGGTCGTATCCGACGCCCCGCCTCGCGCCGCCACGTCGTAGCGGGCGGTAAGGACATCGCGCACCTGCGCCAGCGTGCGCGCGGCCCCCGTCGACCGGTCAAAAAAGATCGACGAATTGGCCGTTGCCGCGCCGGGAAAATATTGCGAGGCATTGGCATTCGGGTTGTTGGCGGCGAGCGAAATGAGCTGCGCCGCGCCGCCGGCACCAAGAAAATGCGCGATGTAAAGCTCGCCTTCGCTTGGCGCGCGTCCGAGCTTGTTCGCCAGGATATCGGCGTTAGCGCGCGTGAACGCCCCCGCCATTGTCGCGTTGGCGGTCGGATCGTTGCGCAGCGCGAGAATTTCTCTTCGCATGTCCGGATCGGTGACCTGATAGTGCCCCGATGAATTGACCGAGATCGCCGCGGCATAGCGTCCGTAACCGAGCTCGGCCCCGGACTGCTTGATCGTGCCGAGCCAGGTCTGCTCGATAAATTGGAACAGCCCGCGCGCCGACGATGTCGAAGCGCCCGCTTGCGGATTGAGGCCGGACTCGACCCGCGCTGTCGCCAATAGATAATTGAAGCTCGTGCCGGTGGCCGCGGACGCCTGACGAATGGCGCCGGCCACCGTCGAACCGACGGTGGAGTTGCTGGGATCGACCAGCATTATGTTAGCTCCCCTGCCGGCTCCCACCGGCTGTTTCGGGCTTAGAGAACATTAACGATTATGGTAAACGGGCAATTAACAGAGTGGAGGCGTCGATGACCCAACAGACCGCCGTACGGCACAAACGGGGTGGGCTCTATTTCGAGGATTTCATCCCCGGCGAGACCACCGAGCATCGCTACACGCGGACCGTCACCCAGATGGACAACATGCTGTTTTCCAACATGACGCTCAATCCGCAGCCGCTCCACATCGACCGGCACTTCTGCGAGCAGGAGACCGAGTGGGGTCAGCCGCTGATGAATTCGCTGTTCACGCTCGGCCTGATGATCGGCATCCAGGTCTCCGACATGACGGTGGGCACCACCATCGCCAATCTCGGCATGACCGACGTTAAATTCCCCCACCCGCTTTTTGAAGGCGACACCGTCCATTGCAGCACCGACGTCATCGGCAAGCGCGAATTGAAATCCCGCCCGGGCGCCGGCATCGTCGAATTTCACCATCGCGCTTTCAATCAGGACAACAAACTGGTCGCCGAATGCCGGCGCCAGGTGTTCATCCGGATGCGGCCGAAGTGACGCACTGTCGATCCCCGGCACCGGCGTGACCGGATGAAATATCCGTTTGTAACACTCGACGTCTTCACCGAGACGCGTTTCGCCGGCAACTCGCTTGGCGTGGTGTTCGATGCTGACGGTATCGAGAGCGCAAAGATGCAGGCTGTCGCGCGCGAATTCGGCCATCCGGAAACGGTGTTCGTGCTCAAACCCGAGAATGCAGGCAGCACGGCTCGGGCGCGAATTTTTACGCCGGCTCTTGAGATGCCGTTTGCCGGCCACCCGACGGTCGGGACAGCCTTAGCGCTGGCTCTGAAACGAAAAGCCGGCAGCAGTATCGTGCTGGAAGAAAAAGATCGGCCCGCTACAGTGCCACGTCAATGTGACGGGAGAAGCCCATGGCCGCGCAAGCTTTTTACTGCCCGCGTTACCCCGCCCTGCGGGACCTGCCGCAGGCAACTCAGCAATTGCCGCCGCGCTTGGGCTGAACGCCGACGATATCGGTTTCGACGGTCACAAGCCGTCAAAGTGGTCGATCGGGCCTACTTTCACCTTCGTCCCGGTGCGCAATATCGATGCTGTTCGGCGTTGCCGCATCGAAGATGCGCAATGGGACTTCGCGTTCGAGGCAAACGGGCCAAGCTTTGCCTTTGTGTTCTCCCGCGAAACCGAAAACAAAGCCCATCATTTTCATGCCCGCATGTTTGCGCCACGCGCCGGCGTGCGCGAAGACCCCGCGACCGGCTCCGCGGCGGCAGCCTTCAGCGGCTTTTGCGCACAATCGCTGTCGCTGCGTGACGGCAAACATGATTTCATCATCGAACAGGGTTTTGAAATGGGCCGGCCGAGCCTGATCGAGCTGGGTGTCGTCATGCAAGGCGGTGCGCTCGCATCGGGCACCGTCGGCGGTCCGGCCATTATCGTCACCGAAGGCATGATCGAGGTGTAATGCGCTCGCTCCTGTTCGTTCCCGCCGATAGTGCGAAAAAGCTCGACAAGGCGATGACCAGCGGCGCCGACGTGCTGATCATCGATCTTGAGGATTCGGTCGCCTTCGAACGCAAGGCGCAAGCACGCGAAAGCGCGGCAGATTTCCTCAAAAGCACGGCCAAGGCGGCGCAGCGGCCCACCATCATCGTGCGCGTCAACAGCTTGCAGAGCGGCATGACCGACGCCGACCTCGATGCCGTGGCACCGGCAAAGCCGGATGCCATCATGCTGCCAAAGGCCGAAGGCGGTGCTTCCGTCATGCACGCTGATGCCAAGCTCGCCGTACGGGAAGCGATCAACGGCCTGCCCGACGGGCACATCAGGATTTTGCCGATTGCCACCGAGACCGCCGCATCGCTGTTTCTTGCAGGCACTTTCCCCGGTTCGAGCGCAAGACTGCTAGGCCTGACTTGGGGCGCGGAGGACCTTTCGGCCGAACTCGGCGCCCAAACCAACCGCGACGCGCAAGGCCGCTTCCTCGATCCGTACCGGCTGGCGCGTACGCTATGCCTTGCCGGGGCGTCGGCGGCGCAGGTGCCCGCGCTCGACACCGTCTATGTCGATTTCCGCAACAGCGACGGCTTTCGTCTTGAATGTGAAGAAGCTCTCCGCGACGGCTTCGTCGGCAAGATGGCCATTCATCCGGCGCAGGTGCCGATCATCAATGAGGTGTTCACGCCGTCGCCCGAAGCCATCGCGCGAGCCAAGGCGGTCGTGGACGCATTCGCCGCCAGTCCGGGGGCCGGCGTCGTCAATATCGGCGGCGTCATGTTCGATCAGCCGCACCTGACACGCGCGAAGCGCTTACTAAATCAAACAAAGTCCGCTCGATCCTGAAAGCGAAGGTCTCCGCCAGATTACCGCGAATTCATCGTCCTGATGCCGATGCTTGCTTGACTTTTGCCAGTCGCCGAACCAAATAGCACTCAGATGGCGCGGGGCATAATCCCTGTCGGTTCGATGGCTCCGGTGAAAACCGGGGCCATTTAGCTATTGGGGAAGCCCTTTGCGAGAGAGGGAGACCACCATGAGCGAGGAACGCGACTGCGAACGCTGCGGCGAGCCCATCCCGGAAAAAAGACTGGAAGTTCTGCCCGATACGCGATTGTGCCTTGAATGCAGCCAGGCCATCGGCGGCGACTTCAAGACCTACGTGATCGCGGAAAATACCCACGGAAAATCCGGCAGCATGAAAAAGAACTACGGAAGCTGGAAGGTCAAACGCAAGCTGCGCGACATCACGCCGATCGACAAGAACAAGGAGTGAGGCGACCCCGCGTTATTTATCGGCGCCGTAAGCCGACTTCGGATCAAAAATCTTCTCGTCCCGAAATTCCAGCGTGACCGCGCCAGATTTGCCGAGCGGCACTGAGCGATAGAAACACGAACGCCGCCCGGTATGGCAGGCCGCCACTTGCTGCTCGACCTTGATCCATACCGCGTCCTGATCGCAGTCGATGCGCATTTCGACGACGCGTTGGGTATGGCCGGAGCTTTCGCCCTTCTTCCACAGCGCGCGGCGCGAACGGCTGAAGTACCACGCTTCGCCGCTGGCGATGGTTTTGGCCAGCGCCTCGGCGTTCATGTGCGCAACCATCAGCACGTCGCCGGTCTTGGCGTCGGTCGCGACGCAAGTCACGAGACCGTCGGCGTCGAACTTCGGCGTAAGCGCCGCGCCCTCTTCAAGCTCGGCCTCGCTGCCCGGCGCCGCAAATGGTGATTTGTCAGACAAAAGCCCCTGCCCCGACGCCGTCCCGAGTCAGCTTGTTGGAGCTGCCCCGCGCACCAGCGTCACGAAACGCATTTGATCTTCGGCGCTCTCACGGAAGGTACCGAGAAAGCGCGTCGTTACCGTCGATACGCCCGGTTTGGTCACGCCGCGGACCGACATGCAGGTGTGCTCGGCTTCGATCAACACGGCAACGCCGTGCGGCTTGAGCACTTCCCAAATGGCAGCTGCGATCTGTGACGTAAGTTGCTCCTGCGTCTGCAACCGCCGCGCATAGACATCGACCAGCCTGGCGAGCTTCGACAAACCGACGACGCGCTCAACCGGGCGGTAGGCGACATGCGCCTTGCCGTAGAACGGCATCATGTGATGCTCGCAATGCGACGTGAATTTGATGTCGCGGATCAGCACGAAATCGTCATACGGCTCGGTCTCGCCGAAGGTGCGCTTGAGCGCATCGGCGGGGATCTCGTGATAACCCCGATAAAGCTCGTCGTAAGCGGAAACGACGCGCTTTGGCGTCGCTGTCAGACCCTCACGGGCCGGATCCTCGCCGACATAAGCAATCAGGGTACGAACCGCGGCTTCTGCCTCCTGCCGGGAAGGCCGCTTCGCGGCCGCCGCCGGCACATTATGAACATGGTCGCTGACCAGTCCGGGAAAGCCCTGTTTAACGGGGGCGTCCATTACGTCTCCAATCACGCGGCACAGGCCAGGGATGCGCATCAGGCGCCCGCCCCGGCCGGAACTTCAATTCCACCACGCCTGCGCCTATATAGTCGATTGGCGGGTAGAGACAATAAACCCACCTCGAATAGGGCAAATCCGCGTATTGCAATGCTCAACGATGTCTACAATCGCCGGATCATAGAGCTTGCCGGGACCATCCCGCGCATCGGCCGGCTCGCCAATGCCGATGCCTCGGCGACCGCGCATTCCAAACTCTGCGGCTCGACCGTCACCATCGACTTGAAAATGGACGGCGATACCGTGACCGATTTCGCCCATGAGGTGAAAGCGTGCGCGCTCGGCCAGGCTTCTTCCTCGATCATGGCGCGCAATATCATTGGCTCAAAAGCCGACGAGTTGCGCGCGCTGCGCGAGGGCGTGCGCAAGATGCTCAAGGAAAAAGCCGAGCCTCCGGCTGACGGCAAATGGACGGATATCGCGGTGCTGGAGCCGGTGCGCGACTACAAGGCGCGCCACGCCTCGACCCTGCTGACATTTGACGCCGTGGTCGACGCCATCGGCCAGATCGAGGCCAAGCGCGGCGTCAAAGCTGCGGCGCAATAAGTTGGCGAACGTCGCCGAGTGTTGCCGTCTCGCCCCGCGGTGGATCGGCCGGGGCTTTATCCAAGTCTACCGTCATACGCTCTCGCCGCTGATCGGTTTCGAATGCCGGCATCTTCCGACCTGCTCGCAGTACGGCGACCAGGCGCTTGAGCGCTTCGGGCTGTGGGCCGGCGGCTGGATGACGCTGGCGCGATTGTTACGTTGTCATCCGTGGGGCTCGTCAGGACTTGACTTCGTCCCTGACGCTGTTCCGTCCGGCGCGCGCTGGTACTTGCCGTGGCGATACGGCCATTGGCGCATCCCTCGTCACTGAACAGCGTTCGCCAGTTTCTCCGTAGCGGCCGACGAGCCAAGTTGAGCGGCTTTCTCGTACCACTCGCGTGCCTTGGCCGCGTCGGCTTCGGCGCCGATGGCGTGAAGCTTGCGCAGCGCCGCGGGATCGAATGTCGTACCGAGGGCGAATGCTGCCTCCGCACTGCCACCGTCGGCAGCACGCCGTAACAGCAGACGAGCCGCGGCAAGATCGCCATCGGTCAACGCTTGTTTGCCGCGCTTGAGCAACATCGCAAGCTCGTCGCCATCGATTTGCATAGTCTTATTCGGTTGTGCTGCGTCCGGCGGAACGGCCGTTACCGGCATCGTTTGAACGGTATGTTGCTGCGGCGATAGTGTCGATGATGACGATGCTGAGGGCGCAGTGGCAGTCTGTTGAGTATCGGCCGGCGGCTGTGCAGGTGCCGCCACCGTAAGTCCGTGCGCAAGCAGGAGCCCTGCTCCCGCTTCCGTGCGCAATGGGTCTGATTTCGGCGTGGCAATCTCGGGCTGCGCCGCCGCGGCGGCGCGCGCGGCATCGCTCCGAACAAAGCGAACACCGGGATATGAGATAAACACCCACGCAATCGAAGCCGCCACGCAACCGACGCCGCAGAGCCGGCCGACCATGGGCATCAGGGATTGAACGGTCTGTACCGGCGGTTCGGGTATTCGTTCGGGGTCCAGTGCGAGTTGCCGTTGCAGCCTCGCCATGTCGCGATCGCCGCTGTACTCGTAAGCCGAGAGAGCAACGGGCCTTCGGCGCTGTTCTCCCGGCGATAGCATCGTCGAAGGACGCAAAGGCGCCCTGGTGCCCTGTTCGCGTGCCCAGGGCGGGGCGTACATCAGTTCAGCATCACAATTCTTGGCGTGGTGGATCGGAGAACTCATGATCGCCTCCCGTGCTTTCAAGCTCCGACAGTTACAAAACGCTTACAAAGTTCTTGGGTCTCCTTGTTCAGGGGTGCTCGTGCGCCTGCCATTTGAGAAAATCCTGGAATAGCTGCTCCTTGCCGGCAGCATTTGGCGCGCCGCCACCACTCGCCGCAGGGTGCTGGCTGGCCATGAATTGCTGGAACTGTTGTGGTGGCGCCGCCACTGGCGCTGTGTCGCGATGCTGATCCAGCCACGCCTGGGCCGCGGGAAACCGCGTCCAGCCCGGCAGCACCGCGGCGAGATTGGTTTCACGCCATTTCGGATGATGTGGCGGTTTCTGAAACTCGGCAAGCTTGGGAAAAAACACCTGGACGAATTTGTCGATACGCCGGTAACGATCCGAGTCTCTGCGGCCAGTTGTAAGCGATCAGTACCGCGCTCACCGCGACCGTGCTGACATCGTGGCCGTCCTCCACCATTCCCGGATACTCCCCATGGCCAAGCGTCGCCGGCAGATAATCGGCCTGCAGCGGCTTGGCGAACGGCACCGGCAAAAACCGGTAGCCGTCAGAGACACGCAATTTTCCCATCGCACCCGCCGGCTTTCCGGCGATCAGGATGGTCGCTGCGACCTCACCTGATTTCATTTTCTCGAGCGCGTCGCCCTGGCTCATGTTCACCTCGCGCGGCGTTATACCGAGCCGGTGAAAAATATCGCGCGACGAAAGCTGGCTGCCGCTGCCGGCATCGCTGAAGTTCACGGTCTTGCCGTTGAGGTCATCGAGCGTCTTGATCCCGGAGTCGGCACGCACAACAACATGCATTTCTTCGTTGAAGAGCTTGGTGATGTAATCGATCTGGTCGTCTATCTTGCCGATCTCATTGCTGGCACGGAGCTGGTTGAGGATGATGGATTGCGTAATACCGAGATCGATTCCCTTGAGGTAACGCACATCGCGAATATTCTGCCCGCCGCCCTTTCCCACGATCGGCAGGACGCGAAAGTTCTCGCCATCGTCGAGAACGTCGGACATGTCGTAAGCGATGGTGAGATAAGTCGCGTTCGGATTGCCGGACACGATCGAGACCGTGTTGGCATTCAGACGTTCGCCGAGACTGCCGAGATTAGGCTTGTCCGGAATTGGCCGCACCCCGGCGCGCTCGGCGAAGCCAAATTGGATGGGAAGGACTACGATCAGAGCCACCGCGGCCAATACGCAAATTACCTGGCTTGGCCGATACGGCCGCCGCGAGCCTTCCCTCATTGCTACCCCCGAACGGCGAACCTGCGCAGATACGCTACACACACACTCGCGTTGCAGATCCGCAACGTCTGACACCCACAGCGCCGCGCTTAGAAGGCTGCACGCGTTTGATTGCGGTACGCGCGCGTGCGCGGACTGGTCATTACCGTCGGTAGGTAATGGGGCGCAGATATGATCTTGATTCGGTAATTCGGGGGCGCACGTCGCCGCAATTCGCCGCCATAATTCGGATTCGCCTTATCTCATTGTTGAATTACGGCGCCGGGCTGACACATCCCGGTTGCACGGTCTCAATCACCTGATATATGGCTCTTTATTACGCTTACCTGCGTTCGTAGGCAGCGAGTGAGCAACAGGAGCCTTGAATAATGGTCGCGGTGACCTTTCCCGACGGCGCACGCCGCGAATACCCTGCAAACACCACCGGCCTCGACATCGCCAAAGGCATTTCGCCGTCGCTTGCCAAGCGCACGGTTGCGATGGCGCTGGACGGCACGGTCGCCGACCTGGCCGATCCGATCGAGCACGACGCCAAAATCGAGTTTCTGACCCGCGACGATCCCCGCGCGCTTGAACTGATTCGGCACGATGCTGCGCACGTGCTCGCCGAAGCCGTGCAATCGCTGTGGCCCGGCACGCAGGTCACCATCGGGCCGGTGATCGATAACGGCTTCTATTACGACTTCTTCCGCAATCAGCCGTTCACGCCGGAAGATTTCGACGCCATCGAGAAAAAGATGCGCGAGATCATCGCGCGCGACAAACCCTTCACCAAGGAAGTCTGGTCGCGCGACGAGGCCAAGAAGGTTTTCCGCGACAAGGGCGAGAACTTCAAGGTCGAGCTGGTCGACGCCATTCCGGAGGACCAACAGCTCAAGATCTACAAGCAGGGCGACTGGTTCGATCTGTGCCGCGGCCCGCATATGACTTCGACCGGCAAGATCGGCAACGCATTCAAGCTGATGAAAGTCGCGGGCGCTTATTGGCGCGGCGATTCAAGCCGCGAAATGCTGTCGCGCATCTACGGCACCGCTTTCGCCAAACAGGAAGAACTCGACGCCTATCTGAAACAGCTCGAAGAAGCGGAGAAGCGCGATCACCGCCGGCTCGGCCGCGAAATGGATCTCTTCCACTTTCAGGAGGAAGCACCCGGCTCGGTGTTCTGGCATCCGAAAGGCTGGACGCTGTTCCAGACGCTGGAGAACTATATCCGCCGCCGGCAAACGGAGGCCGGATATCTCGAGGTCAACGCGCCGCAGCTGATCGATTCCTCGCTCTGGGTCGCGTCCGGCCACATGGCGACGTTCCGCGACGGTATGTTCCTGGTGCAGCCGCGCGAGGAAGACGAACGGACTTTTGTCATCAAGCCGATGAACTGCCCCGGCCATATTCAAATTTTCAAGAATGGCCTGAAATCCTATCGCGATTTGCCGTACAAGATCGCCGAATTCGGCAAGGTGCACCGCTTCGAGCCATCGGGCGCACTGCACGGCCTGATGCGCGTTCGCGCGTTTACCCAGGACGACGCGCACATTTTCATCACCGAGTCGCAGATCGCCGACGAAGTGCTCAAGGTCAACAACCAGATCCTGTCGATCTATCAGGACTTCGGCTTTGACGACGTGCACATCAAATTTTCCGACCGCCCGGAGAAACGCATCGGCGACGATGCGGTATGGGACAAGGCGGAGGCGGCGCTAAAGCAGGCCCTGGAAAAATCCGGCCGGCCGTGGACGCTCAACAAGGGCGAAGGCGCGTTTTACGGCCCCAAGCTCGAATACGTGTTGCGCGACGCCATCGGCCGCGACTGGCAGTGCGGCACCATTCAGGTCGACCTCAACATGCCCGGCCGGCTCGGCGCGTTCTATATCGACGAACATTCCAACAAAGTGACGCCAGTGATGCTGCACCGCGCGATGTTCGGCTCGCTCGAGCGTTTCACCGGCATCATGATCGAGCACTATGCCGGTCACCTGCCGTTGTGGCTGTCGCCGCTGCAAGCCGTGATCGCGACCATCACTTCTGATGCCGACGACTATGCGCGCGAAGCGATCGAGGCGGCGCGGCGCGCTGGGCTGCGGGTCGAAAGCGATCTCCGTAACGAGAAGATCAACTACAAAGTCCGCGAACATTCGCTGGCGAAGGTTCCGGTGCTGCTTGTCGTCGGCAAAAAGGAAGCCGCCGACCGCACGGTCTCGATCCGCCGGCTCGGCCGCGAGGGCCAGCAGGTGGTGCCGCTCGATGCCGCGCTTGCGGCGCTGGCGCAGGAAGCGGTGCCGCCGGATGTGGCGCGAACGCGCAAGGCGGCGTAAGCGCGCTTTTTGCCCGATAGGCGATATCCACCCCACTACTAACCGTCATGTAGCCGAGCTAATCTCAACATAGAGCTGCCAGCAGGACGTGCCGACGTTCCGTGAAATCAAAGGCAGCGATTGTGCCTGCGGCGGGCAAGCAATCAGAAATCAATTGATCTCGAATCGCGGCCTTCCTTATTCGCCGAAGGCTACTCGTTCGTGAGCTCTTCTCCCGTTTTGGAGAGGTTTCCAAAGCCCGACGACGCTTAGGAGTCCTCATGGTGAAACTTCCCCGCCGAAAGTTTCTGCATCTGGCGGCCGGCGCTGCCGCGCTGCCGGCCGTGTCGCGCACCGCGCGTGCGGACACCTATCCGTCCCGACCGGTGCACATTATCGCCGGATATGCTGCCGGGGGTCCGACCGACATCACCGCGCAAGTTCATCGCAGATGAAACCGAGAAGTGGGGCAAGGTGATCCGCTCGGCCAATATCAAGGCGGAGTGAACTGTCTTTGATTTAATGTTGTTTGGAGGGAACGAGATGAAACTTCCCCGCCGAAAGTTTCTGCATCTGGCAGCGGGCGCAACCGCGCTGTCGGCAGTGTCACGCCTCGCGAGGGCGGATACGTATCCGTCGCGGCCGGTCCATTTGATCGCTGGATTTCCGCCGGGTGGCGTCGTTGACACCATTGCGCGGCTGATCGGCCAATGGCTCTCGGAGCGGCTCGGCCAACCCTTCGTGATCGAGAACCGTATTGGCGCCGGCAGCAATATCGCCACTGAATTTGTCACGAAGGCACAACCCGACGGGTACACGCTGCTGTTGGTGAGTTCGGTAAACTCCTGGAACACGGCGATCTATGACAATCTCAAATTCAATTTCGTCCGCGACATCGCACCGATCGCGAACATCGTTCGCACGCCTGCCGTGATGGAAGTCAATCCATCGGTTCCGGCCAAAACCGTTCCCGAGTTCATCGCCTACGCCAAAACCAACCCTGGCAAACTCAATATGGCGACCGGTGGTCCAGGGAGCGGGCAACATGTCTACGGCGAACTGTTTAAAGCGATGGCGGGCGTTGACCTCGTGACAGTGCATTATCGCGGCGCCGGGCCTGCATTGCCCGACCTCATCGGCGGCCGGGCTCAGGTCATGTTCGACCCGGTTGCTTCGTCGATTGGCTACATCAGAGCAGGCCAGCTGCGGCCGCTCGGAGTGACGACCGCCGCACGAATTGACGCATTGCCTGACGTGCCGTCCATTGGCGATTTTGTGCCGGGTTACGAGGCGAGTGGCTGGGATGGCATCGGTGGCCCTGCGAACACGCCGCCGGAGATCGTTGCGAAACTCAACAAGGAAGTTAATGCCGCTCTCGCCGATCCGACCTTCAAAGCGCGTATCGCCGACTTGGGTGCGGACTCGTTTGCAAGCTCGCCAGCCGAGTTCGGCAAGTTCATCGCCGAATACACTGAGAAGTGGGGCAAGGTGATCCGTGCGGCCAACATCAAAGCGGAGTGACCGCCGCGTGGTCGCGACATTGCATTGGAAGGACATCATGAAACTTCCGCGCCGAAACTTTTTGCATCTGGCAGCAGGCGCTGCGGCGCTTCCGGCGTTACCGCGGATCGCAAGGGCTGACGGCTATCCGACACGACCCGTGCACTTGATCGTGGGCTTTGCCGCCGGCGGCCCAAACGACATCTCCGCACGCCTCATGGGTCAATGGCTGTCAGAGCGGCTTGGACAGCCGTTCATCGTCGAGAACCGGATAGGCGCAGGCGGCAATGTCGGCACCCAGCTTGTTGTGCAAGCGCCGGCAGACGGCTATGCACTCCTCCTGGTCCCCGCGCCGGCCGCGATTAACGCGACGCTATACGACAACCTCAATTTCAATTTCATTCGCGACATAGCGCCGGTCGCAGGAATTCTGCGTGTGCCTGAAGTGATGGTGGTCAATCCATCGGTGCCGGCGAACTCGGTTCCTGAGTTCATCGCCTATGCGAAGGCCAATCCGGGCAAGATCAACATGGCATCGGCTGGCAACGGAAGCGTGCCACATGTTGCTGGCGAGATGTTTAAGGTTATGGCCGGAGTGGACTTGGTTAAGGTGAGTTATCGCGGCGGAGGGCCCGCACTTACCGATCTGATGGGCGGACAGGTCCAGGTCATGTTTGAGCCCATTCTTTCGACGATCGCATACATCAGGGCTGGCAAACTACGTGCGCTTGCGGTCACCTCTGCGACGCGCTCACCGGCATTGCCGGACATCCCGACTTTGGGTGAATTTGTGCCGGGCTATGAGGCGACGGCGTGGTTCGGGATCGGCGCGCCGAAAGGCACGCCCACCGAAATTATCGACAAGCTCAACAGCGGGGTCAACGCCGGCCTCGCCGATCCTAAGATTAAGGAGCGGCTCGCCGACCTAGGTGGCGTTCCAATGCCGATGACACCTGCGGAATTCGCCAAGCTCATTGCCGACGAAACTGAGAAGTGGGGCAAGGTGATCCGGGCGGCCAACATCAAGCCGGACTGACTAGACGCACGACGCCTCGTTATTCCATAACGCGCCGTTAGGCGAATGTCGCTGGCGACGCGGCTGATCGTGTCGCCAGTCCGCAGACATGACCGACGACTGTTCGGAGATATCACTTGTCTTTCAAAATACCCTCGCGAAATTCAAAAGGATCAAATCGCAGAAAGCGTTGATCAACAGGCACAATTGCCATTTTTTTGCGAATCAAACCCGAGTGACGGTGTCTTTTTGGTGACAGTGCAAGTTTCAAATTGCCGCGCAACATTTTTCTTTCACGCGCTTTGTTTTATCGGTCAGTGACTTAAGGCGCACACGGATTCGTGTCTGAAAATCGGTTTAACTCCGGTCGCTGCAAAGTGTCGAAGCGATCTCAATCCCGCTTACGTAAAGGACGTCAGCCTGGGACACGGGCTGATGGAGCGGGACGCGGTGCCCGCGGGCGGCGGCTCGTCACTTCCGCTCCCGGGCGTCTCGGGCATCATGCCTGCCGGCACTACGACCGGCACGCGAGGTGCATCGCTGGAAGTGCGGGACGAGACCCGGCGGTATCCCCGCCGCGTTCCGCACGAAGCCTGGCCCGAGGTGAGCCTTTGGGATGGAAAGTCCCTTGGGTCAGAACCGTGGTGGAACGCCGATGGGCGAGCGCGCCTGGCAAGGCGCGCGCTGCACCGGCAGGTGCAGCGGTTATGCGTCTGTCGGCGTTCTGCTTCCTTTTCTTTCATTCTTACATTTCGTAGCTCAAAGCGCAGATCGTGACGGCGCCGGCTCCCACCGCTGACGCCATCTGACGAAGATCGGCGCGGAGAGCGAAACGCTTCGTGGCTTTTCATTACTGGCGTGACGACAACTCGGATGCCGGTGCATCGCGAGAACGGGAAAGCTTGCGCTTAACCTTCGCTGTTTGACATCGTTGATCGAAAGATACGCCGGCGCCCTCACCGCGCCAGCACTTCGACCTCACCGTCGACGCCGGTAATGACCTTGAAGTCGCGCTGGAAGGTTCTGCCCTCGTTGCGCGCGACGAGGTGATACTCGCCCTCGGCCAAAACGACGCGAGGAAAGGCTCCCATCGACTCCTTGATGGTGTCACCACCCGGCGTCAGGACCGTCCATTGCGTGTTGGCAAGCGCTTCGCCGCCCTTTTCGTTGACAAGCTTGAGCGTAAGCACCGCCGCGCGATGGGTGACGGCAATGTCGGTAAATTTCCCGGCCTGGACGTGAACGTCCGAGCGCACCACCGAGTTCGCATCGCCATAGTTCGACACGATGTAATACGTGCCTTCAGGCAGCATGACGACATCGCCGCTCAGCACGTTGGACACCAGCGCCCGGCGATTGGAGGTGTCGAACTGGCTGCCGGCAAATACATCAAAGGAAATCTGTCCGGTGGGAATGCGCACATCGCCAACACGACCCTCGAGCCGGACGCCGCCGGCGGGAATATCGAAAATCTCGCGCACGGTCTCTGCGCGCAACTGGATGGCCTTCGCCGTGCTGGCAAAACCCAATGCTGCATGCACGACGTAATTGCCGGGCGGCAACACGAACGTCGGCGCCGCGCCGCGGTCTTCCTTGAGCAGACGGAAAACCCCGGTGGCGTCCGGCTTCGCCGCATAGACACGCCAGATCAGGCCGCCGTTGATTGGCGCGGCATCGTGGCCATAGCGCGCGGCAACCGCGAGCGCGACGTGACCGGCGGGTACGATCGGCGCGGTCTGCGCAATTGCCGGCGATGGCGCGCGGCGGCTGCGCTAACGGCGCCGGATTGGCGATCGTGGCTCCGGGAGTGCCGGTGCCGGCGTCAGTGGCGCCGGCGCCGTGCTTTGCGATGCTGTGAGGTTACGTGTCTGTGCAGACGCACCGATGGGTGCGGCGCAAGCAAACGCCGCCAAAAGCACCCCGCAACGCCAAAGCGCCCGAAAACCCCGTCCCGCCATGCTTTTTTCTCAGTGGCAATCACGGCATTTTCATGCCGCGACCGGGACGTCAAGCGCCAGGCGAGCTGGTTGAGCGTTTGAAGCGGACTACTAGGCCGTCAGGATGTAATCGCGCATCGCCGCGCTGTCGCGCTCGACCTCGCTCAGGCGATGCTTGACCACGTCGCCGATCGAAATGATGCCGACCAGCTTGCCCTGATCGACGACCGGGATGTGACGGAACTTGCCAATCGTCATCCGCTCCATGATGGCCGAGATGGTTTCGCGCTCGTGACACGTCGAGACCTTGCGGGTCATCGCCGCGCTGACCGGCCCGTCGAGGGCGTCACGTCCGCTCTCGGCCAGCGCCCGCACAATGTCCCGTTCCGAAAGGATCCCGGCAATACGGCGGTCCGCGCCAAGTATAACGACCGCACCGATACGCTTTTCGGCCAGAAGTTTTACAGCGTCGGAGAGAGTTGCATTTGGTTCGATGGTGACTACATCGCGGCCTTTGCCCGCGAGGATGATGCTGACTGTCATCGTAGCCTCCCTGACCTTCACGGCGCCGAGCCCCGGCGGGTCGGCAGGGTAAAGGTGTATGAGTTAAGTTCGTTGACCGTCGCCGGGTTCCATCAGCTTCGCCGAAACGCTGTGGAAAAGAGCAATCAGGCGCTCGGCTCGGTATCGAGCTCGCCTTGCGGAATAACCGGATCGAAGAGGCTAAAAAGGATCAGTCCGGCAAAAAAGCCGCCAATATGCGCTTGCCAGGCGATCTGCTGATCGGCCTCGGTACCGATCGACACGGTGCCAAGTCCAAAAAGCGCATTGAGCCCGATCCAGACCACGAGAAACATCAGAAACCGCGGATCACGCAATGTCGTGAGCAACGGCTGCGCCTGGACGCGATAAGCTTCGTTATCGCGGCTGCGGCGAAACACCCCGAGCGGACCACCCTGCTGGAAAACGAACCGCATGGACGCGGCCATGGCCCCGGAAATCGCGGCGGAGGCTCCAATCATCGGCACCATGGCGCCGGGATAACTGGCGAGATGCGCGAGCGCTCCGGCTGCCGCCATCACCAGCATGAAGCCGACATAGCGCCACGCGCCGAAGCGCCGCGCCAGCGCGGTTCCAAAAGGTAACAGCCACGCCAGATTGAGACCGATATGCAGCAGATCGGCGTGGATGAACGCGTAGCTAAAAAACGTCCAGACGTCGGCGGCAATGCCGCCCGGCAAAGCACCTGGCCAAGCTGCTCGAGCCGTAGCGCGCCGGAATAAAGGCAAAGGCCAGAAGAAATTCCGCGTCCTGCCGGTCCGTCAGCACGAACACGCGTAACGCATGCACGAGCAACAGCACAACGACGGTCGCAACCACGACCGGCGGCACATTGAAAATCGGTTCTCGGGAATCCGTCACCGGCAAGCACCTGCGTGATGCCGGAGATAGGCCGTAGCATCCGCCCCGGCAAGCCGCGCGCCATCCGAGACGCGCGGCAAAATACGCAAGCGAGAGCCAGAAAATACAAAAGGGAGAGCCACAGCCCTCCCTTTTGCACCCGTTTGCGCGGTTTCACGCCGACGTTAAGCGGCCAAGCCGCCCGCCGGTCATGTCAACCTCGCCTCCCGCTATGAAAGAGCCGCCGGAGATCACCGGCGGCCGAATTATCGAACTGCACGCACCGTAGGTGGACGGGTGCGGGCCGCCAACGTCAACGCTTTGTTAACGCTAATTCTCTGTTAGCCGCGCCTCCCCGGCCCGGGACACCGCCGCGGCACGCCGCCTGCTCAGTAGCCATTGCGCAGTCGAAAAGCGCGAAGCCTGTCCCGATCAGGGACAGAGCGGCGGCGCGGCGTGGTGGCAGGAGTGGCGTTTATGAAACATGCAGCGAGCCGGGAGCTTTACGCTTACTGGGAGCAGCAGCGCGGCGGCCGGTCAGCGCCGGAGCGCGCGGATATTGAGCCCGGAGCGATCCGCCAGGCATTAAGCGATACCTTCATCCTCGAATTGACCGACGCTGCCCATGGTCCCTCTTTCCGGCTGGCCGGCACGCGGATTTGCGCACTTTTCGGACGCGAGCTGAAGAGCGAATCCTTCCTCAACCTCTGGAGTCAGGGCAACCGGCAGGCGATTTCAGACCTCCTGGCGATCTCGACGGATGAAAGCGTCGGCACCGTCGCCGGCGTTACGGCCGAAAACATCGATGGCGAGCGCGTCGATCTTGAGCTTTTGCTGCTGCCGCTCGGCATCAGGCGGCCCAGCCTCGCCCGGACGATCGGAACATTGGCGCCGCTCACTGTTCCAGCCTGGATCGGCGCGACGCCGATCGGCGCAATGACACTGGGCAGCCGGCGCCACCTCGGAGTGACCGGAAAGACGCGTCTCCTGCCACGTTTCATGGCGCCGCGCCGCGGCCTTGTCGTGCACCAGGGTGGCCGGAGCTAAAGCCAAAGGCTGAGGCTTGCGGGCGGGGGACTGAGGCGGGCCATTCCTTCGCCGCAGACCGATACAAATGCTTACGAATAGCGGCTAACCAGCCATTAATACCGCACGCCTAGGTTTATCCGGCGAGGGATCGGCGGACGTAGTGACCGAATGGCGTTTTTTGACCAAAAGCTGGGCGTGCGGGCGTTAAGCGAGGATCGCCGCAGGTTCCAGCGCGTCAAAGTCAATTTGCTGGGCCGCTACATGCTGACGGACCGGCGCGAATTTCCGTGCCAGGTCATCAACATGTCGCCCGGCGGCATGGCGCTGATCGCGCCGGTTGGCGGTCAGCCCGGCGAACGCGTCATCGCCTATATCGACCATCTCGGCCGTCTCGAAGGCCATGTCGCGCGGCCATTCCAGAACGGCTTTGCCATGACGATTGCGGCGACGGCGCGCAAGCGCGACAAGCTGGCCGCCCAGCTCACCTGGCTCGCCAACCGCCATATCCTGGATTCCCCGGAAGATCGCCGCCACGGTCGTATGGCGCCCAGAAACCCGATTGGCCGCCTGATCATGCCGAACGGGGTCAGCGTCGCCTGCCGCATCATCGACGTGTCCCAGTCCGGCGCCGGTGTCGCCACCGAACAGCGCCCGCCGATCGGCGCCGTCGTTACGCTCGGCAAGGTGCAAGGCCGGGTGGTGCGTCACCTGGAAAACGGCTTCGCCATCGAGTTCACACGCCTGCAGCATCCGGACTTCCTCGAAGACAACGTCTGCGGCGCGTAAATCCCAACGCTAAAATTGTCGGTTCTTTCCGGCGGCAGCGGCAGCGCGGCCGCCGCGTTTATTTGTGCCTTCCGGTCGCTTTTGCGGGGCTGCCGCGTGGCGTCCGTTTCGCCCGTGCTGGTGTCGGAAAAGCCCGATGCAGAGCGCGGAAATCAAAGCAATCGATAAAATTTGAATCAAAATAGAATAGATAAAATTTTATACAATATATCTCGAAGTAAATCCGCGTAATTTTGCTCATCGTTGAACCAGTTTTACTTCAAATTGGACGATTTAACTTAGCCGCGCCGCAAAATCTTTGTGCGAATAGTGGCCCCACTGAACGGGATGGGGTCATATGCGTTTTCGTACAAAAACAATGCTCCGGCGTAGTGCGGCTGCGCTCTTCGCAGTTGCTGCGCTTGTCGCTACCGAGAAAACCGGCACAGCACAGGAACGCCCGCTGTTCGTTTCGATTGGCGAAGTCACGCGCGCACCGATCGGCTGGACCGAGTTCTGCGTCGAATACGATCCGGAATGCAAGACCAGGCCGTCAGCGCCACGCGACGTCGTGTTGTCGAGCCAAGCATGGAAAGATCTTCAGCGCATCAACCTGTGGGTCAACACCCACGTCAAGCCGATGACCGATATGGAGCATTGGGGCGTGGTCGAACGCTGGAATTATCCGGACGACGGTTACGGCGATTGCGAAGACTACGCCCTGCAGAAGCGCAAGATGCTGATGCAGGCAGGCTGGCCCCGCGAGGCGCTGCTGATGACGGTCGTTCGCGACCAGCACGGCGACGGACACGCGGTGCTGACAGTCAAAACCGACAAGGGCGAGTACGTCCTCGACAACCAGAACGATGAGATCGTGCTCTGGTCCGACACCGGCTACCGCTTCGTGAAGCGCCAATCGCAAGCCGATCCGAATGTTTGGGTTTCGCTCGGTGAACCGCGCTCGGTGCCACTCACTGCAACTTCGCGCTGAACGTTTAAGGAGCTACGCGACTCGGTCACGTCCCCACCCCTCCCCGTCCCCAGACCGGGTCGCGCGCGGCCGGCTCTCCCCCAAGAGCCGGCCGCACCCTTTTTGAGCCAAGGGATTCCTTATATTTCTCCGACTGCCGCTCTGCCGGATTTCCTATCGCCGGGGATTTATTTGCGACGTTCCGCTGCTGATCCCTGCGAATATGACCGCTATATGACCGCTAGTGAATCGAGGCGGGACTAGTCAGCAGGCATTGCAGCAGAAACAACGATTTCAAACTGCTGCTTTCGATTCTTTCGATTTCGCTCTGAAATATCTCGCTGAGAGCGCCTTGCGCCTCTAATAGAACTGTAAGCGCGGCAAATTTGTTGCCCCTTTCAAATTCCTCCTCGCCTACTTCCAATAGCGAAACGATCTCCTGCCGACCTTCTTTGAATGACAGACGCGCCATACTGATTTCCCCCGATCAACTTTTCCCGCACCAACCATTTAGCTAAATCTAATTTGTCGGAACGAGGGCGGCTTTATGTCGTCTATCGGCATGACGGGGCCGTAATCGCATGCCTGCTCAAGCACAGTTGGATGCTCGGCTTTTCTAAGCAGCGCGGCAATGTATGATTTTGCGCAATGCCGTTTCGCGTCGATTTGCTTATCGCGGAATTTAATTGCTGATTTTCCGGACGGGATTGCCTCGGGCGATCAGGTGCGGATCGCGGATGCGCCGCGGAAAGCCGGCGCGGCCGGCAAGCCGGAAACCGCCGAAGCCAAATAGGCTTGTGTTAGACCGGCTTTAAGCCCCTCGCGTATTGCTTGAAGCGCTGGACGTAAATATTGGCGCCGCCAGCAATCATCTTGATCGCTTTCTCGTCTAGCGTGCGCACTGCACGCGCCGGCGAGCCCACGATCAACGAATTCTCCGGGAAGGTCTTTCCCTCGGTGATCAATGCACCGGCACCGACCAGGCAGTTGGGTCCGACGCGCGAGCCGTTGAGCATGATCGCGCCCATGCCGACGAGCGAATTCGCGCCGATCGTGCAGCCGTGCAGAACGACGTTGTGGCCGATCACGCAATCCGGCCCGATAGTCATCGGAAATCCCGGATCGGTGTGCAATGTCGCGTTATCCTGAATTTGCGAGCGCTCGCCGAGCTCGATCCATTCGTTATCGCCGCGCAACACCGCGCCGAACCAGATGCTGGTATCGAGCTTCATCCTGACGCGGCCAATCAGCGTAGCGTTGGGCGCGACCCAATAACGGCCCTCTTCCGGCAGCTCCGGGGTTTGGCCATCGAGCGAATAGATCATGGTTTTGTCCGCCTCTCCTAGTGCCGCCGATTTGAAATTCCTGCACCGGTTGCCGCACGCTCGTCAGGAATTTCAAATCGAAAAGCGGCACTAGAGTCGCAAAGTGCTAGTGCCCTTTTGGTTTTCGAAGTTCGTGTTGAGTTGACGCTATGTATTACGAACTTCGAAAACCGGGCACTAGCCGGAGAAACGGTTATCAGGTGTGAAGCAAGGCTTGAAGCGCGAGCACGACCACGGTTCCGGACATCAGGCTCCAGAGACCGGCAATGACGGTCGCCATCATCACCAGTTCGAAACGGCGGCGCTCCAGACGGCGGCCGCGCAGCGTATTGCGCATGATGATGTAAGGCGCCGAGAACATCAGCACCGGAATAACCGCAAAGCGCGCCCCCATCGGCCCGACTTCAAGCTGGCGGAAGCTCGGCAGATGCTTGGCGATCAGTTGGTAGGCGCTGGCGCACAGTCCGGCGACGGCAAAACCCCAGGCGAGCGAAAAGAACGACTGGATCGTGTCAGGCGAAATCACATGCGTCATGGGTCTGCGCGCCTCTCCCTTGCCGGAAAGCAATCGCAGAGGACGCGGCGAGCCGCCACGGCTTGCTTAATTAAGGGTTAACGACCGTGCCGTATTGATGATTCGAACCATCGATGGACGGGCAAGAATCTCATGACGGCTCACGCGCTTCCCCGGCACAATGTTTCGCGAAAACCACGCAATCTCATGATGTTGCCGGTGGCTTGCATCGCATTGCTGATCATCGGTGCCGGGATTTTCGTGACCCTCGTTTTAAGGCCAACCTGGTCCGGAGCCCCGGTTCCGCTCAACGCTCCGGCGATCCCGGTTACGGTTGCAGGAACCATCTTCGATGTGCCGCCGGCGGCGATCCGCAAAAAGGTGCAGCGCCATACCGGGCCGCAGGACCGGGTCGACCTGGCATTCGTTTGGCCGTCACTCGCTCCGCCACCGCTCGACAGTGCGGGCGGCTCCGAACCGGTGACCGAGCCTTCCGGAAGCAGCAGCGCTCCGCCGGACGCAGGAGCACGCTTGTTCGTGACGATCGCGGCCTTGGGACCGGTGCTGCCACCCCTGGAGCGCATCCGGGGGATTTACCCGCGTTACGTCGAGGCAGAGGCCACGTCAGGTCCAGACGGCCTCGCTATCCTGCCCTTCCGCAAAGCCTCGCCTTACGCTGGCGAAGATCTGGTCTACGTCGCCGGCACGCCCGAGCAGTTTTTCGCCCGCTGCACGCGCCAAACCGCCGACATGCCCGGCACCTGCATCCACGAACGGCTGATCGACGCCGACGAAATCACGTTTCGCTTTCCGCGCGCATGGCTTGACGACTGGCGCAATGTTTCAGCCGGCTTCGACCGGCTGATCGCGCAAATTCATCCGTAACAGGATTTGAGAGAAACGCTATTCCACCAGATCGGTGGCGAGGATCGCCATCTGGAAGTTGTAAGAGCGCTCGTCATCCTCGTCGTCGACAAACAACACGCCGATGAACTCTTCGCCGACATAAACTTCGGCGGAATCTTCTTTTTTCGGCCGCGGTACAACGCGAATGTGCGCGTTGCCGAACAGCTTCTTCAAATAGGCATCAAGCTTTCTGACTTCCTGAACGTCCACCGTGTGTCTCCTAGAGCGTGATCCAAAAACGGCCTTCCGAAAAGATCATGCCCTGCTGAATTCCGTGCGTCCGCATAGCATGCGGGCATGACAACAACAATCGCCGCAGCAGCGAAGTCTGCGCCGTCAGATTTCGTTGTTAAATATCTGATCCATAGTGCGGGCCGGCTCCGGACAGCCTGCCTGGCCGACGACTTTGGCCGGAACGCCGGCGACGGTGACATTGTTCGGCACCGCCTTGACCACTACCGAGCCCGCGGCGATGCGGGCGCAATGGCCGACTTCGATATTGCCGAGAATTTTAGCGCCGGCGCCGATCATCACGCCGTAGCGGATTTTCGGATGCCGATCTTCCCATTCCTTGCCGGTGCCGCCCAGCGTTACGTCGTGCAGCATCGATACGTCGTCACCAATTTCCGCGGTTTCACCGACGACAAGGCCAGTGGCATGATCGAGGAAAATGCCACGGCCGATTTTCGCAGCCGGATGGATATCGCACTGGAACACTGCCGAGCTGCGGCTCTGCAGATAGAGCGCAAAATCACGGCGGTTCTTTTGCCAAAGCCAATGCGCCAGCCGGTGCGTCTGAATGGCGTGATAGCCCTTGTAGTAGAGCACCGGCTCGATCAGCCGGTGGGTCGCCGGATCGCGGTCCGCGGTGGCCATCAAATCGGCGCGGAAGATTTCGCCGAGTGAGGGAACATCCTCGAGCGCATCGCTATAGGCCTGCCGGATCAGTTGACCGGAAACGGCTGCATGGTCGAGCCGCTCGGCAATGCGGTGAACGATGGCCGCTTCCAGCGTGTCATGGTGCAAAACTGTCGAGTAGATGAAAGTCGCAAACTCCGGCTCGCGCTTCGCTACATCCTCCGCCTCGTGGCGGACGCGCGCCCAAACCGGATCGACCTTATCGAGTGCCGGTCTGACCTGTTGCTGCGCCATGAATTTTGCCTCCCGCACGCGACGAAACCGCCGCCTTCTATCATATTGGGAAGCGTTCCTGCCAAAACCAAGGTGCGCAAGATAAATTCAATATAGCTCAATGGCTTAAGGCCATTGGCCGAATTTTAGGCCATCGGCCTACTAAGCCAATGAACTATTTACGTTCCGCTAAAAACTCCAAAACCCCTGCTTTGTAGGCCTTATCGCCCACGGCCAGCATGTGGTCGCGGTCGGGGATGGGAAGCGCCCGTGGCACCCGGAATAAGCGCTGCCAGCTCATCCGGCGATCCGGCCACCGTGTCCTTCGTGCCGGTCGCGATCAGGATGGGCACCGTGATGCGGCCGAGCTGATCGCGTTCGAGCGGCTGGCGCGATCCGCGAATGCAGGCGGCGAGCGCCCGCAGGTCGGACCGCGTCTGCTCGGCGAAAGAGCGAAACTGGTGCGCTGTCGGATCGGTGACGTCGTCTCGCGACGGCGCCTCAAGACCGGCCGCGATCGTGTCCGGCGCCAGCCCCACTCCGCCGACCAACCGGATACCGACCCCGCCCAGCACGCCCGAGCGCATCCGCTCCGGATTGGCCATCGCCAGAAACGCAGTGTTTCGCGCTCCCATCGAGTAGCCCATAACGTCGGCGCGCGGCAGGCCAAGATGATCGAGCAGCGCGCGCACGTCGTCGGCCATGATGGCGCTGTGATAGGCCGCGGGATCGTAGAGCTTGGTCGAGGCGCCATGCCCGCGATTATCAAGCGCGATGACGCGGCGCCCGGCGCGGGTCAGGGTAGAAACCCAACCCGGAAAAACCCAGTTTACTTCCTTGTTAGAGGCAAAGCCGTGGACGAGCATGATTGGCTCGCCCTGCCCTTCATCGAGGAACGCGATCTCGACACCGTCATGGTCAAAACTTGGCATTGGCCGACTTTAGCGGCTTCGGCAGGTCCGCGGCAATTTTGCAGGCCGCGCGCCACGCAGCGGCGATTGCAACGCTTCCGCGGCGGGGGCAGTCTAGAGACAATAATAATCGAGAGGTTTGGGAGGATGACGATGCGACACATTCCAGTTCTGTGTCTGGCCGCAGCGATGGCTTGCGCAACCGGCGCCGCCAAGGCGCAAGTTTCGGATGACGTTGTCAAAATCGGCGTGCTGACCGACCTGTCGGGACCGGCCTCGACGCCGACGGGAGCGGGCTCCGTGGCGGCGGCCGAAATGGCTGTCGCCGACTTCGGCGGCAAGGTTTTGGGCAAGCCGATCCAGGTGATTTCCGCCGATCATCAGCTCAAGCCCGATGTCGCCGCCGGCATCGCACGCGAATGGTACGACCGCAGTCAGGTCGACCTCATCGTTGACGTGCCAGTTTCAGCAGTCGGCCTTGCCGTGCAGGGCGTCGCCAACGAAAAGAAAAAGCTCTTCATCACCCATTCGACCGGTACGACCGATTTCCACGGCAAGTTCTGTTCGCCCTACACCATGCAGTGGGTATTCGATACCCATGCCCTTGCCGTCGGTACGGCGCAGGAAGTCACCAAGCGCGGCGGCAATTCCTGGTTCTTCCTGACGGCCGACTACGCGTTCGGCTATTCACTCGAGAAGGACGCTTCTCAGGTCGTCGAGCAGAACGGCGGCAAGGTGGTCGGTTCGGTGCGCCATCCGTTCCGCACGCCCGATCTGTCATCGTTCATCCTTCAGGCGCAGGCATCCAAGGCCAAGATCATCGGTCTCGCCAGCGGCCCGCCCGATAACGTCAACGCGATCAAGCTCGGCGGCGAGTTCGGTCTTTTCGCCGGTGGCCAACAGATGGCGGGTCTTCTCGTCCTGATCACCGATGTCGATGCGCTCGGCCTCAAAGCCGCACAGGGGCTTGTGCTCACCACTTCGTTCTACTGGGACATGGACGACAAGACCCGCGAATGGTCAAAGCGGTTCTTCGAGAAGATTCACCGCATGCCGACGATGTGGCAGGCCGGCGTATACTCCTCGATCATGAACTACCTCAAAGCAGTCCAAGCAGCCGGCACCGACGATCCGCTGAAAGTCGCGGCCAAAATGCGCGAGACGCCGCTCGAGGACTTCTTCTCCCGTAACGGCCACCTCCGCCCCGACGGTCTGATGGTGCACGACCTTGTCCTGGTGCAGGTGAAGAAACCGGAAGAGTTGAAATATCCGTGGGATTACTATCAGATCCTCGCGCATATTCCGGGCGAGCAGGCATTCGGCCCGCCCAACCCGGAGTGCCCGCTGGTCAAGGGTTGATCGTCGCGGGACGGCGCACACTGTGAGTGAAACGCTCATCGCGGACTCCGTTGAACGCGGAGCCGCGGCGGCTTTCGACATACGCCGGCTTAGTCCGGAGTTTCTCGAGAATCCTTATCCGATTTATCGAGCACTTCGGGAACGCGATCCGGTACATCGCATGCCGGACGGCTCCTATTTCCTAACGCGCTACGACGATTGCCTTGAGGTCTATCACGACACCGCGACGTGGAGTTCGGACAAGAAGGTCGATTTCCGGCCGAACTTCGCCGACAGCCTGCTGTACGAGCACCACACAACCAGTCTGGTGTTCAACGATCCACCGTATCACACGCGGGTGCGCAAGCTGCTCGCGCCTGCCTTTACGCCGCGGGCGCTGCGCGCCTTGCAGACGCGGATCGAAGAGCTGGTCGATCGTCTGCTCGAAAATGCTGCCGAGCGCGGCCGGATCGACCTGATCGCTGATTTTGCCGCGGCGATTCCGATCCAGTTGATCGGCGACATGCTTGGAATCCCGCAAGGCGAGCGCGAACCGTTGCGCGGGTGGTCGCTTGCGATCCTCGGTGCGCTCGAACCTGTACTCAACCGTGAGCAGTTCGACACCGGCGTTCGCGCCGTGGCCGAGTTCAAGGATTATCTCGACGCCATCATCGCGCGCCGGCAAGGCAGCGCTGAAAACGATCCGGCCGAAATCCTGTCAAAACTCATCGCCGGCACTGATCTGACGTCACCTGAAGCTCACGGTGACCGGCTGTCGAAACTTGAGCTGATCCACAATTGCATCTTTCTTCTCAATGCCGGCCACGAGACGACGACAAACCTGATCGGCAACGGCGTCGATCTGCTCATTCGCCATCCCGCGGTGATGGAGGACCTGCGCTCCCATCCCGAAGCGATCGACACCGCCGTGGAAGAATTCCTGCGGATGGAGAGCTCAAACCAACTCGGCAATCGCAGAGCGGCCAAAGACGCTGTGCTTGGCGGCATACCGATGAGCGCCGGTACTTATGTTCACATCGCCATCGGCGCGGCCAATCGCGATCCGGCGCAATTTCCCGATCCGGACCGCCTCGACATCCGCCGGCAACCGAACCGCCATCTTGCTTTCGGAACCAGGAGTTCACGCCTGCGCAGGAATGTCGCTCGCACGCATGGAAGCGCAGGTGGCGATCAGCCGATTGTTGCGGCGATTTAGCCGGATCGAACCCGCCGGAGCTTTTGTTCGCAGCGACGCGCGCGATTTCGCGGCTTCAAATCCTATCCGGTGCACGTCAGCAACGCCGGCGCGGCGTAGGCAACCCGCACTTTGCGCCAACGGACGTACCGCAGTGTCATCCGCTCGACAGCGGCTTTGCACGATGCGGCGAAGCCAAGCAACGCGAATGCCGCCCAAAGCACCCACAACGCGAGATCGAGCATCGTTGCGGCGAGGATGATCGCGCCGCGACCCAGAAGCTTTACGATCGCGCGGGTTTTGCTTCCCTTGGCGGCGGCGAGCCGGGCCAGCCGCGACATATCGGCCGGCTCTTCCGAAATCGCGAGACTGTCGAGCGCAGCCTGCGTGCCGGCTTTGGTTTCGACGCGGCCGGTGTTTTCCACGAGTTCAATCAGGCCGCCGGCTTCCTCGACTTTGACCACGTCGCGTGCGGCGCGCACGGCCAATACCGGATTGAGCTTGCCAGTCCGACGCGCGGCCTTGACGAGAGACAGGCCGACCCGCTCCGGCGCCGTGAGACCGAGCGAGGTATAGGTCACCGCGGTGATCGCGAGGCCGGTCCCGGCGAGCCCGAAGAATCCATGGATCGTAAGTCTGCCCGGTCAGATAGCGCATGCCTTCACGGGCGCCGTCGCGAATATCGCCGAACACGAAAAGATCGCCGAATGCCGTGCCGGCAAGACTTGCAAGGTCGGTCGGTTCACCGGTCCACAAACCTTTGACGAAGCGGCCGGCGGTTCCTGTAGCCGAGTTCGTTCTGTCACGCGCCTGCTTCACACTGTCGGCAAGCGGCGGATCAACGGCGACACTGCGGTCGACCGCGAGGTCAAGGAAGCTTTGCGCCAGATCGGTATCGCCTTCGGCAAGTGCCGCACGGATTTCACGTTCGGCGATGTCGCGGTTGAATACCCGATCAAGCGCCTGATCACTGATCTGTACCGGATCGGCCGCCGCGGCCAGACGGGCGTTGGCGCCCAACCCGCCGCGCGCAAAGACAAGTGCAGCCGCGGCAAACAGAATTGCTCCGGCAATTGCTACGGCCGGATGACCGAAAAAACCGCTGAATTGCGCCCTCGTCATAACGAGGCAATGCGTGTGATTTGCGGCTTTTTAACAACCGGCCACCGCGTAAGCGGCAACGCTGGAAATCGCTCCGGCAGGCCGCTATGGTGCTGCCCATGACCGATGCAGTTATTCCTCACTTCCACAACGATCTGGGCGTTGCCGTGATCGATATCGGCGCGCATGAATTCATGTGCATGGGCGCCAAACCGCCATTCGACCATCCGCACGTCTATTGCGACATGGGCGACGACAAGGATTACGTCTGTCCATACTGCTCGACGCTTTACCGCCACGACCCGGGATTGGCGCCGAGTGCGGCTCGTCCCGCGGAATGTGCCTGGACCGAGGCCGCCTAGACGGCTCGGGGAGCGTGTGTCCTGACGTCCACGCGTAATGTGATCGTCGCTGGCGCCGGCATCGCCGGCCTCACATCCGCGCTCGCGCTGGCACGTAACGGCTTCCGCGTCACCGTGCTGGAGCAAGCCGAGCGGCTCGAAGAGACCGGCGCCGGTATCCAGCTCTCGCCCAACGCCACCCGAATCCTGATCGACCTCGGCGTCGGCGAACGGCTTCTTCCGTCTGTCGTCACGCCGGAAGGTTTACGCGTCCGCAATGGCAAGACCGGCCGCGAATTGCTGCACATGCCACTGGGTGACGACTGCGACCGCGCGATACGGCGCACCTTACTGGTCGATCCATCGTGGCGATCTGCAAGCGGCACTTGCTGCAGCCGTCAGCGGCAATCTCAATATCAATCTGAAGCTCGGCAGGCGCATGGAAGATTTTGCCGTTCACGGCAGCAACGTCAGCGTTCAAACGCGCCAACAAACCGGCGTTTGGCACGAACAAGGCGATGCCCTGATCGCCGCCGATGGATTGTGGTCGGTCGCGCGCGCACGCATCGGCTTTGGCGACGCACCTCGTTTCGTGAAGCGCGTGGCGTGGCGCGCTCTCATCCCGGCAGATCAGGTCGCAACTGAGTTTCGCGAATTATTGATTCATCTTTGGCTCGGCCCAGACGCCCACGTGGTGCATTACCCCGTCAAAGCCGGCGCCCTGATCAACATTGTCGTCATCATCGACGATAGCTGGAATGCACCGGGCTGGAGCGCGCCGGCAAACCGCGACGATCTGCTGGCGCGGCCGCCGCCGGAACGCTGGTCGCCGCAACTGCTCGAATTGCTCAATGCGCCCGCAACCTGGTTACGGTGGGCGCTGTTCGCCCGCCGTCCGTTACGTCGATGGTCGCAAGGACCCGTCGCACTGATAGGGGACGCCGCCCATCCGATGCTGCCGTATCTGGCGCAAGGCGCCGCCATGGCGATCGAGGACGCCGCGATTTCCGCACAGTCTCTCGCACAAATGCCGGACGACGCCGCGACAGCGCTCAAATCTTATTGTGCAGTGCGTCGCGCCCGCGCCAACAAGGTGCAGCAGCTCGCAGCCCGCAATGGGCAGCGCTATCACTTCGGCGGGCTCAATGGCGCAGTGCGCGACGCGGCGATGCGTTTGATGGGCGGCACACGTCTGTTACGGCACTACGATTGGATTTATGATTGGCGTCCGCCCGCGACGCTGTCGCTTTCATAGACCAAAGAAAAACGCCGTGCTGTTTCCCACCACCATCGCCGGAAGTCTGCCGAAGCCGGCGTGGCTCGCAGAACCAAACAAATTGTGGCCGCAGTGGCGATTGAAAGGCGAAGAGCTCGCCACCGCCAAGGATGACGCGACGCTGATCGCGATCAAGCTGCAGGAAGATGCCGGCATCGATATCGTCTGCGACGGCGAACAATCGCGCCAGCATTTCGTCCACGGCTTTCTCGAAGCGGTGGACGGTATCGACTTCAACAAGTGCGTCGAGATGGGGATCCGCAACGATCGCTACAAGGCGATGTGCCCGACCGTCGTCGGCGAACTCAAGCTGCGCCATCGGGTGCACCAGCGCGAGGCCCGGCTCGCCCGCGCCCACACCAGGCGCAAACTGAAATTCACCCTGCCCGGCCCGATGACCATCGTCGACACCATCGCCGATGCCCACTACGGCGACCGGGAGAAAATGGCGTTTGCCTTCGCCGGACTGCTTAACGAGGAAATCCGCGGGCTCGCGGCCGACGGCGTCGATATGATTCAGTTCGATGAGCCGGCATTCAATGTCTACATGGATGCGGCCGCGGGCTGGGGCATCGAAGCCCTGCATCGCGCCATGGAAGGCGTCGCCTGCACCAGCGCAGTCCATATCTGCTACGGCTACGGCATCACCGCCAATATCGAGTGGAAAGCGACGCTTGGCAGCGAATGGCGTCAGTATGAGAAATTTTTTCCAGCGCTGGCCAAGAGCCGCATCGACCAGGTGTCGATCGAGTGCATCAACTCGCATGTGCCGATGGACGTGCTGAAGCTTCTCGGCGGCAAGGAAGTGCAGATCGGTGTCATCGACGTTGCGACGGACAAGATCGAAACGCCGCAGGAAGTCGCAGCCGTGATCGGCAAAGCGGCAGCATACATTCCTGCCGAAAAAATCATCGCCGGGACAAATTGCGGCATGGCGCCGATGCGCCGCGAAATAGCCGCATTGAAGCTCGAAGCACTCGGCCGCGGCGCCGCCTTGGCGCGCAGGAAGTCACGGTTAGCCGAGTTACCAATTCAGGAGATTCCAATCGTGCAGAATCGTGCTCCGCCGAGCGCGAGTAAGATTTTGTTAAAGTTTTGCCGATTGGATGCAGTGCAATATAAAAAGGTTCAGGAATGTACGTGCCGTTCGTTACCACCGTGTCGTTCGCCGATCCCAATGGTACCGCGGTACATTTGCACTACGGCGTGTCAGCCGGCGATGAGCGCGAAGCGCGAAGCGAAATCGAGCGCCGCCTGATCAATCAGGAAATGTTTAATTACTCTATTTTGGAAGTGCGGCCCGCGACCACGGCCGAAGCGGCAACGTTGAAACTCCCGGCCGGCGCGTCAAAACTTCTAGATTAATCGCGTTAGCGATCGCTGCGCGAAATCACCTCGATCAATTCACTGACCTTGCGCCGCTGCTCGGCCTTGTTGCCGGACGCAATCGCATGCTCGACGCAATGCGCGGCGTGATCGGCGAGGATCTCCTCCTCGGCGCGTCGCAGCGCCGCGCGCACCGCCGAGAGCTGGGTCACGATGTCGATGCAATAACGGTCGTCGTCGACCATGCGCGAAAGCCCGCGCACCTGGCCTTCGATCCGGTTGAGCCGTTTCAACACCGATGTCTTGGCAAGCGGCTGCATGGCGTCTATATACCCCCGTAGGGTATATGTTGCAAGCGAGCATTTTGACCGTGGATCATTCGACGCATTCGCACGCCGCCGGCACTGCCATCGATCCGGTGTGCGGCATGAAAGTCGATCCGGCGAAAAGCCCGGACCACTTCGATTACCGACACACGCGCTATCACTTCTGCGGTGCCGGCTGCCGCACCAAGTTCGAAGCCGATCCGGAAAAGTATCTGAACAAAGCCGGCGCGGCTCCCGCGCCGCCTCACGCAGCGGCGGGCACGATCTACACCTGCCCGATGCATCCGCAGGTGCGGCAGGTCGGCCCGGGCTCCTGCCCGATCTGCGGCATGGCGCTTGAGCCGGAGCTTGGCGTCGCCGACGAAGACGGCGGCGGTGAACTCGCGGACATGACGCGGCGATTCTGGATTTCACTTGGCCTTGCGCTGCCAGTCGTCGTCGCTGGATATGGGCGGCCATTTCGGCCTGATCGATCTGCCGCACCGCATTTCAAGTTTCATTCAGTTCGCATTAGCGACACCCGTCGTACTGTGGGGCGGCTGGCCGTTCTTCGTCCGCGGCGTGCAATCGCTCGATCACACGTCATCTCAACATGTTCACGCTGATCGCCATGGGTACTGGCGTCGCCTATGGCTACAGTATCGTCGCGACGATGATGCCCGACCTTTTCCCGGCCGCTTTTCGCGACGCGCACGGCGCTGTCGCGGTTTATTTCGAGGCCGCTGCCGTCATTACGGTACTGGTGCTGCTGGGCCAGGTGCTTGAACTGCGCGCCCGTGCTTCGACCTCGGGAGCGATCCGCGCCCTGATCGAACTGGCTCCGAAGACCGCGCGGCGCATCAAGAGCGACGGCAGCGACGAGGACGTAGCGCTCGATGCCGTCGCGGTCGGTGACCGGCTGCGCGTTCGTCCCGGCGAAAAGATCCCGGTCGACGGTGTACTGATCGAAGGCAAGTCGGCGGTCGATGAATTGATGGTCACCGGCGAAGCAATGCCAGCCAGCAAGGAACCCGGCGCGGCCGTGATCGGCGGCACGCTCAACGGCAGCGGTGGCTTCGTCATGCGCGCCGACAAGGTCGGCAGCGACACCATGCTGGCGCACATCGTCGCCATGGTTGCCGCCGCCCAGCGTTCACGCGCGCCAATCCAGCGCCTCGCCGATTTCGTGGCCGCGTGGTTCGTGCCGGCAGTGATCGCCGTTGCGCTGATTGCATTTGCCGCGTGGGCGGAATTTGGCCCCGAGCCTCGCCTCGCCTACGCGCTGGTTGCCGCAGTGACGGTGCTGATCATCGCCTGCCCGTGCGCGCTTGGGCTCGCAACGCCGATGTCGATCATGGTGGCTGTCGGCCGCGCCGCGTCTGCCGGTATTCTGATCAAGAACGCCGAAGCGCTCGAACGCCTGGAAAAGGTCGATACTCTTGTCGTCGACAAGACCGGCACCCTGACGCTCGGCAAGCCTGCAGTCACAGCCATCGTCGCCGTCCCGCCGTTCGATGAGACAAACTTGCTGCGCCTCACGGCGAGCGTCGAGCGCAGCAGCGAACATCCACTCGCCGCCGCGGTGCTGGCTGCTGCTTTCGCACGACGCCTGGAACTCGGCCCGGTCAGCAGCTTCGATGCACCGTCGGGCAAAGGAGTCTCCGGCATCGTCGAGAGCCGGCTCGTTGCCATCGGCAATGCAAAATTTCTGACCGACCTTGGAGTTGCTACAGACTCCCTGGAAAGTGAGGCTGACAAACTCCGCAAAGACGGCGGCACCGTCGTATTCGTCGCCGTTGACGGCCAGTTCGCCGGCCTTCTTGCCATCGCCGACCCGATCAAACCGACAGCGAAAGCGGCACTCGATGCGTTGCGTGCCCAAGGTATCGCCATCGTCATGCTGACGGGCGACAATCGCGCTACCGCGCAAGCCGTCGCCGGGAAGCTCGGCATCGGCGAAATCGAGGCGGATGTCCTTCCGGCGCGCAAGGGTGCCGTGATTGAGGAACTGCGCCGCCAAGGCCGCGTCGTTGCCATGGCCGGCGACGGCATCAACGATGCACCGGCGCTTGCAGCAGCCGATATCGGCATCGCCATGGGTAACGGCACCGACATTGCCATCGAGAGTGCCGGCATAACGCTGGTCAAAGGCGATCTAATCGGCATCCTGCGCGCCCGGCAGCTGTCCACCGCGACGATGCGCAATATCCGGCAAAATCTGATGTTTGCGTTTCTCTATAACGCACTGGGCGTACCAATCGCGGCCGGCGCGCTCTACCCGCTGTTTGGGCTGCTGTTGTCTCCGGCTTTCGGTGCTGCGGCCATGGCGCTGTCGTCGGTCAGCGTTGTCGGCAACGCGTTGCGGCTGCGGCGGGTCGCCCTCGGATAACAGACAACAGCCTTCGCCGATTTCATCCCGCAACGCGGAATCGACACTGCTATTCGTTTCCCCGTGCATCAATTATAGTTCTAACGATCTTCATCATTGCAGAGCCCATTTATCCCCACAGAGCTCATGAATTCGACCTCGCTTCCCGTGAACTTAGCGTTGCTGCTCGGCCTGAGCTTTTTTCTCGGCTTGGCATTTGAGGATTTTTTCGCCAGCTCCCTCCAGAAGCGACCCGGCGGGATTCGAACTTTCCCGATGCTCGCGCTCGCGGGCGGCCTGCTCTACCTCCTCGATACGGCGCATTTCATTCCGTTCACCGCCGGCTTCGTGGTGCTCGGCGCCTGGCTGATCGCCTACTATCACAGCCATCTGGCGGAGCAGGACGAGACCGGTGAGAACAGCGCGAGCCTTATCATTCCGCTGCTCAACATTCACGCCTATCTGCTAGGCGGCGCGACCCTCGCTTTGCCGCAATGGATTTCGGTCGCTACTACCGTGGCCGTTGTCCTGCTGCTTACCGGCCGCACCCAGCTTCATGCGCTGGCGCAAAAGGTCGAGCAAAAGGAAATCGTCACTGCCGGCCAGTTCCTGATCTTGACCGGGATCATCCTTCCGCTGTTGCCGAACCAGCCGGTCACGACGCTGACCAACATCACGCCGCAGAAGGTTTGGCTCGCGCTCGTCGTGGTGTGCACCTTCTCCTACATCAGCTATCTCGCGCAGCGCTACTGGGCGCCGGCGGCCAAACGGACTTCTGGATGGCCGCTTTGGGCGGCCTTTATTCATCCACCGCAACGACGGTCGTCCTGGCGCGGCAGGCGAAAGCAGCACCGGAGACGCAGCGGCAGGCGCGCGCCGGTATCACGCTCGCCACCGCGATCATGTATTTGCGGCTGTTGGCGGTCACCGCCGTCTTCAACATTCCGCTGGCGACCCGGCTGGCGCTGCCGCTTTGCAGCCTGGCTGCGGCGGGCTTCGTGATCTGCGCGCTGCAATACTGGGTTCTCGACAAGCCCAAGGATGAAGGGCCGGCTGCAGCGATGGCACTGAAAGCCAGCGGCAATCCTTTGGAACTTGGCGCCGCCGCAATCTTCGCGATCCTGTTCATCGTGACATCGCTGGTCTCGACCTGGGCGACCAAGGAGTTCGGTGTCAGCGGTATCTACACGCTCGCGGCCATTGTCGGCATCTCCGACATCGATCCGTTCGTACTCAATCTCGCGCAAGGCGGCCTGAGCGGCGTGCCGCTGTCGGCGCTGGTCGCGGCGATCCTGATCGCCTCATCGTCCAACAATGTGCTCAAGGCGTTTTACGCCGCGTCGTTTGCCGGCGGACGCACCACCGCGGCAAGCGCCGCGGCACTGGTGCTGCTCGCCGTCGCCGGCATCGCTGCCGCGCTCGCCTATATGTTCGTGTTTGCCGGTTGACAAACGTCAGCGCACCGTCTGATCGCTCTGAAAACTTTTCACCAGCTCGCAGTTCTTTGCCGCGGCCTGCTGCTGCACCATTTTCTTTTGCGTGAGCACGGTCTGGTAATCGGTGCCGTAGGCCATGGCCCCGATCACAGCGCCGCCGCCACCCTGACTCGCCCTGCTCATATTTGCCTGCAGCTCGGTTTCGCGCTTGTTCAACTGATCCCACTGCTGGACCAGATCTTTGCAATGATAGGCATCGTAGGTCCCGGGAGCGACCAGAAGCTGACCCGCCCCATAATTCGACCCGCAACCCGACAGCGCAATAGCTGCGATCGCGCAGATCGCAGCATCACATAATCTGCGAACGTTGCAGCCTGACAACACAGCCGGCGTCCCCACGAGCCCTCTCGTCCCTGCGCTTATAGCCCGCCCGGATTACAGCCGGATACGCCCGCAAATAAGGCGGGGCTTACACTTGAGCGGTCGGAAATTCGACGCCGACGAAAAGGCCGTTGCGCCAGACCATGCGGCACTGGCGCCGTGCGTCGCCGTTCTTCGTCAAAAGCAGGATGAAACGCTCCGGCAGTTCGCGCTCATCTTCGAGCTGAATACGTGCGCCGGTTTCCGATATATCCGCGATGGCGCAGGCAAAGGGCTTATCGCCCTGGATCAGGATGCTGGCGTGATAGTGAAACTGCCGGCGCGGCTTCTTGCGTAATTCAGAACGGTTGCGGGAATTGCCGGCGGAGACCATCGCAAAAACCTTGGCGTGCCGGGAATTGGAAATCCGGCACAATTGGGGAAACTGTAGGTAAACTCGATTAACGGCCCGTAAATTGCGCCGGGGTTCGGCCGATTTATGCTGTGATTTGAACCACATATTCCGACCAACACGTCACAAAAGCGGGATGGCCTCCGCCCTGCTCTTCCTGCCCGGCGTCTTGCCGGTCCGGCCCTTGCGCTCGGCTTTGCATCTCCGCGGCGACCGTCACGTGCCGACGACGACGCTCTACAAAATTTCGCAGTAGCGGATCGCGCAGAGCTCAATGCGCCGGTGACGGTTTGCACTTCGATTGTGACGATTATGACAATTGTGACAGCCGCGCACGCGGCACGCCCAATTTCTGCTTCGGCGTAATCTCGCCTTGTATGTCAGGCGTACTACGATTTAATGATCGTTCGATAAATTCTGTTGAGAGCGGCAAATCGATGGGAAGCGAAATGAATCTCGGCTGGCTCGACTGGTCAAACCCGGTCGCGATCTGGTGGATATTTCTCGTCGCGGTCAGCGCCGCCAACGTCGCGGTGCTGCTGTCGTTGTATTTGCGTTATCGCAACGCATCGGGCCGCACTGGCGTAGCGCGTTGCGATCGAGCCACTGCTTCTGCTTTGCGCGGCCTACGTGATCGGCTGCGCCTTCCGCTCCGTGCTGCCGCGCGCCGACGTGCAGCGGATTTGTCTGTTCGACACCTGGCTGTCGAGCGTCATGGTCGGCCGCTCCGTCGCCACCGTCGCCGAACTGTGCTTCGTCATCCAGTGGGCGATCGTGCTGCGCGCACTCGGCAGGCTCACCGGCTCCGACACTGCGAAAAATATTTCCCGGATCATCGTGCCGCTGATCGCGGTCGCGGAATGCTGCTCATGGTACGCGGTGATCACGACGAATTATCTCGGCAACGTGCTTGAGAATTCGCTGTGGACCGTCACTTTCGCGCTGATCGCCATTGCACTGACCCGGCTGGTGCCGCGCTTTCGTGGCGGCGCGCAACTGGTCATCGCAGCCGCCGCATTCGGCAGCGTCGGCTATGTCGTCTTCATGGGCACCGTCGACGTGCCGATGTATTTCGCGCGCTGGCAAGCCGACCTCGCCGAGCGGCAAACCATTGCTCGGGCTGATGGCCGGCTTGCACGACGTGGCGACGCGCTGGGTCGTGACCCACGACATCGCGCAATGGCGCGAAGAGATCGCCTGGATGTCGCTCTACTTCAGCATGGCGGTGTGGACCAGCCTTGCGCTCGGCAGCTTCGGTCTCGTCAAGGCATCCTTGCCGCGCTTTGTCGTTCGCCAGCCGCTGAGAAAAGCGACGCGGCGGCCGCTGCCGGTGACAATCCGGTCCTGAGACTTTCAACGCCACAACAAATTGCCCCGGCGCGTTGCCGCACCGGGGCGAGAACTAAGACCGGAGCGGAAGCGTCAGATCGCTTCCTTGAGGTCCTTGGCCGCGCGGAACGCGACCTTCTTGCTGGCCTTGATCTTGATGGCCTCGCCGGTCGCCGGATTGCGGCCCATGCGCGCGGCGCGCTTGCGGACCTGCAGGATGCCGAGCCCGGCGATGCGAATGCGCTCGCCCTTCTTCAGGTGCTTGGTGATCAGGGTGACGAGGTTGTGCAGCAGCGCTTCACCGCCGCGCTTCGTCAGCTGATGCTCCTCGGCCAGGGTCGCGGCGAGATGCTTGATGGTGACGGGCTTGCCCGGCTTCGTCGAAGCCTTGGGCGTGGCAGCCTTGGACTTGGAAACTGGCATTTTGAATAACCTCTCCGGCGCGAAATTGCGCTGGTACAAGGGGAAATATGATTCGAGGCGAAAAGGAAACGGCCCGAAGCCTTATTCTGTTGTTGAAATTGGCGACCCCGGAGACACTCGGGGTTCTGTTTCACTCGTCTCCGGGGTCTTTGGCCGACTTGGGGGAAGTCTTGGGGACTGTCGGCCATCTTGTAAACGGCCCCGACACTCATCCTGTTCCGCTGAATTCGCTGGGAACCTGGAGGTTCTTAAGCAGCGCGCCGACCAACCTCGCGGATCACTTGTATGTGGTGCGGACGGCCGGACTCGAACCGGCACAGGGATTTCTCCCCGAGGGATTTTAAGTCCCTTGCGTCTACCATTTCGCCACGTCCGCCGGCGGACAGGTGACAGGCGCAGCTATAACACGGCGGCGGAGCGCACATCCACGCCCGCGCAAACACGCTAAAGCGTGAATTGGCGAACGTGCGAGGCGCCCGCGCGTTTGCACCGAAGGCTTGAACGGCCGGCTCTATTGCGGCTTGGTTTTGGACGACTGCGAAGCCTGCGGCTGGCCGGCGTTGCGAATATTGCCCCAGGGGTCGACGCCCTTCTTTTCCGGAATCTTGTTCAGCTCCGCCTTATAGGCTTTGTCGCGCGCGTCCTGCGCCGCCTGCTCGTCCGGCGTCAGCTTTCGCTTCTCCTTGTCGCCGCCGAGCGAAATGCTCGGCATCGGCAGTTGCGCGGCGGCAGCGCCGGTCAGAACGGCAATGATGATCGCGGCTCCAACGAACTTACGCAGCATGGTTCGGCTCCAGCGCCCCTCACCCCAATCTCGCTAACTCAAGCTGTGGCAGTTCGGCACAAATAGGGCATCAATCCTTGAAGCCTTTAGTCCTTAAAGACGTGAGCCCAGAGCGTGTCCCAGGCCTCGCCGGAAATATCGGTAACGCGGCCGTCCTTCTCGAAGAACTTGTTGGGCACCTGGAACATCGCCAGCATCAAGCCGCCTTCAGGCGTGCAGGCGACGTGGCGGCTGCCAGCCTCGCGCCAGACGAACTCGCCGGGGCCGACACTCAAGCCTTCCGCCGGACCTTCCTTGTCGACCAGCCGTGCCTTCGAGCACGTAGGTCTGCTCGATCTTCACATGCTCATGATCGGGCAGCACCGCGCCCGGCGCGAACCGCATCAGCGCGGTGACCACGACCGCTCTCCTTGTCGAACAGCAGGCCCTTCACCTCGCAGCCCGGGAAGCGGGTCTTCTTCCATTCCATTTGCGCCGGCCGCACCACGTGCGAATGGGTGTCGAGCGTGTCGTGCTTGGCCTTCGGCGTGACGGCGTCCATGTGCGGTCTCCCCTAAGTTTCAGGCTGTCGCGGCTCGCCGCATAATAGCCGATTGCGCAGCCGCGCTCTATAAGCCGCCTTCCCGGATCGGCGGCTGGAATGCAAGGCCGGTATCCCAGGGGAAATAGATCCAGGTGTCCTGCGACACCTCGGTGATGAAGGTATCGACCAGCGGCCGGCCCATCGGCTTGGCGTAGACCGTCGCGAAATGCGCGCGCGGCAGCAGCCCGCGGACGATCCTCGCGGTCTGCCCGGTGTCGACCAGATCGTCGACGATCAGCACGCCCCTGCCCTCGCCGCCGCCCAGCGCGACGATCGACGGCGCAACCTCCTTGAGCACGCGCACCTCACTCTGCGTGGTGTGATCGTAGCTCGCGACGCACACCGTCTCGATCATGCGGATGCCGAGTTCGCGCGCCACGATCGCCGCCGGCACCAGTCCGCCGCGCGTAATGCAGACCACCGCTTCGAACGGGCCGGCGCCATTGAGACGCCACGCCAGCGCGCGGGAGTCGCGGTGGAACTGATCCCATGAAACCGGGAAAATCTTTTCCGGGCCTGGCGGCGATTGCGGTTTCGCGCTTTGCGGCTCGGCCATGGTTGGCGTCTTTATTTCTGGCCGGCCGCCAGCTCCGCGTGCACGCGCGCCAGCATCGTTTTGATCGCCGACATCGCCACGGCAATATTTTGCGGATCGCGCGACCGGATCACGATGTTGGTGTTGCCGCCGCGATTTTCGTCCATGAACGGATAGGAGCCGATGACGACGTCGGGATGCTTTTTTGCGATCTCGCCGAGCTCGGTGCCGATATCGCCTTCACGGCAATCGGCGCGTACCGACTCTGAAAGCATCTTGGAGCCGGTCTTCAGCTTCGGCGCGACGTAATCCAGCATCGCCTGCATGATGTTCGGCACGCCCGCCATCACGATGACGTTGCCGATCCAGAAACCCGGCGCCGCCGAAATCTTGTTGAGCACGAGCTCGGCCGCCCGCCGGCACTCGCGTCATGCGCATGCGCGCCTCGTTCATCACGCCGCCGGTCTCGGCCACCCGCGCCTTCATCATCTCGACGGCTTTCGGGTGGTAATCGAGGCTGACGCCGAACGCCTTGGCGACGCAGTCGGCGGTGATGTCGTCATGGGTCGGGCCGATGCCGCCGGTCGTGAACACATACATGTATCGCGCCCGCAGTGCGTTGAGCGCGGCGATGATCTCCGGCTCTTCGTCCGGGACCACGCGCACTTCCTTCAGGTCGATACCGATATTGGTCAGATATTCGGCGATATAGCCGATGTTCTTGTCCTTGGTGCGGCCCGAGAGGATTTCGTCGCCGATAACGAGAATAGCGGCGGTCACAACGCCGCCGTCGGTATTGGCCATGCCGTCGGCCATGGTTCTCAATCTCCGGGCTCACTCGGTGCCTTGTTTCCCTGTAGCGCGGTGGCGCCAGCGGCTCAAGGCTCGCCGCCGTCTTGGTCAATCCGCCCAAATCCTGTGCAAAAATCGGCTTTCGACAAGGACTGTGGCCCTTTCCCGCCCGGAACTATTTGGCGCGAAGATTGCTTGAAAGTAGATTGCTGGGGGCTTCGTCGCCTTGTTCGCCCCCCTTGGGTATTGCGCGTTTTGATTGAGCGGGCCGGGTTTGCGACATGTTCGATGAGATGCGGGATAGCGGTGGCGCGGTAAGACCGGCCTACGCCGAGCTGTCGCAATGGCTCGACCAGATTCAACCCGACGTGCTCGATTTCCGCCGCCGTGAAGCGGAGCTGCTGTTTCGCCGTATCGGCATCACCTTCGCGGTTTATGGCGACCCGGAAGCGACCGAGCGCCTGATCCCGTTCGACGTCATCCCGCGCATCATCTCGGCGAAAGAATGGGACATCGTCCGGCGCGGCCTTGAACAGCGCATCAAGGCGATCAACGCCTACATCAAGGATGTCTACGGTCGCCGCGAAATCCTCAAAGCCGGCGTCGTGCCGGAAGATCTGGTATTTCAGAATCCGGTGTTCCGCCCGGAGATGAACGGCCAGAAGGTGCCGCACGACCTTTATGTCCATATCGCCGGCATCGATATCGTCCGGGTCGACGCCGACACCTTCTACGTTCTCGAAGACAATGCGCGCACGCCGTCCGGCGTCTCCTACATGCTGGAAAACCGCGAGATCATGCTGCGGCTGTTTCCGGAGCTGTTCTCGCGCTACCGCATCGCGCCGGTCGAGAATTATCCGGACGAGCTTCTAGCGACCTTGAAATCGATTGCGCCGCCGACCGCGCCATCCGAGCCGAACGTCGCGCTGCTGACGCCCGGCGTCTTTAACTCCGCCTACTACGAGCACTCGTTCCTCGCCGACAAGCTCGGCATCGAACTTGTCGAAGGCCGCGACCTCGTGGTCAAGGACGACGTCGTGTCGATGCGCACCACCGAAGGCTTGAAGCGCGTCGACGTCATCTATCGCCGCATCGACGACGATTTTCTCGATCCGCTGGTGTTCCGCCCCGACAGTGCGCTCGGGGTGCCCGGACTGATGTCCGCGTATCAGGCCGGCAACGTCACGCTCGCCAACGCCGTCGGCACCGGCATCGCCGACGACAAGGCGGTCTACAGTTACATGCCGGCGATCGTGAAATTCTATCTTGGCGAGGAGCCGATCCTCAAAAACGTGCCGACTTGGCGCTGCCGGGAGGCCGAACATCTGTCCTACGTGCTCGATAACATCGAGCAGCTGGTGGTCAAGGAAGTGCACGGCTCCGGCGGCTACGGCATGCTGATCGGCCCGAAGGAAGACAAGGCGACAATCGCCGCCTTCCGCGCCAAGCTGAAATCGGATCCGAAAAATTTCATCGCGCAGCCGACGCTGTCGCTCTCGACCTGCCCGACCTGCGTCGAGGAAGGCATCGCGCCGCGCCATGTCGATCTGCGGCCTTTCGTTCTTGCCGGCCGCGACCGCATCCGCATCGTGCCCGGCGGCCTGACCCGCGTGGCGCTCAAACGTGGATCGCTGGTCGTCAATTCAAGCCAGGGTGGCGGCACCAAGGATACATGGGTGCTGGACGGATGAAGCACTGAATCATGCTCTCGCGCACCGCCGATAACCTTTACTGGCTGGCCCGCTACGTCGAGCGTGCGGAATATCTGGCGCGCATTCTCGATACAACCTTGCGGCTCACCACCCTGCCGCTGGCCTATATTGGCGAGTCCAACGAATGGGAATCCGCGGTGGCGACGGCCGGCTGCGCGGCAGCGTTTTTCGCCACCCATGATGAAGCCAACGAAGAGACCGTCACCGAATTCCTCGCCTTCTCGACCAGCAATCCGTCGTCGATTCGCAACTGTTTCGAAAATGCCCGCCTGAACGCGCGCGCGGTGCGCACGGCGCTCACGATTGAAATGTGGGACGCCATCAACAGTGCCTGGCTGGAATTAAAGAAGTGGGGCAACGGTCCGCCGTCGCGCGAGGAGTTTGCGCGTTTCCTGCGCTGGGTGATGGGATCGTCGCTGAATTTCGATGGTTCGGCCTACCGCACCATGCTTCGCAACGACGCCTACTGGTTTTCGCGGGTCGGCGTCTATATTGAGCGCGCCGACAACACCGCGCGCATTCTCGACGTCAAATACCACCTCCTCCTGCCGGTACAGGAGAAAGTCGGCGGACCGCTCGATTATTTTCAATGGACATCAATCTTGCGTTCGGTGTCCGCGCTCACCGCCTATCACTGGGTCTACCGCGAGAATGTCAAACCGTGGCTGGTCGCCGATCTGCTGATGCTGCGGGACGAGATGCCACGCTCGCTGGCGAACTGCTACGAAAATCTCGTGCAAAACCTCGACCGCATCGCCAAAGCCTATGGCCGCCAGGGCCCTTCGCAGCGGCAGGCCCGCACTGTTCGCGCGCGGCTCGAGAACAGCAAGATCGAGGAGATTTTCCAGACCGGCCTGCATGAATTCATCGACGACTTCGTCGAGGACAACAACCGCTTGGGCAGCGCCGTAGCCCAGCAATATCTGCTGTAACTGGCCGGCCCTTGACCATCTGTCTCAGGACAGCGCAGCCTCATCTCCTCTATTGTCTGATCAGGATTTCTCGATCACTACTGGTGTCATGCGCCTGCGTGTCGCCCATAAATCGGCCTATCGCTACGACCCGCCCGCCTCCGGCGTGATCCAGGTGCTGCGGCTCACTCCGCGCAATCACGACGGCCAGTACGTCGCAGACTGGCGCATCGACGTCACCCCCGACGTGCACCTCGCCAGCCATGAGGACGCGTTCGGCAATATCTGCCACGTCTTCACTGCCGACGGACCGCTCGACGAACTCCACGTCGAGGTCGTTGGGCAGGTCGAGACCCAGAACAGCAACGGTGTCGTGTACGGCACCCTCGAGCGATTCCCGCCGAGTCTCTACCTGCGTGACACGGCTCTGACGCAGCCCGACGATGCAATCCGCGCGTTCGCCGCAAATATTCGTGCCGCAAATAGCGGCGACATTCTTGGCGATCTGCACGGTCTGCTCGACCAGCTTCACGCCGACGTAAGCCTCGATGAAATGGATTCCGGCGAAGCCGCACAGTCGGCACCCACCATAAACGCCGCGAAGGCTTTTACGCTCAAGCACGGCACCGCACGCGACCTTACGCACATCTTCATCGGCGCGGCGCACACACTCGGCATTCCGGCGCGTTTCGTCGGCGGCTACTTTCGCAAACCCGACACGAAAGCGGCGCAGGATACCGGTCACGCGTGGGCCGAAGCTTACGTGCCCGATTTCGGTTGGATCGCATTTGATCCGGCAAACGGTTTCTGCCCGACCGACGCGCATGTCCGTGTCGCAGTCGGGCTCGATTACCTGGGCGCAGCGCCGATGCGTGGTACACGCCTCGGTATCGGTGCCGAAAAGCTGGAAGTCGCGATCAAAGTCGATCAATGAACGTGGCGTTTTCCCGCACTGCGACTCGGAAACCGATGCTATAAGCACCGCGCCGGGGGACGACGACAATGACCTACTGCTGCGGAATTCTGGTGCGCGAAGGCCTCGTAATGTTCGCCGATACGCGGACCAATGCCGGCGTCGACAACATCGCGACCTTCCGCAAGCTGCACATTTTTCAGGATCCGAAAAAACGGATCATGGCTATCGCATCTGCCGGCAACCTCTCGATCAGCCAGTCGGTTGTCAGCATCCTCACCGAGGGGTACGAAAACCCGCAGACCGGCGAGCGCGAAACGCTGATGAATGCGCCGACCATGTTTCAGGCGGCGCAGCGCGTTGGCTACGTCGTCCGTCTGATCCACGAGATGGAAGGCAAGGCGCTCGAAGCCAACGAGGTCGGTTTCGACGTCTCGCTCCTGTTTGGCGGCCAGATCATAGGCGAGCGCATGCGCCTCTTCATGATCTATTCGGCTGGCAATTTCATCGAATGCACCACCGACACGCCCTATCTGCAGATCGGCGAGCATAAATACGGCAAGCCGGTGCTGGACCGCGCCATCACCTACGAAATGGATCTTTACGACGCGCTCAAGGTCGGCCTGGTGTCGATCGACTCGACGATGCGCTCCAATCTGAGCGTCGGCCTGCCGATCGACCTTCTGGTCGCGCGGCGGGATAGCTGTGTCGCCGAACTGATGTACCGGATCGAGCCGGGTGAACCCTATTTCACCGACCTGCGGGAACGCTGGTCGGCAGCCTTACGCGCTGCCCACCTCGGCATCCCACGCCCACCCTACGGCAGCAATCGCGCCTAGCCAAACACGCAGTCTGACGCCGGTTTGGGGTGCCAAATAGCAGCCCCGGCGTGTAAATCTTGACGAAAAATTAACGCAACCCGCCGGATTTGCAGCCGCTTTCCGGTCACCGCCGCCGGTCGGGTATTTGTGCAAGTGATTTGCAAACTTTCACCGCTTAACGTGCGCCGATTGCAATAACTTGGGTGGCAGCGTGCCGTTTACGGCGCTTTCGAACATCGCCGGGGACCGCAAGCGGTCGCGCTGGAAAAAAGCGCGCCTGAGCCTGCTTTTGCCGATCGGCACCATCGTCGCCATCGCGATCGTCTGTGTCGTCGTCGCGGTGCTAACATCCGCCCAGCGGGCCAACGAAGTTTCACTGACCCGCGAGCACCAACTGATCCAGGGCGCCATCGCCGGCCATGGCCTGCGCGTCCTCCGCGAACTCGAAAGCGCGGCCGCGACAGGTCACGCGGCGACTGCTGTTCGCGACACCTACAATCCGGAATGGATCGAACGGCGTGCCCACTGGCTGCAAAATTTCTTCGGCCATGACGCAGTCGTCATCGTCGATGGTCTCGACCGGATCCGATACCAGCTGTTTCGGTCGGGTGACAATGCAGCCGCCGACATCCAGAGCGATCTCACGCCGAGCCTGGCGCTGTTGCGCGGGCGATTGAGCGCGCTGCCGGATGGCGTCATTTCCGTCATCGGCGGACAGGATCTCGCCCATCCCGGCCGGAGCGCCGCGTTGATCCAACGCGTCCTTGGCCGGCCCGCCATGGTCGCTGCGGTCGCGATCGGCACGGACAGTGAGATTGCCTCCAGCAACGACACCGCGCCGATCGAGTTCTCCATCAAATTCATCGACAACTCAGTGCTTGCGGAGATCTCAACCCGGCGCCAGTTGACCGATTTGCGCTATCTCAATGGGCAGCCAGCAGCAGCGGGCGAGCAGACGATCGTGCTCAACGATGCGCGTGGCAACGCGGTTGCGAGCTTTGCCTGGAAGCCGACCCGCCCCGGCGGCCAGATCGCGGGCAGCATCCTCCCCTTCATTACGGTCGCGCTAGGCGGCTTCGTGGTGCTGATCGGCCTGATGCTGCGCTACATGCGCCGCACCGCCGAGGAAATCAGGGCAGGCGAATCGCAGTTGCGCCACATCGCGCTGCACGATCCGGTTTGCGGTCTGCCTAACCGGATTTATTTCGGCGACCGCCTCGAGAAGGCAATCAACGACGTACGCCAGGGCGGCGCATCAGCCGCGGTCTTCTACATCGACCTCGACCACTTTAAGGACGTCAACGACACGCTCGGCCATCACATCGGCGACGAACTGATCCTGGCCGTCACCCAGCGGCTCTCCCACATCATGCGCGGCGACGATCTCGTGGCGCGGCTTGGCGGCGACGAGTTCGCCATCATTACTGAATGCGCCTCGGACTCCTATTCGCTGCAAGCCATTGCCGGCCGCATCATTTCGGCGGTCTGCGCGCCGTACCAGATCAGCGGCCACAACATCATCATCGGTGCCTCGATCGGCATTGCCGCTATCGACCGCCGCGTCCGTGACGCCACCGACATCCTGCGCTACGCCGACATGGCGCTGTACCGCGCCAAGAACGAAGGCCGCAACCGCGCCTGCATCTACGACGCGGCGATGGACGCCGATCTGTCAAACCGCAAGCTGCTCGAAGGCGACCTGCTCTACGCCATCAAGAACGACGGCCTCGCCGCCGCCTACCAGCCGATCATGAATGCCAGCGGCGAAACTATCATCGGCGTCGAAGCGCTCTGCCGCTGGGCCCACCCGACTCTTGGTCAGATACCGCCATCGCAGTTCATCCCGATCGCCGAGCACTCCGGTCTGATCGTCGATCTCGGAGAATGGATGCTCAGGCGCGCCTGCCTCGATGGCCGCGCGTGGCCGGGACTCACCATTGCGGTAAACGTCTCGCCGTTGCAGTTCCGCCGCTCCGACTTCGTCGAAGTGATCGAGCGTATCCTCACCGAAGCCGATTTCCCGGCGAACCGGCTTGAGCTCGAGCTCACTGAAAGCACGTTGCTCGGCAACCTTGAAACCGCCGAGTTGTCGATGCTGCGATTAAAAGCGATCGGCGTGCGCTTCGCCCTCGACGACTTTGGCACCGGTTATTCGAGCCTGCTCTATCTGCGCCGCTTCCCGTTCGACAAACTCAAGATCGACTCGAGCTTCGTGCACTCGATCGAGAAAGCGCCGGACGCTGCCGCCATCGTCCACGCCGTCGTCAGCCTTGGCCGCGGTCTCGGTATGAAAGTCACTGCCGAAGGCGTCGAGACTGCCGAGCAGCATCTGTTCCTGCGCGCCGCCGGCGTGCACCAGATGCAGGGCTATCGCTTCGGCAAGCCCGGTCCCGCCGGCGAGATCAACGCGCGTCTCGCCTCGCCTGACGACTTCCGCGTCGGCAGCCCGGACCAGGAAGTCGCGCTGGCAGGCTGACAGCGAACGCTGTCATGCCCGCGACCCTCCTACGCTCGCGCTGCGAGCTACGGAGGGTATGAGTCCACCGAAGCTCAAAGCGCGTAGGTGGAGGGCGGGCATCTAGTAATCGCCGGCATTTGTGTTCAATCTTGATCCCTGAGAACACTGGATCGTCCGCCGGAGCTTGTCATCGGGCCGGCCACTTCGGGCCGGACCCGTTGGCGGATGATGACACGCGTAGTGGGAGACGCCGATGGCGACGCAAAAGATCGCGGTTGTGACGGGGGCAGGAACGGGCGTGGGCCGCGCGGCAACGCTGGCGCTAATGCGCGAAGGCTATACTGTCGTGCTGGCCGGCCGGCGCAAGGACATGCTGGAAGCCGTCGCCAAGGAAGGCGCGCAGACACCCGGCGCCGCAATGTGCGTGCCGACCGATGTCGCCGATCCGGCCTCAATCAAGGCGCTGTTCGCCAAGGTCAAGGAGACCTACGGCCGGCTCGATGTGCTGTTCAACAATGCCGGCATCGGCGCGCCAGCCATGCCGATCGAGCAGATCCCGCTCGATAAATGGCAGGCCGTCGTCAACACCAACCTGACCGGCATGTTTGTCTGCACCCAGGAAGCCATCAAGCTCATGAAAGCGCAGACGCCGCGCGGCGGCCGCATCGTCAACAACGGCTCGATCTCGGCACACACGCCGCGGCCGGGCGCTGCGCCTTACACCGCGACCAAGCACGCCGTCACCGGCCTAACCAAGCAGACCGCACTCGACTGCCGCGGCACCGATATCTGCTGCGGCCAGATCGACATCGGCAATGCCGCGACGCCGATGACGGACCGCATGGTGCAAGGCGAAGGCGTATTGCAGCCCGATGGCTCGAAGAAAACCGAATCCCGCATGGCCGCGGACGATGTCGGCCGCGCCGTGGTCTACATGGCAAACCTGCCGCTCGACACCAACGTGCTGTTCATGACCGTGATGGCGAACATGATGCCGTTCGTCGGACGGGGATAAATTCTTCAAATGCTCGAAGGCTGGCACGAGTTCTACGGATTGCTCGGTACCTCGGCGGCGACCCTCGTCGCATTGATGTTCGTCGCCGTTTCCGTCGCGGTCGGATTCTTGACCAGCGACCGTAGTATGGGAACCCGAGTCTATATGAGTCCGATCATCATGCACTACGCATCCGTGCTGTTTGTCAGCTTGATCGCGCTCGCGCCCGGACTTGGCGATACCGCACTCGGCCTCATCATTGTCGCAAGCGGGCTGGTCGGCCTCGCCTATTCCGTCTTCATTACCATCCGCCTGTTTCGCGACGCCAAATCCGAATTTGTCGATCGTTTCGCCTACGGTGCGTGGCCGTTTGTCGCCTATGGCGGCATTGTTGCCGGCGGCGTACTGATTGCCGACCGGTACAAATGGGCTCCCGACATTCTTGCCGCCGCGATGCTGCTGCTGCTTCTCGTCAATGTCCGCAATGCCTGGGATCTCACCGTCACCTTCGTCCGGCGACATTCGGATACGAAGCAAAACACTAGTCAATCGCCGTCACCTTGATCTTGGTGCCGCCCTTCACCTTGCCCAGCGTCTTCACGTCGCCGAGCGCCTTCGCCCAGATGTTGCACGGGCTGGCGAGGCGGGTCTCGTCGCCCTTCGAGATCGGCGTGCGGCCGAAACCGATGGCAATGGCGTCGCCATCCGGCCAGTAGGCGATCTCGCCCGGCGTCACGACGGCGCGCGCGTCGTTCTCACGCGCGACTTTGACCGGCGTTTCGAAATACACCTCCTCGCCCCAGGTCAATGCCGAGCCGGCGAGCGGCAACGCCCTGGCGATCGCTTTCGCCGTCGGCGTGTCGAGCAATTCGGCGTCGAGCGTGACCGAACCGAAATCGAAGCGAATGCGCATGACCTGCTCCCGGAAATTCATCAACAAGAATTATCGCGCGACGCCCGCATCATCAATATGAGTTTCGCCGGCCCGTCCGATCCGACGATGACCCGGCTTCTCGCCGCCGCTTACGCCAAAGGCATCGTGCTGATCGCGGCAGCCGGCAATGGCGGCCTGCAAGCCGAGCCGGCCTACCCCGCGGCCGATCCCGACGTCATCGCCGTTACCGCGACCGACGACAAGGAGCGTGTATTTGCGATGGCCAACCGTGGCCGTTACATCGCGGTGGCCGCGCCCGGCGTCGATATTCTTTCGCTCGCCCCCGGCGGTGCCTATCAGCTCTCTTCCGGCACATCGATCGCGGCCGCGCATATCAGCGGCGTTGCCGCGCTGCTCGAGCGTAAACCGTCGCTGCGGCCGGCCGATATCCGCAACACCCTGATCGCAACCGCACGGCAGATCGGCCCGCCGACGCCGGATTCCGATTTCGGCGCCGGCCTTGCCAACGCCTGGCGCGCCGTGACCTGGCTCGACCCCGCGCCGCCAGCCGCCGCAGCGCAAGCCAGGCAATAAAGACAGTCCGGTCATGCACTCTGCCGCACTGCCGCTTCGCGCGCACTGATCGTGCGCTCGAGAAATTCGATCAGAAAAGCCGGCTCGTCCTGCGCCAGATAGTCGCCGAACTTCAGCAGCAGGACGGCGAAGCCCGCCATGATCAATGGAAAGACGATGCCAAGCCAGGCGTTCGGCGATAGCGGGCTGCCGCGAAGCCACAGCCATGTCGGTCTGCATCGCAATGGTGAGGCCGCCTACCGAAACAATACCGATCCAGATCTCCAGAAAGATGAGAACGAAGGGATGCAGGCCGAAGGTACAATGCAACCGCGTTTGTCCGTTGTCCTCGGCCAGTTTCGCCGACAGCCAGCACTGGAACGAGTTGCGATAATAGATGCGCTTGCGCAGCCGTATCGCCGTCTCGCTCACCGAGCCCTGAACCGGCTTGATACCGCCGATCGACCAGATGCCGTCCGTCGCGGCGCGCAGCCGGCGTACGCATTCGTTGAGTGGCAACGGCGACACCAGATCGAAGGTCATTGCGCCTGATCTTACATCGCGCACTGCACAGGCACTCCGGTAAAATTTTGCATCGCTGAGGGACGAACCGGATCTGAGCGACGTGAATCCATCGCAGCCGCCAACAAATTTGCCCAAAGCTGCTTTAGAATATCGCGCTCTTCATTCAGAGCCGCATCTATCAACGGAATGGCAATTGAGGGGCTGATGTCCGCTCGGTGCTTTACGCCACGCTCAAGAAGATCTTTTCAGTTTCGGCCTGAAGTTCGATCCAACGCCTCGTGCGCTTGTGCTTGAGCCAATCGCCAACCAAACCAACCAGATCATGAGGCACGTCGCCAAGTACAGCTCCGAGATATCCGCCAGCTTTCACGCCAGCCTCTATGGCGTTAGAAGCCGCCTTCGCACTCTCCTCAATTGCGCGAGCAGACGCCGGATCAATTGGCCGGAATAAGCTCATTTGCCATCGTCAACGCTCCCAAACCTTGAGCTTATTTGAACTAGGAGCGCCAACTACAAATGCAAGATCGCCGGACTCGGAGCGGTACAATTTTCACTGCGGATAATTCTTGAGCTGCCGTCGTAACGTCCAGTCGGAGTCAGCCGGAATCGTCCAATGAATCGACGGATGCCTCGGCTATTGTGCCTTGCGGCGCCAGCGCAGATGCTTCGCCGGGCGATATCTCGCGTGCCTTGAAGATCGCTCCGGCGAGCAACGCGTAGCTGAGCAAACCGATCGTCAGCCAGGCGCTGAGTACAATGTATCCGTTGTTGAGCGAGGCGAAACCGTCCCAGGCGCCGTGCAGCGCGGCGGCGCTCAACCATCCGAGCGGCAGCAGCAGGAGCGCCCGCCCCGGCCGCAGCACCGACAGGCCGATGAAATATCCGAACAATCCGGCCCATGCGGAATGCTCGACCATGTCGGGCAGGCCGCGCGACAGCAGGACCACCATACCGTTGAAGGCCTGGCCGCCGGCGTGCTTGGCCGTCGACATGATCTGCGGCACGTATTCGCCGAGCGTCTCGTTGATGAAAAAGCCGGCGCCGGACGCTACGCCGAAAACGATGCCGTCGCGCGGCTCGCGCAATCCAAGCTGCCGGTCGAGGAACGCCGAAAGCCGCCCGAAGCGGCCTTTGGAGCGGCGGCTCCACCGCGCCAGCGCTGCACCGGCAAGCGCCAGCGCCAGCAGCGGGAACGCCTTGAAACCTTCCTCGCACAGCCCGGTGGCGAAAAAGAATCCGGCAAACTGAAGCACCACATTTCCGGATTTCTCCCACTGCGTGCCGGGGATCACCGTGTAGAAAAAGTGATACCAGCCGTCCCACAGCGGCGTATCCATCGCCACCGCGGTCAACAAGCCGACGATCGCGAGCGCCCACATCCGCTTGGGGCGGCCGCACATCTGGTTGATGTAATAGTTCGTCATGAAGGCGATGTAGACGGCGAGCGCCACATACATTTGCCAGGCTTGCGCGGTCTGGTCCTTGCCGGTCGCCGCCGGATCGAACATCACCATCAGTGCGAGTGCGACGACGATGGTGGCGAGCACCGGCAGCAGATGTTCCTGCGCCCAGGTCGAGCGGTCCCCGACCAGCGGAAATACCGTGCCGCGCGAGAGCTTGAATCCGGAATTGCCCGACGGTACGGACTGCGGTGTTGTCATGGCATTCGCCCCTTCCCCGATTATGCTTTAAGCGGATTATCCGTGGCGGACAATTGGAGCTTTTGACACAGCGGCTTTTGCTTTCGTAAGCGGACGCGAGTTGGATATAACAATCCTCTGCTGGGAATTCGGGGCTTTCTGAAACGATGCCAAATCTGCAATCCGCGCTTGGCGTTTTTGCGATCATCGCATTCGCCTGGCTGATCAGCGAAAACCGCCGCGCGGTGCCGTGGCGGCCGGTGATCGTCGGCCTCATTGTGACCTTTGTGCTCGCGGCGCTGATGCTCAAAGTACCGCAGGTCAAGGTTGCGTTCGTCTGGATCAACAGCGCGGTCGATGCGATCGCGTCGGCGACGCGCGCCGGCACCTCGTTCGTGTTCGGCTATGTCGGCGGTGGCACCCTGCCCTTCGATGCGAAAACACCCGGCGCGGGTTTCATCCTCGCCTTTCAGGCGCTGCCCGTCGTGCTGGTGATGAGCGTGCTGTCGTCGCTGCTGTTCTACTGGCGCATCATGCCGCCGATCGTGCGCTGGTTTTCCATCGCACTGGAACGCACGCTCGATGTCGGCGGCGCGGCGGGGCTTTCCACCGCGGCCAATATTTTTGTCGGCCAGGTCGAAGCGCCACTGTTCATCCGGCCTTATCTGGCGAAGCTCACGCGCAGCGAAATGTTCATCGTCATGACCGGCGGCATGGCGGGTATCGCCGGCACCGTGTTCGTACTCTACGCAACGATTTTGGCGAACGCGATCCCGGACGCCGCCGGCCACATCGTGGTGTGTTCGGTGCTCGGCGCGCCGGCCGCGATCTTCATCAGCCTGCTGATGGTGCCGGATCCGGACAACAAGCATACCGGCGGAACGCTCGACGACGTCGAGCAGCCGGCCTCGAGCACCATGGACGCGATCGTCAAGGGCACCGGCGCGGGACTCGAGCTCTTGCTCAACATCGTCGCCATGCTGATCGTGTTCGTGGCGCTGGTCTATCTGGTCAACGCGATGCTCGGTCTGCTGCCGGATATTTTTGGCGCGCCGCTGACCATGCAGCGCGCCCTCGGCTGGATCATGGCGCCGGTGTGCTGGCTGATGGGCATTCCGTGGTCGCAGGCCGTGACTGCTGGAAGCCTGATGGGAATCAAGACCGTGCTCAACGAACTGATTGCCTACCTTCAGCTCGCGGCGCTGCCGGCCGATGCGCTGGATCCCCGATCAAGATTGATCATGCTTTACGCGATGTGCGGCTTCGCCAATTTCGGCTCGCTCGGCATTATGATCGCAGGCCTCGCCACGATGTGCCCGGAGAAGCGCGACGAGGTGATCTCGCTGGGCTTCAAGTCGATCCTCTCCGGCACGCTGACGACGTGCCTGCTCGGCGCGATCGTTGGTGTGCTGAGTTAGCTCGATACGCATTTCGCGGCGACGCCTGCGTGGGTGCGCCTGCCTACGCCGTTGCGGCCGGCGCTTCCACGATCTGCCGGATAAGCTCCGCCGTTCTTTTCAGAACAGTCGGATTCTTCCAGTAACCGACATGAGCGGAATAATTCGACCAATACGGCAACAGCCGCGATGCGATCGATTCCGATCGTACGCAAATATCCTGAATGCGCGGCTCGCCATTGAAATGCTCGTTCAGCGGCTTGAGCGGATAACCAAGCACGTCGCGCTTGCTGTAGAAATTCAGCCACTGCGCGCCGTCCTTGAGCGCCGTTGGCAGCCCGACACCCGGAAACGCCGGCTGCAACGCGCCTCCTCCGCTGGTGTGCGGCGCCAACGTCACCGGATAAACCCGCGCCGCCCCGAATGTGAAGGTGAACAACGGTATGTTGCTGCCGAACGTTACCAGGCCCGCGAGCGTATCCAGGCGACAAAGATCCGTGCCACTCTTGAGCTCCGCATGCAGGTCGCGCACGTCCTCCGGCTCGTGCCGGACGTCATCATCGGAGCGCTGCTTGAGCTTGTTTACGTCCCAGACGTAAGTCGAGATGATGTGCGAGCCGAGAGAATGGCCGATCAGAACCAGCGGCGTCTTGCTGTGCAGCCTGTCGTCGAAGCGCTTTAGTGTTTTGCTGATCTCGTCGTGGACCTGATAGTAGATCGAATTTTCCCGTTTCGGCGTCTTCTGATAGGCGGCGGCGTCACCGAGACCCTGGATAAAAAATTCCCGCAACCGGTTTTCGACAATGGCGGCGTCGTTCCTGGCGTTTCTCATGTAAGCGGTTTGCCGGCCACGCACGGGACCCGCCCAAAACACCTCTTCGAAATTCACGTATCTGCGGAGCTCACGCGGGAACAGCTTGAGGAGCTGCTCCTGCATCGGCAGCGAGTACTGGATCGCCCTCGCAAAAATGCCATGCACGAAAACGACCGCCACGCTTTGCGGCATGCCTCAGCCCCCAATTCAAGGTTGCGATGCTAGCGGCGAAGCGCGACGGCGAACAGGGCCTGCGCGTTCGACGGCTAATGCAAGTTCGCGGTGACGGCGCTTTCCGCTTTCCAGTTCGCAAGCCAGCCTGGAAAGCGATCGCCGCCATCGGCGGTCTGCTGGCCCGGCCGCCACATAGCGTAAGCCGTACCCTCCTCCGCGACCAGAATGACGGCATCCATGCCTTTGGCGCGCCGCAGCGTTTCGACCGCCTGCACCGGCGTCTGCGCGATCGGGCCCCCCACATTGAACGAGGTATTGACCGCGACCTCCTCGCCGTTGCGGCGTCCGAGCGCTTTCAAATAGGCGTAAGTCAGCGGATCGGTCGCTTCGCGCACGATCTGCAAACGGCCGGAGCCGTCGGCGTGAATGACCGCCGGGATTTGCTCGCGCGCGCCGGGCTTCGCCTTCGCTGTCAGCACCATGTAGTTGTAGGCGTTGTAATCGTCGTCAGCGGCGCCATCCGACAGCTCGAACCAGCGCAGCGCCGCTTCGCGCGTCATCATCGGCGCGAGCGGGCGGACCCCCTCGCGATATTTGACCTTCGCGTTGAGATGGCCGCGCGTCTCCGGGTTACGCGGATTGGCGAGGATCGAGCGATGGCCGAGCGCGCGCGGGCCGGTTTCGGCTGCGCCCTGAAACAGCGCGATGATGCCGTCCTGAGAGGTCACGTAGGCCATCAGGTCGGCCAGCGCCTCGCGCCCGTGTGCGCTCGTGACGTCGCCGACCGGCGTCCAGGCGATATCGGACGCGGCGCCGAGCGCATCGCGGATCGCGGCGTCGCGCGGCGGCGAACCGCAATAGAAGGCGTGCGCAAGCGGTTCGCCGGGCCCGGCGCCCGCGAGGTAAGCGCCCATGTAGGCCGCGCCTATGGCAACACCGGCGTCGTTCGGCACCGGCGGCACCCAGAGATGCAGCCGCGTGCTGCGGCCGAAGTTTTGCCGGTAATAGGTTTCGTCGAAATGTTCGAGCAGCCGCATGCTACCCACCGCGTTGAGCGCCGTGCCGCCGGTCAGCACCAGCCGGTCGCTGCCGGTGCGCCGGATGAGATGATCGACGATATGGATCAGCGCATCCTCAAACACCATCTGTGTCGCAGCCGCCTTGTCGAGCCGCTCCTGGGTGTCCTCCTTGTGCCGGATATCCTCAACCCGCAGCACGGCGTCGGGATTCCACATGTCTTCGAGCGCGATCGGCTCGCCGAGGATGCGGGTCAATTCCGCCGTATAAGGCCGTGCAAGGTTGCGCGGCCAATTGGCCAGCGAACGATTGAGATAAACGCGGCCCTCCGGCGCCAGGACGAGGATCTGCCGCAGCTTCGCGTAGAACGGATTGGTGCTGCGGTCGTAATCGCCCCAGGCCGCCGCGCCCATATAGCGGCCCTCGCTGCTCAGCGCCGTCCAGCCGCCCTGGGTCGACGAGATGACGCCATAGAAAACGCCCAGCGAGTCCCACATACTGTCGTTGCAGTAGAGTTCTCGCAGTTCGCCGCGCTCGCTGACATAAAGCGTCATTGCGCCGCGGTCGCCGAAGCCGTCGAGCACGGCAATCATGACCGGGCGTTCACTGCGCGCGAACGGCGACGCCGCAAATGAAAACCAGGCGTGATTATCGTGATGCGGCGTGGCGATGATTGGCGCAGGCAAGCCGAGCCGCTGGCCAAGGGCGCGCGCCGTGCGCATGCTTTTGTCGATGTTGCGCATGCTGATCGCCGAAAGCTCGCTGGTGCGCAACAGGCTGAAGCTCGCCGGCGCCTCCTCCATCACCGTGCGGCAGATCATGGCGATGAAGGCGACACTGTCCCAGGCGGAGAACCAGCCGTCGATGCGGTCGGGCGAAAGGCCCGCATCCCGCATCATCACGACGAGGTCCGCGATCGATTGAGCCGGGAATTGTGTGGTGTGGCGCTCGCCAGAAAAGCGCTCTTCTTCGTTGTTACAGATCAGTCTGGGACCGCGCTCGCGGGTTACCTCGATAAGCGCAACACCGGAATTATGCGTGCCGGAAGCGCAGATGCCGCCGAGATAAAGCGGCGCACCGCTTTCCAGCTTGACCCGCAACGCCTCGATGCGTTTGGCGGCGTAGCCGCTGGTTGAGCGGAAGATGCCGCGCCGGCCGCAAAAGCGTTCCATCACCGGCGTCGCCAAGCGAAACGCCACCTCGCCCAGCCAAGGATGCCGCGGACCAATACGCATCGAACTACCCCGCTGCACGAAAGCATGACGCGCCGGGGATGCGCAACGCCCGGTGGTCAGGGGGCATTCGCCCCGCTAGTGCAGCCGGAACTCGCCGCCGATGGCGCGGATTTCCGCCGGCTTGATCAGCCGTGCATGCGCGACCGTGACCGAGTGCAGCGGCCCCTCAAGCTTCTCCAGCCAGAAATTGAGAAATTTGTTGAGCACCGGAAAGTTCGGGCAAAGATCGTAGTCCTGCCAGACATATTCCTGAAGCAGCCACGGATGATCGGGACGCCGGTACAGAATGTTGGCGGTGGTCAGGCCGTAGCCTTCAAGTTGCTTGCGGAACGCGGGTGAAACTGAAGCGTCTTTAGTCCCTTTCGACACCATAGTGCCCTCCAATCCCCATCACCGGGGATGTTTTGAGACTCGCGCCTTTATTACAAGCCTCAAAATTGAATAAGTTGTTTATTATCAAGGCACTAGCAGCATCCCGGTGAAGTGCTAACAACGCCGGCCGCGCCGCTCAGCGCGACGTCTTTTGATGCGACCCAACGGCTGCCGCGGCGAAAGAGTTGCCAGGCCAAATCCCGCTATACTTCTGATGTTATTGTGGATTCGGGCGTCGTTAACCTTTTAGCAAAACTGTTGGCAATCGCTGACAGCGAGTGCTAATAAATTTCCGGACACCTCTTGCAGGTGAAAAAATTCGCTCCCATGTCGGCGTCAGGCGGCCGGTCACAGGGGCACCTGCGGAGGCTCGCTCATCTTTCATTTTCTGATCGAAACTCAAGCCATCCCAATAACTCAGGAGGACACCATGAAATTTCGCCCGCTTCACGACCGCGTCGTCGTCAAGCGCCTCGATGCCGAAGAGAAAACGTCCGGTGGCATCATCATTCCGGACACCGTCAAAGAGAAACCCTCACAGGGCGAAATCACCGCCGTCGGCCCGGGCGGCCGCGACGAAGCCGGCAAGCTAATCCCGATCGACCTCAAGGTCGGCGACCGCGTGCTGTTCGGCAAATGGTCCGGCACCGAGGTCAAGATCGACGGCCAGGAGCTCCTGATCATGAAGGAGTCCGACATCATGGGCGTGCTCGACGAGCCAATCGCCCGCAAGAAGGCCGCGTAACCAAACTCGTCCTGAGGAGCGCCCGCAGGGCGCGTCTCGAAGGACGAATTCATCACACTCATCCTTCGAGACGGCGCTTTGCGCCTTCTCGGGATGAGGTCAGAAACGGAGTGAATTTCTATGGCTGCTAAAGAAGTCAAATTCTCCGTCGACGCGCGCGACAGGATGCTGCGCGGCGTCGACATTCTCGCCAATGCGGTGAAAGTGACGCTCGGCCCGAAAGGCCGTAACGTCGTCATCGACAAGTCGTTCGGCGCACCCCGGATCACCAAGGACGGCGTCACCGTCGCCAAGGAGATCGAACTCGAAGACAAGTTCGAGAACATGGGCGCGCAGATGGTGCGCGAGGTCGCTTCCAAGACCTCTGACATCGCCGGCGACGGCACCACGACGGCGACCGTGCTCGCCGCCGCGATTGTCCGCGAAGGTTCGAAGGCGGTTGCCGCCGGCATGAACCCGATGGACCTCAAGCGCGGTATCGACCTTGCGGTCGAGGCTGTGGTCGAGGAACTGAAGAAGAACTCGAAGAAGGTGACGTCGAACGCCGAAATCGCCCAGGTCGGAACGATCTCCGCCAACGGCGACAAGGAAATCGGCGACTACCTCGCCAAGGCGATGGAAAAGGTCGGCAACGAGGGCGTGATCACGGTGGAAGAGGCCAAGAGCCTCGAGACCGAACTCGACGTCGTCGAGGGCATGCAGTTCGACCGCGGCTACATCTCGCCGTACTTCATCACCAACGCCGACAAGATGCGCGTTGAGATGGAGGACCCCTACATCCTCATCAACGAGAAGAAGCTTTCGGCGCTCAACGAACTCTTGCCGCTGCTCGAAGCCGTCGTGCAGACCGGCAAGCCGCTCTTGATCGTCGCCGAAGACGTGGAAGGCGAAGCGCTCGCCACCCTCGTCGTCAACAAGCTCCGTGGCGGCCTCAAAGTCGCGGCGGTGAAGGCTCCGGGCTTCGGCGATCGCCGCAAGGCGATGCTGCAGGACATCGCGGTCCTGACCGGCGGCCAGGCGATCAGTGAAGATCTCGGCATCAAGCTTGAGAGCGTCACGCTCGCCATGCTCGGCAAGGCCAAGAAGGTGATGATCGACAAGGAGAATACCACGATCGTCAACGGCGGCGGCAAGAAGAAGGACATCGAGGACCGCATCACGCAGATCAAGGCGCAGATCGAGGAGACCACCTCGGACTACGACCGCGAGAAGCTGCAAGAGCGTCTTGCCAAGCTCGCGGGCGGCGTCGCGGTGATCCGCGTCGGCGGCGCCACCGAAGTCGAGGTGAAGGAGCGCAAGGATCGCGTCGATGACGCGATGCACGCGACCCGCGCCGCGGTTGAGGAAGGCGTACTGCCCGGCGGCGGCGTTGCGCTGCTCCGCGCCAGCGAAGCCTTGAAGAAGGTGCGTACCGCGAACGACGACCAGAAGACCGGCGTCGAGATCGTGCGCAAGGCGCTGCAGGCTCCGGCCCGGCAGATCGCCACCAATGCCGGTGAAGATGGCTCCGTCATCGTCGGCAAGATTCTCGAGAACAACAGCTACGCCTTCGGCTTCGACGCCCAGGGCGGCGACTACGTCGACATGGTGAAAAAGGGCATCATCGACCCGACCAAGGTTGTGCGTCAGGCACTCCAGGGCGCGTCGTCGGTGGCGGGCCTGCTCATCACCACCGAGGCAATGGTCGCCGAAGTGCCGAAGAAGCAAGGCAGCGCCCCATCGATGCCGGGCGGCGGCATGGGCGGCGGAATGGACTTCTAAGTCCGTCGATCAGACAACTTGAATGCGAAGGCCCGGGATCGCTCCCGGGCCTTTTGCTTTTGCATGCAGAAACGTTTCCGCTACCCCTTCAGGCTCATCATCCGCGAAGGGCGAGCGATCCAGTAGCGGTTTGCGTGGCGGCCCTGCTGCAGCGCCTGCGATTACTGGATGCCCCGCTTTCCCGGGGGCATGACAGTGTTGGGATCGTATCTGTTGTTCAATCCCGATCTCTCTTTATGATGGTCGTGTCGTGATCACGATCGCCGTGGTCGCGGTCCTTCTTGATGATAACCGTCTTATCGTGGTCGCGATCCCGGTCGCGGTCGTGGTCAGAACCGACCGTTACGCCAACAGGCCCGACGCCGACGCCAACGTCTTCTGCTGCGGCAGGTAGAGCACTGCCGCATACGATAGCAACGGCAGCTATTCCCAATACAAACCGATTAATCATGATTTCTCCTTCACTGTTAAGTACTGAAGGGCAATCCCGGGCACACTGTATTTGTTCCGGCCGTTCACAGGCTTTCGACCCTCTGAGAGTCTAACTGGCCTGTTGAACCCGAGCCAGTATTTCCTCGGTCCTCCGTGGCGTAGACCACCGACAGAACAGGCGACACGTGCGAGCGTCATGGCGAGCTTTTATGAGGTCCGCCATGTTCGACGCGAAACAACTGCGAAAGCATGCTCTGGAGTGCCTGCGCCTGCAGGCCGACTGTATGGAACTGGCGGGCGTTGCTCACTGCCGGAATATGCAGTCGCATTTCGTTTTCATGGCGCAGTTCTGGGGCAACCTGGCGCTTTCGGGGCCGAGCTCGAATGCCGGCCCGAAAATTCTCGAAGCCGAAATCCAGACACCATGACAGGCAGATCACCACACGTTGTTTTGATCGTGGAACATAATGAGCTGTTGAAGTCGCTCACCGCCGATATCATGAAGGACGCCGGTTTCGTGGCGCTCGAGGCCAGCGATGCCGACGCAGCTCTGGCCATTTTGGAATCCCGGTCGGATATTGCCTTGATGCTTACAAGCGTCAAAATGCCGGGCAGCACGGATGGCTTGGGTCTTGCCCATACGGTGTGCGAGCGATGGCCGGCCATCAAGATTATCATCGCGTCCAGTCAACGTCGGCTGACAGGACATGATTTTCCGAAAGACAGCCGTTTTTTCTTAAAGCCCTATCAGGCGCAGATAATGATTTCCGAAATCCGCTCGCTGCTCGGCCCGTAGACCGAGATCGGTTTTCTGGAACTCTTGTTCCTCCAACGCGCAAAACCGTGCAGTTTTGCTCAGACTCGCCGGCAAGAAAGGCATTGGACTGAGAAAATGGATACTCGTTCCAACGATAATACCCGGTTCAAAGCGTCACGGAATGCGCTGAGTAATCAGTTACTCGCGGCGTTGGGACCTGAGAGCCGCAGTCGGATCGATTCCCATCTTCGGCCGGTCACGCTCAAACTCGGCGCCGTCGTTTGCGAGGCCGGCGGTCTCCTCAAGCACGCTTATTTTCCGCAAGGGTCGGTTCTCTCGCTGTTGACCGTTCTTGAAAACGGCTCGGCCATCGAGACCGCAAACATAGGGCGCGAAGGAGCTTTCGGTCTCTTCGCCGCCATGTACAGCCGCGCCTCCTTTAATCGATGCATTGTGCAATTGGAGGGCCGCATGGTTCGCTGCCCGATCGAATTGTTGCAGTTCGAATTCAAGAACAGCGAACACGTACGCAATCTTTTCGTCAGCTATTCGGAGACGCTGCTGTCACAGGTCCAGCAAACCGTCGCTTGCAATACCGTGCATACGACGGAAGAAAGAATGTGCCGATGGCTGCTCATGATGCATGACCGGGCGGAAGGCGAATTGCTGACCTATACCCACGAATTTCTGGCGAATATTCTGGGCGCCAACCGTAAGTCGGTGACACTGGCGGCGCAATCCGTGCAGGCGGCCGGCCTCATCAGCTACAATCGCGGGACGATTCAGGTTCTAAATCGTCCGGGTCTCGAGAAGGCATCATGCGAGTGCTACGCAATCGTCAAGGATCGGTTCGATGAATTCCTGAAACCCCCGGAAACAGCAGTTCAAGATACGGTAAAAAGGCAAAGCGGGAATTAGTGGGTGTAAGCATTCGAAGCTACATGCCCCACTTACGCGGGGGCGGATGAACTACGCGTTCGTTGCGCCCAATCCCAAAATCTTCCGCGCGTCGTTCGGCGTCGCGACGTGATCGCCGAGAATCTCGATGATCTTCCCCGCTTTCTCGACCAGCGCGGCGTTGCTCGGCGCCAGCTTGCCCTTCTCCAGATAGATATTGTCTTCGAGCCCGACGCGCGGATGGCCGCCGAGCAACACGGTCTGCGCCACCATCGGAAACTGATGTAGCGAAATGCCGAACGCGAACCACGTCGCGTCCGGCGGCAGCAGGTTGCGCATGTAGGTCATCGCCTCCGGCGTCGCCGGCTGGCCCCAGGAAATGCCGAGGCAGATCTGGAACATGCCCGGCCCTTTGACGTAGCCGTTCTCGAGGAAACGCTTGGCCAGCAGCAGGTGCCCGGTCTCGAACACTTCGAGCTCAGGCGTCACGCCGGCGTCCTTGATCGCGAGCGCCATCTGCTGCAGATGCGACGGCGTGTTGATGAACACGCGGTCGCCCATGTTCAGGCTGCCCATGTCGAGGCTGCAGATGTCGGGCTTCAGCTCCAGCACGTGACGCACGCGGTCTTCGGGCGATCTGAGCGTGCTGTCCGGCCCCGGCTTCGAGGCATCGTTCGGGTCGTGATGGAACCGGGCGCCGGGTCCGGTGGTGAGATTGATCAACACGTCGGTGCCGCTTGCTCGAATGCGCTCGACCGCGTCGCGATAATGCGCGGCGTCCATGCTCGGCTTGGTAGTCTGCGGATTGCGCACATGAATGTGCACGATCGCGGCGCCGGCCTTGGCCGCGTCGATCGATGATTGCGCAATCTGTTCCGGCGTCACCGGAACCGCCGGATTGCGCCCGGGCGTGTCAGCTGAGCCGGTGACGGCGCACGAGATAATGACCTTGCGTTGCATTGCTTTCCAATAGCCTCCCCATCGTCTGTCCGCTTTGACGCTTCGGCGCTGGCCGAATGTCATGGATTTTGATGATGAGTTATAGCGGCTGCAACGGCGCGCGTCGCGGGGGCACAAAACGAAACGACCACGAACGAGAGGCGCGCGTACATCCGGCGTCGCCTAATCGCACGTGGCCGTGAAGGCGATGGGGGGCTAACATACACACGGGGCCATCGCCGAACGCAGGTGAAGGCTAGCAAGGGTCGGTGACAGGGATATGACTCAGAAATCCGGACAAATCCGCATCGGTATCGGCGGCTGGACCTTCGAGCCGTGGCGCGGCTCGTTCTATCCGAAGGGGCTGCCGCACGCGAAGGAGCTGTCCTACGCCAGCGAGCGGCTGACCTCGATCGAGGTCAACGGCACGTTCTATCGCACGCAAACGCCGGCGACCTACCGCAAATGGGCGAGCGAAGTGCCGGAGGGTTTCGTGTTCTCGTTGAAAGGGCCGCGCTTCGCCGTGAACCGCCGCGTGCTGAGCGAGGCCGGCGACTTCGATCAAGCGTTTCCTCGATTCCGGCGTCACCGAGCTTGGCGATCATCTCGGCCCCCTGCTCTGGCAATTCGCGCTGACCAAGAAATTCGATCCGGTCGACTTCGGCGGTTTCCTCGAACTGTTGCCAGCCAAGCTCGACAGCCGCGCGCTGCGCCACGTCATCGAAGTCCGCCACGACAGTTTTTGCAATTCGGAATTCATTGCCATGCTGCGCGAATTCGGCCTGCCCGTCGTTTATACCGACCATGTGAAGTATCCGAACATCGCCAATTTCACCGGAGACTTTGTCTACGCGCGGCTGCAGCGCGGCCAAGACAAGATCCCGACCGCCTATCCGCCGAAGGATATCGCCGCATGGGCAAAACGATTGCAGGAGTGGTCGCAAGGCAAAGCGCCGGACGACCTGCCCCAGGTCGAGCCGGCGAAGGCACCCAAAGCTGCACCGCGTGACGTATTCGCCTACGTCATCCACGAGGGCAAAGTGCGTGCGCCCGCCGGCGCGATGGCGCTGATCGAAAAACTGCGGACTTAAGCGGAAGTTTGGCCGCGTCTTACATCGCGCCGTTTTGCGAGCGCAGCCGCCGCGCCAGCGTGCGCATGACGTTGAGCGCAAAGTGCGGCGTGCGGCTCACCAGGAACAGGAACTGCTTCTCGCCGACCGGCACCAGCTTCACGTCAGTCTTGGCGATCGCAGTGGCGCTGCGCGGCGCCGGATCGATCAGCGCCATCTCGCCGAAAATATCGTGCTCGCCGAGCGTACCGAGCAACCGGTTGCCGAGCTGGATATCGACCCTGCCGCTCTGGATGACGAAAAACTCCGCGCCCTGATCGCCTTCCTTGAAAATGATCTCGCCGGCCTTGAGCTCACGGACCGGAGCGCCGGCGCCGGCCAGAATACCAAAATCGATTGCCATATCGGCCATTTCGCACGTCCTCACAGCCCTGCGATGGTACTTTATTTCACTCACATGACGGCGGACGATTACAGTTTTATGACAACCCAGCCACAGGCTGCGGGAGTGGCAAAGCGCCCGGATCACTGGGCAGTGCCGAAGGCTGAAAATGCTAACGGCCACGAACGACTGGGGTGCGCGTACATCCGGCGTCACCTTAATCGTAACCGTGGCCGTCCAAGTAGCGGAGCCCTTGCAGGCATCAACGCTACAATCCGGCAGATAGGCGCGGTGGTGCTTTTGTGCAAGACTAACCGTTCGGATTGCTTGAAATATCGCTAATTCCAGTGATTTAGCGACATAACCGGGTCACTGCGGCGCGCTAATGACAGTGATCCTGATGCGAGGGAGAGCACCATGAGCACGAACCCGGTCAGCGACGAGCAAGGCATCCAGGCCGCCTTTCGGAGCGCCATTCACGACCACTGGAAGATGTTCCTGGTCGAGGGGATCGTGCTGGTGCTGCTCGGCTTTGCCGCGATCCTGGTTCCGGCGATCGCGACGCTTGCGTTTACGCTGGTCATTGGCTGGCTGTTTCTGTTCAGCGGCATCGTCGGCCTGATCACCACTTTTTACATGCGCAACGCCCCGGGCTTCTGGTGGTCGCTGTTCTCCGCCGTGGTCGCCATCGCCGCCGGTCTTGTACTGCTACGGTGGCCGATTTCCGGGACGATCTCGCTCACCATCGTGCTGATCACCTTCTTCATCATGGAAGGCATCATCACCATCATGTACGCCATCGCTCACCGCAACCAGCTCTCCCATCGTTGGGGCTGGATGCTGGCGAGCGGCATCGTCGACCTGATTCTGGCCGGCATCATCTTCGCTGGCCTGCCGGAAAGCGCGACATGGGCGCTCGGCCTGCTGGTCGGCATCAACATGGTGTTCGGCGGCACCGCGATGATCGGCATGGCGCTCGCGGCGCGTCCGAACGCCTGATCTGCGGCGCGGCTAGCTTCGTCACATAAAACCGGGATTTCGCGGCAGATAAGCGGTCCAGTCGCCGAACTCCCGGTTCGACATCAGCACCATGGGAAAGGTGATGCGCATGCCGTGCGCGATCGCGGCGCTCAATGCCGGACTTGCGCCCGGAACGAACGCGGAGATTTGCGCCGAACCAGCGTCGGCAGCGAGCCGCAAAGCAGTTGTGAAAGCGGCGTCCACGGCCCACGGATCAGCAACGGCGAGCGGTCCGATATGTCCGCCGGAATCGATATAGGCGTAGCCGATGCAGCGATCTTCCTCGTAGAGCAGTACGCCGCTATTGGCGCGATCGCTGATGAGATATTTGTGGTGCTTCTCGCGCGGCACGCCCAACGCCACCGCGTCGATCCGTGCAAGTTCCTGAAAATCTGCCTCATGATCGCGAAGTGGCACGGCGCGTAATGTCCTGCCGCCCGAACCGGCGTTCACCCTGTCGCGCGCGACGTTGACGAAATAGATCGGTGTACGGGGCAACAATCCGTGCCGGACGTACAGCGCCTGCGAGACAGTGTTGAAGGTGAAAGTAATCAGCGCCCGGAAGGCGGCGCGGGCTTTGTGCGCCTGTTCCTCTGCCCGCTTTAGCAGCGCATTGCCGATGCCCTGTCCCTGTTGGCCGGGAGCCACGAACAGTTCGGCGAGAAACCATAAATCGCCGCACACCCAACTATGGACAAAGCCGCGAATACCGCCCGCGTCCTCGGCGACCCAAAGACCGTCCGGATCGTCCCTGAGAGAGAACATCTGGAACTGCGGCGGCCGTTGACTGGCCATCGCCCCAAAGCCATGGCGCTCGGTAAGGTCGTTGATGCTTTGCACCACAAGCGCCTGGGCCGCAGCCAACTCCTGCTCGCGCGCCGGACGGTATACGATTGCCAATTGAAATTATTCTCCCGGTGACGGGATAGAATACTGGCAATCGCAGTCAAAACCAGCGCCAGCCGGTTGCAGCGCGGCGTGCTTTACTCCGCCGGCTGGATCGCCCGCGCCTTGCCGCGTTCGACGCCGTTGGCGATCAGCGCGATCAGCAGCACCGCCACAAGGAAGCCGAGTGCAATCACGGCAGTGGCGTCGAGCACCAGATTGAAGCCGCCACGGCCGTAGAGGAACGCGATCATCGACACCGCGACGCCCGACACCATGAAGGTAAGGAAGTAGCGCACCGCATAGATCCGGCTGCGCCAGGCATCGGCCGTGTAGCGCGCGATGACCAGATCGTTGATGGTGATCTGGCCGTAGATCGCCGCCATGGTGAAGGCGAGCGCGAACAGCAACGAGGCGCCGGACGCATAGGCCGCCCACACCACGCCGGTGAACTGCATCACTGCACTGATCGCGAACAGGATGTGCAGCGGAAACCGCTCGACAAGGCGGCCGACGGTAATTTGCGCCACCGCGCCGCACAGAAACACCGCGGTCGTCAGCCCGCCGACCATCACCAGCGAGATACCGTTGCCGACACGTTCGTCGACGATCTTCGGCAGCGAGATCGAGATAGTGTTGAAGACAAGCCCGGCACTGAGCGCGACCACGACGAACAGGCCGAAGATCATCGCCGCAACCACAGGCGACAGCGTGACGTCGGCTGACGCACTGCGCTTGGCCTCGTGACCGGATTCGTTCGGCACCATCCAGAAATAGATCGCGCCAGTGGCGAGGCAGATCACGCCCGGCACCAGAAAGGCGCCGCGCCACGAGATTGCCGCGGTCAAGGCCGCGGTGATGCCCGCGGCCAGCGCCACGCCGATATTGCCGCACACGCCGTTGAACGCCATGGTGCGGCCGCGTTGCGTGGCGTTTTCGAGGATCACTGCGGTGCCGACGGGATGATAGATCGCGGCAAACATGCCGAGCGCAAACAGCGCAACGCCGAGCCAGACCAGCGAGGGCGCAAAGGCTGCGCCGATCAGTGACAGGCCGCAGCCGATGTAGAACGTGAACATCATGTCGCGGCGGCTCCAGCGGTCGCCAAGCCAGCCGGCGGGCAGCGAGAACAGGCCGAAGGCGACGAACGACGCGGTCGCAAGCGCGATCAGCGCCGCATAGGATTCGCCATAGGCCGCCTGTAGCTCGATCACCACCGTCGGATAGATCAGGATCACGAAGTGATCGATCGCATGCGCCCAGTTCATGAAGCCGATCGCTGTCCGCCGGCGCGATTGCTCGGGGGTGGATGCAGCTTGCGAAGTCAAAACATCAGTCGTCATTTTCAGAATCCCGGTCTCAAGAAGTTATACCGCGCGGCGGCAGTGCGACCTACCCCAAACCCGCAGGGCAGACCGCCTGTCAGTTCCGGCCCGGACACCCGCTCGACCACAATCGTATTTGCTAATAACCTCAGGTTGCGACTGGACTAAACGCCTTTGGGGGGCGCCTTCCAGTGTCTGTATTGCGTCGAGTTGTTGCTACGGTCTTCGCCGTAGCATTAGGGGTCTGCTGTGTTGTCATGGACCGGGCGCTGGCCGCCCCGGCCGACGATGCGACGTTGCTGTTTTTCGGCGGTACCGATCTCTGGCGCTACGGCGCATTTCTCTATGGTGGTGCCATCTGGTCCCCGTCCGGGGTCGACAACAGCGGCTTCACCGGCATTCGCCAGCAACCTCACCTGCCCGCAAGGGGTTGTAGGTGGGTGAATTTCAGCTAATCCTATTGAATGAGCGGGAAAGGCCGATCCGGAGAAGGCGGTCTCCCGGCATCTTTTCTCTCATTCCCTTCCGGAGTCGCGCTGAGCTAAACATGGCCGCCCAACAGGCCCAAATAGCCGCCGAAGAACTGGAGTCTTGGTATACGCCGATTCAAGCGTGGTCTTATGCAGCGCACCTCCTTACGTCTAGGGCTAGACCTCAGGTGAGGTTGCTGGCGAATGCCGGGCTTCACACTCAAAACCCTGATCAGCGGCGGTGAATACAAGTACACGTCCGGTGCTTTGAACGCCGGTATCAAGGGTGCGACGATGTCGGCGGCGATCCTGCCCGGATGGAAATTCGTCAACGACAAACTGATCGTCAGCGTCTATCTCGGCCCCGTCGTGCAGGACTACAAGCTCAGCCCGAACGATCCGGGCGCACGGTTGCACGGCCTTTATATCGGCGGCCAAGTCGCCGCCGATATCTGGTACGAGCCGACGTCCTACAGCATGATCTCGGTCAACGGCGCGCTGGCATCGATCGGCCCGACCGGCTCGCTGCGCGTGGCGCTCGGCACGCGCCTGCTCGAGCGCATGTTTATCGGACCCGAGACCGAGGAAATCTGGTGCGGTAATTTCGAGGAATATCAGCTCGGCGTGCACATCACGGCACTGCGCACGGACAAGCTTGAATGGTCGGCGGGCAGCGGCTGGGCCTTTACCTCCGACCACCGCGACGGCCCGTATTTCCGGATCGGCGTCAATACGAAGTACTGAGCCCGGCTGCTGACCACATCTGCGCGCGATAAGGTTGCAACGCCGCGTCAGGTGTTTAGCCTTGGTCTTTGCCCGCGTTCGCCAGGAGACCGGCTATGACTTCGACCACCATCGCAAGCGCCGCCCTGCCCGCAAAGGCTCACAAGCCGTGGTGGACGCAGCTCTGGGTCTGGGTGCTGATCGGCATGGCGGCCGGCGTCGCACTCGGCATGGCCAATCCCGATCTCGCCGTACAGATGGGCCCGCTCGGCGACGCCTTCATCAAGCTCATCCGCATGCTGATCGCGCCGATCATCTTCTGCACGGTGGTCACCGGCATTGCCCACATGGCGGACATGGCGCGGGTTGGCCGCGTCGCGATCAAGGCGATCCTCTACTTCGAGGTGATGACCACGGTGGCGCTGATTATCGGCCTGCTCGCCGTCAATATCCTCAAGCCCGGCGTCGGCATGAATGTCGATGTCAGCAAGCTCAATCCCGCGGTGGTCGAGCCTTACGTCAAGCTGACCCACGAAGTCGGCTTCGTGCCATTCGTAATGAATATCATTCCGGGAACATTTGTCGGCGCCTTCACCGATGGCAATATCCTGCAGGTTCTGTTCATCGCCGTGCTTTCCGGATTCGCACTGGTCTGGCTCGGCGCGCCGGCAAAGCCGATGGTCGATCTGATCGAGACGTTCGGCAAGATGATCTTCTTCATTGTCGGGCTGGTGATGTGGACCGCGCCGCTCGGCGCGTTTGGCGCCATCGCCTTCACCGTCGGCAAGTTCGGCGTCGGCTCGCTGGCCTCGCTCGGCAAGCTGGTTGCCGATTTCTACCTGACCTGCATCGTGTTTATCGTCGTGGCCTTCGTTCCGATGGCGCGGCTTTGCGGTTTCAGCCTCTGGAAGCTGATCCGCTACATCAAGGAAGAATTGCTGATCTGCATTGCGACGACGTCGTCGGAAACCGTGCTGCCGCGGCTGATCGACAAGCTCGAACAGCTCGGCTGCGAGAAGAGCGTGGTCGGCCTCGTGGTGCCGACCGGCTACTCGTTCAATCTCGACGGCACCTGTCTCTATCTCGCGACTGCCACGGTGTTTCTGGCGCAGGCGACCAATACGCCGATGGATATCTGGCACCAGATCGGCTTGCTGCTGATCCTCCTGGTGACCTCGAAGGGCGCGGCCGGTGTCGCCGGCGCGGCCTTTGTGGTGCTGGCGGCAACGCTCGGCGCCGAGAGCAGCATTCCCGTAGCAAGTGTCGCACTGGTGCTCGGCATTCACCGGTTGATGTCGCAAGGGCTCACGCCGACGAATTTCCTCGGCAATGCGGTCGCCACCATCGTCATGGCAAAATGGGAAGGAGCACTTGACGAGACGCGATTACATCGCACACTCGACCAAAAATCAGGGACGGAAGCTTAAAGCACATGAAATTGTCATCTCACTCGCTGATCGCGGCAGTAGCGCTTGCGGTTGTTGTCTCCGCCGGTGCCGCACGCGCTGATGACTATCCCAATCGCCCGGTGAAGCTGATCACCGAACTCGGCGCCCGGCAGCGCCATCGATGTCACCATGCGCGTCATCGCCGACGGGCTGAGCCACGCGCTCGGCCAGCAGGCGGTGCTGATCAACCAGCCCGGCGCCGGCGGCGCGATTGCCGTCCACGCGGCGTCGGCGGCTGCACCGGACGGCTACACCCTCGCCATGTTGGCGCTGTCCGATTTCATTACGCTGCCCGGCACTGCCGACAACCTGCCGATCCATTTGCCGGGCGACTTCGTCGCCGTCGGCAGCCTCGGCGGTGCACCGATGTTCATCACTGCCGCGCCGTGGCTCGAAGTGAAAACTCTGCCTGAGTTCATTGCGCTCGCCAAGAAGCGGCCCGGCGAGTTCGCCTACGGCACCAACGGTCCCGGACGGCTGACGCATCTGACCGGCGAGTTGTTGCAGGACCGCGCCGGCATCAAGCTCCTGATGGTGCCCTACTCCGGCGGCACGCCGCAGGTGCTCAACGACATGATGGGCAAGCGCATCGCGCTGGCGCTCGATTCCTACTCCGGCATTGCCGGCGCGGTCGAAGCCGGCAACGCCATCCCGCTGGCGGTCGCTTCACCGCAACGGATGGCGCTGTTGCCGAACCTGCCAACAGTCGCCGAAACATTGCCCGGTTATGAGTCCGAGGGCTGGCAGATTCTCCTCGCGCCGGTCGGCACACCCGATGCGATCGTGCAGAAGGTCAACGCCGCGCTGATCAAGGCCATGGCCGACCCGGCGGTCGCGCAACGGCTGGAGCGGCTCGGCCGCGATCACCCGCCGATGTCACCTGCGGAGACACTGGCCTTCGTGCGGCGCGAACAGGCGAAGTGGGCGCCGATCCTGGCCCATATCGACATCACGCGCTGAACGGGCAGCACTCGGCTCGTTCAGCCCTTCTCGTCGCAGGCCCAGGCGCGGACCACGCATTCGTGGCCGCCGAACTGATAGCAGCGCTGCACCGAGATGTTCTCGGCCTTGCCGAGATGCGAATTGAGCGCCCAGCCGAACGAGCCGCACGGGTTCTTGGCGTCGATCGCCACGGCGGCGCAGCCCTTGTGCACGTCGCCAACCACCTTGCAGTCGTGGCTGGTGCATTTGCTCATCGCCGCCACGCGGGCATCGCCGACCTTGCTGTAGTCGAAGCCATAGCCGTATGCGCCGCAGGCGCCGACTGCGAGTGCTCCGGCGGCCTGCACCGCACCGATCATGACGATGGAAACACAGACAGCCGCGATACCGGACGCGGCGCGCCGTCGAATGCCGGACATGAGAATCCCCTACCCCTAAAGGACACCACGAACGCTACCGGGCAACGGTTTCCAGTTAGTGAATGGGAACTCATCGGGCGCGTATTTAATGCGCCTTTTCCAGCTCGGCCCGGACCGCTTTCAGCGCTTCCGGCGTATCGACGTCGGTCAGCGCCGCGGTCCCGGTCAGCGGCACGTCGGCCACCGCTTCGGTGTAGCGGCCGATCAGGTAACGGGCGCCGACGTCGCCCTCCACGGCCATCAGGTCGCGGAAGAAGCGGCGCGACCACACCACCGGGTTGCCGCGCTTGCCGTCGATGGTCGGGATCACCACCAGCGCGCCGCTGGCCGGATCGAAGGCACCGATCAGTTTGTCGATGATGGCGGCATCGACCTGCGGCATGTCGCCGAGACAGACGATGGCGCCATCGGGCTCCGGCGGCAGCGCAGCGATGCCAGCCTTGAGCGAGGTGCCGAGCCCGTCGGCGAAATGCGGATTGTGCACGAATGTCACCGGCAGGCCCTTGAGCGCCGCTTCCACCCGCTCGCGCTGATGCCCGGTGACCACGACGACCGGCCGCGCCTTCGACGCCAGCACGTGCTCGGTAACGATACGGATCAATGGCTTGCCGTTGATCTCTTCAAGCAGCTTGTTAGGACCGCCCATCCGGCTCGAGCGCCCGGCGCCAAGCACGACGGCTGCGATATTGCGGCCCTTCTCCGGCACCGGCTCGGTACGCGGCTGCGGGCGAGTGACGATTTCCATGAGCAGGCCGCCGACCCCGAGGCCAGTGATGTCCTCGCGCGGCACCGGCAGCCCGGCGAGAAGCCGCATCAGCACCCAGTCGAAACCGTTTTCCTTCGGGCTGCGGGCGCAGCCCGGCGCGCCGATGACCGGACGGCCGGCGGCGTCACCAATCATCATCAGGTTGCCGGGATCGACCGGCATGCCGAAATGCTCGACATGGCCGCCGATCGCCTCAAGCGCGCCGGGGATCACATCGCGGCGATCGGCGATGGCGGAAGCGCCGAACACGATGGCGAGCTCGGCACCGGCCTTGAGCACTTCATCGAGCGCCTTCGCCAGCGCCGCCTGATCGTGCGGCACCCGGCGCTCGGCGATAATCTTGGCGCCGGCCGGCGCCAGCCGATCGCTGGTGATTTTTAGTGTCTTCTCGATCACTTTTGGCGCCAGCCCTGGAAGCACCGTCGAGACCACCCCCACCTTGCGGATGCGATAGGGCGCAACCCGCAGCAGCGGCTTGCCGATACCGGCCAGCGCCGCATCGCATGCCGACTTGGCGACGGCGAACGGAATGATCTTCACCGTCGCGATCATCTCACCCGCAACCACCGGCTTGTAAGCCGACAGCGTGGCGAAAGTGATCGACTTGTCGACGCGATTGAGCCGGTCCACCGCATCCTTGTCGACGACGAGAACGCCGGCAGCTTCCGCAAACAGATTGGCGCGGCCGGTAAAGGCGCGATCGACGTGAATGCCGGCGCCGGCGACTTTGCTGGCAATCTCCGCGGCCGCGACGTCTTCGGAGATGTCGCCCGGCTCGAGTTGCGCCACCACGATGTGCTTGATGCCGGCTTCGTTCAGCGCCGCGACCTCAGGCGGCCCGATCACGGTGCCCTTCTTGAGCACCATCGAGCCCTGCCGGATGCTGTGAACCGCCGTCGCGCCGAGCGCATCGCCGGGCGCGACCGGACCGAATTTCATGACGCAGCCTTCACCACCGGCGGCTCAGCCTCGTCTTCTTCGCGAAGCTTCTCGGTGATCTGCCCCATGATCGCGACCGCGATTTCCGCGGGCGAAATCGCGCCGATGTCGAGACCGATCGGCGCATGAATGCGCGTCAGGTCGGCATTGGTCTGCGCTTTTAGCCGTTCGATACGCCGCGCGTGGGTTTTCCGCGAGCCAAGCGCGCCGATATAGAAACAGTCCCGCGACAGCGCATGCAGCAGCGCCGGATCGTCGATCTTCGGATCGTGGGTCAGCGCGACGAACGCGGTATAGCGATCGACGTTGAGCGGCGGCAGCGCAACGTCCGGCCATTCCGCGACGATCTTCACGTCGGGGAAACGCTCCGGCGAGGCAAACGCCGTGCGCGGATCGACGATGGTCACGTCGTAACCCAGCATCTTGCCGATCGGCGCCAGCGCCTGGCTGATATGCACGGCGCCGGTGATGACGAGTTGCGGCGCCGGCACGTGCACGGTGAGGAAGACGCGGCCCTCCGGCGTCTCTGCCATGCCGCTCTTGCCGGTGCGCAGGCCCTCGGCCAGCACCGTGCGCAGCGGGTCCCTGGCGATATCGGCAGCCTTCACCAGCCGCTGCGTGCCGGTTTCCACGTCGGTGACGACGATCGCGGCGCGGCGCGCCTCACGCTCGGCGTTGAGCTCTTTGAGGATGTCGAGTTTCATGGTGGTTTAAGTCTACTCCACCTTCTCGACAAAAACCCGGATCTTGCCGCCGCACGACAGCCCGACCTTCCAGGCGGTGTCATCGGCGACGCCGAATTCAAGCATTTTCGGCTTGCCGGTCTCGATCACGTCGAGCGCTTCGGTGACCACCGCGCCTTCGACGCAGCCGCCGGACACCGAGCCGAGGAAGTTGCCCTCCTCGTCGATCACCAGGTTCGAGCCGACCGGGCGCGGCGCCGAGCCCCAGGTCTCCACCACGGTGGCAAGCGCGACCGAACGCCCATTTTTGCGCCAGTCTTCAGCGGCTTTGAGGATGTCGTTATCGGTTGAGAGCATGGTCTACCTCCATATGAGGACCGTTATATACGATAGAATATAATGCATCAGGCGACCTTCTGCATCCATGCTTTTGGGTCACCTTCACGATCGTTTTTGCCGCTTAACGCGCCCACCAGCCCGGCCATCGACTCCAGGTTATGGATCGGGCGGAATTCGTCGACATTGGGCAGCATAGTCCGGATACCGCGGGCTTTCGCCTCGAAACCCTCGAACCGCAGCAGCGGATTGAGCCAGATCAGCCGCCGGCAGGACCGGTGCAGCCGGTCGATCTCGAACAGCAGATTGTCGTCGGCATCGCGCTCGAGCCCGTCGGTGATCAACAGCACCACCGCGCCCTGGGTGAGCACCCGCCGCGCCCAGAGCTTGTTGAATGTATGCAGCGACGACGCGATCCGCGTGCCGCCCGACCAGTCCGGCACCGCCGCCGAGCAGGACGACAACGCGTCGTCTGGATCGCGCGCGCGCAGCGCCCGGGTCACGTTGGTCAGCCGGGTGCCGAACAGGAAAGTATGGACGCGTTTGCGCGCATCGGTCAGTGCGTGCAGGAAATGCAGGAAGATGCGGCTGTACTGACTCATCGAGCCGGAAATATCGAGCAGCGCCACCAACGGTGGCGGCTTGGTCTTCGGCCCGATGAATTTCAGGTCGATGAAGTCGCCGCCGCCTTTCAGGCTGGAGCGCAAGGTGCGGCGCATGTCGATGATGATGGCCGCGCGGATGCGGCGCCAGCCGCCGCGTGCGCACTTCAGCGAGCGGCAGCACCAGCCGCTTCATCGCGTCCTTGGCCGCGGCGATCTCGGCGCTCGACATCTGCGCGAAATCTTTCTTTTGCAGCACCTCGCGGTCGGACACCGTGAGCCGCGCATCGAGCTCGATCTCGCGCTCTTTCTTCAGCTTGTCGTCGAGGCCGGAGAACAGCGCCTCATGGATGCGCGTCGCACCGGCCTGCGGCGGCTGCGGATCGTTGCTCGGCGCCTGCGGCAGCATCATCGCCAGCAACTGATCGACATAGCCGCGGCGGCGGAAGAAAATGCGGAACGCCTGATCGAACAGCACCGAATGTTCATGGCGTTTCACGAACACCGCATGCAGCGTCCAGTAGAAATCGTCACGGGTGCCGACGCCCGCGGCCTTCACCGCTTCGAGCGCATCCAGCACCGCGCCCGGGCCGACCGGAATTCCCGCCGCGCGCAGAGCGCGGGCGAAGTAGAGGATATTTTCGGCGAGGCGACCCTGGTTCTCTGCCATTTCCGGTTCGTCGCGCCGCTTCACTCCGCGGCGCGCAAATCCGACCGCACCTCTTCCAGCAGTTCTTTCACCTTGCTGCCTTCCAGCTTGGCGATGTCGTCCTGGTATTTCAGCAGCACGCCGAGCGTGTCGGACACCGTTGCCGGATCGAGCGCGACAACGTCGAGCTCCGACAACGCAGCCGCCCAGTCGAGCGTTTCGGCAACGCCCGGCGACTTGAACAGATCCTGCTTGCGCAGGCGCTGCACGAAACCGACCACCTGCTCGGACAGTTTCTTGCTGATGCCCGGCACCTTGGTGTGCACGATTTCGAGCTCGCGCTCGGCGGTCGGATAGCCGACCCAGTGATAAAGGCAGCGGCGCTTCAACGCGTCGTGCACTTCGCGGGTGCGGTTCGAGGTGATGACCACGATCGGCGGGTGCGCGGCCTTCACCGTTCCCATCTCCGGGATCGTGATCTGAAAGTCGCCAAGCACTTCGAGCAGAAACGCCTCGAAGGCTTCGTCGGTACGGTCGATTTCGTCGATCAGCAGCACCGGCGCGCCGGCGGTGTCAGGCTCCAGCGCCTGCAACAGCGGCCGCTTGATCAGGAAGCGCTCGGAGAACACGTCGTGTTCGAGCTTGCCGCGGTCGCGATCGCCTTCCGCCTCGGCGACGCGGATCGCGATCATCTGCGCGGCGTAATTCCACTCGTAGACGGCGGCCGAGACATCGAGGCCTTCGTAGCATTGCAGGCGGATCAGGCGGCGGCCGAGCGTCGACGAGAGCACCTTGGCGATCTCGGTCTTGCCGACGCCGGCCTCGCCTTCGAGGAAGATCGGGCGGCCCATCTTCAGCGCCAGGAACAGCACGGTGCCCAGCGAACGGTCGGCCAGATAATCGGCCTTGGCGAGCAGATCGACGGTCCCGTCGATCGAGGCCGGAAGGGATTTTGCTGTCATGGGGGGACTTTAGCCTATCGGGCTCACATCATACATGTGGTTAGCGGCGGCCCGGATCGCCAGGATTCCGCCAAGGGAAAACCGTTATGGACAAGCCTGTTACGCTGGAAAAGCCGTTGCCGCAATTTCCCACCATCGACGACGGGGTGCGGATCGGCCATGTCCATTTGAAGGTCGCCGACCTGCAGCGGTCGCTCGATTTCTACTGCGGCGTGCTCGGATTCACCCTGACCACGAGCGTGCCCGGCGCGGCCTTCATCTCGGCCGGCGGCTATCACCACCATATCGGGCTCAACACCTGGGAAAGCCGCGGCGGCTCGCCGCCCGCCCCCGGCACCACCGGCCTCTACCACACCGCGATCCTCTACCCGACCCGGCGGCTCCTGGCCGACGCACTCTCCCGGCTGATCGCCGCCAAGATTCCGCTCGAAGGCGCCAGCGACCACGGCGTCAGCGAGGCGCTGTATCTGCGCGATCCCGACGACAACGGCGTCGAGCTTTACTGGGATCGGCCGAAGGAGCAGTGGCCGAAGCGCGCCGACGGCGGATTGCAGATGTTTACTCATCGGCTGGACCTGAACGATCTGCTGGCGGAACTGGACAAGGCTCAAGTGTAAGTCCCGCATTCGCGCTGTCCCCGCTTGTCATCGTCCGCGCGGGCGGACGATCCAGTAAACACAATCTTCGCCGTGATTACCGATGCTCCGCCTTCGCGGAGCACGACAAGGACAGGTGTCTCGTCGATTTCCATTTGTGCTCCATTCGCGAGCAATCTCGTTCCCGCGATGCGATTGCATCCGAGTTTTTGTTCACGCGGCACCAAAGTTCGCCTCAAACGGGGCATTTCCATTTTGCTTCCCCGATAACGAGGGAAGCGGAGCGCCGAATGACGCACCGGGTGGACTGCACCCGTTGCCAGGCACAGTCCGGAGACCGCACCCGTTACCGGGCACAGCCGCGACCCTTTGCAGGGCCGCTCGCCTTTCGGCGCTCCACTGCGGATTGACCGGACTTGCGTCCTGCCCCGGCCCGGGCCAGCGCTTCCTGGAATCGCCGGATGCAAACGGGAGACGTTCTAAGCCCCGCCTCCCTCTCCGAGCGCCAGTGCAGCGAGCACCTCGCAGTCCGACACGCGCCGGACGGGCATGATGCCCAGGCCGCCTGCAGATAAGGTGACGAACCCTACCCGCAGAACCCGCACCCGCTCCGTCAAAAGCCGTCACCGCGAATGACGTCCCTCACCACGAGCGAGCTGGGCGTCATATGGCACGGCCTAGGACCAAAGTCACATCAAGTCTCTGTGATCGAGACTATTGATGACAGACACGGTGACGATAGAAGCGCGCAAATATCAGAAAGTCTCGTTGTGCCCACCCGAAATTTTGCGATAGCGGCCGCCTGCCGCCACGCCAACGGGCCTCGGATTCTTTATGGAAGAAGTCAGCACTGGAAGACCCTGCACTCACCGCTGCATCCATAAGCCCGTTGATCTTCCGCACGGCGTACCTCACGGCGAACACCAGCAGACCGATAGCCGAACCAAAGAACACCAGGACTTCGGCGAACGTCAAAACCGAATACACAAAAGTCATGCGACTAGACCAACAGCGGCCCGTGGCCGGCCGCCTGTGTTCCCAAATGGTAAGCAGAGCGGTAGGCGCAACGGATCGCGTTATAAGCCAAAATATAAAGGGGACCAATCCCGGCCGGGCCTCTATCGCGCTCGCCGAGCGAATTTCACCACGAGTAGCGCAGCGTTCCGGTGCCGCCGTAGGTCTGCGCGCCTTTGCCAAACTCGCCGTCGAACTTCGCCAGCATTGACCAGTTCTCGGTCATGCGCAGTTCGGCGCTCGCGGTGGTGAGTGCCGAGTTCTTCGGCGGCGCCGCGCCGTTGACGATGAAGCTCGTGCCCGGCAGCGTCTGGAAGGCCGCACCAAGCACCGGATTGCTGATCCAGTCGTGCGCCCACGCCAACCGTCCGCGCAGAATCAGCGGCATCGCGCCAAGCATCGTCAGATCGTCGGCGCGGAAGCCGAGCTCGCTTCGGGTGTCGGTCGCGTTCTGCGCGTTGAACGTCAGGCCGAAGCCGCCGCCGGTGAGATCGGCCTCGGTGTAAGTCGGCGTGTGGAAGCTCTGCGCCTGCACCGCCGCATATGGCGTGAAGCCGGCGAGGTAGTTCGCCGACGGCAGTCCGAAGCGGTAACCCGCTTCAAGGCGGCCGCCGGCGCTCTGTCCCTGGAACTTCGCCTGCAATTGATCGCCCAGCGCCGAGGTACGCTGGGTCGTGAACCAGTGATTAGCGTAAGCCAGTGCGGCAGACAGATAAGCCGGGCCGCTGTGCGTCTTGGCATACACACCGGCTTCGAACGCATCGCTGCGGCCGGTGCCGAGATTCTGATCCAGATTCCAGTTGGTGCCGCCGCCGCCGAGTGCGAAGCCGACGACGGTGTCCGGCGACAGCCGATAGTCCATGCCGCCGGCGTAGCCGAAGTCGCTGGCCCGCACGTTGGTCGTTCCAGCAACCGGATCGCCGTCGGTGTGACTGGTGCCGCCGAATGCGGAGCCCCACACGCTCCAGCGCTGATCGAAGCTCTGCGGCTTCGGCGGCGCCTTGGTCATCATCCTGTTGTAGGCGAGCGCGATCTCCGGCGGCAGCGTTGCATCCTGCTCCGGCGCAAAGCCGGCTGCACCGACGCCGTTGCTTGAGCTACCTCCCCCGCCTATCGGATCGAGCATCAGGTTCAGGAAGTCGCTCATCAACTGGAACGCGCCCTTCTGTGCATCGGTCGCGTCCTCGCCGTCGAGCTGTGACAACGCATTCGCAAGCGCTGGACCGCTCAGACCGAATACCGTGCCGAAATTCGCCGACAGCGCGCCACCATTGTTGAAGTACGTGTTCAGCGCATTCGCAACGTTCTGCTGACCTGGATTAAGCGGACCGCTGATCCCAAGCGTCGCCACGAGGTTCAAATACACATTATTGCTGTCGTAGCTAAGGCTGTCGGTAAATCCCGGCGACAGGCCTGCATTGACCAGCGACGAGAAGGTCGTGCCGCCTAGACCCCCGGTCGCTGTAAGGATCGTGAACTTCTTCGATATGGTGCTCCCTGACGCGAAGTTCGCCTGCACCATGCCGCCGAGCGTCGCTGTGCCATTGACCAAAGTCCCGCTGGCCGCCGCTGCGGTCACCTGCACCATGTAGGTGGCCGCTGCGGCGAGCGACAGGTTGCCGTTGATGGTCAGCGTGCCGGCGCCGCCGAGCGGCCCGGGCATCAGCGCGGCGCCATTGTTGATGTCGGTGGCGCCGACAGTGCCGGTGCCGGCCAGAGTGCCGCCTGAGTTCACCGTCATGGTCGAATTGGCCATTGTGCCGGTCACGCTGAGCTCACCGGCATTGATCGTCCACGGCAGCGCGCCGGTGTTGCTGCCGGTCAGCGTCCAGGTGCTGCTGCCGATTTTCACAAAACTTGCGAAGCCTTGGTACTGCACTGTGCTGCCGATGCTCGAAACGTCGAAGCTCGTGTTGGCGTTGCCGCCGAGCCGGAACGTGCCGCTACCGGTCTGATCGACGACGTTGCCGGAGATGGAATAGCCGGACTGCAATTCAAGAACGTTGCTGCCGCCGGTGAAGGTGATGGCGTTGGCCTGGGTGACATTATCGCCGGACATGCCGCCGGTGATCGTGCCGCTGTTGATGACGGTGAGGCCTGCGCCGTCGATGCCCTCCCCGCCCGCGCCGGCGATGCCACGCGAAGATCCGAACGCTCCGCCGAGACCGCCATTGCCGCCGGTGATGGTGCCCGCGTTGGTTACCGTCCCGCCGTTGATCAACACTCCGGCCCCGCCCGCACCTCCGTGGCCGGCGATCGAGCCAAAGAGGGGCAGCAGGATTGCTCCGCCAGCGCCGCCCGTACCACCAGTAATAGAACCGCTGCTGTTATTGACGACGGCGCCGCCGCCAATCAGTGCGGCGCCCACGCCGCCGCCGCCGCCCCCTGCGCCGACATTTCCGTCCCCTGTAAAGCCGGCGGCGCCACCCGTACCACCCTGCAGCTTTCCGGAATTAGTATACGTGCTGCCGCCCGTCGTCAGCAGGCCGCCACCACCCGCACCACCGCCGCCGGCGCCTGCATCAGACTGTCCGTGGCCGGCACCGCCGGCGCCGCCCGTGATCGAGCCACTGCTGGAATTGGATCCGCCGGTCGTTAGCCACAAGCCAAATCCGCCGCCGCCACCACCGCCGCCGCCACCTTCCTCGCTAATGGTGGTGTCGACCTGTCCCGCACCACCACCACCGCCCATACCACCCGTCAACGTGCCAGTGTTGTCCGTTGCCGCTGTGTTGCCGACAGTGCCGGCAGACCCGCCGGCGCCGCCAGCCGACTGGGCGGTCGTGCCGTTACCGCCGCCTCCGCCCAGAGCACCGTTACCATTTGTCAGAAAGACGCTGCCACCGCCGCCGCCGCCGGCAGAAATGGGTGCGACGGGAGAATTGTTTCCAGGGGACCCAGCCGGGACGCTCGTTGTGCCACCTGCGCCACCGAAGACTCCGGAGAACGAGGCGCCACCATGACCGCCGGCCATCTGCGCCGTTGCCGGACCGAGGGGGACCAGCCCAGCGGCTGGCAAGATCAAAGCTGCTGCCGCGAAACCGGCGAGCGAGGCGCGCGCGCCTCGGCCTAAAATCCTGTCCTTTGAAACCACCGCCATGCCCCTGTGCAGCGGCGAAATCTTACCGAGCGCGAAACGTCAGGCACACCCTGACAAGCGCAAATTTACAACCAGACCGAGAGATTCTCGCGCCATGTGTCTGCGAAGCAACGCCTGGATTGGCTTTGATGACAGCCGCATGACGATCGCGGCCTAAGACCCAGGGTCGCACGCCGGCCGAGCATCAGAAATGTTCGTTGTGTCCGCCGGTAATCTTGTGAAGACGGCTTCCGGCGCCTGCGCCAATGGGTTCAGGGCTCTTGACGGGAGATTTCGGTATCGGACGATGCAGCATTGACCGCTGCGTCCAGGAATCTGTTGATCTCCCTTACCACCTGTCTCACGAGGAATAAGAACAGACTGATTGCCGAAGCAAAGAGGATCAGAACCTCGGCGAACGCCAAAACTGAATACAAAAGGGACATGCGACTTCAGACGTGCGACTTCGACTGAAAACGACTCGCGGTTAAGCGCCGCGAGCCGTCTTAGCTACCTTCCAATAACGGTACTAATTCGCCGGCTTACCGATCGCTTCCGCAACCGCGCGGCGGGCGAGCACACTGACGAGGTGGGCGCGGTATTCGGCGCTGCCGTGAATGTCCGCGTTCATGCCGTCGGCCGGGATCGTCATGCCTTCGAGCGACTTCGGCGAGAAGCGCTTCTTCAGCGCCTCCTCGAACGACTTCACCCGGAACACGCCATTCGATCCGGCGCCGGTCACCGCGACGCGGTTCTCGCTGCCGCGCTTGGCGACGAACACGCCGACCAGCGCGAAGCGCGACGCCTGATTGCGGAATTTCTGGTACGCCGCCTTCTTCGGAATCGGGAAGATCACCTTGGTGACGATCTCGTTCGGCTCCAGTGCGGTCGAGAACATCCCGGTGAAGAAATCGTCGGCCTTGATGCGTCGCTTGTTGGTGACGATGGTGGCGCCGAGCGCGAGGCAGGCCGCCGGGTAATCGGCGTTCGGATCGTTGTTGGCGATCGAGCCGCCGATCGTGCCCATGTGACGCACCGCCGGATCGCCGATCAGGCCAGCCATGTGCGCGAGCACCGGAATGGTCTTCTGCACCACCGGCGAAGTGTTGACCTCGAAGTGCTTGGTCATGGCGCCGATCGTGATCGTGCGGCCGCTTTCCTCGATACCGGACAGGCCTTCGATCGCCCACATGTCGAGAATTTGCGGCGGACCGGCAAGCCGGAGCTTCATGGTCGGCAGCAGCGTCTGGCCGCCGGCCAAAAGCTTCGCATCTTCGTTCTTGGCCAGCATATTGGCCGCCTGACGAACGGTGCCGGGGCGGTGATAGGTAAAGGCGTACATCGCAGTCCTCCGTTTATCTCAATAACCCGCCGCACGCGGCGGATGCAAATTCCTCATGCTGCCTGCGGCAGTTTCTTCGACTTCTTCAGCGCCGCCCAGACCACCGCGGGCGTTGCCGGCATGGCGACGTCCTCGGTGCCGAGCGCATCGGTGATGGCGTTGATGACCGCGGCCGGTGCGGCGATGGCGCCGGCCTCACCGCAACCCTTGATGCCAAGCGGGTTCGACGGACACCTGGTGAGCGTCGTATCGACATGCAGCGGCGGAAAGTAATCGGCGCGCGGCATGGCGTAATCCATGAACGAGCCGGTCACGAGCTGGCCGTCCTTGTCATAGACCGCGCCTTCGCACAGCGCCTGGCCGACGCCCTGCGCGATGCCGCCATGCACCTGGCCCTCGACGATCATCGGATTGATCAGCACGCCGAAGTCGTCGACCGCGGTCCAGCCGACGATCTCGGTGTTGCCGGTGTCGACGTCGATCTCGACCTCGCAGATGTGGCAGCCGGCCGGGAACGTGAAGTTGGTCGGATCGTAGAACGCACCTTCCTTCAGGCCGGGCTCGAGCTCCTGGCCGGAGAATTTGTGCGCGATATAGGCGTTGAGTGTCACATCGGCCCATGCCGCCGACCTGTCGGTGCCGGCGACGGAGAACTTGCCGTCCTTGAACTCGATGTCGCCCTCGGCAGCTTCGAGCATGTAGGCGGCGACCTTCTTGGCCTTGGCCTCGACCTTGTCGAGCGCTTTCACCACCGCCGACATGCCGACGGCGCCGGAGCGCGAGCCGTAGGTGCCCATGCCGAACTGCACCTTGTCGGTGTCGCCGTGCACGATCGACACATCATCGATCGAAATGCCGAGGCGCTCGGAGACGAGCTGCGCGAATGTGGTCTCGTGGCCCTGGCCATGAGCGTGCGAACCGGTCAGCACCTCCACCGAGCCGGTCGGATTGACCCGCACTTCGGCGGACTCCCACAAGCCGACGCCGGCGCCGAGCGAGCCGACCGCCTGCGACGGCGCGATGCCGCAAGCTTCGATGTAGGTCGAATAGCCGATGCCGCGGAGCTTGCCGTGACGCCCCGCATCGCGCTTGCGCTTGGCGAAACCTTTGATGTCGGCGATCTCCATCGCCTTCTTCAGCGAGGCATTATAGTCGCCGGCGTCGTACATCATGATAACCGGCGTCTGGTGCGGAAACTTGGTCACAAAGTTCTTCCGGCGAAGCTCGACCGGATCGATGCCCATTTCGCGCCCGCCAACTTCCATCAGGCGCTCGACCACGAAAGTCGCTTCCGGCCGCCCGGCACCGCGATAGGCATCGACCGGGACGGTGTTGGTGTAGACCGCATCGACCTCGCAATAGATTTGCGGGATCTGATACTGGCCCGACAGCAGCGTGGCGTAGAGATAGGTCGGCACCGACGACGAGAACGTCGACATGTAGGCGCCAAGATTGGCGATGGTTTTGGCGCGAAGCGCGGTGATCTTGCCGTCGCCGTCGAACGCCATTTCCGCATGGGTGACGTGATCGCGGCCGTGTGCATCGGCGAGGAACGCTTCCGAACGGTCGCAGACCCATTTCACCGGACGGCCGACGCGCTTTGACGCCCACAGCGCCACGACTTCTTCCGGATAGATGAAGATCTTTGAGCCGAAGCCGCCGCCGACGTCCGGCGCGATCACGCGCAGCTTGTGCTCCGGCGCCATGCCGACGAACGCGGCGATGACGAGCCGCGCCACGTGCGGATTCTGCGTGGTGTTCCACAACGTGAAGGCGCCGGTGCCGGAATCGTAATCGCCGATCGCGGCGCGCGGCTCGATCGCGTTCGGCACCAGGCGGTTGTTGACGATGTCGAGCCTGGTGACGTGCTTTGCCGCCTTGAACGCGGCGTCGACCGCTTTGGCGTCGCCGAGGTGCCACTGATAGATCGTGTTGCCGGGCGCGACATCGTGAATAAGCGGCGCGCCCTGTTTCTGTGCCGCTGCCGGATCCGCAACCGCGGGCAGCACGGCGTAATCGATTTTCACTTTCTCGGCGGCATCGCGCGCCTGCGCCAGCGTTTCCGCGACCACAACAGCCACTGCATCGCCGACATGGCAAGCCTTGCCAACGGCGAGCGCCGGGTGCGCTGCCATTTTCATCGGCGAGCCGTCCTTGGAATGGATCATCCAGCCGCAGATCAGGTTGCCGATCTTGTCGGTGGCAAGCTCGGCGCCAGTCAGCACCGCGAGCACACCCGGCATACTGGACGCCGCCTTGGCATCGATCGCCTTGAGCGTTGCATGGGCATGCGGCGAGCGAATGAAGTAGGCATAGCTTTGGCCGGGCCGGCTGATGTCGTCGGTGTAGTGGCCCTTGCCGGTAATGAAACGCTGATCTTCCTTGCGGCGCACTGCGGCGCCGATACCGGTCGCACTCATGACGGCTCCTCCCGGTAGATCGTTAGATGCGTCCCTTTTGCTATTCGGCAGCTTTCGATGTGCCGGTACCGCCGCGCATCGCCTTGCCGCCGGCGGCAATCGCTTTGACGATATTGTGGTAGCCGGTGCAGCGGCAGATGTTGCCTTCGAGCTCTTCGCGGATGGTCTTGTCGTCGAGATCGTTGCCTTTGCGGCGGACGATATCGACCGCGGTCATGATCATGCCCGGAGTGCAATAGCCGCACTGCAAGCCGTGGTTCTCGCGGAACGCTTCCTGCATCGGATGCAGTTGCGTGTCCGACGGCGCCAGACCTTCGATGGTCAGCACGTTGGCGCCTTCAAGACGCAGCGCCAGCACGGTGCACGACTTGATGGCCTTGCCGTCGACATGGACGACACACGCGCCGCATTGCGAGGTATCGCAGCCGACGTGCGTTCCGGTTAGGCGCAAATGCTCGCGCAAAAACTGTACAAGCAAAGTGCGCGTATCGACATCGCCCGACGCGGGCTTTCCGTTCACCGTCATGGAAACGGTTGCCATGGGCTCCTCCTCAGGAAATCAGGCCAAACGCTTCGATTCCCCGGCTATTCATACAACCGGGTGTCCCCAAAGTGCGAAATCGCATCGTTTTTTGCCATTTTTCGTCTTTGGAACGAGAATTACTCTGAACCGTGGCCTAGCCGGCGGTCAAGGGAGTTCCGCATAGAAACCGGGCACTTTTCGCCGCTCCGTGAGCATAGCTGGGCGGCATATACCCGCATCGCGGGAACGTGACAGCGGCATCCCGCCTCGCGCGCATCTGCGCTGATAACTGACGAAGCCGCGCGCATCACGCGGGCGGCTTTTTATTATGCGGTCCCGACAGCCTTGACGAAGTTCTGAAAAAAATCGTCGGCGACTTTTTTCGCCGCGCCATTCACCAGCCGCTGGCCAAGCTGAGCAAGCTTGCCGCCGATCTGCGCCTCGACATTGTAGGTAAGCAGCGTGCCGCCATCTTTCGGCGCCAGCTTCACCGTGGCGCCGCCCTTGGCGAAGCCGGCGACGCCGCCCTCGCCCTGACCCGAGATCTTGTAGCCGTTCGGCGGATCGAGATCCGACAGCGTGACGGCGCCTTTGAACGTCGCCTTCACCGGACCGATCTTGATCGTCGCCACCGCCTGAAATCCGTTGTCGCCGGTTTTGTTGAGCTCCTGACAGCCGGGGATGCAGGCCTTGAGCACCGCCGGGTCGTTGAGCTTCTCCCACACCGTCTGCTGTGACGCCGGAATCTGGTACTCGCCCGCCATCGTCATTGCCATTGTGCGTCACTCCCAAGCACGAGTAAGGATGTTACAAAAGTGCGAACTAGGAGAGGAAATAGCAATGCCCGACATCAAAGTCGATGACGGCTGTACCATTCACGCAGAGCTCGACGGCCCGGAGAACGCTCCGGTTCTGATGCTGTCCAATTCGCTCGGCACCGACCTGCACATGTGGGACGACCAGGTTGCGCCGTGGACCAGGCATTTCCGGGTGCTGCGCTACGACCGCCGCGGCCACGGCAAATCGGACGCGCCGAAAGGCCCCTACTCAATGGAGCGGCTCGGCCGCGACGTGCTCGGTGTCCTCGATGCGCTGGGTATTGCGAAGATCAACTGGTGCGGCCTGTCGATGGGCGGCATGGTCGGGCAATGGCTCGGCGGCAGCGCGCAAAGCCGCATCGACAAGCTGATCCTCTCCAACACCGCCTGCTACTACCCGGACAAGACGATGTGGGACGGCCGCATCAAGATGGTCGCCGAGAAAGGGCTTCCGGCCATTGTCGACATGAACATGGAGCGCTGGTTCACCAAAGACTTCCGCGACCGCGCGCCGCAAACGATCGAGAAAATGCGCAAAGGCTTTGTCGCAACCAAACTCGACGGCTATCTCGGCTGCTGCGAAGCGATCAAGGCGATGGATCACCGGCCGCTATTGGCGAAAATTACCGCACCGACTCTCGTCATCGCCGGGCGGCAGGACCCGGCAACGCCGCTCGAAGGCAACGAGTTCATCAAGCAGCACATCCCCGGCGCACAGATCGCCGTGCTCGAAGCCGCACATATTGCCAATGTCGAGCAGCCGAAGGTCTACGCCGACACGGTGCTGGGATTTCTGCTGAATTAAGCCGGGACAATTCCCGGCCGCTCGCGTTCCGCGCGCTTAGGCTTTCGACCGGTCCGCAATCAGCATGGACTGCAGGACCTGATCGGCGACTTCTTTGACCGCTCCGGGCGAGTGCGACAGGAACAGCGTATTGGTCTTGTCCAGTTCGCCGATTGATTTGATGGTGTCGAAATATTGCGTAACGAGAACAAGCTGCATCACTTCGGATGTCGACGCGCCGCCAACGGTTTTTTGAAACTGCTCGATTGAACCCTGCAATCCCGCGATGATGGCCTTGCGCTGATTGGCTATACCCTCGCCCTGCAACGCCTTGCTGGCGGCTTCGGCCTCGGCCTTTTTCACCACCAGGATTTTCTCGGCTTCGCCGCGGGCCGTCGCAGCGACCTGCTCGCGTTGTGCCGCGTTGATGTCGTTCATCGCAGACTTCACCTTGGCATCGGGTACGATATCGGTCACCAGCACATTGACGATTTCGTAGCCGAAGCCGGCCATGTCGGCATCGAGCTCCTGCTTCACCGCCGCGGCAATTCCCGACTGGCTGGCGAACACTTCATCAAGCGTCATCCCGGGAACATGCCCGAGGATCACCTGTTCGACGTAGGATTGAATTTGCGCCACCGGATTGGACAGCTTGTAAAACGCGTCGAATGCCTTTTCAGGCCGGACCCGGTTCTGGACTGAGATGGGAATGGTGACAAAGACGTTGTCTTTGGTCTTTGTCTCCATCGTCAAAGTAATCTGATTGACCCGCAGGCTCATCCTGGCGGCGACAGCGTCGATGAACGGCCACTTCCAGTTCAGGCCCGGATCGGCGACACGCAGGAACCTGCCAAACCGCGTGATGATTGCGACCTGAGCGGTTTGGACGGTGAAAAAACTTCCCAAGACTGTGAACAACACCAGGATTCCGACAAAACTCAAGACGCTCCAGCTCAAAACTATCATTGTGATCCTCGTATTATCCCGCGTCGCCAGACGATTAGTCGCGCCCGAAATTCCTGAAGTTCGAATTTCTGTTTAGTCCTGCGCGCCAGAGCCGGATTAGTCCAGCGCGACGAAGCCCGATGCTTTCACCACCGGGCCCCAACGGGCGATCTCCGACTTGATGGTATCGGCAAATTCCGCAGGTGTCTGATACGCCGGTTCGGTGGCGAATTTGGCGAGACTGTCCAGCATAGCCTTCGATTGTGACGCCTCGTGCATCGCTGTACTCAACGCCTGAACAATGTCATTCGGCGTATTGGCCGGCAGCCACACGCCGTTCCAGGACTCGACGACGACGTCGTAGCCGGATTCCTTGAAGGTCGGCACATCAGGCAGGAACGGCGAGCGTTTGGGTCCGGTCACGGCCAGGACCCGGATTGATCCCGATTTTGCCGTCTCAAGAATCTCGCTAAGCGGATTGACGCTCGCCGGTACGTGGCCTCCCAGCAAGTCCTCCAGGGCCGGCGCGCCGCCACGGTAATGCACCGGCGTCATCGCCACACCGGCCGCACTGGCAAACATCACGCCGGTGAAATGCGGCGTCGCGCCCGCCGAGGTGTCTGCATAATTTGCCTTGTCGGGATGCGCTTTGCACCACTGGACGAAGCCAGCCAGGGTTTTGACGTCGTCAGGCACTTCGGGTCCGATCGAGAACGCCAGCATGCTCCTGGCCACAGCGCCGACAGCGACAAAATCCTTCACCGGATCGTAATTCAGCGACTTGAAGCTGTGCGGATAGAGCGTCATCGGGAAGTCCGGCGTGAACAACATCACGCTACCGTCCGGCGGAGCATTCTTGACGTACTCGACGGCCAGCCGCCCGCTGGCGCCGGGCTTGTCTTCCACGATGATCGACGAGGCATAATGGCCCTGGATAGCCTCGGCAAGAATGCGCGCGACAATGTCGGTGCCGCCGCCCGCGGGGAACCCGACAATAATGCGTACAAGCTTGTTGACCGGTTCCGCCCGCGCGCCGAGCGGCCACGCCGCCGCGCCGGCGAGTAGTGTGACGAACTCGCGCCGCCTCATGATCGTCTCCTCCACATTTTATCGTAGTCTAACGCGGGCCGGGACGTTCGGGTAAGGGCGGCGACGAACGGTTCCCGCATGTGAGAACAAGCAGTTTGCGCATCACCCTCCCCGCCGGTCGCGAAATTCGTGCGGCGTGGTGCCGGTCTGCTTGCGGAAGAAGCGGGCGAAGTGCGACGGATCGGCGAAGGCGAGCTCTTTGGAAACGTCGTAGATCGGCTGCGCGGTGAACACGAGCTGACGTTTGGCTTCGGTGAGCAGGCGCTGCCGTATCAAGTGCCCGGCAGTGACGCCGGTTGATTGCTTTACACGATCGTTGAGACGATCGACCGTCATTGAAAGCTTGTCCGCATAAAAGCCAAGCTGGCGTTGCGCACGAAAATTTTCGTCGATCAATACGCGAAGTTGCACCACCGTCGTGTCCGCCGGCTGCGCGATGGTGCCTAAGCGTTCGCGGCTCGCGGCAAGACGCGCCACACTGACCGCGATCAGCACCAGCAACCCGCGCATCGCGAAACGATAGCCGCCGCGCGCGAGGCTGCCTTCCTCGAACAGCTCACGGCACAGCGCCGACAGCCGCACCATCTCCGCCTCGTCCCGGATCGGAACAACCGGCTCGGCGGCGAGCGCCCGCATCCGCGTCAGCGCATCCCCGGCCCGGTCGGTCAGCGGCTCGGCGGCGTCTTCGGTGAAGCTGATCACCCAACCTTCCGTCATATCGGGTTCGAAGCGGAAACCGTGAGCGATTGCCGCCGGCACCAGGATCGCCGCGGGTGCAACGAATGGCAGCCGCGCCACATCGAACGTCATCTCGCCGCCGCCACGCTCGATCAGCAGGATCTGAAACAGATTGCGATGGCGATGCGCCCGGATGGTCCAATCGTGGCTTGGCGCGCGCGAGGCGATTGTCTCGATGTGGATAAATTCGAACGCCTGATCGTCCGGCGGATCGCCGTAAAGGTGAAACAATGGCAGCGGGCTGGCCATGACGGCTGATCTGGGCGGGCTGATCCCGCCGGAAGCATAAGCCAGCCGCGAAAAAGAAGAAGCTTGCGCTGTGTATAAGCTGGAGACAACGCGCCCACTCGCAACCCTACTTATGCCTGGTTGTTCGCTCAGCGACGCAGCAATCGTGTCGGTGGCGTCCGCTTTTAGGATGATTGTGTTGCAAAACTATTGTTGATCCGACTCACGCAGGATGATTCCGTTGGATTGCGACGGGGATCGGCGGGAGCGGGTCATGATGGGTCAGCGGCAAGGCGGACAAGGGCAGTTCTTTTATTCGTTTGATCTCGACAAGGTCGTGCCCCCGGATCATCTGGTGCGCCAGATCGACGGCGTTCTCGACCTCGGTTGGGTGCACAAGGAGCTTGCGCCTTACTACTCGCACACGGGTCGCCCCTCGATTGATCCAGTGCTGATGATCCGGCTGCTCATTGTCGGCTATGTGTTTGCGATCCGCTCGGAACGGCGGCTGTGCGCCGAAGTGCAGGTCAATCTCGCCTACCGGTGGTTCTGCAAGCTCGGGATTGAGGACACTATCCCCGATCATTCGGTGTTCTGCCGGGCACGGCATGAACGGTTCCGCGAGAGCGATGCGTTACGGCGGGTGTTCGAGGGGGTAGTGGCGAAGTGCATTGCAGCCGGGTTGGTCGGCGGCGAAGCCTTCTCGGTCGATGCGAGCCTGATCAGGGCCGACGTGGACAAGAAGAAGCGAGTGCCCGGTGATCAACCGATCGCCTGGCCGAAGGCGGAAGAAGCATCCCATGCGGTTCGCGAGTATCTCGCGGCACTCGATGCGGCCCGCAGTCACGAAGAGAATGATGGCGGGGATAGCGGCGGCCCGAGCGGCAGCCGAAGCAGGCCGGCCAAGGAAGTGTCGCTGACCGATCCCCAAGCGGCATGGGTTGCCAGGCCGGGTGTCGATCCATTCTTTGCCTATGATGCGAACTATCTGATCGACAACAAAGTCGGGATCATCATCGACGCCGAGGGCACACGGGCCAATCGCACGGTAGAGATCGCCGTTACCCAGACCATGGTGGACCGGGTCTGCCGCCGCTTCGATCTTCAACCCCAAAGGCTCGCAGGCGACACAGCCTATGGCGCGGCCAGGCTGCTCAAGTGGCTGATCGATCGCAAGATCGCACCGCACGTTCCGGTTTGGGATAAGTCGGCACGCACCGACGGCACCTTTAGCCGCGCCGACTTCGTCTTCGACCGGGAACGCAACGTATATGTCTGCCCTGCGGGCAAACTGCTCACGCATTCCGGTCTGATCGACCAGGGACGCCTTTTACCCTATCGGGCGAGCAGGTCCGACTGCTCAAGATGCGACCTCAAGGCACAGTGTACGACCAGCACCAGTCGCAAGGTGACCCGAGACATCGATGAGGACGTGCGAGACCGCGTTCGCGCTCTGGCTAACACCGAGGCGTTCCAGCAATCACGCCGCGAACGCAAGAAGATCGAGATGCGGTTTGCCCACATGAAGCGCATCCTTCGGCTCGACCGGCTTCGACTGCGCGGCTTGAGCGGGGTCAAGGATGAGGTTCTGCTAACTGCAACCGCCCAGAATCTGCGACGCCTCGCCAAGCTCCTTTGTCATCCACCACCAGTGAAGGTGGCGGCTCGTCCGGCGTAGTTGATGCGTCAGGTGTTAAGCCCGAAGTACCCCATCCCGAACGCAAAATAAGCACCAAACAAAAACTCACCTGCCAACCTCAACCGACAAAACCATCGGTGTTTTGCAACACAATCAGGATGAAAGCGGACACCACGGTTTGACCGCACCGCGGCAGTTAGTGACCGGAAACAGGCATTCGCGACAGTCTATGCAGTATTTGACCTTGCCGGCGTTCGCTGAATTTCGCGCATGTCGCCGTGGTGTACACTTGCGATCTGCCCATTGTCCCAAGCGATCGTGACTGCATCCCAACTCGTTTCTGTAATAGTACCGGTATCGGCGATGCCGCCTCGCCAATAAACACGGGTGCCCTTTTTGAGATCCTTGGATTCCGTAACCGTCATCATTGTTTCTCCCGTCGGCCGTATCGACATTTGACGACAAGCGGATCGTCGTCATCGATTTCTGGGTGAACGCTCAAAGTGAGCCTGATCTACTGTCAATCGGCGCTTCGCTCGTGAAGTACGTGCGGCATATTATTGGTGGTAAATCGTCTTCGCGTTGTCCAACCGCACTAGCAGGCCGCCGTACGGCTGCACTCAAACGCCCGCCCAGGCCATTATTTTATTATCGTGCCTGGCAAGCTCATCATTCCATGCAACGTGTCCAAGTCCATAAGATAGACGCTGTGTTTCGTGTAGAATAAGATCAAAGTCAGTTGAACTCCACGAATGAGCTCTTGCAGCGGCACGCATTTTCCTGATCGGCCATTTCCAGGTGCGATTTTGTTGTTGCCATGCATCAGCGAATGGCTTTTCCGCAGTACACCCAAGTGAGGGCAGGCCTGCGACATAGCAAGCGAAGTCGAGGCGTGACATTAAATTACCTAGCTCCTGCCCAGGACGTTTCTTGCCAAGGGTACGAGCTACGTCTGCGTTGGTAAACTTCGGATGCCCCTCACTTATTTGGCTTAGTTCGCGTAACCACTCTATCACGCGTTCCGTGTCAGCTTGCACTGTTGACGTCCGCCGGGACTTTTCGCGGCTCCCAGGATTTTCTTCAACCGGTTCCTGACTAACCTTTGCCACAACTTCCCGAAGCGCTGCGATTTCCGTAAGCGCTTCGACTTCGTAATTCCCGATTTTTGCAAGGAAGCCGCTAGTAGTCTGGCTCACGCGTCCAACCCATTTCCTCCCATTCATGATCTTCTTGAAGGTTGGGTATCCATCGTCCCTCAATTTGTACATTTTTCCCTCTAGTCACCGGCCTCGGTTGAAGTCCTTCATCTATGTATTAACGGCTCTGTTTGCCATGCATGCCAAGATGAAGTTGAGAAAAGATGTCTGCCTAAAGTGGACGTCGCGCAACTGCTTGCCCGACGGGAACATAAAGACATCGGGGTATCGCTCGAGGAGCGCAGGCTCCACGTTGCATCGCAGCCTTGGCTCGACAAAACTTGGATACCGGGCGACTTCGAGCGCGTGGACTGAGGGCTTTTCAAGCGAACCACCGCGGCTGCTCTTGGCCCTTAGCTGCCGCGCCGATCGGCGATAGCCGCGGCAGCTTTTGGAGGCAAAGCGCACCCAGCGTGAGCACAGTGAAAACGTAAAGTCGCCGCCCACTTACCGGCCCCAATCGCCGCTCCCTGAGATTCGTCATAAGGCGAATTTCAGCAGGTCTGTTTATTTGTTGGACCGTTTAAAGCACTTTTTGCACAACCCGCCGGCGCTACACCTTCTTGTAGAGCCTATCGTGATAGACCAGCGCCGGACCGGGCGGCCCGAGCCGCACTGCCTGCACGGCGCCGAAAATTACGTTGTGCGAGGCCACGGCCTTGATCTCGATGGTCTGGCAATCGAACGCAATCACCGCGGACGCCAGCACCGGCGAGCCGGTTTTCAACGTCAGCCATTCGCCGACCGAAAACCGCTCCTCGAGTTGGTGGCCGCTTCGCCCGGCGAAGACGTCGGCGAGCTTTTCTTCCCCCGCGCCGAGCGTGTTCACACAGAACATGCCGTTCTGGCTGAGCAGCGGCGCGCTCTTGCTGCGGCGGTTGAGGCAGACTAGCAGCGTCGCCGGCGTATCGGACACCGAGCAGACTGCGGTCGCGGTAAAGCCGGTCTTGCCGGCCGGCCCCGCCGAAGTAACGACGTGTACCGCGGCGCCAAGTTTCGCCATGGCCTCGCGAAACGCCGCAGGATCGACGCTCGGAATAGCTTCCGGCGCCACCGCGGTGAACGCGCCGTCCATGGCGTCGTCAGGCCGTTGGTCGATCCAGCTCATAGGTTATCCGGGTTTGTGGGCACCACCCCATCATCTACCCAGCGTGGGCTGGTGAGCAACAACGGCTGTGCATACGCGAGGTACCGCAGAAGCGGAGCCCGTCACTCCGCGGCGCGGAGCGTTTTCGGCAGGCCCGGATAGGCAACGTCATCCGGGTCGAGCCAGGCCGAATTGGTCCAGCCGTTTTCGTCATATTCCGACATGCACTGTTCGGCGAGCGCGGTCATCTGCCCGAACATGCCGGAGCTGCGTGCGCTCCACAGCGCCTGGATACGGATGTCCTCGTGATTGCCGGCGTAGTTGCGCTCGTAGAGCTCGTGACGGCCGCCGAACTCGGTGCCGATGGCATCCCACAACAACTTCATCACCTTGATGCGCTCCTTGTAGCCGATGCCGTAAGAGCCGCGGACATATTGCGCGAGGTATTTGTCGATCGCCGGATTCTTGAAGTCCTTGGCCGAGGACGGCAGGTAGATCAGCGACGATGCGACGATCTTCTCCACGATTTCCTTGACGCGGCCGTAGGCGTCGCCGGCGAACACGCGATAGCTGGAGCCGGACTGCAAATTCGGCAGCACCGCGCCGTTGACCCACTGCGTCGGATTGAGCGCCATGGCGTCGGTGAGCGCCCAGAACAGATGCCGCCACGCGATCACCTCGCCGAGCATCGCCTGATTGCCGCGGAATTCGTCGGAACCCGCCGCATGCAATGCCTTGCCGATGACGCCGGCCAGGAAGTCGAGTTTCACCGCAAGCCGCGTACAGCCCTGGAACTGATAGCCCGCGAGGAATCCCGACTGCGGGAAGAAGGTCTTGAGCTTCTCGATGTCACGGTGCAACAGCACGTCTTCCCACGGAATGAAGACGTTATCGAACACGAAGATCGCATCGTTCTCGTCGAACCGCGACGACAGCGGATAGTCGTACGGCGTGCCCATCACACTCGCCGTCATTTCGTAGGAGGTGCGGCAGAACAGTTTGACGCCCGGCGCATTCATCGGCGCGATGAACATGACCGCAAGATCGGTGTCGTGGGTCGGCACCGCGGCGTTCTGGCCAAGGAAATTGTAATGCGTCAGCGCCGACGATGTCGCCACCACCTTGGCGCCCGACACATAGATGCCGGCGTCGGTTTCTTTCTGGATGGTGATGTAGACGTCCTTGACCTGATCCGCCGCCTTGGCGCGATCCACCGGCGGATTGACGATGGCGTGGTTCATGAACAGGACGTTTTCCTGCGCGCGCTTGTACCAGGCCTTCGCGTTGCCGGCGAACTTGCCGTAAAAATCGTAATTGGCGCCGAGCGTATTCATCAGCGACGCCTTGTAATCCGGCGAGCGCCCCATCCAGCCGTAGGACATGCGCGCCCACAGCGCGATGGCGTCACGTTGTGCGACAAGCTCTTCGCGCGAATGGGCGGCGCGGAAGAACTTGTGGGTATAGCCGCCGGAACCGGTATCGGTCGGTGAGGTCAGCAGGCCTTTGGTCTTTTCGTCGTGAAGCGCGTCATACAGCCGGGCGATTGAGCGCGCCGCGTTACGGAACGCCGGATGCGTGGTGACGTCCTTGACCCGCTCGCCATAAATATAGACCTCGCGGCCGTCGCGCAGGCTTTCCAGATATTCCGCGCCGGTGAACGGCCGCCCTTTGGCGCCGATGGCGTCTTCACTTTTCAAACGATCCATGGGGTTCTCCGAGGCGTCCCGCTTCGTTCAGCGCTTCTCCAACATAGCACCGCCTCTTGCCAACACGGGGCGACGTTGAATATGTTGGTTCAACATATTGAACTAATCTAACATATGAAACCCAGCCAGGCCTCAGCCGTCAAGTCGCTCGACCGCGGACTCGACATTCTCGAGTACGTGGCCAGCTGTTCCGAGCCGCCATCGTTCTCGCAGTTACTGACGAGCCTCGGCATTCCCCGCAGCAGCCTGTTTCATCTCCTCACAAACTTGCTGTCGCGGAAGTTCCTGGATCGCGATCCGAAATCGGAGGGATACCGTCTCGGAGCGGAGGTCGTCGAGATCGCAAGGAAGGCGCAAAAGCCGTCTTTAAGCGATCGCGTCGCGCCGTTCCTGCACCAGCTCAGCCTGGAGGTCAGCGAAACTTGTGGCTTCTATGTCCAGAGCGGGGATTCGGTCGAGGTGGTCGCATCGGCAATAAGCACGCAGGCGCTGTCGTACACGATGAAGGCCGGCATGACTGCGCCTCTCTATGCTGTTTCGGCGGGCAAAGTCGTGCTGTCGGAACTAAGTCCCCAGGAGCTAAGCGAGTATCTCGACCGAGTCGCGTTCGCGCCTGTGACGCCGCACACAGTTCGATCGAAGAGCCGTCTCAAAAAAGAGCTTCAGAGCGTCAAAGCGACGGGCTTTGCCTACTCCCGGGAAGAATTCACGCTGGGCATCACAGCCATCTCCACCGCAGTACGAAATGAAGCGAAGCTTTACGGCGCCATCAATTTGGCAGTGCCGACAGCGCGCTTTACCCCCGACCGGGATGCAGATTTTCGTGCGGCTTTACGGCGATCAGCGCAGATCATTGCAAAAGAAATAAGCAGGCAACTGTAAACGTTGAGTGGGGACGCTTTCTGATGATCAAGCCGTGGCTATTTGAATTCTTGCCTGAACTGGGCGGCCCGGACGTAGAACCGGATCCTGGCGATGTAGCGGTACTCTTCGCGCGCTATCTCGATCTATGGGTCCGTGACGAGGCGCTTGGCTTTGAGGGCATATTTTTCAGCGAACACCACTATGGTCGATCATATTCCCCGTCGCCCAACCTTCTGATCGCCTCCCTCGCCGCCCGAACAAAAAGACTTCGTCTCGGCGTCATGGGGGTCGTTCTGCCCTACTACCATCCGGCGCGGGTGGTGGAGGAAATCGGCATGCTCGATCACTTGACCGGCGGCCGGCTGGAAATCGGGACGGCGATTGGCGTGCCTCAGGAACTCAGCCGGATGAACATGACGATGGCCGAGGCTCGCGAACGCAACGACGAGATCGTAGCGGTCATTGACGCGGCTTTGACCAATCGGATTGTCTCCCACCGCGGCAAGTATTTCTCGTTCTCCGATTTGCGCATTCTGCCGCGGCCATTGCAGCAACCTTCGCCGCCGCGATGGACCACAGTCGTTAGCGCGGAGTCCGCACGGCGCGCCGCGCGGCGCCGGATCAAGATCAGTACCGGCTTCAATTCCGCGCCCGTGATCAAGCGCATCTTCGACGCTTATCGCGAGGAAGCGGACGCAACCGGATTCCACGCCGGCCCCGAATACTTTGCGCTGCGGCGGCGCGTCACTGTGGCGCCGACGACGGACCAGGCGCGCCTGTATGCGCAGGCCGTGACCGACCGCCTGAAGAGCTTTGTTGCCGAGGATGAGCGCCTGAATGCGAATGTGCCCGACGCGCCGGCGCCTACCGGCGGTTTCACGCTTAGCGACGACGAGTTCATCACCGGCACACCGAAGGACGCCGCGTACAATATCATCGAGCAGTGCCGCGTAGTCGGCGCCGGACATTTCCTCGGCGTACTCAACTACTGCGCTCCGATCGACGAGGTCGCCACGGCCCACGAACTGTTCGGCCGCGAGGCTATTCCCCTGTTGCGGGCGGCGTGATGAGGCTAGCCGCCGCAATTGCCGCTGCGGCGGCCCCCTGTTAAGAATTTCAAGGGATTCGAGGAACGCGGCGGACGCATGGAATACTTCGTCCAGCAGCTCATCAACGGCATTACGCTCGGCTCGATCTATGGCCTGATCGCCATCGGCTACACGATGGTTTACGGCATCATCGGCATGGTGAACTTCGCCCATGGCGATGTGTTCATGGTCTCGGCTTTCATCGCGCTGATCGCCTTCCTGCTGCTCACCGCATGGATCGGCATTTCCTCGATCGCGCTGGCGCTGTTCCTGGTGCTGATCGTGGCGATGATCTTCACCTCGCTGATCAACTGGGCCATCGAACGCGTCGCCTACCGACCGCTGCGCGGTTCGTTCCGCCTGGCGCCGCTGATTTCCGCGATCGGCATGTCGATCTTCCTGTCGAACTTCGTGCAGGTAACGCAAGGGCCGCGCAACAAATCGATCCCGCCGATGATCCAGGGCGAGTTCGTCCTGTTCAACCAGAACAACTTCCCGGTGACGCTGTCCTACCGGCAGCTCATCATCTGGGGCGTCACCGCGGTGCTGCTCGCCGGGTTCTGGTATCTGGTGGCGAAGACGCCGCTTGGCCGCGCCCAGCGCGCCTGCGAGCAGGATCAGAAAATGGCGGCGCTCCTTGGCGTCAATGTCGATCGCACGATCTCGATGACTTTCGTGATTGCGGCTGCGCTCGCTGCCGTCGCCGGCACCATGTACCTGATGTATTACGGCGTCGTCAGTTTCTCCGACGGTTTCGTGCCCGGCGTGAAGGCGTTCACCGCGGCGGTGCTTGGCGGCATCGGCTCACTGCCCGGCGCGGTTGTCGGCGGTCTCCTGATCGGGCTGATCGAAACGTTTTGGTCGGCGTACTTCTCCATCGACTATAAAGACGTCGCGGCGTTTTCCGTGCTCGCCATTACCCTGATCTTCCTGCCGCAAGGCCTGTTCGGCCGGCCGGACGTCGAGAAAGTCTGAGATGAACGGCGGCGCGCAAAACGGGCGCGTCGATTTTACCGGCGCGCTGCGCCATTCGCTTCGTACTGCGCTGATCGCGTTCGGCCTGTTCCTGCCGCTGATCGGTTTTCAGACCGTCACCGATATCAATAACGTTCTGATTCTCACTACCCGCTGGCGATTACTGCTTGCGGTCGTCGCCATCACCGGCCTTTGCTGCTTTGTCTATTCCGCTGTGCTGGCGCCCAAAATCGCTCAACGCGCGCAACGGCCGGCGCAGGCCGCCCCGCCCGCCTGGCGGTTTTATCTCAACAACTGGGGCGTGCCTTTCGCCATCGCCGCAGTGATCGCCTATCCGCTGGTGATCTATTTCACGATCGGCAGCAACGGCGGCCAGAAGTGGATCGACACTTTCGGTGTGCAGATTCTGATCTACGTAATGCTCGGCTGGGGATTGAATATCGTTGTCGGGCTCGCGGGGCTGCTCGACCTTGGCTATGTCGCGTTCTATGCGGTCGGCGCCTACTCCTACGCGCTGCTGGCGAAGACCTTCGGCCTGAGTTTCTGGATTCTGCTGCCGCTGGCCGGCATGTTGTCGTCGTTCTGGGGCATCCTGCTCGGCTTCCCGGTACTGCGGCTGCGCGGCGACTACCTGGCGATTGTCACGCTCGCCTTCGGTGAAATCATTCGCCTGATCCTGATCAACTGGGTAGCGCTGACCAACGGTTATGCCGGCATCATCAGTATTCCGCGGCCGACCTTCTTCGGCATTCCGTTCACCGCCAACGATAATGGCTTTGCCGCGAGGTTCGGGCTGGAATTCTCACCGCTCCACCGCGTGATCTTTCTTTATTACCTGATCCTGGCGCTGGCGCTGCTCACCTGCTTCGTCACCATTCGGCTGCGCCGGCTGCCGATCGGGCGCGCCTGGGAAGCGCTGCGGGAAGACGAGATCGCCTGCCGCTCGCTCGGCATCAACACCACCAACACCAAGCTCACCGCTTTCGCCATGGGCGCGATGTTCGCCGGCTTCGCCGGCTCGTTCTTTGCCGCACGCGAAGCATTCATCTCGCCGGAGTCCTTCACCTTCATCGAGTCGGCGACGATCCTCGCCATCGTCGTACTCGGCGGCATGGGCAGCCAGATCGGCGTCGTCATCGCCGCCATCGTCATGATCGGCGGCACCGAAATCCTGCGCGAGCTCGACTTCCTCAAGGCGATTTTCGGCCCGACCTTCGATCCGACCCAATACCGCATGTTGCTGTTCGGGCTCGCGATGGTGCTGATCATGATCTGGCGGCCGCGCGGCCTGATCGCGACGCGCTCGCCGTCGGTATACCTACGCAAACGAACCGAAATCTCCGCCGACCTTGCCGAAGAAGGTCACGGCTGATGCCGCGCGACGGTTCAACAGTGCTGCACGTCGAGCATCTGACCATGCGCTTCGGCGGCATCGTCGCGGTCAACGATCTTTCATTCGAGGTGAAAAGCGGCACCATCACCGCGCTGATCGGCCCGAATGGCGCCGGCAAGACCACGGTGTTCAATTGCATCACCGGTTTCTACAAGCCGACCGAGGGACGTATCGCGCTGGTCCGCGGCGATGCCGCAACCTGGAACGCGCTCGATGGTCTCACCCAAAGCGGCAAGCGTGGCGTGGTGCAGCCGAACGGTGCGCTGTTCCTGCTCGAGCGGATGCCCGACTATCTGGTGGCGCAACAGGCGCGCGTCGCCCGCACCTTCCAGAACATCCGGCTGTTTCCCGGCATGACCGTTCTGGAAAACCTGCTGGTCGCCCAGCACAACCGGTTGATGGTCGCATCCGGTTATACGTTTCTCGGCGTGCTTGGCTTTCCGTCCTACGCGGCGGCCGAGCGCGACGCACTCGACCAGGCGCGGTCATGGCTCGATCGCTTCGGCCTGCTCGATCGCGCCGACGATCCAGCGGGCGTGCTGCCATATGGCGCACAGCGCCGCCTCGAAATCGCACGCGCGATGTGCACCGATCCGATCATTGCTCTGCCTCGACGAGCCGGCCGCCGGACTCAATCCGCGCGAAAGCGCGGAACTCAACGAACTGCTCCTCGTCATCCGCGACAAATACGACATCTCGATCCTGCTGATCGAGCACGACATGTCGGTGGTGATGAATATTTCCGATTACATCGTCGTGCTCGACTACGGTATCAAAATCGCCGACGGCGCGCCGGATGCGGTGCGCAACGATCCGAAAGTGATCGCCGCCTATCTCGGTATCGACGACGATGATGTTGCACAGGTTGCAGCCGAGGTCGGGCTGTGACCGCGCCTCTCCTCTCGGTACGCGGCGTGACCGCCTGTTACGGCCGGGTGCTGGCGCTCAAAGGCGTCGACCTCGACGTCAATGCCGGCGAGATCGTTGCGCTGATCGGCGCCAATGGCGCCGGCAAATCCACCTTGATGATGACGATTTGTGGCAATCCGCGCGCACGCGACGGGCAGATCGTCTTCGACGGTCGCGATATCACGCAACTTCCGACCCACGAGATTGCGCGGCTGAAGCTCGCGCAGTCGCCGGAGGGCCGCCGCATTTTCCCGCGCATGACAGTGCTGGAGAACCTGCAGATGGGGGCGGCAGTAGCGGCGCAAGCTGAATTTGCCGCCGATCTCGATCGTGTGCTAGCGCTTTTTCCGCGCTTGAAACAACGCATCGGTCAGCGCGGCGGCACGCTCTCCGGCGGCGAGCAGCAGATGCTGGCGATCGCGCGCGCGCTGATGAGCCGGCCGCGACTGTTGATGCTCGACGAACCGTCGCTGGGCCTTGCGCCGCTGATTGTCCGGCAGATTTTCGATGCGATCAAAAAGCTCAACGCCGAAGACGGCCTCACCGTGTTCCTGGTCGAGCAGAACGCGTTTCACGCGCTCAAGCTCGCTCACCGCGGCTATGTCATGGTCAACGGACTGATCACGCTGTCGGGTACCGGACGCGAACTGCTCGACCGGCCGGAAATCAAATCCGCCTATCTCGAAGGTGGGCGACCGCAGGTCGCGCCATGACTGGTATGCCATGACGGAACTCCTGCAAAACCTGTTTTACGAGGAAGGCTCGTTCGGCATCTTCCTGCTCGTCACTATCGTCCTCGGCGGCGGGGCGGCTGTGCTCGCCGGCCGGGCCGTCGCCACGACCTGGCGGCCATGGTGGCAAATCGTCGCTTACATGCTGATCCTGGGCTGTGCCGTCCGCTTCATCCATTTCGCCCTGTTCGGCGGCACCTTGCTGTCGCTTCATTATTATGTCGTCGATAGCGTGATTTGCTTGGTGTTTGGCTTCGTCGGTTTTCAGGCCGCGCGCGCGTCGCAAATGGTCACCCAGTATCGCTGGATCAACGCACCGAATGGCTGGCTGCGCTGGCGCCGCAAGGCGCCGTGACCTAGACCCCTGGAGCATGATCTTTTCGGAAAACCGGCTGCCACTTTTCCGGATCATGCTCTAACATCGGCCGAACTGCCGGTTCCATTCCAGGGGAAACTCGAATGAAAACGACTACGACACTCGGCCTCGCGCTGGGTTTTGCAGTAGCGTTCGCAGGCTCCGCATCGGCGCAGGTGAAATTCGGCGTCGGCGGCCCGATCACCGGCGCGAATGCCGCGACCGGCGCGCAGATGAAGAACGGAGTCGATCAGGCCATTGCCGATATCAATGCCGCCGGCGGCATTCTCGGCAAGAAACTCACCGCCGAATACGGCGATGATGTTTCCGATCCGAAGCAAGGCGTCTCGGTCGCCAACAAATTCGCCGGCGACGGCGTGAAATTCGTCATCGGCCACTACAATTCCGGCGTCACCATTCCGTCCTCGGAGGTTTATCAGGAGAACGGCATCCTCCAGATCACGCCGGCATCCACCAACCCGACCGTGACCGAGCGCGGCCTTTGGAACATCTTCCGCACCTGCGGCCGCGACGATCAGCAAGGCAAGGTCGCGGGCAGCTACATTCTCGCGCACTTCAAGGACAAGAAAGTCGCCTTCGTCAACGACAAGACCACCTATGGCAAAGGCCTCGCCGACGAGACGCTCAAGACAATCAAGGCCGGCGGCATGAAAGAAGTGTTGTACGAAGGTATCAACACCGGCGAGAAAGACTATTCGGCGCTGATCTCCAAGATCAAACAGTCGGGTGCCGATCTGGTTTATTTCGGCGGCCTCTACACCGAAGGCGGCCTGATCGTTCGGCAGATGCGCGATCAAGGCGTCAAGGCGCCGCTGATGGGCGGCGACGGCATTACTTCCGATGAGTATGCGTCGGTCGGCGGTCCCGGCGTCGAAGGCACGCTGATGACTTACGGCGCCGATCCGCGCAACCGGCCGGAAGCGAAAGCCGTGGTGGAAGAATTCCGCGCCAAGAAGTTCGAACCGGAGGCCTACACGCTCTACAGCTACGCCGGTGTGCAGATCATCGCGCAGGCCGCCGCGGCTGCGAATTCAGCCGATCCGAAAAAAGTCGCCGACAAAATGCACTCGGGCATGAATTTCAGCACCGTGCTCGGCAACATTTCCTATGACGCCAAGGGCGACATCACCAAGCTCGATTACGTGATGTACCTCTGGAAGAAGGACGCGAGCGGCAAGATGAGCTACGTTCAGTGTCCGGTTTCCGGCTGCACGATGTGAGCCGTTCGTCCACCGGTCGCACTCATTACTAATTAGATGAGCACTGCTTTGGGAAGCTCAGCGGCCAGATGGTCGACGAAGGCGCGGACCGATGGCAGCAAGCCCTGCCGGTACGGCATCAGCGCCGTCAGCGTCGAATCGGCTGCAATCCAATTGGGCAGGATCCGCCGCAATGCACCCGAATGCACCTCGTCGCGACAAACGTAACCAGGCAGCGCGACAATGCCGAGGCCGCTGACGGCGGCCTGTTTGAGAGACAGCATGTCGTCCATGAGCAGCCGCGGCTTAAGCGGTACGACGACTTCTTCCCTGCGACCACCCGAACGCCGAAGCCGCCAGACCGGACTAACTCCGGTCCGCATCATGAACAGCGAAGAGTGTTTCGCGAGATCACGCGGACCATCTAACGGCCCGTTCGCGTCAACGTAGGCGTTGCCGGCGAACAGGAACCACGGCGCCGGCGTCAACGCTCGTTGCACCAGGGTCGAATCGGGGAGCGGGTCAGAGTGTGCCCTGATCGCAACGTCGAAATTCCCGCCGACGATGTCGACAAACTGGTCAGTCGCATAGGCGACGACATTTACGTTTGGATAGCGGAAAAGAAAGTCCGGCAGAAGATCGCGCATTGCGAACTGCATGGTGGCTATGGCCGCGGTGCAGCGCAGGGTGCCGGTCGGTTCATTCAGCCGGTGTCGTATGGCGCTCTCAGCCTGTTCGGCCTCACGCAACATCATCACCGCATGGCGATAGAATTCACCGCCGGCATCGGTCAACCCGAACCGGCGCGAGGTGCGATTAAGCAGCCTGACCCCGAGATTGGTCTCCAGCTGCTGGATGCGATGGCTCAAGGTCGATTTTGGAATTCGTAACGTCCGGCCGGCAGCTGTAAAACCGCCGCGGTCAACGACCTGCACAAAATAAAAGAAGTCGTTCAAATCCAGCACACTCATCGTCCAATGTATTGGATGCTGAGTTGCAATTTTTGCAGCTTATCGGCCGATAGTACAGCGGTTAAGTCTCTCTCCGAAACGCGGCTGTCATTGGTCGCACCTATTTGGAGAGGATGCCATGCCTGCCCCAACTCACATTTACGAGGCGCTCACATCCGAAAACGCCGCGCTCGTCCTCATCGATCACCAGGTCGGCCTGATGAGCGGAGTGCGTGACTACTCGATTGCCGAGCTCAAGCACAACGTGATCGGCCTGGCGAAGGCCGCGCAGGCACTGAAGCTGCCAATCGTTGCGACCACGACGGCCCGGGATAGCATGTGGGGACCGACATTTCCGGAACTGGTTGAAGCTTTATCCGGGGTGCAAATCATCGACCGCTCTTCCGTCAACGCTTTCGATGATCCGCAGGTCGCACGCGCTATCGAAACGACGGGCCGAAGGAAGTTGATTTTTGCGGGTCTCTCGCTGGAAGTTTGTGCCGCGCTCCCTGCCATGACCGCCGTTGGCAAGGGCCTTGATGCCTACGTTGCCGTGGATGCCTGTGGCACCTTCAGTAAGACCAAACGTCAGGTGGGGCTGCTACGGATGACGCAGGCTGGCGTTATATTGTCCGACTACGCGACGCTGATGGTCGAAATTCTCAAGGACAACGGCCGGCCCGAGGCCGCCGCTGTCTATGCGGCAATGGACATGGATTGGGCCAAGTTGGTAGGCCAGATCGTACAAGCCAACGCCAAGTGAACGCCGCGTCGAAGCGAACCTGGCGATTTTATAAATACACTTTGGCTCTTCGGAGGAGATCATGAAAATACGCACTAGCTTCTTTAGCTCTCTCGCCGTCGCAACTTTGACATCCGCTGCCTTGAGCGCACCTGCACTCGCCAAGGACTGTTACGCGCCTGACGCACTGTCAGTGTCGCGCTCGTTTTCCCGCGCCGACATTACCGAGGGCGGCAAGATCGTGTGGCTCGGCGGCCAGACCGGCTCACCGGACAAGAACTTCGAAGGCCAGACACGCGATGTTTTTGCGGCTCTCGACACCACGATCAAGGCGGTCGGCGGCGAGGGGTTGAAGGACATGGTCCAAATGACCGTTTTCATCACAGATGTTCGCTACGGCGATCAACTCACGCAGATCCGTAAGGAAATCTTCAAGGAGTGCTTCCCCGGCAGTGCATTGATTACTGTTACCGCCCTCGCGCGACCGGGACTTCTGCTCGAAGTCCAAGGCATGGCGGTCGTCGGCAGCAAGTGAACGCGCCGTTTAGCCGATCTGCCCCAGCGACGGGAACGTATCGAGTAGCCAGTAGCTGACCTGGCTGACCGCGCCGGTGAGAAACGCGATGCCGGTGAGCACCAGCAATCCGCCCATCGCCTTCTCGACGAAGCCGAGATGCGCGCGGAAGCGCGTAAGGAAGGCTGCGAATGGTTCGATGGCCAGCGCGGCGACGATGAACGGCACGCCGAGGCCGAGCGAATAGACCGCGAGCATTCCGGCGCCCTTTGCCACCGTCGCTTCCGACGCGGCAATGGCGAGGATCGCGGCGAGGATCGGGCCGATGCACGGTGTCCAGCCGAGCGCGAAGGCGAGCCCCATCAGATAGGCCCCCCACAGGCTCACCGGCTTCGCCACCTGAACGCGCTTCTCCTGCATCAGCCAGGCGATCGGCGTCACGCCAAGGAAATGCAGTCCCATGATGATGATCGCGATGCCGGCAAGAATGGCGAGATCGGCGGAATAGGCGCGCACCAGCGCGCCAACCGCGCTAGCGCTCGCGCCGAGCGCAACGAACACGGTCGAAAAGCCCAGCACGAAGATGAACGCGGCCAGCACCGTATGTCCGCGCAATCGCGGCTTGGTCTGCGCATCCGCAAACCGCTCCAGCGATGTGCCGGTCAGATAGACCAGATAGGGCGGCACCAGCGGCAGCACGCAGGGCGACAGGAAGCTGAGCATGCCCGCAACCAGGGCCGCCAATGATTGTGACATTCATGGTGCATGGCATGTACCGGCGCCGTGGCGAATTGCAAGGCGGTAGGGGAATGCTCCTCCCTCTCCCCGCTGCGCGGGGAGAGGGTTGGGGTGAGGGGGCGCCTCCGCTAGGCTCAGAATTGCGGAGAGGCCCCCTCCACCCTCGTTCGCTGCGCTCTCGACCTCTCCCCGCGCAGCGGGGTAGAGGTAATGAAGTCATGCGAAACCTCATCACCGACGTTCCCGGTCTTAAAGTCGGTCACGCCACCGATACCAGGCTCGGCTCCGGCTCAACGGTCGTCATTTTCGACGAACCTGCGGTCGGTTCGATCGATGTGCGCGGCGGCGGGCCGGGCACGCGCGAGACCGCGCTGCTCGATCCGGCGCAGACCGTCGAGGGCATCGACGCGATCACTTTGTCGGGAGGTTCGGCTTTCGGCCTCGATGCGGCGTCGGGCACACAGGCGTGGCTGAAGGAGCAAGGCCGCGGTTTTGTCGTGCGCAGCGCGCGCGTGCCGATCGTTCCGGCGGCAATCCTGTTCGATCTGCTCAACGGCGGCGACAAGAACTGGGGACGGTTTCCGCCCTATCGCGATCTGGGTTACGCCGCATCAGCAGCGGCAAGCGCCGACTTCACTTTAGGCAGTGTCGGCGCCGGCACCGGCGCAGCCACGGTCAACTGCAAAGGCGGGGTCGGCTCGGCTTCGGCGCAAACACCGGACGGTCATACCGTCGGCGCGCTTGCGGTGGTCAATGCCGTCGGCAGTGTCATCATCGGTGACGGTCCATGGTTTTGGGCGGCGCCGTTCGAGCAAAACGGCGAGTTCGGCGGCCGTGGCCTGCCATCGGCATTTCCGCCCAATGCGCTGTCGCTCGCGCATCAAAGGCGGGCCGGGTGAAAATACCACGCTGGTGATTGTGGCAACCGACGCAGTATTGACCAAAGCCCAGGCAAAACGGCTCGCCGTCATGGCGCAATCCGGCCTGTCGCGCGCGATCTATCCGGTGCACACGCCGCTCGATGGCGACGCGGTATTTGCCGCATCCACCGGCAAACGCCGACTTTCAGATGGCCATCTGGGCCTGACCGGCCTCGGTACCGTTGCTGCAAACGTGGTGGCGCGGGCCATAGCGCGCGGCGTCTATGAAGCGGAAGCGCTACCCTTTCCGGTGGTGTGCGGAGCTGGCGGGAACAATTCGGGCGGTGACGTCATTGATCAGACGCAGTTCGGTCTTTTGCCCGATTTAGAAAAACCTTAGCTAGAAACTACAATTAGCCCCGTTTCGCTGGGTAAAAGCCGCGTTTTCGTTGACTCGTCATCAGATTGCGCTTTCACTCCGGGCGGGTTGGGTAAAAGTCAGTTGCGGAGGGTTGCTATGCGCGTCGTCGCCATTTTTGTCGCCGCGTTGTTGACATTAGGCCTTGCGGCGTTCGGGATCCTTATCTCCCAGCGCGGCAATGTTCCCTCACTGGCAAGCCTGCTTCCGTCGCGTGCGGCGGCAACCGCGCCTGCTCCCGGCGCCGCTCCCGCACCTCAAATGGCGCAGACAAAACCGTCAGCGCCGGTGAGCCAGCCGGTCACCCAAATTGCCCAACAGGTTGCGCAGGCGACCGTTTCCGATGCGCCCTCGACCGTACCGGCCGAACCCGCCACGCCGGCACGCGTCGCCCAGAACAGCGGCCCGGTAACACCGGATCGCTTCCAGCAGAGTCTGCCTCCGAGCCCAGCGACCTCGGCGCCAAAAGCAGCCGCACCGGCGCCTTCTGCGGCGCCACAGGCTGCTGCAACTCCCGCGCAGGCGCTGCCGGCCTGCAGCAATCCTGACGGCATCGGCATCTCGCGGATTGTCGAGATCGACACCACGGGCGGCCCTGCCTTCGGCACCGAACACTTCAAGCAATACGATTTCCTGCGCGACCACGAAGTCGTGCTGACATTCGATGACGGCCCCTGGAAAGGAAACACCCCCGCGGTGCTTAAGGCACTGCAGGACAATTGCGCCAAGGCAACCTTCTTCGAGATCGGCGAACATGCGACCTGGTATCCCGAAATTTCAAAGATGGTGGCGGCGGCTGGCATGACCATCGGCTCGCACACCTGGTCGCACAAGGATCTGGCTAAAAATCCCTATGCCAAGGATATCGAACAAGCCAAACAAGAAATCGAAATGGGCGTCAGCGCGGTATCCGGTGCGGTCGGCGGCCCGATCGCGCCGTTCTTCCGCTTTCCCGATTTGCAGCAGCCCCCGGACCTGATCGCCTATCTCGGCACACGTAATATCGCGACGTTCTCGGCGGATATCGACACCACCGACTTCAAACTCAACAAGCCAGATGCGGTGATCAAATCGGTGATGACCAGGCTCGCAAAGAACGGCAAGGGCATCTTGCTTATGCATGATTTCCGGCAAGCAACCGCCGAGGCGATGCCGGAAATCCTCAAGCAGCTTAAGGCCGGCGGTTACAAGATCGTGCACATGGTGCCGAAAGACAAACTGGCGTCGCTGCCGAAATACGACGATATGGTCCGCGCCAAGGACAAGTTCTCGAACGCGAACAACACGCGGCCGGAATCGAGCGTCGTCAAGACGATCAGCCAATAGCACTCAGTTCGTGAAGCGATCCGCACCGTATGGCTGCGGATCGCAGAACGGCGTTGCGCCTGTCATCATCTCGGCGATGAGCCGCCCGGTTGCCGGGCCGAGCGACAAACCCCAGTGACCGTGACCGTACGCGAGCCAAAGCCCGCGCTGCCCCGGCGCGCGCCCGATCACCGGACGTGAATCGGCAAAGCACGGCCGTGACCCCATCCACGGCTGCGGCTCGACCGGTTCGCCAAGACCGAACAGACCGCGCGCCGCCGGCATTAGCCGGTCGAACTGCACCGGCGTCGGTGCCGCATCGCGAGCGGCGAATTCGGCACCGGTCGTCAGCCGGATACCCTGTTCCATCGGCGCCAGGCAGTAACCGTTATCCGCATCGAGGATCGGTCGATTCAATCCGGCATTACCCAGTGGGCGATAGTGCCGGTGATAGCCGCGCTTGACCGCAAGCGGCAGTTTGATGCCGAGCGGCGCGAGCAGGTCCGGCGCCCACGGTCCGAGCGCAACCACAACATCGCCGGCATCGAGCGGACCCGACGCAGTCTCCACACGCCAATAAGGGTCGGCCCGATGCAACGACCGCGCGTCGCCTGTGAACGACAGCCCGCCGATAGCGGCATACCGCGCGGCATAAGCCCGCGTCAGCGCCAGCGGATTGGTTACGCTCACCGCCCCGGTCCAATGCACTGCATGGCGGAATACCGGTTTGAGCGAGGGCTCGAGCGCCAAGGCGCCGTCGAGTACCAAGCGGCACGTTGGCAATGCCAAATTTTGCCGCGAGATCGAGCTCACGCTGCGTACCGGCAAAGGACTTATCGCTGCGGTAAAGTTTCAGCCAGCCATTATGACGCAGATAATTGGTCGAGCCGGCTTCGGCGCTCAGCGCTTCATGCTCGGCAACGGCGCGGGCGAACAGCGGCCGCATCGCCTGTGCGGTTTCAACAAGCCGCTTCGGCTGCGACGCCGCACGAAACGCCAGCAGCCATGGCGCGACCGTCGGCAGGAACGACCAGTGATAGTTTGCTTCCGGCGCTTGCTTGAGTGCAACGCGCAGCAGCGCACTGAAGCTCTGCGGGAACATCGCCGGGAAAACGGTATTGCCTTCAATGATGCCGGTATTGCCGTAAGACGTGCCCTCGCCCGGCCCGCCTCGATCGACCAAGGCGACCGACACGCCGCGCTTGGCGAGATGCACGGCAACCGAAGTGCCGACAATGCCGGCTCCCAGCACGATGGTATCGACGCGCGCCAAAACAACCTCCGCAGTAGCCGGCCAATTATCCGGCCGCAGTGGGGGCGGTATCGCGCTGATGCAGAATCAAGTCCAGTGTCCCGATTTAGAAGTTCGCATGATGATGCGGCCTCCTGACGGTCGAAAATTACTCAAAGCGGATATCCGTCCGGCGAAAAAACAAATTCGCTGTGCTGTAACGGCAATACCCCGCTGGCAGTGCCTGTGCGTCAGATTCGGCATTGTTTGGGAGGCTGTCGTGAAGAGGCTAGCAGCCGTTATTGTTACAGTCACATTGAGCGCGACGCCGGTCTTGGCGGCTGATATGGCACTCAAGGCCCCGCCGCTACCGCCCGCGCCGAGTTGGACCGGGTGGTATGTCGGCGGCAATGTCGGCTACGGCTGGAAAGATCCGACCGTCAACTTTATTCCCAACGATCCAGTTTCTTTCAACTTCACGTGCGGAACAGTGCCGGTCGATACTTGCGCGCCGCCGGCATCGTTTCGGATCGGTGGCGCACTGGGTGGATTGCAACTTGGGTACAATTGGCAAATCAATCAGAGCTGGCTGCTCGGCTTCGAAACCGATTTTGACGCGTCGAGAATCAAGGGGACTGGAACGTCCGGCTTTATAATGGCTACGCTTCCAGCGAGCTTTCAGATCGGAGAAAACATCAAGTGGTTTGGAACAATCAGGGGCCGCGTGGGATATTTGGCTACGAACAATCTGCTCCTTTACGGCACTGGCGGGCTTGCCTATGGCCGCATCGATGAGAATGCGGGCCTTTCTACTTTCGGAAGTGGAGGCGGGTTCGGTTTCGCGTACGTGTGCACCCTCGTTGTCGCTCCTGCCGTTCCAAACTGCTTTGCCGGCAATTCGTCACGCATGGCAACAGGTTTCACAACCGGCAGCGGAGTGGAATACAGGTTATCGCAGAACCTCAGTACGAAAGCTGAATATCTCTATGTGAATCTCGGCCATGGCAACACGTTCAATGTCGTTGCCCAGACTGCATTTGGGGGATTTACCCCATCGTCATTCACGGCTGCCTACAGCAAGGTTGATTTTAACGTCGTGCGTGTCGGGCTGAACTATCAATTCCACTGATCTGATTACGGCGACGTCCGCTGTTGGCACATTGCGTCATCTCGCTGCCGCGCGGCAATTCGGTCGCTTTCAGGGGCGAAGCTGGCGTCCGGCCGGGCTTTATGAATACAGGCCCTAGTGCGGGCTTGAGGCGGCGGTTCAGGCCGTCGTGATGCTTTGCGTCGTATTGGTGTTCAGCAATTGTGCCTGCATCTGGATCAATTGCTCGAGGAGGTTGTTGCCTGCCACACCCGGAGTGCCCGCCGATGCGCCCGCAGCCGCGGTTGAGCCGCCACTGTTTGACGGCGGTGCCGTCGTCAGCGTCACCGACGAGCCGTCGCTGTAAGTAATATTGGTGGTCGAAGATCCGTTGGCGGTGGCCGTGGTCTGGCTGGTCGCGCTCTCGGCCGAAGCGAATAGATCGAGTGCGCTGTCGCGGCCACCTTTGCCGTGATGATGATGGCCGTGCTGCGCCTGCTGCGTTGAACTCGGATCGGTCGAACCCGTTGTACCGCTGTCATCGGATTGCGGCGTCGATGATTGGGAACCATTGGCTTGCAGATCGAACAACGCCTGCAACGTCTGCGGACCGAACTGCGGCGACGTGCTGCCTGTCGTCCCCTGCGAGCCGTCGTTTGAGGAATTCGTGCCGCCGGTCGCAGTTCCGTTCGCAGTGCCGGTAGCTTGCCCGATCGTCGCCAGCAGCTCGGACAGCGGATCAGACTGCGACGTTCCCGGCCGCTGTATTTCCGCTCGCCGAGGCGTCCTGCCCGAACAGCGACTGCCACATGGCGAGTGGATTGTTGTTGTTCGATCCGTTGACCGACAGCGACATGAAGCGGCTCCTCGAATACGCAAAACACCGCCGGCGCACGGCCGGCCCGCAAAACCATAAAGCAAGACGAGGGCCGCGCCTTAAATAGCTGTGGAACAATGATTATCTCTGATGACGCGGTGCGGCGGCGGGTGAAAAACTGCCGCAGCCCTGTTCCAGGCGGCAAGACTTGCCGAGCTGCGGCGAGCGCCGCGCGTTGCCCGCCCCGATATGGCGTGTTACGCGACTATTGCCGTCGCCAGAGCGCGATCTCGCGATCGCGTTCACCGGAGAATCGAGTGTCCCGCCCGCTCATTATCGCACCGTCGATCCTCGCTTCCGATTTCGCAAAGCTCGGCGAGGAAGTGCGTGCGGTCGATGCCGCCGGCGCCGACTGGATCCATGTCGACGTGATGGATGGCCATTTCGTGCCGAACATCTCGATCGGCCCGGATGTCGTCAAAGCGATCCGCCCGCACACCAAGAAGCCGCTCGACGTGCATCTGATGATCGCGCCGTGCGATCCCTATCTCGAAGCATTCGCGAAGGCCGGCTCCGACATCATTACCGTTCACGTCGAGGCCGGGCCGCACATCCATCGCTCGTTGCAGGCGATCCGCGCGCTCGGCAAGAAAGCCGGCGTCACGATGAATCCCGGCACGCCGGAATCCAGTGTCGAGCACGTCATCGATCTGGTCGATCTGATCCTGGTCATGTCGGTCAATCCCGGCTTCGGCGGCCAGAAATTCATCCCCGACGCGCTGAACAAGGTGCGCAACCTGCGCGCCATGGCCGGCGGACGGCCGATCGACATCGAGATCGACGGCGGCATCACGCCGCAAGATCGCGCCCGAAGCGGCGCGCGCCGGCGCCAACGCCTTCGTCGCCGGCTCCGCCGTGTTCAAGGACGGCACACCGGAAAGCTACCGCGCCAATATCGCCGCGATCCGCAATGCGGCTGCCCTCGCCCGCGGGGAGGCTGCGTAATGGGAATGCTCGTTGACGGCCAATGGCGCGACGAAGATCCGCCCGCCGAAACCGGCAAAGCCGGCGCGTTCCAGCGCGTCGAAAGCGCGTTCCGCGATCGCATCACCGCCGACGGCTCGTCAGGTTTCAAGGCGGAGGCCGGGCGCTATCAGCTCTATGTCGCCTACACCTGTCCGTGGGCGCATCGCACGCAAATCTATCTGGCGCTGAAGAAACTCACCGGCGCGATCAGCGTGGCGATCGCCATTCCGGGACTGCGCGACCATGGCTGGACGTTTGAAGACAATCCCGCCTTCCCCGACTGTCCGCCCGACCGGGTCAACGGCTTCCGCTACCTGCACGAGGCCTACGCGGCGAGCGATCCGCATTACACCGGCAAGGTCACGGTGCCGACGCTTGTGGGACACGAAGACGAAGCGGATCGTCAACAACGAGTCTTCGGAAATCATCCGCATGCTCGACGCCGAATTTACCGGCGTCGGCGCTTCCACGACGGAATTTTATCCGAAGGCGCTGCGCGGCGAGATCGACCGCATCAATGCGCAGATCTACGCCAACGTTAATAACGGCGTTTATCGCTGCGGCTTCGCGAAATCCCAGGCGGCCTACGAGGAAGCCTACGACGGACTGTTCGCGACGCTCGACGACAGTCGAAGCCCGGCTTGGCCGCCAGCGCTACCTGGTCGGGCAACCAGATCACCGAAGCCGACTGGCGGCTGTTCCCGACCCTGGTGCGTTTCGACGTCGCCTATTTCTCGCTGTTCAAGTGCAACAGGCAGCGGATCGCCGACTATCCGAACCTGCTGAACTACATGCGCGAGCTTTATGCGGTGCCCGGCATCGCCGAAACCGTGAAGCCGCGGTATTACGTCATGGGCTACTACTCGATCAAACGCGTCAACCCGACCGGCATCATTCCGAAAGGCACGCCGGTCGATTACCGCCAACCGCACGATCGCGCGCGCTTCGCCGCGTGAAAATGAAACGAACGTGAAGATGATACCTCGCTACTCCCGTAAAGAGATGGCGTCGATCTGGACGCCGGAGACCCGATTTCGCATCTGGTTCGAAATCGAGGCGCATGCCGCCGACGCCATGGCCGAACTCGGCATGATCCCGAAGGCGGCAGCGAAGAAGATCTGGACCAAGGGCAAAGCGGCGCAGTTCGACATCGCGCGCATCGACGAGATCGAGCGCGTGACCAAGCACGACGTCATCGCCTTTCTCACGCATTTGGCCGAAATCGTCGGGCCGGAAGCGCGTTTCGTGCATCAAGGCATGACTTCGTCCGACGTGCTCGACACCTGCCTCAACGTCCAGCTGGTGCGCGCCGCCGACCTGCTGATCGCCGACGTCGATGCGCTGCTCAAGGCGCTGGAGCGTCGGGCCCGGCAATACAAGCTGACGCCGACCATCGGCCGCTCGCACGGCATCCACGCCGAGCCGACCACGTTCGGTCTCAAGCTTGCGCAGGCCTACGCCGAATTCGACCGCGCCCGGGAACGCCTTGTTGCGGCGCGGGCCGAGGTCGCGACCTGCGCGATATCCGGCGCGGTCGGCACCTTTGCGCAAATCGATCCGCGCGTCGAAGCCCATGTGGCAAAGAAAATGGGATTGAAAGTCGAACCGGTCTCGACCCAAGTCATCCCGCGTGACCGCCACGCCATGTATTTCGCCACGCTCGGCGTCGTTGCAGCATCCGTCGAGCGGCTGGCGACCGAAATCCGTCATCTGCAGCGCACCGAAGTTCTGGAGGCGGAGGAGTTTTTCTCCGAAGGGCAGAAGGGTTCTTCGTCGATGCCGCACAAGCGCAATCCGGTGCTGTCGGAAAATCTCGTCGGGCTGGCGCGCATGGTGCGCTCCTACATGACGCCGGCGATGGAAAACGTCGCGCTGTGGCACGAGCGCGATATTTCCCACTCCTCCGTCGAACGCATGATCGGCCCGGACGCCACCGTGACGCTTGATTTTGCGCTGAGCCGCCTCGCCGGCGTGGTTGAGAAGCTGATCGTCTATCCGAAGAACATGCAGAAAAACCTCGACCGCCTTGGCGGTCTGGTCCACTCCCAGCGCGTGCTGCTGGCGCTGACGCAAAAGGGCGTCGCGCGTGAGGATGCCTATCGCCTGGTACAGCGCAACGCGATGCAGGTGTGGGAAGGCAAAGGCGACTTCCTCAAGCTGCTCAAGGCCGACAAGGACGTGCGCAAGCATCTGAGCGAAAAGGAACTAACAAAGAATTTCGACCTGGATTTTCATTTTTCCCATGTCGATACGATCTTCCGCCGGGTATTCGGCCGCGCCTGACGGGCAACGCAGCGGCCAGGCCAGCGGCGATTTTGCCTTGTGCAAAACGCATTGTTCGTTTGCCCGACTCACTTGCTCCTGCCTAGCTATTGGGGATTTTGGCGAGGAGCGACTCATGGGCCGTTTGGTGCGAACGCCGGCGATGCCGGACCTTGATCAGCAAATCGCGGGGCTCGGCAGCGTGCTGCAGTCGGGACGTGCAGCAGCGCCACTTGCAGCCGCCGAGGCCGGAGACAACTACGTCGAGCGGGCGATCAAATACATCCCGGCGGAAGTGCTCGGCTTCTTCATGCTGATCAATGCGATTCTCGATCAGGCGATGAAGTCAGGCGGCCCCGGCGCCGCGATGGCGGGCGTGCCGATTACCGTGATCGCCACCGGAGCGCTTTTGATCGGGTGTATCCTCACCCCGCTGTTCTGCTGGTACGTCCGCAAGGACGGCGATGCCTGGTTGCTCAACGCCGCCGTCTCGACCATCGCATTCCTGTTCTGGTCGTACCTGACGGGCGCGGTGGCCTTTACCAACGTTCATGACGGCAATCTGGCCGTGATCCTGGTCGCGACATTCACCGTCGTCAGCGGCCTGGTTTCGCCGCTGCCAGCCAAGGCCGTAGCCGCAGCCGCGCAGCAGCAGGCTGCACCGCAACAGGCCACACCGATGGAAAGACCACGGCTCTTTAGCGCTCTTGACGTAGCCTGAGCGCCGCGTCTGGCTTCCGGCGGCCGGAGATTGCAGGACTCCGGTGTCCCGTGGCATGTATCGCGCCATAGGACGACACATGGCGGCTCGGGAAAAAATCCTGATGTTCGATTCAGGGCTCGGCGGCCTCACCGTGTTTCGTGAGGTCGCGGCGACGCGGCCTGAGGCCGATTATGTCTACGTCGCCGACGATGCGGCCTTTCCCTACGGCGCGATCGAGGAGCATGCGCTCGTCGCCCGCGTCGTCGCGCTGATCGATGAGCTGATCGCAGCGCATCGGCCCGATCTCATCGTCATCCCCTGCAACACAGCCTCGACCATCGTGCTGCCGGACCTGCGCAAGAACTTCGCGGTGCCATTTGTCGGCACCGTGCCGGCGATCAAGCCGGCGTGCGCGGCTTCTGTTACGAAGCGTGTCTCCGTGCTGGGCACCGAAGCCACCGTCGCGCGTGAATATACCCGCGCGCTTATTCGCGACTACGCGCAGGGCTGCGAAGTGACGCTCGTCGGCTCCAAAAACCTTGCCGCCTATGCGGAGGCGGAGTTGCGCGGCGCGCCAGCCAGCGACGCCGAGCTACGCGCTGAAATCGCACCGTGCTTCCGCGACGACGGCAAACGCACCGACACGATCGTGCTGGCCTGCACCCACTACCCGCTGTTGCTTGAACGTTTGCAGCGCCTGGCATCGTGGCCGGTGAATTTTGTCGACCCGGCGCCTGCGATCGCCCGCCGTGTCGTTGACCTGCTCGGTCCTGGAGCAACACCAGCCCGGCAAAGGCACCGCGCGTGCGATTTTCACCTCCGGCCACGCACCTGAAGCGGTGCTGGAGCATTTTGGCATTCTTGCCGGCGAGCCGGAGCATTCCGCGGCGAACTAACGTCTTTTGTTTGCAGACCATTTTCTGCATTGAATTTCGGCTGAATCCGGCTTGTGGCACCCGCCTGTCGCCGATAGGCTTTTATTGCCGGTAACGTGGATTTAGGGGAAAGCCATGACTGCCGTCGTTCATCAAACAGAACAGGCCGTTTCGCATCCGAACCGCTGGGCTCAGCTCGCGCTCGGCGTCATCGCGATGATGGCGATCTCCAGCCCGCAATATGTCTGGACGCTGTTCACGAGCCCGTTGAACCAGAAGCTTGGCACGACGCTCGCGGAATTGCAGTGGACCGTTTCGCTGCTGGTAATTCTGCAGACCTGGTTCTCGCCGTTTCAGGCCTATCTGGTCGATCGCTTCGGCCCGCGTCTGCTGATCTCGGTTGGCGCGCTGTTGTCGGGCGGAAGCTGGGTCCTCGCCGCCGGAGCGAGCAACCTGTGGGCGCTTTACCTGACCTATGGCGTGATCGGCGGCTTTGGCACCGGCATCATCTATGTCGGCATCATCGGCCTGATGGTGCGCTGGTTTCCCGATCGCCGCGGCCTCGCCACCGGCCTCGCCGCAGCCGGCTACGGTTTTGGCGCCTTCTTCACCAGCTTCCCGATCGACAGCATGATCAAGAGCTCCGGCTACGCCTACACCCTCGTGGTGTGGGGCTGTGTCCAGGCTGTTATCGGCGTTCTCGCGGCGCAGTGGCTCCGCACGCCGCCTGAAAATTATGCGGCGCCGAGCGCGGCTCAAGCAACGCCAGTCGCCGCCCAGCAGGTACGGCGAAGTTTCACGCCGCGGGAGATGCTCAGGAGCCCGATCTTCTACCTGCTGTTCGTGATGATGAGCATGATGTCGACCAGCGGGCTGATGGTCGTTTTCAACGTCGGGCCTTTCGCCAAGGATTTCGGCGTCGCCAATATGCTGGTGCTGGGCATGGCGGCGCTGCCGCTGTCGCTCACGCTGTCCCGCGTCACCAACGGCCTGACGCGGCCGTTCTTCGGCTGGGTTTCCGACCGGATCGGCCGTGAACCGACCATGGCGCTCGCCTTCTCGCTGGAATGCATCGCGATCCTGATCCTGTTCGCGTTCATCAACCAGCCGGCGCTGTTCGTGGTGCTGACTGGCCTGGTGTTCTTCGGCTGGGGGGAGATCTTCTCGCTGTTCCCCTCGACGCTGACCGATACGTTCGGGCCGAAATTCGCCGCGACCAACTACGGCTTCCTCTACATTGCCCAGGGTGTCGGTTCGATCCTTGCGGGCCCGGCGGCAGCCTTTCTCAAGCAAACCACGGGAAGCTGGAATGCCGTGTTTATCGTTGTTGCCGTGCTGGACGCGGTGACCGCAATCCTGGCGATCACGGCGCTGAAAAGCATGCGCCGCAAGCATCTTGCCGCAAACTGACACAAAGCTGGCGGTCGTTACCGCCGGAGTTTGACACTTTGCCGCTTTCCCCCTAAAAACCGCGCACTTTGCGGGCCCTAACCGGCCCGCTTAGTGTTTCGCGACCCGCGGTTTTGGCCGGCGCTTCGGTTCAAAACCTGTCGGTTCCGGCGACTGCCGGGACAGAAGGAGGGCGCGATCCTCACGGCATGATCCCGAAAGGCGGTTTTTCCGGTTTTCGGGGGAGATCACGCCGCAACCACGTACAGCGAGGACGCGAATGACCAAGCGCCATCAGGCGAAGTACAAGATCGACCGACGCATGGGCCAGAACATCTGGGGCCGGCCGAAGTCGCCTATCAACAAACGCGAATACGGCCCGGGCCAGCACGGCCAGCGCCGCAAGGGCAAGCTCTCCGACTACGGCGTGCAGTTGCGCGCCAAGCAGAAGCTCAAGGGCTATTACGCCAATTTGTCGGAACGGCAATTCCACGGCATCTACGATGAGGCGCGCCGCCTCAAGGGCGACACCGGCGCCAACATGATCGGGCTGCTCGAGCGCCGGCTCGATACCGTGATCTATCGCGCCAAATTCGTGCCGACCGTTTTCGCCGCGCGCCAGTTCGTCAGCCACGGCCACATCACCGTGAACGGCAAGCGCGTCACCGTCTCGAGCTATCCGCGTCAAGGTCGGCGACGTCGTCGAGGTCAAGGAAAAGTCGCGGCAGCTCGCGCTGGTGCTCGAAGCCGCCCAGCTCGCCGAGCGCGACGTGCCGGACTACATCGAAGTCGATCACTCCAAGATGTCGGCGAAGCTGTCGCGGGTTCCGGCACCGTCCGACGTGCCCTACCCGGTGCAGATGGAGCCGCATCTCGTGGTCGAATACTACTCGCGCTAAGCAAGGCGATTTCGGCCAGCCAACAGACTGTGGCAACGGCAAAAGACTTCCGTCGTGTTGCGATGTCTCTCGAAGGCACGACGGGAGCGCCACACTTCGACCGCATGGCGTTCAAGGTAAAGCGTATCTACGCGACGCTGGCTGCGGACGGCAAAACTGCCAATTTCATGTTTGGACCCGACGAGCAGGCTCTCAAATGCGAGCTTGCTCCGGACGCATTTTCGGTCATTCCGAATGCATGAGGCGCACGCGGCGCAACGACGGGAAAACTATCAGCGTTATCGATCCCGGAATTGCGCGACGCACTCACGGTGGCGTGGCGGCGCGCGCTGCCGGCAAAGCCGACCCGTCAACGCTCGACCGGAAGCTGAACGGCGCGATTTAAACCTTCGCGCCTTCCTTCACCGGGACGCCCTTATCCTTGAGCAGCGATTGCAGCTCACCGGCCTGGAACATCTCGCGGATAATGTCGCAGCCGCCAACGAATTCGCCTTTGACGTAGAGTTGGGGAATGGTCGGCCAGTTGGAATAGTCCTTGATGCCGCCGCGCAGATCGTCGTTCTCAAGCACGTTGAGGCCCTTATAGGGCACGCCCAGATAGTCGAGGATTTGCACGACCTGGCCGGAAAAGCCGCACATCGGGAATTGTGGCGTGCCTTTCAGGAAAAGCACGACATCGTTTCCCTTCACTTCATTGTCGATGAACTGGTCGATAGACATCGCGGTCATCCCTTCCTGACGCCGCGGGGTTAGCCCATCCCGCGTCGAATCTCGCCCTCTAGCTTGCAATATATGTACCGCAAACTGGCGCTAAAGCCCATGCTTCAATTCACTGCCGAAATAGCTGAAATTTGGTCAAAAATGCGCTTTGAAAAGCCCGCGCAAGAATGACGTTGTCGATGCAGGGCCGTCCCGAGAAAGTCTGTCCGGGAATGGGTCAGCCTTACCGCTCGGGTGCCCCGGTTTGCAGGGCGAGTGCGTGCAACTTGCCGCCCATTTCGGCCCTGAGCGCTTCGTAAACGAGCTGGTGCTGCTGGACGCGGGACTTTCCGCGGAAGCTTTCGGAGATAACGGTCGCCGCGTAATGATCGCCGTCCCCGGCGAGGTCACGGATCGTGACCTCGGCATCCGGCAAACGCGTCCGGATCAGGCGTTCAATGTCGCTCGCAGCCATGGCCATGGCGTTGTCTCCTCGGTGGCCTGTCACATTGCCGGCGAAGCGTCTTCCTGAATTAGCAGATCGCGACCAGACGGCAAGTCCAAGGCGAAGTCTATAGACGCAGGCGCTGGCGCCATGCATCTTTCGCGCCTGAAAAGTGTGACGAGGCCGGGAGTGATCCATGCTTAAATCTGGGCTACTTGCAAGCTTGCTCATCGCGCTGGCGATTGATCCATTGGCGGCGCAGCAACCGACGGAGGCGCAGCGCGAAGCCATTCGCGCGTCGTGCCGCTCGGATTTCATCGCAAACTGTTCAGGTGTGACGCCCGGCGGCAAGGAAGCGCTCGAGTGCCTGCTGCGTAACCAGTCCAGTCTTTCCGAATCCTGCAAGACCGCGGTCAACGCCATTGCTGAAAAACCCGCAGAGCCGGCGGCAGCGCCTGCGGAACCCGCTGCTCCGGCCCCTTCCCGCGCGGAGTCCGCGCCGCGGCAAGAACCCGCTCCCGTTTCGGCCTCCCGCGAGGACGTGCTCAAGTCCGTGCAGAAGAGCTGCACGCTGAGCGACATGATGGCTCACTGCTCCTTTATCCAGCCGAATAATCCGGAAATGGTGTTGTGCCTCAAGGCGAACGCCGCAGATCTTTCACCATCCTGTCAGGTTGCCGTGCAGGCGGCGCCGGCCGCTGCATCAGCTCCAGCGCCCGAGCCGGAGCGAAAGGCTACCCCAGTCCGGAAACCAGCGGAGCCGGAGCGCAAACCGGCCGAGCCGGAACGGGCCAGCGTGCCTCCCCCGGCCTCTGCTGCGGCTGCGACGAAGAAGCCCACAGCTCAACAACAGAGCGCCATCCGCGCCGCCTGCCGCTCCGACTTCATCTCGCATTGCTCCGGCGTGACGCCGGGCGGCGCCGCTGCATTGCAATGCCTGCAACGTAACGCTGCAACGCTGTCCGCGGGCTGCCGCGGCGCGCTGGCTGCGATCTCTGGCGGAGGATCGGCACCTGCCGCAGCAGCAGGAGCTGAAACGCCCGCGGCAGCTCCTGCAGCGTCGCCAATCGGCCAAATGCCGATGCTGCGGCCACGTGAGGCGCTTGCGATCCTGAGGATCTGCGGCGCCGATAAGGAAGTGTTTTGCGCTGGCATCCCGATGGGCGGCGGGCGGCTCCTTCGCTGCCTCGCTGAAAATGCCAGCAATGTTACGCCAAGCTGCCGCGCCGCTTTGGCCGCGGCTGCGGGACGGTAATTGCGGGCTAAGCAGCTCCGGCGACGTAATCCGGCAGCCACGCCTCAAAGCGCTGCTTGAGGGTATCGACAGGCAACGGCCGCTCGCCGGCGATGGCGAGGACGCCGCCGCCGGTCGCCCCGATACGGGCCAGCGGCACGCCGGCCACGGCAGCGCGCCGTACGATCTCGTCAGCGTGTTTTGCCGTAACGACGTAACGCGCCTGATCTTCACCGAACCAGAACGCGTGCGCGGGAATTTCGGTCCGCGCTTCCAGCACCGCACCGATGCCGGATGACATCGCCATTTCGGCGAGCGCGACGATGAGCCCGCCATCGGAGACATCGTGCACCGCCGTTACCAGCCCTTCGTGAATCAGGCCACGAACGAAATCACCATTGCGCTTCTCCACAGCGAGGTCGACCGGCGGCGGAGCGCCTTCCTCGCGGCCGAAGATTTCGCGCAGATAAAGCGACTGGCCGAGCGCGCCGCGTGTTTCGCCGATCAAAAGGATGGCCTCTCCGGCTGACTTGAAGGGAAGCGTCATCGACTTGGTAAAATCATCAATGACACCGACGCCGCCGATCGTCGGTGTTGGCAGAATCGCCCGACCGTTGGTTTCGTTGTAGAGCGAGACGTTGCCGGACACGATCGGGAAATCGAGCGCGCGTGCGGCTTCACCGATGCCGCGCACGCAGCCGACAAACTGCCCCATGATCTCCGGCCGCTCCGGATTGCCGAAATTGAGATTGTCGGTGAGCGCCAGCGGCTTTGCGCCGACCGCCGTGAGATTGCGCCAGGCTTCGGCCACCGCCTGCTTACCGCCTTCAAACGGATCGGCCTCGCAATAGCGCGGCGTCACGTCCGATGTCAGCGCCAGTGCTTTGGGGCCGTCGTGGATGCGCACGACGGCGGCGTCGCCGCCCGGCCGCTGCACGGTATTGCCGATAATAACGTGATCGTATTGCTCCCACACCCAGCGCCGCGAGCAGAGATCCGGTAAGCCGATCAGCTTCTGCAGCGCATCGGCAATCGGCATCGGCGGTTTGATCGCCGCCGTGTCGATTGCAGCGCGTTTCGGCGTTTCGACGAATGGCCTGTTGTAAAGCGGCGCCTCGTCGCCAAGCTCCTTGATCGGCAGGTCGGCCATGACCGTGCCACCGTGCTTCACGATGAAGCGTTTGGTCGGCGTGGTCTCGCCGACCACGGCGAAGTCGAGACCCCATTTACGGAAGATCGCTTCCGCTTCCTTTTCCTTCTCCGGCTTGAGCACCATGAGCATGCGCTCCTGGCTCTCCGACAGCATCATCTCGTAAGCGCTCATGCCGGTCTCGCGGCACGGTACCTTGTCGAGATTGAGCGTCACGCCGAGATCGCCCTTGGCGCCCATCTCGACCGCCGAGCAGGTCAGCCCAGCGGCGCCCATGTCCTGGATGGCGATGACGCAGCCCTTGGCCATAATCTCAAGGCAGGCCTCGAGCAGGAGCTTTTCCGAGAACGGGTCGCCAACCTGAACCGTCGGGCGCTTCTCCTCCGCGTCGGCGCCAAATTCAGCCGACGCCATGCTGGCGCCGTGAATGCCATCGCGGCCGGTCTTGGAGCCGAGATAAACGATCGGCATGCCGACACCGGAGGCCGCGGAATAAAAAATCTTGTCGGCGTCGGCGAGGCCGACCGCCATGGCGTTGACCAGGCAGTTGCCGTCGTAGCGGCTATGAAAACGCACCTCGCCGCCGACCGTCGGCACGCCGAACGAATTGCCGTAGCCGCCGATGCCGGCGACGACGCCGGCGACCAGCGACCGCGTCTTCGGATGTTGCGGATCGCCGAATGACAACGCGTTGAGGCATGCAATCGGCCGGGCGCCCATCGTGAACACGTCGCGCAAAATGCCGCCGACACCGGTCGTCGCGCCCTGATACGGCTCGATGTAGCTCGGATGGTTGTGGCTCTCCATCTTGAACACCACCGCCTGCCCGTCACCAATGTCGATGACGCCGGCATTCTCGCCGGGGCCCTGAATGACCCACGGCGCTTTGGTCGGCAGCGTGCGCAGATGGATTCGCGATGACTTGTAGGAGCAGTGCTCGTTCCACATCGCCGAGAAGATGCCGAGCTCGGTGAAGGTCGGCTTGCGGCCGATGAGCTTCTCGATGCGCTCGTATTCGTCCGGCTTGAGGCCGTGCTCGGCGATCAGTTCGGGAGTGATGGCCGGTTCGTTAGAGGTCGCACGCGCCATTAACGTCACGCAGCCAGCTTGAAGTGATCGGCAAGCCCGGCGAACAGTCCGCGGCCATCGGTGCAGCCCATCACCGCTTCAACGTGGTTTTCCGGATGCGGCATCATGCCGAGCACATTGCCACGCTCGCTGATGATCCCGGCGATACCATTCATGGCGCCGTTATGGTTCCAGTTCGGATCGATGATGCCGTCCGGCGATGAATAGCGGAACAGCACCCTGCCCTCGCCTTCGAGCCGCGCGATGGTCGCGCCGTCGGCAACGTAGTTGCCCTCGCCGTGGGCGACCGGCACGCGGATCACCTGACCGGCATTGTAGCCACGGGTGAACGCCGTGTCGGACCGCTCGACCCGCAAATACACGTCACGGCAGATGAAACGAAGCTGCGCATTGCGCATCAGCACGCCGGGCAACAGGCCGGATTCGCAGGCGATCTGGAAGCCGTTGCAGACCGCGAGCACGAGGCCGCCCTTTTGCGCGAACGCCCGCACCGCATCCATGATCGGCGCCCGCGAAGCGATGGCGCCGCAGCGCAGATAATCGCCGTAGGAAAATCCGCCGGGGATAACCACGAGATCGGTGCCGGGCGGCAGCGCCGTATCGGCATGCCAGAGCATCGCGGGCTCGCGGCCCGACACCAGTTTGAGCGCGCGCGCCATATCGCGCTCGCGATTGATGCCTGGAAACACGATGACGGCGGATTTCATCCCGTCACCTCGATCCGGTAATTCTCGATCACGGTATTGGCGAGCAGCTTTTCGGCGGCACTCTTGAGGGCGGTTTCCGCGCCTGCCCGGTCTGTGCCCTCGATTTCGATATCGAAAACCTTGCCCTGGCGGACACTTGCGACCCCGGCCACACCGAGCGACCGGAGCGCGCCCTCAATGGCTTTGCCCTGAGGATCGAGAATTCCTGACTTCAGAGTGACGAAAATGCGGGCTTTCATACCCATTGAATATGGATAAATCACCCCATTCGCAACGGTAGGAACCGCCTATGCACTGGCTGTTTTGGCGCTGAAAATGTCGAAAACCGTCAGGTGCCCCGGGTCTGCGGCACCTGCGGCCCGGCCGGCGAGTTGGCTGGCGGCAACTGCTGCGGTGGCGGGGTCGCCGGCAGCGGCGGCCCTTCCTGGATCGACATGAGGTCGATGAAGCTTTTCAGCGAATTTTTCGCGAGTTCCTGGTTTGCCGAAGTTGACTGCACCCGGATCATGACCGGACCGGCGAAAATGATCGCAAGCTCGACATAGGCCGACGTGCTGCCGCGGGAGAACCTGGTTTCGTTAAGCACCGCCGGATAGTTTTTCAGCGTCGCCGTATCGGAACTCAGAGTTTCAATCTTTTCCGCGCCATCGGTCATGATTTCGCGCGCGGCGTCCATGGCTCTCACGTTTTTCGGCAGCTCTACCTTGGCAAACTTGTCGAGCGCCTGCGGATCCGGGTGCCGTGTCGGGCTTTTCAGGAACGTGAAAACGACGATTTCAGCGTCAGAACATGCCAATGGTTTGCATTTGAACGTGCGCTGCAAGCCGTTCGGCGATTTTGTCCCGTTATCCCACTTGTCGAGGTCCGGCGGTTTCGTCGTGATCCGTACTGCACCGGGCTTGATCGGCTGCGTCTCGTCACCGGGTGCCGTCTGGGCAAACGATGCAGTTGGCGCAAAGAGAACGCTGCAAACAATCGCGCCGGCATAAAGGCTTTTCATGGTGCTTCCGCGGAACGCATGACGCCCTTCGGACAACCTTAGCACTCCCAAGGCTGTCCACAACTTGGCGGCCCGATTACCGGCGATTTCCGCGTCGCGAACGCCCGTTTTGCGCCTAGTGCGTCGGCTGTCGGGCCTGCTCAAGCAACTGGCCGTAGCCGGACACCTGACCGCTTTCGCCAACCAGCCGCATGGCGGCCCAGAACGCAGCGGTAGCGGATGAGACGACGGGGAGTCCGTGGCGGTCTTCCAGCGGCTTGGCGACTTCGAGGGTCCGCAAACCGCCGCAAGAGATCAGAATGCCTTCGGCGCCCGAGGCATTGGTAGTTTTGGCATGGGCAACTGCGCTGCTGCTGAGTTCGATAATGTCAGCCTCGCTCTTGTGCTTCGGACCGCCGAAGTCGAGCAGCTCGAAGCATTCGAGCGACAGCGTGTCGATCCCTGCCGCCGCCAGAAGCTCTTTCAGCTTGTTGTTGACGACCTCGGTATAGGCCGTAGCGACGGCGACGCGGTTGGCGCCGACCTCGCGGAGTCCGTCGATGATGGACTGGCTCATGGTCGAGACCGGCAGGCCAGTACGCCGGCGCAATTCGGCAAGCAGCCGATCATGCTCTTGCGGCCCGCGAAAGAAGGTGAGCGACGTGCCGATCACCATGATCGCGTCGACATTCTGCTTCACCAGATAGTCCGCGGCAGGAATGATGCCGTCCCACGCCGGCTGATAGCCTTCGGGCGTCAAATCGCGCACGCCGACGCCGCGCGGAATGAATTTCACGCCCGGATACATCAGCGGGCCTTCAAAGGGCACCTTGTCTTCGGCAAACGGAACGACAAGACCGATGATGATGTCCTTGCGCATGACTTTTACTCGCGGATCGCGGCTGGGCGTCAGCTTTTGACCAGAACGGGTCCGGTACCCTGCGGACGTTCGCCTTCGTTCATGATGCCGAGGCGCTTCGCCACCTCGGTATAGGCTTCGAGCAGACCGCCCAGATCACGGCGGAAACGATCCTTGTCGAGCTTCTCGTTCGACTTGATGTCCCACAGCCGGCAGGAAGTCCGGGGAAATCTCGTCGGCGACAACGATCCGCATCAGATCGTTCTCCCACAAGCGGCCGGTTTCCATCTTGAAATCGACCAGCCGGATGCCGACGCCGAGGAACAGACCGGACAGGAAATCGTTGACGCGGATCGCGAGCGACATGATGTCGTCGATCTCCTGCGGCGTCGCCCAGCCGAACGCGGTGATGTGCTCTTCCGACACCATCGGATCGTTGAGCTGATCGTTCTTGTAGTAGAACTCGATGATCGAGCGCGGCAGTTGCGTGCCTTCCTCGATGCCGAGCCGCTGCGACAGCGTACCCGCCGCGACGTTACGCACGCAGACTTCGAGCGGAATGATCTCAACCTCGCGAATAAGCTGTTCGCGCATGTTGAGACGGCGGATGAAGTGCGTCGGCACGCCGATGTCGTTCAAATGCTGAAAGACATATTCGGAGATGCGATTGTTGAGGACGCCCTTGCCCTCGATCACCTGGTGCTTTTTGGCGTTGAAGGCGGTCGCGTCGTCCTTGAAGTGCTGGATCAACGTTCCAGGCTCCGGTCCTTCATAAAGGATCTTCGCCTTGCCTTCATAAATACGGCGACGGCGGCTCATGGGAGTGTACCGTGGCTTTGTGAAATCCATTTGTGCCGTGGCTCCATTCCAGTGTCGAGATCCGCGGCGGCGGAAACGGGCGGCACGACTCAACGCTGCGGCCCCTCCGCGACGCAAACGCTAACCCAAGGCGTCACGGAGTACAATTGACATAGACCTGCGCGACGCACACCGCAACGACCCTGTTCGCGCGAACCGGCGGTTGCCTTGACGCCCTACCCTCGATATGCAAGGCCGCAGGTGATTTGCACCGTTCCACGCAGCTATTGAGGCGACGGCATGACGCAGTTCGACAAGCGCGAAGAAGCGTTCGAGCTACAATTCGCGCACAACGAGGAACTCAAATTCAAGGCGACGGCACGCCGCAACAAGTTGCTCGGCTTGTGGGCGGCGGAAAAGCTCGGACTTACCGGCGCCGAGGCTGACAGCTACGCGCTCGCCGTGGTGATGTCAGACTTCGAAGAGCCGGGCGACCACGACGTGGTGCGGAAAATTCGAAAAGATTTCGATGCAAAAGGGGTCGAGCAATCCGACCACCAGATTGCGCGGCATATGAACGAGTTCATGGCGAAGGCAATTACCGACATCAAGGCGGGGCAGATAACGATCATGGCTATACCGGGATTTACGTTGGCAAGGCGGCTGCACGCCGGCGAAACCGTCTATTCGGGCTGGTGCGGCCTGCCCTACCCGCTGGTTGCGGAAACGCTGGCGCGCGAAGGATTTTCGGCGGTGGCGATCGAGAGCCAACACGGCCTTTGGGACGTCGCCAGCATCATCGCCGGCATCTCGGCTGTACGTCTTGGCGGCGCGGCGCCGATCGTGCGCGTGCCGCTCAACGACTTTGCGATGGTGAGCCGCGCGCTCGATTTCGGCGCCGAAGGCATTATTGCGCCGATGATCAACACACCGGCCGATGCCAAGGCATTCGCGGCGGCAGCGAAATTTCCGCCGATGGGCGAACGGAGCTGGGGCCCGCACCGCGCGATGGCGCTCGGCGGCGTCTCGGACATGGCGACGTTCCTGCGCGAGGCGAACGACCACGTCATTACGCTGGCAATGATCGAGACCCGAACCGCGCTGCAAAACTTTGAGGCCATCATCAACACGCCTGGCATCGACGGCTTCTTTCTCGGTCCGTCCGATCTCTCCATCGCGCTGTCGAACGGCAAGACCCTGGATCCGGGGGCAAAGGAGGTCGATGCTGCTCTCGACACCATGATCGCCGGCGCACAGAAGGCGAAGAAAATTCCCGGCGCCTTTTGCCCCACGGCCGAACGCGCGGTGGCGCTCGCCAAGCGCGGCGTGAAATTCCTCACGGTATCGAGCGATCTGACGATGCTGCGCACCGGCATTGCCGCGTCGTTCAAAGCGATCCCGGGCTAATCAACCCGCGCCGGGCAGCATCCGAACCAAGGTGCGGTCGCGGAACAGGTAGTGATGCACCAGCGCGGCGCCGGCGTGAGCGGCGGCGAGGATCAGCAGCGCGTCGGCACAAAACTCGTGGACCCGCAAGATCGTGCGCGCGGTGGCGCGGTCGGCCGGCCACGGCGACGCGAATTCTCCAATGCCAAAAATTGGCAATGGGTCGCCCCGCTTGAGCTGCACAAGCACGCCAAGGAGCGGCACTGCAAGCAACAGTGCGTAAAGCACATAATGATTGAGCGTCGCGACGATCTCCAGCAGCCTGCCGTAGCGCGTCTTCTCCGGTGGCGGCGGCGGATTGGTGTAGCGCCAGATCAGCCGAACGATCACGAGAACGAAGACGCATTGCCCGAGCGTCATATGCACGAGCAAGCCGAACGCACGCTCCGGCCCTTTCGGAATATCGTCCAAAAACGTACCGAGCAGCCAGCCGCAGATCACGAACAGCGCCGTGAGCCAGTGCACCAGTTGCGGAAGCGCGCCGTAGCGCGACGTGGAGTTGGCAAGCTGCATTGTCGTTTCCGCTTCTCCGCCGCACGAACCGCGAGCGCTGCTTTGGAATTGGAATAAGAAAAACTTCAGGCGATCGCTGCTGCGATCCGGTCGAGCGTGGTCGCCATATCAAACTCCACGTCGCGCGCAAATATTCCCAGCACTTTGTAATTATGATCGTTCAACCAAGCGTTCTTTTCCGCGCGTGTTTGTGCCGCTGCCCCGCTTTCGTCCGGCGGAACCAGATCGATCACGATGCGCAGCGGAAACGAAACGAAATCGCAAATATGCTGGCCGACCGGCGTCTGACGTTTGAAGCCGCGGCCGGCAAACCGGCGGTCGTTGGTGAGCGCCTGCCACAGCAGCCGCTCGGCCTCGGTCGGATTGCGGCGCAGCAGCCGCGCCAGACCGCGCGCCGGCCCGCGCTCCTTCGGCAGATGACCGGTGCCTTGCTCGGCGAGCAGCGTGCGCAGCATCGCGGCCTCTTCGCCATCGAGCACGCCGCCGCGCGCCGGACCCTTGCGGCCCTCGGCAATCGACATCAGCACGCCATGCAGGGTCTGGATGTCCTGCTGCGTCGGCGCCATGCGCGTGAAGATGTTGCGCAGATTGATCTGCATGGTCTCGCGCTTGTCGGGCGGACGGAAGAACTCGACCTTCTCCAGTTCCCGCTCGACCGAGGCAAAGAATGCGAGAAGCTGCTCCTTGCCGGCGGGTGGCGATTTCTGCGGCATGGAGAACGGCAGCTTCTCGCCCGATTGCAGCTTGAACCACTCGTAGGCGACGATCACCACGGCCTGCGCCAGATTGAGCGACGCGAAGGCCGGATTGACCGGCAGCGTGACGATCCGGTCGGCCAGCGCGACCTCGTCGTTCTCGAGCCCGTTGCGCTCGCGGCCGAACAAAATGCCGACGGTTTCGCCGGCCGCAATCCGCGGCGCCATCTCGGCGGCCGCCTCGGCTGCGCTGACAACGGGCTTGGCCTGATCGTGCGACCGCGCCGTGGTGGCGAGGACGAAACTGCAGTCGGCGATCGCCGACGCGACGCTGTCGTAGAGCACCGCACCGTCGAGAACACGGTCGGCGCCGGCTGCCATCACGTGCGCCTTGTCATTCGGCCAGGCCTGCCTTGGCTTGACCAGGCGCAGCCGTGACAGGCCGAAATTCGCCATGGCGCGGGCTGCGGCGCCGATGTTCTCGCCGAGCTGCGGCTCGACCAGGATGACCACCGGGCCGGGCGTCTCGACCCAGCGCTTGGTCTTGTCGGTGCCTGCGCCTGGCATGCAGTGCTCCTCGGCAGACAAATGCCCTAAGGCGCAGCCCCTGCCCAAGCCGGCCGCTTACGTCAAGCGGCGGCCCCCTATCCAGCCGAAACAACCGGCAGATCCTGGTTCGTAGGGGTTATCCCGCACCTGCTAACAAGGCTTTTACCAGCGGAGAGCGGATGCTATAGGGCGCGCGCCGAACTTCCGTCAGTCGAATTCCCGGTTGGCGATGTCCGCGCCGAGAACAATTCATTTGAGGGCCCGCGGGCGAAACCACTCCGCCGCGCCCGCCAATGGTCAGTTTCCGGTCGGCCCAAACAAGCACGGCGACCAGAGGTGCTAGCATGCCAAATCTCGAAATCATGTGGACAAAGGTCGATGAAGCCCCTGCGCTCGCGACCTATTCCGAGCTGCCGATCGTCGAAGCCTTCGTGGGCACGGCGGGTGTGTCCGTGAAGTTGAAGGACATCTCGCTCGCCGGTCGCATCATCGCCGACTTTCCCCGAGAAGCTGACCCCGGCGCAACGGATCAACGACGAACTCACCGAACTCGGCGAACTCACGTTGAGGCCCGAGGCCAACATCATCAAGCTGCCCAACATCTCCGCCTCGATCCCGCAGCTCAAGGCCGCGATCAAGGAACTGCAAGGCAAGGGCTACGACGTTCCGGACTATCCGGACAATCCGACGACGGACGCCGAGAAGGAGATCAAGTCCCGCTACGGCAAGGTGTTCGGCAGCGTCGTCAACCCGATATTGCGCGAGGGCAATTCCGACCGCCGCGCGGCCGGCGCCGTCAAGCAATACGCCCGCAACAATCCGCACAAGATGGGCGCCTGGAGCTCTGACTCCAAATCGCATGTGGCGTACATGTCGGGCGGCGATTACTTCGGCTCGGAAATCTCGACCACCGTTGCGTCGGCGACCAACGTCCGCATCGAGCTGGTCGGCGCCGACGGCGCCGTCACGGTGCTGAAGGCGAAGACGCCGATCGATGCCGGCGAAATCATCGACGCGGCGGTGATGAGCCGCAAGGCGCTGCGCGCCTTCTTTGCCGAGCAGATCGAAGCCGCCAAGAAGGACGGCGTGCTGTTCTCACTGCAGGTGAAGGCGACCATGATGAAGATCGCCGATCCCATCGTGTTCGGCCATGCCGTTTCCGTCTACTTCGCCGATGTGATCGAGAAGCACGCCGCCACGCTGAAACGTCTCGGCGTCAATCTCAACAACGGCTTCGGCGATCTGCTGACGAAGATCGAGACGCTGCCGGAAGCCGAGAAGAAAGCGATCAAGGACGACATCAAGGCCGAGTACGCGAAACGGCCGGGCCTCGCCATGGTCAATTCCGACAAGGGGATCACCGGCCTGGACGTGCCCAGCGACGTGATCATCGACGCTTCGATGCCGGCGATGATCCGCGAATCCGGCCGCATGTGGGGCGCCGACGGCAAGCTGCACGACGTCATCGCCGCGATCCCGGATCGCGCCTACGCAAGGCTGTTTCAGGCGGTCATCGAGGACTGCAAGGCCCACGGCGCGTTCGACCCCAAGACCATGGGCTCGGTTCCGAACGTGGGCTTGATGGCGCAGAAGGCCGAGGAATACGGCTCGCACGACAAGACCTTCGAAGTTCCCGCGAACGGAACGGTTCGCGTCGTCGCCGATGACGGCAAGGTGCTGCTGGAGCGTCCGGTCGAGACCGGCGACATCTTCCGCATGTGCGAGCTTAGGGACGCGCCGATCCAGGACTGGGTCAAGCTCGGCGTGCGCCGCGCGCGCCTCACCAACACCCCGGCGGTGTTCTGGCTCGACGCGAATCGTGCGCACGACGCCCAGGTCATCGCCAAGGTCGAGAAGTACCTGAAGGATCAAGACACCGCGGGGCTCGACATCCGCATTCTGGCGCCGGTCGAAGCGATCAAGTTTTCGCTCGATCGTATCCGCAAGGGTCAGGACACGATCTCCGTCACCGGCAACGTGCTGCGCGACTATCTGACCGACCTGTTTCCGATCATGGAGCTCGGCACCTCGGCCAAGATGCTGTCGATCGTTCCACTGTTGGCGGGCGGCGGCATGTTCGAGACCGGTGCCGGCGGCTCGGCGCCCAAGCACGTGGAGCAGTTTCAGGAAGAGGATTATCTGCGCTGGGACTCGCTCGGCGAGTTCCTCGCGCTGGGCGCGTCACTCGAACATCTGGCGCAGACCTACAAGAACGCCAAGGCGCAGGTTCTCGCCGAGACGCTCGACACGGCCATCGGCAAGATCCTCGAGTTCAACCGCTCTCCTGCGCGCAAGGTCGGCGAACTCGACAATCGTGGCACCCATTTCTACCTCGCCCTGTACTGGGCGCAGGCGCTGGCCGCGCAGACCAAGGACGCGGAGCTGCAAGCCCGCTTCAAACCGCTGGCCGAGACGCTCGCCAAGAACGAGGCCAAGATCAACGGCGAACTGATCGGCGCGCAAGGCAAGCCGGTCGACATCGGCGGTTACTACCTGCCCGATTCCGCCAAGACATCGGCCGCGATGCGGCCGAGCGCTACGCTGAACGCCGCGATCGCCGCGCTCTGACGCGGCGGGTGTTCTGACGCCATGACTCGCTCGATGACGAACTCATCGAGCGAGTGACTGCCAATCCGAACCTGCAACCGACCGCGCTCCAACGGGATCGAAGCCCTATGGCGAAAATCAAGGTCACCAACCCCATCGTCGAGATGGACGGCGACGAGATGACCCGGATCATCTGGCAGTACATCAAGGACAAGCTGATCCACCCCTATCTCGACATCAACCTGATGTATTTCGATCTGGGCATGCAGAAGCGCGACGAGACGCGCGACCAGATCACCATCGACGCCGCGGAAGCGACCAAGAAGGTCGGCGTTGCGGTCAAATGCGCAACCATCACGCCGGACGAAGGGCGCGTGAAGGAATTCAATCTCCACGAGATGTACCGCTCGCCGAACGGCACCATCCGCAACATCCTCGGCGGCGTCATCTTCCGCGAGCCGATCATCTGCAAGAACGTGCCGCGGCTGGTGCCGGGCTGGACGCAGCCGATCATCATCGGCCGCCATGCCTACGGCGACCAGTATCGCGCGACCGACATCAAGATTCCGGGCAAGGGCAAGCTGTTCCTCACCTTCGTCGGCGACGACGGCCAGAAGATCGAACGCGAGGTATTCCAGTTCCCCGGCAGCGGCGTCGCCCTGTCAATGTACAACCTCGACCAGTCGATCACCGACTTCGCCCGCGCCTCGATGAACTTCGCGCTCAATCGGGGCTATCCGCTGTACCTGTCGACCAAGAACACCATCATCAAAGTCTACGATGGCCGCTTCAAGGACATTTTCCAGGAAGTCTTCGACAAGGAGTTCAAGGAGAAGTTCGCCGAGAAGAGGATCACGTACGAGCACCGCCTGATCGACGACATGGTCGCGGCAGCACTGAAGTGGTCCGGCGGCTACGTCTGGGCCTGCAAGAACTACGATGGCGACGTGCAGTCCGACACCGTGGCGCAAGGTTACGGCTCGCTCGGCCTGATGACGTCGGTGCTGACCACGCCCGACGGCAAGGTGGTCGAGGCCGAAGCCGCCCACGGCACGGTGACGCGGCACTTCCGCGAACACCAGAAAGGGCCGCGAGACCTCGACCAATTCCATTGCGTCGATTTTCGCCTGGACGCGCGGGCTTGTCGCATCGCGCCAAGCTCGACAACAATCCGGAACTGGCAAAGTTCGCCAGCACGCTGGAGAAGGTCACGGTCGGCACCGTGGAGTCCGGTTTCATGACCAAGGATCTCGCACTGCTGATCGGACCCGATCAGAAGTGGCTTTCGACCATCGGCTTCCTCGACAAGATCGATGCCAACCTGAAAACTGCGATGGCGTAACGCACATCGGCAGCGGCGTTACTGCGCATTGGCGACTGCCTCGGCAAGGTCTATCTTTGTGCCGAGGTTGGACTGATGGCAAAACCGGGCGTCACGTGGAGCACTGTGGGCATCGTTGCGATGCTCGGGGCGCTGTTTGTGATCCTCGTTGCGGCAGCGTGGTTCGCTTCGCGTGCATGGACGGCGGTGAGCGGACCGCCGATGCCGGCGGCCGGCTACGTCGCCATGACGCTCGGTATCGTGTTCTCGCTCGTGGTCGGCTGCGGGCTGATGGCGTTGCTGTTCTATTCCAACCGCTACGGCTACGACGATCCAGTTCAAGCCGGAAGACGATCCCGAATAGCCCGTTCAACCGTTGTTGAGACAGGCCGCGCCTTTGTCTAGCCTGTGATCAACCGAGGAGAGCACCGATGACCAGGACCATTCGCCTGCAGAGCGACAGCAACGCCCACGACCGCCCCTGGCGCGTCGCCGTCGAGCAAGGCTTTTTCGCCGCAGAAGGTCTGAACGTCGAATATCACGAGGACAATCCGAAAGGTGCAGCCGGCCGCGTCGAGGACTTCTCCAAGCGCTGGAAAGAGTCGCAACTGCAAAAAGGCGATCTCGAAGTCTATCCGGTGTGCGAATGGGGCGCGATCGAGCGCGTGCAGTCGCTCGGCGGCGGCAAGATCATCGGCCTCGACACCACGGTGCGCACCGGCGCGCTGATGGTCGCGAAGGATTCGCAGATCCAGTCGCCGGCCGATTTGCGCAATGTGCCGATTGCCGTCACCTGGCATGCCGGCACGTTCTATGCCGCGATTGAAGTGCTGGAAGCCGCCGGCGTGCCGTTCGACGAGATCAAGCTTGTTCACGCCAACGACCGGCTGGAATCGCTGCTCAGCGGCACCACCCAGGCGGCCGCGCTGATGGAACCGCTGGTAAGCCGCGCGCTTGCCGCCGGCGCGCGCAAGATTGCCGACCTGCGCTGGCGCGGCGGCATCGTCGCCGGCAACGATGTCGACGAGGAAACCGCCGGCAAGCTCCGCCGCGCGCTCAACCGCGCCATCGAATGGCTGAAGGAAAACGAGGATCGCTCGCGCCAGGAAGTGCTGCGCGACCTTGCACCGGAACAGCGCCAGGGCGGCCTGATGCCGGAACTCGTCGGCGTCAAAAACTTATCGGCCCGATGAGTTTCAGGAAAAGGTCGACTGGATGCTCGACCGCGGTTTTCTGAAGAAGGCGCCGGCTTATGGCGACGTCGTGCGCAACAAATAGAGCGCCTGCTGTTGCCGTAAATTCTGCATAAATTCGAGGCCGCATTTCATATATTTCCGGTCAGCGCGCGCGATTTAACGTTAAAAAACCGCGCAGATTACGAAAATTTGTTCGCTTTTGCCGCGCGTGAGTGCGTGCAGCAACCGGAAAACGTTGGTCAGCGCCCTGCGCGCACCCTATCTTCCCGCCGGGGCAGACTCAGGCTTCGAAACGGCGCGTCGGTGCGATGAATCTACAGCTTTCGGTCCTGCGGCGGGAAGCGCGCGGCATTTTGATCGCGCTGCTTTTGATCGCCGTAGACCACCGCGGTGCTGTTCTGTCCTGCGGCACTATTTCGGCATCCTGCGCGGCGCCGTCCTCTATCTCGTGCCGGTGATGATTGCCGGCTACCAGCTCGGCCTGATCCCGGCACTGGTGACTGCGATCGCCGGCGTCTTCCTGTCCGGATACCTCTATTTTGCGCCGCTCTACAGTTTCCAGGTCGCCTCGCCGCAGGAAACGCTGAATCTGGTGCTGTTCATCATTGTCGCGGTGGTGGTGTCGCAGCTTGCCAGCCAGGCAAAGAAGAACATCCTGATCGCGCGCAAGCGCGAGCAGGAGATGACCGATCTCTACGCTTTCTCGCGCCGGCTCGCCGCCGCGCCGAGCGCCGACGATATTTTCGTCGCCATCCAGGATCATCTCGCCAATCTGGTGCAGCGGAAGGTGGTCCTGCTCGGCGGCGCCGAGCCCGATAGCGACAGCGACGTGCCGGCGAGCGTTCGCGCCGCCGTCACGCGCGTGGAAAACGACGAAGGCCGCGAACGAACCGTCGCGGATGGCAACGGCAACATCTGGCTGATCCGCCGCGTCTCGCCGAAGACAATCGACTTTGGACTGGTCGCGGTCGATCTCGGCAATGTTTCCGGCGAGCCTCTTGCCGACCTGCGCCATCGCATCGACGACGCGCTGGCCGATGCCGCCGCAACGCTTGAGCGGCTCGACGTTGCACGCGCGCTCAACGACGCGAAGATGCGCTCGGAGAGCGAATTGCTCCGCGAAGCCCTGATCGGATCGGTGTCGCACGAATTGCGCACGCCGCTAGCATCCATTCTCGGCGCGGCAACGATCCTGCACAACGCGCCGGCGCTGGCGAAAGACGAGAAACTGCACTCGCTGACCGCCGTGGTGCGCGACGAAGCCGAGCGGCTCAATATCGACATCCAAAACCTGCTCGATGCCACCACCATCAGCCGCCAGCAGGTTCGCCCGAAGCTGCAATGGGTAGAGCCGGTCGACATCGTCAACGCGGCGATTGACCATCGCCGCCGCCGCCTCTCCGGCTATCCGGTGACGCTCGACCTGAACTCCAACCTGCCGATCGTGCACGTCGATCCGGCGCAGGTCGAACAGGCTCTGGTGCAGATCGTCGACAATGCCGCGAAATATTCGCCGGTTGGCTCCCCCATCCGGGTCGCCGCGCATGCCAGCGGCCGCACCGTCATTCTGTCGGTGCACGACTCCGGCGCCGGGCTCACGGCAGAAGAGCGGCGTCAGGTCGGCGGCCGATTTTTTCGCGGGCCGCGCCACGCCGTCACCACGTCGGGCTCCGGGCTCGGCCTGTGGATCGCCAAGGCCTTCATCAGCGCCAACGGCGGCCGGGTCGAAGTTGAAAGCGACGGCGTCGACCGCGGCACCACCGTTTCGATCCACCTGCCGATGTCGGCTGAAGAAATAATGCCCGAGCCGGATACGCTCGAGGCTGAAACAACAATGGAAAGTGCCGCTGAATGAATGAAATCCCCGCTTCCGTTCTCGTCGTCGACGACGAGATCCAGATCCGCAGGTTCCTGCGCACCGGATTCGAACTGGATGGTTTTCAGGTGCATGAGGCCGAGACCGGCACTGAAGCGCTCCGCACGGCGACGCTGAAGCCATCCGACCTGGTCATTCTCGATCTTGGCCTGCCGGACATGGACGGCGCCGACGTGCTGGAGCGGCTGCGGGCCTGGTCGAGCGTGCCGCTGATCGTGTTGTCGGTGCGCGGCAGCGAGACCGAAAAGGTCCGGCTCCTGGAGCTTGGCGCCGACGACTATGTGGTGAAGCCGTTTGGCATGGCCGAGTTGTTGGCGCGCGCCCATTCGGCAATGCGGCGGCAGCTCCGGGTCGCCAGTGGCGAGCCGATCATCAAATTCGGGCCGCTGGCGGTCGACTTCGCCGCACGCGCCGTTTCCGTCAACGATCAGCGCCTGACGCTGACACCGAAGGAATACCGGCTGCTGCAACTCCTCGCCCAGCATTCCGGCAATGTCGTCACCCACCAATTCCTGCTTCGGGAAATCTGGGGCAACGAGCATGTGGACGATACGCACTATCTGCGCATTTTCGTCCGCAAACTGCGCCGCAAGATTGAAGCCGACCCAACCCAGCCGCGAATCCTTCTGACCGAGCTTGGCGTTGGCTACCGCCTGGTTGCCCCCGATCCGGTGCCGGCTCCGCCGGCTCAGGTAGCCGCTGCGCAGTAGCCGAAAGCTCTGTGCGGTAACGAATGTGGTCGGAAAGGCCGCAAAATCGGCATAATATTTAAGACAAAGTGAATCCACCAAACCATTGGATTCACTTGAGTATTATCTACTTGTCGGCAATTAACGGCAAATACCAGCATTTTTGTGATGCCGGTCAACTCGATCTGAACCTTTGTTAGGTAGAACGCGTTTGTGTTTCAGCGCGACGAAGGGGTGTTCGGGTTCAAACCAAAGTCTTCCGCCTAAGTCGCAGACCTCATCGCAATCGCGGGAATAACTCGCGAAAGACAAAACAGGGACGGCAGCCATGAAGACCTTCAAATCCAGCATCGTGAGTGGTGCACTGTTTACGCTTGTTGCCGCGTCAGCCACCGTCGCCACGACCAGCACCTACGCGGTGCCGGCTTATGACGGCCTGTGGAGCGTCTCGATCGTCACCGAAAAGGGCGACTGCGACCGCGGCTATCGCTATCCGATCCGCATCCAGAACGGCGCGCTTGCAAATGCCGGCAGCGTCACCGCGATCACCATCAACGGCAAAGTCCAGCCGACCGGCGCCATCGTCGTGATCGTGAGTTCCGGCAGCAAGAGCGCGACCGGCTCCGGCCGTCTGTCGGGCGATCTCGGCGAAGGCCACTGGGCCGGCGGCGAATGCTCCGGCTCCTGGACTGCCGAACGCCGTACGTCGAACGACTAAAGTCTCTTCAGGAAAGTCTTGCCAAGAGCAAGGCTGTCTAGAGCGTAAAAAAACCCGGGCGCACCTGGCGCCCGGGTTTTGCTATTCGCGTCCCCCTCTTCCGTGAAGGAAGAGGGAGGCAAGAGCATGATCCGGAAAAGCTTGCCCTCGGACTTGATCCGCGGGTGGCAGCCGGTTTCCCGCCTTCGCGAAGCCCGTCGTCGCCTATTGAGCAGTTTTCTCGCACATGCTTCGGCGGGCGAAGGAAGGTCCGAAAAGATCATGCTCCAACAAGATTTTAGACCATGATCTATTGGATCATGGTCTAAGCGGAACGCTTTACCCTTCCGCCGCTTCGTCGTCGCCAGCGTCCTCTTCCTTCTCGCCGGCCAGGATTTTTTCGGCGATCAGGCCGGAGTTCGCCCGGATCGCGGCCTCGATTTTTGTCGCGATATCGGGATTGGCCTTGAGGAAGGTTTTGACGTTCTCGCGGCCCTGACCGATGCGCTGGCTGTCATAGGAGAACCAGGAGCCAGACTTTTCCACGACACCCGCCTTGACGCCGAGATCGACCAATTCACCCATTTTGGAGATGCCCTCGCCGTACATGATATCGAACTCGACCTGCTTGAACGGCGGCGCCAGCTTGTTCTTCACTACCTTGACGCGGGTCTGGTTGCCGACCACTTCGTCACGTTCCTTGATCGCGCCGATGCGGCGGATATCGAGCCGCACCGAAGCATAGAATTTAAGCGCGTGGCCGCCGGTAGTGGTTTCCGGCGAGCCATACATCACGCCGATCTTCATGCGGATCTGGTTGATGAAGATCACCATCGTATTGGAGCGGTTGATCGAGGCGGTGAGCTTGCGCAGCGCCTGGCTCATCAGCCGCGCCTGCAGGCCGGGCTGGCTGTCGCCCATTTCGCCTTCGAGCTCGGCGCGCGGCACCAGCGCCGCGACCGAATCGATCACCAGCACATCGACCGCGCCGGAGCGGACCAGGGTGTCGGCGATTTCGAGCGCCTGCTCGCCGGTGTCGGGTTGCGAGATCAACAGGTCATCCACATTGACGCCGAGCTTGCGGGCATAGATCGGGTCGAGTGCATGTTCGGCGTCGATAAAGGCGCAAATGCCGCCCTTCTTCTGCGCTTCGGCGAGGCAATGCAGCGCCAGCGTGGTCTTGCCCGACGATTCCGGCCCATAGATTTCGACCACGCGGCCGCGCGGCAGGCCGCCGACGCCCAGCGCGATGTCGAGGCCGAGCGAGCCGGTGGAAACAACGTCGATATCCATCGACTTGTCGTTTTTGCCAAGCCGCATGATCGAGCCCTTGCCGAAATTGCGCTCGATCTGGGATAGCGCAGCATCCAGCGCTTTCGATTTGTCCATGGACGATCCTTCAACGACTCGAAGTGCTGCACCTGCACTCATTAGCTTGCTCCTGTATGGCCGGGATTCGGAGAGCACGGAAGCTGCCAGCCCACCGGCAGTGGATTTGGCGATTTCGGTAATGTACATGATCTGTTCTAAGTTCGCAATATGTTCTTTAAATACAATCTGTCGTTGATACGTTTTGATCCATCAACCTAGGGGTTGGCCCCTTTTGAAATTGACGATGGTCCCCTTTGACTCTCGACAATCCTCCCATTACCTGCCGATTTGGCTGGCTAATGGAGAAAAGTAGTGAAGAAACCAAAGCCGTCCTCCCGACGTGGAGGCCCAATACTCAAAGGCAATATCAAAATTAAAACGACATTCATTCCCAAGCCGCCGAAAAAGTAGCGACCTGTTTTAATTGGATGCTTTTGGAGGCCGCCTCAGTTGGCGGCCTCTTTCATTTTTTGGTGCCAGCAGCTTCAAAATCTCCTCGGGGTGGCCCTTTTTGAGACTGGTCAATTTTAGACAGACTCACGCCTCGAGCGTGCCACAGATTTAGCGCGGCGACGCTCGGGGCGAACCATGAAAATTGTCAAGAACGACAAGCGCAAGGATTACACGCGTTACGCCGCCCACTGTTTGGATGAGGAGACGGTGGCAAAAGATCAGGAATCTCGCGCCATTCAACGCGAGATGGCGGCTGAATGGCTACGATTGGCAGATGCCATTCGGCACCCTCTGAAGCGCCAGCAAATGCAAATGTCGTGACGCAAGCCGCTTCAGTTGGCGATCTCCGTCCGGCGCGACCTTCGATCATTATTGGGCGCATCAAATTGCGCTACTATCGTGCATCTGCCCGCTATGGATGAGCATCATGCGAACACTCACGAGACTCTCGCTCGCCGCCGCCGGACTTGCGGCGGCGCTTACCCACACTTCGCCTGGCCATGCCGGTACGATCGGCAACGCGCCGTGGTGCGCGGTGCAAAATCTTGGCGCCGGCGACATCGTCTGGGATTGCGAATTTCAGACCGCCGAGCAATGCCAGCCTGCCGCGATCGCCGGCAATCGCGGCTTTTGCAATCTCAATCCGGCCTCGCCACAGTACCAGCCGACGCCGTCGGCCGTGCGGTATCGCAAACGCCACCATCACGGCTAGCCGCCAACTAAATGCCAAGCGCGCGCTGATTGACTCGCTTATCCGGCAATGAAACGCTTTGCGTCCTTCCTGCCTTCCTTGGCCCGTGAGAAGATTTTGGCCCGTGAGGAGATTTCATGCGCGTCTCGCTTGCCGTCGTCATTCTGGCCACGGCGCTGTCACTCGGCGGATGTTTTGAGGGACCGCAAGGGCCGGCCGGCCAGCAAGGCGCGGCAGGACCACCCGGCCCTCCGGCCAGAAAGGCGATGCCGGCCCGGTAGGACCGCAAGGCCCACCCGGCCCCGTCGGCGCCACCGGGCTGCATGCGCTGCGCCAGGACTGCGGCGCCAACAGCAACTGCGACCTGACCTGCAGCCCGGGCGAACGCATGGTGTCGGTCACCTGCCCCGGTGGCGCAATTTCGATCACACGGAATGCCGATATCGATTCGGCGACTTGCAGCAACAGCCCCGGACCGGCACTGGCGCTGTGCATGAAGCCGTAATGCTTTTCCTTCTCCCCGCTTGCGGGGAGAAGGTCGGGATGAGGGGGCATCTCCGCTGGGCTCAGACTTCTGGCGCTCAGAATCGCGGAGAGGCCCCCTCACCCTCCTCGCTTCGCTCGTCGACCTCTCCCCGCACGCGGGGAGAGGTTAAGTAAGTCGCTCGTTGCCATGCATGAAATTCTGATCCGAGGCGGAACGCTGTTCGACGGCGCCGGCAATCCTGGCGTCGCGGGCGATCTTGCGATCGATGGCGATCGTATTGTCGCTGTGGGCCGTGTGACCGGCGCGGCACACAAGACCATCGACGCGACGGGCCTGGCCGTCGCGCCCGGCTTCATCGACATCAAGACCCATTCGGATTTCACGCTGCCGATCAACCCGAAGGCCGAGAGCAAGGTGCGCCAGGGCGTCACCACCGAGATCATCGGCCATTGCGGGTTTTCGGTCGCACCGGCGCTGCCGGGCAAAGTCGAGATGCTCAAGGACTATCTGAGCCCGAGCGCGCCATGGCTGCCGTTCCGCGAAACGAGCTTTCCCGATTATCTGAACACGTTCCCGGCAGTCGCGGTGAATGCCGGCATGCTGGTCGGTCATAACACGCTACGCCTGATGGTCATGGGCATGGCCGAGCGCGCGCCGACCGAAACCGAGCTCACGCAAATGATCGCGCTCCTTGAAGACGCGCTCAACGCCGGCGCGCTTGGCATGTCGTCGGGCCTGTTCACGCCACCGGGCTCGTATGCCGCGCCGGAAGAGATGATCGCGCTCGGCCGATGTGCTCAAACGTCATAACGCCGCTTACTTCACGCATCTGCGCGACGAGTTCGAACAAAGTCATCGAAGCGGTCGAGGAAGCGATCGCGGTCGGCGAGCGATGCGGCGTCCATGTCGAGATTGTGCATTTCAAATGCTCCGGCATGGACAACTGGGGCAAGGCAGCAATGGTGCTGAAAATGATCGCCGATGCCAAAGCGCGTGGCGTCGATGTCGATTGCGACTCTTATCCCTACGCAGCCGGATCGAATCCGCTGAAAAACCTGCTGCCGCCGTGGGTGCAGGCCGGCGGTGTCGATGCCATGCTGACGCGGCTGCGCGAGCCCGGCACGCGCGAGCGGATCCGCAGCGACATCGTTCGCGATGGCCTGAACAACTGGGGGCGCATTCCGTCGTGGGATTGCGTGCAGATTTCGATCTCGCCGAACCTGCCGCACCATGCCGGCCGCACCATCGCGGAGATTGCCGCAGAACGCAGCGCCGATCCGGTCGACGCGCTGTGCGACTATCTCGCCGACGACAAAGGTGCGACCCGCGTTCTGGTGACGTCGATTTCCGAAGACGACATCCGCACCATCGTCGCCTCGCCGCTGGCGCTGGTCGGCTCCGACGGCAATTGCGTCGCGCCCTACGGCACCGTCGGCAAGGGTATGCCGCATCCGCGCTTTTACGGCACGTTCCCCAAAATCGTCACGCGCTACGTGCGCGAGCAGAACGCACTGCCGCTCGAACACGCGATCCACAAGATGACCGGCGCTACGGCGCGCGCACTGAAACTCAAAGACCGCGGCTTGTTGAAAGAAGGCTATCGCGCCGATGTTGCGGTGTTCGATCCGGCCGACTTTGCCGACCGCGCCACATACGCCGATCCGCATCAATTCCCGAGCGGTGCGCGGACCACCGTGATCGTCAACGGCACGCTGGTGGTCGAAAACGCGACGCATACCGGTGCGCTGCCAGGCAGGGTGCTCCGGCGCGACGCGTCAGGTTCAGTTAGTTGAATTTCCTTCGCGCTGAGCCTGCCACACGCCGGAGCATTGTCCGGCCGTCGACTGACCGCTCCACGAGCCCTTCGCCATAGTCTCGCGACATCCGGCCGGTGCCGACCGCCTGCTGTCCGCCGGCGCGAACCATGACCTGCACCTGGCCGCGCGGCGTTACCTGCCCGGACACCTGTACGCTTGGATTGTCGTAAGAAATTTGACCGTTATCGATATTCAAACGGTAACGATAGCCGCGATCGCAAGCGCCGGAATTGGTAATGACCGAGACGCTCCAGCGTCCGTCAAACTGCCGTCCATCGAGTTGCGAGCGCGCAAGCGCCGCCGTTCCGGCCAAAACCGGAAGTGTCAGCAACGCGGCCGTCACAATCGCCCAGCGTTTAGACATAATTCGTCGCTCCTGAGTGCACTCTCCAAAGAATTTAATGTCTGGCTGAAGCATCGGTTAGTCCCAGCCCGATCACGATTTCGCGGGTGAGGATTACCGCACGCCGCCTTTGTTCACCGGCGGCCCGGTATAGGCTTCGAAGCGTTTGCGCAGATCCGTGATCAGCGCCGCATCGGTGACGAATTCCCGATAGGCATTGCCGATCTTGTAGGAGGTCAGCGGCTGGAAACCGGCCGGCGGATCGACATCGTCGCGCGACGAAAACGAGCCGGTCTTGGCCTGCTGCTCTTTGGCAAGAAGCCACGTCAGGTAAAGCTTTGCCGACATTCGGATGCGGCGCATTCCTAAAGATGCCGCCGGTCGCGGTGAATACCGGCGTTTCGTCGGCAGGCGAGAACACGACATTGACCTTGCCCTCGCGCATGAACGGCCACACCGTCGAGGTCGCGTCGAACGTTGCGATATTCGCGCCCGAGCCGACGCTGCGGGCACATCGAGATGGCCCTGGACGAAGTTGGGCTTGTTGGCCATGTATTTGTCCATCCACGGCCAGCCGTATTTCTGCACGATCAGATAAAACAGATAGAGCGTCGCATCGTCATCGGCCGGATAGCAGGTGATGACATTGCCGGCGAATTCGGGTTTGAGGAAATCGAGCGCCGACTGCGGCGCGTTGGCGGCGGAGAGCTTCGCCGTATTGTAAGCGTAGGTCTGCACGCTGACGCTCACCGCCTCATAGGCGCCGTCCGGATCGCGCATGTTCGGATAGACGTGCTCGAACCCCTCCGGTTTGAAGGCCAGCAGCTTGTCCTGCTGTTTCCAGGCGACGAAATCCTGCACGGTCTGAAAGATCGCCATATCGACCGCGAGCGCGCCCGCCGCCATCTGTTTCTCGATCTCGGCGTTGAGCACGTTGCTGAAACCGCCGGTGACCGAAACCGTGATGCCGGGGAATTGCTGCATGAACAGCTTGGCGCGCGCCTCATGTGGCGCAGCCGGGCCGCCGGTATAGAGCACCAGTTCTTTTTCCGCTTTGGCCTTGTCGTAGAGCTCGGCGATCGACTGTGCATTGGCCGCCGGCCCGCGCACGATCAGCGAGCCTGCCGCGATACAAAGCATCGCGACGCGCAACATCATTGCCATAGTGACGCTCCCTGCCCTGTGACCGGATCATTTGGCCCGGCCGACTTTTTATCTCACGCCTCGATCACGATCTTCGGCGCCTGGCGGCTCGCGACCCGAAAGGCTGTCGCGCACGCGCGCGGCAATATCACGATAGGCCTGCGCGTGCGGCCCATCCGGCGCAGTCGCCACCACCGGCTTGCCGGCGTCGGAATTCTCGCGGATCGCGATATCGAGCGGCACTTCGCCCAAGAAACGGCACACCAAGCCGCTCCGCCTCGGCCCGTGCGCCGCCGTGGCCGAAAATATCGGTGCGCTCACCGCACTTCGGGCAGATGAAGGTGCTCATGTTCTCGACGATGCCGAGCACCGGCACGTTGACCCGGCGGAACATCGCGATACCGCGCCGCGCGTCGATCAGCGCGAGATCCTGCGGCGTCGAAACGATCACCGCGCCTTTGAGCGGCACCTGCTGCGCCATGGTGAGTTGCGCATCGCCGGTGCCGGGCGGCATGTCCACCACCATGACATCGAGCGTGCCCCACTCCACTTCGCGCAGCATCTGCGTCAGCGCCGACATCACCATCGGGCCGCGCCAGATCATCGGCGTTTCTTCCTCGATCAGGAAGCCGATCGACATCACCGGCATGCCGTGGCGCACGATCGGTTTCAGCCGCGTGCCGCCGATCGTCTCCGGTTTTTCGCGAATGCCGAGCAGCTTCGGCATCGACGGTCCGTAAATGTCGGCATCGAGGATGCCGACCTTCAGGCCGAGATCGCGCAAGCCCAGCGCAAGATTCACCGCAGTGGTCGATTTGCCGACACCGCCCTTGCCGGAAGCGACGGCGATGATCGATTCAACGCCGGGAATGCCAGACGGCGTAGCGGGCGCGCCGCCTTGCGGACGCGCGCCTTGCGGCCGGGCAGCCTGCGGCGGTGTTTGCGGCGCGTGGCAGCGACCGCCGCCGGCACGCTCGGCAGTAAGCGCTACCATGACCGACTTCACGCCCGGCACAGCGCGAACCGCCGCTTCGGCCCGCTCGCGCACGCTCTCCCATTGTTTCACCGCAGCCGCGTCGGCGGTGATGGAGAAAAACACCTTGCCGTCGGTCGCGACGATCTCCGACAGAGCATCGGTTTGCGTCAGCGGCTTGCCGTCGGGACTTGGCACCTTGGCCAGTGCCGCCAGCACATCGTCTTTCACAGTCGCCATGCGACTCTACATAGACCGGCTACCGTCACGGTCAACCGGGCGGTCAATTTCCTTGCCCGGTTGACGGGCCGTGGCGCTCCGGGCCATGACCTTTGCCGGAAAAGGCGGACATTCCGGAGGAAACAATGGCAAAGGTCGCGTTTGTCGGGCTTGGCGTCATGGGCTACCCGATGGCAGGGCATTTGAAGAACAAGGGCGGCCACGACGTCACCGTCTATAACCGCACCGGCGCCAAGGCGCAGCAATGGGTCGGCCAATACGGCGGCAAGAGCGCGCCGACGCCGAAGCAGGCCGCCGAGGGCCAGGATTTCGTCATGGCCTGCGTCGGCAACGACAACGACCTGCGCGAAGTGATGCTCGGCGACAACGGCATTTTCCACGGTGTGAAAAAGGGCGCCATTGTGGTCGATCACACCACAGCGTCTGCCGCGATCGCCCGCGAGCTGCACGTCGAAGCGAAAAACCGCGGGTTTGATTTCGTCGATGCGCCGGTGTCGGGCGGCCAGGCCGGCGCCGAAAACGGCGTGCTCACCGTGATGTGCGGCGGCGATGCCGAGCCGTTCGCCAAAGCCGAAAAGGTGATCGCGGCCTATGCGCGCGCCTGCAATCTGCTGGGCGCTCCCGGCTCCGGCCAGCTCGCCAAGATGGTCAACCAGATTTGCATCGCCGGTCTCGTGCAGGGCCTCGCCGAAGGCCTGCACTTCGCCATGAAATCCGGCCTCGACATCGAAAAGCTGATCGCGACCATTTCAAAAGGCGCAGCGCAATCCTGGCAGATGGAAAACCGCTACAAGACCATGGTCGCCGGCAAATTCGACTTCGGCTTCGCGGTCGACTGGATGCGCAAGGACCTCAACATCTGTCTCGACGAAGCCCGCCGCAACGGCGCGCATCTGCCGGTCTCGGCGCTGGTCGACCAGTTCTACTCGCAGGTACAGAAGATGGGCGGCAAGCGCTGGGATACGTCGAGCCTGATCGCGCTGCTCGACATTAGTCGGTCAACAGGCCAAGCGCTCGCACATGCGCGCAATCCACCGCCTGGATATTCGCTTCCTTGGCGAGTTGAACCGTCGCGACCAGAGTCGTCTTTGACGAATTTGCTGAAGTCGTCGACGCTCATCAGCCGCGGCTCGACGCCGAGCTTCGCCAGCTTTTCCTTCATCGCCGGATCCTGCAGCGCTTTCTCGATCGCTGCATGAAGCTTGTCGATCACCGGACGCGGCGTTTTTGCCGGCACCGAAAGCCCGACCCAGAAATTGAATTCGGCATTGGGATAGCCGGCTTCGGAAATCGACGGCACGTCCGGCAATAGCGGCGCGCGTTTGAGCGAACTCACGGCAAGCACCGCGAGGTTGCCGCTCGCGATCGCCGACGCCGCCGCAGCCAAGCGGAATGAAATAATAATCGATGCGTCCGGCCATCACTTCGGTGAGACCGTTGTCCTTGAAAGGCACGTGCCGCACGTCGATCTTGGCGGCAAGCCGCAACCGCTCGCCCGCCATATGCGAGGATGAGCCGACACCGGCGGAGGCAAAGGTCAGCGTTCCGGGTTTTGCCTTTGCCGCAGCGACAAGATCGGCAACGGTCTTGAAGCCGCTCTGTTTCGAGGCGACCAGCACGTTCGGCTGCACGCCGAACATGGCGACCGAAGCAAAGTCCTTGGCCGGGATCGTAGGGCAGCTTGCTGTGCAGCACTGCGCCGGTACCCATCGAGGTCGAACTGGTGACGACCGTGTAGCCGTCAGGATCGGCCTTGGCGACGTCGGCAAAACCGACGATGCCGCCGGCACCGGGCTTGGCCTCGACCACCATCGCCTGACCGAGAATCTGCGAAACCTGGTCGAGCACGACCCGGCCGACGGTGTCGGAAGCACTTCCTGCCGGAAATGGACTGATGACGCGGATCGGCCGTGACGGATAGTCGTCCGCAAGGACAGGGCTTGTTGCGGCAGCGAAAGGCGCGGCGGCAACAGCCATGCACAACGCGCGACGAGTGATCATCGAATCCTCCGGCAATACAATCGTTTCGAGGAAGTCTAGCAGACTTCAGATGAGGAAATGCCGGTGCGCGACATTAAGCGGCAGCGGCAGCGCGCGGGCGGAATATCAGGCTTTTGCGGTTGGTCGCGCCGAGACTTCGGCGTGCCAGCGTTTAACGTTGGCGAGATCGTCCGGCACCGTCAGCTTCGACACCCGCATGAAATCGACCGCACACATCGCGGTGATATCGGCAACGGTGTAGGCCTTTCCGGCAACGTACTGGCGGTTTTTCAACTCGCCGTCGAGGAATTGCAGGAATTGCGTCACACGCGGCTTATTGGCTTCACCCCACGCCGCGACCTGCGGATCGACCATAATCTTCATCGCCGGGTGGGTGTGTTGGAACACCATTGACGCCGGAAAGAGCAGGTGCAGTTCAACACGGCGCTGCCACATCTCGACCAGCGCGCTCTCCAGCGCACCGCGGCCGAACAGCGGCGGTTCGGGATGGAGTGCCTCGAAGTAACGGCAGATGGCGATCGACTCGGTGATCACCGTACCGTCGTCGAGCACCAGCGCCGGCACCCGCTGCATCGGATTGACCGCCGTAAACGCATCGCTGCGTTGCTGCAAACTACCGAGGTCGACCTGCTCGGTCGGAACGGTAATGCCCTTCTCGGCCAGGAAGACGCGGACCCGCCGCGGATTGGGGGCACGACCGCCATCATAGAGTTTCATCCGAAGTTGCCTTTCCATCCCTTTGAGCGGGCAAGATTATCGTTGCCAGCCGGAGCCGCAGTGCGCCGCTTTCGCGCTTGCCACTGCACAAAAACCCGCCGCGCCCAAAATGTAAATGAATGATTGCCGGCGCCGCGGCGGCCATACGTCTTAAGCCTCGTCTTAAGGAATTTGGGCCACTTTTAGGGTGAATTATCAGTTCCGGACTGCAATGCCGAACACAATCAGCGAAGCGCACGAGCTTGCGTCGCCCGCCGCCGTTCCCCAAACGACGCGACGGCTCGCGACGCAGCATGTTCGCGAAGCACGCGACCGATTGACGTCGACCAGCGGCACCCGACCGGTGTTCGACTACGAACTGCTGCGCCAGTTCGCGCAAAACCGCCTGTCGGCCTCCCCCATCATCCTGCTCCTGATCGTTTCCATTGGCGCACTGTCGGGACTGTGGACCGGCGCGCTGACGTCGGGCGTGTGGACCGGCGGCGCGCTAATCATTCACCTCGTCATTATCCGCGCTTGCAAAACATTCCTCGATGAAACACCGACGACTGCAAACCTGCGTCCCTGGCGCATGCGGTTCATTCTGCTGGATCTGTTCTTTGGCATGGCCTGGACGTTCATCCTGATCAATCCGGTCGGGCTCGACGAGCAAGCCTCCACCTTCATGCTGTTTGTCATGCTGCTGGTGGTGGCGATTTCCAGCATGCTGGCGTCAAGCCTGCCAATCGCGGTATTTGCGCTGACGCTCCCGGTGACATTCGCGATCGCGCTCGACTTCGCGGTCAAGGGAACACTGCACAACTATATCCTGGCCGTCATGGCGCTGACCGCTGAAGCCTATTTCTCGCTGCTCGCCTACCGGCTCTATTCGACAACGCTGGCGACACTGGAGGCGCGCGCCGAGAAGGACGCGCTGATCGGCGAACTCGAGCAGTCGAAGTCGGTGTCAGACGAAGCCCGCCGCCGCGCCGAGGGCGCCAATATTGCGAAGTCGCGCTTCCTCGCGCAGATGAGCCACGAGCTGCGTACCCCGCTCAACGCCATTCTCGGATTTTCGGAAGTGATGAAAGCGGAAATTTTCGGGGCGCACTCCATCGCCGCCTATAAGGACTATTCGGGCGACATCCACAATTCCGGCGTTCACCTGCTCAACCTGATCAATGAGATTCTCGACCTGTCGCGCATCGAGGCCGGCCGCTACGAACTCAATGAAGAAGCCGTATCGCTCAACCGTGTGGTCGAGGATTGCCACCATCTGCTCAAGCTGCGCGCCGGAAACCGCGGCATCACCATCCACGAAATGTTCGAGCCGGATTTGCCGAAGCTATGGGCTGACGAGCGCGCCGTACGGCAGATCTGCCTCAACCTGCTGTCAAACGCGATCAAGTTCACCCCGCAGGGCGGCGAAATCTGGCTGAAGGTCGGCTGGACTGCGTCCGGCGGCCAGTACATGAGCGTGAAAGATACCGGCCCCGGCATTCCGGAAGAGGAAATCCCGATCGTGCTCGCCTCGTTCGGCCAGGGCTCGAACTCAATCAAATCCGCCGAGCAAGGCGCCGGCTTGGGTCTGCCGATTGCCAAGAACCTGATCGACCTCCACGGCGGCACCTTCACGCTGAAATCCAAGCTCCGGATCGGCACCGAGGTGGTCGTCACCTTCCCGCCCGAGCGGGTGATGTCTGCGCTGGGGCCGATTGGCGATGGTGCTTCACCGCCGACCCAACCCGCCCAAACCCACGTCGAAATTGCCGAAGATGGTATGGACGGCACGCGCCGGGCCAGAAGGGCGCTGTTCGGCGCCGGCGTTTAACCCCGGTATTGGGACACTCGTTCTTGTTTTAACCAGTGTGCTGGTTATGGTGCCGCCAATCCTCGCCGAGCCCCCCGCATGGCCAGCACGGTAACCGCCATCGAAAGCCCCTGTAACAAAGTGTGCGTCGTCCATCCGGTACAGAAGCTTTGTATCGGTTGCGGCCGCTCGCTGGACGAGATCGCGCACTGGATCGATTTTGACGATGCGGAACGCAGGCGGATCATGACGCTATTGCCGTTGCGGCTTAAGGCAATATCGGCCCCCATTGCAGCGGCAAAAGCGTAAAGGAGCAGTCTGAGTGCGCTCACGTCTGCTGATATTGCTGCTGATCGGTATTGCGATCGCGATCCTGATCATTTTCGCACGCAATGGCGCTGGCACGGTTGGATCGCTCTCTACCAGTGAGTTCGGCTCGCTCGCCTATCAGGTCGCGCTGCTGGTGTTCCTCGGTGCCGCGGTGCTGACTATGTTCCGCGAACGCTTCAGTCAGGCACTGACCGCAGCACTGCTATGGGTCATGGTCGGCCTCGTGCTCGTTGTCGTTTATTCGTACCGCTTCGAGTTGCACGCAGTCGCCGACCGCGTGCTCGTGGTGCTGGTGCCGGGCCACGTGGTCTCGCACGGCCGCACCGTCGAGATCGGGCGCGCCAACGACGGCGACTTCTCGGTGCGGGCGCAGATCAACGGCGCGCGTGTGCAAATGGTGCTCGATACCGGCGCGAGCTCGGTGGTGCTGACCCGCGAGGATGCCAAGGCCGCCGGCCTGCCGCTCGAAGTGCTCAAATACACGGTCAATATCGACACCGCGAACGGCCGCGCCCGTGCGGCGCCGGTAACGCTCGATCATGTTAGCATCGGCGGCCTTGAAGAGCGTTCGATCGAAGCACTGGTGGCGCAGCCGGGGCAACTCAAGATGAGTCTGCTCGGCATGAGCTTTCTCAACCGGTTGCAAAGCTGGCAGGTCAGCGGCGATCGGTTGACGTTGCAAGGCTTCCCCTAAGCAGGCTTCCCCTAAGCAGGTTTCCCCTAAAACATGCTGACCAGAAACCTTGCCGCGATCAGCAACAGGAAAAAGCCGAATGCAAGTTCGAGCGTGCGCCGCGACAGCTTATGGGCGAGCTGCGCGCCGTAAGGCGCGGCGAGGCTCGATACCGGCGCCATGATGACGACGCCGACCAGCGACACGAAACCGAGCGAGAATGGCGGCAGCAACGCACGGTCGTGCCAGCCCGCAAGGACATAGCCGATGGTGCCGACAATCGTGATCGGCACGCCAAGGCCGGCGGATGTCGCCACCGCCTGATGGATCGACTTGCCGTAAAGCGTCAGCACGATGTTGGACAATGAGCCGCCGCTGATCCCCATCAGCGATCCGGCAAGCCCGATGCCGAAGCCATAAGCCGTCATCGGTAGCGTGCCGGGAAGATCGGAGCCGAGGTTCCAGCGGTCGCCGGCGAACAAGAATTTGATCGCGATAAGCAGCGCGATCACTACAAAGGCGATCTTGAAAACCGCTGGCGGCGCGAATGCGGCGATGGCCGCGCCGCAACTCACGCCAATGACCGCGGGCAACGCCCAGAGCCGGATCGCGCGGCTGACAACCAGTCCTTTTTCGCGGTGAGTGAGGTAAGAGCGTATCGTGGTCGGCAGGATGATGGCGAGCGAGGTGCCGACGCAAAGCTGCATGTGCACCGCTTCCGGCACGCCAAGAATGCGGAACACTTCGTAGAGCACCGGCACGATAACCGCGCCACCGCCGACGCCGAACAGGCCGGCGAGCAGCCCCGTCACCACACCGCCGACGACGATGGCCAGCGCCAGCCAGAGCAATTCGCTCGGTCCGGCGCCGAACATCATCAGTGCAAATTACGCCGCGGCATCTATCAGTTCACCGTCGCGCACCAGCGCCATTGCCGCCATGAGGTGCTCGACGCCCGCGCCCGGGGCCGATGCAGCACCGGCGAGTTGCCGGCGGTAAGCGCGCGCACCCGGCATGGCGCGAAACAGTCCGTGCAAATGCCGCGTGATTGAATGAAGCCGCGTGCCCTGCTTAAGTTCGCGCTCGATATAGGGCATGAGCGCTGCCGCAGCCTGTTTTGCCGATGCGAACCGGGAGGCTTCGGCGAAAATCTCCGGATCGACAGCGAGCAACCGCCACGGCTCCTGATAAGCCGCACGGCCCATCATCACGCCATCGACGTATTGCAAGTGATCAAGCGCCTGCTCGACACTGCCGATGCCGCCATTGATCACAATAGGAAGTCTTCGGTGCGCTGCCTTCAACCGATAAACGCGCTGATAATCGAGTGGCGGTACTTCGCGATTTTCTTTCGGCGACAGACCTTTCAGCCACGCTTTCCGCGCATGCACGATCAGCGCGTCGGTACCGGCCCGTTCGACATTTTGCGTAAATATCTCGAGCGCTTCTTCCGGGTCCTGCTCGTCAACGCCGATGCGGCACTTCACCGTGACCGGAATCTGCACAGCCGCTTTCATCGCCGCAACGCAATCGCCAACCAGCGCCGGCTCCGCCATCAAGCAGGCGCCGAAGCGGCCATCCTGGACGCGATCGGATGGACAGCCGACATTGAGATTGATCTCATCGAACCCGAGGTCGGCGCCAATGCGAGCGCACGCGGCAAGAGCCTGCGGATCGTAACCGCCCAGTTGCAGCGCCACCGGATGCTCGGCCGCGTCAAAACGAAGAAGCCGCGTGCGGTCGCCGCGCAGCACCGCGCCCGTCGTCAGCATCTCGGTATAGAGCAGCGCGTGGCGCGTCAGCAGCCGATGGAAGAACCGGCAATGCCGATCGGTCCATTCCATCATCGGAGCGACTGAGAATCGGCGGGACCGACTCTCCTGAGATTTTATCGGTTTATCAGCCACTTCGTTAATTTCCGTTAAGTCTGATGTCGTACCATTTTCAGCTCATTTTGACCCATTTTGCGGTCGTGGTACGACGCCGTCGTACTTTTGATCAGATTCTATCAAAAATGTCGTACTTCGAGGTCGAGCAGGGAAAATAGCCCGATAAAGTACGACAAAGCACCTTTCGTACTCGGTACGACAAAGTACGACAAACAGCAAAACACTTTTAACATCAACATGATGCGGTCAAACAATCATGGGTACAATAATAGGACGGACTCGCAAAGACGGCTCAAAAGCCTTCACAGCTCAGATCGTTATCAAGAAAGGCGGGGTCATCGCTCACCGCGAGGCTGAAACCTTCGACCGCAAACAGGCCGCCAATGCCTGGATCGTCAAACGCGAAGCCGAACTCAAAAGTCCTGGGGGGCTCGAGCGCAAGGAAGATCCCACACTTGCCGCGGTGATCGATCGCTACATCGGGGAGTCGAACAACCCCGTGTCGGGCACCAAGGCGCAGGTGCTCAAGACCATAAAGTCCACCGACCTCGGCGAGACCAAGTGCAGCGCTGTCACCGCCCAAACGCTCGTCGCATTCGCACGCGAGCTCAATAAGAACGTCGAGCCGCAAACCTGCGGCAATTATTTCTCGCACCTCTCCAACATCTTCACCGTCGCTGGGCCGGCTTGGGGCTACCCCCTCTCCCGTCAACAGTTCGACGACGCTGTTACCGTGATGAGAAAGCTGGGGCTTGTCGGAAAAGGCGGCGAGCGCAGCCGGCGGCCCACTCTCGAAGAGCTCGATCGCTTAATGGAGCACTTCGGGCGCATCCAAATTCACCGGCCCTCATCGGTACCGATGCAAAAAATCGTCGCATTCGCGATCTTCTCGACGCGGAGGCAGGAAGAAATCACGCTATTGCAATGGGACGATCTGGACGGAGATCGCATCCTCGTCCGCAACATGAAGCATCCCGGCGACAAGAAAGGCAACAACGTCTACTGCGAGCTTCCGCCCGAGGCGGTCTCGATCATCAAATCGATGCCGCGCGAACAGCCACAAATATTCCCCTACTCGACCGATGCCATCAGCGCCGCGTTCACCCGCGCGTGCAAAATTCTCGGCATCGAAGATCTGCGGTTTCATGATCTTCGGCACGATGGGGTTTCGCGCCTGTTTGAGATGGGGCGGACCATTCCGCAGGGAGCAGCTGTTTCAGGTCATCGCAGTTGGACCAGTTTGAAGCGCTATACGCATATTCGGCAGACCGGCGACAAGTACGCCAATTGGAAATGGACAACGCTGATAGCGACGCTAAGTGCGCCGGTCTATCTTTTGTAGATACTGCGCCTTATAAGGACCGCCCTTCCAAATAATGGAGATATTTGCATCATGAAGAAATCTAAGCGAGTTGCATGGACGAGCGCGCATATTCGTGAACTGAAGGCGCTCGCCAAAAAGAAGACTCCCGCAGGAAAAATTGCCAAATCGCTTAGGCGTTCCGAAGGAGCAACTCGGCAAAAGGCATTCAGCCTCGGAGTATCGCTCGACTCGCGGTGATTTAAGAGAATTGCTAAAAACGAGAAGGCTCTAGGCGCGCGGAGCGAATATTGGGTATCTGCTTGAGAAGCCTTGAGGCGGTGCGAGCGGCTATCGTAGCGGAGCAACGAGCGAGGAAATGAAGCGTCTGATTTTCGTAATTGCTCTGTTTTGTACCCCCGCCTTCGGGCAAGGACCGCCCGGAATGGCTCTTCACGATTGGTGCGTGGACCATAACCAAGGTGCGGGCGATATCGGCTGCATGGCCTATTTGCGAGGCTTTATTGATGGGGCGGCGATGGCCAATGGGGGCCATGCAGCAGATGCGCGTATTTGCTTTCCCTCTGGGGTCACGCTGGGCCAAGTGCGGCTAGTGGTCGATAAGTACATGGCGGCTAATCCTGACAAGCTAAATCAGTCCGCGTCGGAGATTGCATACGCTGCCTTGTTTCTTGCTTTCCCCTGCAAAACATCAAATTATGGACACGTAGGGCCTCGGCGCATTCCAGGATCGGCCAATAGAATTGGTTGTCGAGGTACCGTCCCCGATTGTGGCCGTTGATAACAGCCCCTTTGAATCCCTGACGTACACGACGTTCCAGCTCTTCGGCGGCCTGATTTGGTGCACCTGTCGGCACCGCCGCGAAACCCGCAAAACGCTTCGGGTGCTTCTTTACGGCATCTGCGAGGTAATCGTTGGTGTCGCGCGCCATTGGGATGGCATCGACAGCTTCCATCTGCTCCACACCGGGCGCCGACAGCGACAACACCTGCATATCGATGCCAGCGGCATCCATTTCCGCCAGCCGCTTAGCCCCAATGTCGCATAGCCGGTCCATCACCAGGGAGTAGCGGCCGCCGATCTTCTCCGCGCGCTCTTTAACAAAACGCGCGGGTCCGTCGAAAAACTCCGGGGTCGCAAAATGCTCTTCTAGTGTGATAGTGCGCATGATTGGCCCTCGATCCTTATCGTGCAGGGGAGAACACCCTGCTGCTTCGCAATTCACCCGCGGACAAGAGGGCCTCTTGCGAGGCGACTTACGCTCCTCGGGTATATTATCGTCCGCGCGGAGTTGAGCACTCACTTCTCGCGCTCACAAGAGATCCAGCCCCCTAGGTCTCCTCCGAGACAACACCGGGCGCTAGAGTTTTCTGGTTGCACGGAAGGCTTCGCATGTTAGCTTGAAAAAAAATGGAGGAGGAACGCCATGCGGCATCTTTGCACAAGCGCGATTGTTGGCGCAGTAATTCTGGGCCGGCTGATACAAGCGGCTCACAGCGAGGAGCCCATCAAAATCGGCGTCATGTTTCCGCTCACCGGACCGATCTCCGCACAGGGAGCGCCCGAGCGCGACGCCATCAAGCAGGCCTTTGACGAAGAGAACAACACCATAGCGGGACGGAAGGTAGAGCTTCTGTACGAGGACAGTGCAGGCCGACCGGACACCGGCCTGACCAAGATCAAGGCGCTCGTCGAGCGCGACAAGGTCGATCTTCTCCTCTCAGAAATCGTCAGTTCGATTGGTGCTGCGATAGCGCCTTATGTCAGTGAGCAGAAAATTCCCTGGATCAGCACCGTCGCGCTAGACAGCCTGACACGGTCGCAGAAGAGCCCGTACATATTCAGGTTTGTCCCATCGACCTATCAGTACGCGCTGGTTGCTGCGCAACTCACCCAGAAGTTGGGTTGGAAGAAAGTCTACTTTATCGGATGGAATGCGCCTCCCGGACGCGAGTCTGCGGACGTCGCCAAGAAGATTTATGGCGCTGACAATTTTGTCGACGCTCAGTTTCCCAATGTAGGCACGTCCGACTACGCGCCCTATCTCACCGCGATGGACGCTGGAAAGGCGGACGGCACCCTGGCAGCCATGTGGGGCTCCGACGCGCCGCGTGTCGTCGGACAATACGGGGAATATGGCCTGGACAAAAAGATGCCCCTGTTCGGCATCGCCTCTTTTACCAGCGAAGAATTACTGACGGCCATGCCGCCTTCAGCGGCCGGAGTCCAAAGCGCCTACACCTATTGCGGAACTCTCGATACTCCGGAGAACAAGAAATTCGTCGACGGTTTTAAGGCCGCTCACAACGGCGCAATGCCCGGCTCATATACCTACATGGGCTACATGGCGGCGAAGATCGTCATCCAGGCGCTAAAAGACATCGGCGGAAAGGCCGAAGACCGCGAGGCTTTTATCGCTGCGCTCAGCAAGGTCCAGCTTAAGGGCCCGATGGGCATGACAAGCTTTGATGAGCACCACGGACTGATCGCCGACTTTTATCATCTAACCATCGAAAAGGGCCCGAACGGACAGCTTCAGAACGCGTGCGGTGAGCGGATTGCCCAGGTAAAAGACCCATACGATCTATTTCCATAAGCGATCCGATCGCCGCCAATGACATTCTGGTTGGTGCAGGCACTTAACGGCATTTCGTTTGGAATGCTGCTGTTTCTCCTAGCCGCAGGCCTATCGCTCATTTTTGGGTTGATGAAAATCCTCAACCTCACACACGGATCATTCTACCTGCTCGGTGGATACGTGGGTCTCACCGTCATCCAAAAGAGCGGGAGCTTTGTTCTCGGCGTTGTCTCGGCAGCAATTACGATCGCGATCATAGGGATCGTCATCGAGCGTTTCTTTCTCCGGCGATTCCATCTTCAGGAGCTACCGCAAGCGCTCGTTACCTTCGGCTTCCTATTCATTATTTCAGATCTGACGACGGTCATATGGGGCGCCAATCCGCAGACCATCCCAAAACCAGCCATGTTCGACGGCGCGGTCCATCTGGGCTGGTTTTACTATCCCGAATACCGTCTTTTCATCATTGGCTTTGGCCTCATCATTGCCGCCCTGCTTTGGTGGCTCCAGGAAGGTACGCGCATTGGCGCCATGCTTCGCGCGAGTGTCGATGACGAGGAAGTGGCTCGCGCGTTGGGTATCAACGTGTCGCTTCTTTTCACTTTGGTATTTGCGCTTGGCGCAGCCCTAGCCGCACTCGGCGGCGTGATGGGAGGCCCAATCGTTGGAATATATCCAGGCGCAGACTTTCAGATTCTTTTACTCGGGTTCGTTGTTGTCATAATCGGCGGCTTGGGAAGTTTAAAAGGAGCGCTTACGGGTGCGCTGATCGTGGGGTTACTCGATAATTTCGGTAAGGTGTTGTTTCCGGAATTGGCCCTTTTCACAATCTTTGCCCCGATGGCGCTCATCCTTGCGGTTCGGCCGACCGGCCTGTTTGGCCGCGAATGAACGCGCAAGTACCAAAGCCATCTGTCGTGTCCATCAGCGTTCTGGGCGCTCTTTTGCTTTGTAGCTGCCTTTTAGTTGCACTGCCGTACGTTCTCTCGACCTACTATCTGGGGCTGGTCGTCGAGGTGCTGATCTTTGCATTATTTGCAATGAGCCTGGACCTTTTGATCGGCTACACCGGCATGGCTTCCCTTGGGCACGCCGCTTACTTCGGAGTGGCTGCCTACGCGACCGGCTTACTTGCCGCCAAGCTGGGATGGAGCGTTTGGCTTGTCTTACCGATCAGCCTGGGGGCAGCAGCGCTCACTGCTCTGTTGTTTGGCCTGTTGGCGCTTCGCACACGCGGCAGTTACTTTCTCATGATCACGCTTGCGCTGTCGCAGGTCGTTTGGGGACTCGCTTTTGGCTGGCGATCTCTGACCGGAGGTGATGACGGCCTGCCGAATATACCTCGTCCGTCGATCGGTCCATATCTCTCTCTCGTTACAGATCGCCCGTTCTATTATTTTGTCTTGTTGCTGGTCGGCGTGGCGACGGCGCTACTTGTCGCAATTGTGTCATCGCCATTCGGCTACGCCTTGCGCGGCATTCGCGAGAGCGAAACACGCATGCTTGCACTGGGCTATAACGTCAAAGCCTATCGGCTCGTGGCGTTTGTCCTGGCGGCGACTTTCGCAGGGGTCGCAGGGTCCCTGTACGTTTATTACACGCGCTTTGTAAGCCCGAACTACCTCGAGGTTCTGCGTTCCGCCGAAGTCCTGCTGATGGTTATCCTCGGCGGCGCCGGCACGCTCATCGGTCCGGCCATCGGTGCGGCGATCATCGTGCTTCTGGAAAATATCGTCAGCGCTTACACCGAGCGCTGGCTTCTCGTCGTCGGCATCATCTACGTCCTGGTAGCGCTGTTCGCTCCGAGCGGTCTGATTGGCCTCGCACTCCAACTGGGCCGAAGGAAATAGCAGCCGTGAGCGCCCTCTCCGTCACCAATCTTTCGCGAAGTTTCGGCGGAGTAAGAGCCCTTTCAGACGTCTCGTTTGAAGTCGAAGCTCACGAGCGAAGGCTGATTATCGGCCCCAACGGGGCCGGCAAAACCACACTCTTCAATTTGCTGTCCGGCGCTGCCGCGGTCTCGACGGGACAAATCAATCTTTTTGGGCAGGACATTACCTACCTGGAGCCTTACGAGCGGGCGCGTATGGGGCTATCACGCACCTTTCAGATTACCAACCTCTTCCCGCGCCTCACCGTTCTGCAGAACGTTGTTCTGGCCCTGCAATCGATTGAGGGCGGGGCATCGGAATCTTCTGCGACCCATTGCAACCAATCGGCGGCTTTACAACAAAGCGAACTCCTTGTTGACCGGGGCTGGGCTTTTTCAACTCGCAAACATCGCGGCACGAAATATCTCGTATGGTGAACAACGACAGTTGGATGTTCTGCTAGCCCTTGCAGTTCAGCCAAAAATCCTGCTGCTCGACGAACCCACTGCAGGCTTATCCGCCGCGGAAGTCGTCCGCATTGGCGCGATACTTCGCGATCTGCCGAAAGATGTTACGGTGCTTATGATCGAACACGATATGGACGTCGCCTTTAGTTTGGCTGATCGGATCACGGTACTGCATCTCGGCCGCGTTATTGCCGAGGGCGACGTCGCTGCCATTCGCGCGAACTCGCAAGTAATGGAAATCTACCTTGGCGCCGAGTAAGGACCTGCTCAGCATCCGCGACGTCCACACTTATTACGGTGATAGTTATGTCTTGCAGGGAGCCAGTCTTGAAATAAAGCAGGGACAGATTGTCGCTCTGCTGGGTCGAAACGGCGTTGGCAAAACGACTCTTGCGCGCTCGATCATGGGATTAACGCAGGCGAGGCGCGGCAATATCGTTTTCAGAGACGTAGACGTTACGCACATGCCGGCGCACCGCATCGCGCGGCTAGGGATTGGCTATGTCCCCCAAGGACGTCACGTCTTTCGCTCCTTATCGGTGAAGGAGCATCTGCAGGTCGCCGCGCGACGCGATGGCCCCTGGAAGTTTGAGAGAATAGTCGAGCTGTTTCCCAATTTGCTAAGTAGGTTGGGTAGCTTGGCCGAGAAACTCAGCGGCGGAGAGCAGCAAATGCTGGCTGCCGGTCGCGCGCTGGTTGGAAATCCGGACTTGCTTCTAATGGACGAGCCTACTGAGGGCTTGGCTCCATTGATGGTACGTGATCTTGGCCGGGCCATCTCTTCACTAAAGCTATCAGGAACATCGATACTCCTAATTGAGCAGCAACTCGCATTCGCGTTGCGATATGCCGACCACATATTCATCATGAGTAAGGGACGCATCGTGCATCAATGCACTCCTTCCGAACTTGCCGAGAACGAAGAGCTGAAGTTAAGCTACCTTGGTGTTTAAGCAGGTCCGCTAGCGGGCGGGGAAACGTAGGGTCTTCTCATACGTGTATGTGATCCACGCAACAGCGTCGGGCGACAACTCCAGGAAGTGCCGTAGCGAAGGAAATACAAGTTGGCGGGCCTGACAAACAAGAGCTCCCATGCAACTGCGCCAGATCGCTGAGAGCTGGCTGGCTGGCTTCGATAAATATCTTGAGGAAAAGAATTACTCGGCCGTCGCGGGCATGATGCTGGAGGACGGCTACTGGCGCGATTTGCTGACCTTTCGCTGGCGGTTTGAGAATTTTCACGGCGCTCAGGAGATCGAGACCTGGTTGCGCCAGCGTAGCCGACGCCACCCCGGCCTATAACTTTCGGATTGAAAGCGATCCGTCCTTGGGCTCGATCGGAGAACACAGCGAAACGCTGGAGTTCTTTTTCCAATTTGAAACACCACTCGCCAATGGCCGCGGGTTCGTCAGACTGGTTGGGGATCATGGCTCGTGGGAGCGTCCGAAAGCGTTCACGCTACTTACGAGCATGCGAGAGTTAAAGGCTTTTCCTGAGGCTACGGCCCGCAACCGATACCGGGAAGATTTGCGAGTTGCGACCACTCACGCGGAAAACTGGCTTGACCGTCGAAACGCCGCTCGTCTGTTCGAGGACCAAGACCCGGATGTCATGATCGTCGGAGGCGGCCAAGCTGGCCTGATGATGGCCGCGCGGCTCGGACAGCTTGATATCAAAACGCTCGTTGTCGAGAAGACCGATCGGATCGGGGATATCTGGCGTAACAGGTATCATGCTTTGCGATTACACAACGAAATCTGCATGAACCATTTCGCCTACATACCCTTTCCCGAAAACTGGCCTGTTTACATCGCCAAGGACAAGATTGCGAATTGGATGGAATTCTATGCCGAGAGCATGGAGCTAAACGTCTGGAACAGAACAACAGTCCTCGGCGGTGAGTACGACGGCTCCCGGAAGAAATGGACCATGCGTCTTCGCATGCCCGATGGGAAAACCAGAGTGATGCACCCGGCTAACATCGTCATGGCGATGGGCGTAAGCGGCCTTCCTAACATTCCTCGTCTAGAAGGAAGGGATGAGTTTGCCGGCGAAATCCTGCATTCAAGCGGTCCCGTCGACACCCTGGATGTGAAGGGCAAGTCGGTCCTCGTCGTCGGAGCAGGCACGAGCGCGCATGATATTGCTCAGAACTTCCATCTGCGCGGCGCAATCGTAACCATGCTCCAGCGATCGCCGATAACCGTCGTCAGTCTCGAGCCAAGTTCGCTACGGCCGTATGAGCTGTATCGTCGCAACGACGGCGTCCGACCTATCTACGATACTGACCTCATGGCCGCTTCCGTTCCGTACTCGCTGCTAGCGAAACTGCACAGGCCCATGAGCCATCAAATGGCGGAGGACGACAAAGAGCTTTTGGACGGACTACGAACGGTTGGATTTTTGCTCGACAACGGCGAAGACGACACCGGCTACTTCCTAAAGTTATTGCGGTATCAAGCTGGCTACTACCTGAATATTGGAGCATCGGACCTGATTATAGCTGGCAAGATTAAGCTCAAATCCGGCGTCAACATTCAACGTCTCACAGCAAAGCAGGTGATCTTCTCTGACGACAGCTCGTTGAACGCAGACATTGTTGTGCTTGCTACCGGATACCGGCCACTTCAGGATTCCGTGCGCGCGATGTTTGGCGATGACGTCGCAGACCGCGTGGGCCCCATCTGGGGAATTGGCAAGGACGGTGAGGCTTGCGGCATATATGCAGAGACCGGACAGGAAGGATTTTACGTTACCGGAGGCGGGATTCCGGGTGCGCGAGCTTATTCCAGATATACGGCGCTGCTGATAAAGGCGGCATTGGAGGGCCTTCGTCCACAACACTCCACCCGTTTGGAAGATTCGATACCACCACAAGATACGCCGGCTCCGCTCCGCGACATCACCGAGCCTGCGACGCCAAGCGTATAAAGACATTCGCGTAACCAAGAGCGTCGTTTCCGCCTTAAATAACGTATTACGGAGATCACGGCTTGGCCGAACCGACTGACCGTCCTCTCCCGAAATTTCGCCGCATTGTCACCAAGCATGATGCAAAGGGCCAGCCAACGATTTGGTTTGATGGCGATGCGTCGAACCACAAATTTCCCAGTGAGAAAATCTCGTCGACGCTGATGTGGTCTACCGAGACCTCCCCTACCGAGATCTTCGGCACGGCCGACGAGGGGGAAAGAACACTAGGTTCGGCCCCTCCCCCCGGCGGCAGTCGCTTCACAATGATGGAATTTCAACCAGGCAATGGAGCTCATCTGCACCGCACCGATACCGATCGATTACGTCATATGCATTGACGGCGAAATAGATATGTTCCTTGACGAGAAGCAGTTCATAACAATGAAGGCTGGTGACGTCCTTATTCAACGGGGAACAAACCACGCATGGGCGAATAGAAGCAACAAACCGTGTCGCTTGGCCGTTGTTCTGCTGGACGCCTTGCCCAAGCGCGATGGCTCCATTTCAGGTCTCGTGAGCGCCCGCTGATAAGATGGACAACACCTCAAACCTCGTTGTTATCGTAACGGGAGGCGCTCGCGGTCTCGGCCGCTCCATGAGTTTGGCGCTGACGCGTAGCGATATTCGAGTCGTTGTCGCTCATCTGCCCTCGAGCGCGACTGCTGCGCGTGAGCTTGCAACGATAGTCGAGCATAAAGGCTATCGGGATCGTCTTCTGCCTGTGGAATGCGATGTCACGCAGTGGCGAGACTGCGAAAACGTCGTCAACAGGACGATCAAGCACTTTGGCGCAGTTCACGGCCTTGTCAACAATGCCGGCATCGGGATGCAGAATATAAGCAATGTTCTCGTCGGCAAGCGTAAGGCGTTTTACGAGATAGACGCCGAAGCGTGGTGCAAGGCCATCGACGTCAATGTAAACGGCGCGTTTCTTATGGCCAAAGCGGTCACTCCGCACCTCGTAGCGCGGGGGTGGGGACGGATCGTCAATATAGAGACCAGCTTCTTCACCATGATGATGGAAGGATTCTCGCCGTACGGGCCATCCAAAGCCGCCCTGGAATCGGCGACTGTTATATGGGCCAAAGATTTGGCAAATACTGGCGTCACGGTGAATGCACTTCTTCCTGGCGGACCAGCAAACACACGGATGATTCCGGATAGCGAGGTGAGTGATCGCGCGAGCCTCATTCAGCCCGAGGTGATGGATGCGCCAATTGTGTGGTTACTCTCGCCTCAGTCGAATGGCGTTACTGGTCGCCGTATTATCGCGAAAGAATGGGAGGAGAAACATCTGCGCGGCGGAGAGCCGAGCAGTGTTGGAGCGCCGGCCGGCTGGTAGGACGCACAATCGCGGGCGCTTGCTGCTCGCCGACAAGTCGCACGGAATCGAGCCGATATTTGCCCAGAAACACAGACTGATAAGGAAACAAGAGAAAGCTTGTCAGTCAAAACTGGATAGGTTTGTGCCATTTGCTTATCAGTTGCGAACTGGATTGGTTTGTCAGATTTCTTAGACGGCGACAAACCCAGGATTTAGCGCCTCAAAATTGATCGCATGTGACACAACCGTCCAGTGATCCTCTGCAAATTGAGGTCGATGAATGGTGCAGAGGACCTCCATTCAAGAGGCGCAAAACCTCAGCAATGATGAGACTTGCAGCAATGAGCCGACAGAACAGAAAGCGAGCGACATTAAGTAGTTGTCTGCAAAATCAAAATCTGGCTGACGACCCAGTATGTCGCTAACGAGTCTCCGCGCCAAATTCCCTAATATCAGGCAAAAAATAAGCCAGCCGAGATTTTCCGCTCGGCAGTTTGTTAAACTGCCTCCGTTCGATCATCAGCGAAAGTGGCCGCCAACATTTTCTATCGGGAAAGGCTGGAAAGGGAGGTGGGCGGCGATTGCGGCTCACTCAAGACCTGACCATTCGCCATACGTTGTCGGATCATGGCCTCGACCGACGAAACCTGTTCGAACGCGCGGTTATGCGCGTCATCGCCAGCGGATGCCAGCTTCGTAAGGTCGTAGACCTCAATCCGGCCCCGCTGGAGTTCGGTACGGTATGGTTCCTGCTCTGGATCGATGTCGCCAAGTCGAGGCATGTCACCCCAGATCGATTTTGATAACGCGAGAGCCTGATCGTCGCTGGAAACAAACAGGGAAATCGGAGGCCTCGCGTTACCCATTCTGCGTAGCTCGGACCCGAACACGTCAACATCGACATCCGGCGCGACCATCATCACGTTTTTAAGCTTACTTCGCTTGAGCACAGCGGGAGATGTATCAATCGAACGCGCACGCAATGCTTCCAGCGCGATCCAATTACCCATCGAATGAGCCAATAAGTCTACCTCGCTGATATTTGGATTATCGTCAAACGAACTAAGGAGATTCTCCAGCGCATCACGCGAAAAATTGGCGCTTTCGCGATCATATGTGTAGGCGCCGAGCCGGAGTTCGCCGCGCGAAGGCCATGCAAAAAGTACCGGAATAACCGGCGCCCCTGAGTCGTGGACGATTTGCGCAAGCCGATAGACTGAGTCGTCGAAACGGTTATTAAAACCGTGAACAAAAACCAGCACTCGACTGCGGCCGGACTGTTTCGCGGCGGCAGAAACTGACGCTGCGAAGCTTTGCTTGTCGATATAGGCCGCCGCTATCGTTACGAACTCCTTTTGCGGGTCACCGGGCAAAGTCGTTGGCCACTGCACGTCACCGATTTTTCGCTTACTGTCGGCAGGAATGGAGACGCTAATAGCCGCATAAGACAGTTCAACCGACCGCTCGCCACTAAACATCTCGCCGGGATCTGTAGCTGAACGCTTGCGATTGGTCACGACAAAGACCGACACCAGCGAAGTCCCGGCAACAGCTTCCCCGCTAGGAATGAGAACGCCTGCCAACGGACGGCCTGCGCACCCGGTAAGAACAGACCCTGATAAGAAAACAATGAATATCATCGTCGCAGTGGCGCGCTTTGTCTGTCTCGACGCTATTCGCTCACGTCCTTCCACCACGACAAAAGCCTATCGCCGGGACCGTATTATTAGCCGCGCCGCTCCGCGTTCCACGTGCCCGAGCAATCGCCTGACGATGTCCGCCACGAACCCTGGCCAGCCTCGCCTGAAAGACGGCCATAGGCACCGCCGGTTTGTCCGGCAGCAGCCACTTGTGCTTGGAGCGCGCCGTTGCGTGCCACTCCACCGTTGATTCTGTAGCTCGGGTCAGTCGACAAGACCTGGCCACCGAGAATTCGCACGTCGGCGCGCACGGCCGCTGGACAGGTCCCCTGTTTAGTCTCGACTACCAGAGTCCACGATCCGTCAAACTCATTCGTGCCGCGACCCAGTGGCGCCGCTTTTGTAGGGAGACTCGCGGCCGCAGCGAGTAGAGCAGCCAGTATGATGCTAATGCGCCGAAGACCCGTCATGCTCTAACCCCATCCGTCGTCAGTTAGAAATGCCCAAAGGTAACGAGCGAAAGTTGCGTCACCCAGGAAGCCCTACCTGCCGTACTTGCCGCGGTCGTTAAGTCCGATATTGAGCTGCTGCCGGTCTGGGAACAGCACGCCAAGACTCAGGCTCACGATTTCCCCTCCGGAATTAATCGCGAGCTGCGTTGGCCGGTGAAATAGGACCAGAACCACTGGATTCTCACCCGCCATTTGTTCTGGGGCTGGGGAAGCGACATGACGTGCAAGAACGCCCAGACCAGCCAGGTGAGAAACCCGCTCATACGCAGGTGGCCACTCTCTAGTATGGCGAAATTCTTGCCGACGACAGCCATATTGCCCCTATTGAAATAACGGAATGGAAGCTTCGGTTGGTGCCCCTTCAGGTCACGTGTGATCAGGCGTCCGACATATCGTCCCTGCTGGATTGCGGCCTGTGCCACGCCGGGCACAGGAGATCCATTCTGCACAACCAATGAGGCATCTCCGACAACAAACACTTTGGGGGCGTCCGGCACATTCATGAATGGCCCAACGGAGATCCGACCGGCGCGGTCGGCCTTGGCACGGAGCAATTTCACGAGTGGCGATGGTGCGACACCGGCGGTCCACAGCACCGTTGCGCTCGGAATACTCTTTCCGTCGGCGATTACGCCATCGGTATCGACCTTCTCCACCTTGACGCCGGTCAGGATTTTGACTCCCAGCTTTTGGAGCCGCCGCGCGACCTTCTTGGACAAACTCTCTGCAAAGGCCGGCAGGATACGCTGGCCGCCTTCAACCAGGATGATCGCGCTCCTTGCCGCGTCAATCCGTCGAAACTGTCCACGCAGCGTGACGCTGGCCAAATGTGCGATTGATGCAGCCAACTCGACGCCGGTAGGCCCTGCCCCGACCAGCACAAATGTCATCAGCCGCGCGCGTTCATTCTCGTCATCGGTTTCGTCCGCCAATTCGAAGGCGCTCAGAATCTTTGCCCGGATAGTCTCGGCGTCGCGAAGGCTCTTGAGGCCCGGTGCGTATTTAGCGAACTCATCATGGCCAAAATAGCTTGGCTGCATGCCGGCGGCGATGATCAGGTAGTCGAATGATATTTTACAAATCCCAATCCCGGGGCATGAAGCGTCGACCGAACGGGAATTCAAGTCCAAGCCGATCACTTCGGCCAGTACTACGTCGAGATTGCTCTGCCTGACGGCGAGTTGGCGGATCGGCGCGGCGATCTCGGAGGGGGACAGAACTGCGGTGGCCACCTGATAGAGCAGCGGTTGGAAGATGTGATGATTGCGCCGGTCGATCAGAACCACATCCGCTGCGCATCGTCTGAGCGCGCGCGCCGCCGCCATCCCGGCAAATCCTCCGCCGACGATCACGATACGCTTACGCCGAACCCCGAGTGCGACCGGCGTCGGCATTGTTTGGATAGCGCTCGGCCAGACATCTTCCAGGGCCGGCCGCCGAGCGGCTTGTGCTGTTTCGCTCATTTGCTCGTCTACTTTCGACAGTGGTAGAGAACCAACGATGTCTAACCGGCAGCAACCGCTCTTTTTCGGCGCCACTAACGGCTTGGCAATTCGCTGTGCGCCTTGGAAGTTCGGTGTCACGGTAGCCTGACCGCTTTGCTATTGGGCAGTGCCTGCAATTCGGCGCGACATTCGTCGGTGAAAGGACGCAGCAGATCAACCGCTTGACTTTGGACTAGCTCTCGAAATTCGAGGAATGTTTTATTCGGCGCGAAAAACGTATCGACAATCGTGCGAACGACCACTTCCGCCCTCCCGACGACGCCACCGCTGGACAAAATTCGCATTTGGCCGATCAGGGAGTACACGTTGACCAGCGCCGAGAGGTCCGATTTGTCGTGCGTCAGAGCGTCGGCGTAGAGCTTCGATGCTTCAATGATGAACTGCTTATAGAGTGATTGCCGCCTGCCCTTATCCTGCAAGATTTGTTTAGCTCGATCCTGATGGCGCTGGGTGAGCCAAGCCGAGGCGAGCGATGTCAGGCCGCCAATTGTGGATCCGGCCAATGCCGCGAGTGCGGTAAGATAAGTGGCGTCACTCATGTCACGTCGACCAGGTTGCGTTGATCGCGCGAAGAGAGAGAAGGATCGCAACGTTGCGATCACCAAGTCTTTACGCAATCCTCTATCCTCGCTGCTCTTCAACATTTGGCATGTCCTGCCCTATCTCCATGGTCCGGCCTGGTGGCACCTTTTTGGATACCGATAACGGTTTGATCGTCGGGCGCCGACCGACCGGTATGGATAAGCAGCCTAAGCGCCACGGCCGCCGCCGCCTTTCCGGCTGTGAAGCCTCGCGGCCATTGGCCCCGAGGGACCGCCCACGCGCCCGGGTGGGCCATACTGATAAAACGGTTCGATTGCTCATGCGACGACACTGTCAGTATTCGTCAGCGCGCGTCTTTCTTTCGACTGCTATTTATTGAACGTTTTTGCGGACTCTGAACTAGACAGGGGTCGCCCGCGGCGATCTGGTCAGACGCTAACCCGAAGGCCGCGGGACGCTAATCCTGCCTGAATAAAATGGTCCACATCTGTTCCGGACCGGGAGGGCTAGTCGGCCTCCCCTCTCTCGGTTTGCAGCCGTTGCAGGTCCTAATTTGATGAACCGGCCGGTCTTAGATGCAGCGACTTCACCATGGTTCGGATATCGCGGTTTTCTAAGACAAGACTTCCGGGCCTCTCTGGTTTCCGGACGGCAACATCCACCATGGCGGCGGCCAAGTCGTCAGCTCTTATCACCTGGTTGGGAAACAGGATCCGAAAAGCGGGATAAATTCCACGCAACACGCGATAACCAAAATTCGGCTCTCTCCGCGGTTCCACGGGATAGATGTAGGCAGGCCTGAAAATGTAAACTCGTGAGAACCCATCCGCGAGGAGCGCTCTTTCGGCCTCTCCCTTGTAACGGGCGAAAGCCAACCGGCTTCGACCTGTCGGGTCCGCACCACTCCCACTTAGAAAGGAAAAGGCCGCCGCGGGACTGGCGATACGGAACACCCGTGCGAACTCGACCGTATAGTCTACGGTTACCTTATGAAGCTCCGCATCCAGTACCGCTCCCGTATAGGTGCCGAGGCAAAAGATCGCCGCATCCAGCTCCGAAAGCACGTTCGCGAGCGCGGAGCAGTCCGCGAAATTGCGATGCAGGACCTCTTTCAGCTTAGGATGCGAGATACCGAGTTTTCGCCGACCGATCACCGTCACCGATTCGACAGCGGAGTCGTCAAGCGCGTAGCGAAGAGCATAGCCACCGACCATTCCGGTCGCGCCGATAACAACAAGACGTACCTGACCCTCCACGGTGACGGTCACGATAACACCCACGCCAGGTGCTTGGCGGCGAGCCGCGTCCAGTCGGTGGTTGCAAACCTGTCACGGTAAAGAAAGGCGATCATCGACCGTAGCTTTTGCACCCAAGGGGAGGCTAAGAGTTTCGGCCGGGCCACCGGTTATTCGACGTGCGTTCGTCGCCAGACGCCGGGACTCATGCCAGCGATGCGGGTGAACACCCGTGTGAGATGACTTTGATCTGCGAATCCGCAGGCCAAAGCCACGTCCAATAACGACAATCGACTATCGCGCAATTTTTCTTTGGCGACTTCGACGCGATGCGAAAGAACCCATTTATGCGGCGCGGTCCCCATTGTGCGGCTGAACGCTCGCGAGAAGTGACTTACTGACAAATGGCACTCGCTTGCGACTTCCTTGAGCAGCACGCGGCCGTCAAGGTTTGCACAAAGAATTTCTTTGGCCCGTTTGACCTGCCACGCGGCGAGCCCACCCCGCATCGCCGACGATGCCTGTCGCATGCCACCATACGTCTGCGCAACATATATGCCGAGCGCAAACAGAGCGTGGTCGACAAACAATTGGTTTGCTTCATCGGAATGACGGAGCGCCGGCAACACTGCAGTGCCGAGACTAAAGATGGTGTCGTCGTCGATTGGAGCTACGCTGTGAGTTAGATCGCCAATTCGCGGCGCACCAGTATCGTCCGCGATTGCGTTCAGCGCGGTGCGGGGCAAATAGTAAAATAGAACATTGAAGGGCTTGTCGAGACGAGCGACAGGATCGCGTTTTAGGTCGTGTATGCAAACCTGACCAACACGTATGTCGGATACGGACGCGAGCCGCCCCTCCTCCCAATACTCCCAACTCGGAAAATCACGAAGGGTCAGCGTGACCAGAAACGAATCCTCTGGCTTAAAGGAACCGCTCATTTCATGCGTTGGCGCATTGCACAAAGTCTCGGTAACGGCCATGTCGGCGGTCCGCAAAACGCGCGTAACGATGGACTGCGCCTTGTCTGCTGAGACACGTTCGCCAAGCTGTTGTCCGTAACCTTCGCTTGTCGCCATAATCCATTCCGCAAGAGAGGCTGGTCACGCTCGGAAGATGCGCCCACATCGTAGCTTTAACAATCTTAACTTGCCAGTCATCTCTCGCTAGCGAACTGCGCGGAGTTGAACCAGACAGCGCAAGGTACCCTCTTTCTGTAACTCGGAGGCGGGGTCTGGCGTTCAGTCCTGCGTTTTGTGGTTGAATCAGAAAAAACGCAGCAGATTTGTAAAAAACTGCCGAATAACTGCCTGTAAGTCTTGGCTGCAGAAGACAGTCGCCCACGTCGATCCATCGAGCTGTGATTCACGCTAATTCGATCAGGCGAAAAACGGGCAATCGCCGTCCTCAACTTCAGCGCTTTGAAGCCTGGAGATGAGGGAGGCGCTTGCATCACCCGGCGAATGCGGCGGATACGTGTCCAGACTGAATTCATCTTCCGGACGCGTGGTGGTTATTTGGCCAGCCCCAGCATTCTCCTAGCAGCCCTCGCTATTCGGAAGGGGCACGTCGCCAAGCGCCTGGACTTATGCCAACGATGCGGGTGAACACCCGTGTCAGATGACTTTGATCCGCGAAGCCGCAGGCCAGAGCCACGTCCGACAACGACAATCGGTCATCGCGGAGCTTCTCCTTGGCTACTTCAACGCGGTGCGACAGAAGCCATTGATGAGGTGCCGTTCCAATCGTGCGGTTAAACGCGCGCGAAAAGTGACTTACCGACAAATGGCACTCTCTGGCGACTTCCTTGAGAGGCACACGACCATCGAGGTTGGCGCTGAGAATTTCCATGGCACGCCTCGCTTGCCACGCCGCAAGTCCCCCCGGATCGGCGGCGACAGCCGTCGCATCCCCCCATAGGTGTGGGCAACATGGATCCCGAGCGCAAAGACCGCGTGGTCAACGAACAATTGGCTCGCTTGGTCCGGATGGCTAAGCGCAGGCAGCACCGCTCTGCCAAGACCGGCAATCGTCTCGTCGTCGAACGCCACGTGCTTATGGTGTAGTTCGCCAATTCGCCGCGCATCGGCATCGTCCGCGATCGCCTCAAGGGCGCTACGTGGCAGATAAAAAAACAGGTCGTGGTACGGCTTGTCGAGAAGAGCCACGGGATCGCGTTTCAGGTCATGTAAATCAACCTGACCAGTCCGCAGGCTGCATACCGGCATTTGCCGCCCGTCCTCCCAATATTGTCGATTGGGAAAATCGCGGAGCGACAAAGCGACGAGATAAGCGTCTTCCCGCTGGATCGAATAACTCATTCCCAACAAAGGATTATCGCATCGCGTCTCCGTGATGGCCATGTCGGCCGCGCGAAGTACGCGTGTAACGATTGCATGCGCCTGTTCTGCTTGCAGGCGCTCGGCAAGCCGTTGCCCGTAGCCTTCGCTCGCCGTCATGATCGATTTCCTGGACAGAGGTTCATCAAACTCCGCACACGCGCGCAAGGAGACGGAATTGGTCCTCTAGTTCGAACAATCATACTCTGCCGACTGCCTTTTACCAGATGGGCCTGGATGAGATTAACCCGAGAGCGGCCCAGGGTATTCTGCTCCCGTGTCTCAGAAAGCGGCCAGGCAAGCGTATGAGGCCAAGGGCTTTTCAGTCGAATCATCAAATGGGCGGCACATTTGTAAAAGACTACGAGGTCAATCGCCCGTAGCCTTAAGGACTTAAAAGCAAGGCGCGTACTTAAAAGCAAGGCGCGTTCAGTCATCTTGAGTGAACGCTAAAACGTTGAATTTTTCGAGACGCAGAAACGAGTGATGCCATCTCCGACTTCGGCGCCCTGAGGTTCACGTCTGAGTAGGCGCTTTAGCACACCTCAGTGAACGGGGCCCGATACTTAGTCCGCTGGACCGTCCCCGCGCAACATTCGCTCCAGTCGCAAGATTCTCGCAAGGAGAAGGCGATGAAAACAATCACCGATCACTACATCGACGGCGCATTCGTTCCTTCTCACGGGCGCGAGATGATGGACGTTATCAGACCAACCGATGGTCAAATTATCGCGCAGGCTACGCTGGCCGATGAGGAAGACACTCGGCAAGCAATCGCAGCGGCCAAGCGCGCCTTTGCTATCTATGGCGCATCAAAACCAGAAGAGCGCGGAGAAATTTTACGCCGGTTACACAAGGCCGCCTCAGCGCGGATCGACGATCTGACGGCCGTGATGGTTGAGGAATACGGCGGTGTCGTACGGTTCGCTCGGCCAATTGTTAAGTCGGCCGTTAACGCGTTTCTCGCGGCTGAGAAAGCGCTCCCGACAATACAATGGACACGCAGTTGGGACAAAACGACCGTGACCCTGGAGCCTGTGGGAGTATCCGGCTTGATCACGGCCTGGAACGCGAACGTGCTGTTCATGTGCCTAAAGTTTGCTTCCGCCGTTGCCGCGGGCTGTACCGTGGTGATCAAACCAAGTGAGATGAGTTCGCTGCAGGCGCGGGTTCTGGTCGCGGCTTTGCACGAGGCGAAGCTGCCGAAGGGTCTGTTGAATGTCGTTACGGGTCTCGGCACCACGGTCGGCGCCGAACTCGTGCGCAACCCCGATGTTGCCAAGATCTCATTTACGGGCTCGGTGGCGGTTGGCCAAGCAATTATGCGCGATGGCGCCGCGACGATGAAACGCGTCACGCTCGAGCTGGGCGGCAAATCGCCCACGATCTTGCTTGATGATGCCAATCTCAAGGAGGCGATTCCGGCAGCGCTTGCCATGGTGTTTCTGAACAGCGGTCAAGCTTGCGCCGCAGGCGCGCGTCTTCTCGTGCCAAGCAAGCAGCTAGACGCGGTCAAGCGCGCCATCGTAGAGGCCATGCATGCATTCCCTGTCGGCGATCCCGCCGATCCCAAGACCGCCGTAGGGCCCATGGTGTCGCAGAAACAGTACGATCGCGTGCAATCCTGTATTCGCAAAGGCATCGAAGAAGGCGCGGAGGTATTGGTTGGCGGAGAGGGCCATCCGAAGGGGCTGGAAGTGGGTTATTTCGTCAAGCCGACAGTATTCGTGAATGTCTCGAACGACATGACCATCGCGCGGGAGGAAATTTTTGGGCCCGTGCTCAGCGTGATTACTTATGACAGCGACGAAGACGCGATCCGAATCGCCAACGACTCCCAATACGGTCTTCACGGCGCCGTCCTTGGCACTGATCTCGCTCGCGCGAGACGGGTGGCCTCCCAAGTGCGGGCCGGCCGGGTCTTGATCAACGGCATGACCGACGATCCGCAAGCGCCTTGGGGCGGATTTAAATTCTCCGGCGTTGGCCGCGAATACGGCGCCTACGGCATCAGCGCATTTCTCGAGACGCGCGCGATCCTCGAAGTAGCGTAAATCCTACCCGGCAAGGTTTGGCCATGAGATTGAACAATCACTTCGCAATGTCGCCCACCGAGGCGGCTGACAGACTTGCTATCCGCGAACTTGTTGAGGCCTACGCTTATTGCGCCGATCGCCGCGACGCGGAGGGTCAGATGGCTCTTTTCACGGCGGACACCCATTTCGTCGTCTATATTGACTTTGCTAAGAGTCCCGCGCCATCCCAAGAACTGCACTCCCGCGAGGCCCTCGCCCCCGTCTTCGCAGATCTCAATCAGTATCACGCCACCATGCATTTCCTGGGGCAGAGCACGATTTCGTCGCTCGCGAAAAACCACGCTACCGGACAAGCGTACTGTCTCGCCCACCACCTCACCGTCGATGGCGATCACCGTCGATTGATGATAGCGGCGCTCCGCTACCTCGACACCTTCGCCAAAGTGGATGGCGCGTGGCTCTTCTCGGAGCGCCGGCTTTACGTCGACTGGATCGAGGAGCGCACGCTGTCATGACAGTGACTCAGCTGGCCAGCCAGTCGTGACCGTACTGGCGTGACTTTGGGATCTGACATGCGTCAAGCGCTTTACTTTAGTTTCGTGATCATCGCCCTCAGCTACCCGGCAACAGCCCAACAGCAGCCGTCAACCGCCGTTCCAGTAGGTGTCGCACAGGCCAAGTTCCAGCCGATAGCAAAAGCAGGAGATTTCGTTGGCAGGGTCGATGCGCTTAGTCGAGTCGAGGTTCGGGCACGGATCACCGGTTATCTCCAAGAGGTTCTGTTCAAGGAAGGAGACTTGATCAAGGAAGGAACGCCGCTGTACCGCATTGAAAAGGGACTGTTCGAGGCGGAGGTCCGAAAAGCAGAGGGCGCGCTTGCGCGCAGTCAAGCCACGAAAACGCTGAGCGCCCTGCAACTCGCACGCGCTCAGGAGTTGGTGGAGAAACAAGCGGGAACCGTTGTCGCCCGTGACCAGGCGCAAGCGCAGGACCAACAGGCTGCAGGCGCGATCATGGTCGACCAAGCCAATCTTGCGACTGCCCAAATCAACCTCGCCTACACCGACATCATCGCGCCAATCACCGGAAAGGTCGGCCGCACCAACATCACTAAGGGCAATGTCGTGAACCCAAACAGCGGCCCGCTCACGGTTATCGTCAGCCAGGATCCAATGTACGTGACCTTCCCGGTAAGCCAGCGAGAATTCCTGCGGGCACAGGCGGCCGGTCGGCAAGTCGACATCAGGAACATCAAGGCGCGTCTTCGTTTTGCCGACGGCACGACGTATCGGCAGGAGGGCACCATCAATTTCGTCGACGTCCAAGTCGATCGTAGCACTGACACGATTCTCGCGCGCGCCACATTCCCGAACCCCGACGGGGCACTCGTAGATGGGCAGTTCGTCCACATTGAACTCGAAAAAGGAAAACCAGAAGAGAAGGTCGTGATCCCCCAGGCCGCACTTATTGCAGACCAGGAAGGCATCTACGTGTTCACGGCGGAGAACGGCAAGGCCGCTGTCAAACGGGTGAAGCCAGGAGACGAGATCAATGGCGGCGTGGTGATCGAGCAAGGCCTGACGGGTGGTGAGTTTGTTATTGTCGATGGGCTGTCAGTTGTGCGCCCCGGTATCGCGGTCCGGGCGACACCGTCGCGCGAACTGGATGGAAACTAACATCATGTTGTCGGCAATATTTGTCGACCGGCCGCGGCTTGCGATTGTTATCGCCATCATAACGACCATTGCTGGCGCCATCTCGCTTGTTGCGATCCCATTCGCCCAATATCCCGATATCGTTCCGCCCCAGGTATCCGTAACCACAGTCTATCCCGGCGCCAATTCGGCGGTCGTCGACCAAACTGTAGCTCAACCGATCGAGGCACAACTCGTCGGCGTCGACAAGATGATGTACATGAAAAGCGTGAGCGGCGATGACGGCAGCTACACGTTGACTGCATCGTTTGAGCTCGGCACCGATCCCGATATCAATACCGTCAACATTAACAACCGGGTCCAGATTGCTCTCTCCGGACTTCCACAGGAAGTTCAGCGCCAAGGCGTAATCGTGAAAAAACGATCTTCCGCACTGCTCGGTGCCATCGCTTTCTACTCGCCGAAGCACAGTCACGACCCACTATTTCTATCGAACTACGTGACCATAAACGTCCTTGACCGAATCAAGAGCATGCCGGGTGTGGGCGACGCCATCCTCTGGGGCCCCCAAGACTACGCGATACATGCCTGGATCCGAACCGACCGTCTGACAGGATTAGGCCTGACGGCCGGCGACATCATCGACGCGATCCGATCCCAGAACGCCCAAGCGGCGGTCGGCCGTATCGGTGCGCGTCCAATCTCCGATGACCTGCAGCTGCAGCTCAACATCCAAACAAAGGGTCGCCTTTCCTCCATCGCCGATTTCGAAAATATCGTCATCCGTACCAACCCAGACGGATCAGTACTTCGACTTGGCGAGGTGGCGCGTCTAGAGCTCGGCGCCGCCAATCTCGATCGTGATACGCGGTTCAACGCTGGACCGGCAGCTATTGTGGCCATCTTCCAAACACCAGGCGCAAACGCGATAAAGACGCTCAACGACGTGCGCACCCTGATAGGCGGCCTCGCCGAAAGCTTTCCCGACGATATGACCTGGAAGGTCACCTATGACCCCACAGCCTCCGTTACCGCAACGATCGACGAGGTCCGGAAGACTCTGATCGAAGCCTTTATACTGGTCGTTATCGTCGTCTATTTGTTTCTCGGCAGCGTGCGCGCCACCCTTATTCCGACAATCGCAGTCCCGGTGAGTTTAATTGGCACGTTCATCGTCTTGAAGGCGATCGGCTATTCGGCAAACACCGTTTCTCTCCTTGCGATAGTGCTTGCCATCGGCATCGTCGTCGACGACGCCATCGTCGTAGTCGAGAACGTCGAACGCGTAATGGAAGAGCATCCCGAGCTGTCGCCCGGCGAGGCTGCCAAACGTGCGATGGCGGAAATCACGTCGCCGATCATTGCGATCACCTTGGTGCTGCTCTCAGTCTTCGTTCCCATCGCATTCATCCCCGGCATTTCCGGCGAACTGTTTCGGCAATTTGCCGTCACGGTGTCGGTGTCGATGTTACTTTCCGCAACCAATGCGCTCACGCTCTCTCCGGCCCTTTGTGGCGTGCTTTTTCGACCGCACCGAGGCCCGCAGCGCGGCCTAATCGGATGGGTCATGCGATCGATCGATAGGACGCGCGATGCTTATGGAGCAATGGTCGCGCGCATCGTCCGTGTTTCGGTGATCGGCCTGGTGATGGTTGTGGTCGCGGGGGCCGGCATTCTCGGCCTGTCCAAGGTGACTCCGACCGGATTCCTGCCAGAGGATGATCAAGGTACGCTGTTCGTCGTCGTCCAACTGCCTGGTGGCGCTTCCGTCGCACGTACCGCCGAGGTCGTCCGACAGGCGGAGGACATCCTGAAGAAGGAAGAAGCGGTAGCCGACGTCACCTCGGTCGTTGGCCTGAATTTCATTGACAACTTCTCGCAGCCAAATGCGGCCTTCCTGGTGATCTCGCTTAAACCGTTCGAGGAGCGCAAGGCTGCTTCGCAGGGCGCGCACGCTTTGGTTGCTCGGCTTGGCGAAAAATTCAGACAGATTCAGGGAGGTGTTGTCATCCCGCTCGCGCCGCCGCCCATTATTGGGCTCGGAACAGGTGGTGGTTTTTCCTACGTGCTCGAAGATCTACGCGGCGTCGACCCGAAGGTCCTTGCACAGACCCTTCGCGGCTTGATTGTTGCGGCGAACCAGAGCGCGCAACTCAGTGGCGTTTTCACAACCTTCTCGGCGACCAACCCATCCATCTATCTCGATATCGATCGAGACAAGGCGCAGATTCTAGGGGTGCCGCTAAGTGCGGTGTTCCAGGGGCTGCAAGCCTCGCTCGGAGGGTTCTATGTCAACGATATGAACTTGTTTGGGCGGCGATGGCAGGTGCAGGTACAGGCGGAGGCAGAAGATCGCAGCACGGTCGATGACATCTACCGGATCAACGTGCGCAACAATGAAGGCAAGATGATTCCGTTGCGCAGCCTCGTCGAAGTCCGCGTTGTCGTCGGTCCCCCGGCGTTGATCCGTTACAATAACGCCCATGCGGTGACCGTGCTGGGAAACCCAGGGCCGGGCGTTTCGTCGGGACAGGCCCTCAAGGCAATGGAAGAGGTCGCGTCCAAGACACTTCCAGCCGGCTTTGCGGGTGAGTGGACCGACACCTCCTTCCAGGAGAAGCGCGCCGAGGGCAAGACCGGGATGATACTCGGCTTCGCGCTGTTATTCGCTTATTTGTTCTTGGTCGGGCTCTATGAAAGCTGGACAATTCCGGTACCGGTACTGCTCTCAGTGTCGCTGGGAGTGCTCGGCGCATTCGTCGCGATGGCGCTCGGCAAGCTGACCCTCGATCTATATGCGCAAATCGGCATGGTCGTGCTGATTGGGCTTGCGGCAAAGAATGGCATCCTAATTGTCGCGTTCGCCAAGGAAAGACGTGAACAGGGCGTAGCTATAATGGACGCCGCGATTGAAGGTGCACGACTGCGCTTCCGCCCGGTCATGATGACCTCGTTCGCCTTCATCCTCGGACTGTCGCCACTCGTCGTTGCGACTGGCGCTTCGCAACTAGCGCGGCGAGACGTCGGGACGCCCGTGTTCGGCGGCATGATCTTCGCCTCCTTCGTCGGCGTCTTCGCCATCCCGCCACTCTACGCGATGTTCCAAGCGATCCGCGAACGATTGAGACCTGGCGCACGTCCACAGGCTCAGGAGCCGGACGGACCTCAATCAAACCCAACGACGCGAGTAACCGCGGCCGAATAGTTTTTGCTCATGATAGCTCTTCTCGCGAACTGGATAGTTTTCGAAGAGGGCCGAGAGATCGCACCACGGCTCGGCGCTGATGCCGCCTTCTCGACCAACGCGGAACTGCCTCGGCGCGTCGACGCGGTGGTGGACAATGTCGGCGCAGCCACCTGGGCGCACAGCGTGCTGTCGTTGAAGCGTGGCGGCGTCCTCGTCGTGAACGGGGCTACAACGGGCGCTATCGCGGAGATGGATTTGCTCCGCATGCTAACCTCTCTGCTAGGGGAGGGTCGAATGGATCGGCTCGAAGGCATCAAGATATTCGTGCGCGTCGTCGAAAGCGGGAGCTTTTCGGCGGTTGCGCGCGAGCTTGGGACAGGGCAGCCGGCGATCAGCAAGCAGGTCGCAGCGCTCGAAGAACATCTCGGTGCGCAGCTTCTTATGCGCACCTCCCGCAGTCTGAGTCTGACCGAGGCCGGGCGCGATTTTTACGAATCTGCCGTACGACTCATCAGCGATCTCGAGGCGGCAGAATCCCGCGTCGGTTCGGGACAGGCCTCGCCGTCTGGCGTGGTGCGCGTCACCGCCGCGCCCGGCTTCTCTCGCCGCTATGTCGTGCCGAAACTACCTTCGTTCCGCGCGCGTTATCCCAACGTCGTCGTCGAGATGCTGGTCTCCGAGCGGACGAGCAATCTCGTCGAAGAAGGCATCGACCTCGCCATTCGTAATGGCGCCCTTTCGGACTCTAGCCTTGTCGCGCGCAAGATCGGCGAGTTCGCCGTCGTTGCCGTCGCATCCGCAGAGTATCTGGAACGCAGAGGAGAGCCCACGCGCCTCAGCGATCTCGACCGCCACGACGGCGTGATTTTCGTCTCACAGAACGGACCGCGGCCCTGGACCTTCGCTAGCCGCGCCGGGGTGATATCCTATCAGGCGGCGGCATCGTTTCGCAGCAATGATGGCGAAGAGCAACGCGCCGCGGTCCTTGCCGGCCTCGGTATCACGCAGGCGCCCTACTGGCTTTTTGCGGCCGACATACGCGCCGGAACCGTGCGGCGAATCCTGCGCGATTGTGAGCCGGCCAGAATTCCGATCAGCGCCGTGCGACCCGCGTCCCGCCGTCAGCCCAGCAAAGTCGCCGTGTTTGTTGACTTTCTGGCTGAGCTGCTCGCCGAAACGGACGACTGATCTATTCCCCAATGGGATCGATGCTATCCGAACTGAACGTCTAATGCCCGCTTGGTCGAATTGATAGGTTTGCATCGCCGACAACGAACGAGGTGATGCCATGAAACGGCTCGACAATAAGGTTGCGATAGTGACAGGCGCTTCAAAAGGAATCGGAGCGGGCATTGCAAAAGCCTTCGGCGCGGAAGGCGCGGCGGTGGTTGTGAACTATGCGCGCGATCATGAAGGCGCGGAACGGGTGGTGCGCGAAATCACTGGCAAAGGCGGGCGAGCCATCGCCGTGCAAGGCGACGTGGCGCAGAGGTCCGACGCGCAACGCCTCGTCGCGGAGGCGAAAAAAGCCTTCGGCCGCCTGGATGTGCTCGTGAACAACGCGGGCGTCTTCTCGTTTGCGCCCTTCGAGCAGTTCAGCGAGCAGGAATTTCACCGTCAGTTCAACACGAATGTGCTTGGCACGTTCCTCATGATCGAAGCCGCTTTGCCGGCCTTCGGTGCGGAAGGCGGCAGCATTATCAACATCGGATCGACGGAGAGTGTCGCTGCCGACCCGACCCTTTCGATCTACGTGCCAGCGCCTTCGACGTCTTGCCGACGCCATCGGACCAGAAGTGGTCGACTAGGTTGGCACGCCATTCAGTCCATGCCGCAGTCTCGACCGGATCGGCGTTTGGATCGGCCAGCCGCGCGGCTAGTCCCTCGGAGAACTGGGCATGCGCCACCGGCAGATCGGCAGCCGCGGTCTGGTTTGGAAATTTCGTGTCGGCGGTGCGCGGCAACTGATCCGTCAGCGCGTCGCGCCGCAATCTGCACGTCGGCGCCGCGCGAAGTCAGCGCCCACACCGCCGCGCGCGCCGCGCCGCCCGCGCCGAGCACCACGGCGCGCGCGTTCCCTCAGCGCTACTGACCGCCGTCGAGCGGCGCGAGAAATCCCGCGACGTCGAAGTTCCGGCCTTCCCATCCCGCCGGCCCGCGGCGCAGCGTGTTGAACGCGCCAATCTCGGCGCGGCAGATCGTCCACCGCGACGCCCGCCGTGCAGCAGCATCTGCTTGAGCGGCACGGTGACGCTCGCGCCGCGCGACGCCGATTGCGTCCGCCACTCGCCAGGAACTCCGCTGCATCGCTCGGTCTCGAACGGCACGTACACGGCGTCGAATCCCAGCGCCGCAAACGCCGCGTTGTGCATCGCCGGCGACGCCGAGTGGCCGAGCGGCGAGCCCGCGATGCCATACACCGTCGTCGTCGCCGTCGTCGTGCGCACGCGATAGCACGTCGATCAAATCGCGTGCCGGCACTCTGCCCGGGCGCCGCGGTCGCCGCCGTAGGTCCAGCACGATCCGAACCACGCCGGCCACACGCGCGTGAGCTGCCCGGCCGCGCCCATCGCGATCGCGACGTGCGCCGTCCGGCCCGTCGACCGCGCGCTCGAGCGTCGACGCAGTCGCCAAGCGACGAGCCGTGACGGCGACCTTCACGATGTCGCGCGCCCCGCCCGCATCGCGCGCACGCGGTCCGCGAGGTCGGCCGGGACACCGGCGAAATCGTGATGCGAGAGCACGAGCGCCGTCGTTGCGCGCGTGCGTGTCCGAGCGTCCGCCGATCGGCCTGCCATTCGACGTCGACGAACTCGGCGCCGAGGTGCATCGCGTCGGACGAGCAGCCGCAGCCGCTCGTCCTCGCTGCCGTCGAATCGTCCGCCTTCCCACGCCGGCCGGCACGTGACGATGACCGGCCGCGCGGCGGCCGGCGAGCGCGCCGGCGACGTCGACGTCGCGAACGCCGTCGAGACGCAGCTCGACCAGGTCGGCGTCCGCGCTCGCGGTCTCGGCGCGAGCGCGAGCTCGGCCATCGTGTCCGCCGTCACGGTCTCGACGACCTCGAATCACTGTCAACGCTCATGAACAAAAAAAGCCCCTCCAGCGTCGGGCTGAAGAGGCCTTCGAACTCTCGCGGCGTCTTCGAATCGTTACTAGCGCGCGCGACCCCCTCAGCCGTCCGGGCATACCACCACCAATACGACCAGTGTGGTCGCGGTGAACGTCCGAGCAGGTCGCCCGAGGAGGTACATCGACGCGTCGGTCAATTCACTCGACGCGGAGCGTAGCAGACGTGCCCGCGCGTTTCGGGTCAAATGCTCGCGGCCTCTGACGCGCGTGTTATAACCAGTGCGGAGAGATCACGCAGTTCATGCAACATCGCCCGCTCGACTCTCAGCCTCGCGGCTGGCCGTCCTCGCCGGCGGGCTGCTTGCGGCGCTCCGGGCAGTCAGCCGCGTTCTTCCCCGTCGACGACATCCGGCCCGGCATGGTCGGCATCGGCCGGACCGTGTTCGCCGGCGACACCATCGAAGAATTCAAGGTCAACATCCTCGGCGTCCTGCACAACGTCATCGGGCCCGGCCGCGATCTGATCCTCGCGCAGCTCGAAGGCGGCCCGCTCGCGACGACCGGCGTGATCGCGGGCATGAGCGGCAGCCCGGTCTACATCGACGGCAAGCTCATCGGCGCCGTGTCCTACTCGCTCGGATCGTTCCCGAAGGAGCCGATCGCCGGCATCACGCCGATCGCGGAGATGACGTCGGCGGTCGACGCGTCCGGGCCGCGCGACCAACGCGCGCGATCTGGCGCTGCACGTGGCCGGCGACGCCGCCGAAGTCTTCGGCGCGCTGCACCGGCTCGCCGAGCGCGCCGTCGCGCCGCTGCGCACGCTGCCGCGCGACGCGGACGTCTTCGGTCCCGCGGCGCTCGCCGATCTGGCGCCGTCGCTTGCGGCCGATTGGCGCGGCCATGGTGATGAGCGGCTTCGATCCGGCGTCGACGCGCAGCTGCGCGCAGGCGCTCGTCGATGCCGCGGCGTCGCGAAGCCGGCCAGCGCCCATCCCGCGCCGGTCGCGACGGCGGCAGCCGCGCCGCTGCGTCCGGGCGATCCCGTCGGCGTCAGCCTCATCCGCGGCGATCTCGAGATGGGCGCGACCGGCACGGTGACCTACGTCGACGGATCGCGCGTCTACGCCTTCGGCCATCCGTTCCTCAATCTCGGCCCGACCGAGTTCGCGATGACGCAGCGCGCACGTCTACGCCGTGCTGCCGAGCCTCGACTCCTCGCTGAAGATCGCGACGCTCGGGCCCGGTCATCGGCACGATGTCGCAGGATCGCGCGACCGCGATCGGCGGCACGCTCGGCGCCGGCCCGCGCGAACTCGCGTCACCGTGACGCTCGTCGTCCGAGCACGCGCGCCGATCGGCACTTCTCGTTTCACGTGCTCCGCGATCAGCTGCTGACGCCGCTCTTCAGCTACGTCGCGGTGCTGAACGCGCTGGCGTCCTACGAACGCCAGATCCGGCGCGCTGTCGATCGCGACGAACGGCACGTGTCGTTCGGCGCGGACGGCAAGGTCGCCGATCGACGACGTCTTCGCGGGCGACAACGCGCTGCCGCTGGCGGCGGCCGCCGCGATGGCGCCGATCGGCGTCGCCGCGACGAACGAATTCCGCACGATGCTGCCCGGACGCGATCGACTTGCACTTCACCGTCTCCGAGCATCAGGAGAGCGCGACCATCGAGCGCGTCTGGCTCGACACGACGCAGCCGCAGTTCGGCGCGACACAGACGCTCCAGGTGCTGCTGCGCAACTATCGCGGCGGCACGGAGACCATCTCGATGCCGATCACGATGCCGGCGCAGGCGTCCGGACCGCTGACGCTGCTCGTGAGCGACGCGCCCACGCTCACGGCGCTCGAGAAGAGCGAGGTCTAAGCCCGGCACGCCCGACGCAACGTGGCCCGGACTCGCTCGCGCAGCTGAACACGACGCGGCGGAACAATCGTCTCTACGTGCGGCTCCTCAGCGCCAGCACCGGGCGCGGTCGTCGGCGGCCAGACGCTGCCGGCGCTTGCCGGCGTCGGTCCGCTCCGTGCTCGACGCCGACAAGTCCGTCGGCGTCGGCGCCGCTCTCCCGCAGCAGTCGTCGGCGCCTGGGAACAGCGCCTCGACCGCGTCGTGAACGGCTCGCGCGAGATTGACCATCACGCTCACCTCCGACAAGTAAGCGCCTCGCTGCCGCCATCATCCGATGTCTCTCGCCGCCTGCTACTCTCGTTGTCGCGCTTGTCGCCGCGCTCGGCCGCGTGTTCGTGCGCGCGTCCGGCCCGACCTTCTGGATCGTCGGCACGCGAGCCGACTTGCTGAAGGGCACGTCGGACGGCGTGCTGGTCGATCGCGAACGGCACGCTCACGGCCGGTCCGCAGCTCACGAACCGCTTGACGTCGACGCCGGCGCAGATCTGGAGTCTGGCCGCCGGGCCCGACGGCACGCTCTGGGCCGGCACCGGCGGCGACGGCCGGGTCCTGCGGCATTCGCCCGGGCCAGCAGGAAGAGACCGTGTTCGACGCGGACGAGAACAACGTGTTCGCGATCGCGGTCTCGGGCACGCGCGTGTACGCCGCGACCGGCCCGGACGGCAAGGTCTACGTGATCGACGGCCGCGCGCCGGCGCGCCCGTTCTTCGATCCGCGGAGAAATACATCTGGGCGCTGGCCGTCGACGGCACCGGACGCCTGTGGGTCGGCGCCGGCAATCCCGCGGTGATCTATCGCGTGGATGCCGACGGCACGGCCACGGTCGTCTATCGTCCGCCGGCGGCGCACGTCGTGTCGCTCGTGCGCGACGCGCAGCGGCCGCATGCTCGCCGGCACCGAATCGCCGGGACGGCTCTATCGGTTCGACGCGAACGACAAGCCGTTCGTGCTGCTCGACTCCGGGCTCGACCGAGCTGCGCGCCGATCGCGCAACGGCGACGACGGCGCGATCTTCGCCGCCGCGCTCAGTCGCGGCGACGACGCGTCGAGCGCCAGCGAGAATCGATCCGCCGTCGCGCCGCGCTCGCGACGCGTCACGACCGCGAGCCACGTCGACCAGCGCGGCTCAGCGACGCTTCACCATCAGGCCGCCGGTCGACGCTCTTTCGCATCGACCCGAGCGGCGCGTGGGAATCCGTTCTGGGACGCACCGGACGTGATCTACGACATCGCCGTGCAAGGCCGACGGCAGCCTGCTCGTGGCCAGCGGACCCGAAGGACGCCTGTACACGATTCAGCCGGACCGCCAGGTGTTCCTGCTACACGGGCGTCGACGCGAAGCAGATCACGCGGCTCGTCGGGCCGTCGGCCGGCGCGCACCGGCGGTGATGGCCACGGCGAATCCCGGCCGCGTCGATCTCGATCGGCGCCGCGCGCGCAGTCGCCGGCGAGCTACGTCTCGCCCGTCCGCGACACGAAGAGCGCGTCGACGTGGGGCACGATTCGCTGGGAGGCGGCCGGCGCGGTCGCGCTCTATTCACGCGGTCCGGCAACACGGAAAAGCCGGACGACTCGTGGAGCGACTGGTCCGGCCCGTACACGCACAAGACGGCGATGCGATCCAGAGTCCCGCCGGCGCGATTTCTGCAGTGGAAGGCCGTGCTGACGTCGGGCGCCGCGTCGGCCCGCGCCGCACCTCACGTCGGTCACCGTCGCCTACCTGCACGCGCAACACTCGGCCGGTCGTCACGTCGATCACGGTGCATCCGCCGGGCGTCGTCTTTCAGCGACCGTTCACGGCGACGACGGCGCGATCGCCGGTCTCGACGACGCGACGGCCGATGCGCGGCGTCCGCCGGGCGAGCGATGCACGCCGATCGCCCGCACCGGGCCGCCGCATGTTCCAGAAGGGCCTGCAGACGATCGCGTGGAAAGCCGACGACGCCGACGGCGATCGCCTGTCGTACACGCTGCACGTATCGCCGCGAGGGCGACACTCACCTGGCACGACCTGAAGTCCGGTCTGACCGATTCGATCTTCGTGTGGGACACGACGACCGTGCGCCGACGGCCGCTACATCATCGCGGTCGTCGCCTCCGACGAGCCGTCGAACACGCCCGACCGCGCGCTGACCGGCGACCGCGAAGAGCGACCCGATCGAAATCGACAACACGCCGCCGGTGATCACGACCGAGGTGACGGCCGCGCCGGGACGGCTGCATCTCACCGTGCACGTGCACGACGCGCAGAGCGCGATTCAGAAAGTGGATGCGCGATGAACGGCACCGGCGCCATCACCGACCCCGCCTCCTCCGCCACCAGCGTCAGGTCCACCAGGCTGGACCCGTCACCCCCGGCCTCCGCAGGCAGGCCCATCGACACCGCGCCCATCCCCACCAGCCGCTTCCACAGACCCGGCGCATACCCCGCCGCCTCCGTCTCCCGCACCAGCGACGACGGGCACTCCTTCTCAAAGAAATCGCGGAACGACCCCGCGATCATCTCCTGGTAATCCTCCAGCGCAAAATCCTGCAACCGCAGCTCAGCATCCATGCCCGACGACCTCCCGATCACGTATCCGATGTCCACGACCCGCCGGAACCCGGCCGGCGCCTACCGCATCTTCCAGTTCGGGGCCCGCTTCTCGGCGAACGCCCGCGGCCCCTCCAGCGCATCCTCGGTCTGCGCCAGCTCAGCCGACAGAATCTCCCGCAGCATCTCCGCCTGCGGGATCGTCATCTCCACGCCCTCCTTGACCAGGCGCTTGATCTCCTGCATGGCCAGCGGCGCACCCAGCAAGATCTCATCCGCGATCGACTGCGCCACCTTCATCACGTCATCACGATCAGCGGCGATCTCCTGGATCACGCCGATCTGGTACGCCCGCTCCGAACTGATCGGCGACCCGGTCAGCGCGATCCGCAGCGCCTCGGCCAGCGGGATCATCCGCGGCAGGTTGATCAGCCCGGGCCAGGCCAGGATGCTGCGCCGCGACTCCGGCAGGCCGAAGACCGACTTGGCGCTGGCGACCCGGATGTCACAGGAGATGGCCAGCTCGAAGCCGCCCGCCAGGCAGTACCCGTCGATCGCGGCGATCACCGGCTTGCGGCACTTGCCCACCGCGGCGAAGGGGTTGGAGACCGTCCGTCTGCCGGCGCCGATGGTGCCGCGTCGCCCCGGTGGCGACCTGCTCGGCCTGCCGGGCCGCCATCTCCTTCAGGTCCGCGCCCGCGGAGAAGGCCCGGCCGCCCTCGCCGGTCAGGATCACGACCAGCACGTCGTCATCGCGCGCGACCTCGCGGAACACCGTGCCCAGGTCGGCGAGCAGGCCCTGGCTCAGCGCGTTCATCGCCTCGGGCCGGTTCAGCGTGACCCACGCCACCCGGTTCTTGACCTCGTACTTGACGAACTTGGTGTCGACTCCAGGCACTCGTGCTCCTCACGGCAGTCGGTGACGGCTTGACAAGCCCAGATCACCAGGGCGCCCAGCCGGCATGTCAGCCGATGCGTTCCCGGGAGCAATCCCGTCCCATCAGGCTTCATCGCCGCACTGCGCCGCATAACGCGGCAATCCGTTCTCGCTCGTGTCGTTGTAATCGTGTGTCTCGTCACATCGTCGTGTCAAGAGGCACACCGTCCAGAGGACGGGTCGTGGACCGGGCCGGATGGCGGCCGTCAGGGACGTGTCACGGCGGCCAGCCGATGCTCATCAGGTACAGGCCGAACCAGGTGGACGCCGCGGCGAAGAGCAGGATCAGCGGGACGCTGATCCAGGCCGGAGCGCGGGCCAGCAGGCGGGCCAGCGGGAGCCCGAGCAGCATGGCCGGCAGCAGGAAGCGCGGCTTGGAGCCCAGGTAGTGCGGGCCGGGAGCCAGGGCCAGCACCACCACCGACAGGGTGTAGACGTCCAGGTAGACGGGCAGGCGCTCGGCCAGGCTCCAGGCGGCGAGCCCGACGCCGGCCGCGATGACCAGGAGGGTCAGCGCGTAGTAGGCGGTGGGCCCGGCGATGATGGCGTTCTTGGCCGCCACCACGATGCCCTGGCCGAAGTCGAAGCTGTTGTGCGCGTTCTTCTCGACCCAGGTGAAACCGCCGAGGTGGTGGGTGGCCCAGGCCGAGTAGGCCCAGTAGCCGGCCAGGCCGAGCGGGGCAGCGAGGATGGCCAGCGCGGGCCGCCACCACTCACCGGGAGCCTGCCGGGCCCGCACGGCCCGGACGACGGCGGGCAGCGCGGCCACGGCGATGGCCGCGACCAGGGCCAGGGCCGTGCTGCGTACCGTCCCGGCCAGCACGCACAGGACCGCCGCGATCAGCCAGCGCCGTTCGGCCAGGGCGACCAGGCACCAGACGGCCAGGGCGCAGAACAGGGCGTCGGAGTAGAGCATGACCCAGGCCAGCGAGCCCGGCGCGACGGCCCACAGGGCGACCAGGAGCAGGCTGATCCGGCGGTCGCCGGTCAGGATCAGGCCGAGCCGGGCCAGTCCCCAGGCGGCGGCCGCCCCGGCCGCGACGGTGATGGTCAGCGCGGCCCGGTCGGTGCCGATCCCGGGGATCCAGGCGATGGCGTCGACGGCGCCCGGGTACCCGGGGAACCAGGCGAAGATGACGTCGTGGCGCAGGTCGCCCGGTACGTAGGAATAGCCGTGCGCGGCGATGGTGAGGAAGCTGGCGCCGTCCCAGGATGAGATCAGGTGCCACAGCGAGTAGTGCAGGTGACTGCCGAACCGGCCGCGGGGCAGCAGGAAGGCCGCGACGCCCAGGGCGAAGCTCCGGACGGCCAGGAAGATGACCAGGCCGGCCACCTCGGTCCGCAGCCGGGAGCGGGCCGGGTCCTGGCCCGCCGGCGCGGGGCCGGCGAGGCGGGCGGCGGCCCGGGGTCGACGTCGGCAGATCCGGCCGGGCGCGCCATCGGACTAGTGTCTCACCGGGCGCGGCACCGGACTAGACGGTGATCAGCGAGGTGACCGGGAGGTCGGCCAGCCGGTCCCGGCCGTGCAGGAAGGACAGCTCGAGCAGGACGGTGAGGCCTACGACCTGCGCGCCGGTCCGCCGGACCAGGTCGGCCGTGGCGCGGGCGGTGCCGCCGGTGGCCAGCACGTCGTCGATGACCAGCACCCGGTCACCGGGGTCGAAGGCATCGGTGTGCACCTCGATGGTGGCCGTGCCGTATTCGAGCTGGTAGTCCTCGGCGAACGTGGCCCCGGGCAGCTTGCCCTTCTTCCTGATAGGCACGAATCCCGCGCCGAGCCGGGTCGCGACCGGGGCGGCGAGGATGAAGCCCCGGGCCTCGATGCCCGCCACCTTGTCGACCGGGCCGTAGCTGTCGGCCAGCACGTCGACGACGGCGCGGAAGGCCCGGCCGTCGGCCAGCAGCGGGGTGATGTCCTTGAACATCACCCCCGGCTGCGGGTAGTCGGGCGACATCGCGGATCCGGGCCGAGATGAGCTGGGCCAGGTCTTCCCCGGCTGGTGCCTGCGCCTGGTCGGCCATGCTCAGCGCCGCTTCTTCTTGCCCGCCGGGCGGTGCCGGGTCGAGCTGCCGGACCGCCGCGGCTGCTGCCGCGGGCCGGGCCGGACCGTGCCGGGCGTGGCATCGCCGGCCGGGACCCGCGACGCGGACGCGGTCACGGCGTCCGCGTCGGCGCCTTCGTCCTGGTACGGGGAGCCGTCGTCGAAGTCGCCGTCGGGCTCGGCGTCGGCTTCGTCCTCCGGCAGCCCCGCGGCCGTGCTGCCGCCGGAGGCCGCCGTCTTGGCCGCCGCGCGCCGGGCGGACCGGCCGCCGGCCGCGCGCACGCTGACCCGCTTGGCCAGCGCCTTGTACTGCGGCTCCCGCTCCTTCAGGTCGGCCAGCACCGGGGTGGCGATGAAGATCGAGGAGTAGGTGCCGGACAGCATGCCGACGAACAGGACCAGAGCCAGGTCCTTGAGCTCGCCGACGCCGAGCAGGCCGCTGCCGACGAACAAGATGGCGGCCACCGGGAGCAGCGCGATCAGCGAGGTGTTGATCGATCTGACCAGGGTCTGGTTCAGGGCCAGGTTGGCGGCGTCGCTGTAGGTGGTCCGGGCTCCGCCCAGCAGGCCGGCGGTATTCTCCCGCACCTTGTCGAACACCACCACGGTGTCATACAGCGAGTAGCCCAGGATGGTCAGCAACCCGATGACGGTCGCGGGGCTGACCTGGAAGCCGGTCAGGGCATAGATGCCCGTGGCGATGACCAGGTCGTGCAGCAGGGCCACGAAGGCGGCCACCGCCATCTTCCACTCGAACGCGATCGTCAGGTAGAGCACGATCACGATCAGGAAGGTGATCAGGGCCTGCACGGCCTTGGTGGTGATCTGGCCGCCCCAGCTGGCCCCCACGAACGAGGTGCTCATGTTGGTGGCGTGCAGGTCGCTGGTCAGCGCGTTCTCGACCTTGTTGGTCTCGTCGCTGGTCAGCGTGTCGGTCTGCACTTCCCAGGACTTGTCGCCCAGCCTGCCGGTGAGCTGCTGCACGGTCGCGCCGTCGACCCCGGCCCCGGAGACCACGTCGGACACCTGGGCCTGGCTGGTGGCGGCCGGAGCGGAGAACTGGAACACCGCTCCGCCCCGGAAGTCCACGCTGAAGGACAGGCCGCGGACGAACAAGGCGACGATGCTGATGAGCAGGATGGCAGCGGAGATCGAGTACCACAGGCGCTTGCGGCCGACGAAGTCGTAGGACACATCGCCGCGGTAGAGCCTGCCGCCCAGCTGGCCGAGCCGCGACATCATGCCTCCCCGGTGGTGCTGCGGGACACTGTGTTTCGGGTTCTGGCGTCCGGGCCGCTGCGCCGTGTCGTGGTGCGGCGGACCGAGGATCGCCACGGGGCCCGGGCGCCGAGCCGCTTCGGGTCCAGCCCGGACATCGGGTGGCCGTCGCCGAAGAACCTGGTCCGGGCCAGGATGGTCACCATCGGCTTGGTGAACATGAACACGACCACGATGTCGATGAGCGTGGTCAGGCCGAGGGTGTAGGCGAAGCCCTTGACCTCGCCGATGGAGAAGTAATACAGCAGCACGGCGGCGATGAACGAGACCGTGTCGGAGACCAGGATGGTGCGCCGGGCGCGCTTCCAGCCGGACTCGACGGCGGGTCTGAGCTGTTTACCGTCGCGGACCTCGTCACGCAATCGTTCGAAGAACACGACGAAGGAGTCGGCCGTGATGCCGATGGCCACGATGAGGCCCGCGATGCCGGCCAGCTCGAGGTGGAAGTTCTGGTACTTGCTGAGCAGGATGACCGACAGCAGGACCAGCACCCCGGCGGTGACCAGGCTGAGGACCGACACGATGCCCAGGCCCCGGTAGTACAGGAAGGAGTAGATCACCACCAGGGCGAGCCCGATGCCGGCCGCGATCAGGCCGCCGGTCAGCTGGGCCTTGCCCAGGGTGGGCGACACCGTGTCGGCGGTGAGGATCTTGAAGTTCAGCGGCAGCGACCCGTACTGCAGCACGTTGGCCAGCTGGGTGGCCTCGGCCTGGGTGAAGCTGCCGGTGATCTGGGCCTGGCCGCCCGGGATGGACTGGGTGATCTCCGGCGCGGTGACCACGTTGCCGTCCAGGACGACGGCCACGGTGGCCAGCCAGTAGTCGCTGCTGGCCGGGTTGCCGCCGCCCGCGGCGTAGTACTTGGTGGCCACGTCCGAGGTGAGGTTGGCGAAGGCGGTGGCCCCGGCGCTCTTCAGGCCCAGCAGCACCTGCCACTGGTTGCTGTTGGTGGCCAGCGAGGCGCTGGCCGAGCTGATCTGGGTGCCCTGGACCTTGGCCACGTCGAGGAGGTACTTGTTGCCCTGGTTGTCGCAGGAGACGACCTGCGCGTTCGGGTTGTCGTAGTCCTCGGCGTTGTTGTAGCCCGCCTGCTGCTTCCACTTCGTGGTGTCGCCCGGCGTGCACGTCACCTTGTTGAACAGCGCGATGGTGGCCGGGTCCTTGACCAGGCTCGGGTCGCCGAGGGTGGTGGCGGTGGTGGCCGTCGAGCTCGGGCTCGGGCTGGCGCTCGTGCTCGGCGGTGGCCTTCCGAGGCTGGCCGACGGCGACGGCCTGGGCGGCGGCCGGGACGCTGGCCGAGGTGCTGGCCGTGCTGGTGGCGCTGGCCGACGGCGACGCCTTGGCCGTCGGCTGGCGCTGGCAGGCCGGAGGCGCGAGGCGGAGGCCGACGGGGTGGTGCTGGTGCCGGCGTACGGCTCGTAGAGCAGGGTCTGGCGGAAGTTCAGCAGCGCGGTCTGGCTGACCAGCTGCTGGGTCTCCTGGCTGGTCTTGCCGGGCACCGACACGTTCAGGATGTCGTTGCCCTGCGGTCTGCACCTGGGCGCCGGTGTTACCGCTGGCGTTGACCCGGGACAGGATGATCGATGTGGCCTCGTTCATCTCCTCGGCCGTGGGCGTGCCACCGTTCAGGGTGGTCGCCTGCATGCTCAGCTGGGTACCGCTGGACAGGTCGAGGCCGAGGCCGATCTTGAAGTTCTTGCCCCACTGGCCCGGGCTGAACAGGTCCCCGCCCAGGATGGCCAGGAGCATGATCACGATCAGCGCGATGAGCGCCGCAAGGGTCCGGCCCGGGTGCGGGCCGGTCTTCGATGGGGCTGCCACTTCTCCGCCTGTCTAGGGTGCGTCGTTGCTCGCTGAGCGGGACGGGTCAGTTGCCGGACCGGGCGTGGTTGGCGTCGTGCGAGCCGCCCGTGTTCTCCTCGGCGGAGCCCGGCTCGGCGGTGCTGGCGTCGACGTCAGCCGGCTCGTCGTCGTGGACGGCGCCGTCTTCGGCGTCCTGCTCCTCGTCGTACTCGGCGTCCTCGTCGCTCGGCGTCCTCGTCGTACTCGGCGGTCTCGTCCTCGCCGTACTCGCCGTACTCGGCGTCGTGCAGCTCAGCGTCGTCCTCGAGCTCGGTCTCCTCGGGCTCGCCCGCGGTGATGACCTCCATGACGGCGCGCCGTATGTAGCGGACGTCGACGCCCGGCGCGACCTCGAGGATCACGTCGTCGCCGTCGACCGCGGACACGGTGGCGTACATCCCGGCCGTGGTGCGGACCCGGGCGCCGGGGGACAGCGTCTTCTGCTGCTGCTGGGCCTGCTGCTGCCGGCGGCGCTGCGGCCGGATCATCAGGAAGTAGAAGCCGACGAAGACAAGCACGATCAGCAGCAGGAACGTGTAAGAGCTGCTGCCTGAGCTACCACTGGTCGCCGCGACGACCCCTGTGACACTCCCCATGGCGGGGCATCCTTCCGATTGATTCTGCGAGCGTGGCCGAGACCAGGCACCGGCCAACTGCCGAAGTTTAACCGCGCTTCGGCCGCGCACCAACAGGCTACGAGGTTTTGCAGACTACCGTGGCCCGGGCGCCCGCGTGGCCTCGGGAACTAACGGCGCACCACGGGGCTAATCGAACAGGGTGGACGATTCGCCCAGGGACGGCGGGGGCGTCAGGCCCAGATGAGCCCAGCCGGCCGCCGTGGCCACCCGGCCGCGGGGGGTCCGGGCCAGCAGGCCGCAGCGGACCAGGAACGGCTCGGCCACCACCTCGACCGTCTCGGCCTCCTCTCCCAGGGCCACGGCCAGGGTGGACAGGCCGACCGGGCCGCCGCCGAACCGGCGGACCAGCGCGTCCAGGACACCGCGGTCGAGCCGGTCCAGGCCGTGCTCGTCCACCTCGTAGAGCTCGAGCGCGGCCCGGGCGATCTCGAGGGTGACCACGCCGTCGGCCCGGACCTCGGCGTAGTCGCGGACCCGGCGCAGCAGCCGGTTGGCGATCCGGGGCGTGCCGCGGGACCGGGTGGACAGCTCGGCCGCGCCCTCGTCGGTGAGGCGTCACCCCGAGCAGCCCGGCGGACCGGCGGATGATGTGCTCCAGCTCATCAGGAGCGTAGAAGTCCAGGTGCGCGGTGAAGCCGAACCGGTCCCGCAGCGGGGCGGGCAGCAGCCCGGCCCGGGTGGTCGCCCCGACTAGGGTGAAGGGCGCGATCTCCAGCGGGATCGCGGTCGCGCCCGGTCCCTTGCCGATGATGACGTCGACCCGGAAGTCCTCCATGGCCAGGTAGAGCATCTCCTCGGCGGGCCGGGCCAGGCGGTGGATCTCGTCGATGAACACCACCTCGCCCTCGCTGAGGGTGGACAAGATGGCGGCCAGGTCGCCGGATCGCTCGATGGCCGGGCCGCTGGTGATGCGCATCGGCGCGCCGAGCTCGGCGGCCACGATCATGGCGATGGTGGTCTTGCCCAGGCCGGGCGGCCCGGACAGCAGCAGGTGATCCGGCGGCCGGCCGCGGCGCAGGGCGCTGGTCAGGATGAGCGACATCTGCTCCCGGACCCGGGCCTGGCCGGTGAACTCGGTGAGCCGCTTGGGCCGCAGGGCGCTCTCGATGACCCGCTCGTCCGCGTCGGCCAGGGTCGAGGTGATGCCCGAGGCGCCCTCGGCGGCGCGGCGGGCCAGCTCGGCTTCCTCGGCCCGGGCCAGCGAGTCCATCGAGTCCACGGCGTCCAGCGGATCCACGGCGTCCAGCGGGTCGCGGTCGGCCGTCATTGCTTGCTGAGCTTGCGTAGCGCGGCCCGCAGCACGAGCGCGACGTCGACCGGCTCGCCGTCGGTGACCGTGATGGTGCCGTCCTCGGTCAGGGCGGTGATGGCCAGGTCGGCGTCGCGGGCGGCCCAGCCCAGGTTGACCAGGCCGGAGGCCACCTGGTCGCGCCACGGCGGAGCCTGCGGCGGCCGTCCGCCGGGCGCCGCCGGCCGCGCTGATCTCGCCGGGCGGGCCGAGCCGGTCGCGAAGCTCCAGGACGATCCGCTCAGCGCCCTTCTTGCCGATGCCCGGCACCATGGTCAGGGCGCTGAGGTCCTCGCCCGCCACGGCCCGGCGCAGCGCGTCGGGGCTGTGCACGGCCAGCATGGCCAGGGCCAGCCGGGGGCCCACGCCGCTGGCCGTCTGCAGCAGCTCGAAGACGTTCCGCTCGTCGTCGGAGCTGAAGCCGAACAAGGTGAGCGAGTCTTCCCGGACGACCAGGGAGGTGGCCACCTGGGCCTGGTCCCCGAGGACCAGGGTGGCCAGGGTGCCGGGGGTGCACTGCACGCGCATGCCGACGCCGCCGACCTCGATCACGGCGCCGTCCGGGGCCACGGCGGCCACCGTGCCGCGCAGATGAGCGATCACCTGTTTCCTCCTCGCCCGGCCGCCGCCCGCCGGCTCAGCGCGGCGCGCTGCAGCCCGGTCCCGCCGCCGCGCCACAGATGGCAGATAGCCAGCGCGAGCGCGTCGGCGGCATCGGCCGGGCGCGGCGGGTCGGCCAGCCGCAGCAGCTTGGTCACCATGGTCGTGACCTGGTCCTTGTCGGCCCGGCCGTTGCCGGTCACGGCCGCCTTGACCTCACTCGGCGTGTGGGTCGCGACGGGCAGCCCGCGGCGGGCGGCGCACACGATGGCGACCGCGCCGGCCTGGGCGGTGCCCATCACGGTCCGGACGTTCGACTGGCTGAAGACCCGCTCGACGGCCACCGCGTCGGGGCGGCACTCATCCAGCCAGCTCTCCAGCTCGGTCTCGATGCCCAGCAGCCGGGTGGCGATGTCGTCGTCGGCCGCGGTCCTGATGACCCCGACCCGGACCATGCTCAAGGCGCGGCCCGGGGCGCCGTCCACCACGCCGACTCCGCACCTGGTCAGCCCAGGGTCCACGCCGAGCACCCGGAGGGGGTGCCGCGCATAGGTCAGGCTCACCAGGTGCTCCGTCCGGCGCGGGAAATCCGCGAACATCTGTTCGTGACGAACCTACCCGGCGGCGGCGCTCAGCCGGGCGAGGCGCGCCGCAGCGGCCGCAGATCAGCGCGGCGATCAGTCGAGCTTCTCCATGATCTCGTCGGGCACCGAGTAGTTGGCGTACACGTCCTGCACGTCATCGGAGTCCTCGAGCGCCTCGATGAGCCGGAACATCCGCCGCGCGTGGTCCTCGTCCAGGTCGATCTCGACGCTGGGCAGGAAGGCCACGTCCGCGGAGTCGTAGTCGATGCCCGCGTCCTGCAGCGCGGTGCGGGTCGCGACCAGGTCGGTGGGCTCGGACACGACCTCGAACGACTCGCCGAGGTCGTTGACCTCTTCGGCGCCGGCGTCGAGCACCGCGGTCAGCACGTCGTCCTCGCTGGTGCCCTTCTTCTCGACCACCACCACGCCCTTGCGGTGGAACAGGTACGACACCGAGCCGGGGTCGGCCATCGAGCCGCCGTTGCGGGTGAACGCGACGCGGACATCGGAGGCGGCCCGGTTGCGGTTGTCGGTCAGGCACTCCACCAGGACGGCGACCCCGCCGGGGCCGTAGCCCTCATAGGTGATGTTCTCGTACTGGGCCCCGCCGGCCTCGGCGCCGCTGCCGCGCCGGACGGCCCGGTCGATGTTGTCGTTGGGGACCGAGCTCTTCTTCGCCTTCTGGATGGCGTCGTACAGCGTCGGGTTCCCCGCCGGGTCTCCCCCGCCGGTGCGGGCGGCGACCTCGACATTCTTGATCAGCTTGGCAAACAGCTTGCCGCGCTTGGCGTCCACCACCGCCTTCTTGTGCTTGGTGGTGGCCCACTTGGAGTGGCCGCTCATGTGTTGTCCTTCACGATGTCAACGAATAGCTCATGGATGCGCCGGTCCGGGGTCAGCTCCGGGTGGAAGGCCGTGGCGAGCAGCGGACCCTGCCGGACCGCGACGATCCTACCGGTCCGCTGCTCGGTGCCGAGGACTACGACGTTCTCGCCATTGTCCTCCACCCAGGGCGCGCGGATGAACACCGCCCGCAGCGGCCCGGGATCGTACCGGCCGGGCAGGCCGGACAGGGCGATGTCGCTCTCGAACGAGTCGACCTGGCGGCCGAACGCGTTCCGGCGCACGGTCATGTCGATGCCGCCGAAGGTCAGCTGGCCGCCCGCGCCGTCGGCCAGCCGGTCGGCCAGCATGATCATGCCGGCGCAGGACCCGAAGGCGGGCAGGCCCGCGCTGATCAGCTTGCGCAGCGGCTCGAGCACGTCGAACGCGACGGCCAGCCGCCACAGCGTGGTCGACTCACCGCCCGGGATGACCAGGCCGTCGAGCGCGGTCCAGCTCCTCGGCGCGGCGCACGCGGACGGCCCGGGCGCCGGCGTCCGTCACCGCGCGCAGGTGCTCGGGCACGTCGCCCTGCAGGGCGAGCACGCCGATGACCGGAGCCGCTTGCATCATTCCTCCCGACGTCCTGGGCAGGCCCGGGACGGGCGCTGGACTGGCTTGGGCGCAGCGACGCTGAGGCCGTGAGGCCTCGGGTCGCGGGGGTTACCCGGTACAACAACCAGCCGGGCCGCCGCGTTCCCGGCGCGCCGTCGCCCTGGCCTGGGGCTTACCAGCCGCGGGTGGCGTAGTGCTGGTCGGCGGGCAGGGTGTCCACGTTGATGCCGACCATGGCCTCGCCCAGGCCGCGGGAGACCTTGGCCACCACGTCCGGGTCGTCGTGGAAGGTGGTGGCCTTCACGATGGCCGCGGCCCGCTTGGCCGGGTCGCCGGACTTGAAGATCCCGGAGCCGACGAACACGCCCTCGGCGCCGAGCTGCATCATCAGCGCGGCGTCGGCCGGGGTGGCGATGCCGCCCGCGGTGAACAGCACGACCGGCAGCCGGCCGGCCTGGGCCACCTCGGCGACCAGCTCGTAGGGCGCGCCGAGCTCCTTGGCCGCGGTGAACAGCTCTTCCGGCGGCAGGCCGTGCAGCCGGGCGATGTCGGCCCGGATGGTCCGCATGTGCCGGGTCGCCTCGACCACGTTGCCGGTGCCGGCCTCGCCCTTGGAGCGGATCATGGCCGCGCCCTCGGTGATGCGCCGCAGCGCCTCGCCCAGGTTGGTGGCCCCGCACACGAAGGGCACCGTGAACTTCCACTTGTCGACGTGGTGGGCCTCGTCGGCCGGGGTGAGCACCTCGGACTCGTCGATGTAGTCGACCCCGATGGCCTGCAGCACCTGCGCCTCGGCGAAGTGGCCGATGCGGCACTTGGCCATGACCGGGATCGACACCGCGGCGATGATGCCGTCGATCATGTCCGGGTCGCTCATCCGGGCCACGCCGCCCTGGGCGCGGATGTCGGCGGGCACGCGCTCGAGCGCCATCACCGCGACCGCGCCCGCGTCCTCGGCGATCTTGGCCTGGTCGGGCGTCGACCACGTCCATGATCACGCCGCCCTTGAGCATCTCCGCCATGCCGCGCTTGACCCGCGCGGTGCCCGTGGCCAGGCCGGAGGAAGACTGCGTGTCAGCGTCGATAGTGGACAACTCGGAACCTCACTTGCTTGCTGGTGATTGCTGTGTCCATGGTAGGGCCGCCGGAGCGAGCCGGCGGTGGCGCGTCCGTTACGCGCCGTCAGCCGGCCAGCGCGGTGCCGGCCTTCTCGGCGACCAGGGAGTCGTCCATCTCGAAGAACTCCGGGGCCGGGGCCCGGCCGGACAGGTGCAGGACGCGGGCCAGCGGCCGGTGCCGCGCGTGCCCGGGTCGCCGCGGCCAGGTCGTTGTAGAACTTGCGGGCCACGAACACCTGGTGAGCGGCTTCCTCGACCCCGGCCAGCAGCTCGTCGGCGCCTTCCTTGCCGCCCAGCGAGGCCCGGAAGTCCGGCTGGCTGAAGGCGGCCCGCAGGGCCCGGGTCAGGTCGCTCTCGGCCAGGTCCCGCGGGCGGTCGCTGCTGCGCGTGCCGTGCACCGCGCCGGCCAGCAGCAGGCTGGTGGCCGGGTCGAGCAGCCCGGAGCCGGCCAGTTCCTGGGCGACCGAGCTGCGCCGCAGCAAGGTGGCGTCCAGGGCGGCGCGGGCCATGTCCACGCGGGCGTGCAGCCGGTCGATCCGGCCCGCCCGCCAGGACACGTACACGCCGACGAACAGCGCGCCCGCGACGATGAGGATGATGTCGACGATCACGGGAACCGCCGCCGTCGTCGGACACGGCGACCCGGGTGCGGCCGAGGATGACCGTCTCGTAGACCCGCAGCACGTCCCGGGCCACCACCGACCAGTCGTACTGGGCCACCGCGGCCAGCGCGGCGGCCGACAGCTCGGCGCGGCGGCCCGCGTCGTCGAGCAGGTACCCGGCCGCCCGGGCCAGGTCGCCGGGGTCGCCGACGGCGAACAGCTCCCCGGCCTGGCCGCCGTCCAGGACCTCGCGGAACGCCTCGATGTCGCTGGCCACGATGGGCGCCCGGCGGCCATCGCCTCGGCGGTGACGATGCCGAACGACTCGCCGCCGGTGTTGGGCGAGCAGAACACGGTCGACCGAGTGCAGGAAGCGGACCTTGTCCTCCTCGCTGACCTGCCCGATCATGACCACCCGGTCCCGCAGCTCGGCGGGCACGCGCTGGAGCACCTCGTCGGTGTCCGCGGCCCGGCCGGCCACCAGCAGCCGCAGCCCGGGGCGGTCCGGGCCGAGGATCTCGAACGCCTTGAGCAGCACGGGCAGGCCCTTGCGGGGCTCGTCCATGCGGCCGAGGAAGCCGATGGCGTGCCCCGGGCCGGGCCAGCCGGGCAGCGGCTCGGCCTTGCGGTAGCGGCGGGTGGCCACGCCGTTGGGGATGATGACCGCGTCGCCGCCGAGGTGCTCGACCAGCGTGGTGCGGGCCGCCTCGGAGACCGCGATCCGGCCGTTGATCTTCTCCAGCGCGGTGCGCAGCACCGGCTGGGTGGCCGCCAGCCACCGGGACCGCGGCATCGCGGTGTGCACCGTGGCCACGATCGGCCCCGAGGCCACCCAGCAGGCCAGCAGGGACAGGCTCGGCACGGCGGGCTCGTGGATGTGCAGCACGTCGAAGCCGCCGTCGCTGCAGCCAGCGCCGCACCCGGTTCACGGACAGGAAGCCGAACGACAGCCGGGCCACCGAGCCGTTGTAGGGCACGGGCACCGCGCGGCCGGCCCCGACCACGTACGGCGGCAGCGGGGTGTCGTCGTCGGCCGGGGAGATCACCGACACGGAGTGGCCCTCTTCGATGAGGGCCTCGGCCAGGTCCCTGATGTGCTGCTGGACGCCCCCGGGTACATCCCAGGAGTAGGGGCAGACCATGCCGATCTTCATGGCGGGGTCGTGCCCAGCGGCGCGGCGAGCCGGGCCGGGTCGAGATCGGCGGTGAAGACCCGCTGGAGCATGTGCCAGTCCTGCGGGTGCGCGGCGATGCCGTCCTCGAAGTCGCGGGCCATGCTGCTGGCTCATGGCGGCGATCTTCTCGGCCCGGGTGCCCGTGGCCGGGACCGGGACCTCCGGGTAGATGCGCGCGCCCCAGTCCTCGCCCTCGAACCAGCAGGCCACCGGCATCAGCGCGGCGCCGGTGTGCACGGCCAGGGCCGCGGTGGCGGCGATCCGGGCCCGCTGGCCGAACATCTCCACCTCGACGCCGCTTTCCTTCAGGTCGCGGTCGCTGACCAGGCAGACCAGGCCGCCGGCGCGCAGCCGCTGGGCCAGCACGCCGAACGGGCTCTGGCTGCCGGTCAGCGGCAGGACCTCCATGCCCAGGCCCTGGCGGAACCGCAGGAACGCCTCGTAGACCGATTCCGGCTTCAGCCGCTCGGCCACGGTGGTGAAGGTGCCGGCCCCGCGCCCCACGACCCAGCCGCCGGCCTGCTCGAAGTTGCCCATGTGCGGCAGGGACAGGATCACGCCGCGGCCGGACCGGAGGGTGGCGAACAGCGCCGCCTCTTCCTCCGGCGCGATGTGCATGCCGGACACGATGCGCTCCAGCGGGATCTCGGGCAGCCGGAAGACCTCGAGCCAGTACCGCGCGTAGGAGCGCAGGGCCTCGCGGGACAGGGCGCGCAGCTCCTGGCCGTCCACGTCCGGGCGGCCCTGTTTCCAGCTCAGCACGTGACGCAGGTTGGACTCGAGGACCTGGACCTTGGGCCCCTGCCGCCGCCAGGCGACCTCGGCCACCGCGGCGAAGGCGCGCCGGGCCCACGATTCCGGCACGCGGCAGATCAGGTTCCAGCCCAGCTGGTACGCCCAGCCCGTCAGCTGCTCGCTCAGCCGCTGGCGCAAAGACATGCGCTGACCCTACTCGTTTCTAGCTGGCCCGCCCGTATCCGCCGCGTCCCGCGCGGACTGGTGAACCGCGAGCACCCGCTGGCCGAAGGTGAAGGCGCTGCCGACCGCGAGGGCCCACAAGCCCACGTTGAGAATGTACGGCACGCCGAGGCCGGACACGCCGACCGCGATCAGGGAAATCAGCATCCGCTCGGGCCGCTCGATCAGGCCCACGTCGCAGCGCAGCCCGAGACCCTCGGCCCGGGCCTTGGTGTAGGACACCAGCAGGCCCATAACCAGGCAGAACAGGCACACTCCGGCCAGCAGCGGGTTGTGCCCGCCGAGCATGAACCAGATGACCAGGCCGCTGAAGATGCCGGCGTCGGCCAGCCGGTCCATGGTCGAGTCGAGGAACGCGCCCCAGCGTGCCGCTGGTGCCCTTGATGCGGGCCAGCACGCCGTCGACCATGTCCAGCAGCACGAAGATCGTGCAGGTGAAGGCGCCGGGGAACAGCTCGCCGATCGGGAACAGGCCGAGCGCCCCGCCGACCACGCCCACCGTGCCGGCCACGGTGATCATGTTCGGGGTGATGGGGGTACGGGCCAGCGCCGCGCCGACCGGGGTGAAGATGCGCGTCATGGCGGGCCGCAGCGGGTTCAGCATGGCGAGCCGATCTTATCCGGAGGAATTGCGTGCTGATGGACGGGCCGCCCTGCCAGTAAGAGCTGGTATGGCGGCCCGTCCACCAGGCTGAGGAAAAGAACCCAGGCTTCACTTTTTGGTCATCGGGAAGATTCTTGGTGGGGGGGTTGTGGTCACGGCCGGTGCGGGTTGAGGCTGGTCGTGCGTAGCCAGCTATTCGCAAGGAGGCGAAGGCACATTGGCAACTACATCAAGCGGACCGGACGGCGCCGCCGGCAGGGTACCGGCGGCCGATCAGGTGCGGAACGTGGTTCTGGTCGGCCATTCCGGTTCGGGTAAGTCCAGCCTGGTGGAGGCGCTGCTCGCCGCGACGGGGACGATCGCGCGGCAGGGCACGCATCGAAGAGGGCACGCACGGTCAGCGACTTCGACGAGACCGAGATCCGGCAGCAGCGCTCGGTGAACCTGACCCTGGCGCCGCTGGTGCACAACGGGATCAAGGTCAACCTGCTCGACACGCCGGGCTACGCCGACTTCACCGGGGACCTGCGGGCCGGGCTGCGGGCCGCGGACTCGGCGCTGTTCGCGGTGTCCGCCACCGACGGGATCGACGGGCTGACCCGGATGCTGTGGGAAGAGTGCGCGGCGGTGGGCATGCCGCGAGCGGTGGTCATCACCAAGATCGACCACCAGCGGGCCGACTTCGACGCCGCCCTGGCCGCGTGCCGGGAGGCGTTCGGCGACGCGGTGGCCGCCGCTGTACCTGCCGGTCGGCACGCCCGGCGGACGGGCTGATCGGGCTGCTGTCGCAGAAGCTGTTCAGCTACTCCGGCGGCCAGCGCAGCGAGGGCGCGCCGGCCGGCCGCGGACGCCGGACCGGATGGAGGAGCTGCGCGGCGACGCTGATCGAGGGCATCATCCAGGAGAGCGAAGACGAGAGCCTCATGGACAGGTACCTGTCCGGCGAGGACGATCGAGCCCAAGGTGCTCATCGAGGACCTGGAGAAGGCCGTCGCGCGGGGCAGCTTCTACCCGGTGCTGGTCGACCTCCGCGCCGCAGCGGATCGGCATGGCCGAGCTGCTCGAGGTGATGACCGAGGCCTTCCCGTCGCCCGCCGAGCACCCGCTGCCCGCGGTCGACCACGCCGGACGGCACGCCGGTCGCCGGCCTGTCCGCCGACCCGGCGGCCCGCTGCTGGCCGAGGTGGTCAAGACCACCTCCGACCCGTACGTCGGCCGGATCAGCCTGGTCCGGGTGTTCTCCGGCACGCTGCGCCCGGACGCCTCGGTGCACGTGTCCGGCCACGGGCGGGCGGCCCGCGGGCACAACGACCACGACGACGACGAGCGGATCGGCGCGCTGACCTCCCCGCTGGGCAAGCAGCAGCGGCCGCTGACGGCCGTGCGCGGCCGGCGACATCTGCGCGGTGGCCAAGCTGGGCACGGCCGAGACCGGCGACACCCTGTCGGACAAGGACAACCCGCTGCTGATGGAGCCGTGGTCCATGCCCGAGCCGCTGCTGCCGGTGGCGATCGTGGCCAAGTCCAAGGCCGACGACGACAAGCTGTCCCAGGGGCTGAGCCGGCTGGTGGCCGAGGACCCGACGCTGCGGCTGGAGAACAACCCCGAGACCCACCAGCTGGTGCTGTGGACCATGGGCGAGGCGCACACCGACGTGCTGCTGGACCGGCTGGCCAACCGGTACGGCGTCGCGGTCGAGACGGTCGACCTGCGGGTCCCGCTGCGCGAGACGATCGGCGGCAAGGCCCAGGGCCTGGGCCGCAACGTCAAGCAGACCGGCGGGCACGGCGAGTACGGCATCTGCCCACGTCGAGGTCGAGCCGCTGGAGGACTCGGCCGGCTTCGAGTTCGTCGACAAGATCGTCGGCGGCGTGGTGCCGCGGCAGTTCATCCCGTCGGTGGAGAAGGGCGTCCGCTGGCAGATGGAGCAGGGCGTGCTGGCCGGCTACCCGATGACCGGGGTGCGGGTCACCCTGTTCGACGGCAAGGCGCACTCGGTCGACTCCTCCGACATGGCCTTCCAGAAGGCCGGGCGGCTGGCCCTGAAGGACGCGGTGGACAAGGCCCAGCCCATCCTGCTCGAGCCGGTCGACGAGGTCAGCGTGCTGGTGCCGGACGACTACGTCGGCGCGGTGATGTCGCGACCTGTCCACGCCGCCGCGGCCGGGTGCTGGGCACCGAGCCGGTCGGGGTGGGCCGGACGCTGGTCAAGGCGGAGATCCCGGAACTGGAGATCACCCGGTACACCATCGACCTGCGATCGCTGTCGCACGGCACCGGGTCGTTCACCCGGGAGTACCTGCGCCACGAGCCGCTGCCCTCGCACCTGGCCAGCAAGGTGGCGGCCGAGGCCAAGGGGTAGGCGGCTCCGCTCAGCTGGCCGGCGCCAGTGGCGTCGGCCAGCGAGCTGGCGGGTGTCGGCGAGGAGCTGGGGCAGCACCCGGGTGCGCGCGATGACCGGCATGAAGTTGGTGTCGCCGCCCCACCGGGGCACCACGTGCTGGTGCAGGTGCGCGGCGATGCCGGCGCCGGCCACCGAGCCGAGGTTCATGCCCGACGTTGAACCCGTGCGGGCCGGAGGCGTCGCGCAGCGGCGCGCATGGCCCGCTGGGTGAAGTCGGCGAACTCGGCCGCCTCGGCGGCGGTCAGGTCGGTGTAGTCGGCCACGTGCCGGTACGGGACGATCAGCAGGTGCCCGGCGTTGTACGGGTACAGGTTGAGCACCGCGTAGACCAGCGTGCCGCGGGCCACGATCAGGCCGTCCTCGTCGCTCAGCGTGGGCGCGCGGCAGAACGGGCAGCCCTCGTCGGCGCCGGGCCCGGTCGGCTTGCCCTCGCCCTTGATGTAGGCCATCCGGTGCGGCGTCCACAGCCGCCCGAACGAGTCGGGGACGCCGGCGAAGGCGTCCCCGTCCTCGGCGGCCTCTGCCCCGGGCGGTCCTCGGCCGGTCACACCTGCACGCGGTCGCGGACGGCGGCGGTGATCTCCGCGATGGCCTCGGCGACCGGGACGCCGTTCTTCTGCGACCCGTCGCGGTAGCGGAACGACACCGCGCCCGCGGCCACGTCGTCATCGCCGGCGATGAGCATGTACGGGACCTTCTGCCGCTGCGCGGTCCGGATCTTCTTCTGCATCCGGTCGTCGCTGGCGTCGACCTCGACCCGGATGCCGTGCTCGCGCAGCCGCCCGGCCACCTCGGACAGGTAGGGCACGTGCGCGTCGGCGATCGGGATGCCGACGACCTGGACCGGGGCGAGCCAGGGCGGGAACGCGCCCGCGTAGTGCTCGACCAGGATGCCGAAGAACCGCTCGATCGACCCGAACAGCGCCCGGTGGATCATGATCGGCTGCTGCCTGCTGCCGTCGGCGGCCTGGTACTCCAGGCCGAACCGCTGGGGCAGGTTGTAGTCGACCTGGATGGTGGACAGCTGCCAGGTCCGGCCGATCGCGTCGCGGGCCTGCACGGAGATCTTCGGGCCGTAGAACGCGGCGCCGCCCGGGTCGGCGACCAGTTCCAGGCCGGAGTCCTCGGCCGCCTGGCGCAGCTCCTCGGTGGCCTGCTCCCAGTCCTCCAGGCTGCCGACCCACTTCTCCTTGACGTCGTCCCGGGTGGACAGCTCCAGGTAGAAGTCGTTCAGGCCGTAGTCGCGCAGCAGGTCCAGCACGAAGGTGAGCAGCCGCCGCAGCTCGGCGCCGGCCTGCTCCCTGGTGCAGAAGATGTGCGCGTCGTCCATGGTCAGGCCGCGGACCCGGGTCAGGCCGTGCACCACGCCGGACTTCTCGTACCGGTAGACGGTGCCGAACTCGAACAGCGGCAGCGGCAGCTCGCGGTAGGACCGGCCCCGCGACCGGTAGATCAGGATGTGCATCGGGCAGTTCATGGGCTTGAGGTAGTAGCTGGCGCCCTCGAGCTCCATGGGCGGGAAGATGTTCTCGCCGAACCAGTCCAGGTGCCCGGAGATCTCGAACAGGTCGGACTTGGTGATGTGCGGGGTGTTCACGAACGCGTAGCCGGCCTCCTCGTGGCGCTGCCGCGAGTAGTCCTCCAGGAGCCGCCGGACCAGGCCGCCCTTGGGGTGGAAGACGGGCAGGCCGCTGCCGATCTCGGACGGGAAGGAGAACAGGTCGAGCTCGGCGCCGAGCCTGCGGTGGTCGCGCTTCTCGGCCTCGGTCAGGAAGGTCAGGTACTCGTCCTGGCGCTCGCGGGACTCCCACGCGGTGCCGTAGATCCGCTGCAGCTGCGGGTTCTTCTCGCTCCCCCGCCAGTAGGCGCCGCCGGTGCGCATCAGCTTGAAGGCCGGGATGCGCCTTGGTGGTGGGCAGGTGCGGGCCGCGGCACAGGTCCTTCCAGACCACCTCGCCCGAGCCCGGGTGCAGGTTGTCGTAGATGGTGAGCTCGGGCCCGCCGACCTCGACGCCCTCGCTCAGCTCGAAGTCCAGCGTGCCGGATCCGTGGCCCTTGAGCCCGATGAGCTCCAGCTTGTACGGCTCGGCGGCGAGCTCGGCGCGGGCCTGCTCGTCGGTCACCACCCGGCGGGCGAAGCGCTGGCCCTGCCGGACGATCTGGCGCATCCGGGCCTCGATGGCCTTCAGGTCCTCGGGGGTGAACGGCTCGGGCACGTCGAAGTCGTAGTAGAAGCCGTTGTCCACCGGCGGCCCGATGCCCAGCTTGGCCTGCGGGAACAGCTCCTGCACGGCCTGGGCCATGACGTGCGCGGCGGAGTGCCGCATGATGTAGCGGCCGTCGTCGCTGCCGATGTCGACCGGCTCCACGACGTCCCCGTCGGCCACCGGCCAGGCCAGGTCGCGCAGCTCGCCGTTGACCCGGGCGGCGACGACGCCGGCCTCGGGGCCGAGCACGGCGCCCGCCGTCGTGCCCGGCTCGACCACATGCTCGCTTCCGGCGAGGGTGATGCGTAGCTGCGGGCTGGACACGGCGGACTCCTTCGTCGTCGGACAGGGGGTAGTGACCCGATGCTACCGGTTATCGCGAGCGCGGCCCGCCTGGTTATCGGGGGCCAGCCCGGCCCGGCGGAGCGCATCGGCGAGCGCGCCGCCGGAACCACTGTCCGTTCGGCCTGAATTCCTGTTTCTGGGCCGAACGGCCGCCGGCTCGTGCGCGGGGCCCAGCCGGGCGCGGCCCGGGGCCGGCCTGCGACGGCGGGGCGGACTCGCGCGCCTGCGGGGTGGCCTCGTCGTCCAGCCGGAGGGTGAGGGAGATCCGGTGCCGGGGCACGTCGACGGACAGCACCTTGACCCGGACCACGTCGCCGGACTTGACCACCGAGCGCGGGTCGGAGACGAAGCTGCGGGACATGGCGGACACGTGCACCAGGCCGTCCTGATGCACGCCGATGTCGACGAAGGCGCCGAAGGCGGCCACGTTGGTCACCACGCCCTCCAGGACCAGGCCGGGCTGCAGGTCGGCGATCTTCTCGATCCCCTCGGCGAACGTGGCGGTGGCGAAGGCCGGGCGGGGGTCGCGGCCGGGCTTGTTCCAGCTCGCGCAGGATGTCGGTGACGGTGGGCAGGCCGAACCGGTCGTCGGTGAAATCGCGCGGGCGTTGAGCCCGCGCAAGGTGGCGGTGGCGCCGATCAGCTGGCCGGCCGTGGTTTCGGTGCCGGCCAGGATGCGGCGGACGACCGGGTAGGCCTCCGGGTGCACGCCGGAGGCGTCCAGCGGGTCGGCCGCCGCCGCGGATGCGCAGGAACCCGGCGCACTGCTCGAAGGCCTTCGGGCCGAGCCGGGGCACCTGGGTCAGCTCCCGGCGGGCGGTGAACGGCCCCTCGGCGTCGCGCCGGGCCACGATGGCGGCGGCCAGGCCCGGGGTGATGCCCGAGACCCGGGCCAGCAGCGGCTGGGACGCGGTGTTCAGGTCGACCCCGACCGCGTTCACGCAGTCCTCGACCACGGCGTCCAGCGAGCGGGACAGCTTGCCCTCGGTGACGTCGTGCTGGTACTGCCCGACGCCGATGGACTTGGGGTCGATCTTGACCAGCTCGGCCAGCGGGTCCTGCAGCCGGCGGGCGATGGACACCGCGCCGCGCAGCGAGACGTCGAGGTCGGGCAGCTCGCCCGAGGCGTAGGCGGACGCGGAGTAGACGCTGGCCCCGGCCTCGGACACCACGACCTTGGTCAGCTCGAGGTCCGGGTGCCGCTTGATCAGGTCGGCGGCCAGCCGGTCGGTCTCCCGCGAGGCGGTGCCGTTGCCGATGGCGATGAGCTCGGCGCGGTGCTGCCGGGCCAGCGCGGCCAGGGTGTCCAGGGACTTGTCCCACTGGCGGTGCGGCTCGTGCGGGTAGATGGTCGCGGTCGCGGTCACCTTGCCGGTCGGGTCGGTGACCGCGACCTTGACTCCGGTCCGGAAGCCGGGGTCCAGGCCGATGGTGGCCCGCTCCCCGGCCGGGGCGGCCAGCAGCAGGTCGCGGAGGTTGGCCGCGAACACGCGGACCGCCTCGTCCTCGGCGGCCTGCCACAGCCGGACCCGGATGTCGACGCTGAGGCGGGTCAGGATGCGGGTGCGCCAGGCCCACTGCACGGTGGCGGCGAGCCACGGTGTCGGCGGGACGGCCCAGGGCGGCGACGCCGAACCGGTCGGCGATCCGCTGGCCGTTCTCGGCGTCGTCGGCGCCAGGGTCCAGGGTGAGGTCGAGGACCTCCTCCTTCTCGCCGCGGAACAGGGCCAGGACGCGGTGCCCGGGGAGGCGGGCGAAGGGCTCGGCGAAGTCGAAGTAGTCGGCGAACTTGGCCCCGGCCTGCTCCTGGCCGTCGCGGACCTTGGAGATCAGCCGGCCGCGGGCGGCCATGGCCTCGCGCAGCTGGCCGATCAGGTCGGCGTCCTCGGCGAACCGCTCGACCAGGATGGCCCGGGCCCCGTCCAGGGCGGCCGCGGCGTCCGGGACCTGCTCGCCGGTGAAGGCCGCGGCGGCCTGCTGCGGGTCCTGGCCGGGATCGCCGAGCAGCAGGTCGGCCAGCGGCTCCAGGCCCGCCTCGCGGGCGGCCTGGGCCTTGGTGCGGCGCTTGGGCTTGTAGGGCAGGTACAGGTCCTCCAGGCGGGCCTTGGAGTCGGCCGCGCGGAGCTGCGCCTCGAGCTCGGCGGTCAGCTTGCCCTGCCCGGTGATCTCCTTGAGGATGGCGTCGCGGCGCTCGTCCAGCTCGCGGAGGTAGCGCAGCCGCTCCTCGAGGGTGCGCAGCTGCGCGTCGTCGAGGGCCCCGGTGACCTCCTTGCGGTAACGGGCGATGAACGGCACGGTCGAGCCGCCGTCGAGCAGCTCCACCGCGGCGTTGACCTGCCGGACGGCCACGCTCAGCTCGTCGGCGATGCGCTGGTTCACGGACGGGGTCCCGGAAACCTGATTCTGCGTCACCGCAGCATTGTGCCAGCGGCCGGCTGGGTATTCACCCAACCGAAGGAAGGGAACAGCCATGACAACCTCCGAGACCCGCGGGCCCGGCCCGGGAACGCGCTGGATGACCGGGCCGGGCCGTTCGCGTCGGAGTGGCGGCGCCGGCACCTGAGCGTGCAGGAGCGCGTGGCCCGGGGCGCGGCACGCCCGCCAGGGCGCGCCGCGGTCGAGCCACGGGCAGTGGCGGCCCGCCGCCGACCGCCCCGACCCGGTCGCGCTGCTGGAGGACCAGGCGGCCAGCCGGGTCCCGGAGCTGGTGCCGATCCGCTACGGGCGGATGCTGGCCTCCCCGTTCACCTTCTACCGGGGCGGGGCCCTGATCATGGCGGCCGACCTGGCGGCGACCCCGGTGACCGGGATCACCGTGCAGCTGTGCGGGGACGCGCACCTGTCGAACTTCGGCCTGTTCGGCTCGCCGGAACGGCGGCTGCTGTTCGACATCAACGACTTCGACGAGACCCTCCCCGGGCCGTGGGAGTGGGACGTCAAGCGGCTGGCGGCCAGCTTCGAGATCATGGGCCGCGACCGCGGCTTCTCCCCCGCCGACCGGCGGGACGTCGTCATGGCCGGCGTGCGGGAGTACCGGGACCGGATGCGCCAGGCGGCCCGGATGGGCAGCCTGGCCGCGTGGTATGAGCACTTCGAGGCCGGGATGCTGCTCAAGCTGGTCCGCCAGCAGGTCCGGCTCAACCGGGTCGACAAGAGCGCGGCCGAGGCGGCCGAGCAGATGGTGGCCAAGGCCCGGAGCCGGGACAGCGTCCGGGTGCTGGCCAAGCGGGCGGGCGAGGTCGAAGGCGAGCTGCGCATCGTGGCCGACCCGCCGATCATCGTCCCGATCGAGGACCTGGTCGTCCCGGGAACGGAGTGGGAAGACCCGGAGCCGCTGATCAAGGAGCTGCTCGGCTCCTACCGGCGACACCTCGGGCACCACCACCATCCGGTCGAGGAGTACCAGTACGTCCACGCGGCCTACAAGATGGTGGGCGTCGGCAGCGTCGGGACCCGCTGCTACATCATGCTGCTGCTCGGCCGCGACCATGACGACCCGCTGTTCCTCCAGGTCAAGGAGGCACAGCCGTCGGTCCTCGAGCGCTTCCTGCGCGAGAGCACGTACGCCCACCACGGCGAGCGGGTGGTGGCCGGGCAGCGGCTGATGCAGGCCGCGACGCGACATCTTCCTGGGCTGGCAGCGGATCAAGGGCCTGGACGGCGTGACCCGCGACTACTACGTGCGCCAGTTCCAGGACTGGAAGGGCAGCGCCGACGTCGACACCATGCTGGTCCCCGGCGCGCTGCTGTACTCGCGGATGTGCGGGGCGACGCTGGCCCGGGCCCACGCCCGCTGGGGCGACCGGATCGCCATCGCCGCCTACCTGGGCAAGGGCGACCCGTTCGACCGGGCCATCGCCGACTTCGCCGTCGGCCTACGCCGACCAGAACGAACGGGACTACGAGGCGTTCGCGGCCGCCGTGGAGCTCCGGGCGGCTGACCGCCCAGACCGGCGTGTAGGGCTCAGCGGGCGGACGCCGGGCTGATGCGCTCCGGCGTGACCAGGACGGCGGTCCGGCGCTCGGCGGCCATGACCCGGTCGTAGATGGGCCAGTCGTCGTGGGTGCCGCCCGCCGCGGTGAAGATCTCCCGCAGCAGCAGGCGCAGCCGCTCGGCGTCCACCCCGGGCACGGGGTCATCGGGGCCGCACAGCTCGGCCGGGCCTTCGGCGGCGGCCCACTGCCAGCCGGCCCGGACCACGACCGTGGCCCGCGGCCGGGCCCGCAGGTAGGTCAGGCGGCGGGCGTCACCCCGGCTGACCAGGCCCACCACCGGGGCCCCGGTCACCGGGTGGGGCAGCACGCCGGCGTTCACCACCGAGGACTGGATCGTGCCGTCCGGCCGCAGCGCCGACACCACGACCAGGCCGTGATCGGCGCCGATGAGCCGGGTGAAATCCGCGAGATCGGTCACCTGGCGAGCCTAGCCCGCCAGCTCCTTCAGCGCGGTGTGATCGTATGGAGAGCGGAGGTCGAGCGAGCATGCCCGACAAATCAGCACCGCAGACGACGGTGGCCGCGCGCGCCGACGACGCGTTCGGCGTGGACCTTTACCGGCTGCTGTCGGCGAACGCCGCCGACCTGGTCTTCTCCCCGGCCAGCGTGGCCAGCGCGCTGCGGATGGCGCTGTGCGGGGCAGGCGGCCAGACCGCGGCCGAGCTGGGCCGCGCGCTGCACGTGAGTGGGCCTGCGGCGGGCGCGGACGGGCTGGCCGAGGCCGCGGCGCAGGGGCTGCGCGGGACGGCCGCGGTGGCGGCCAACGTGACGGCGGGCGGGTCGGTGACGTTCCGCGCGCCCGCCACGGCGTGGGTGCAGGCCGGGCTGCCGCTGGCGCCCGGTCTCACCGGCGGCTCGGGGAGACGGCGTTCGCGGACGCCGACTTCGCGGCCGCGCCGGACGCGGCCCGGACGCGGATCAACCAGGCGGTGGCCGACGACACCGCCGCGAGGATCACCGGGCTGCTGGCGCCCGGCGCGGTCAGCAGGGCCACCCGGCTGGTGCTGACCAGTGCCGTCTACCTCAAGGCGGGCTGGGCCGAGACGTTCGGTGAGCGGGCCACCGCGGACGCGCCGTTCTACCCGGACGGCCCGGACGGGACGACCCTGACCGTGCGGATGATGAACGGCACGGCTACCCGGCAGTACGTGCGGGGCGACGGATACCAGGCCGTCGTGCTGCCCTACCGGGACAGCCAGCTGGCCATGGCCGTGGTGCTGCCGGACGGTCCGGTCCAGGCGCTGGGGCCGGCGCTGGCGGGCGGCGGGCTGGGCGGCCTGCTGGCCGGGACGGCCCGGCATCAGGTCACGCTGGCCCTGCCGAAGTTCCGGCTGGAGACGGCCGTCGACCTCGTTCCCGTGCTGGGCCAGCTCGGCGTGCGGGAGGCCTTCACCGCCGACGCGGACTTCGGCGGCATCACGCAGGCGGCCCGGCTGGCCATCGACGCGGTCGCGCACAAGGCCTTCATCGACGTGGACGAGCAGGGCACCGAGGCCGCCGCGGCCACCGCGGTGAGCTTCCGGCCGCTGGCCGCGTTCCTCGGGCCGCCGCCGGTGACGATGACCGTGGACCGGCCGTTCCTGTTCGCCATCGTGCACGTCCCGACCGGCCTGCCGCTGTTCCTCGGCCAGGTCAGCCACCCGCCGCCGCGGGCGTAAGCGGGCGGCCGGGGCCGGGCGATGCGGGACAAGCCCGCCGGAATGCGCGAGGGCGACCTGCGGCTGGCCCTGGCCGAGGGGCTGGCAGATCGAGGCCGCGGCCCTGCGGTACGCCCCGGTGGGCGGCGGGGAGCTACCACTGGGAGGTCCGGGACCAGGCGGCGCGGCGCTGGTTCGTCACCGTCGACGACCTGGACGACAAGCCGTGGCTCGGGACGACCCGGACCGCCGTGCTGGCCGGGCTGCGCGACGGCCATGGAGGTGGCCGTGGCGCTGCGCCGCGAAGCCGGGCTGCCGTTCGTGGCGGCGCCGGTCCCGGGGACGGCCGGGCAGGCCGTCCGGCCGGTCGACGCGCGGTACGCGGTGGCGGTGTTCCGGTTCGTCGACGGGCGGCCCGGCCGGTTCGGCGCGGTCCTGCCCGCCCGGGAACGGGCCGCGCGGGTGGACCTGCTGGCCGCCTTGCACCAGTCCACGCGGGCCGCCCGCCGGGCGGCGGTGAGCAGGATCGAGCTGCCGCGCCGGGCCGAGCTGGAGGCCCTCCTGGCCGGGCGGCCAGGCCCCTGGCGCAGCGGGCCGTTCGCCGAGGCCGGCCCGGGCCCTGCTGGCCCGGTCCCGGCCGCTGGTCACCGACCGGCTGGCCGCCTTCGACCGGCTGGCCGGGGTGGCCCGGCGAGGCCGGGCCGGTCATCACCCACGGCGAACCGCATCCGGGCAACGTGCTGCGGGCCGGCCCGGACCGGATCCTGGTCGACTGGGACACGGCCGGGCTCGGGCCGCCGGAACGGGACCTGTGGCTGGTGGCCGGCCCGGACGGCCGGGAGCTGGCCCGGTACGCCCGGGCCGACCGGCCGGCCGGTCGACCCGGAGCTGCTGGAGTTCTACCGGCTGCGCTGGGCGCTGGATGACCTGTCGGCCTTCGCGGCCCGGCTGCGCGGCCCGCACCGGCGCACCGCGGACGCCGAGCGGGCCTGGCGGAACCTGCAGCTGACCATCCGGTTGCTGGCCCGGCTGGGCTAGCGAGCGGGGGTCGTGATCAGGGAGGCAGCGTGATCAGGGAGGCAGGGTGATCAAGGAAAACGTGGCGCCTTCGGCGTCGGCAACGACGGCGACCCGGCCGAACGGGCTGTCGCGGGCGGGCTGGACGACGCGCCCGCCCAGCTCGGTCACCCTGGCCACCGCCGCGTCGGTACCGGCGACGGCGAAGTACGTGGCCCAGGCCGCGGGAAGCCCGCGGGGGCATCCGCCGGGTACTCGCCAAGGCCGCCGACGATGTGCCCGCCCACGGTGAGTGCCCCGTAGCTGAAGCCGTCGCCGCTCATGTCCTGGAAGCCGTAGCCGAAGGCAGCGGTGTAGAAGGCCAGGCTGCCCGCCCGGTCCCGGCTGAATTGCTCGCTCCAGGCCAGCGCGCCCGGCTCGTTGGCCAGGCCGATCCCGGTCGTGCGCCCGCCCTGCCACAGGCCGAAGGCGGCGCCGGCCGGATCCGCGCGCCACCGCCATCCGGCCCTCGGCGGCGATGTCGAGCGGCCCGGCCAGCAGCTGACCGCCGGCCGCGGCGATCGCGGCCGCGCTGGCCTCGATGTCGTCGGTGGCCAGGTAGGTCGTCCACGCGGACGGCGCGGCCGTGGGCCCGTGGGTCCCATCTTGGGGCTGACGGCCGCGACGATCCGGCCGCCGGCGTGAGCGATCGAGTAGCCGCCGGGGCCGGGGGCGTCACTGCGGATGTCCCAGCCGAACAGCGCGTGGTAGAAGGCCACCGCCTGCGGCACGTCGTCCGCGCTGACCTCGACCCAGCAGGGCGTGCCAGCCGGCCACCGGGTGTCGCGTATCGCCATCGCTGCCGCCTTTCGGTGCAGGTCGTGATGCCGCCGACGCTAACACGGGGCACCGTCAGCCGACCTCCTACACTGTTGCTTCATGTACGCCAAGACCAACCTCGGCCAGGGCCGGATGTCGCCGCGGCAGAAGCGGACGCTCGGGGTTATTGGCGCGCTCATCGTGGTCCTCATCGCCGGGCTGACGATCTGGGGGGCGCTGAAGCCGGACGGCTACGCCACCTCGGGGAACGGCTGCGTGAACGTCACCATGCCGGGGTCCATGGGCGGCGAGACCTTCCACTACTGCGGGCAGGCGGCCCAGACGTTCTGCGACCAGTCGTTCAAGTCGCAGGACCAGGTGTCGCTGCAGGCCCGGCCGCAGTGCGTGATCGCCGGGCTGGCGCCCGCCAGCGAGGCCACTCCGTCGACCTCGTGGACGGGATCGATCGTAACAGGTCGACGACCACGGTGACCGGGCCGTCGTTGACCAGCGAGACCTTCATGTCGGCGCCGAACACGCCGGTCTGCACCCGGGCCCCGGCGGCACGCAGGGCCTGCACCAGCGCGCCGAGCACCGGCTCGGCGACCGGTCCGGGCGCGGCCGCCGACCAGGACGGGCGGCGCCCCTTGGTCACCTCGCCGTAGAGCGTGAACTGGCTGATGACCAGCAGCGGGGC